>CAVQUB010000004.1:0-174276 GCA_963716725.1 uncultured delta proteobacterium
CATGGCCGATCACCAATTGCTGGTGCGAGCTCCACGTCGACCTGGGTCGGGCAGGCGTCGATGTTCTTGAAGTTGGGCAGGTCGAGCACGCCGTCGAAGTCGGTGTCCCACTTGGGTTTGTAGCTCGGGACGCCGTTGACCAACGCGGTGGGGCGGCGCTTGCCCGTCGCCGGATCGATGGTCTCGTCCGCCGTGTCCCACATCAGGTTCTGCTCGAGCCTGATGCGCGTGTCGAGTTGCGCCAGAGACTTGTGCTTCTCCTTGACCACGTACTGAAACGCGCCTTCGCCCAGAATCCACCAGGGCCGGCACGCCGGTCTCCAGGTTCACGATGTAGACGGCGTCGTCGGCGAGCTCGTAGTCGTCACCCTGATGGCGCGCTGACAGATTCGAGAGATCGATGGCGGGCTGGTCAGCGGCAGTGGCCTTGCGCTTGCTGGAAGCCCACGGGATGGACGCGTAGGGCCGAAGCCCTCGAGCTCGTCGAACTTCCTGCGTGCGTCTCCTCGATGCTGGTGGAGCGACGATACTCGCATTGACGCGCATGGCCGGTGCGCTGGTCGAATGGGCCACATTTCCGCTGTCGTTGGGGAAGGGGATGTCGGGCAGAGGCTTGTGATAGAGGTCCCATTGACGGTGGCGCTCTCGCCCCGGCGTGTCGCCGATGCCTCAGGGACTCAGTCGCTGCTGCCACGTGCGAGGCGCATCGTGCGCTAGCCTGCGAGCGAAGTGCGGATGAGGTTTGTTGCATCATCTGCGATTCCCTCAGTACTGCAAGCCCAAGCTTGGCCAGGGCGACGCCCAGGTACTGTTTGTCCATCTTGTTGCCGGCGGCGTCGGCGAAGGCGTTTCCGGGGAAGAACACGCCTCCCTGGGCGCCGAGCTGCCAGCGTCATGTCGGAGTCCAGCGCGTAGTCGGTACTCGGTCCCGATGCTGATCTCGACGCCGAGGTCGTGGCTCTTGCATTGCCGCCGTCGTAGTTTGCGAACGTGCCCGTGGGCGACGCCGCACGGGATCGACCACGTCAGCGGTGGTCTGGGCGATGACCGCGCCCAGCTTGAGATCGAGGGGTCGGGTCGGGCGCCAGACCACCGTCGGGTTCAGGTAGGTCGCGCCGAACACGCGCGCCGTTCGAGGGCAGGAGCTGGGAGCCCGGAGCGGGGCGGTGGTGAGCCGCTGGATCGCTGGCGATGTTCGACGCGCGCGCCGTCTTCCAGGCTAGGACCTCGTCGAACAGGATCAGACCCACGTTGTGGTTCGGATCGAAGCGAAAGCGGCGGGACACGCCGTCGTTCGGGTTGGCGTCGCCCTGGGCCCAGCCCCACTCGAGCTGCGCGACGAAGTTGCCCCAGCGGTCGTCGCCTTCGCCCGAGGTCGTGACGGCGCCAAGTGAAGCCGAGGCGCCGAGGGCTCGCACGTCTTCGCGCTCGTTGTTGCGCGTCTGGTTGACGGTGCGGAAGGAGCTGGTGTCGCCCAGCAGGTAGGCGACCTCGTACTCGCCGAAGACGTGGCCGGAGAGGCCCGGGATTTTTGCGTTGAACTTGCCCGACGAGTCGAACACCCACACCTTCAGGGACTCGTCGAACTCGCGCCCGGGCAGCGACTCGCGGGTGCGCCGTTGGTCGCGGTAGACGCCGTAGAACCCGATCATGTTGTCGTGTTTGTCGGCGTAAAACGCCGCCAAAACGCCCTGGAAGGCCCGGTCACCGTCCACCAGATCGGCCGTCGCGTCCTTGAAGACGAGGTCGCCGCCGACGGCGACGTTGAAGGGCGAGTCCTTGCCCGCGGGCTTGGTCGCGAAGATGACGCGCTCGGCGATGGATCCGCCCTGGTAGTCACCGAAGAGGGTGGGGTGATCGCCGTCGTTGGCGAGGATGCCCATGCCCCAGTGCGAGGGCTGCTGCCCGACGCGGAACAGACCGATGGGCGAGAGGTACTCGAGGTAGAGCCAGCGCGGCTCGATGCCGAGCGGCTGGCGCTCGTCGTAGGCGTACTCGGCGCTGTCGACGTGTCGCGTCTCCTGGCCGATGAAGAATCCTCGCGGGACGTCCAGCTGCCCGATGACGCTGAGCGTATCGCGGTACGACAGGCGCGGCGTGAACCTGAGCCAATGGGTGACGCGCGCGGTCTGACCGAGCGAGTCGGTGCTGCCGTCCGTGCCGAAGGGCCGGAGCGGCAGATCCGAGAGCAGCGTGCCGCGCACCTGGTACTCGCCGTGGATCTGGATGCGCAATTTCTCGGCATCCGGCGGCTTCGCCGGCGTGCGTCCCGTCTCGAGCACGAAGCGCGGCTTGAACTCCGTGCCCGCGGTCTCGTCGGAGGGCGGCGGCGGCGGCGGAACCGGCGCGCTGGGCGCTGCCACCGTCGACGCGACAGGCGGGGGCTCCGATTCCGTCTGTGCGGCGGCGTGGCAGGTGAACGACAGCACGGATGCGGCTATGCCGCATCCGAGCAACCTCGAGACTCTCAATCGGTTCCGGCGGCCCACTGGCCGGCGAGGATAGGGGCCAGCCACGGCGCGGGACAAGGGGTTTCAGCGCTACTATACAGGCCGCGTGAACACCGACCCGTCGCCCGCGCTGCTGGGGACCTGGCTCCGTCCCGAGGACCTCGAAGATGTGGCGCGCCGCCGGCGCAAGGTCGTGCTCGGACCCGCGCCGCGCGAGGCCGTCCGGAAGGCGCGCCGCGCCATCGAGCAGGTGGCCAACGCCGGCGACTCGGCGCCGCGTGTTTACGGCGTGAACACCGGATTCGGCGCGCTGGCGGAGACCCGCATCAGCGCGACCGAGGTGCGGCGGCTTCAACAGAACCTGGTGCGCAGCCACTCCACCGGGGTCGGCCCCGATATGCCTGAGGCCGCGGTGCGCGGCATGATGCTGCTGCGCGCGCAGACCCTGGCGCTCGGTCACTCGGGCGTGCGCGAAGAGGTGATCGATCTCCTGTGCGCGATGCTCGATCACAACGTCGTGCCACGCGTGCCCTGCCAGGGCTCGGTGGGAGCGTCGGGCGATCTCGCCCCGCTGGCCCACCTCGCGCTGGCGATGATCGGCGAGGGCGAGGCGCGGCACGCTGGCGTCATGATGAGCGGCGGCGAGGCGCTGGCGCGGGCGGGCCTCACGCCCCTGGTGCTCGAGGCCAAGGAGGGCCTCGCGCTGATCAACGGCACGCAGTACATGACCTCGTACGGAGCGCTCGCGCTCTGCGACGCGGCCAACCTCGCCAGCGTGGCCGACATCGCCGGCTCGATGAGCCTCGACGCGCTGAAGGGCTCGGTGCGCCCCTTCCAAGATCGCCTGATGAAGCTCCGGCCGCATCCGGGTCAGGCCACCGTCGCGGCCAACTTGCGCAAGCTGCTCGACGCGAGCACCATCATGGAGAGCCACCACGACTGCGCCAAGGTGCAGGACCCGTATTCACTGCGCTGCATGCCCCAAGTGCACGGCGCCTCGCGGGATGCCCTCGGTTGGGCGACGGGCGTGATCGAGCGGGAGATCAACAGCGCCACCGACAACCCCAGCGTCTTCGTCGAGGACGACGGCAGCGCCGACGTGGTGAGCGGCGGCAACTTCCACGGTCAGCCCGTGGCCTACGCCCTCGACCTGGCCGCCATCGCGCTGGCGGAGCTCGGCAACATCAGCGAGCGTCGGGTGGAGCAGCTGGTGAACCCGGCGCTGTCGAGCGGGCTCACGCCCTTCTTGGCCAAGAACAGCGGGCTCGAGAGCGGCTTCATGATCGCGCAGGTGGCCAGCGCGTCACTGGTCAGCGAAAACAAGGTGCTCTGCCACCCGGCCAGCGTCGACTCCATCCCGTCGAGCGCGGGCAAAGAAGATCACGTGAGCATGGGCAGCATCGGCGCCCGCAAGCTCGAGCAGATCGTCGAGAACGTGCGGCGCTGCCTGGCCATCGAGATCATGACCGCGGCCCAGGGCCTCGAGCAACGCTTGCCACTCACGGGCGGCACCGGCGTCGAGGCGGCGCACCGTGCCGTGCGCGCGCTGGTGCCACCGCTCGACGACGACCGCCCGCTCTACCGCGACATCGAGGCGGTGGCGGAGCTGATCCGCGACGGTTCGTTGGTGCGGGCGGTCAGCGCTGCGGTGGGCGATCTTGCGTGATCGGCTCTGACAGCTTCAGGCGAGCGATGGCCTCGACCCGGGTGCCGACCTGGAGCTTGCGCAAAATGCTCGCCACCTGATTGGCCACGGTCCGCACGGACACCTGGCGCGCCGCGGCGATCTCGGCGTTGCCGAGGCCGCGCAGCAACCCAGCCGCGGTCTCGCGTTCAGCAGGCGACAGTGGCTCGAGAAACGGCGAGAGCGGCAAGCTGACGACGACGTAGCCTTCGGCGCCGGCCTGGAAACGCGCGCCCCGAAGGTCGGAAGCCGCCGGTAGGCTTGCCGGACCACGTTGGGGTCGCCTTCGGCTCACGTCACTTGCCCGTCGGCACGGGCGACCGGGCCGAGGAAGAACCCGATCAGCTCGGCGCGGCTCTGCATGTTCAATTTGGCAAGCGCGCCGAGCAAGAGTGCGCTCACGGTCGAAGCCGAGAGCCCGAGCTCGTAGGCGATGAGTTTCTGTGGGTGGCCCAGGGCCGCGAGAGCGGCGACTTGGCGTTCGCGCGGTGACAGGCCGACCGGCGTGTCACGCATCGGCTCGACGTCGCGGGCCACGAAGAAACGGCGCCCGTCCGTGTCGAAGGTCTCGGTCAGACACCATCGACCTGCGACCATGGCCTCCCAGATCTCGATGGCCTCGGTCAGGTCCTGGTTGCGGAGGCGCCCGCGCGCTCGGTCGGCTGCCAGCGCAGCTCGTCGGAGCGAGTCGAGACCGCGCTCACTCGTCGCGCCGGATACCGCGTGTTCGACGTGGCCATCCGGCGAGACCACGACCTCGGCTGTGTCCAGGACATCGCGGGTCAGCCCACGCCGCGTGCGGTAGGCGGTCGCGATGTGCGCCGCGACGCGGCTCCAGTGGTGACGCGTTTCCCGGCTGGGCTTGGTCTTCTTCGACAACAGTCCACCGAGCAGACATCCGAACCCGGTGGGATCTCCGCCCACGACGCCGATGACGTCGGCATACCCCGCGTCGCGCAGCACCTGGGTCGCGGGTTCGGACTCGAATTTCTGCGCGCACAGACCGGAGAACGTGTCGACCGGTCTCGAGAGATACGCCGCCATCCGCACTTCAGGTGGCGCGACTGCGTCGGTCCGGGCGATCAGATCGACGGCGCCCGGGTCGCCCGCGCTGGCGCCCGCGACGATGCGAACCCCGCTGGCATCCCGAATCTCGTAGAGAAAACAGAATGCGTTCTCGAACAGCGGCGATGCCCGGCGGGCGGATTGCGCGATCTCACGCAGCCACGCTTCGGTGTCGCCGTCGAGCCGCCGCGCCGTTTCGATCACTGAAATGCAATCGCCAGTCACTCAGTGGGCCCCGTAGGCGACTAGGCTAGGCCGGGCCCGTGAGCCGGTCTGTAGTTATTTTTTCAGCGGGGCGAATCGCGGCCGGGAACCGAGGTGGGCAGGCTCGAGGGCGCGGACGGCCCCTCCGTCACGGCATGCAGCCGACGGGCTTGGTGCTGACCACCACGTCGTCGAACCAGATCCGATTGGAGTGACTCTTCACGTCCGAAGTCTCGTTGTAGTGCTGAAGCCGCACCATGTTCAGCTTCAGATCGGCGCTGGTGCGCCACGAGACGTCGTTCTTCGAGTGCGCCAGCTTGCCGTCGATGAAGTAGGCCATTTCGCCGTCGGCTTGTCCGGGCGTGTTGGCCTTCATGCTCATCTCGAAGCACACCCATTTGTCGAGGGGCAACGCGATCGCTGGAGTCGGGGCGAAGTTGTTGCCCCAGCAACATTCGAGCCCGTTGGTGCAGGGCATGCCCTTGGTCGCGCAACCGTCGCAGATCGCTTGGGGGTTGGCGTAGTTCGAGCAGGTCGCGCTGGGGTCGCACTTCATGCTCGGGAAGTAGGTGTAGAAGAAGGTCTCGTGGCTGGTCGGCTTGAAGTCCACGGTGGTGCCCATGTGGCGCGCGCCGCTGGGGCGACAGCCGGCGTTTCCGTAGGCGTCCCAGTAGTCCTTGCTGCCGCCGATGGAGAGGAAGTGATGCACGCGCTGGTGATCCGCCGCGAGCTTGAAGTAGGCGCGGAAGAATAGCTGGTCGTAGCCGGTGAGCGCGCAGCCAGATTTGTTCTGTCCGGTGCAGGTGCGGAACATGAGATCCGCGCCCTGGTAGCCCGCGCTGGCCGCGGCCGGCATGTGCAGCGAGTAGCCGCCCGCGTGCGCCTCGGTGGACGAGGTCATGCGCCCCGGGTTCTGGCCGCCGATGTTCTCGGTCCACTTCGACGCAGCGAGCCAGGGAGCGAAGCCCGCGCTCATGCCCTCGAAGTCCTCGCACAGGAGCCAGGCCGGATCCGGGTTCTTGCAGTCGTAGCTGCTGGTGCCGCCGCCGCTGCCGCCTCCGGAAGTGCTGCCCCCGGTGTTCGCGCCGCCGGAGCTGGTGCCGCCGGAGTTCGCGCCACCGGTGTTGGCGCCGCCCGAGCTCGCGCCGCCGGTCGGGCCTCCTCCCGTGTTGGCTCCTCCGGAGCTGGTGCCGCCGGTGGACGACGAGCCGCTGTCTTCGTCCGAAGAGCAGGCCGCGACGACGCCGAGAGCCAAGGCCGACAAGGACAGAGCGATGAGCCAGCGCATGGCGAAAGGATACGCCTCGTGGGCGTGGTCGGCGAAAGAAACGAAATTACGGGCAGCCGGGCTGATCCGAAACTGCCGAACCCTTGACGTCGAAGTAGAAGACTCGGCGCACGTAGGCGGTCTCCAAGTCCGGCTTGTCGCTGGTCGAGACCGGGACGGGTCCGGACCAGATCCACTTCGCGCCGGTCGTCGTGAGGATGTTTCCCCACGGCGGATCCCCGTGGTTCGCGACTTCGGTGGCGGCCAACCACGCCGAGTCATCGAAGGTCACGTTGCTCCATCCGGTCACGAGGGTCTTCGACGCCTTCCACGAGGCATTGGTCAGAACCAACGCGGCGGTGCCGCCGTCCACCACGTCGATGGTGAGCTCGCCGATGACGCCGCGGTCGTTGCCGTTCTGACTCGACGTGTTGGTGCCGCGCACAGCGATGACGTTCTTCTTGCTCGGATGCACGTTCAGCGACACGTCGATGGTGACGGCGGCACCCCAGTTCGATGTGGTGCCCACGCTGGTTCCGTTCACGAACACTTCGCACTCGTTGTCGGCGGTGATCTTCAAGTGCGAGTTCAGCGTGGCGGTCTGGGGGATGGTGGCGCAAGCGGGGTCCGCGTCCGGGCCGACGTCCGCAGGCGCGTCCGTGCTCGCATCCGTGCCCGCCGCGCCACCCGTGGAAGCGTCCGCGCCGCCGCTGCCCCCGGTGCCGCCGCTGCCCCCGGTGCCGGTGCCGCCGCTGCCGCCGCCGCCACTGGAAGTGCTGCCGCCGGTGCTGGCTCCCCCGGAGCTCGCGCCGCCGCTGGACGGGGAGTCACCCTCTTCATCCGACGAGCACGCGGCGAACGTGACGAGAGCCAAGGCCGACAGTGATAGAGCGATGAGCCTGCGCATGCCCCGAGCATACGCCTCGTGGGCGCGGTTGCACGCTCAGATTGGCGGCCAACCCTTCTGGCTGAGGCGGCGTCAAAGTCAGATCGGTCCGTACTCGAAGCTGCGTATCGTCGCGCGCACGGCCTGACCGTGGGATGACACGCCGTAGATGGGGCGGCCGAAGCCGAAGCGCGCGTCGTCGAGGCGTGCGACCAGGGCGCCGTTGATGCGTACCTGTATCAGGCTGTCGGCCGCCAGGAGTTCAATCACGTTGATCTCGCCGACCGTGCGCAAAGCGTTGGTGGTCGTCCAGGGCAACAACGCTTCCAGCCCAGCGAATGCGTTGCTCACGCGCGCGAAGCGCGACACCGTGATCTCGCGGGTGGCTGGCCGGGCTTCGAGCACGTAGCCCAGGTGCGCTTGGCCGGCGTCGATCACCCGTAGTCCAGCGTCCAAACTGGCGTCGGCATCGAAGACCACCCCTTGAACGCGCACGCTGCCGTCGCAGAAGGGTGCGGCGCTGGAAGCGCGCACCGCGTGGCCCGCGGGCAAGCTGAACACCAGCCCGACTCGGGGCTGGGCCTGCACACGGCGCTCGTGTGCCAGTTCGCGTGGCGTCGCGCCCGTGGTGAAGTCCATCAGCGTGGGGCCTGCGCTCGCCTCGAGTTCGAGCTGCGCGCGGATTTGTAGCGGGGCGTGGCAGAAGCGGCAGAGAGTGTTCGTCGCCGCCACCGGCGCGCCACAGTGTGGGCAGCACAGAGCACGCAGCTTCATGGTGCCACCTCCCGCACTTCGTAGCCGTGACAGATCACCCGCACCGGAGGCGGCAGGTCGGGCTCCATGCCCACGCGGATGCCGAAGGCGCCGGCGCCGAACGCCGCGTCATGACCGGAAAGCACGCGCTCGCCGTCGATGTAGGCATGCAGCGTCGGTCCAGCGACGCGCAGTTCGAGCTCGACGGGGCGGTTCAATGCGACCGGTGGCACCCGGACCTCGGCCCCGATTCGGGTGCTGGTGGCGTGACCGGGACCCGACACGCCGCGGGAACACCACGCGCGGCCGGTCAGGGGCATGAACTCGAACAAGTAGTAGATTTGCACCTTGCCGATCATGGCGTGTCGTGCGGCTAGCCCGATCCGCGCGCCGGGATCGAGCAGCGTGAAGCTGGCACGCACGCAGGCGTCTCGGTGCACGCGGTCGTAGGCCACGTAAGAAGACGTGATCGGTTGGGTGTAGGAGATCAGCTTTCCACCCGGTACCGGCCACGCCAGCCGCTGGCCGCCCAGCGATTCCTCGAGGGACGTGCGCCCCGGGAAGGGCGCCGTCTCGAAGCTCTGGCTGGTGAGCACCTGGCCCGGCGAGAGCTCTGGGTAGACCGCGAGCAGCGTCGCGTCGTCGTTCCAGCGGATGCCTTGTCCGCACGCCGTGCAGAAGCCTTCCCCCACGCTCAGCGATTGCCCGCAGCTCGGACACGCGGGACCAAGTTCGCGCACGGCCTGGGGCGCCTGCGGAGCAGCGTCGAGCTCGGGCGGCAGGTCGAGCGGCATCAGCACGCCGACCCACTCGGCACCGTCTCGGAGCAACACGGGTGCGGTCCGTCCGCTGGTGTACAGCTCGAGCGCTCTGCCGAAAGCCAGCAAGATG
The DNA here is from genome assembly GCA_963716725.1 of uncultured delta proteobacterium. Lineage (GTDB taxonomy): Bacteria > Myxococcota_A > Polyangia > Polyangiales > Polyangiaceae > JADJKB01. The sequence continues at coordinate 9,201 of CAVQUB010000004.1, forward strand.
CGCACGTAGGGGTCGCCCAGCGCGACGTCGTCCGGGGTGCGATGAGCCTGCGGATGGATCTTGCTGCGCACCAGATCGGTGAGCGCGACGCGCTGTTTGGACTCCGTTTCGAAGAGTCGCTCGACCGTCTCCGTGGTCAGCAACGCCGGAGGCGTGCAGTGCGTCGACTCGACCCAGCTCTCCAACACCAGGAGGTTCCCGTCGCTGGCGAAGCGCCGACCCTGTCGATCCGTGCCCACGTGGGTGACGGCCAGGCGTTGGCGAGCGGGCAGGGCGCTCATGGCGCGACAAGTGGCGGAGGGACGGTCCGCGAAACTTCGCACCCGAGTTCACGGAGCCGCCGCTGCCTGCGGGCGTACGTCCAGCCGAAGGGGCGGGCAAGCGACCCATGGGTGATTCCCGCTGGCCTCGAGCTCCGCGGACGACGTGCTCCAGGTCCCGGCCCGGTCACTGCTCTCCGGTGGTCGCGACGCAAGTGGACTTGGCGGAAGGCTGGGTGTCGATGGCCGTGACGGGCGTGCCCAGGACCCAGTCTCGGAGCGCGTCGTGCAGCGTGAGGGGAGTCCCGCCCTGGTCGGAGACGGTGGCGTTCTTCTGCGCCGCGACGCCGAACCAGGGGTTGCTCAGCAAGACGATGTGCTGTCCGCAGTTGCTGACGTGGACCCCAGGGGCTGTCGCGACCGTCTCCTCCGAGGACTGCTGAAGCGTCGGGAAGCGCAGCATGGTGGCATGGACAGCGTCTGCGAACTGTCCGAGCGTGGCGCCGCTCGGGCTGAAGTAGTTGAACTGCGCCGGGTCGGTCAGATCCTGCCGCACGAAGAAGGGTGTGGTGATGTGGTTCAGCCGGACGTGACTGCTCAGGCCGCAGAGGTGAGCATCCGCCCCGGGGTGCGCTGCCACGCAGCTCTGATCCATGAACGAGTCTTGAAGCGCGACGAGGACATTCGCGTAGGTCTGCTTCTGACCCTGGACGTAGGCGGCTGCGATGGTCGGGTCGGCCACGTCCTCCGGCAGCGGATCGGTGAACGAGTCGAACAGGCCCGCGACCTTCGCGCTCGGAAACTGCGCCGCCCACCAGTCGAGCAGGCCGGTTTGGCCCACCGATCCGGCCGAGCTGCCAGAGAAGAGGATCTGTTTCGCCGAAGCGAGCGGCGGCAGCTTCTCCTGGCCGTCGTCGGAGCTGACGCCCTTCTTCAGCGCGTCGTTCACGGCCTCGACCACGCGGAAGCCCTGAAAGTGGAGCCGGAACGAGGGCCCGACCCCGGCCGGGTCGTCGAGCACGACGTCCCGCTTACGCCCTCGGTGGGTGTCCGAGCTGCAGTAGTAGACGTACACCTGATTCGCCGCGCCGAAGCCGTTCGCGGCGTTGCGAGCGAAGAGCCCGGAAGCGATTGTCGCGTCGGGGGCGTAGGTCGAGCTCATCTTCGCGGCGTCGAAGCTGGTCTCGAAGCTGCACCAGCGATCTCTGCACTCTTGCCAGCTGCCGCAGCCGCCGCCGGGTTGCAGATGGATGACCCAGCGGTCGGCAGCAGCGGCATTGCTCGCGGCACGCACGTACATGATCGCCGGCGAGCCGTCGTTGCAGAGCGCATCCGGATATGCGGACAGCGTCACTTTGCGGAGCTCGTTTCCCGGTGCGACGCCGGTGCCCGGTGGGTCCCCGCCGGGGCACTTGCCCTCGAGTGCCTGGGCGATGAGCGGCACGCTCGAGGCACCACCCGAGCCGGCGGCGCCACCCGAGCCAGCGGCGCCACCCGAGCCAGCGGCGCCACTCGAGCCAGCGGCGCCACTCGAGCCAGCGGCGCCGTCGTTCGAGCTTTCGTTACCGCAGGCGACCAGAGCGACAACCAGCGCCGGGAGGAAGCAAGTCGAGCGAGTCATCGCCTGATTTGCGCCCGTGCGCCGCGAGCTTGTCAATCGCTATCACGTCCCAAGGGGCGTCCCTGGCTTGGCGTTTCGCGCGCGAAGGCCCCGAAGCGCCGGTCTCCCTTCCGCCGGTCGCCGCACCGCCGAGCGGCGCGTTACCGCCGCTTCCAACGGAGGGCTCGAGGTGACCGCGGGGGCGCTCGGATTACCTACTGGCGTTTGCAGTGCTTACGGACACGCGCGGCCACGAAACCGAGTCCCAGCAGAAGCGCGAGTCCGTAGGGCGTCGTGTTCGCCGAGCCCGTCGTCGAGCAGCCGCCATCGCTGTCGGGAGCGATTCAGAGCCGAGGGACCAGAGCGTCGTACCCGTCCTTGTCCTCCCCAGCCTTGTGGATCACCCCCGGGTAGATCCCGATGATGTCGAGCAAGACGCTCTTCGGATGGTTATTCGCGGCGTGCTCGTAGGCGGCCTCGATCTTTCTCCAGTCTTCGCCAAAGGCCTCTGCACGTTCGAGCAACAGACCGTGGGTCTGCTCGAAAATGAGGCGCTCGCGCTTCATGCGCACCACGCCCAGCGGCGGTCGGCTGCCGGTTTCGAGGCGATCCGGCGCGAAGGATATCGGCGGCGCGCTGCTGGTCGTCAGCATCCCGGCGGAGAGCGCGCCTATCACGCCGACCACGGCCAATCCCCAGCCGAAGACTGTCCGCACGATGGAGCGTCGGGCAGGTTCGCCCATGCCTTATCCGCCCATGGTGTCACGATTCGCGCCGGTGCCGCCGCGCCATGGCGCGGCATGAGCATCGCGCTCGCGCACGCTCAGATCAGATCGGCCGCTGCTCGGCCGGCAGCGCCTCGATGATCGCGTCGCGGATGGTGGCGATGTGATCGTCCATGCCCGCCTCGCTCCAGCCCTCGGTGGAGATCGGCGGCAGAAAGACGATGCGCACCTTCGACGGGCGCAGCTGGAGCGTCGACTTCTGCCAGGCGTCCTGCAGGCCGATGGTGACCATGGGCACGATGGGCAGCCCGGTCTGGATCGCGAGGTGCACGATGCCCTTCTTGAACTCGAGCAGGCGCCCGTCTCGCGAGCGGGTGCCCTCCGGCAGGATGCACACGTGCAGGCCGTGATGGCGGATCAACTCGCCCGTGCGCCGAAGCGACGCCTTGGCCTTCGCTGTGCGCTTGCGATCGACGAACAGGTGGCCTGCCAGCCACCACGCTTGTCCGTAGAACGGGTAGTAGAAGACTTCCTTTTTCGCCACGCCCACCGTGCCCGAGGGCGTCAGCCAAATCGTGGTGAACGCGTCGAGCAGGGAGGTGTGGTTGCAGGCGTAGATGGCGGGTCGGTCGGCGCTCACGTGCTCGAGGCCCTCGACCGTGATCTCGCTGCCCGCACACCACATCACGCTGCGGCCGATCCAGTTGCCGAAGACGTTGGTCACGCGGATGCGGCCGACGCGCCAAGGCAAGAGCGTGACCAAGATCGGAGTCATCGTCGCCACCAGCGCGCCGGTGGCAGCGAGTCCAGCGCCGACGCGCAGCAGGCTCAGGGGATCGAGCTTCATTGTCGGCGGCGGGGCGGCGGGGGCCGCGCAGCCTAGCCCGAGTCTGCGTCGCGTGGTGTCGCTTCGTTGCGACCGCTAGAAATTCCGAGAAAGGTGACGATCTCGCGCGCTGCTTGGGCGTGAGTTGTTGCCGCAGGTCCAGGCGCCCGCCACACCTTTTTGCTGACCCGGTCGCCCCGAAAGCGCAGTCTTGGCCCATGAACCCGGCGCCCTGGGGCCTCGCGCTCGTTCTCTCGGCTGGCTGCGCGAGCCCCGCCCCGATCTCCCGCCCCATGTCGGCGCCACCGCCGGATCCCGCGCCCGCGCCCGCGGCCCCGACCTCGTCCGCAGCGCCGACGGTCAGCGTCGCAGAGGTCTCGGCTCCCGCTCCCACGAACCCGCCCCCTCCGCCATCGCCACCGCAGGAGCCGATCAAGGCCACCGCGAAGATCGAGCTGCGCATGTCGGCCTCGGTGGTGGTGGGCGAGTCGATCCCCATCGAGCTGGTCAACATCGACGATCACGACCACGCGTTCTGGCTCCCACCGGCGTCGAACGGCTGCGGCGCGTTCAGCTTCGAAGTGACGTTCACCAACGGGGGCAAGACCTACCGTGAAGACCGCTCGAACGTCGGCTGCGGTCAGGGGCTGGTCCCCGGTCGCTGGTTCGTCATCGAGAAGGGCGCGAGTTCGAAGTTCGATCAGCCAACGGACATGCCGGTGCTCGCGGGGGGCGCGAAGCCGCCGCCTCTCGGCGTCGCGGGCAAGACCTTGGCGCCGGGCAAGTACGAGCTGAAGCTCACCGGCGCTGACATTTCGGTGCGCGGGACCGTCACGCTGGTCGCGCCGTAGTATTCCGGGCTCGAGAACCGAGTATGCTGGACGCCGTGCCTCGCATTCTCCGCATGCTCGCCTCGTCGTTCCTCGCGATTGCCTGTGCCGGCTCCCCGCCGGGGTCTCAGCCTTCGCCGGTCGGCGAGCCCGACCCGCCGCCGGCGAGCCCGACCGCCGCCGTCGAACTCGAGCCACCGAGCGACGCGAGCGCAAGCATCGACCAGAACCCGGACGCTGGCAGCGAAGCCGCAACACCAGAGTCCGCCGACGCAGGCGCCGCCGACGCCAAGCCAATCACCTGCTCCGAGGCGGCGGACTACGTGCCCTACGTGGTCGATCTCGGCCCGAACGAAAACAGCGCAGCGATGGGGCCGCGGGAGAAGAGCCCGAGCGATGAGGGGCGGCCCATCCGCGCGAAGCTGACGGCGCTGTCCGCGCCGAAGGAGTTCGACGCCTTCAACTTCGCGACCTACCTGCCGCACTACGTCGCGCAGGCGTACCAAGAAGCGCTCGTCCGACGCCCCGGTCTCCGCGGGAGCGTGACCATCACGCTGTTGCTCGACGAGTCCGGCAAGGCGACCAAGGTCACGGTCCAAGCGCCCGGGTTTCCAGCGTCGTTCGTGGACGAGGTGCGCGAGCGAGCCGACACGACCCACGTCGTGTGTCCGCCGGTGCCGGCACCTGTGAAGGTGCGGGCCACGATCACGCTGGCGCCGCGCACGATCCGAGTTCCAGGGCGGCGCTGAAGGAGCCGGCCGACGGGTTCAGGGCGGCCGACGAGGAGAGGTCGCGAAGTAGAGCCAGTTGGTCTCCTCGTCATTCAGCATCTCGTTCATGAAGTCGATGGGTTCGACCTTCACGCGCTCGAACACGTTCCGCAGCACCTGTTCGAATTCCTGGCTCTCGTCGGAAGACCAGACAGCCAGTACTCCCCCGGGCGCGAGGTGCGCGGCGCAGGCATCGAGCCCCGCCTCGCCGTAGAAGGGCACGCTCACCTCGCCGAGCCGCCGATCGGGGGACGTGTCCACGTCCAGCAAGATCACGTCGTGGCGAAGTTCGGGCGGAGCGAGGAGTCGGCGATAGACATCATCTTGGGTGATGGTCAGCCGCGGGTCCCCGCGCAGCTCGGCGGCGAGGGGGATCAACCCTCGCTCGAGCCAGCCGATGACCTGTGGCAGGAGTTCCACGACCTCGACCCGCGCAGCGCGTGGCGAGGCGAGGGCCGATTGGGCCGTGTAGCCCAGGCCCAGGCCCCCGATCAGGACGCCCAGCCCGCTGCCCCCGTGCAACTCGAGGGCGCGATCCGCCAGCGCGCGCTCCGAAGCCGTGACCAAGCTGCTCATCAAGAACTGGTGATCGACGGTGATCTCGAAGGCGCTCTCGCCGGGAGACGACGCCACTTCGCGGCGACGCAGGCAGATCATGCCGATGGGGCTCTCTTCGGCCGCGATGATCTCGAAGCTCATGCGCCTTCGCTCTCTTCTTCACGCAAGCGGATCGGTCCGAACTTCTCGGGGTGGCGCGCGGTTGGATTGGACTCGCCGTAGAACGCCCGCAGCCGATCCATGTCCGCTCGCACATCGCCCGTGAGCTCGATGGGAGCGCCGAACCCGCCTTGCTTCTTTCGGTAGCACAGGAACCCTGGCACGACCGGGACCTTGGCACCCTGGGCGATGCGATAGAAGCCGGACTTCCAGTACTCGGCGCGGCTGCGGGTGCCCTCCGGCGGGATCACCAGGTAGAAGTCTTCCCGGCGCGCGAACTCGTCGACCATCTGTCCCACCATGCCGTGAGCCTGACTGCGGTCGATGGGCACGCCTCCAACGCTGCGCACCACGATGCCCATCGGGGGCTTGCCCCAGGTATCCTTGACCATCCACGACATGTTCATGCCCACCGACTTGGCGAGCAATACGAGCAAGAGCCCGTCCATGTTGTCGGTGTGAGGCGTTGCCAGGCACACCGCGCGTCGGGGCTCGGGGATTGCTCCCACGAAGCGCCAGCCGCCCAGCGCCCGCAAGGTGGCCCGGGCGATCCGGGCCTGCATGGAGTTTCGATCGCCGCGCTCGGCCATGTTGTGGGCCGGGAGTATACTCACGGGGTGGTGGCGGCATGAAGCACCCAATTCTGGCCGCGGTCATCGACCGGCTCGGCGCCGAGCCACCGGGGCGCTTTCCCGGGGCGATGCTCGGCCTGAGCAACCGCTGCAACTGACCCATGCGCACTGCCTCGTCCACACCGATGGCAACTCGAGGGGACGGTTCACCAATCCAAAGTGCTGCTACGGCAACAACGCTGACTGCGATGGCTGCGGCGGCTGGGTGGTGTTCGCGCAGGCGGCCCAATTGCCGGGACCATGGGACGCGGTCGTGCCGCCGAGCAGCGAGCCCGGGCGACTCAACATGTACTTCATGACCGGCTGAGCTACGCTCGCGCTGTGGTGGGTCGGTCGAGCTGGATTGCTGTCTGCTTGCTGGCGCTCGGCTGCGGCGACGACGAGCGCGCGGCATCGGGAGTCGAGGTGCCCTTCCACCTGCCGCCGACTGGGCTGCCGAGCTTTGGCGAGGTCCCCTGGCCCAGCGATCTGTACCTCGACGAATCGGGATCGGTGGGCGAGATCCCCGGCCTCGAGCGCGTGGCGTCGGAGTACTCGTCGATCCAGCGCGGTCTGTCCGCCCTCGACGGCTTCGGGCGCTCGACCGGCGCGCTGTTCTTCGTGCAGGCCCCCATCGATCCGGCGAGCCTTCCTCGGACTTGGGACGAGGCGGTCGACTGGAGCGCGAGCGCGCGCATCGTGGACGTGGATCCGAAGTCGCCGCGCTGGGGTCAGCGCTATCCGGCCTACGGCAAGGCGCTGCCGTCGCTGGGGGCCATCGCCGTGATCCCGGCGCCGGGCGTGGTGTTGCCGCCGGCGGTGCGCCACGCGGTCGTGCTCACGTCGCTCGTGCACACCCTCGAAGGTGCGCCGCTCGCGGCCGACCCGAAGCTCGTCGCGCTGGTCGATTCGGCGCGGTCTTCCGGGGCGGCACGGCTCTACGGGGACGCGATGGACGCGGTGGTCGCCAGCGGCGGCGTCGACGATCGCGAAGAGATCGCGTCCCTCGCGGTATTCCGAACCTCGAACCGCGTGAGCGAACTCCCGGAGCTGCGAGCCCGGCTGCGTGACCTGCCCGAACCCGCGCTCTTGCTCGGCGACGGCGCGCTGCCCTACACCTCTCGGGTCTTCGGCGTCGCCAGCGAAGTGACGCTGACGGAGTGGCTCGGGACGCCAGATCGGGACGAGTCTGGTGTCGAGTGGCCGGGGGGCGACAACGCGGGAGGCATCGCTCACGATCAAATCGCGGCGGTCGCACACGGAGCCTTCGTCGCACCCTCGTTCATCGATGCCGCCTCGTCGTCGTTCGAAAAAGACGCGAGCGGTCAGTACCGTCTGGCCGACGCGAAGGCGACCATCCCGGTCACGCTGGTGATCCCGAAGCAGCCGGCGCCCGCCAGCGGCTATCCGGTCGTGATCAACGGTCATGGGCTCTCGAACGATCGTGGCAGCATGCTCTCGGTCGCCAACGAGCTGTGCCGCGCTGGCTTCGTGGTGATCGGAATCGACGACGTCTTGCATGGTGCCCGCGCGGGGATCGCCGACGAGATCAATAATTTCCCGGGCAGCTACCAGGGACCGGATGGCATCCCCGACCTGAAGCCCTTGCCGCTGAAGTTCTTCGCGGGCTTCTCGGATTTCGTGGCGGTGCGCGACAACTTCCGACAGACGGTGCTCGATCAGACCAGCCTGGTCCGGCTGATCCAGAGCTCGAAGCTCGACCTCTCACCGCTCGCCGCGGCGACCGGCGGCGCGACGCCGAAGCTCGATCAGGCGCGCATCTTCTGGAACGGCGGATCCCTGGGCGGGATCATGGGAACGATGACGCTGGCGGTCGAGCCGGAGATCCGCGGCGCGGCGCTTCAGGTCCCCGGCGCGAGCTTCGTGCAGCTCATCACCACCAGCTCCGCCAAGGTGGCGCCGCTGGTCACGACCATCGCCAGCACGGCCTTCGGCGTGCAGGGTGACGAGGTGGTCGACGAGTTCCACCCGGTGGCGCTGCTCTTGTCGATGGTCACCGAATCGGGCGACCCCATCGCCTACGCGCCGCACGTGATGGGCGACCCGATCTCGGGTCGAGCGCCGCCCGACCTGATGATCACCTACGCGGTCGGCGACGAGGTGCTGCCCAACATCGCCACGATCGCGCTCATGCGCGCCATGGGCGTCGAACTGGCGACGCCGACCCTGGTCGAAGTCCCAGGCCTCCGGGAGCGCGCCAGCCCGGTCAGCGGCAACGTGCACGGCCGCACGGCCGCCGCGGTGCAATACTCACCCGCGAACCACGCCCTCGGTTACAACCGCTTCGATGTGCGCGAGTTCTTGCCCGGCGTTCCCCACGCCGGGGACGATCGCTTTCCGCGACTGCCGGCCTCGTTCTCCATCGAGATGCCGGTCCGTGAGCACGCTCGGCAGCTCGCGAAGTTCTTCTCGACGGCTCTGGCGGGCAAGGCCGTGATCGAGGTCACATCGCCGCCGCGCGCTGACTTCGACGGCGACGGCGCGCTTGACGTCGACGACGCCAAGCCGCTCGATCCGAAGGCGAAGTGAGCGCGCGGTCCCACGTCGAGCTCGACCGCGTAGTGCCACCGCTCGCAGTTCTCGGCGCGCTCCACCTCGACCATGCTCGGATCGCCGCCGCCTTCTGCCTGAAGCTGCCAGCGACCTTCGGGCAGGGCCATGGTCGCGCAGGAACGCCCCTGCCGCTCGCGATGGTCATCACTGACTGTCCGATCTCGAGCAGCTCGGCGCCGCGCGTCAGCCTCCGCGGGCTCGTCGCACGCTGCCGCGGGTGGCGCAAGACGACGCGGGGATCGATCAGCTGATGGAGACGGACTCGGCAGCGAGGGTCTTGCGATGCGCCAAGTCGATGGCGACGGTCTGGTCGCTGATGGGGCGAGCCGCCTGCTTTCGTTGTTTCGAAAGGAGCGGGCCGTACTCGTCCCACCACCGGCGGGCGTCCTGCTCGCTCCACGCGGGCGTCAGCGCGCAGGCTTCGATGCGCGCGCGGAGCTCCGCGGCGCTGCCGGGCCGCCCGCTCGGATCCTTGGCCAGGCAATCGAGGATCAGGCGCTCGAACTCAGCGGGCACGGGGCCGTCGAGCCGCTCGGAGGGCGGGACTGGCGCGCTGTGTAGGTGGTGGCTGCACACCTCGACCACGCTCGTCCCGCCAAACACGTGCTGGCCAGTCAGCAAGAAATAGCCCACCGCGCCCAGCGCATAGAGGTCGGCGCGGCCGTCGACCGAGTCCGGCGCCGTGATCGCCTCCGGCGCCATGTACTGTGGGGTGCCCGTGATCGAGTTGGCCTGGGTCACTGCCTCGCCGCCGTGGGCGTCGAGCTGCTTGACCAACCCGAAGTCGAGTACCTTCACGACGTCCGGCAGCCCACCCCGCTCGCACAGCATGATGTTCGCCGGCTTGATGTCACGATGCACGACGCCGGCGCCGTGGGCTTCCGCCAAGGCGCTCGCGACGTCGCGCAGGATCCGCGCCACCCTTGCCGCCGGCACGGGACCGCTGAGCTCGACCACGTCGACCAGCGTCGCCCCGTCGATGAGCTCCATGGCGTAGTAGAAGACGCCGTCGGGAGTGCGCCCGTAGTCGTAGACGGTGATGGTGTTGGGATGGGTGAGTTTGGCAGTGAGCTGCACCTCCCGCTCGAAGCGCGCCAGCGCGTGGGCGCCCATCTTGTCGGGGGGCAGGAGCTTGATGGCCGTGGGCCGGCGCAACAGCGTGTGACTCGCGCGGTACACCACCCCCATCCCGCCTTCACCGATCTGTTCCTCGAGCACGTACTGGCCGAGCCGTCGTACGCTCCTGACCTCGCGGCGCAGTCCGTAGATCACCCTCGAGGCAAAGGTGCAGATCGCCGTCGCGGCCGTCCACCATCCGGCCTCGAATACCGTCATCAGCACCGCCACTTCCAGCTTCGAGAGCGCGGCGACGCCCGGATCGATCGCCGCCCAGGGCCTGAAATCGTAGCTGAAATAGGTCACGAAGGTGACGATCAGGAGCGGCACTCCGGCGGCCCCGGTCAGGATCAGCGTGCGCCGCGCGGTACTGGGCACGTAGACCGCTCGGGCGACGAGGGAGAAGGTGAGCGCGAGCGCGACGATCAACTCCGGGCGCGAGGGCAGCGGGGTGTAGTAGCCCATCAGCTCGAGAGAGAGACATGCGGAGAGGAAGGCGGCGGACTCGACGGTGCGGACGAATCGTACCGAGCGCAGAGCGCCGCGGTTGAGGAACCACGCCGAGAATAAGGCCAGGGTCGCCGCCGCGTGGGCCAGCATCGAGGGCTCCCACAGCGAGTCGCGCGCGGCTGCGAATAAGATCAACGACGTTCGCAGCAGCAGGAACCCGAGGGAAACGCAGCCGCCGAGCAGACCTGCCAGGGCCACGCGCCGTTGCAAGAACGCGACATCGGTCGTGGTCCCGGAGTGGGTGTCGGTCGCGTTCGCGCGCTGGGAAAGGGCCGTGTTCGACATAGCTGCTGCCGCAACCCGGGCGAAGCTAGAGCGTCCATCCTTCCGATGGAACACTGCCCGCGTGGAATTCGGGTCCTTGCCCCGTCACGCCGGCCGTTTCGACCGATGGCAACCGCTCGCGCACTCGGCGGGCGGTCTCGAGGTCGAAGTCAGGGTTTGATGATCGCGTTGGCCAGTCCGCCGTCTTCGGTGCAGTTCGCCAGCTTCATGGCGCCCAGAATTTCCGCCATGCCCGCTTCGGCTTCCGCGCTGCTCGGCACGGCGACCTTGCCGTCGGCAGGCTGAGCCAGGTACGCGGCAACGGCGTACCACTTGGGCGTTGGGGGGATCATCTGCAGTACCGGATTCCAAAAAAAAGTCTGTTTGCGCTTCCACGGGTACACGGCCCAGCCCACCTGATGGTCTTCCATGAGCTTGACCACGCCGCTCACCCAGTCCTTGGTGCCTTCGCCGAACTCGCCCAGCCAAATCGGCCGGTCGTGCTGGGTCCGCAGCGTGAGATAGGGCTGAAGGTCCTGGGTCTCTGGCGTCGCCCAGTCTTCGAAACCGGTCAAGGCATAGGCGTGGAACTCGTACGCCATGTTGTCGTCCATCGGGATCTCGAACTCACTGAAGTCGTGTGCCAGCTCGTCGCCTTCCAAGATCACCATGTGTTTCGAGTCCACCTCGCGGATGGCGGTGATGATCCGGCTGTAGAGGCTGGGTAGCGCGTCGGCTGCCGCCGAGCTCGGCAGCGCGGGCTCGTTCAACAGATCGTATCCGGCGACTGCCACCTTGTCCCGATAACGCTCGGCCAGGCTTCGCCAGATCGCAACCGTCGCGTCTTGATTCGCCTTCGCGTCCGGACCTTCCCACAGCCTCGCCACGAGGTCGGTCGACGGCACGTCGGCCACGGTCGCCAGCCCGTTCTGACCGCCCGGCGCGCTGTGAAGATCGAGCACCACGTACACGCCGTGCTTGGCGCCCCAGTCCAACGCCTGGTCGATGCGCGCCAGGCGAGTCTCGTCGAGCACCGGTTGGCCCGCTTCGAGTCTGCCGATGGCTCGATAGTAGATGGGGAGCCGAGCGCAGTTGAACCCCAGCTGCGCCATCCTCTCGAAATCGCGCTCGACGATGAACGTGTCACGCCAATCGTCCCAGAACTTCGCGGCTCGGTCCGGTCCGACGACCTCGTCGAGGCGTGCCACGAACTCCGACGGTGAGATCAGCAGGGCGTTGCCCTCATCGCTGATCAAGTACGGAATCGGCAGCAGCCACCCGTCGATGTTCGCGCAGCGGAGCTGAAGGGGCTTGCCCGCGTAGTCGACGACCTGGGGCCCTTGGCTGCGGACCATGGTGTCGCTCTCCGCAGGGATCACGTTCTTGTTGCCGGGTGCCTTGGCCTTCTCCGGTTCGCAGGCCCAAAGCGCGACCAGCGCCGCGCCCGCGAGCAGGGCCAAGGCTGGGACACGGAGTTGCCACTGGAGTGCAGACATCCTCCTGCCATAGCCCGGTCCCTCCCCCGCGACCATGCGGCCCAAGGTGAGGTCGCATGCGCTCCGCGCCGGCGTCGGCCACCGTCGCCAGCGCGTTGTGCTCGCCCAGCGCGCTGTGAAGATCGAGCAGGCGAGCCGAGATGGTAAAAGCGGTTTGTGCAAGGCGCGAACCTGGCGGCATGGGTTCACTTCGTCGGCGTCGTTGGGGGCGCCTTCGCCGCGCTGTTGGTCTGTGCGACCAGGTTCGGCAAGCCCACGCGTCGGCGCGTCGCCGCGTCGGTGCTGGGGCTCGTGGCGCCGGCTTGTGGGGCCACGGCGAGCCTGCACCGGTGCGACTCGGGACAGCCGGTCCTGCAGTGGCTCGTGCCCGGGCTCGCAGGGGTCGCCGTTCTTCTGCTGGTCGAGCCCGTGCGCTGGCGCTGGGGCGGGGCAGCCGTCGCGGCCGTGCTGTCCATCGGGCTTTCGTTCCACTACGCGCAGGTCGTGCACGGGCCAGTCTGGGTTGGCAATCCAGAGTCGCGCGCCCTCGTCGGCCAGCGTGCCGAGTCCGAGTGGCACACGCCGATCACGGGTCTCTACCGGCGCGTCGATGACGCCACGCGAAGGGGCGCGACCTCCGCCGTTGGAGCGCCGCGCCAGCGCCCTCGCGCCGTCACACTAACGCCCGCGCGCGCGTCATCCGTCGCAAGAGCGTCCGTCCCACGAGGATCAGGGGCAATACCAGCAAGAGCAGCACCGGCACCAAGACACCGAGCAGGCGGATGCTGCCGATGACGATGCCCGCCGCGACGTTCACGGCGTCGGCGGAGGCGCGCTTGGCGGCGCGTCCGAAGGAACCCGACGAGAATGCGACCAGGCGCTGCTCGCCCCGGAAAGTCACGCTCACCGTCGAGAGCCCGATCTGGTTGTCCAGCAGGCGCTTCTTGCCCTCGGCGCGCTCGATCTCGCCGCGCACCTCGGCCAGTTGCTTCTGGACCGCGAGCAGATCGTCGACCTTGCTCGCGGTCTTCAAGATCTCCAGGTACTGCTCTTCGAGCTTCTTCTGGGTCTTGATCCGGGCCTCGAGATCCACCCACTCGTCGGTGACGTCGCGGCTGGTGATGTTCTCGCTGCCCACGTGAGAGCCTAGCTTTCGCAGGGCCTCGAGGGTCGCGTCGAGGCGGTCGCTGGCGACGCGCAGCACGACCCGCACGCTGCCCGGGTCGTCGCCGTCTTGGCTGGCGATCGAGAGCGCCTCGCTCGACGCGAGATAGCCGCCGTTTGCTGCGGCGATCTTCGAAGCCTCGCGTTGGGCCGCGCCCGGAGAGGTAACCGTCATGCTCAGCTCGGCGTTGCGAATCACCTTGCGCACGACCTGGGCTTGCCCAGAGTTGCCTGCGGGATCGGAGGGCGCAGCAGCCGCTGTTGGTGGGGCCGCGCCGGCGTCTTCCTGCTTCTTGCAGGCCGGGATCAGGCTGGCGAGGGCGACGAAGACCAGAAATGGGAGCGCTCCGCGCGCGAGTGGGCTCATTCCAGCCGACAACGCCTCGGCGCGGGCTCGCCTTACACGGCGTGACTCGGCTATGTTTTCGGCCATGCGCCACTTGCTCGTTTCAGTCGGCCTCGCCCTCGCCGCCTGCGTCGGACCGCGCTTCGTGGGCTACTCACCGCTCGAGCAGAAGACCGGGCTCGACGCCAAGAAGCTCTACGACGCCGCCGAGGGCACGCTCCTCGACCGCGGCTACCTGATCGAGAAGCGGGACGAAACCGGGTTCGAGTTGGTCACCGAACCCCGCACCTTGCTGGGCTCCGAGATCGGCAAGAGCAAGTTCCGATACGTGTGGACCGTCAAGACCGCCGACGGCACGCTGCGCATCAAGCTGGCGTGCCGGGAGGCCGGGGGCCTCGGCGATCCCTCCGAGTGCAACGAGCAGGCGCCGGAGAAGATCGTCTCCGAGCAGAACGCCATCGCCGAGCAGGCGGTGCGCGAGGCGAAGAGCCAGTGAGCCGTCAAGGCTGACACTGGCAGGGGGGCAAGAAGCAGCCATCGTCCGCGCAGCGAGCCCGACCCGGAGTGCCCGCAGTGCAGGTGGCGCGCGATCACTGCGCGGCTCACTCGCCCCGGAACACCGGGCTCCGACTCTCGCGGAACGCCAGCACGGCTTCCTTCAGATCTGTCGTCGCGAAATCGAGGGCTTGGCAGGCGGCCTCGCGCTCGAGGCCCGCGTCGAGCGCCGCGAGCAGCGGCGCCGCCAGCGTTTCCTTGGCTTGCGTCACGGCGACCGGTGCCGCGGACGTGATCGCGTTCACGATGGCTGCGACCTGCTCCTCGAGCGCTGCTCGGGGAACGGCCAGGTTCACCAGGCCGATCTGCGCGGCTTCCTCCCCCGTGATGAGCTTGCCGGTCAGGATCAACTCGGCTGCCTTGGCGGGGCCGACCAACCTCGGCAAGAGCACGCTGCATCCCATGCCGGGGTGGAGACCCACGCGGACGAAGTTCGCGCCGAGCTTGGCTTCGCTGGCGGCCACCCGCAGATCGCAGGCCATGGCGAGACACAGCCCGGCGCCCACGGCGGCGCCCTGGAGCACCGCGACGCTGGGGACTGCGAGGCGCGTGATGGAGAGGAAGCTCGAATAGAAGCCGATCATGTCCCTTCGGTTCTGCTCCGGAGTCTTCTTCGAGTTCTCTTCAATCAACGAGAAGTCGCCGCCCGCGCAGAACGCCCGGCCTTCGCCCACCACGAGCACCACCCGGGGCTCCCGCGAGGCGTTGAGCGTCTGCACCGCTTCGCTGACGAGCCGCCCCATCTCGGCGGTCATGGCGTTCTGTTTGTCGGGCCGGGAAAGCACGATGCGTGAGACGGGGCCGACTTCGACGCGAACAGGGGCGGTCATGGGTCCCGGGTATAGCGCGGGAAAACGCGCTGCGGCTCAAAACTTCGGCGGCGGCGCCGGTGGCGGATAGCCGCTGCGCAGCGGGACCGCGCTGCTGGTTGGGATCGCCGGCACCTCGTAGCCATCGCGCGGGGGCGCGGGCGGAGCTCCCTTCTCGGCGCAGACCACGGTCACCGCTTGGGGTGAGTAGATGGTCCAGGTGATGATGTTCAGGAGGGTGTGCAGGGGATCGGTCGCCGTCCGGACTTCGGCCCAGCCCTCCGGGCAGACTGCGTCCACCGGGTGCGGTCCGCTGGCCTCGATCAAGCCTGCGACGTAGCCGCTGTGCCAGCGTTCGTCGTAGCTCTCGGGCGCCTCGGCCGGCGGGTGGCCCGAGCGCACGACGGTGCGAAAGCAGCCGGTGAGGGCCAGCGCCACGAGCACCGCCGGGACGCTCCGCCGCGGGCTCATCGAGCCGGCGCTTTCTCGCAGATGATGGCCACCTTGCGCGGTGTGTAGATGCCCAAGGTGACGACGCTCACGAGCAGCGTGAGCGCGTCCTCGCCGATCCAGATCTCGTGGGCTCGGGCCGTCGCGCAGTGATCTCGGACATCCACCTCGGCCTCCCCGAGGGATCCGAGCACGTAGTGGTGCGCCCACTGGGTCTTCTCCTCACCGGGCGTGATGCGCGCGTCGTGAAAGGTGGCGGAGCAGCCCGGAAGCAGGGTGACGACCAGGAGCAGAGCGGTGGTTTGGGCGCGCATAAGTTGCGGCATCACCTGGGAAGGTAGCACCGGGGTCGCGTGGCATACTCGTCCCGTGAACACCCTCGAAGAGCTGAGCCGGGAGCTGCCGGCGCTCGCCCGACGTGCCATCGACGCTCACCTCGCAGGGGACCATCCCATCTTGGCGGCGCGGGAAGGGGCCCCGGCCGCCGGGGTGTTCGTGACGCTCCGAGAGGCGGACGGCAAGCTGCGGGGCTGCATCGGTTCCATCACGCCGGCCGAGCGCGACGTCTTCGCCGAGACCGCGCGCAGCGCGGTGCTGGCCGCGACCCGAGACCCGCGCTTCTCGCCGGTGGGGCGCGCCGAACTGGCGGCGCTCAGCATCGAGGTGAGCGTGCTCGCGCCGGACGAGCCCGTGGCTGGGCTCAGGGATCTCGATCCGAAGCGCTACGGCGTCATCGTCTGCGATCACGGCGGGCGGCGCGGCCTGCTGTTGCCGGACATCGAAGGAGTGGACGACGCCGAGACTCAGGTGGCCATCGCGCGCCAGAAGGCTGGGATAGCGGCCGGTGAGCCGGTGCGGCTGTCGCGGTTTCGGGTCACGAAGGCGAAGGAATCGTCCCCGGCTGCGTAGGGAGCCCGGCACGGCCTGCGTCGAACCTCACGAACCCACTCCCGAGGTGCCGTGACATGAGGCTTTTTCGAAGTGTTTCCGCGTTGTCGCTGCTGCTCCTGGCAGCCTGCTCCCAAGAGGTGCCCACCGACGAGGTGCCCGCGCCCGTCGAGCAGAACGAACAGCAGCTGGCCCCGAAGGCCGAGGCGCCGGCGGTCGGCGCGCCCAACGCCAAGAGCGGGCGGCATGCTCGCAAGGGGCGTCACGGGGGGCCCGGGTTCTTGCTCCGCGCCGCGCTGAACGAGCTCGAGCTGCGGCCCGAACAGAAGACCACCATCGAAGCGCTCACGACCGACCTCGAGTCGGCGCAGCCCTTCGCCAGCCCCGCCCACGCGGCCTTCGACAAGGCCCTCGCCGCCCAGGTTCGGGCCGGAAAGATCGACCGTGCCGCCCTCGAGCCGCACCGCGCGGCGCTCGAGAAGTCGGCGAGTGATGCCCGACTGAAGGTGCAGGGCGCGCTGGGCGAGCTGCATCGCACGCTCGACACGGCACAGCGCAAGGCGCTCGTCGCCGCCATCGAAGGTCGCATGATCGAAGGCAAGCAGCGCTTCGGTCCGATGAAGCACGATGGCGAGTGCGCGGGCGAGTGCGCGGGCGAAGGCGAGTGCAAAGGCGCGCATGGCGGGCATGGCAAACGCGGGTTCGGCCGCGGGCATGGTCCCAAGATGGGAGGTCACCACGGATCCGGCTTCGGCACCTTCGCCGAGCTCGATCTGAGCGATGCTCAGCGCGATCAACTGCGGGCCGCGCGGGAGAAGGCCGAGCCCGATCGCGCCGCGATGAAAGAGAAGATGCAGCAGAAGGGCGAGCACATGAAGCAGCTGCTCGCGGCCTTCGCGGCCGACGGCTTCGACGCCAAGAAGCTCTCCGATCTTCCCGGGCAACAGCCGCGCACAAAGTTGGAGTTCCGAGTGAAGCAGCTCGAGACGATGCTGGCGGTGCTCGAGCCGGCGCAGCGCGAGAAGCTCGCCAGCGGCATCGAGAGCGGCCCGCCGGGGCGCAAGCACTGAGGCGGCACGGCTCGGGAGCGGAGGACTCTCCCCTCCCGAGCCCCGCGCAGAGTATGACCGACGGTGGTGTCCAGCCCCGATCTCAGCCTGGTGGCCCGGCGGGTCCGGAGCGGCGACACCGCCGCGTTTCGGGCTCTCGTGGAGCACACCCAGGGAGATCTGTTCCGGCTCGCGGCCCGGCTGCTGGGCAGCGCGGCGGACGCCGACGAGGTCCTTCAAGACGCGTACATGAAGGCGTATCGTGCGCTGTGCGATGGCAAGTTCGATGGACGCGCGGGGGTTCGGACCTGGCTCTACCGCGTGGTGACCAACACGGCGCTCGACGCGCTCCGGCGTCGTGCCGTGCGCCCCGCGGGCGACGACGCCGAGCTGGAGACCGCGGTCGACTCAGCGCCGGGTGCCGACGCGCAAATGGCGCTCGCGGAGCTGGCACGGTGGCTCGACGAGCTGCCGCTGGAACAGCGCGCGGCGCTGGTGCTCTGCGGCTTCGAGGGTCTGACCAACCGCGAGGCGTCAGCGGTCCTGGGGATCAGCGAGGGCGCCGTGGAGCAGCGACTGGTCCGAGCGCGAGCGACGCTGCGGGAGAGGCGAGGGCGCGATGAGTGACGAACACGATCTGATCGAGCGCCTGAGGGCCCGCACCGCGGGCATCGCGCCGCCAACCGACTTCAGCGATCGGGTGATGGCTCGGGTGGAGCGATCGGAGCGCGAGCCGTGGGCGGCTCGCGGCATCGCGATGGGCCTGTTTGCGGCCGCCGCGGCGCTGGCCATTTGGGTCTCGTCGACGGCGCAGCAGCAACTGGACAGCGAAGCCCTCTCGTCCTTCGACCTGGTGGAGCTCGAGCAATGAACCGCCGAAAGCTCGTGGCGATCCTGGCTCTTTTGTGCGCCTTCGTGCTCGGGGCGGTGGCCGGCGGCTTCGGGATGAAGAGCTACGTCTTGCACCGATTCGCCGAGCGCATGGGCGGGCCGCCGGGCCGGGCGCGCATGGGCTTTCGGATCGAGGCCATGACGCGCGCGCTCGACCTCGACTCGGCGCAGCGCGAGAAGGTCCAGCGGATCTTCGAGGCGCACGAGGACGAGCGCCGCAAGACCCTCGAGAAGTGCGAGCCCGAACACCGGGCGCTGCGCGCCAAGATTGACTCCGAGATCCGCGACGTGCTCTCTGCGCAGCAGCGCGAGAAGTACGAGCAAATGCTCAAACGCCACGATCGACGCGATCCTCCTCCCTGATCCCACGAGGTCCTCTCCATGCAATCCCCCAACGCCACCGGCGATCCGCAGGTGCTCGCGAAACTCGGTGTCGGCAAGAGTCGAACGTTCCGCCGCTGGCTCGGCCGGGCCATCGCGCTCCTCGTGCTGCTGGCCGTGGGTGCGGGCGTTTGGATCTGGCGAGTGCGCAGCTCCAGCGCAAAGGTCGAGAGCTACGTCACGGCACCCGTCGAGCAAGGTGACTTGCGTGAGACCGTGACGGCGACGGGGACCCTGTCACCCCTCGACGCGGTGGAGGTGGGCGCCGAGGTCACCGGTCGGGTGCTGAAGGTCCACGTGGACGTGAACGACCGGGTGAAAGAGGGGCAGATCTTGGTCGAGATCGATCAAGAGCAGCTCAGCGCCCGCGTCGACGAGTCCCAGGCTCAGCTGCGAAGCGCCGAGGCCTCGTCGCGCAACTCCCGAGCCAGCGTCAAGGAGGCGCAGCTGAAGGCCGATCGGGTCCGCGAGTTGGCGAAGCGGGGTCTCTCGTCGGCCCAGGAGCTCGAGACTGCCGAGGCCACGCTCGAGCGAGCCAAAGCGCAGGTCGGCACGGCCTCGGCGCAGGTCACCGTGGCGCGCGCGGGGCTCAAGTTGAGCAAGACCAACCAGGGAAAGGCGCTGATCAAATCTCCCATCGACGGCATCGTGCTGGCGCGCAGCGTGGAGCCAGGTCAAACCGTCACCTCCGGCTTCCAGACTCCGGTGCTCTTCACGCTGGCGCGGGACATCACCGAGATGCGGCTGCTCGTGGACGTCGACGAGGCCGACGTGGGCAAGGTGGTCGACGACCTGGCCGCGAGCTTCGTGGTCGACGCCTATCCGAAGCGGCAGTTCCCCTCCAAAGTGGTGCGACTGAACAACCTGCCCAAAGCGGGCACCAGCGTCATCACCTACGAGGGCTTGCTCACCGTCGACAACTCCGAGCGCCTGCTGCGCCCGGGCATGACCGCGACGGCGACGATCGTGGTCCAACAGGTCAAGGGCGTGCTGACGGTGCCCAACGCGGCGCTGCGCTACCGGCCCAAGAGCGCGGCCGGCGCCACCAGCACCGGCGCGGCGCTCCGCATGCCAGGGCTCGGCGGCCCCGGCATGGGGCGGAGCTCCGGCGGTTCGCGACCCGCCGGCTCCGCCGCTTCCGGAGGTTCCGCCGCCCCGGGCGGGGAGCGCCAGCGGCGCGACGCCGTGTACATCGTGCGCAACGGTCAGGCCGTGCGGGTGCCCGTCGAGACCGGAGTCACCGACGGCAAGCGCACCGAGGTCAAATCGCCGGAGCTCGCGGCGGGCGCCGAGGTCGTGACTGACATCGAGGAGCTCAAGAAGTGAGCGCGGTCCCCGAGTTCGTCTCGGATCAGGCCGTGGTGGACTTCCGCCAAGTCTACAAGATCTACGGCGCTGACGACACGGAGGTGCGAGCCCTCGACGGCGTCGATCTTCGGATCGAGCGCGGCGAGTTCGTCGCCATCATGGGCTCGTCGGGATCGGGCAAGTCGACCGCCATGAACATCATCGGCTGCCTCGACGCGCCCACTCGGGGCGAGTACGCGTTCCGAGGCGTCGACGTCGGCTCCCTCGACCAAGACCAGCGCGCACTCTTGCGCCGGCACTACGTGGGCTTCGTATTCCAGGGCTACAACCTGTTGGCGCGCACCACGGCCCTCGAGAACGTGGAGCTGCCCCTGGTGTACCGCCGCGTGCCGAGCGCGGAGCGGCACGACCTGGCCATGGAAGCCCTGGTGGCCGTCGGGCTCGCCGACCGCGCGCACCATTCGCCGGCGGAGCTGTCGGGAGGTCAACAGCAGCGCGTGGCCATCGCCCGCGCGTTGGTGTCGAGCCCGTCGCTGCTCTTGGCCGACGAGCCCACCGGCAACCTGGATTCGGCTCGAAAGCACGAGGTGATGGAGCTGCTCGTGAAGCTGAACCAGGAGCGAGGCATCTGCATCGCCATGGTCACGCACGAGCCGGACATGAGCCAATACGTGACGCGCGTCGTGATGTTCAAGGACGGCAAGATCGTGGATGACGGGCGTCCCACGGACGTCGAATACGCAGGCCCGCTCTCCAAGCGGCCGCTGTCGCAGCGGAGCGTCACGTGATCCGCATCACCCTGGTGATGGCCCTGCGACAAATCCGCCGCAATGCCATGCGGTCGTTCCTGACCATGCTGGGCATCGTGATCGGCGTTGGGGCGGTGATCGCGCTGGTGACGATTGGTGAAGGCGCGACGGCCAAGGTGACCGCGGACATCGGTAAGCTCGGCGACAACCTGCTGATCGTGATGCCCGGTGGGTTGCGCCGCTCGAGCGGCGTGCAGAGCGCGCCTGCTTTCACGAAGGACGACGTGGAGGCCATCCGTCGCGACGTGCCCGGCGCCGAGAAGATCGCGCCGACAGCGGGCAAGCAGGCCCTCGCGGTGTGGGGCAACCGCAACTGGCGCACCAGCGTGACCGGAACCACCCAAGAGTATCTGGAGGTGCGCGCCTACGAGGTGGCCGAGGGGCGCGCCTTTACCGCCTCGGAGATCACAGCCGGGCAGCCCGTCTGCATGATCGGGGCGTCGGTCAAGAAGGAGCTCTTCGCTTCGGATCCCGCCGTGGGCGAGACGATCCGCCTCGAGAAGCTCTCCTGCGAGGTGATCGGCGTCTTGGGGGCGAAGGGCCAGTCCGGCATGGGACAGGATCAGGACGACGTAGTGCTGGTGCCGATGCGTGTGGCGCAGCGGCGCCTGATCGGCAGCAACGACGTGAGCGCCATCTACGTGACCGTCGCCAAAACGCGCAGCACCACCCGCGTCAAAGAGCAGATCGAGGAGCTGTTGCGTGAGCGGCGCCCGGTCGCCGCCGGGACCGAAGACGACTTCAACGTGCGCGACATGGCCGAAATCGCCCAGACCGTGTCGAGCGCCACCGGCGCGCTGACGGCGCTGCTCGGTGCCATTGCCGCCGTCAGCCTTCTGGTCGGCGGCATCGGCATCATGAACATCATGCTGGTCAACGTCACCGAGCGCACCCGCGAGATCGGCATCCGCCTCGCCATCGGCGCCATGGCGCGGGAGGTCCTGCTCCAGTTCTTGGTCGAGGCCGTGGTGCTCAGCATGATCGGCGGCATGATCGGCATCGGCGCTGGCCTCGCGGGCTCCTGGGCAGCGACCCGCGCGCTCAAGGTCCCTTTCGTGGTCCAGCCGAACATCTTGATCGTCGCTTTCCTCTTCTCGGCGGTGATCGGCGTCCTGTTCGGCTTCCTTCCCGCGCGCAAAGCGGCGCGGCTCAACCCCATCGAGGCTCTGCGCCATGAATGATCTGTCCAAGTGTCTCTCGAGCGCGGTCGTGCTGGCGGCGATCGCTCTCTTCGTTCCGTCTGCGCGTGCCGACGAGCCGCTGGCGGCGCGTCGCATCGGCGTCGAGGCCGCGGTGGCCGCGGCCCTGGCCGGCAATCCTTCGCGAATGGCCACCGAGATCGACGTGGAGCGCGCGCGTCAGAGCGTGCTGGCCGAAGAAGGACGGTATTCCTATGTGCTGCAGGCCGATGCGGGCTTCACCCACCAGAAGAGCGCGCGGCTCGGCGCGGGCGACACCGTCGCGTCCACCACCACGCGTTCGTACACGATTGGATCGGCGCTGCGACGCAGCTTCGCCACGGGCACCAGCGCCGAGCTGCGCCTGCAGGGCGAGCGCTCCGAGAGTTCGGGCGCGCTCGGCGGCGCCAGCTCCAGCGGCTACGGGGTCAGCGGGCGCGCGTCGCTGAGTCAGCCGCTCTTGCGCGGTGCGGGTGTTCGGGTGGGCGAGGCCGATCTGCGGGCGGCGCGCGTGAGCCGCGAGCTGGCGGGCAAGACCAGCGCTCGGGTCAAGAGCGAGCTGGTCCGGGACGTGGTGCTCTCGTACTGGGAGCTCTGGTACGCGGAGGAGTCCGGGCGCATCCAGCGGCTGGCTCTGTCGCTGGCCAAACAGCAGGAGTCCGACGCGAAGATGCGCGTCACTCAAGGCGCCGCCGCCGCGGCCGATGTGCTCACTTTCTCGACCCGAGTCGCCGAGCTCGAAGAGTCCGTGGTCGGCTCCGATCTCGGGCAGCGTCAGCGCGGGCTGGATCTCGCACGGCTGATGGGCAACCCGGATCCGGATCGCAGCCTCGGCGCCCTCGCCAACGCTCCGCCCCAGGCCGGACCCAGGGCGACCCGCGCCGACGTGGAGGCCGCGCTCCGGAGCGGATCGATGGAGTTGGCCGAGCTCGAGTCCCAGGTGAAGCTCGCGCGCACCCGCGCCGACGTGGCCGGCGAGTCCACGCGTCCGCGGCTGGATCTCGAGGGCTTTCTCGAGTCGCAGGGCGTGAGCGAGCGCGTGCCCCGGGCGGTCACTCGCGCCGGGCAGCTGAGTTGGGTGACCGCGCATGTCGGGGTGGTCTACGAGCTGCCGCTGGACGACTCGCGTCGCAACGCCGAGAAGCGATCGGCACTGCTCGCCGTGCGAGCCGCGGAACACAACCTGCGATCGATGCGCGACCGAATCACGGCCGAGGCGGCCCTGGCGGTCACCAACGAGAGCGCGGCGTCGCGTCGGGTGATCTTGGCCGAAAAGACCTTGGCCGTGGCGTTGCAGGCCCACGCCGCCGAGAAGTCACGCTTCGAGCTCGGCCAGGGGCTGCCGATCTCGGTGCAGCAGGCCGAAGACGAACTCCGACGCGCGCGGCTCCGGGTCGCCCGGGCCCGGGTGGATCTGGTGCAGGAGCAGACCGTGGTCTTGCACTTGGCCGGAAAGCTGCTGCGTCACTACGGGACCTGAACCGCGCCTCACTCCGGCGCGGAGAAGATCACCCGGGCACGCCACACCGTTGCGCCGTACCCATCGGCGCGCGACAGCGCTCGCGCGGCCTCGGGCACGCTCGGATCGCGCAGCATCGCCAGGTGTTCATTGGCCATGCCGCGCACGGCCTTGGGTTGGGACGGGTCCTTGGCCAAGCGCAGCATCGTCGCGCGACACTGATCGCCCAGCAGACTGAGGGCCCAGAATGCGTGGTCGACGGCCTCGGGCTTGGCTCCGCGGGCCGCATCGCCGACGGTCGCGCAGGCGCTGGCGGGTCGCCGCCGCGCGAGCAGGGTCGTGGTCAGCGTGCGAGTGAAGCCCTCCTGGTCGAGCAGGCCCAGGACGAAGCGGTGGTCCCCGCGACTCGCGAGCTCCTCCACCACCCGACCGTGTTCGGTGATGATGAGCGCGCCCCGCCGGGGCCACGAGTCCCGGGAGAAGCGCCGCATGTGCTGTCGTTGCGCGACCAGCAGACGCGCGGCGGCGAGATCGCGGGCGCCTGGCAGATCGAGCTTCAGCATGTACCAAATGGCGACCCATGGAGCCGTGCCGTCGTCGTCGGCATCGGTGGCGAGTTTGGTGAGCTTGCTTTGGGCGCCCGCGTCACCGAGAGCGCTCAGCGCGGCGAGGTGCATGGCTCGCCGATCGGGCACGAAGCTCCGGTGCGAGCGATCCCCCGCGACTTCCGGGTCGCTCGATTGCTTCTGGAGCCACAGCAAGAGGCGTATTCGCGCGGCGTCCGTCGCGTCCGATCGCGGCGTCGTTCGCGTGCGTTCGAGCCACGACAGGATCGCCTCGTAGCGGTGGCGGTGCAGGAGCACGTCCATCTCGGAGGTGTCCCGACCCGGATAGAGATCGGGCATCAGGGTGCTGTAGCAGGCCGCAGCACGCTGAGTGCTCAGCGAATCCGTCGAGAGCTCGGCGCGCAGTTCGGTGGTGAGCGCGGCGTCCCCGAGGCGGACCCGCGCCGCCAGGAACTCACAGCCGCCGGAACCGCGCGGCAGATTCACGTCGTCCTTGGTCAGCATTCCGGAGACTCGTGCCAGCACCGCGCGGGCCTCTTCGCTGGGCGTCGTCACCCAGGGCAGGAGATCGGTGTACAGCGTCGGGTTCTTGGACAGCCAGCTCGGCTCGCGGCGGGCGCGCTCGATCAGCTCGAGCGCGTACTTCTGCGCCAGCGCCGGATCGAGGCGCGGCAGCGCGTCGAGCGTGTCGCGCCAGAGGTTGAAGCCGTCGCGCTCGAAGCTGCGGAGCAGCGCCAGGACCTTGGGCGCGGACGCCGTGTCCCCGAGATCCGCCAGGGCCCGCGCCGCAGCGTGCTTGCTGCGACGGAGCTCACCGGCTTGCCAGGGCTCGACGTTCTTGGGCATCGGCCGCTCGAGCTCGCGCCGAAGCAGGGGCAGCGCGCCCGTGAGCCGGAGCTCGCCGGCGGCGTGCATGTTGTCCTGCCGCCACGATTCGACGTAGGGGTGTCCGTAGAAGCGAGTGCCGGGCGCGGCGCCGATCACGCGCAGGATCCCCGGCGTGCCCCGCGGGACGCCGATGCAGCGCCAGGTGTTGCGGCTCTGGGTCAACACCAGCTTGGGTTCCTGAGGGCGAGCTGTCGGAAGCGTCTCCGGGCTCCGCCGCGTGGGCAGCGGATCGCTCTCGGGAAGGTCGAAGACCTCGAGCTTGGCCATCTCGAGCCGTGGGGGTCGCTTGCGCGGCAGCGGGAGCCAATCGTTCGCTGGGCGTCTGCGCTCGGGCGCTGGTGCCTGCGCAACTCCGGGCTTTGGATCTTCGTGACACACCGCGTGCCGCGAAGGATCCGCCCCGGCTTCGCCCGCAAGGCAGAGGAGCGCCGAGGCCGCGAGCAGGGAGGCGGACCTCACGGCGTCACCTCCGAGAGCGCTGTCTCCGCCGGCTCGCGGGCGTCGCAGTAGAGCGGAACGTCCACGCGTCGGGACGAAAAGAGCACGCTGGCCCAGTGCGAGCCGCGCTCGTTCGGGAGGCGCACCTGGTAGCCGCCCTCGACCCACAGCTCGCCGTCGAGGGTGCGGACGGCGCGCACCTGGATTGGCCCGGCGGGTGACACGAAGCCCAGCCGGGGCAGGGGCACCCGCGTCAGCTGGGCGTCCTTCATGCGATAGAGCGCGCGTCCAGCCGCGAGCCACAGCGTGCCTCGACCATCGGCGGCGACCGACATGATGCCGTCGTTGAACCCCGTCTCGACGTTGCTCCAGCTCTTGCCGTCGAAGCGAGCGAGGAAGGCGCGACGCTGCTCGGGCTCCCTGAAGGGTTCGTACGCGCCCAGGTAGATTTCGTCTTCGCTGGGAGCCGCGAGGCTCAGGTTGACGATGCCGTCGAGCCGCTCGCCGAAGGGAACGAGCTCGATGGTCCAGCGCGTCGCGTTCGGCGCTCCGTGCGCCACCATCAGCGTGGTCACGCCGTAGTTCGCTGCTTTGGCGTCGTCACAGCGTCCGGCCACGATCGTGCCGCCCTTGGGCGTCGCCGCCCACGTCAGGGGCACGAAGTCGAGCTCCGGACCGCAGATCTCCCGCCCCGGCAGCTCCGGCAACCCGCGCGACGCGGCCGGCACGCTCACCGGATCGCGGGTCGGCTGCCAGCCGGATACGGAAGCGGTATCCGCTTGGCTCGCGCTCGAAGAGCGGACCGCGTTTCACCAGGCTGTAGCGCACGGTCGTGCGCAGCAACCACGGATCTTCCGCGCTGCCACCCAGCCGCAGCTCCCCCTCGACGTAGCCGCGGGCGTCCGTCGGCAGCCCACGGAGCAGGGAAGGTCGGCGATGCGCGCGTCCGCCTCGGAGTTCTGCCAGCGTCTCCGCGGTCGCCACTCGGTCACCCGGCAACCACCCGGCGAGCACGCGCCCGTGGTCGCCGTAGACCAAGAAGCGGCGCTCGCCGGCGGCCTCGATGGAGAGCTTCGGGCAGGGGCCCTCCGCGAACACCTGCAAGTCTCCCGGGGGCGCCCGCGTCGCCTCGGGCGCCTGCGCGACCTGAGGCGCGGCGCCGCACGAAAGCGTCAGCGTCGCCGCGAGCATCGCGGCGGAGCGCGGGTCGAATCTGAACGACGTTGCTGCTCCGAAAGCCACGGCGCAGCCTAGCATCGTACACGCCGAATCGAGACCCTGCGGTCGCTGGGCCGGCGCTGGGGCACCTGAGCTTCCACCCGTTCTCGGAACTCGATCTGGTGTAGAAGGCCCGCATGCAGAAGCTCGCCAAGGGCATTCACTCGTTTCAGAGCGGGTACTTCGCGACGCATCGACAGCTCTTCGAGCAGCTCGCGTCGGCAGGGCAGAACCCTGAGACGTTGTTCATCACCTGCTCGGACTCGCGAGTGGTGCCGAATCTGATCACCAACGCGGCTCCCGGGGAACTGTTCCTGATCCGCAACGTGGGCAACGTGGTTCCGCACCCGACGCTGCCCGGCGGCACGGCTGCGGCGATGGAGTACGCGGTGGAGGTGCTCGGGGTCGAGAACGTCATCGTGTGTGGGCACACCCAGTGCGGCGCCATCCAAGCCATCTTGCATCCCGAGACCGTGGCGCACTTGCCCTACGTCAAGCGCTGGGTCGAGGGCAGCGGCGAGCTGAGTCGGCTGCTGTCCGAGCGCTACGCACAGCTCGAGGGTGACGCGCTAGCTACCGTGGCGGTTCAAGAAAACGTGCTTCTCCAGGCAGAGAACCTGCGGCGTTTCGAGTTCGTCGAGAGGAAGCTGGCCGCGGGCAAGCTGCACATCAGCGCTTGGGTGTTCAAGATCGCGACCGGCCAGGTCTTCGACTTCGATCCGGAGAGCGGCGAGTTCGTCGAGCTGAGCCCGGACGAGTAGTGAGTCCCGGCCAGGACGCCCGGGACTTTGCCCCGCCGAGGCCCCTGGTGCTACTCGCCAGGGCATGGCCGGCGAAGCCCCGAGCTCGGCGGAGGCCGAGCGCAAAAAGATCACCGGGCGCGCCGGGATCGTGGCGGCCGGCACCCTGTTCAGTCGGCTCTTGGGGCTGGTGCGCGATCAGGTGCTCGCCGCGGTCTTCAGCCGGGCAGCCACCGACGCGTTCTTCGTGGCGTTCACCATCCCCAACGTGCTCCGTCAGTTGCTCGCCGAGGGCGCCGTGCAGAACGCGGTCCTGCCCGTCCTGGCCAAGACCCGCGAGCAGGAGGGCGACGAGGCGGCTCGCCGGCTGTTCCGCACGCTGCGCGGCCTCTCACTCCTGACGCTCACGGTCGTGACCGTCGCCGGCATCGCGCTGGCGCCCCAGTTGGTGGATCTCTTCGCCGGCGGCTTTCGCGCCCACGAGGGACAGTACGAACGCACGGTGACGCTCACGCGCTGGGTATTCCCGTACATCTTCTTCATGGGTACCGCCGCGCTGGGCGTCGCGGCGCTCAACGTGCACCAGCGCTTCGTCGCCACCAGCTTCGCGCCCGCGTTGCTCAACGTCGCCTTCGTGGTGTGCGCGCTCGCGTTGCCGGATCTCGTGGATGCGCGCGGCCACGACCGCACGCTGGCCCTGGCCGCTGGCGTGTTGATCGGCGGCCTGCTCCAGGTCGTCGCGCAGTGGCCCAGCTTGAAGGCCATCGGATACCTGGTGGCTCCCAGCTTCGACCTCGCGCTCCGCGGCGTGCGCGAGACCCTCCGGCGCATGGGGCCCGTCTTGATCGGGCTGGGTGTGTACTACGTCGACGTGGTGCTCGCGCGCCGGTTTCTGTCCGAGCTCGGCGTCGGTGCCCAGAGTTACTTCGGCTGGGCATTGCGCCTGTGCGACTTCCCGCAAGGCATCTTCGTGATGGCGCTGCAGAGCGCGACCTTGCCGAGCCTCGCGCTCTTGGTCGCGCGGGGGGATCACGCGGAGGTCAAGAAGACCTTCGTCTATGGCATGCGCCTTTCGCTCTTCGTGGCGCTGGCCGCCAGCGTCTTGTTCGTGGCGTTGGCCGAGCCGGTGGTGGCCTTGATCTTCCAGCGTGGACACTTTGACGCCGAGTCCACCCGCGAGACCGCCAAGGCGCTGGCGGCGCAAGGGCTCGGGATCTGGATGGTCGCCGCCGTGAGGCAGCTGGTCGCCGTGTACTACGCGCTCGGCGACACGCGCACCCCGGTCATCGTCGCGGCCGTCGACCTCGCCGTGTTCGTGACTTTGGCGCTGTCCCTCAGAGGCCCCCTCGGGCACGTCGGGGTGAGCCTCGCCGTGACCGGCGCGAGCGGCGCGCAGATGATCATGCTCTGGATCGGGCTGCGCTTCCGACTGGGCGACACCGGATTGTTCGAGATCGCCGGATCCGCGCTGAAGACCCTCCTGGCCGCGGCGGCGGCGGCCGGCGCTGGGATGGGCGTGGCCTGGGCGTTGGCGGCTCCCCCGGGCGCA
Organism: uncultured delta proteobacterium; assembly: GCA_963716725.1. Classification (GTDB taxonomy): domain Bacteria; phylum Myxococcota_A; class Polyangia; order Polyangiales; family Polyangiaceae; genus JADJKB01. The sequence goes on from CAVQUB010000004.1 coordinate 38,165, forward strand.
GGAGCCTTGAGGGTCTTGCTGCCCGGCCTCGCGGCCGTGTCGGCCTACGGCGTGGTGTTCCTGATCGCGGCTTGGGTCGTCCGCAGCGAAGAGCTCCGCGGGCTGGTGGAAGCGGTGGCGCGGCGGCGAAGCTCCGGCGCGAGCGCGAGCTGAGCGAGAGCCCGGGAGCGGGAGCGCAAGGGCTGCGGGAACGCCTCCGGGTCGTGCAGGTCTCGCGCTTTTGGACCGTGCTGACCGGGCACCCGGGGGGGCGTGCAGAGCAGCGTCACCGGAGTTCCGCCGCGAAAGCAGCCTATTTCGTGGCCCGCGGGCGGGCGGTTCGACGGATCCCTCCGGGCGGGCGCAAGAGTTGCATTGGGCCCCGCCAGCTCACTGGGTTACGGCGGCGACGGGAGCATACAATATGACGAAATCTCGGGTCTGGGGGTTGATTGGAAGTGGACTGGTCCTGGTCGCTGCTTGTAGCGGTGACGATGGCGGCGCTGGTCCCAAAGGCGCGACCAGCAAGCCCTGCACCGTCGAGAGCAACGGCGACGGCACGGCAACCATCACCTGCCCTGACGGCACGACCGTCACCGTAAACGACGGCAAGCCCGGCGACGCGGGCCCACCCGGCGAAGCGGGCCCACCCGCCGACGCGGGCACCACCTGCACCATCGTCGACAACAACAACGGCACCAAGACCATCACCTGCTCGGATGGAACCCAGATCACGGTCTCGAGCGCGCTCTTGGACTACGCCAAGCTCACACCCGCCGAGAAGACCGACCTCGACCCGACGATGGTGATCACCGACGTGAAGTTCCCCACCGACGGGAAGCCGGTGGTCACAGTCAAGGTCACCGATCGCAAGGGCAACCCCGTGAAGGGGCTCGACGCGCTTTCGACGGGCGCGGGCCTGACCTGGCGCGCGTCGGTGCTGAAGCTGGGCGCCAACGTGAACGGGAGCGCCAACGATACCTGGGTGAGCTACCTCGCCGCCAACGCGACCAGCTCCGCGAGCGCTGAAAACGCCTCGAGCACCGCTGCCCCGACCGCGACCCAGGGCATGCTCGAGGACAAAGGCGATGGCACCTACGTCTACACCTTTGCCAAGGTGATCACCGACGAGCCCAACGCCGGCACCAAGTACGAAGCCGACAAGCACCATCGCATCATCGTGCTCGCCTACAAGAGCGGGAACCCCTTCCGGCCGATGGACGCCTGGAAGGATCTGATCCCCCAGACGGGCGCCGACGTGTCCGGGAAGAACGACAAGGTCAACGGCGCTGCCTGCTTGAACTGCCACTCCGACTGGCGCGCGCCGGCGAACTCTGTCGGGGCGTTCCACAGCGGAACCCGCTACGAGGTCAACACCTGCGTGGCCTGTCACAACGACCAGCGCCGCTTCAGCAGCGCGGGCGCTGCTTTGACCGAGCCCACCATGACTGCGGGCAGCACGCCCGGCACCTACAAGTGGAGCGGAAGCGCCAGCATCATCAACGGCGAGGCTACCCTGAACCTGCCGGTCTTCATCCACAAGATCCACATGGGTCACAAGCTCTCGCTCGTCCCCGACCGCGCCGGCGGCGGCGGCGGCTACGCTGCCGTGCAGTTCGACGAAGCCACCTACCCGCAGGACGTACGCAACTGCGCGAAGTGCCACAACACGGTGGACCAGGCCGACAACGTGAAGAGCAAGCCGAGCCGGCGAGCCTGCGGGTCCTGTCACGACAACATCTCCTTCGACGCGGCGGCTCCGCTGGGGCGCAAGAAGCACACCGGTGGCGCGGCCACGACCGACTCGGACTGCGCGACCTGCCACGGCGCGGGCAAGATCCTGGCTCCGAAGCACGAGCCGGTGGCTGCCCCGGACACCGTCACCAGCGGCACGCTGCCCGCTTCTCCCGACGGTCGCTACGTGATGGGCGGCTGGCAGGGTGACAGCTCGACGCAGGGTTACAAGTCCTGCACCGTCGCCTCGCCCTGCACCTGCACGGCGGCCGCGCCGTGTCTGCCCAGCTCCAACAGCTCGGCGTCGTGGATCGCCGCGACGGGCTTCGTGCCCACGGGCGCCGCCAAGATCACCTACGACGTCAAAGAGGTGAAGATCGACGCCACCACCAAGAACCCGAGCATCGTCTTCAAGTTCCTGAAGGACGGCGTCGACGTCGACTTCGGCACCTACAACGCGACCACCAAGCCGGAGCTGCTGACGGGCTTCGTGGGCTCGCCGAGCGCGTACTTCGCCTACTCGCTGCCCCAGGACGGGATCGCCTCGCCCGCGGACTTCAACGCCTCGACCAGCGCCTACATCAAGGGCGTGTGGAACGGGTCCAACAGCAACGCGACCATGACCAAGGACGCGGCGACCGGCTACTACACGCTCACGCTGACCAACGTCGTCTTGCCGGCGACCGCCAAGATGCTCACCGGAGGCATCGGCTACAGCTACAGCATGTCGAGCACGCGGCCGCTGATTCAGGTCGACCTGCCCGTGTACCCCTACGACGCGACGACCAAGATCGGTGGGCTGACGGTTCCGTCGCCGAACGTCTGGAAGACGGCGACAGGGCACACCACGCGCCGACCCATCGTCGACACGGCCAAGTGCAACAAGTGCCATGACGGCTTGGGCGTCAGCCCCACCTTCCACTCGGCTCAGCGCAACGACGCACCGACCTGCTCGTTCTGCCACAACACCAACCGCGTCAACGGCGGCTGGGCCGTCAACGCCAAGGACATCGTTCACGCCATCCACTCGGGTGCCAAGCGCACCGTGCCCTTCAGCTGGCACGGAGAGATCAAGGCCTGGGAGGTGACCTACCCCGGTGTCCTCAACAACTGCGGTCAGTGCCACGTCGATGGCAGCTACGACTTCAGCGCTAGCGCGTCGGCGAAGGCCATGACGAGCCTGCTCTACAGCACGGCGGCCCAGGGGATCTACAAGTCGGCTCCGACGGCTCCGGCGACCATCGGTCCCTATCTGTCCCCGTACATCACGGCCGACACCGCCAACTATGGCGTGGGCTTCGCCACATCGAACCAGACCTCGGGCACGCGCAACGGAGTGGCCTGCACCACCGCGGCGCCTTGTGTCTGTTCGACCGCGGCGCCCTGTGACGCCGAAGGCGCGACCCTCGTCCACTCGCCGATCACCGCTGCCTGCGCTTCGTGCCACGATTCAGCGACGGCCAAGAAGCACTTCGCCGACAACGACGGGTCGTTCTATGCCCCGCGCAGCGCCGCGCTGGGCAAGCAGGAGTCCTGCATGATGTGTCACGGTCCCGGCAAGATCGCCGCCATCGCTCAGGTCCACAAGTAGTCGGCGCCTCGGGCAGCCAGCTGTCCGATCGCGCTCAGCCGCGCTCCGCCGCGCTCCGCCCTCTCCGCTCGACTCCGAGCGGCGGGGGCGGCGGCGTTTGTGGAGATGCGCTCCGGATTGTCGTGGCGCTGCCCTCCGCGAAGCGGCAAGCTGCGCCCCGATGAGCCCCGAGCCCGCCGACGTCAAGACCAGCGTGAAGAGCGCGGAGTTCACCGCGGCGGCGGCCGCCCTGGCCAACCTTCCGCCACCGCTGACCGTCGAGGTCGCCTTCGCGGGTCGCTCCAACGTCGGCAAGAGCAGCCTGATGAACTGCCTCTTGTCGCGCCGAAACCTGGTGCGAGTGAGCGGCACCCCGGGTTGCACGCGCACGCTCAGCTTGTTCGATGCGGAGCTCGGCGACGGCGCGCGCATCACCATGGTCGACCTGCCTGGGTACGGCTTCGCTCGGCGCAGCAAGACCGAGCGTGGCGCCTGGGCCGAGATGATCGAAGGCTATCTGCTGGAACGAGTCACCCTGCGCGCGGTCGTTTCAATCATCGACGTTCGGCGCGGACTCGAGGACGACGACCGCGATCTGCTGACGATGATGGCGGCGCCGTCACAGGTGAGCCGCCCCCAGGTCACCACCCTGGTGGTGGCCACCAAGCTCGACAAGCTCCCGCTCAACAAACAGAAGCTCGAGCTCGAACGGGTGAGGAAGGGCGCCGGCGTGCCGGTGCTGGGGTTCTCCTCCGAGACCGGCTTCGGGCGGGACGAGCTGTGGCGGCGGATCAGGAAGGCGGCCGGGATCTGAGCCACGTCAGGGCGCGACGGTGAAGGCTTCGGTTTCGTCGAGCTCCCGCCCGCAGTCGCCGTAGAGCACGAACTTGTGGGCCGTGCCCGGGATCTCGAAGCGAAAGGCCGGACCGGCCTTGGCGCGGTAGTACTCGATACGCGCCATGCGATCGCGCGGCGCACCTTGCTTGATGGCGTGGGCCCACACCTCCGCAAAGCCGCAGCGCGGCGGCTCGGGCAGCGGATCGAGCACCTGTGATGGACAGGGGTAGTCCGTCACGTCGGGATCGGCGAGCAGGCCTTCCTTCTTCAAGTGAACTGTCTGCTTCCCGCAGTAGTGCCGTCGCGGCAGGGTGCCGGGTTCGCGCGTCGGCTGCGGTCCGTCCCCCGCGAGGCTCTGGAAGGTGTAGCGCGCGCGTCCGGAAACGCCGTTCAGGTCGATGATGCCGTCGCTCTTGACGCCCTCGGCCCAGATGTTGCGCAGGATTTTGCGGGAAGTGACCGCTCGCGCGCCTTGCAACGAGCCGACCACGTCGACCGCGTTGGGGAAGCCGACCACGCCGCCGGTGGTGGGCGGGGCAGGGGGCGCGGCGACCTCGGGCTTGGACGCGCGCTTGGCCCAGAGCGACAGCGCGATGCTCGCCACGAAGGCCACGAGGACGATCATCAACCCCACGACGCGGTCGCGGCGTCGGTGGGCCTCGATCTCAGCCAGGATTGCGGTCTCCGGTTCGGTCATGTTCGGCGCGGCGACCGTATATCACGAAGTTAGCGCTGGGACGGTAGGCAGACCGACCGGAGCCATGGCTGCTTGCCCTGGGGCTCCGCGCGCGCTATCAACGGCGGCTCTCGGGGCATTCCCCGGGGCGGACCGGCTCCGATGGGCCGGCTCGGGCGCATAACTCAGCGGTAGAGTGCGACCTTCACACGGTCGAAGTCACAGGTTCAAATCCTGTTGCGCCCACAGAGATAATCGAGAGGTTGCGACGGCTCCGGAGCGCTCGGAGCACCACCGGGCAGTACTGACGCCAGCGCAGGAACCCGAGCGTCAGATGGGCTGTCTTGGGGGGGGTGGTCGGCTTGGGTGCAGGCGGCATGCCCGTTTCGTGGACTCCACCCATGTGTCGAGGTCGGCGCGACGGGCTACCCAGCGTCTCTTGATGCGTCGGGCAGGCAGCGAGCAGCAGACGAGCGGCGTGACCGCAATGAAGCACTTCTCGCGAGCGGATAGGCCAAGCAGCCAAGACGGCGCGGCGTGATGATGGCCGCGAAGAACGTTCCGCTTTGCGCGGACGTACCGATTTAGGTACATATAGCCCGTGGCAGCCAAGAAGCAGCCCTTCTCGCCTGCCAGTTCTACCGGACCGCCACGGGCAACGAGCCGGTGCGAGAGTGGCTCAAGTCACTTTCGCCCGCCATTCGGAAGGAAATCGGATCGGACATCGAGCAAGTTCAATGGAGCTGGCCGGTGGGAAAGCCCTTGGTCGATGGCTTCGGTGACGGGCTCTTCGAGGTTCGCACGAGTCTCAAAGGCAACATCTTTCGGGTGCTCTTTTGCCTGGAGGGCGCCACGATGGTGCTGCTGCACGGCTTCCAGAAGAAGACCCAGAAGACGCCGAAGGCGGACCTCGACCTTGCTCGACGGCGACGAAAGGAAGCGGAATAGCCATGAAAAACAAGCACATCGGGTCGACCCTCAGCTCGCTCTTCGAAGAACTCGGCGAGCGGGAGGATGTGGAGCTCTTGACGCAGAAGAAGCTCCTCGCCGCCAAGATCGAGCGGGCCATGACTCGGCGGAGAATGACCCAGGCCGAGCTGGCTCGCGCCATGCGCACGAGCCGCACCGTCGTCCATCGACTCCTCGATCCCCGCGACACGAGCGTCACCCTGGCCACCCTATCGAAGGCTTCGAAGGCGCTCGGAGTGAAGCTGTTGCACGTCGCATGAGGGCCTGATCGGAAACATGCGATTCGGGTCGCGTGAAGCGTGCGAGGCGGCGTTCGAGTTTCTCGTGCAAGATAACGCCAACGAACTTGCGCGCCTCATCGAGAGTCCCAGCTCGAGGCCGCCGATCTCACTTTCGCTGCCGAGATCTGGGACGCCACCACGACGATTCGCTTGTACGCCGAGCTTTGATTCCCAGCCGAGCTCGACGCGTAGACGACCGCCGGCGAGTTGAACAGACGCCCCCGAACATCGCCCCCGCGATTTGAACCTATCGTGTCGCCTTCGAACGCAGCCAGTCTCTCCAGCAATGCCACTGCTGGCACCAGCGAAATCACAAAGCCGGCGCCGACTCACGTCTTCTGGGTGGGCTTGACGAACGTGGTGGGTGTGCGCTTGCACACACCCTGGATCTGGGCTGGTGTCGCGTTCTTCAGCTCAGGGTGGTTCATGAGCGTTGGGGCGCCCCGACTACGGCACGAGATGCGCGAAGAAGCCCGTCTTGGCGGCGGGCAGGGGGCCTGTGCCGAAGTCGATGGTGCCGCCGCTGTACTTGCCCGCGAAACCGAGGGCAGAGCCGATCCAAGCGACGCTGGTCGGCGTGTCGACACTGAGGTAGCCCCAGGCCTTCGACGACAGGTGCGCCCCTTGCGAGCTGAAGCGAGCGAGCACCATGTCCGCCTGGCCGATGTACGTCACCGGGCCGCCTCCGAAGTCGATGGCCGCGCCGATTTCTGCCGCCAGCGCGACTTCGCCGCTGCTCGTCGCCGCCACCGAGACCCCTCGGTCGTCCGCCAGGCTTCCGAACCCCTTGGCCCACGTCGTCGAGAGCGCCACGGCGTCGAGCTTGAAGAGAAAGATATCTGAAGCCCCCTTGCTCGTCATGGCCCCTGTCCCGAAGTCGACTTGGCCCGTGAAGGAACCCGTCACCAAGAGCCCGGTCGTCCCGTCCCGCGCGATGTCGCGGCCGCTGTCGACTCCAGAATCTCCGAATCGCTTCGCCTGCTGAAGCGTTCCGTCGACCCCCGAGAAGCGTGCCACGAAAACGTCGGTAGCGGTGCTGGTGCTGACCAGCTGAGTACCTCCGAAATCCACGGTAGCGGCGAAGTCGCCCAGCGCGACGATGCTGGTGCCGTCAGCCACCAAAGCCCGCACCGGTGCGCCGGTCGAGCCCCCAGTGACGATCAGCTTCTTCGCCCAAATCGACCCCCCGTCGACCCCGGAGTATTTGGCGAGATATCCCTGCCAGTTCGCGCCGTAGAGCTGAGGGCCTCCGAAATCGAGCGTGCCGTAGAAGCGACCGCCGACGTAGACGTTGTCCGCTGCGTCGATGGCGAGGGCGAGCAACTCCCCGGCCGCGGGGGGGGCCACGGGGATGCTCACGCAACGCGACCACATCTCGGCGCCCTTGTCGGCGCTGTACTTGATCACGAACAGCCCCGAGCCGGCGCAGCTCAGCGGCTTGTCGAAGGACGCGCCGTTGCTGGTCGTGCCCACGACGATGACGTTGCCCTTGGAGTCGACGGCGACCTCTTCGAGTTGGTCGTTGCCCGTCCCGCCCCCCCGCACCACCCAGAGCGGCGCGCCAGCGGGGGTGAACCTGGCCAGGAACAGATCGTTGCCGCCCGAGGAGCTGATGGAGACCCCGCCGATGTCTTGACCGGAGATGAACGTGCCCGCGGCGACCAGGTTCCCGGTGGGATCGGCGGCGACGCGCGGGTTGCCGGTGATCGCCTCGGCCCACGTGACCGCGCCTGCCGGCTTGCAGAGCTTGCTGACGCAGTTGGCGCTCTTGCAGTCGCCGCTCGTGCTGCAACCTTTGCCATCGGAGCAGGGACTGCACTGTCCACCCCCGCAATCGATGTCCGTCTCGGCGCCGCTTTGCGTCCCGTCGCTGCAACCCGGCGTGGTGCAGATCCCCGCCAGACACTTGCCCTCGGCGCAATCGGCGGCGGCCCAGCAACCCTTGGGGGCGGCGCATTTGGAGCAGCTCGATCCGCCGCAGTCCAGGTCGGATTCCGTCCCATTCTGCAGCCCGTCCGAGCAGCTGGGCGCCGCGCACTTCTGAGCCGTGCAGACGTCGCTGGCGCAGTCGCTGGGCTTGGTGCACGCCGCTCCCGCACAGGCGCCGCAGAGGCCACCGCAGTCGATCTGGGACTCGGTCGGATCTTTCACCCCGTTGGCGCACGCTCCGGGGCCGGCGTCGATGCCTGCCACGACGCACTTCCCAGTCGGATCGCACGACGAGCCGGGGCAGTCCTTGTCGGTGACGCATTCGGTAGCGCAGGCGCCCGCTAGGCAGACCAGGAGTCCCGGACAGTCCGAGTCGTGAACGCAGGCGTTGCCGATGCTCGCGTCGACCGACGGATCCGAGGGCTTGATCAGGCCACCGTCGGAGTCCACGTCGGCTGGCACGGCGCACGAGAACTCAGCGCACACCTGATCCGGGACGCAGTCTTTGGTGACCTTGCATTCGGGGCGGCACTTGCCGACGACGCACCTGAAACTCTCCGGGCAATCGCTGTGGTAATCGCACTTCTGCTCGCTCTCGAACATGCACACTTTGAAGGGCTTGTCGGTCGGGACGCAGAGCTCACCGTCGGCGCAGTCGCGCTGTTCGGAGCATTCGACGTGGCACATGCGAAAGGCGCAGACCAGAGGCGACGCGCAGTCCGTGGCGAGCACGCAACCCTCCGCGAGTTGAGCGCGTCGCAGCGCGGCTGCGTCGTCCGAACCGCAGGCTCCGACCGACGCCGACGCCAGGACGACGAGACCGAGCAAGGCCAAGACTCTCCCCCACCTGAGGCGCCCCCGATATCTCATTGGCAGAGCCTAGGCCATTGCCAGAGAGGTCGCGAGCAGGTCGCGAGCAGGTCGTCGAAGTCCTGGTGGGCGGGGTGTTGCCCCGCTCGCCCCAGGCTGTGGCGCGCGCTTCTTCAGCTCGATCTTCTCCGCGCACCGGGAAGGACTCATGTTCCTTGTCGTATCAGGAGCCGGAGAAGATCGTGCGTCGCACCCTTTTGGCATCGCTGGTTGTGAGTTCGGTATCGATCGCCTGCGGCGGGAGCGGCGGCGCTCAGCCGTCGGGCCAGGCGGGCGCCGGTGGAGCGACGGGTGGCGCCGGTGGAGCGACGGGTGGCGCCGGTGGAGCGGCGGGTGGCGCCGGCGGAGCGACGGGTGGCGCCGGCGGAGCGACGGGTGGCGCCGGCGGAGCGACGGGCGGCGCTGATGCCGGCGGAGCCGATGCCGGCGGCGCCGATGCGGGAGACGGCAGCCCCGATGCTCCGAGCGACTCCGGAGTCGGCCAATTCGGTAAACAGATCGGAACTGACTCCTGCGTTCCGCCCGGAGCCGGCTACGCCCCAGCCTGGACGATGGATCGCCGGTGCAATGCGCGAACAGGGCAGAGCCCGGTGGTGAGCACGCAGACAGGCGCCGTGGTCTACAGCCAAGGGGTGGGCGACGGGTATGCGTCGAGCTCCTTTCCGGGGGAGACGACGTTCGCTGCGGACGGGACGATCTATGCAAACGGAGAGGTGATCAACGCCCTCGATCCGGCAACGTACGCGACGAAGTGGAAGTGGGGGTCACCGCACTTTCCACCGGTTGTTTCCCCAAATGGAGCCGTCATCGTGATGGATCCGACGGTGACGCCTGGTCTCGTCTCGCTCAACCCAGCGACCGGCGCCGTGAACTGGTCGCTGAAGTTCCCGAAGTACTATGTGGGGGCAGCGACGGTGCTGGCTGACGGTTCGCTGGCGTTCGTCGCTGGCCTCAGCGAGCTCCTGGTTCTGAAGGCCGCCGATGGCAGCGCTGCATGGAGCGTCGACGTGGGTCCTCCGGGGAAGTTGGCGCAGCCCCCGCTGGTCGTGGGCGCGAATGGGACCATCTACGTCAACATGTTCGACAAGATTAGGGCCGTCTCGACCGCCACGCAGAAGATCTCGTGGACCGCGCCGACGGCTGTGAAGAGCAACATCGTGCTCGATGAGCGGGACCAGCGCCTCTACTTCCTTCACCTCGACGGTGGTTACAGCAAGGTGGGCTCCCTCTCCGCGACCGACGGCACGGGTCTCGTATATACGTCGTACAAATTCACGGCAGGCAACAGCACGTCCAACCTGGCCCTTGGCGAAAGCGGCTGGGTCTACTTCATCTCGAACGGTCAGCTACAGGCCATCAACACGCAAACCCAGGCTCATTGGGAGCATCCGGTCACGGGGTCTTGCTCCGATCCGGTGGTCGGAGGGGACGGGACTGTGTATTTTGCCGAGACGTCGGGCAGCGGCGTGGCTGCCGTGGCGGTGACCGCGGCTGGCGCCCTGCGCTGGAAGAAGGTGCTCGGCCCCACGCTCGAATCCATCGAGCCCCGGCTCGTTCGTGACCATTGCCCCATCGGGCCATCTGGCGATCACTGCGGCGGCCAACTCGACTTTCTACCTGCTGGGGCCCTGACCGCGGTCCTCGAGACCGCCTCAGCCGCCGAACAGCTCCGAGTGCACCTCGTCCAAGATCTCCTGAGACTCGGACCGGGGGATCTCGAACACGCTCGAGAGCGCCTCGATGGCGGCGGCTTCGGCGTGCGCCACGTGGTCGTCGACGAAGGCCACGCCCGCGGCTAGGCGAAACGCGAACCCCCGCCCGTCGGCCGAGGTGATGCGCTGCGCGCAGGCGTCGAGGCGCGCGCGCCAGCCGTCTCGTGCCAGCTTCTCGTTGAAACGATCGAGCAACGCTTGCAGGTCCAGACCCTTGACGTGGTGCATGTCGACTACGGCTTGGAAGCTGGCGGCGAGCTGTTCGAGCTCGTCCTTCTGAACGACCCCGTCGACCGCCGCCATCAAGAACATGGTCTCGAGTGTTGCTTCGAACTCCGCGGCCTGAGACTTGGATTTGTCGTCCAAGATCTCCCCGGGCCGCAGACTGCGGGCGAGTGCGTGGGCGGCTTCTCCGGCGGTGACACCGGTGGCGATCTTTCGGAGGCGGGCTTCGAGTGCCATGGACCCCAAGGCTAGAACAAGTCGCGACCCGATGGGAAAGGGGCGAGGCGGATCGTCAATCGAAGCCGAGATGGGCGCGGAAAGCCCGCTCCACCAAGTCGAGCGCGACGTCGAGGTCGGTGGCTGCGAGGGCGTCCGGCTCTCCCCGAGCGGCCCGGACCATGCGCCGGCGAGTTGGCCCGGGGACTTGCAGGCGAGCGCCGCCGCAACCGCGGCAGACCAGCCCGCCGCGGGCGACGTCGATCTGAGCAGCCTGGGCCTCGGGGCAGAGTTTGCCGCACGAAACGCAGCGCGCCAGGTCCAGCCCCCAGCCGAAGGCCGACAAGAGCGAGAGCCCGGCCTGCGCCAGCTCGCGGCGCGGTGAGACCGCGTCGTCTCGTGTGTCGAGGCGTGTGAGCAGCGAGTCGATCGCCCGCCACACTTCCGGCTCTGCCGTGCGCGGGGGTGACGCACGCCGCACCCAACCGAGGGCACGCCCGGCGGCCTCCATGCGTTCGAGGCTCGTGAGCAGGCGCAATCGCGCGACTTCGATCCGCGCTTCGCCGAGCACGAATAGCTCCGAGGTCGGTCGCTCGTCGAGCCGGACGTGCAGCGTGTGCATCGGCTCGAGCGCGCCGCCGAAGCGCCGTTGACTCTTGCGTGCGCCGCGCGCCAGTGCGCTCGCCTTGCCGAACGACTCGGTGAACAGCGTCACGACCAGGTCGCTGTCGCCGTAGTCGACGCGGCGCACCAAGAGCGCGCGGGTGGTGTGGGTTCGGATCGCGGTTCGCGTGCACCCCTTCGGGTATCGCGAAGCGCGTCGCGGTGGCGCCACGGTCAGGCGCGGGCCGACGATGCGGGCAGGCGGCTCAGCTCTTGCGGCATGTCGTCGCCGCGTGGCTTGAGCACGATGCTCAGCGCCAGGGTGAAGAGGATCAGCAGCAAGACGAAGGCGAGGGCGACCCCGTAGCGCTTGCTCCTTGCGGGTCGCATGGCGGGATTGCCCGATGACAACGGCAAGGGTGTCACCCAGGCGATGCGTCGACTCGCCGTGTAGAGCGCCAGCACGTCTTCGGGAGCGACGCCGACGGCGCGCGCGTAGGACTTGAGGAAGCCGCGGACGAAGACCTCACCCGGCAGCTCGTCGAAGCGATCGGATTCGATGCGCTCGACGCTGGACATCGGCACGCGCGTCGCGCGGCTGATTTCCTCGGCGCTCATCCGCTTCTCCAAGCGGTGCCGCCGCAGGAGCTGTCCCACGGTCTCCATTGGGGGGCGAGCCTACTTGAGATTCGCCAAGATGGAGCTGCATTCTTTTCCCGCAGCGGACGTCGGCAGGAGCTCTTTGCATTTGCGCAAGTCCGCCGCGGCGTCCGCCCCCCGCCCGAGCTTCACCAGCACGCGTCCCCTCCCTAGAAAGGCGTCCTGCAGACCCTTGCAGGCGGGCGCCTCGGTTTCGAGCGCGCGGCCGTAGGCCTCGAGCGCCTCCGTGTACTGCTTCTTCTTCTCGAGGGCCGCCCCGAGGCGGAAGTTGCCCACGCAGAACAGCGGCTGCGCCGCGACGCTGCGCGAGAGCGCGTCGATGGCCGCGTCGAGGGAGCCCTTCTCGAGGTACGCCCAGCCCAGATTTCCCCAAGCATTTTCGGGAGTCTGATACAGCATGTCCTCGGAGAGGGGCTTGAGCACCCCGATGGCTTCGTCGTACTTCTTCGCGTGGATGAGCACGACGCCCAGCGTGTTCTTCGCCTCCCGGAAGTCCCCCTTGGCCCGCAGTGACGCGCGGGCGTACTTCTCGGCTTCTTCGAGGCGGCAGTCATCCTTGCCGGTGCTGCACATCGCCAAGTAGATGAGGGCCGCGAGGTGGGAGGCCTCGTGGTTGTCCTCGTTGAGCTCCAGGGCTTTGAGCGCATGATCGAGGGCCTCGCGAGGGTTCTTCTGTCGCAAGAAGGCGTCCCGGGCGATGTCGTACTCGCCCTCGCTCATCCGCTCGGGATCGCCGCCTCCGGGCGAATTAGCGCCGTTACCGGGGCAGCCCCCCAGACACAACGAAATCCCGAGGGCGGCGAGCCATCGTAGAGACATCCCGGGCGGCGATACCCCACGGTTCGAAGCGAGTCAACGCTAGGTGCCTGAGATCGCAGTGGTCTTCCCCGGCGGTCGGTCGTCCCTCGTCAGCGACTCACCCCTCCGGGTACTTCCCAGGGTCGCCCCAGGGTCGTCCCCGCGGATCTGATCGCGCACCCCGAGCAGCCCGTAGAGCTCCTGCAGCGCCTCGGGATCGGGCAGCGCCACCAATTCGTCGACGATCTGTAGGTAACCGCGGTCTCGGAGCTGCTGAACGATTCGCTTCACGGTGTCCACGTCGAGACCCACGCGCGCCGAAAGCTCCAGGGGCGACACCGAGAGCTCGATCGGGCCATCACCCGCCTCTTCCGCCATCGCGTGGCGAGCGAGCTTGATCAACGAAACCACCACCTTGGAGTGTGAGTCGCGGAGCATCAGGATCTCGATTTGGTCCTCAGCGTCGCGCAATCGGCGGATCAGCTGCTGGAGTACCCGGCTGCCGACCGCGGCGTTGCTCGCCAGCACCTGCTGAAAGGTCGCGTGATCGAGGGCCAATGCAACGCCGTCGGAGAGCGCGACGGCGGTCGAGTGGTGCAACCCCCCCCGGACCAGCGCCGACTCGCCGAAGAGATCTCCCGGGCGCAGGACCCGCAGCCCACGTTCCATGGCGCCGACCTGCTTGATCAGGCGGATGCGCCCGTTCTGCAGCAGGTACGCTTCGACGGCGGGGGAACCGTCGCGGAACAAGACGTCGCCGGCCGCGAATTGCCGGCCGAAGCGCGTGAGCAAGCGCTCCTGCTGCTCTTCGGTGCTCGCCACGGGCGCAGTGTGCCAGCAGGTTCGAGGGATCTTCAACCCGATCGGCTGGCGATGGGAGAAGGCGGAAGGTTCTGAGGGGTGGCGCCGGAGTCCCGGACATACAGCGGCTCGCTCAGGGTCTGCTCCGGCCCGCGATCCGCCGCTAGCGCTGCGATCCCCGAAGCGTCCGGCAAATCGCAGAGCTCGGAGCGAAATCCGGGGGCGCCCAGCTCCTGGGCGACTTCCCCGAGGAAGACCGCCCCGGGGAAGCGCTCCGCGAGCAGGCACAGCGCCGTCGGGCGCGGCAGGGCCTCGGCGCGGCACAGGGCCCGGCCGGCTTGGTCGAAGGCCTGGGCGAACACCTCGTCCCGACGTGCGTCGATCAGCGCGACCCGCGGTGCGCTGACCTCGGCCGGGCATGCGGCGGCCATCGCCTCCAGGGAGCCGACGCCGATGAGCTCGATCCCGAGCCCGAGGGCGATGCCCTGAGCAAACGCAATCCCGACTCGGAGGCCGGTGAAGCTCCCGGGGCCCATGCCGACGCCGACGCGGTCCAGATCGGCCTTGGTCCAGCCGGCCTGCCCAAGCACTTGATCGAGGAGCGGCCGCAGGCGTTCGGCGTGCGCGTTCAGATCCGAGTGGGTCGCGCGCGCCACCACGCGCGGGCCCTCGGCGAGCACGACGGAGCCGCGGCGCGACGAGGTCTCGATGCAGAGCAGGCGCACGCCGGGACGGATAGCAGGTGCCTCGTGGGCTGACCAGAGTGCTGCGGTCCGAGCGCTCCCGCGCTATGACCCGCGCGCCATGCAGGACGAAGCTGCGTTCGATCGATTTGCCAAGAGCTTCCTGGGTCTCGACCGCAGCGATCGGGTCTTCGAGCAAGTCTCGGCGGCGCGGCGCGTCTACCTCGACACCACCGCGACGGCGCTGATGCCCGAGGTGGTGTGGCGTGGGCTCGAGCGCTATCTGGAGTCGGCCTGCGCCAACAGTCACACCGAAGCACACCGCGCCGGTCGCGACACGACGCGAGCCATCGAAGCCAGCCGCGACGCCATCGGACGGCTGGTCGGTTATCAGTCCGAGCGGGACGTCGTGCTGTTCACGGCCAACGGCGCGACGGGCGCCGTCAACTTCTTGGCGCGCGCGCTGTTTCCCTCCGAGCTGCGCTCGGTCAACAAGCGCTTCCCGGGGGGGGCTCCTCCCGAGCTGCTCGCCGCGCTCCGTAGCGGTCTGGGTGACGAGGGGCGCGGCGTGCTCGACGAGATGTTGGAGCGGCCGCTGGTCGTGGTCACCATGATGGAGCACCACTCCAACCTGATCCCCTGGATGGAGGCCGTGGGCCACCACAACCTGCGGGCAGTGCGCGTCGATCCCGCCACTGGCGCCTTGGATCTGAGCGACCTCGCCCGCATCCTCGAGACCGAGGGGCGGCGCGTGCGCTTGGTCGCGGTGACCGGTGTGTCGAACGTGACGGGCATCGTCAACCCGGTGCATCGCATCGCGGCCATGGCCCACGCTGTTGGCGCGCAGATCCTGGTCGACGGGGCGCAGTGGGTGCCCCACGCCCGCGTCGAGATGCACGGCGCCGAGCCCGGTGAGTCTCTCGACTACCTGGTGCTCAGCGGCCACAAGCTCTACGCGCCCGGCAGCCGCGGCGCGCTGATCGGCAGCCTCGAGACGCTCAGCGGCAGGCGCTGCGTCACGGATGTGGGCGGCGGCATGGTCGAGTACGTGAGCATCAACGATTTCGAGATCAAGGATGACGTGGCGGCGCGCGAGGAGGCGGGCACGCCCAATATTCCGGGATCCATCGCCATGGGGCTCGTCGCGGAGACGCTGCTCCGCATCGGAATGGACCTCGTCGCCGAGCGCGAGCACCGACTGACGGAGGCGCTGGTCCGGCGCCTCGAGCGCGTGCCCAAGATCCACATCTACGGCAGCACGGATCTCGACGCCGTGCCCAGAGCCGGCGTGGTGTCGTTCAACATCGAGGGTCTGCGTCACGGGCTGGTCGCGGCCTATCTGAACGACTTTCACGACATCGCCGTGCGCGAAGGCTGCTTCTGCGCGCACCCCTACGTGAAGGCGCTGATCGGCGTCGACGATCAAACCGAAGAGAGCTACCGACAAGAGATGTTGTGTGGCGATCGACGGAACGTACCGGGCATGGTGCGCGCGTCGCTGGGCGTGTATTCGACTGCGGACGACGTCGAAGCGTTGGGAGCCGCACTGGAGCGGCTCGTCGGGCGCGCCGACGAGATGTCCGCCCGCTACCGGAGCGGGCTCGACGGGACGTTTCGCCTCGCCGACGCGGCCGAGCTTCCGCGCACGTACTCGGTGGCGGACGAGGTCGAGCGCTGGCTCGACGGCGGCGCGCGCGCTGAGCCACCGTCGTGACCTCTTGATGCGCTGGCGGCGAGAAAAACGCGTGGGGTCGAGACTAGCCCTTGCAATCCTCCTAAAACCGTCTAACTTCCGCCCACCCTCGCGGCTTCGTGAGGGGGTTCGGGGCGTAGCGCAGCCTGGATAGCGCACCAGACTGGGGGTCTGGGGGTCCCGGGTTCAAATCCCGGCGCCCCGACCATTTGGGGGGCAGTGCGCCGGGGCGGGGCGTTGGCCCCGAGTCTGTCGGCTCACCGCCTCGCGAAGCTTCTCGCGCGGATCAAATAACGCTCGAGGGCGCGGAGGTGGGCGAGCTGCGCGGGATCGGCAGGCACGAAGCGACGCGCGCGCAATAGCGCCTGGCCCGCTTCGAGCAAAGCGCTCGAGGGTGACTCACACAGCGCGCGCCGCAACGCCGCGACGACCGCTGGCTCGAGGGCCGACGAGGCGGCCAGCACGTCGGAGGGGATGGGCCCCGCGCGCTTGAGCACCTCGACCTTTGCGCTGCCCCATCCGGCGTTGGAGATGGCGCCGCTCGAGTCCAGGTGGAAGTAGGTCGCGCCGACGGCGTTGGGATCTTCGAGCACCGCGCTGACCACCGCGTCGTGCGTCCGGGCGAAGGTCTGGCGCTCGAAGCCACGATCGACGTCGAAACCCTCGGCGTCGAGGGCGGCGCGGATCACCAAGTAGCCCGCCGCGCTCTCTTCGTCGACCCACACCGCGTGGGCGCGGTGCAGGTTCGAGACCGAGTGCAGCGGGGAGTCCGCCCGCACGAAGAGCGCGGACCAGTACCACGCGCTGTCGCCGCGCTCGGGTAGGGCGATGGGGCTGACTTCGGCGCGGAGCGCGGCCAGCGCGACTACCGGTGAGAGCCACGCCAGCTCGACCTCGCCGGCTTCCAGCCGGTGGAGCAGCCGATCGTAGCGCGGCGCCGCGTAGCCCACGACGTCGAGGCCGGCGGAGCGAGACAGCTCTGCGCAGAAGAGCTCGAGATCGGCGCGGGAGGGTCCTTCGTTGCCCGTCCCCGTCGCGCGCCGCCGGGTGCGCCGGCCGAGCTCCGAAAGCGCCACGCCCAGGCGGATGCGTGAGGACACGGCGGGCAGCATACACGCGTTTGGCGCCTCGCGGCCTCGTGCCTGGGGTACTACGCTGGCGTGATGCAGACCTGGGACTACCTGGTGATCGGCGCCGGCAGCGGCGGTATCGCGTCGGCGCGTCGGGCCGCCGAGCACGGGGCGCGGGTCGCGATCATCGAGGCCGAGCGCCTCGGCGGAACCTGCGTGAATCAGGGCTGCGTTCCCAAGAAAATCATGTTCAACGCAGCGAGCATCGCCGCGGCTCTGGGCGACGCCGAAGGCTACGGCTTCGACGTCGACGTGGCGGGCTTCGATTGGTCGAAGCTGAAGGCCGGGCGGGATGCCTACGTCGAGCGACTGAACGGCATCTACGCCCGCAACCTCGAGGGCTCACGGGTGACCACCATCCATGGGCGCGGGCGCTTCGTCGCGCCCCGCGAGGTGGAGGTGGCCGGCGAGCGGCACGCGGCGGAGCACGTGCTGATCGCGACGGGTGGCCGACCGCGCGTCCCTGAGGTCGTCGGCGCGGAGTTGGGCATCACCTCCGACGGCTTCTTCGCGCTGCCCGCGCGGCCAGCGCGGGTGGCCATCGTAGGTGCGGGCTACATCGCGGTGGAGCTCGCCGGGGTTCTGGCCGCGCTCGGCTCCGAGGTCAACTTGCTCTTGCGCCATCAAGAACTCCTGCGGCGCTTCGACATCACGCTGCGCGAGACCCTGATGCACGAGCTCACCGCTCACGGCATCAACGTGCTGTCGTGCATTCACCTGGCACGCGTCGAGCGCGACGGCGAGGGCAGCCTCTCGCTCCTGGGTTCCATGGGCGAGAGACTGTCCGGGATCGACGCGCTGATTTGGGCCATCGGCCGCGATCCGAACAGCGACGGCCTCGGGCTCGATCTCGCGGGAGTTGCCACCGATGACGCTGGCCACGTGCAGGTCGACGAGTGGCAAGATACCAGCGTCCAGAACGTGCACGCCGTGGGTGACGTCACGGGCAAGTGGCCGCTCACTCCCGTGGCCATCGCCGCCGGTCGGCTGCTCGCGGACCGGCTCTTTGGAAAGGTGCCGGGCGCGCGCCTCGACTACGAGTGCATCCCGAGCGTGGTCTTCAGTCATCCGCCCATCGGGACCGTCGGCGTGACGGAGGACGAAGCCCGAGAGCGCTGGGGGGACGCCGTCAAGGTTTATTCGTCCCGCTTCACCAACATGTACCACGCGCTCACAGCCCGCCGCAGCGCGAGTGTGGTCAAGCTCGTGACCGTCGGACCCGACCAGAAGATCGTCGGGGTGCACGTGATCGGCATCGGCGCCGACGAGATGATTCAAGGCTTCGCTGTCGCGGTGCGCATGGGTGCGACCAAGGCCGACTTCGACCGCACGGTGGCCATCCACCCGACCGCGGCCGAAGAGCTGGTCACGCTGCGCTAGGCACCATTTTTCATTCGTCCTGGGGGCAGTCCCGCGATATTTGTTGCGACCCCCGCATGCGCCTCGCCATCGTCGTCGTTCCCTCCGTAGCCAAAGCCAAGGCGACGGCCCGTCGGGTGTCTGCCCTCGCGGACCGATTGGTCGAGAGGCTCGCGGAACCGGACGCCGCCTATCGAGTCGAGGTGCTGGAGGCTCGCGGCCGACTCGGCGAGCGAGTCGAGGCGCTCTTGCGCGAGAGCCGCCCGGCGGGGCCCACCTTCGTCTTCGTGTCGTCCGAGCTCGTCCTCGACGAAGAAGGACCGGCCTTCGCCCTCGCCGGCGACGCGCGCCTGCCGTTGATCGATCTGCGTACCACCCTGGCGGCCCACGCCGATCAGGTGATTCTGGTCGTTGACGCCAGGCACGTGCCCGACCTCGACGATCCGACGCTCTCGGCGACGTTGATCGACGCGGCGCGCGCGGCCGTCGAGCCGCGGGAGAGCGGCATCACCCTCATGATCGGCGCGGAGCCCGACGCCGAAGGTGAAGCGGGCGCGTCGCTCTTCGCCCAGGCGTTCTTGGCGGCGCTCGACCGAGCGCGTTCCCAGCTGTCGCGCAGTGGCGGGGTCGGCGCCGACGCCGTGTATCGAGAGATGAAGGACGACGGAGACCGTTTCCACGCCATCCCCGCCGCCGGCTTCTTCCCCGGGCGAGGCGACTTTCCGGTGCTCGTCCAGCAGAGCGTGGTCGTCGGCGGCGCCGAGTCCAGTCCGCCCTCCCGCCGCAGCGGTCACCCCGCCGCCGCCAGCGTGCGCCCGTCGATCCCGCCGGGGGCGCGAACTCCTGCGGTCGAGGAGGCGTGGAAGCAGGGCAGCGCTGCGGCCTCCCAGGGACGGCACGCTGAGGCCGTGGAGCACTACAAGAAGGCGCTCTTGCTGCTCGGAAAGAAGCCCGAGCGGGCGGAACTCTACCATCGCATGGGCGACGCCAAGGCAGCGCTCGGCAAGAACGCCGAGGCGCTGCACAACTACGACAAAGCGCTCGGCGTCGAGCCCTTGCACCACGAGGCGTTCGAACGCGCGCGTGCTTTGCTCGAAGCCGAAAAGAGCTTCGCGCGACTCGAGGCCCTGTATCGGCGCCGGCTCGAGGCCCGCAGCGACGTCACCGCCAAGGTCAAGGAGCTGGCGGCGATCGCGACGCTGTGGGTCGACCGAGCCAAGGATCCATCGAAGGCCATCCCCGCCCTCGAACACTGGGTGCGCCTGAGCGAAGACGCCGAAGCGCTGGAGCGCCTGGTCGACGCGCTCTCCGCGGCGGGCCGACACGCGGGAGCCAACGAAGCTCGCAAGCGGCTCGCCAAGCTGATCGAAGATGACCCTCCGAAGAGGGCCGGGGTGCTGGCCGCTGCGGCCCAGGTCGCGCAGAAGCACCTGCCCGGGGGCGGGGACGCGCTGGATCTGGCGCGGGCCGCCCTCGACGCCGACGCCAACGTGCTGTCGGCGTTGGAGGTCGCGGCGCTGGCACTGGGCACGCGTCGGCGCTGGCGAGAGCTGGCGGAGATCTACGAGAGCATCTTGCCGCGCATTGCCGACGACGTCGTGGCCTGGGATCTCGGCAAGAAGCTGGGCATGCTCTACCGCGACGAGCTCGACGACCTCGACGCCGCGCTCCGGGTCTTCACCGTGTCGGCGCAGAAGAACCTGGCCGACGTGGAGATCCGCTTCTGGCTCGCGGAGCTCTACGAAGCTCGCCAGGATCACGCCGCGTCGGCCGAGCAGATGCGGCAGGCCGCGTTTTCCGCGCCCGAGCGAGGGGACGTGCACCGACGAGCGCTCTGGTGCTTCGAGAAGACCGGAGACGCAGACGCCGCCTGGAACGCCGCGTGTGTGCTCGATCAGCTCGGCGAAGCCGATATCAACGAGTCACTCGTCGCCGACGCCCACCGCCCCGAGGGGCTGATCAACGCGCGCGGTGCCTTCGGTCCGGATCAGTGGTGCGATCTCCGCCCCGAGCGGGACGCGGCCCTCGATCACGTGCTCGCGCTCGTGACGCCGGCAGCCATCGAGCTTCGCCTAGAGCGACTCGAAGCAGGAGGGCAGCTGCCCAAGTTGACCGACGCGACCCTGCAAAACCCCACAGGCACGACCACGTTGATGCGCAGCCTGAGCTGGACGGCTCGGCTCTTCGGGGTGCAAGCGCCCGCCGTGCACGTGCTTCCCAAGGTCGACGGCGATCTCACGCCCTTGCCCCTCGGCGAGGGGACCGCGGCCGCGGGCATCGCCCTGGCGAGCGGCCTCGAGCTCCCCGATCTGGCCTTTCTGTGGGCCCGGGTCCTGGCCTATCTCCACCCGGATCATCGGCTCCTGGTCTTCTATCCCACGGCGCCGGACGTCGCCAAGCTCCTACTCGCGGCCATGGCCGTAGCCCGAGACGAGACGGTGGAAGGTGACGCGGGCGTCGTGGCAGAGCGATTGCTGAGCGTGTTGGATGACTCGGCGCGCGACGAGCTCGCTCGCGCCGTGACCGAGCTCGGTAAGAAGCGGCTCAAGAGTCGCGTGGCGTCCCACGTCAGGTGCGTGCACGCGGCGGCGGGGCGTGCTGGGCTGGTGGCGACGGGCGACCTCGCCCGGGCCATCTCGGTGGTCGGCAGATCCCCGCTGCGGTCCGGCCCGTCCGAGGCCGAGCAGATCGGGGATCTCAGGGCCTTCGCCATCAGCGCTGCGCACGGCCGAATTCGGCGCCACCTCGGCGTCGCACTTCGAAGCTGAGGCTCAGCGCGCGCTGACTGAAGGGGCGGGCGCCGCCGCGCCGCCGCGAACGCTGCAGGTATAGCTGCCGACCAGGAATAGCCCACGTGCGCAGCCCACCGTGACCAACCCGCGCCCTTCGCTTTGGTAGTCGAAGCTCTGACCGATGGGGCCCTTCTCTTCGCGCATCAGCTTGGGCTGCGTGTCGCTGGGAGACGCGGCGAGCTTCTGCGCCATCTGGCGCACCTCGCTGTTGTCCGCAAACACGTTGTAGATGCCCAGGGCCGAGGTGACGAGTAGCACGACAGGCAGCAGGGATCGGAGCGGGCTTCTTCCTTCAGCCATGGCTCACCCGGACATCTCGAGCTCGAAGAACGGGACTTCGCGCTCTTTGCTCCACCACAAGCCACAGCCGACATTGAGGAAGTGTTTGTTCAGAATGCCGCGGTAGTATGAGCCGTTGCGCACGTGGATGTCCGCGTCGGTGCGAACCTCGTCGCAGCGCTCGCGCAAATCGAGTCGCGTCGTCACCTCGAGGTAGACGAGCCCCTTGCTCATGGCGGCGATGTTCGCGACGGCGGGCGCCACGTCGGGGTCGGGCAAGTACTGCATCACGCCCTGGCACACGATCAGATCGTGTTTCTTGCGGTCGCGCCAGCGGGCGATGTCTCGGTGCGAAAAGCCGTACTTCTTGCACATCGACTGGCTCACTTCGGTCCCTGTGTAGGCGACGCCCTTGGTGTTCTTCTCGAGCCAACGCTTCCAGTGCCCGACGCCCGCGCCGATGTCGAGCACGGTCTTGACTTCGATCTTGTTGTAGCGAGCGAATGCGATGACAAACTCGGCCAGCGCAGCGTGCTCGTCCGCCGAGGTCACCCGGGTCTTCGGGTCTTCGTAGAAGCGATGGTAGTAGGCTTCATCGAAGCGCCGGAAACGGTCCATGCGCGGGAGTCTACCGCGAGGGCTCGGTGCGCGGGTAGCCCAAGAACCCGCGTTTGTTGGGCCGGGCACGCGGCCGGGAGGCGCTTCACGCTCGCCTCGGGGCGGGGGAGCCGCTCGTTCGGAGCGCCTCGCGGAAGCCAAGCACGGGCGAAAGCTCGTAGGGCTCCAACAGCACCGGCAGCTCGCGCTCCACCGCGTAGCCCTCCGGCGTGGGTCGGATCTCGAGCGCGCGAAAGCGCACGCCGGCCTGCGACGCGCGCCTAGCGGCCCGGGCGAAGGTTGGATCGTGTGCATCCGAAGGGCGCACCGCGCGTGCGCCCGCTCGCTGCACCGTGAAGATCACGGTGGCTGCGCCGCCGCCCCGAGTGACGGCCGTGAGTTCGTGCAAGTGGCGCGTCGCTCGCTCGGACTCGGCGTCGGGGAAGTAAGCGATGCCATCGGGGTACACGAGATGACAGTTCTTCACCTCGACCAAGTGCTCGCGCGTCTTCGTCGTGAGCCGAAAGTCGACGCGTGAGCCATGGCCGTAGGCATACTCGGGTCGCACTTCGGTGAAGCGTCGCAGCCCCGGCAGCGTCCGCGCTTCGAGCACGGCGCGGACCAGTCGATTGGCCATCAGCGTGTTGACGCCGATCAGCCCCGTGTCGAGCTCGAGCAGCTCCCAGGTGTAGGCGAGCTTGCGCCCGGGGCGAGCCGGCGAGACGAAGACGCGGCGTCCGGGCACCAGCAGGCCTTCCATGCGACCGGTGTTCACGCAGTGCGCCACCACCTCGCGTGAGTCCGCGAGGCGCACGTCGGCGAAGAAGCGCTTGCGCCGCCCCAGGAACTCACCGGGCAAGAGCGGCGTCGGGTGAGGGACGAAGGCAAGCACGCTTAGGGCTCGAGCCCCGCGCGCTCGCGCAGGGCGCGGACGACGGCCAGTGCGTTGCCCAAGCGGTCCGCGGCGCGCCCGCGCACTTCGACCGCCGGCCGAGTGAGCCCCGCGCGCACGATCACCGACTCGAGGGTGCCCGGGGCGCGTTCGAAGGCGTTCGACCACAGCGACTTGAGACTGAGCCCTGCTGCTTCGAGCCCGGCCGCCGCCATCAGGTCGAGGGTGCTCTGGTTCCAAGCCAGAGATCAGGTCGCGAGGTCGCCGAAACTGGAGAAAAGCGCTGCGAACATCCCGCAGCGAGCTTGCCGTGGACCAATCGGCGTCCGCGAGTTGCATGTAGTGCCGTCCCGCTGGAATTGGTCCCGCGACGACGCGGTCGAAGGGCTCACCGCCCGCAGGCCGGGCAGCGGTGAGCTGCACCAACGATCGGCCGGGCGGATCTGGCGCCGACTCGGCGTACACGATCACGAGATCGTTCCAGCGCTCGGCGATGGCACGGGCCACGCCCCGAGCCGAACCCGCCAGCCTTCGCTTGGCGCGGCGGGGACCTGGCCGCTCGCGGACGTAGCGCACCTGATCGTCGATCATCGAATCGAAGGCAGCGAGCAGTTCATCGAGGCCTTGGGTCTCTGGCTCGAGAACACGCAGTGCCGCGACCACGGCCTCGACGGTGGAGACACACTCGATCCTCGGCTCGCGTCGGATGCGGTAACGACTCGGTTCGATGGCGCCGAGCGTCACCCGGGGGATGCCTCGAAGCCAGCCGAGCTCCCGCCACAGCGTGTGGGCGTGGTGCCAGGTCCCGTCGAGCACGATGAGTTGGTCGGGGCGCTCGCTGGGCGCCAGGGTCTCGAGTGGGCGCGCGTCGGCTCCGGGATACAAGAGCGCCGTGCCGGGGTTCACGCCGGGCAGTTCGCGCCGCGGACCCTTCAATGAGATCACGTCGAGCCTGGTGCGAGCCAATCCGAGCGCGAGCAGTCGTGCAGTGCCGATGGCGTGCCGCCGCTCCCGCGGGTGCTGGAGTAGCCACACCGTGGTCGTATTGTCGACGCGTGGCACCCGCGCACAGACACACGTGACCGTGGGCTTCATGCACGAGTAGCAGAAGGACCTGCCGGTCATTTCGGTTTGGGCAAGGTCTTGCGCTTCTCTTCGCCCTTGGTGCCGCTGGCTGTCGGAGCTGGGGGCGGCTGAGCGGACGGCGTGGGCGCGGGGGCAGTCGTGCCAGTGGCGGCCGGCGTGGTGGGGGTTCTGGGCGGGGGGCGCGCGGCCGAAGCGGGCGTTGCCTCGGCACTGCGGCCGGCGGAGGCCACGGGCAAGGCGGCCTTGGGCGTGAGCCCGGCGCTGGGTTGGGTCGGGCGTTGGGGCCGCGGGCTGGCGTCCTTGGCCGCGACGCCCGGATCGGTCGCGTCGGCGCCGAGCAGGTCGGTGGGCGCTGATTCCGGCGAGCCACCGCTGGCAGCGGGAGCCACGCCCGGGGTGGTCGCGCCGGAGGTCGCCGCATCCGGCGACTCCCACGGGCGCCACGCGAATGCGGCGATTGCCGCCGTGCCGATCCCGACGGAACCCACGAGGCCGATCATGCCGAGGGCCAAGAGCGCTGGTCTTTGCCTTGGCGGCGCCGGAGCAGGGGGCGCGGGGCTTCCGGGGAAAGCAGCCACGATCGGGCGGGTGACCGCGAAGGAATTCGGTGACTGCGACAGGGGGGCCTCCGCGGAGACGAGCGTGGCGACGGTCGCGGCGTCGCGAACCGAGTGCGGTCCGGCCGCGGCTTCGATTCGAGTGGCTTCGTCGGCTTTGTCCTGAAGCGCCGCGGCGTAGCTCGGGATCGCGCCTGAGAGAACCGCCTGCACGTCCCGCCGCATGGTCTCGGCGTCGGGATACCGAGCCTCTTGGGAGAAGGCGAGCGCCCGATCGACGATGGCGCAGACGGCCGGCAGTACGCCGGGGGACACCGCAGCGAGGCGCGGAGCGGGCTTGGTCGCCATCGCGACGAGCAGCTCGGCTTCGCTGGGCTCTTCGTGGATGCGACGGCCCGCCAGCGCGCGAAACATCAGCGCGCCGAGGGCGAACAAGTCGGTGCGGCCATCGACCTTTCCCCGCCGACCCAGCGCCTGCTCCGGGGCCATGTAGGGGATGGTGCCCAGCGCCAGGCCCGTGCGGGTCTTGAACTCCGAGGGCACGTCGTCGATGACCCGTGCGATCCCGAAGTCCAGGATCTTGAGCCGGCCGTCGTTCATCACGAACACGTTGTCGGGCTTGATGTCGCGGTGCACCACGCCGGCGGCGTGGGCAGCGCCCAGCGCGTCGAGGATCTGATCGGTGAAGGACAGCAAGTCGCGAACCGTGAAGCGATCGGCGTGCTGCATGCGGGCAGAGAGCGGCTCGCCTTCGAGCAGTTCGATGACCAGAAACACATCTGCACCGTCGGTGTGGTCGAGTACCCGCACGATGCCGGGATGCCCAATGCGATTGGCGACGTAGGCCTCCCGCAAGAACCGCTCTTTGAGATCGCGGCGCCGTGCCATCTCGGGGTGCAGCAGCTTGATGGCCACCCGCCGTCCGCTGGTATCGGTGGCCTCGTAGACCGAGGCCATGCCGCCGCTCCCGAGCCAGCGCGCGAGCTTCCAGTCCGCGCCGACGGTCTCGCCGCTCCGATCTCCGGCGGTTTCGGTCGGGGGCGTCGGAGGCATCGCGGCGCCGCTAGCCTAGCGCCGATCTGCCCGGCATTTCCCGCGCCAATCAGCGGGGCAGCGCCCGGGCCGGAAATCACAGTAGGATTCGCCCATGACTCCCAGCGAGAAGAGCATCGTCAAGTCCCTGGTCGCGGTCGCGTGGGCCGACGGAAAAGTGGAGCAACCCGAGTCACACGTGATCGAGGGGTTGCTCGCGGGCTTCGACGCCAGCGACGAAGAAGAGAAGGAGATCCTGGAATACGCCAAGGAGAAGCGCACGCTCGACAAGGACGTGCCCTTCGCCAGCTTCGGCAGCGAAGAGCGCGAGTTGTTGCTCGCCAACGCAGCGCTCCTGACCCACGCGGACGGCGAGCAGAGCGAGAGCGAGAAAGAGCTCTTGGACAAGCTGATCGATCTGCTGGGATTCAGCGAAGACGAAGCGAGCTCGATCTTGGACTCGGTCAAGGACGGGGCGTTGCGCTTGGGGAGCGACATCCTCGAAGAAGTGAAGTGAGCGGATGCTCGACAAGAACGAACGCCAGTTCTTCGCGCAGGAACACGCGGCGAGCGTGATCCAGACCATCACCGGGACCTTGCATTCGATGGGCATCCCGCTGGCGCAGACCGGGCCCAATCAATGGTCCGGCCGCGGGCAGGTCGCCAG
This sequence comes from uncultured delta proteobacterium, assembly GCA_963716725.1. Lineage (GTDB taxonomy): Bacteria > Myxococcota_A > Polyangia > Polyangiales > Polyangiaceae > JADJKB01. The sequence goes on from CAVQUB010000004.1 coordinate 64,792, forward strand.
TCACGGCATCGCCCCGAAGGTGCTGGTGTCGATGATGCCGGTGCAAAATGGCTTCTTCTTGGATGTGCGGGCCGTCGCCGACATCGAGTCGAACTCGGTGATCCTCTTGGTCGTGCTGTGGCTGGTGTTCTTCCCCATCGCCATCATCCTGGCGTACAACGCCTATCAGGACTGGGAGCGACGCCAGGTCCAGTTCTTCCAGGCGGTGTGGGCCCCGCTCGGCAACCGCATCGCGCAGCCGCCTGGCCCGCAGTTCGGGCCGCCCGGCTACGGCGGGCCACCTGGCTACGGCGCGGGCGGGCAGTGATGAGCGTCTTCGCCCGAGATTTGCTGCGAGAACAGGTCGCGTTCATCACCGGAGGCGGCAGCGGCATCGGCGCCGGCATCGCGCTCAGATTTGCCGAGCAAGGCGCAAAGGTCGCACTGCTCGGCCGCAAGATCGAGAAGCTCGAGGCGACCGCGCGCCAGATCACCGAGCGCGGCGGCGAAGCCCTCGCTGTGGCCGCCGACGTGCGTGACTACGCCGCGGTCGAAGCCGCGGTCGGCGAGGTCATTGGCAAGTTCGGGCGGCTCGACATCCTGATCAACTCGGCGGCCGGCAACTTCCTCTCGCCAGCAGCTACGCTCTCGGCCAACGGCTTCCGCACCGTCATCGACATCGACCTGGTCGGCAGCTTCAACGCGGCTCGAGCCTGCTTCGAGGCGCTCTCGGCCCGGGGCGGCAGCATCGTCAGCATCACGGCGACCCAGGCTTGGGTGCCGACGCCGCTGCAGTGCCACGCCGGCGCCGCCAAGGCCGGCATCGCGAAGCTGACGCAAGATCTGGCTCTGGAGTGGGGCTCGAGCAAGATCCGCGTGAACGCAGTGGCGCCGGGGCCCGTCGCCGACACCGAAGGCATGAAGCGCCTAGCGCCGGGCGAGAGCGAAGCGCGCGAGCGACTCGAGCGCAGCATGCCCATTGGCCGCTGGGGCAAGGTCGCAGAGATCGCCGACGCGGTGCTGTTCTTGGTCTCGCCCGCGGCGGGCTTCATCACGGGCACCACCCTGGTGGTGGACGGCGGCCAGTCGCTGGTGGGCGCGGGGAATCTGTTCTCGATGGGTTGAGAGCGTTCAGCCGTTGCTTGCGCTGCCGCGCGTGGACAGCGGCGCGGGTTCGATGCCCAGACCCGAGACGCCGCCGGAGACGATGAACGCCATCACGTCGCTGCTGCTGGCGGACAGCGCTTCGATCTGGTCCCGGGGAAAGAGCAGCAAGTTGCCAGCAAAGTTGTAGGATTGTGGGAAGTAGACCGCGACGTGCTCGCGCATCTCGAGCGGCGCGAGGGACTCCCGCGTCACGAAGCCCAGGGCCTTGACCTGACTGCCGGGCAGGAGGGCGACCGCCACCGGACGGTCGAACTTCTTCTTGTCGCCGACGAAGGCGCCGACCAAGTCGCGGATGGAGGTGTAGAGCAGCTTGACCAGCGGGACCTTCGCCAACCACTTCTCGGTCTCCCGGACCACGGCCTTGCCGATCACGTTGGAGGTGAGAAACCCGACCAGGGTGATCAGCACCAGGGTGAGCACGAAACCCACGCCCGGCACTCCCATCGGCAAGATGCGATCGATGGTGGTGAAGACGAGCCACGCGATGTAGAGAGTGATGCCGACTGGAGCGAGCACCAGGCACCCACGCCAGAAGTAGCCGAGCAGGGTCTTCGTCATGGCCGACGGGATAGCGTATTTCCTCAGCAGCGTGGGATTCGGGAGCGCGGCGTGAGGGTCGCGCTGCGCCAAAGCGCAGGCGGCGAGCGCGTGATCAATCGTCGTTTCGCCCCCGCCACCCTGGCGAACCTGGGGTTTTTCATCGGGATCACTGGCGGGGCAGATCCAGTCGGATGACCCGCCGGGCGTTCTCGCCGTAGATCTTGCGCAGCACTTCTTCCGGCAGATCGATGCCGCTGATCTTCCAGTTGCCCTGGATGGGCGTGGGGTGATCGAAGTCGCGGTCGTTGGTCTCGAAGTAGCGGCGGGTCGCCGAGAAGAAGCGCTCTTCTTCCTTGGCGCCGGCGGGCGTCTTGCCCTCCGAGCCCAAGAACAAGGGCTCGGGCTCGGCGCTCACGCCCAGATCGCTGCCGTACAGGATGCGATCTTGGAACTCGACGAAGAAGGCCCGGATCTTCTCCGGCGGATGGCGGCCGATTTCGGGGATGCGCGCCGCGGTGTCGATGTAGAGATTTGGGTACTTGCGCAGCCAACCGGCGACGCGGTCGGGATCTTCTGCGGCGTTGCCGAAGTGCACCGAGATGAACCGTGTCTTGGGATGGCGCGCGACGCGCCGCTCGAGCTGCGCGAGGATTTGATCGAAGCTCGGAACCTCTTGGCCGTACTGTGACCAGCCCGGGTGCGCCTCGAGCTCGTCCTTGCGCTCGTTCTTGTCGTCGGTGGGGAGCCAGAACGCTCGGGGGTCACCGCTGTGAATGGCCACCGGCATCTCGAGCTCGGCCGCGGCTTCGAATACCGGGTCGAGGCCCGGATCGTCCACGGCGAGCAGCGCGCCTTCGGGCCCCGGCAGACCCAGCCCGAGCAGCTTCGCTATCTTGAGCCCGCGAGCGCCCAGGGCGTGAGCGCGACGGAGCGATGCCGCCATCCGCGCGCCGTAGTCGGGGAAGCGAGCGGCGGCGTAGTCGAGCGACGTGAAGACCGTGACCCGACCCTTGCTGGAGCGCGCGGCAGCGAGCTGTTCCGGGAGGCCGCGCTGCGGGACGCCGCCGGAGAGGTTGACGGCGTGATCGAAGCGCCAGCGTTCCATCAAGCGGCCGAGGCGGTCGACTCCGTCGGGACCGAGGTGCACGTGCACGTCGATGATGAACGGCCGCTCTGCCCGGCTCGAGCTCGGCGCCGGCGGCAATGTTGCGGAGGGCGGCGACCGAAACGCGAACCACGATCCCACGAGGAGCGTGAGCGCGAGCAGGGCCAGGACCCTCCAGGGCCGTTTCTTCTCCGTCACGGAGGCCATGTTACGTCAGCGCTAACCGACGGCACCCAGCATGTTGGCCAAGTTCTGCAGGCGCTGAACCACGAAGCGTTCGTTGGGCCCGAGCCGGAGCGCCTCGACCAGCTCGATGTAGCGGCGCAAGAGCGAGAGATCCAAGCGCGGCGCGCGGCGCGAGACGGCGAAGAGATCGTCCACCGCCTCGAGGGGCAAGAGCCTGCCTTGGGCCGAGAACAAGCGCAGGGGATACTCGATCCACTGGCTCTTGCCGGTCGCTCGCGCGAGCTTGAGCGCGGCCGTGGCGGCCGCCTCGGCGACCCCCGGCTGGACCTCGCGCCCATGCTGCGCCTCTTCGAGCACGTCGGAGAGCAGCGTGCCGATCAAGCGCTCGGCCTCGTCGGGTTTGCCCAGGGCGATGGCCTTGTCGATCACGCCGATCATGAGCCCGAAGGCTTGGGTCCGGCGGGTGGTGACGTCCGCGGGATGGTCGTCTTCGGCGTCCCGAGTCGGGACGCGTTGGGTCGGGCGCGCAGCGTCGCTGCCCTCCGCCCACTTCAGCGCGAACACCTCGTCGGAGAGGGAGATGCGCGTGCCGGGCGCCACGAGCAGCTTGCCGTGAACGACGGCGCCGTCGACTCGCACGCCGTTCACGCTGCCCAGGTCCTCGACGAAGACCGAAGCGCCGGTCACCGTGAGCTTGGCGTGTCGACGGGAGACGCGTTCGTTGTCGATCACGATGTCGGCGTCTTCGCCGCGTCCGATCACGTGCTGTCCCATCGCGAGGGCGATGCGCGTTGCGCCGTGCTCGAGCACGAAGCTGGCCTTTGGTCGGCTGCCGCTCTCGCGCTTGCCCGGAGCAAACGCTGGCTGCGTGCGTGCTTGTTCCCTCGCCACTTTCCCCCCCTCGCGTCCCGCAAGCCTAGAGCAACCAGGCCTGACCGCAAGTCGCAGAAACGCCCCGGCTGCGACCGCAATGGACGCAGGCGGGGCGCCTCGGCTGGAAGGGACTATTTCGAGGACTTCGGTCAGCTTCTGGAGCTTCATGGCCAGGCCCATGTCGCCCTCGATCTTCAGCTTACCCGAGAAGAAGAGCTGCTGGCCGTTGGCCCGGCCCTCGAGCATGTCGACGTAGTCGCTGGCCGCCATCTTGATGGTGCAGGCCGCGTCGCCCTCGCCCTCGGTCACGCCCGGGTTGTCCTTGAGGTTCATGACCCAGGTTCCGCCGCCATCACCGGCCAGGATGAACTTGTACACGGCGCCGATGGCGGCAGCCTTCTCCTTGTGCTCGGTGATCTCTGGAAGCGGCCTCGGTCATTTTTTCTTGGGCAGTTGCCATGCTCGTTCTCCTGTTGGGTGTACTTCTCGTGTCGGAGCCGCGTGGCTCCAGGTGCCGGGCGAGCCGGCATGGATTTTCAGGGCGGATCCGGCGGGCGGCTCTTCTTGCCCACCGACTCGACGAAGCGTTCGTGGCGGCTGGTCCAGATCCAGAGCAAGAGCGAGCGAGCGCGATCGGCGTCACCCGCGCGCACGGCCTCCACCACGTGCTCGTAGCCCTCGGTGATCGAGCCCGCCGAGACCCAGAGCGTCTCGAGGTAGGGGGTGTACTTCTTGAGCAGGCCGCGCACGCTGTTGAGCAGCAGGCGCGGCACGACGTTCTGGGCGGCGCCCGCCAGGGCCCAGTTGAAGTCGAAGTCGAGCCAGAGCAGTCGCGACAGGTTCTTCTCGCTGCGCATCTCGGCCAGGATGTGATCGAGCGCGCGCAGGTCGTCATCCGTCCGGCGCTTGGCGGCGAGCTCGGCAAAGTCGGCGCTGAGGATCCGGGCGACCTCCAGCAGGTTCTTGAGCACCTCGGTGTTCACGACGCCCTGGGGCGTGACCACCAGGTACTCGATCACGTCGACGCTGGCGTGCTCGGAGTAGTCGAGCACCTCGGTGCCCACCCCAGCGCGCCGCTCGATCAGCCGCAGCTGCTGGAGCTGGTTCATCGCTTCGCGGACGGTGAAGCGGTTGACGGCCAGGTCTTCGGCGAGGCTCAGCTCAGGAGGCAGCATGTCTCCCGGCGCGTAGACACCCGACAGGATGCGGCGCTTGAGCAGCTCGGCGACCTGAGTACCGAGCTTCGGTCCCAGCGGGTCGAGCCGCTTCTTGCGCGCCGTCTCAGCCAACGCCAGGGGTCATAACGTGCGTAATGTTCAACATTCAACCCGAAATGTTGGACAAATAAGCAAGCCTCCGAGATCAAACAAAAAAAAGCGAGGCCCCGGGGGGCCCCGCCCTCCACTGGACACGCCGCCTTCAGGGAGCCGTGCCAGCGTCCGCCGGTGCAGCCGCCTTGGGCTGGCTCAGCACCTTGCCGGGCACCGTGGCCGTCGGGGCCGCGGTCGCCGTCGCGGTCGCCGTCGCCGTCGCGGTCGCCGTCGCCGCCGGATCGGTGGTGGTGGTCGCCGTGGGGGCGGCCACGGGCGTGGCCTCGCCCGTCGCTGCCGGCGTGGAGTCCGCCGGGCGGTTTTGGACCACGCAGCCAGCGAAGATGACAGCCAGGGTACCGAAGATCACAACACCAGAAAAAGCCTTGGAATTCATGAAGAACCTACCTTGTTGAGCGCGCTGAGGTTACACGGATCCCCGCGGCGTCGCGAGGTTCGACGAACTTCGGCGCGATTCTACTCACCCCGGCCCAGCTCCGAGAGCACGAATGCGAAGAGATCGGCGTATTCGTCGGCGATTTTGCTGATGGGCTTGCCGGCGCCGTGGCCCGCTCGGAGCTCCGAGCGCAGCAAGATGGGGCGACCCGAGGCCTGGGCGTGCTGCAACGCGGCAGCCATCTTCCGCGCGTGCATCGGATCGACCCGGGTGTCGCTCTCGGCCGTCATGAGCAGGACGGCCGGGTACGCCGTGCCGGCGCGGACGTGGTGGTAGGGCGAGTAGGCGTAGAGCCACTCGAACTGCTTGGGGTCTTCGGCCGAGCCGTACTCCGGGATCCAGAGCTTTGCGATCTGAAACTGATGGTAGCGCAGCATGTCGGTGAGCGGCACCCCGCTGACGGCCGCCGCGAAGAGCTCAGGGCGCTGCACCAGCGTCGCCGCCACCAGCAGACCGCCGTTGGACCGGCCGTGGATGGCGAGTCGCGCGGGGCGCGTGACCTTGCTGCGGGTCAGGTCTTCGGCCACCGCGATGAAGTCGTCGAACACGTTCTGCTTCTTCTCGAGCTGGCCGGCACGATGCCAGTCCTCGCCGAACTCGCCGCCGCCGCGCAGGTTGGCCTGCACCGAGATGCCGCCGCGTTCGATGAAAGCGTAGGTCGATCTCGAAAACCGCGGCAGCAGGCTGACGTTGAAACCACCGTAGCCGTAGAGCAAGGTCGGATTGTCCTTGCTGGTCAGCGACACGTCCTTCTTGTGCACCATCAGGTAGGGCACGAGCGTGCCGTCCTTGCTCTTGGCCTTGCGAGCGGTGACGGTGAACTGATCGGTGGCGATGTTCGCCTTCACCTCCTTCCAGACGCTGACTTTGCCCGAGCGCAGGTCGAGGCGCCGGATGCTGGGCGGGGTGACGAAGGACTCGAAATCGAAAAACGCCTGGCTGTCGTCGTGCAGGCCAGCGAAGCCATTGCTGTTGCCGAGGGTGGGCAGCTCGACCGAGCCCTTGCTGGTGCCGGCTTGGTCGAAGCGCTCGAGCCGACTCACGACCTCGTGGGTGTACGCGACCAGCACCTCGCCGCCGATCACGTTGAAGTCCATGAGCACGTCCTCGGGGTGCTCGGCGACCACGCGCTTCCACTTCGCCCGCTCGGGCTGGTTGGGATCGACGGCGTAGACGGCGTAGCGCGGCGCGCCTTCGTTGGTGCGAACCCAGAGCAGGTCGTCCAGCGGGAGCGGGTCGTAGACGTTGTCCTTGCCTTCGGTGATCTCTTTCCAGACCAGCTTCTTCTGCCGGGTGTCGGCCATCAGCAGCGAACTCTTGCTCCAGCCCTGGTGGACCCGCATCACCAGCCAGCGCCCATTGGGCGAGATGGCGCAGCTCGGAAAATCCGTGAACACCTTGGCCTTGAACACCTGAGGGTCGGCGTCCGGGGAGCGCCCGATCTCGTGCTCGAAGATGCTGCGGTGGTACTGCTCTTCGCCCGCCGGCACGCTGCCCTTGGCCGGGAAGCGCGAGTAGTAGAAGCGCTTGCCCCCGGGCAGCCAACACACCGACGAGTAGCGGGCGCGCGTGATCTGGTCGGCCAGGTCCTGGCCGGTAGTCACGTCGCGGATCCGGAGCGTGCTCTCTTCGCTGCCGCCCTCGCTCACTCCGTAGGCGAGGAGCGCGCCGTCGTTCGATGGCTGGTACCAGTCGAGCGAGGTGGTGCCGTCGTTGCTCATCGCGTTGGGATCGACCAAGGCACGGTCGCTGCCGTCGAGGCCGTCACGCACCTGGAGCACGGGTTGGTTCTGGTGTCCGTCGCGGCGCGTATGAAAGTAGCGCAGGACGCCCTTGCCGGTGCGACGCACCGCGGGCAGCGACTCCTCGCCGATGCCCAGCAGTTCCTCGAGGCGAGCGCGGAGCGCCGGCCGCGCGGGGACCCGACCGAGGTAGGCCGCGAGCTCGCGGTTCTGCGCGTCGACCCAGGCCGAAACCTCGGGGTCGTCCGAGCGCTCGAGCCAGCGGTAGGGATCAGCGATCTTGCGACCGTGCACGGTCTCTTCGAGGTCCTGTCGACGCGTCATGGGTTTGGGTCTCTGTGAGCTGCTCTCGACGATGATCGAGCCGAGTCCAGCGCCGCCCTCGGGGTGCGCCGGCGGCTCCGCGCTCAGCGGCGGCGGAGTGCAACCGACCGAGAGGACCAGGCCGGTGACGGCGAAGCGCACGAACTGCCGGAGCATCGGGGTCGAGTGTAGGTCGACGTCGGAGCGCCGCCGACAATAATTGAGCGCACCGGGAGTGGTTCTGCTCGCAACGGCCCCACCGAGCCGGCGCGGACCGGCGGGCAGGCGCGGCTCAGGACGACTCGGAGGGGCGCGCGGGCTGCCGTGAGTAGGTCGGCTCCGCTCCAGGGCCCTCGCGCGATGGCGCCTGCGTCGCTGTCGTCGACGACGCGCAAGACCAATTTAGTCGAAGAGTCTCGCGAGCTGAAGTTCGAAACCACCGAGGAGCGGTGTGGTCAGCTGGCCTCGGACTTCCTCCCGCAACCGCAGCTCGGGACCGTGCCAGCGCTCGACGTAGCCCTCGGGCTCGACCACCCAGTACTCCGCCACTCCAGCGTCAGCGTAGATGTAGCGCTTGGTCACCCGATCGTAGGCGCGGTTCGTGGAAATCACCTCCACGCAGAGGCTTGGCACCGCGTTGATGGGGCCTTCGTGGCTTCGGGGAATTGCTTCGAGGACAACGAAAGCGTCTGGCTGGAGGATGCGCCCCTCGCCAAACCGAACATCTAGCGGGCTTTGGCCGATGGTCACAGTGCGACCCTCGGCCCAAATGCTCAACGCGGTTAGCACTCGTCGCAGCGTTTCCTGATGCCAGAAACTAGGACTAGGACTCACGACGACCTCTCCATCCAGCAGCTCGACCTTGTCCCGGCTTTCGGGCAGCGCCAAGAACTGGGCCTCACTCACCAGCGCTCGTGCCGAGGTTGACATGCGGGCAGTTTGCCACAGCGCTGCGCAAAGGACGAGCCGAGTGCGAACGCGCGGCGGTGCGCAGGGTCGGTCCGGCGGCGTTGTCGCGGAGGAGCTCCGGCGTTGATTGCGGTCGGAACTCCCATCGCGACCCGAACACCGCTCACGATTTGGACGCGCCGCGTGCGGTGGGGCAGATTAGCGCCGCGTGCGCCCCCTGGTCTTGTTCGGTGTCTGTCTCACGGCTTGCGCCGCGGCGCAGCCCGCGACCGTGCCGATGCCCGCCCCGGCTCCCGCGCCCATCGCCGTGCCCCCGGCCGTCGCCGCGCCTGGCGCCGTGGCGGCGCCGGTGCCCGCGCCCGCAGCGATCGCCAAGCCCTTCCTCAAGGGCCAGACCCATGTGCACAGCAATCGCTCCTACGACGCGAGGACGCCGCCCGAGCAAGTCGTGAAGTTCTACCGCGACCGTGGCTACGACTTCTTGGTGCTCACCGATCACAACCGCGTCACCGCGCTGCCGTCGCCCGAGGGCATGCTGGTCTTCGCGGGGGTCGAGCTGAGCCAGAACTCCGCGACCTGCGATCCGAAGCCTTCGCCGGGCTACCGCTGCCTCTTCCATTTGAGCGGCCTGTTCGTGGACCCTGAGCGCGACCCGCGGAAGGGCGAACGCATTCCGCTCCCGTTTCGTCCCGGTCGGCTCGACGCTTACCGTGCGGAGCTTGCCATCGTGCGGGAGCTGGGCGGAGCGCCAGTGCTGAACCACCCGCTGTTCCATTTCGCGGCCGATGCGCGCATGGTGCGCGCGCTGTCCGCCGACGGGGTGCGCCACGTCGAGCTCTGGAACGCGAGCCTGGACCAGCAACACCCCGCGAGCCGGGAGAGCGCCGAGCGTCGCGCTGAGGGCCTGTGGGACGAGGTGCTCACCCAGGGCGCGCGGGTCTTTGGCGTGGCGACCGACGACGCGCACCACTTTGCCGATGCGGCCGAGCGCGCGCGGGTCGGGAAGTTCGCCTACGTGGGCGATCGCGCCTGGATCATGCTGCGCGCCGACAAGACCCCCACCGGCATTCGGGCGGCCTTCGAGGCCGGAGACTTCTACGCCTCGACGGGCGTGAGCCTCGCCTCGCTGGCGCACGAAGCGGGCGCGCTGACGCTGTCGGTCGAGCCGGAAGCCGGGCAGAGCTACGTGACTCGATTCGTGGGCCCGTCCGGGCGCGAACTCGCTCGAAGCTCCGGCCTGTCGGCGCGCCATGAGCTCGGACCTGGCGGCGGCTACGTGCGAGCGGTGGTCGAGGACTCCCGCGGTCGCAAGGCCTGGACGCAGCCGCTGTGGGCGCCGAAGTGATCGGCGCGACGTGGTGCTGCTCGCAGACGGCAGCGAGGCGCTGGCGTACTTCGCGGCGCGCTGAGTCAGGCGGCCGGATCGGCGAGACCGATCTTGGTGAGTTCCTGATCGAAGCGCAGATCGAAGCCGGCGATTTCGCCGGCGACCGCGGGATCGGTGAGTGCGTTCTCGATCTGTTCGGCGCCTTCGTTGACGGCTTCGCGTTCACGCTCTGGCAGATCGCCGCCCGCTTCGGAGCGCTTTTGAAACATCGCGGCGACCGCCCGCCCGGCGGCCGCGAGGCCCTGCTTGGAGCGGCCGACCACCGAGGAGAGGGCCTGTTTGGAGATCGAGAGCTCGCTCTCGGCGAGCGCACGTTCGAAGGCGCCACGGATCAGCTTGGCCTGACCGGCGAGACCGGACCCGCCCTCGGGCAAGAGGCCGCGGGCGAGACAGCGGTCGACGCTGCGCCCGAAGAGCAGAGCCGTGACCAGATCCCGGGTGATGCCCCGCGCCGCGCCAATCCAGGCGAGGAGCTTGCGGATTGGAAATAGGATCAGCTTCGCCAGAAGTTTGGGCAGCGCCGTGAGGCAGCCGCCCAGGCAGCCGACTTGCTCTGCGTAGAGCGGCGCCACTGCTTTTGACGAGAAGCTCCGGCCGTGGCGGTCGAGCGCCTGGCTCACGATCAGGCGAGAGACCGCGTTGCGGAAGATCTCGTCCGCGAAGGGCAGTGGCACGAAGCGGCAGGCGGAGTAGAGGAGCGCGGAGAGCACGAGTGCACGCTCGAAGCTCGGTGCGCGCTCGCTGGCCAGCGCGGTCGGTTTGGACACTCAGCCCTCCGGCGGCATGACGCTCTTCTCGCGACGCTGTTCGATGGGCACGAAGTCGCGCTCACCTTCGCCGGTGAAGATCTGACGTGGTCGAGCGATCTTCTGCTCTTTGTCCAGGAGCATTTCTTCCCACTGCGCAAGCCAGCCGGAGGTGCGCGGGATGGCGAAGAGCACCGGGAACATGTCCACCGGGATGCCCAGGGCTTCGTAAATGAGGCCGGAGTAGAAATCGACGTTGGGGTAGAGCTTGCGCTTGACGAAGTACTCGTCAGACAGGGCGATCTTCTCGAGCTCGAGCGCCACCGTGAGCAGGGGGTTCTTCTTGCCGACCACGTCGAAGACCTGATCGGCCAGGTGTTTGATGACCCGGGCGCGGGGATCGTAGTTCTTGTAGACGCGGTGGCCGAAGCCCATCAAGCGGCCCGCGCCGCCGCCCTTGACGTCCTTCACGAAGGCCGGCACGTGGCTGACGTTGCCGATCTCTCGCAGCATGCGCAGCACGGCCTCGTTGGCGCCGCCGTGCAGCGGACCGTAGAGCGCCGCCGCGGCGCCCGCCACCGCGACGTAGGGATCGGCCTGGGAGCTGCCGATGCTGCGCATCACGTTGGTAGAGCAGTTTTGCTCGTGGTCGGCGTGCAGGATGAACAGCACGTCCAGGGCCCGGGCGATCTCGGGGTGGACCTCGAAGCGCGGCTCGGCGACGCGCTTCATCATGGCCAAGAAGTTCTCGGCGTAGCTGAGCTCGTTGTCCGGGTAGACGAAGGGCATGCCCACGCTGTGGCGGTAGCTCCAGGCAGCGATGGTCGGCATCTTGGCGATCAGGCGGATGATCTGCTTCTGGCGGATCTCCGCGTCTGACACGTGCTTGGCCTCGGGATAGAAGGTGCTCAGTCCGCCGACGGTGGCCACCAGCATGCCCATCGGGTGGGCGTCGTAGCGGAACCCGTCGATGAAGGTCCGCACGCTCTCGTGCACGAAGGTGTGCGTGGTGATCTCGCGGGTGAAGTCGCTGAGCTCGTGCTTGGTTGGCAGCTCGCCATTGAGCAAGAGATAGGCGACCTCCAGATAGCTGGCCTTCTCGGCGAGCTGGTCCACGGGATAGCCGCGGTAACGCAGGATGCCCCGGTCGCCGTCGATGAAGGTCACCGCCGACCGGCACGACGCGGTGTTCATGAACGCCGGGTCGTAGGTCATGAGCCCAAAGTCGTCGTCGTTCACCCGGATCTGTCGGAGGTCCATGGCGCGCACCGTCCCATCGACGATGGGCAGCTCGTAGCTCTTGCCGGTGCGGTTGTCGGTGACGGTCAGCGTCTCTTTGGGCATGGCCTTCCTTCGTGCTGCACTGGTTTTCGTCGCGCGGTGGCCGGGGAGCAAGGCCCCCGCATGGAATGCCAATTTCTGGGCCGGTTGCGGTCGATTTGGCAAACCCAGGGGATGGCTCCCCGTCCGTCCCCCCGGGCTCCCTCGGCTGGTCCCGCGTCCGGCCCTCGGCGGCGGCTCATTTGCCGGCTATTTGCCGGCTTCTTCCTGATTTCCACCGCCGGCTGCGACGGCTTCTTTGGCAAGAACGACCCGGGCGCCGCCAAGGTGAAGCCCGAGAACGGCGGGACCAAGGTCGAAGACGACGAGTGGTCGATGGTGCCGGTTCCCCCGGCGGACGGGCCCAAGCTCGCGCCCGTGGCGATGGTGGTGCCGGTGTTGCCGAAGCCCGACAAGCAGGCCGCGCCCATCGGCTACCTGAGGGTCGGGGCGCGGGTCAGCCGCTCCGTGGAGCCGGTCTCCCGCCGCGACTGCCCGGACGGTTGGTACGCGGTGCGTCCGGTCGGGTTCGTGTGCGCGGGAGCTGAAGCGACCATCAAGCTCGACCACCCGATCGCCAAGGCCATCACCACCGAGCCGCATCGCGACTGGGCCATGCCCTACCGTTACGCCTTCACCCGAGCCATCGCGCCGAACTACCTGCGCGTTCCCAGCAAAGACGAGCAATTCCAGTACGAGATGAGGCTCGAGCGGCATCTGCGCAACTGGAGCAAGCTGCGCGAGAACTGGGACGAGCTGACCGTCGGCGCCAACGACGTGCCGCTGGACGACGCGGGGATCGCCGTCGACAAGATCCCCGAACACGCCAAGCCGCTGGACCAAAGCGAGCGCTTTGGTGGCAATGGCGAGGACGCCGTTCCTTGGTGGCTCGTCGGTGAGCGCCGCATCCCCAACCTCTCGAGCTTTCGCGCGCCCCCCTACGCAGTCATCGCCAACCGCGTGAAGCGCCACACCGGAGTGGCCCTGATCGGGACTTTCGTGGCGGGGCCCGAGGCGCAGAACCGGCGCTTCGCCATCTCCACCGACGGTCGCATGCTGCCCGCCGACAAACTCAAGGCCGACAGCGGCTCGCCCTTCCACGGCCATTCGCTCCGCGATACCGGGCTGCCCGCGGCGTTTGCCCGCAAGGCCGGCGCCACTTGGTGGGACCTGAAGGAGGGCCAGCTCGAGAAGGGCGAACGCCTCGGTTGGCGCGAGTTCATCCCGCTCACCGGCACCGTCAAAATGCTGCACGGGTTCAGGATGGTGGAGGCCAAGAACGGACGCTGGCTCAAGAGCAGCGATCTGAAGACCGCCGCCAAGCCCAGCCAGCTGCCGTCGTGGGCCAAGAAGGGCACCAAGTGGATCGACCTCAGCATCGTGAGCCAGACCCTCACCTTGTGGGAGGGCGATCGCCCCGTGTACGTCACCTTGGTCTCGACCGGCAAGGACGGCCTCGGCGAGCCCGGCAAGACGCTCAGCACGCCGCGCGGGACCTTCCGCGTCTACCAGAAGCACATCACCACGACCATGGACTCGGAGGTGGCCGATCACGAGTTCGAGCTGCGTGACGTGCCGTGGGTGATGTACTTCAAAGGCGGCTACGCCCTTCACGGAGCGTACTGGCACGACGACTTCGGTCGGGTGCGATCCCACGGTTGCGTGAACCTAGCGCCGATCGACGCGCGCTTCGTCTTCATGTGGGCGAGCCCCGAGGTGTCCGACCACTGGCACGCCGCCTACGCGAGTGACGCCACCGAGCAGGGCACGCTCGTGCACATCCACCCCTGACTCAGCGCTGTCGCGCGATCAACGCCAAGACCGCGAGCGCCAAGCAAGCGGCGGTGATCAGGAGCCCGGCTGACATCCCGATCAGCGCGACAGACCAGGGATCTTGGGCATTCCGTCGGGGCCGTAGAGGCTCGCGGGCTGCTTGAAGAAGAACGACGCGGCAGCGGCGCCGCCGACCACGAGCGCGAGCAAGAGCACCACGAGCACGCAGCCCATGCTCGACCGCTGCTTGGGCTCGGGCGGTCGCGGCATCGACGCAGGCGCTGCGTAAGCGCCGCTGGACGGCATCGCTCCCGGCGACGACATCGGATTCGACGCCGGCGGCTGGATCCCCGTGGGCTCCCACAGGGAGTCTAGGGGCTGGTCCCGTCCGGCGGGCAGGTCGACGCCCGCGAACAGATCCGCGGCTTCGCCGCTGGTCGAGGCGCCGGTCCCGGCCATCAGGGTGTCGAGCGAGAACGAGTCACCGATCGCGGAGGGCAGGCTGCGTTGTTCCAGCGTCGTGTCTTCGTCGCCCAGCAGATCTGCCGCCGACAGGGGCCGAGACTCCGCGCGGAAGCCGTCTTCCATGGCCAGGGTCCGCTCTTCCATGTACGAGAGCAGGTCGTCGACGTCAGTCGTTGGGGCTCCAGGCGGGGCGGCGGATTCTTCGTGGATCTGCGTCGGCACGTCGTCGAACTGCGCTGCCAAGATCTCGGCGTTGGACTTGTGCGGCGGTCGCGGACCGCCCAGCGACGCGATCAGCCCCTGGGCGCTCTTGCTGTCGAGCGAGACCGTCACCTCGTCGAAGCCCACGTCGTCGTCCACGTCGCGTCCGGGCTCGTGCCACACGCCGGAGGGCACCCGGCCGCGGCTCGACGGTGGCGCGAGGGCGGCCATGGTCGCGACGATGGTGGCCTCGTCTTCGTGAGGCTCATCCATCGGCATGTCGTCGTCGTCGTCGTCGTCGTCGGGCTTGGGCGCCAGGCCTCGGGCCGAGAGCTCCGCGGCAATCATGGGGATTTCCCAAGGACGCTTCCAGTCCTCCATCCCGTCGGCCCAGATGAAGGTCTCTTGGTCGATGCTGCCGCGAGCGTAGAGCTGCACCACTTCGGCGGTGCGCATCTCTTCGTGTTGGTCGTCCGTGAGGGCGACGGTCCACTCTGGTTCGACCTCGGGCTCGCTTGGCCTTGCGGGCACCGGGGCACGCTGCGCCGATGGCAGCGTGTCGACGGCTGGGGGCGCGGGTGCGGCGCCCGCGGGGGCCTCCAGACCCCCGAGCATCGTGCGCCTCGGGTTGGCGGTCACGCGGGGGACGACCGCCGCCGGGGCTCCGGCGCTGGAGGGAATACCGCGGCCCGCCGGGCGCGGTGCTGGTCCGGCCGCGCGAGGCGCCGCGGCCGGTCGTGGCACGCTGGCCGCGGCCCGAGCGGGCTCGCGCCATGTTCCGGTCTTCCCGCCGCTATCGGTCAGCGCGCTCCAGTCGTTGTCGTCGGCCGGGGGCGAGGCCTTCGTGGGAGCTGCTGTCGCCGGTTTGGGCGCCGCCGCCGCGGGCTTGGGGGACGCCGCCGCGGGCTTGGGCGCTGCCGCCGCGGGCTTGGGCGCTGCCGCCGCGGGCTTGGGCGCCGCCGCCGCGGGCTTGGGCGCCGCCGCCGCGGGTTTGGGCGCCGCCGCCGCGGGCTTGGGCGCTGCCGCCGCGGGCTTGGGCGCCGCCGCCGCGGGCTTGGGTGCTGCCGCCGCGGGCTTGGGCGCCGCCGCCGCGGGCTTGGGTGCTGCCGCGGGCTTGGGTGACGGCTCACCGATTTGCGTCCCGTCGACGATGATGGGCGAACCACACCGCTTGCACGCGATCCGAACCTTTCGGCCTCGGACCTTGTCGTCGGGGACGGCAAATCGTGCCGGGCAGCTCGTGCAGGAAGCTTCCATCGACGAAGTCGAGAACGAGCCTATGCCATGCGCCTCATGGAAGCTAGGGCATAGCGTGGCGTGCATCGCGGCGTGGCGCGGCGTCGTTCTCCGTGGTTTTGTCCGGGAACGACATGACGCTCTGGCACCTGTCCCTGGCCATTGCGGAAACGGCCCGGATCTCGGTCCCGACGCTGCTCGAAGGAGTCGCGGGACGGCTCACGGCCGAGACCTGCGATCGACGGCTCGATTCTTGGTCGCGGAGGTTGCTCGACCAGGTTGGGATCGAGGTGACCACCTGCGGGCTCGAGCTCGCGCCCGCAGGCGAGACCTTCGTGGTCATGAGCAACCATCAGTCGCTCTACGACATCCCGGTCTTGTTTCAGGCGCTGAAGCGTCGTGTGCGCATGGTGGCCAAGTCAGAACTGTTTCGCATCCCGGTCTGGGGCGGCGCGATGCGTGCGGCGGGTTTCATCGAGGTCGACCGCAAGAACCACGAACGAGCCCTCGCGGGGCTCGCCCGGGCCAAGACCGCGCTTTCCGAAGGCACCAGTATTTGGATCGCGCCCGAGGGCACCCGCAGCCGCAGCGGCAAGCTCGGAGCGTTCAAGAAAGGCGGCTTCCACTTGGCGCTCGACACCGGTGCACGCATCCTGCCCGTGACCGTGGTCGGCACTCGCGACGTGCTGGTCACGCTCGAAGGCACGGTGCACACCGGCGCTGCGGTCACGGTCACCCTGAGCGCGCCCATCGACTCGAAAGCCTATGGAGTCGCCAAGAGGGACGAGCTCGCGGCCGCGGTGCGCGAGTCCATCGCGCGACACCTGCCTGAACAGCTTCGCTGACCGCCGCCCTCAAATCGTGAGCGCGGCGAACTCGGGGCCGGCCGGGATGCTCATCAGCTCTTTGAGCAGCAGCTGCACATCGTGGTGATCGTACAGCAGGTTGTGCACGGCCCGCACAATCGGAAGATCCAGGCGTTTTCTGCTGGCAAAGTCGTTGGCCGCTTTGGCCATCTTCACGCCCTCGGCCACCATGCGCATGTCGCGTTGGATGTCGTCGAGCTTCTCGCCCCGGGCGAGCCGAGCGCCCACCTGGTGGTTCCGCGAGAGCGGCGACGAGCAGGTCGCGATCAGATCGCCCATGCCGGCCATGCCACCGAAGGTCATGACGTCGGCGCCCATGGCCACCCCGAAACGAGCCATCTCGGACAAGCCGCGGGTCAGCAGCAAGGCCTTGGTGTTGTCGCCGAGCCCGAGGCCCGCGGCCACGCCGGCCGCGAGGGCGATGATGTTCTTGAAGGCGCCGCCGATTTCGGCGCCGATCACGTCCCGCCCTTGGTAGACGCGGAAGTAGTCGTTGTGCAGGGCCGCGTGCGCGCGCTCGAAGACCTCGTCGTAGCGACTCGCGACCAGGGTCCCCGCGGGCTGCCGCGCCGCCAGCTCTTTGGCCAGGTTCGGGCCGCTGATGACGCCGATCTTTCGCAGGCAGGTCTCTTCGCGCAAGACCTCGCTCATGCGCTTGAAGCTGCCTTGTTCGATGCCCTTGGTCGCGTGCACGACCACGTGCTCACCGGTCAGGTGGTTGCCCAGCTCGCGGGCGGTCTCGCGCATGGTGTGCGAGGGCACGACCGCGATGATCAGCGACGCGCTCTTGCAGATGCGTTCCAGATCGGAGGTCGCTTCGACCGAGTCGCCCAGGCTGAAACCTGGAAGATACTGGGCGTTTTGCCGGGTTTCATTGATCTCGCGGCAGACCGCCTCACGCCGCGCCCACAGCAGCGTGCGCTTGCCGTTGTCCCCCAAGACCTTTGCCAGCGTGGTCCCCCAGCTGCCGGCGCCGACCACCCCGATGCAGTCGTCGAGGGTCATGCCTGGGGCCCTCCGGCGTGGGACGCCACCGCAGAGCGCGCGAGTGTGCGTCCGAGATCGTAACCCTTGAGGCGATTGCCGTAGTAGAGCAGCAAGTTTCGGTCCTCGTGGAACACACGTTCGCCGCGGCGCACGGCCGCCGCCCGCGTGTGATAGCTGCTGAAGGCGCGCAGGGCGTCAGTGACGACCGCCTGCGGGTCCTGGGACAAACTCTCGGAGAGCCGCGGACCCCGCCTCGAGTGCCGAAGCGCCTCGATCACGCGCTCCGTCTCGCTCGCGAGGTCGCTGAAGAGGACGCTGGGTGAGCGGCCGCCGGTGCGGAGGAGTCGGTACAGGTCCATCTCGGGGTTGTCGCGTTGGATCATGTCGAGCAGCGCGTAGCCGACGACGTGGGTGCTCATCGCGACGTTGTCCCGGGCGAACTCCCGAGCAATCGCCGACGCGAGCTCGTTGGTGTACTCCTCGTCACGTTGAGCGTCGTGCACGGGCGCTCCGGCGTCGCAGACGTAGGTCGAGGAGTCGATCAGGCGCCCGCGTGGGTCGAGGCTGCGCCCCTCCTCGTCCACGTAGTTGCCCACCACGTCTAGGGGCTGGCTGAACGTGATCACCACCCGACTGTCCAGAGAGACCATGTTCGACATGAAGTTCAACACCTGCTTGGGGCGGCTGAACTCGTCGTCTTCGATGATGTAGCGGTTCTTGCCCACCTCTTTCAGGTGGTCGTCGATCAGCGTCTCGGCCTCGAGGCCGAGTTTGTACGAAATGGTGCAGGGCACGACGTAGAGGTTCGGCTTCTCGCGGTGGCTCTGCAGATTGCCCACGTAGGCGCGGACCGCCGTGCCGAGCAGGCCGCGCTTGAGCTTCTGCTCCAGCGCGCCGCTGCGTGAGCGGGTTCCGCCCGGGAAGAACAGGTTGTTGTAGTCGAGCTCGAGCGCGACGGTGGCGTACTCTTTGAGTACCTCCTTGTAGAGGCCCGCGGTCTTCTTTCGATCCACCCGGTAAGCGCCCAGGTTGTTCATGAAGAACGACGTGACCGGGTTGTTGAACAGGTTGAGCCCCGCTCCGTAGAGCAACGGCGGCAAGCCCATCAGGTGAACCGCGTAGCCGAGCACGATGCTGTCGAGGTGCGAAGAATGCGTCGGCACCACGACCAGGGTGCCTTTGTCGAGCAGCTTGCGCACGTGGTCCACCGAGCCCTGGATCTGCACGTGGTCGGAGAGCCCGCGTCGGAGGGAGCCGAGCGAGCCGAGCTTGCCCGGGGACATCGCCGTGAGCAGCACGCTCAGCCCCGTCGGGATCACGGTGGTCGAGAACTTGTACACGCGGTCGTCGAAGTTGCCCACGATCTCCGCGGCGAAGCGCAGCGCGATCTGATCGAGGAGTTCGCGCAGGTCGCGGGCGGAAGCGTGTCGGAGGCGCTTCTGCACGCGGTGGTAAAAGGCGTGGTCCTCGGCGATGCGGGCGTCGCCGCCGCGCTCGCGCTCGAGTCGTCGGCGTTCGTGGTAGAGCGTGTCGTTCACCAAGGCTTCGAGCCCCACCTCTTCGGGTAGGCGCAGCGATGCCACGTGACGGTCGACGACGCGCGTGGCCGCCTCGATTCGGGCGCGTTCGCGGTGCTCGGGTCGCATGGGAGCCCGAGCCTACAACGACCCGGCGGGCGCGGGCACAGTCATCCTGCGGCGCTTTTTGTCGCGCATTATCGGGCGGTGCGCTATGGCCGTCTCGTGTCATCAGCCGATTCCGAGCGTGAGGCCGCGGGGGCCCGAGGGCCGGCACGTGAGCGGCGCGCGCCGCCTTCGCGACTGCCGGCGCCCCGGCAGGCTGGGCGCTCGCCGGTCCTGCCCTTTGCCATTGGCTTGGGCTTGGGCCTCGCGGTCGCGGTCGGGGTCATCGGCTTCGGATCGTCCAAGCGCCGGGGCCTGAACGCCCAGCTCGAGGCGCGCTGCGAGGGCCGAGAGATCGCCGCCTGCCGACAGCTGGCGCTCTCGCATCAGATCGGTCTCGAGGGTGCCCGCGACGAGAAGCGCGCGGCCGAGCTCTTCGAGCGTGCCTGCAACGCAGACGACGCCGCCGCGTGCCTCCACTACGCCAAGTCCATCGAGGCTGCCCGCGCGGGCGGAGTCGACCACGGCCGCGTGATCACACTCCTCGAGCGCGCGTGTCAGGCTTCGGAGGCCGAGGCCTGCGCGGCCCTCGGGAAGCGCTACGAGAAGGGACGAGGAACCGCCAAGGATCCCGCGCGAGCCTTGCAGTTCTACCAACGGGGTTGCGACTACGGCAGCGCCGAGGCCTGCGGTGGCCTGGCGCTGGCGAAATACATCGGCATGGGCACCGAGCCCAACGTGGAGCAGGCGGTGGTGCTCTTCCAGAAGGCCTGCGATGGCGGCGACGCCGACGGCTGTCACGGCTTCGGGCGCATGGTGCTGGGCGGGCGCGGGGTGCAGAAGGACGAAGCCAAGGCCGTGCAACTCTTCGAGCGCTCCTGCGACGGCGGCTCGATCATGGGCTGCCGGGCCCTTGGCCTGATGCTTTCCGACGAAAAAGGCGCGCTGCCGGCCGATCCGGCCCGCGGCAGGAAGATGTTCGAGCGCGCCTGCGATCTGGGCGATCAGGTCTCCTGCGACCGGCTCGATCGTCCCGCGGCGGGCGCACGCTAGCCGCTGCGGGGCAGGCCTATGCCGCCGGCGAGGACGGCGTCGGCCGAGAATCCAAAGCCCTCGGGGCCTGGCGCCGGACGATCACCGTGCTCTAGTGCCGCGCGGCCGAAGTTCGAGTGGATTCGCCCCTGAGACCTGCGCTCATTTGGGCTCTCACAGGAAGGGCGGAAGAGCGGAAGGATTTGGGGTGGTCAGGCGTTAGCCTCCGCAGGCCATTTCTGAGCGCGGTCACGTTGAAGTTGACGAGCAGGCCGACGGGCAACCGCTCATTTGGGCTCTCACAGGAAGGGCGGAAGAGCGGAAGGATTTGGGGTGGTCAGGCGTTAGCCTCCGCAGGCCATTTCTGAGCGCGGTCACGTCGAAGTTGACGAGCAGGCCGACGGGCAACCGCGAAAGGCGCAGATAGGTGATGACCTGCGCTTCGTAAATCGGGAGCAGCCGCTCGACCGCCTTGAGCTCCAGGAGGATACGATCTGGAAGCGACCAGGTCGAGGCGATAGGCGCAGTCAAGGTGTACGCCTTTGTAGCGGATTGGTAGCGGTCGCTGCCGCTCGAACTTGAGCCGTCGTTCGGACAGCTCGGCAGATAGACAGGCCTCATATGCGGATTCCATCAGCCCTGGACCGAGATGCCGATGCACCTCGATCAGCGCACCGATCACCTCGTCCGTCCCATCCCCAAATCTTCCGAGCTTTCGCCCTTCCTGTGCCATCCCCGTGTGGTCGGGCCTCACTCCGAAACAGTTGCGGCTTTCTTCGCAGAAAGTGAGGGGATTTTTCTGGATTCGGCCCACGACTCGGGGCGGTACGACCAGCGAAAGGGTCGGTCGGTCTGCAGATACCACGCGACGTACGCGTCGATCCTCGCCGCGAGGTCGTCGGTGCTTCTACTCGAGCCGCTACGGTGTCCGAGAGAGAGAGGGCGGCCGTCCCGAGCGCGGGGCGTCCGCCAGTCTCTCGCTAGGTGCCGCGCAGTCGAAGCGCTTGCGCCAGTCGTCCACCGTGCGCACGTGCACCCCGAGGAGCCGGGCGATGTCCGTCGCAGGCACTCCGTCCGCCATCATCAACACGGCCTGCGCCCGACGAACCAGCCGCTGCTCCGCCCTGGCGGGTCGCAACGCCTCCTCGATCCGCGCGCGCTCTTCAGCCCTCAGCGCGAGCGGAACCGTCGGACGACCACCGTGCGCTCGGCCCGCGAACGCGCTGTAGTCGATCATGTCACCCCACTACACCGACGACACGCACACGGAAAAGAAACCAGCGAAACTTCTGCCGCGCGGCACTAGTGCTTGTAGACCTTGTGCTGCGGGCGGCCCGCCAGGATCTGTTCTTTGCCCCAGTTGGTGACGGCTCGGAAGGTATCGCTCTGGATGAAATCCCGGAAGGCCTGCTCGTCGGACCACTCGCTGGTGATCAGATACGAAGCGTCATCGCTCACGTCCTTCCAGAGTGTCGAATTCGTATGACCGGACGCGGAGCGCAGGGCGCCGATCACTGAGGCGAACTTCTCTTCGAAGTCGCGCTGCTTGCCCGGCAAGACGCGATAATTCATGCCAACGGTTACCAAGGTGAAACTCTCCTGAGCGATGGACCATGCACCGGCCATTCGCCGGAGCATGCCTGAGCACCACGAATGCGGCGTCGCTGTCAATGCCGCAGGGCGCCGGGGGGGGCTGCGGCCCGTGGGCAGCCCTCACTCTTCGAGGTGGGCCAGCGGCGGAAGCGGCAACCGGCCGCCGCCCATGAAGGTCGCGACCAAGCCCGAGCAGCGCGCCCCGCCGCCCGCTCCTGACATCGGCAGCAACTTGGCGGTCAGCAGATCTCTTCCGGCGCGCACGCTCAGATCGGCAAGCGCCGCATCGGCGCCGTCGGCGCAGCCCGCGCCCGAGAGCACGACGGAGCGCTTGCCCTCGAGAGGCACGAAGTGCAGCACCGCACCGTCCGCGAGACGATCGAGCCGCAGGCCGTAGAGATCGCTGCGCGCCAGGAACTTCCCATCCGCCGAGATCGCGGCTTCGGCCGTGTCGTGGCTCGTGGTCGGGGCTCGGGCGATCACGCTGCCGGTCGTCGAGTCGCGAACCTCGACGCCGTGGCCGGTCGAGACGATGAGCTGGTCGTGATTCGGGCCAAAGCGCAGGAAGCGGGCGCGACCGCCGGCGATTGGGAAGCTGCGCTCGGGTTTCCAGCTCTTGGTGGACCAGATCGTGATTTCGCCCGTGACGCTCATGGCGAGCAGCTTGCCGCTCGGGCTGAACGCGGCGGCGGGGTATTGATCGGAGGTGAGCTGTCGCAAGAGCACGCCGCTGCGCGTATCGACGACATTCGCCCCTTCCTCCAGGGAAAGTGCCCAGTGGCCGCCGGGCTGCCCGAGGCGCTCGACGTAGCAACGGGCGGGCTTCTGGCCGTCGACCGCCGCGAGCGAGTTGGCGTCCCGCAGGACCGCGGTGGGATCATCGTTCCGCGCGATCGCGACGCGCTGGTCCGAAACGAAGCGCACGCAGGTTGGCATGATCGGGCCTACGGCCTCGGCGAGAGTCTCTCCCGTCGACAGGTCGATGAGCACGAGCTTGCCGCTTCCGAATGCGATCAGCGCGCGCGTTCCGCCGGGATTCAGCGCGAATTCTCCGATGTAGTCGTCGGGCGACGGCTGCAGCTCTGCGATCAGCGCGCCGGACTTCGCGCTCCAGACGCGAAGGTCGCCTCGAGCCTCGAGGATCCGATCCCCGTGCCACTGCACGACCAGGCGTCGATTGGAGACCCGGTTCGGCGGTGAGCCCCAGAGCCGCCTGAGCGGCTTCTTGGCTTTGGCGTCCCAAAGCGTCACGGAGAAGTCGAGCCCGGTCGCCCAGCGCGAGCCGTCTGAGCTCCAATCGAAGGAGTCCGGAATGAACCCCGTCCCCGGCCGCGGTGCGTCGTCCACGACCTCGTCCAAGGGCCATGCGTCTCCGACCGAGAAGCGGCGAAGGGTTCCACCGGTGTCGAAGGCCACCACCTTGCCCGTTGGGTCGAAGGCGGCGCGCCCTTGCAAGCCTTGGGTCAGGATCAGCTGGCGCCGCTCTCCCGTTTTTGCATCGAGCAGCACCGTCGGATCGCCCACCGCCAGGGTCGAGCCATCGGGGCTCACCCGCACCGATTTGTAGGGCACCGCGCCTCCAGGGGCCTTCTTCTGGGCGAAGCGCAGGGTCCCGTCAGCTTCGTAGACCGTGAGCACTCCGCTCTCATCGCTCACGGCCAGCGCGCCGCCGGGCAAGAACTCGAGCCCGCTCACCCAACCCGGCGTCTGCCAGGTCGGCAGGGTCGCGCCGGTCTCGGCGCTCCAGCGCAGGACCTTGCGCACGTAGCCCGCGGCGATCGTCTTGCCGTCGGGGCTCCAGGCGAGTGCGGCGATATTCGCGCCCGATTCTGTTTGGGCCAAGGTCCGGAATGGGGACGCATTTTTCAGATCCCAAATCACGACTCCGTGCTTGGCGGCTGCCAAGCGCTTGCTGTCCGGACTCCACGCCAGCGCGCTCGAGTGCATGCCCGCTTGGAGGAGTACGGCACGCAGGGCGCCGTCCTTGGCGTCGAAGAGCAGCGTCTCTTCGAACCCAGTCGCCAGTGCCAAGAGCCGGCCGTCGGGCGAAAACCGAAGATCGCGAAGGCGGTCCGCGCGCAGCGGTGACACGATGGCCACGGCAGGCAGATCTCGGGGCTGGGGCGATTCGGTTGCGGCCGGCGGCGCCGGCGTTCCGGCGGTGTCGCCGCTTCGCGCTGTGACGCCGGCGTGGTTCGGACTGCACGCTGCGCTGAGGCCCAAGGCGAGCGCGATCGAAAGGCGCATGGCGAGGGTCGTAGTCCGCAGGGCGAGGGGATGGAACGGGCGGCCTCATTCGGGCGTGGTGGGGGGGGTCTCCGGCGTCCATCCCGGTGCGAATCCCTCCAACACGGCTCAAGCGCGCCCTGCGGCGGCCTGCACGGAACTACTCCCCGAAGCTAGGCGCCTGCCCTATCATTCGCGGTCGTGGGGAGGTGCCGTCGGAAGTAGAGAGCACGTATCTGGGTGGCACCGCGGCACGAGTCCGCGCGCGCCGCGCCGGCGGCCTCACCTCCGGCCTCACCCGCGGCGAGCGACCTCCCGCCTGCAGCGGCCTCCGCGAGCCCGACCCTGGTCGCCCACGAGCCGCCCCTCGCATCCGCAGCCTCCGCCAGCGCTACCCCGCCCCATGCTCCGTCCCCGCCACGAGCTCGGGACCCCGTCGACCGCACGCCCCGAAAGAAGCCCATCGCCGATGTTCCACCTGCTGCCTCCGCGCCTGCACCCACGAAGCCCCCGCTCGAGATCAAGCTGGAGCGCTGAAGGCGGAGTTCTCGCGGCGCTGCTCTTGGCGGCGCTGATGACTCTTGGGCTGCCAGCCCACGCGAGTGATGTCGCGGACGAGGCTGATCTGCACTTTCAGATCGGCGCGAAGCACTACCAAGGCGGGGACTTCAGCGGAGCGCTGGAGCACTTCCTTGTTTCGAACCGCCTGGTTCCCAACAAGAACGTGCTCTTCAACATCGCGCGCTGCTACGAGCAGCTCGGCCAGTTCCCGAACGCCTGGCGTTTCTACGCGACCTCCCTCGATACCGAGACGGATCCGAAGCAGAAGAGCGCGATCCGAGACTCGCTGGGCCGCATCGCGCCCAACGTCGCCGTGATTCAGGTCGAGTCGGACCCTCCAGACGCGACCATCTACGTGGATCGGAAGGACCTCGGGCCGCGTGGTTCGGCGCCGCGGGAGCTGGGGCTCGCCCCAGGAAAGTACACCATCATCGTCGAGCGACCAGGCTACGAGCCCGCGCAGTCGAAGGTGTTGAACGTGACGGCAGGCTCGAAGACGAGCGTGTCTCTCAAGCTCAAGAGCATTTTCGGAAAGCTGCGCGTGGAAGGAGCCGCGGGGGCCCAGATCCGCCTCGACGATCCAAACGGGCCGGTCGTGGCCGTCGCTCCCGCGGAGATCAGCGTCGAGCCCGGCCCACACCGGGTCTTCGTGACCAAGGCAGGCTCGCGCCCCGCCGAGCTGGACGTCGACATCGGGCCCAAGAAGACCTCGACGATTCGGCCGCGGCTGGTGATCGAGACCGGGACGCTGGTGGTCTCGAGCGACTTGCGCGACGCATTGGTCGAGGTGGACGGCGAGCCCATGGGCTTCACGCCCGCGGTGGTCACCATCCCGGTCGGCTCCCACCAGATCCGAGTCTCACTCTCGGGATTTCGTCCGATTGTGCGGAGGGTGGCCATCGCCGCCAACAAGCAATCGAGCCTGATGTTGGAGCTCGCACGTGAAGCGCAGGTCACCGCCGCGAGCCGCAGCACGCAGCTGGTCGAGGAGGCTCCGTCGTCGGTGAGCATCATCACCGCCCAAGAGCTCCGAGCGATGGGTTACCCGACCATCGCCGAGGCGGTCCGAGGCGTGCGGGGGGTCTACCTGACCGACGATCGAAGCTACTTGACCTTGGGTTTCCGCGGGTTTTCACGCCCCGGCGACTACGGCAACAAGATCCTGATCCTCTACGACGGCCATCCCTTCAACGACAACATCCTCTACCAGTCGTTTCCGGGATTCGAGGGCCGGACGGACATCGACGATGTCGAACGCATCGAGGTGGTGCGCGGTCCTGGCTCAGCACTCTACGGCACGGGCGCCGTGTTCGGCGTCGTCAACGTGGTCACTCACGAACGCGACAAGGTGTCGAAGCTGGAAGTGGGCGCGTCGGCAGTCGAGCACAGCATGTTGCGTGGGCGCGCTCACGCCTATCAGCGGCTCGGCAAGGATTCCGGGCTCTGGCTCAGCCTGGCCGGCGCCCGCGGCGCGGGCCGAGATTTCCACTTCCCAGAATATCGAAGCGACCCATCGGGTCTGAACGGAGAGGCCCGAGGCCTCGATGACGTCGAACTCGCGACCGTCCAAGGTCGCTTCTGGTACCGCGACCTCACCCTGCAGTGGATCTGGCATCAGCGCGAGAAGACCCTGCCGCACGCTGAGTACGACACGCTGTTCGGAGACGATCGCAATCGTTTCGTCGACCGACGTGGCTTCGTTGAAGCTCGCTTCGAACCGAAGCTCACCAGCGAGTTCCAATCCTTCACCCGGGCCCATGCCAACCTGTATGTGTTCGAGTCCGGGTCGCCCTACGATCCCGCAGACGGCGGCGTCGCGCTGGAAAAATACGTGGGACAGTGGGCCGGAATCGAGCAGCGCTTCGTGATTCAGCCCGCCCAGCCGCTGCGGCTGACGGTCGGCGGCGAAGCGCAGCGTCACTTCCGTGCGAGCCTCCGAGGCGAGGACAACGGTGGCGTGTTCTTGCCCGACGACAAGAACCCGTTCTGGGTGATGAGCGCCTACGCCATCGCTGATGTCGAGGTGTCCCCGCGCCTCGCGCTGCACGCCGGAGCCCGCTACGACTACTTCAAGTGGGAGTTCACCAGCATCCCCGAGACCTCACAGGGTTCCCTCAACCCGCGGGGCGCCATCGTTGCCAAGCCCTACTCCGGGGGAGTCACCAAGCTGATGGGCGGCAGTGCCTTTCGCGCACCCACCGTCTACGAGCTCTTCTACCAAAGCCCGGTGCAAGCACCGAGCCCGAGTCTAAAGCCCGAAACCGTCTACTCCGGGGAGCTCGAGCACACTCATCAGATCGCGCGTGCGGTCAGCGCCACTGGGGCGGTGTACGCGAACTACGTGGACAATCTGATCGTCGGTCGCGGCGGAGGCACCGAGACCGACCCGCTCTACCTGGTCAACTCGGGAGCTCCGGTCTTGGTGCTCGGCGCCGAAGCCGAGGTGCGTCGCGACTGGCGCGAGGGCTGGATGTTGGCAGGGCAGTATTCGCTCTCGCTGGCGCGCTACGTCAAGAACGACCAAGACCTGCGACAAGTGCCCAATTCTCCGCGGCATCTGGCCTCGGTAAAAGGCGCGGTGCCCATCATCGGACGATCGCTCACGGTGATGAGTCGAGCCACCCTAGAGGGCAGTCGCTACGATCGGCTGGAGACGGTGGGTGATCCGCCCCAGGGCAAGACCGACGCGGCCGTGGTCTGGGACGTCGTGTTCAGTGGCGAGATGATGAATTCCAAAGTTCACTACAACATCGGGGCGTACAACATCGCCGACTGGCACTACTCGGCGCCGGTCAGCGGCGAGTTCCGAATGACCACCATTCCGCAACCCGGCCGCACGCTGCTCGCGAGCGTGAACGTGGAGCTCTGAGCCATGCGGAGTCGGATCGCATGGGCATTGGCATTGGCGACCTCGCTGTTCGTCTCGTTGGCGCGGGCGGAAGACGGCGGGGACGCAGCAGCTGGAGCGGCTGGCGCGGCTGGAGCGGCTGGCGCAGCTGGCGCGGCTGGCGCGGCTGGCGCGGCTGGCGCGGCCACCTCGACGCCTCCTCCCCAGCACGACCAGGGCTTCGACTGCGCGCTGGGCCGCCGGGCCACGCCCGGAGGCCTGGTGTGGCTCGGGGTGGCCGCCATCGGGCTGCTCGCGCGACGCCGACGAGCCTCGCGCGGTCGCTGAGCGGAGCACGACGCGCTTCGGAGTCCGCGCTTCCCGCCGCGCCGCCCGCCCCACCCGCGCCGGCCGTCGCCCCACCTGCGAAGGTCGGATTCAGAGAGAACCAGTGGGGCTCACCGTGCTGAGCCCGGCGCTCGCTCAGCGCAGCGGTGGGCGGACCTTGCACCACACGCGCAAGATCAGCGTGCCGCGCTCGGTCCAAGGAGTCACGTCGACGCGATCGATCTGATCGATCGCTGCGATAGGCAGTCGGTGCATCAGCCGTTCGGCCACGAAGTCGCGTCGCGTGGTCTCGGTGGACAGCTGTCCGAGATCGTCGCCCTTGATCACGAATGTGACCAGCTCGAACACTTCGAGCGCCTGCGCGCGCGAACGTGCGCTCAAGGGTGATGGTGAGACGTCGAGCATCGCCGTGGCCAAGGCGTCGATGGTGTCCTTGCTCACACGATCGGTCTTCAAGCCCGCGGGTGCGTTGGCCGGCGGCGCCACGCCGGGCATGGTCATTCGACCAGCGAGGGAAGGCTGCGGCGGCGGTTCGGAGTAGCCGCGGGTGCGCTGGCGGGACCGGACGCCGGTCGTGGGTTCCGAGGCCTCGTCGGCGTGGCTGATGCGGCCAGGCAGCAGCTCGGCCGTGATGGCGGCCAAGGTCTCGCGGCCCGCGGGCACCAGGTGAAATTCGAGGTCTGGGCCATCGGCTTTTGGCGCGAGATTGGTGGTGATGGCGGCGAGGGTCTCTCGCCCGGCGGGCGCGAAGCCCACCTGGATGTCCGGCGAAGAACCGGGCCGTTTGGGAGGGCCGCCTCGCGGGGGGGGACGCTTCGGGGGGCGCTTCTTCGGAGCCTGGGCCAAGGAGAGTCGAGTATCCCACGAGATGGCGCTCGGGTGAAATCGCGGAGTTGCCGGGCTCGGTCCGGGCTCGGTCCGGCCTCGGTCCGGCTTCAACCCAGCTCGGTCTTGCCCATCAGGTACAGGTCGATGGCTCGAGCCGCGCGGCGCCCGTCGGCGATGGCCCACACCACCAGGCTCTGGCCGCGCTGACAGTCGCCGGCAGCGAACACGCCCGGCACGTTGGTCATGCAGTTCGGGTCGATGGCGACGTTGCCCCTTCGGTCGAGCCCGAGGCCGAGCGCCTCGACCAGCCCGGCCTTCTCGGGATGAACGAAGCCCAGCGCCAGCAGGACCAGATCTGCGTCGAGCGCCGTCTCGGTGCCGTCGACGCGCTCGAAGCGCCCTGCGCGCTCGGCGACCTCGACGACGTGTAGCTTCTCGACGAGCCCGTGGTCACCGCTGAAGCGCTCCGTCGAGACGCTCCATTTGCGCTCGCCGCCTTCTTCGTGAGAGCTCGACGTGCGCAACATCAGCGGCCAGTTGGGCCAGGGCGTATTGGGAGCGCGCTCGTCGGGCGGCCGCGGCAATATTTCGAGGCTGGTCACGCTGGTCGCACCCTGCCTCAGCGCCGTACCGATGCAGTCGCTGCCGGTGTCCCCGCCGCCGATCACGACCACGCGTTTGCCCGTAGCGACGATGGCGCGATCGTCCGCGATGCGATCGCCGCTGACGCGACGGTTCTGCTGTTCGAGGTAATCCATCGCAAAGTGAATGCCGCCCAGGTCGCGACCGGGCATGCCGAGGTCGCGCGGCGCTCGCGAGCCAATGGCCAGGCACAGGGCGTCGAAGCCAGCGGTCAGCTCGGCGACGCCGAGAGCGGTGCCGACCTCGACGCCGGTTCTAAACTCGACGCCTTCGGCCCGCATCTGCTCGACCCGAGCGTGCACCCAGCGCTTGTCGAGCTTGAAGTCGGGGATCCCGTAGGTGAGCAGACCGCCGACGCGATCGTCGCGCTCGAGCACCACCACGCTGTGCCCGGCTCGGTTCAGCTGCTGCGCTGCTGCGAGCCCAGCCGGGCCCGAGCCTACGACCGCGACCTTCTTGCCGGTGCGGCTGAGTGGCGGCTCCGGAACGATGCGACCGTGGGAAAACGCGTGGTCGGCGATGGATCGCTCGAGCAGCTTGATGCTCACTGGATCGTCGTCGATGCCCAGCACGCAGGCCGCTTCACAGGGCGCCGGACAGACGCGTCCGGTGATCTCCGGGAAGTTGTTGGTGGCGTGCAGCGCCGCGACGGCATCGTCCCAGCGCCCGCGGTACACGTGGTCGTTCCACTCCGGGATCAAGTTGTCGAGGGGGCATCCGCTGTTGCAGAAGGGAATGCCGCAGTCCATGCAGCGGGCGCCTTGCTCGGCCAGTCGTTCGTTCACTACCGGGAGCTCGAGTTCCCGGTAGTCCCGCAGCCGCTCGGCCACCGGTCGCTTGGCTGCGCTCCGGCGCGCGTACTGCATGAAGCCGGTCAGCTTGCCCATGCTCACTCCGCCTCCGGCGCGTGGCGATTGCCCCGCGGAACCGGCAATGGGTCGTCTTCGGTGCCCGCTGCGCTGGGAGCCGCGCGGCGCTGTTCTTCGATCTGATCGAGCACGCGCCGGTACTCTACGGGTACGACCTTGCGCAGGCGCGGCAGGGTCTCTTCCCAGCGCGCGAGCAACTCGGCGGCCTTAGCGCTCCCGGTGACGCGCCGGTGCTCGTCCAAGAGCGCAGCGACGAAGGCGGCGTCTTCGGAGCCGAGGCCTTCGATAGTCACGAGATCCTTGTTGCAGCGGGATTCGAAGCCGCCGTCTCCGTCGAGCACGTAGGCGTAACCTCCGCTCATTCCGGCGGCAAAGTTGCGGCCGGTTCTGCCGATCACGACCACGCGCCCACCCGTCATGTACTCGCAGCCGTGATCGCCAACGCCTTCGACCACCGCGGTCGCGCCGCTGTTGCGCACGGCAAAGCGTTCTCCCACGACGCCGCTGATGAAGGCCCTGCCGCTGGTCGCTCCGTAGAGCGCCACGTTGCCCACCAGCACGCTCTCGTCGGAACGGAAGGTCGCACCGCGCGGCGGACGCACGCTGATGGTGCCGCCCGAGAGGCCCTTGCCGACATAGTCGTTGGCGTCTCCCTCGAGGTGCAGGTGCGTGCCCGAGACGGCGAAGGCCCCGAAGCTCTGGCCGGCGCTGCCCTCGAAGTCGAGGCGGAGGGTTCCCTCGGGGAGCCCGGCTGCGCCGTGACGCCGAGCAATCTCACCGGCCAGGAAGGCCCCCACCGTGCGGTGCACGTTCTTGATCGGCAGCGCGATGGAGACTTTCTCCCCGCGCTCGATGGCCGGGCGCACTTGTTCCAGGATCTGGTGGTCGAGGGAGCGCTCCACGCCGTGGTCCTGCTGCACGCTCTTGCACACGCCCACTCCGTCGCCGCGCTCCGCAGGGGCGAGCACCGCGCTCATGTCGAGTTTCTTGGCCTTGAAGTGCCCAGCCACGTCTCGGGGGCGCAGGCGGTCGACGCGTCCGATCATCTCGTCGATGGTGCGAAAGCCGAGCTGGCTCATGAGCTCGCGTGCCTCTTCCGCCACGTAGAACATGAAGCGGATGACGTGCTCGGGCTTGCCGGCGAAGCGCTTGCGAAGCTCTGGGTCTTGGGTCGCGACACCTACCGGGCAGGTGTTGAGGTGGCACTTGCGCATCATGATGCAGCCGCTGGCGACCAGGGGGGCGGTCGCAAAGCCGAACTCTTCGGCGCCGAGCAGCGCGGCGATCACCACGTCTCGGCCGGTGCGCATCTGGCCGTCGGTCTGCAGCACGATCGCGGCTGCGAAGGTCGTTCTTGACCAAAGTCTGGTGCGTCTCGGCGAGCCCGAGTTCCCAGGGCACGCCCGCGTGCTTGATGCTCGTGAGGGGCGACGCGCCGGTGCCGCCGTCGAAGCCCGAGATCAGGATCACGTCGGCGCGGGCCTTGGCCACGCCGGCGGCGATGGTGCCGACGCCAGCCTCGGCGACCAGTTTCACGCTCACGCGAGCCTTGGGGTTGACCATCTTCAGGTCGAAGATCAGCTGCGCGAGATCCTCGATGCTGTAGATGTCGTGGTGGGGCGGGGGAGAGATCAGGGTCACGCCCGGCGTCGAGTGCCGCGTCTCGGCGATCACGGCGTCGACTTTGTGACCGGGCAGCTGGCCGCCTTCGCCGGGCTTTGCTCCTTGCGCGATCTTGATCTGGAGCTCGTCGGCGTTGACCAGGTAGTGCGCCGTCACGCCGAAGCGACCGCTGGCGACCTGTTTGATCCGGCTCTTCTTGCTGTCGCCGCTGGGGAGGCGCAGATAGCGCTCCTCGCGTTCGCCGCCTTCGCCGGTGTTGCTGCGTCCGCCGATGCGGTTCATCGCGATGGCCAGGTTCTCGTGGGCCTCGGCGCTGATGCTGCCAAAGCTCATGGCGCCGGTGGCAAAGCGCCGCACGATGTCGCTGGCGGGCTCGACCTCGGAGAGCGCGATCCGAGCCTCGGCCGGGACCAAGTTCCAGAGCCCCCGCAACGTGATGGGTCCGCGGGACTGTTGGTTGACCCGATCGGAGTACTCACGGTAGCTCTTCAGGTCTTCGTCTCGGACCGCGCGCTGGAGCGACGTGACGACCTCGGGGTTCCAGAGGTGGCGCTCGCCCTGGGCGCGGAAGTGGTACTCGCCGCCGCAGTCGAGGGTCGGGCCCCGGCTGCGGCGTCGGGGAAGCGCGCCCTCGCTGCGTAGCCGGCACTCTTCGGCGATGTCGTCCAGATCGATGCCGCCGAGGCGCGAGGTGGTCCCGGTGAAGTAGCGCTCGATCAGGTCGGGGCCGAGCCCCGAGGGCCTCGAAGATCTGCGCTCCCTGGTAGCTCTGGAGCGTGCTGATGCCCATCTTGCTCATGACCTTGAGCAAGCCCTTGTTGATGGCCTTGACGTAGTGATTGCGCGCCAGCGCCGGGTCTCGCACCGCGCCCAAGACGCCCTGCCGGGCCATCTCCGACACGCTGTCGAGGGCCACGTAGGGGTTCACCGCGCCGGCGCCGTAGCCGAGCAGGAGCGCGAGGTGGTGCACCTCGCGGGCGTCGCCGGACTCGACCAGGAGCCCGACGCGCATGCGCGTGCCGTTGCGCATCAGATGGCTGTGCACCGCGCCCAGCGCCAGCAGGCTCGGCACCGGCACCATGTGTGCGCTCGCGCTGCGGTCCGAGAGCACGATCACCCCGTGGTTGTTGAGCACCGCCAGGGACGCCTGCCGACACAGCTCGTCCAGGGCAGCTTTCAGCCCGCGCCCGCCCTCTGCCACCGGGTACACGATGGGCAGCGTCGCCGGCCTGCGGAAGTGGATGCGTTGGGTCCCGCGCAGCGTCGCCAGTTGCTGGTTGGTCAACACGGGACTGGCGAGCTCGAGCATCTGCGCGTGATCGGGCAACTCGAAGAGCAGGTTGTCTTCGCCCCCGACGAAGTTCGCGAGGCTCATGACCAGCGCCTCGCGGATGGGGTCGATGGGCGGATTGGTGACCTGGGCGAAGTGCTGCTTGAAGTAGTTGAAGAGCAGCTCGGGTCGCTCGGACAGCACCGCGAGCGGGGTGTCGGTGCCCATGCTGCCGATGGGCTCTTCGCCCCGCTCGGCCATGGGAGCGAGCACCAGCTGCAGGTCTTCGGTGGTGTACCCGAACACCCGCTGGCGCTCCAGGAGCTCGTGGGCGGATGGAGTGGCGGGCGTCTCGGCCACCTCCGCCAGCTCGTCGAGGTGGATGGCGTTGTCGCGGAGCCACTTGCCGTAGGGTCGCTGTCGCGCGAGCTCGCTCTTCAGCTCCTCGTCTTCGACGATGCGACCCGCGGCGAAGTCGACCAAGAACATGCGCCCGGGTTCCAGCCGTCCCTTGCGAGCGATCTGCTCGGGCGGCACGTCCATCACGCCCGTCTCCGACGAGAGCACCACCAGCCCGTCCCGGGTTTCCAGCCAGCGCGCCGGGCGCAGGCCGTTTCTGTCCAGCAGCGCGCCGACCTTTCGGCCATCGGTGAAGGTGAGGGCGGCGGGTCCGTCCCAGGGCTCGACCAAGCAGGCGTGGTAAGCGTAGAAGTCACGCAAGTACGCCGGCATGTTCGAATCGTTCTGCCAGGCCTCCGGCACCAGCATCATCATCACGTGGGGCAGGCTTCTGCCGGCGTGCAGCAGGAGCTCCGCGACGTTGTCGAGCTGAGCCGAGTCGCTGCCCCCGGGGGTGATCGTGGGCAAGATGTGGCGCACGTCTTCGCCGAACACGCGGCCGTCGAAGAGCTGCTCACGTGCTCGCATCCACTGCGCGTTGCCGCGCACCGTGTTGATCTCTCCGTTGTGCGAGAGCAGGCGGAAGGGTTGGGCGAGCTGCCAGGTTGGAAAGGTGTTGGTGCTGAAGCGCTGGTGCACCATCGACAATGCGCTGACCGTGCGCGGGTCCTCCAGATCCCGATAGAACTTCGAGAGCTGATGCGCGAGCAGGAGCCCCTTGTAGACCAGCGTGCGGCACGAAAGACTCGGGATGTAGAACGCGTCGCGATCCGGGATGTCGCTCTCGCGCACCGTTCGCTCGGCCCATTTGCGGATGACGAACAGCTTGCGCTCGAAGCTCGCGTCGTCGTCCGTGGTCGAACCCACGAGCACCTGCAAGATCACCGGCGCGCTCTGGCGCGCAATGGGGCCCAGCGCCGACTCGTCCACCGGCACCGTGCGCCACCCCAGCAGGCGTTGGCCGGTGCCGAGGATCTTGTCTTCGAGTACCTGCTGACAGCGCGCCCGCGCCGAGGGCTCCCGTGGCAAGAACACGCAGCCCACCCCGTAAGCGCCTGGCGGGGGCAGCTCGAAACGAGCCGCAACTTCTGCGGCGAGTAGCTCGTGGGGGACTTGGATCAGGATGCCCGCACCGTCGCCGGACTGCGGATCACAGCCGGTGGCCCCGCGGTGTTCGAGGTTCAGCAAGATGCCGACGCCGCGCTCGACGATGTCGTGGGAACGCAGCCCGCGAATGTGGGCGACGAAGCCGACCCCACAGGCGTCGTGCTCGAACTTCGGGTCGTACAGGCCGCGGGCCTCCGGGAGCTTCATGGGGCCGGCACTCTGAACGTATGTCGGGGCATATCGAGCCAGGTATTGGGTCACGTTTTGACGCGCCGCGCAAGGCGGAGCGGAGCAGTGTTGCGCGCAGCCGGGCACTCGACGTTTGATGGAGCCGATGAACTTCGCCGACCGAAGCGCCGCCCTGGTCTTGATCGTCGTCGCGCTGCTCGCGTGCAAGAGCAAGTCCGAGAACTCCACGCCGCCGCCGCCCGTGTCGACCGCGCCGGTCGCGCTCACGCCAGGCGTCTGCCCCAAGGGCGCCAGCATGGATCCAGGTCAGGGCGAGTTCCGACCCGCGGTCACGGCCTTCAAAGACAAAGACTACAAGACCGCGCAGCGGCTGCTCGATCATCTCTCCAAGCAGTACCCGAACAGCGCGACGGTGCGCGTGTGGCGAGGCGACTCGGCGCTCTTCGACAAAGGAATGAAGGAGAGCGAAGCCGCCGATGCGTCGATCCCGTTCTACGAAGAGGCCGAGAAGCTCCACGACAAGGGCTGCGCGCTCCCCGAGTACGAGCACTACTACATGCGGATGGGTGTGGCGTACGCGCTCTTGCGCAAGAAGAACGGCGACGAGGCCCTTCGCCACCTCGGCATCGCCAAGAAGCAGTGGGACAACAGCGCCGAGGTGTTTTACCACCTCGCGCGGGCCCACTGCATGAAGGGCGACGTCGACGAGTGCGCGACGAACTTCGAGAAGTCGCTGGAAGTCGCCAAGTCCCTCCGGCGCCCGAAGTTCTTGCGCTCGCACAACTCGCTGGACGATTGGATTCGCCGCTCGCGCACCCAGAGCGAGTTCGTCGCGCTGCGCCGGGACAAGCGTTACGCCGCGACCATCAAGAAGATGAAGACCGACGACGAATGAGCTGACCGGCTACTTGCAGCTGGCGCTGACCGCGAAGTCGATGAGCGCGTCGGGCGAGCCGTGGTCGTCCAGGTAGAACTCCCAGCGGTACACGCCTTCCGGGAGCGGCCCGGTGTCATTGTCTCCGACGGCGGGTCCAACCTGCTCCCAGCTGATGCTGTGGTCGCCCTTGCCCGGGGCGATGTTGCCGAACTCGAGGATTTCGTCGGCGTTCGGCGTGGTCTCGGTCCAGGCCATGTAGCGGTCCTCCTTCACGTTCCGGAGCACCGGCGTCAGGATGGTGTCGTCCTTGAAGGACAGCATCTCGATGAACACGAAGTAGTGGTTGGGAGTCGCGTTGTCGAGCTTGGTCGGGCGGATGCAGTCGTCTTTGGGAAGCCGGCGTCCGTCGGAGTCGAGGGACACGTAGGCGTCCTTGATGTGCGCGGATTCGCAGCCGGTGGCGCCCAAGGCTGCGAGCAGGGCGACGGTGACGAAATGGCCGGGTCGCATGAGCCCGAAGCGTACACGGCTCGGGCGCTTTTCGCCATCGCCTCGCGCGGACCTTGCAGCGGCGCCGAGACCCGGGCAAAGCCGCCCGAGTGACCGGGCGCGCGCTTCGATTTCTTCCCTGGCTCGTCGCCGCCGTGGCGGTTGTGGAGTCCGCGGCCACGCTCTTCTGGAGGTGATCGAGCGTGAAGCTTCGCGAGACCGCCGTCGCCCTCCTCGTCGCCGCCGCCGTCTACGCAGTGGCCGTCGCCGGGCTGATCTCGGTGTCCAAGCTGACCGGCCCGGCGGTGCACGAGCTTCGAGTGCTCGCGGCCATCGATGCCGCGGTCGAGCTCGTGAAGGGCGTCTCTGGGCGAGGCCCCTCGGAGCTGCTGCGTCCCGATCAGCGCGCGTCCCTCGAGTCCGGCGTGCTGGTGATCGGCGGCGCCTGGTCGAAGGCGAGCCTCGGGCGCATCGGTGTGCTGGACCCGCTCACCGCCATGCGCCTGCCGTGGTTGCTGCTCGGAGCGCTGGTGCCGCTCTCGCTCTACCTGATCGTGCGCCCCTCGCGTGGTCGCGCTGGCGGGTTGATGGCGGCGGCGCTGTGCGGAGTCATGCCGCGATTCTCCCACGCCGTGGTCGTGCTCGACGAAGGCGCAGTGGTCGCGTCGATGGCCTGCGTGGTGATCGCGGCCCACGTGCGCGCCATGGGTCCGGCGCGATCGGGAGCGCCCGGCGCCCGCTGGTCGCTGGCGTGGGCCGCCGGCGGGGCCGTCGCCCTCGGATTTGGCGCGTCGCTGTCCCTCGGGGTGCTCTGGGTCGTGCCCTTGCTCTTGGCGCATTTCGTCTGGGCACGCCGCCGGATCGCTCGCCGCTGGGTCGCACGCGGCCGCGTCCCGATCCCGGCGCTGCTGATCCTGGCTCTGCCCCTCGCGCCGCTGATCCTCTTGGCGCTGTCGCCCGCGCTCTGGAAGGCGAGCCCCGCCCTGGTCGCGCGCGTGTTCTTGGCGCCCTTGGAGCCTACGGTTGTGCCCAGCGAAATCGCTGGCAGAGTGGTGACGGGGCTCCCGGTGCCCGGCCACTTGGGCTGGGCCTGGCTCGTGCACACGGTCCCCCTCGCGGTGCTCCTCGCGCTTTTTGTCGGGCTCTCCGTCATCTTTCACGAGCACCTGGCGCGGCGCTTTGCCTCGGGTTCGCTCCGCCCGGCGCGCGATCGCCACGCCCTCGGCGCGCTGGCGCTGATCGGGATCGCGGGCTGGCTCTTGGGCGTCGCGCTGATGCCCGACGTGCTCACGACATTTCCTCCACGCGTGGTCACGCTGCTGCCCTTGGTCGCGATCGCTTCGGCGTTGGGCCTGATGAAGCTCGCGAGCTTCGTCGCCGCGCCCGGACTTCGCGCCGTGTTCGTCGGCGCCACGCTGACGGTGCTGGGCAGCGTCGCGGTGGCCCGGGCCGCGACCGCCAGCGTGAGCGCGGGGCTGCTGACCGGCGGCGCACGCAGCGCAGCGCGTGTCTTGCCGATGGGCGACGGCAGCGAGGTCGCGGTGCTGGCGCGGAGCATCGACGCGCTGGGCAAGGCCAGCGTCAGCATCGAGACGCCGCCGCAGCTCCCGGCCGAGATCTGGAGTCGGCTGGTCGAGGCGCGGCGCATGAAAACGCGGGTGACGGTCCAGCCGAACGCGGAGCTGGTGCTCCAGCGAGGTCGTGGTGCTGGCGAGGTCGTGGGCGAGGTGAGGCGGGACGGCTTCGTGTCGTGGACGCTGTTCCGAACCGGTCCCTGAGGCCCCGACTCGCTCACATGCGGTGAGCGCTGACCACCACGCCACCGCCGCCGTGGGCGAAGCCCACGCGGGCCACGACCGCGGCCTCCGACGCGAAACACACCGGGCCGCGCGATCCCGCCAGCGCCACGGAGCCCGGCAGGCCGTCGGCGGCGCGGATCAGTCCCTTTTCGTCCACCAACTCCAACGTGAGATCGGCGTCGGCGCGCTCCGCCACCGCGATCACTCGCACGCAAATCGGACCTTCGCCGAGGGGCAGTCGCACCTCGCTCGGTCCGGGCAGCTCGCGGACTTCTCCCAACAGGCGCGAGCCAGGCGCGCAGGCCTCGGCGATCTGCTTCGCTCGCTCGGCGGCACGGCCCGCGGTCGCGACCCCGGCGTGGCATCCGTCTCCGAGCGGTCGGGCGGGGCTCGGCGTCCCCGCGCTGCCCGAGGCGGTCGGCGCCGTCGCCGCGCTGGTCGCTGCCGCTGCCGCCCCGGGCCCGGCGGGCGCCCGGGTCTTGTCGCAGCCCGATGACGCCAGCAATACAAAAGCCAAGAGGCGAGCGACCTGCGCTCGCCTCGGTGGACCCGACGGTCCCGCGATCACTTCTTCTTCTTGGCGTTCCACTCGCGCTCGACGCGGTTGCGGGATCCCATCACGGCTTCGTCGGCGGCGTACTTGACCTCGCCGGTGACCATCGACCCCGGCACGGGCAGCTTGGGCACGATCAACAGCTCGAGGTTGAGCTGGGTGTTCTCGTCATCGATCTTCTTGATGCGCCAGCGCGCGTCCATGCGCTTGACGTTGCCCTTGATCATCTGGCCTTCGAGGACTTCTTCGCCGTTGACGGTCTTCATCGGCTCGAAGCGGACCACGGCCCAAATCTTGGCTGCTCCCTTCAGGATCGGGACCTGGAGGTAGACATCGGTCTTGTCGCCATCGCGGCCGACGACCTTTGCCTTGTCGAACTTGGAAATGAACTTGGAGTAGTTCTTGAAGTCCGTGACGGCCTTCTTGACGTTCGCGACCGGCGCGGCGATGTGCACCCGGGCGGCGCCCGCCTTGGTGGCGCTGTGTGAGGTGGAGACCTCGTAGCGCTCGGCGTCCCGCAGCTTCATCAGGCGCTTGGCTTCCTCGCTCGACTCGGCGCTGGCAGCCGTCGCGAGCAGCGCGAGGCTCAAGGTCGTCATCACCATGGCCAGAGTGCGTCGGGTCTTCATTTCCGGTCTCCCTCGAGTTCAGCTCATCGCCTCATACGGTTGGAACGCAGAATTGCTTCCAACATGACGAGAAGCGGATGATTGGTAAAGCCCATCGGGCACGCTCCAAAGCAGTGCACGATGCGTGCCGGTCCGAGGAAACGACGGGCAAACGTCGTAGTGTCGCGGGGTTGCTCGGCTCGGGCCCTGCCGACGAGGCCGTCGGTCCGCGCCAGCTGGGTCTTGGCGAAGCCATTCGTTTACGGAACCTGGGCCACGCGTGCCACACCTGTTGCGCGCCACAAGGTAGCCGGGACCCCGGCGCTCGTGCTCCAATTGGGCCATGTTCGCACGCAAAGGAACTGCCGCCGCGGCGGCCGCGCTGCTCCTGGCGTCTTCCGTCGCCTTCGGCCAGCAAAAGGCCGCCGAGTCGCCGCCCGCCAAGGCCGGGAGCGAGAAGTCGGCGCCGGGCAAGGCCGGGGATGCCAAGGCCAAGGGCGACGCCAAGGAGGCGGATGCCAAGGCGGAGCCGGACAAGCCCGCCGGGCCGACCGAGGGTTACTCCTGGTCCACCAAGCCCGCCAAGGGCGGCAAATGGCGGCCGAAGAAGAAGCTCGATCCCAACACGCCGATCGCGACCTTCCCCGGCTTTCGCATGCTCGCCGATGGTTCGAGTCAGATCTGGGTTCACGTGACCAAGAAAGTGAGCGTCACGGCCGCGGCTACGTCCCTCGTGCTGGTGGGCGCGCATGTCGCCGTCCGAAACAACACAAACGCGCTGGTGACCGAGTACTTCGACACGCCGCTCGCGCGGGCCAAGCTCAAGTCCGATGCCGCTGGCGCACAGCTGGTGCTCGAGTTGCGCGAGAACGTGGTGCTCAAGCATCGCGTCGTCGACGGTCCCGCGGGCAGCATGGTGGTCTACATCGATCTGCCCAAGGCGCAGAAGTCGTATTCCGTCCATGACGACTTCGAGCCGGACCGCCGCAGGGGCCGCCGTGGGGGCAGGGTGCTTCCGGCCAAGGGCGGAACGGGCGCGCAAAGGCGCGGCCCGACCCAGTAGCCGCTTGCGCATCGCTTCGGTTCGCGTCGCTCTCCTCGCGCTCGTGGCCGCGTGGCCAACCCGCGCCCGCGGGGACGAAGCGCCGACCTCCGTCGCCGCGCCAGTGCCCTACTGGGTCGACTTCGAGGCGGGTCGGGTGGAGCTCGACCCCGAGCTGATGAAGCTCGAGCTGTCGCGGGACGTGCGTATCGTCGTCGATCGATATCGCCTCACCAGCGAACGACTCACGCTTCGCAGAACGGCCCGCGGCGTCGAGATCGACGGCGAAGGTCGGATTTCGTTCTGCCCCTGTGAGAATGCGCCGCTCTCCTTCGGATTCCAGCGGGCCATCGTGGCGCCGCCCACCGATCTGCTGGTGCAGGGCGCGACGATTCGGATCGGTGATGTTCCGGTGTTCTGGACGCCGGTGCTCTGGCTGCGCTCTCCGGACCGGTGGGGGCTCTTGCCGCCGCGGCTGGCGTGGCGCGCCGAGGAGGGGCTGCTCGTGGGCTCCGGCGTGCACCTGCCGCTCGGGGGACGCCGCGGCGCGACGCTGTCCTTCGCCGAGGTGTCGGCCGGCGCCTACCTCCGAGGCGGCTTTGAGCTCGAGACGCGCCTGGTGACGCCGACCACCACCTCGCGCGTGCGCTGGGATCATCTCGACGACAGCCTGCTCGCCGCGGACGCGCACGGGTCTGCGGTGAGTCGCGAGGGAGCGACCCTGGCATTTCGCGTCGACTCCATTCGCGGTGCACGGGGGCGTTCCGCCACCCTCGATCTGGAGCCCGCGTCGAAGCGCTTCGACCACGCGAGGGTGGGGCTGAGCGGTTCGGGTCGGGGCCTCGTGGGATCGCTGGGGTGATCGCAGCGGGGGAGCGGGGTGCGGCCGTGGACTCCGCGGTCGCTGCCGGGCCCATCGCACAGCTTTCTCTGGGCGGCGCCCTCGGCAGCGGCAGCAGCGCAGACGCTGACGTGGAGGCGAGCACTCTGCGGCAGCGCGGCCTGCCGAGCTCGAGCCTGGTGGTGCACCACGCACAGCTCGCGGCAGCTGCTTCGGCGGGCCCCCTGCTGCTGTCGGTCCGCCTGGACCAGCACGCGGTCTTCCAGGGCAGAGAAGCGGAGGCGCAGGCTTCGGCCTTCGCCGGGGCGCGCGGCCAAGCCAGCCTTCCCCTGGTGCGCGCCTTCGGGGGCGACGACGATCCGCTGGTTCATCGCGTCGAGCCCTTCATCGACGCCGGTTTCCGAGTGGCGGAGCGCCGAGGCCAATCGGGCGAGGTCTTTCGCGCCTTTGAGGCGGCTCCGCCGGGTCGGCTCGCCCTGGGCTCCGTCGGCGCGGCGAGCGGGCTGGGGCGCTACGGTGCTCGCGAGGCCCTCGAGGTCGAGCTGCGCGGGGGCGGCGCCTACGACATCGAGCAGGCCGCGGCGATCCCGGCGGTTGCTGCGGCGGTCGCCGCCGACGGGGAGTGGACGGGCGCGCAGGCGGAGTGTGCGGCGCGACCCGACTCGGACCGAGAGTTGTTCGTGACGGCGCGAACCAGGGCCGGACGCCTCGATGGACTTCACATCGAGAGCCACGTCACCGGCGGGCTCGACGAACTCACCCATCGCTGCGCGCGCGCTCGCGATCCGATCACTTCCCCGGGACCATTCGTCCCTACCTCGACCGACCCGGTTGGTCCGCCGGCTCGCGCCTCGGGATCCCGTGGACGCGTGAGCTCGCTTCGCAGTTCGCGACGGAAGCGGACGTGAGCGAAGGCCGCTTCATGGCGTGGAGCGCGGCCGTCGGCTACCGGCACCCTTGCGGCTGCTTCGCGGTGGTCGGGTCGTACGGGGCAACGGGTCGGGCGCGACGGTCTCGACGCAGAGGTGACCCTCGACCTGATGCCCTGACGGACCCGGCTCTGTCGCCCCAGGGCACGGGCGCGATGGAAATGCTCTACTCTGAGCCAGCGTGTCCGACTCCGAGCCGAGAATCAGCGAGCCCCCGGCCTCCGCCGGCACCCGCAGCCTAATCGGGTCGACCATCTTGGTCGCGGACGACGAGCGCTTGACGCGGGAGCACCTCGCCTCGCTGCTGCGGGGCAGCGGCTATTCGGTCGAGACCTTCGCCGACGGACAGGCCTTGATCGAGCGCGTGGGCAAGGGGCCTCGGGACCTGGTGCTGCTCGACGTGATGATGCCGCGACTTTCGGGGTTGGAAGCCTGTCGCATCATCAAGGGCATCTCCGGGGACGCCTTCTTGCCCGTGGTCTTGCTCACGGTCCGTTCCGACACCCAGAGCCGCGTCGATGGCCTGCGCATCGGCGCCGACGACTACGTCGCAAAACCCTTCGACGAGCGCGAGCTCTTGGCGCGCGTCGAGGCCATGTTGCGCATCAAGAAGCTGCACGACCACGTGACTCGGGCCCGATCCAAGCTCGAACAACTCAGCGTGCACGACGAACTCACGGGGCTGTACAACTACCGCTATTTGCAGACGCGGCTCGCCGAGGAGTTCAAGCGTGCCGAGCGCTATCACGATCCGCTGGCCTGCGTGCTCATCGACATCGACAGCCTGGGCGCGCACAACGAGGTCGGCGGCCGCTCTCTGGGCGACAACGTGGTGCGCGGCGTGGCCGACGTGGTGCGGCGCTGCGTGCGCGAGGTCGACGTCGTTGCGCGCTACGGGGGCGACGAGTTCTTGCTGGTCCTGCCGAGCACTCACTTCGCGGGCTCGGTGACCGTCGCGGAACGGATCTGGCGAGAGGTCACCGAGCGCCCCTTCTTCGGCGATCGAAGCGGACCCTCCCGCGTCACCTTGTCGGTCGGCGTGGCCCTCTACCCCTCGCGGGACGTGCGCGCGAAGGACGCGCTGATCCGCGCAGCCGACTCGGCGCTGCATCAAGCCAAGCGCGACGGCGGCAATCGCATCTGCGTGTTCCAGCAGCAGGGTTACGTCTACACGCCGGTCGTGGGGCCCCTTCGTGCGGAGGCGGTCGACGACCGCCCTCCGCGTTCCAGCCGCGTGCTGACGCCGCCCAGCCAGCCGCCGCCGAGCCGTTCGCCGTCCAGTATCCCGGCCCGTCGCCGGATCTCCGATCGTCCGGCGGGCAAGCGGAGCTGAAGCGCCGGCCCCGAGCCGGGGCGCTCCGGGAGATCCATCCATCGTCGACTTCGACTAGGCTCGTGCGGAATGCGCCGACTGAAGGTTCTCGTGCTCGCGGGCGCGGCGCTGTGGTCCTTGGCCGCGCACGCAGATCCTGAGAAGCCTCCTCCCCGGATGAGCGCTGCGGTGACCGCTCGGGCGCCCGTCTACACGCTCCGGCGCTGCCTGGAGCTGGCCGCGCGGAACTACCCGAAGGTCGCCGAAGCCAAGGCGCGCCTGCGACACAAAGAGGCGCAGCTGTCCCAGGCGCACACCGCGCCATTCAGCGAATGGAACCTGACCGCTGGGGTCGGTCCGGCGCCCACTGTTCGCGGCACCAGTATTTACAGCCCGAACACCGACGCGGCGCTGACGTCCAACATGGCGCTGGCCTGGCAGGTGGGCATCGACGGTGTGGTGCCGCTCTGGACCTTCGGCAAGATCACCAACCTGTGGGACGCAGCCGAGGCCCAGATCAAGGTCGGCGAGCACGAGGTCAAGCGAGAGAAGAACGACGTCAAGATGTCGGTGCGTCGGGCCTTCTACGGGGCGCAGCTTGCGCGCGACTCGCTGGCGCTGGTGCGCGAAGCCACGCAGCGGATCGACAAACACCTGGGGCGACTCGAGGCCCGGGTGGCCGACGGCGACGGCGACGACATCGAGCTGCTGAAGCTGAAGATGTATCGCGCCGAGCTCGAGGCTCGGGAGAGCGAAGCGGCGAAACAAGAGCGGATCGCCCTGGCCGGACTGAAGTTTCTGATCGGAGCGCCCTCGGCCGTCGAAATCCCCGACCAACCGCTGCGACGCGTGCCGCACCGGCTGGCGCCCCTCGGTCGCTATCTGGAGGCAGCTCGCCTGTTTCGACCCGAGGTCAACATGGCGCGGGCCGGGGTGATGGCGCGCCAGGCCCAGGTCCGGCTGGAGCAGTCGCGCTACTTCCCGGATTTCGGTCTGGCCCTCAGCGGGCGCTACGGCCGGGCGCCCGAGGTGACCAATCAGATCAACCCCTGGGTCAACGACAGCGCCAATCGCTTTCACTACGGCGCGGCGCTGGCGCTGAAGTGGAAGCTCGACTTTCTCCCGCAGAGCGCCCGGGTGGCCCAGGCGCAGGCGCAGCTCGAGGAGATCCGCGCCACGGAGCGCTACGCGCTCGGAGGCGTCGGGACCGAGGTGGAGCAGGCCTTTGCCGAGGCCGTCGACGCGGCCACACGCGTTGACGCCTACACCCGCGCGCAGGGCTACGCACGCCAGTGGCTGATCAAGGTGCAGCAGGGCATCGACGTGGGCACCTTCGAAGACGAGGACGTCGTCTCGCCGGCGAAGGAGTACGCGCTCAAGCGCTTCGCGCAGATGAGCGCGGTCTACGAGTACAACATCGCCATCGCCCGGCTCTCGCAGGCGACGGGCTGGGACTCCATCGCACCGGTGGACTGAGAGGCTCGGCTCGGGCGTGGGCGTGGGCTCAGGGCCTGTGAAAGAATCCCCAGCGACCACGAGGGAAGGAGCACCGGCAGCGCTTCGGAGTCGCCGGCATGGGGGCGAGGCGCAACCCCAGCACGATTCGCCGAGAGACGCTGGGTCGGGTTTGTGCGGCGCCGCGAGCAGCAGCGTCGCGGACTAGGCGCGAGCGCTTCCGACCTGGACGCATTCCCGCACGGCGCTCTGCCGCGCTCGAAGGCGAAACGGCCACCCACTGCGCTGCCGCTGACAAGGACCTGGGGGGGCGTCCCATGCACGACCCTTGGAAGTCCCTGGCGAGCTCACGATCAGT
Source organism: uncultured delta proteobacterium (assembly GCA_963716725.1). Classification (GTDB taxonomy): domain Bacteria; phylum Myxococcota_A; class Polyangia; order Polyangiales; family Polyangiaceae; genus JADJKB01. Next base: position 109,743 of record CAVQUB010000004.1, read on the forward strand.
CACATCTTTTGATCCGGTTTCGTCCCCCCGTGCGTCCGGAGAGCATGGCAAGAGCGAAGGCGAAGGTGCGAGTGTCTGTGGCAATGGAGTTCGAGGGGGCTGAGCTTGGGGATCGGCGGCTGAACGCCCGACTGGAGCGGATCGCGCGAGCAGCGGACGCGAACCCGCGCGATACCTTTCCCGACATGATGGGCTCTGGGGCAGAACTCGAAGGTTTCTACCGCTTTGTCCGGAACGAAAAGGTGAGCTTCGACGAGGTGCTCCGGCCGCACGTCAGCGCCACAGTGCGTCGGGTTGCGGAGCACGGCGAAGTGATCGTGATCCACGACACGACGGAGTTTCGGTTCTTGGGCGACAAGCGCCAGGGGCTCGGCAGGGTCGGCATGGTAGGCCAAGGGTTCATGGGGCACTTCTCGCTCGCGGTCGTCCATGGCGAGGAGAGAGAGCCGCTCGGTGTGCTTGCGGTCGAGCCGTGGACGCGGCGCGGCGATTCCGTATCGAAGCGTGAGAAGGATGGGCGGACCACCGGCAAGGAAGCCAGAACAGCGCCTGAGCGGGAATCGCTGCGCTGGGCCAGAGGGATTTCCGCTGCAGAAGACGTCGTGGCCCAGCGAGCTGCCTTGATCCACGTGATGGACAGCGAGGCCGATGACTATGCGCTCTTGACGCAACTGATCGGGGATGACCGTCGGTTCGTGGTTCGCATGGCCCGTGATCGCGCAATCACGGATGCCGAGGGGAAGGTCAGGGCAGCTGGAGCGTCAGCGGCGATGGTCGCTGCACGAAGTGTCGCGCTTTCACGCCGTAAACCTCCCATAGGCCCGAAGGACCGACGCAGGCTGGCGCGTGCAGAGCGGCTCGCCACTCTGACGGTCGGCGCACGACAGCTATCGATCACCCGCCCCTCGTAGGCGGGCAGCAAGTTTTCGAAGAGCCTGCCAGGTCAACGTCATCTACGTGAACGAAGTCGACGTCCCAAAAGGCACCGAACCGGTCGAGTGGATCCTGTTCACCACGGAGCCCGTCAAAACGAAGAAGCAGATCCTCCGCGTCGTTGACATCTACCGGTCGCGTTGGTTGATCGAGGAGTATTTCAAGGCGCTCAAGACCGGCTGCGACCTTGAGAAGCGCCAACTCGAGAGCTGCAGCACGCTCCTGGTGGCGCTCGGTGTTTTCGTGCCGATCGCGTGGGGTCTGCTCCGTTTGCGCGCGCTCTCCAGAACGGCGCCCGACACCCCGGCAACTCGAGTCCTCACTCCAACGCAACTCGACCTGCTCCGGCGGCACCCCAAGGCAAAGATGTCTTCGACAGCGACCGTGCGCGAAGCGCTGCTCGCAGTCGCCCGCCTCGGTGGCCACCTGCGCAGCAACGGAGACCCTGGCTGGATCGTCCTCGGGCGCGGATACCATCACCTGTTGCTGCTGGAGATCGGCTTCCGGCTGGGCCAGGAAAGATGCGATCAATCGTGAGCTGGCGAGGGACGCCCCTTGGTGGGCTTGGTGGGGGGCGTGCAAGCACCGTCCCCGCGCTCGGCGTCACGAGAGAAAGCGCACCGCATCCCCATTTTCTTCTTGACGCATTTCCAGGCGACTCGCGCTCGCACTTTGCCGGGCGTGTCACCGAAGGCGTCTCTGTTGCGCGACGAAGCTCGCCCATCGTGTTTCGCTCGAGCGACGACGCGCGACGCGTTTGGACGCGTGAAACGCGCTCACCGTGTCGGCCGCGAGGCCAAAAAACAGCGTGTTATGCCAGAAAGCATGCACGCTCTCTCTTCGGTCTCCGATCGCGAGCTTCGCGAGCGCCTCTCCTCCGCCGTGAGCGCCGAGCAGCTGGCTTCTGCCGACGTCATCTTCCACCTGGCGGAGCTCGACCGCCGAAAGCTCTACCTCGAGGACGCCTGCTCCTCACTCTTCGCGTACTGCGTGGAGCGGCTCGGCTACTCCGAGGACGGCGCGAGCAAGCGAGTCCGTGTCGCCCGCTTGGTTCTGCGTTTTCCCCAGGCCCTCGACGAGCTCGCGAGCGGCGCCATCCACCTGACCGGACTGTTCCTGCTCTCCGGGCACCTCACGGAAGACAACGCCGATCGACTCATCGCCGAGGCTCGCGGCAAGTCGAAGCGGCAGCTCGAGGAGCTGCTCGCTCGGTGGGCGCCCCGGTCCGACGTACCGGCGACCATCACCCCGAGCGGGCCCGAGCCAGCTCGAGCGGAGTTATCAACAATGTCCGGGACAGGTGGCTCCGAGCTGTCGGCGCCGCCGCCATCGGCGCACCGTCCTCGTGTCGAGCCGCTCTCGGCCACGAGCTTCCGCGTGGAATTCACCGCCAGTGCCACGCTCCGCGACAAGCTCGAACACGCCCGGAACCTCCTCAGCCACGCCGTGCCGAGCGGGGATCTCGCGACCCTGATCGAGCGAGCCATCGATCAGCTCATCGCCGTGGAGACGAAGCGCCGCGCGGGCGCGGGCCAGCCACGCAAGCGCCGTGAACCTCGCGCCGGCTCGCGCCACGTGCCGGTGGAGGTCCAGCGCGCGGTGCGGGAGCGGGATGGCAACCAGTGCACCTTCGTCGATGCCGAGGGACGCCGCTGCTCCGAGAATAGACCGTCCGGCCGGGCCGGAGGAGCGCCGTCCGCTGATGCGAACAGTCGCAAGGAGCCATCTCGAGTCAGGACGCTGAACACGAGTGGTTTCCTGACCATCGAGCACGTCGACCCGTACGCGATGGGAGGACCAACGACAGTGGATAACTGCTGCTTGCTTTGTTCGGCTCACAACGCCCACCGGGCGCGACAGGTCTACGGCGAGCAGCACGTCCGGAAGAAGGTCTCGGAGGCTCGCGCGGGCCGGGAAGCGCGCGGTGTGTCTGCGGGGACTGCGGCCGAGCTGAAGAGCGAAGTGTTCGAGAAGGTGCTGGCGGCTCTGCTTCACTCGGGGTTCAAGCGGCACGAGGCGCGGCGAGCCCTCGAACAGGTGCGCTCGCTCGGAGTCGAGCCGCAGCTCGAGCCAGTGCTGCGCGGAGCGCTGGCGGTACTCACTCCCTGAGACGGTTCGTGCACACCCCCGACAAAGGGGGGGTGCACGGGATGCCGCTTTTGGTCTTGGTAGCGGCAGCGCCGCGGGCACGGGACGCGGCGCCCGACTTCGACAGGCCCATCGTGAGCAACTCGGCTGGGGGCGCATCGATCTGGAGGCGCAGGTACCTCACGACCACCCCGTGCGTGCCATCGCCGCGGTGATCGACCGCCTGGACCTCTCGAAGCTCTACGCTCGCATCGGCGCACACGACTCGAACCCCGGCGCGCCGGCCATCGACCCCAAGCTCTTGCTCGGCCTGTGGGTGTACGCCACCAGCGACGGCGAGAACAGCGCTCGGGAGATCCAGCGCCTGACCGAGTTGCACGCCGCCTGTCGGTGGCTGTGCGGCGGGGTGAGGCTCAACCACCACACGCTCAGCGACTTTCGCAGCCACAACGCCGAGGTGTTCGACGACCTGGTCACGCAGGTGCTGGCCTTGCCCATGAGCCACGACCTGGTGGACCTCATGCGTGTCGCGCAGGACGGCACGCGCGTACGGGCCAGTGCTGGGGCGAGTTCTTTCGCAAGGGCACCACGCTGGAGGCTCTGCGCCAGGAGGCTCTTCTCCCATCTGGCCGCGGTCACGGCAGACACCGAGAGCAGCTCACGCCGAGCCGCGGCGCAGAAGCGTGCAGCCCAGGATCGCCTCGACCGGCTCGACGCGGCGCTCGCGCAGTTGCCCGGGGCCGCGAAGACCAAAAGCAAGAGCGGCGCCAAGGACCCGACCCCTCGAGTGTCGACGACCAATCCGCAGGCACGGGTGATGAAAATGGGCGACGGAGGATTCCGGCCCGCCCACAACGTGCAGCTCGCCACGACCGCCGACGACGCGCGGGTCATCGTCGGTGTCGCCGGCACCCACCGCGGCAGCGACATGGCCGAATCGACTCCGATGCTCGAGCAGATCGAGAAGCGGACTGGCGTCCGGCCACGAGAGCTCCTCGTCGATGGGGGATACGCGAAGCATGAAGCCATCGACGAAGCAGCCGCGCGCAACGTCACCGTCTACGCTCCGCTGCCCAAGCCCCGCAACGACGACGGCTCTGACCCTCATCGGCCGAGGGATACCGACAGCTCAGCCGTTGCCGCCTGGAGACACCGCATGGCCACCGACGAGGCCAAGCAGATCTACCGGCAACGGGCCGCGACCGCCGAGTCCGTCCACGCGGACGCCAAAACGCACCGCGGGCTCGACTCGCTGACCCTGCGGGGACGGGGCAAGGCTCTCGCCAGCGTGACGCTCTTCGCGCTCACGTACGACATCCTGCGCGCCATCACGCTCGGCGTCTGACCCCTCCACCGCTCCGCCGCGGCCCCGTTTTCCGCGCTCGGCCCACCTGAATCGCGTCGCGCTCCACGCGCTCCCGCCCTGCGCCTGGGACTCGCCCTCGCTCGATCCCCCGGCGGCGCATGCTCAACCGATTTCTTCTCACCCGCTCAGGCCGGGACGGGTCGCCCGCGCGTCTCGTGATCGTCCAGGCGCTTCTCGATGCCCGCCAAGCCGTTGTTGAGCGACTCGGTGATCATCTGCACCAGCGTCGGCAGGCTGCTCTTGAGCGCCTCGTAGTAGCGCTGGCGCTCGGTTGAATGGATGATCGCGGGCGGGTGGCCGGCGCGCAGCAAGATGATGTTCATCAGCATGCGCGAGACCTTGCCGCTGTCGTTGGAGAAGGGGAAGACGCGCACCAGATCGTAGTGGACGCGGGCGGCGATCCGCAGCGGATGCTTGATCTTCTTGGGTTCGGGCCCGTTCAACCAATCGACCACCTGACGGACCTTGTAGGCGATCTTGTCGGGCGAAGCGTACTCGTGGAAGTACAGGCGGTGCTGCGGGATGTCCTTCCGGTAACGCAGGTTCTTGATGTCACCCTCTTCTGGGTGCAGCGTCAGGTAGATCTTCTTCACCGTGTCGACGGTGATGGGCGCACGCTTCTTCTCGCCCAGGTCGCGCACGAGCGCGAGCGCCAGCCGGTGCCGCCGGATTTCGTCGACCACGGGCTGAAGGCTCGAGTCGGGCACCACGGTCTGTGAAGGATCGGTGGCCGTTCGGAGCTCTTGGTAGGTGTAGACCACGCCCTCGAGCGCGCTGTCGTGATAGACCCACGACATCTCGAGGCTCTCGGCGTACTCGTTGCGGAAGGCGTCGTCGCACTCCGCCAGGCGCTTCAGAACCAGAGCGTAGCGGTCCTCCATGGAGGCGGGCGGCGGCTCTTTCGGCGGCGGCGGCGGCGACACGACCGCTGCCGTGGGAGAGGTTCGAGCGAGCGCGGGTCGCGCCGACTGTGAGCCTTGGCGCGTCGTGCCTGCTTGGTTCGGGATCGCGTCTGGACGATAGACTCGGGTCGTCGACGCCCGCCCGGCGCCTGCTCGAAGCGCGCGCTTGGTGGCCCGTGCCACCCGTCCCTCGAGGGCGCGTCGGGCGGCTTCGCGGTCCGCCCGGAGGCGCTCCCGCTCGACCTCTTTGGCCTTGCGATAAACTTCGCGCTCCGCGTCGCGTCGCGCCCGCTCTTCATCTTTGGCGCGCCGCGCCTCTTCCCGGACGCGCTCGCGCTCGGCCTCGCGCTCCGCGCGCTCGGCCTCCTTCAGGTCGCGCGCGGCTTCCTTCACGCGCTCGCGCTCGGCCTCCCGCGCCTTGCGCTCGGCGTCGCGCTTGGCTGCCAGGGCCTTCTGCTCGCGAGCACGCTCTTTCTCGCGCTCTTTCCGCTCGCGTTCGCGCTCTTTCTGTTCGCGTTCGCGCTCTTTCTCGCGCTCACGCTTCTCGCGTTCGCGCTCCTTCTGCGCGAGCGCGCGCTCTTTCTCGCGCTCACGCTTCTCGCGTTCGCGCTCGCGGAGCGCGTTGGCCCGCTCGCGCTCTTTTTCGCGCAGCGCTCTCGCTCGGTCTTGCTCGCGCTGCCGCTTCGACGGCGGCGGGCGCTTCCCGGCCTTGGCCTTGGGCTTCAGCGTGGCCTTGGCCTTGGGCTTCAGCGTGGCCTTGGCCTTGGGCTTCGAAATAGCCTTGGGCTTGGGCTTGGGCTTCGAAATAGCCTTGGCTTTGGCTTTGGCTTTGGCCTTGGCCTTCGGCGTGGCTTTGGGCTTCGGCGTGGCTTTGGGCTTGGCCTTCGGGCGGGTCGTGGGCTTCACTTTGGATTTGGGCTTCGGCTTCGCCGTGGCCTTGGCCTTGGCCTTCGGCCGCGAGGCCGAAGGTCGCGCCTTGGCCGCCGCGCCCGCCTTCTTTTTTGTAGCGGGGCGGGGTTTCGCAGCGGACTTGTTTGGTTTTTTCGTTGTACGGGCCGGCATCGCCGAAGCCTCGGCCGCGGGCCGATCGCAGTCGCACACCGCGGAAAAAGTCGGGCTTCACGCTAGTCGCGGCGCACGCAATTCGTCAACAGCCTTCGTTTGGCCGAGGCACCGGAATCGACTAGCGGGCGTCGAAGTACTCGGGGAAGAGCTCGCTCTGGGCCAGGACCTGAGAGCGGCCGGTCAGGACCTCCGCGCCCGTCTCGGTCACCAGCACCGTATGCTCGAATTGGGCCGAGAGGGAGCCATCGGTGGTCACGGCGGTCCAGTCGTCATCGAGGACCCGGACTTCCCAGCCCCCGACGTTGATCATCGGTTCGATGGTGAAGATCATCCCGGGACGGAGGCGGATCCCCCGACCCCAGGTGCCGTAGTGGCTGACCTTCGGCTCTTCGTGGAACTGGCGTCCGATGCCGTGGCCGACGAAGTCTCGCACCACGGAGCAACCCTGGCCTTCGGCGAAGCCCTGAATGGCAGCGCCGATGTCACCCAGTCGCGCGCCGGCGCGGACCTGCGCGATGCCGAGGGCCAACGAGCGTCGGGCCACCTCGGTGACCTTGATCGCCTCCGCGCTGGGCTTCCCGATGTAGAACGTCGCGGACGTGTCGCCGTAGAAGCCTTTGTACACGTGGGTCACGTCGACGTTGATGATGTCCCCGTCCCGGAGCACCTGCGCACCCGGGATGCCGTGGCAGACGACGTCGTTGATGCTCGTGCAAACGCTCTTCGGAAAGCCTTTGTACTGGAGCGGCGCCGGCCGCGCGCCTCGGCGCAACGTGTCTTCGTGAACGAAGCTGTTGATGTCCTCGGTGGTGATGCCGGGGCGCAGCATTTCACCGACGAGCTCGAGGGTCTCTGCCGCCATGCGGCAGACCTCGCGCATGCGGTCGATCTCTTTCGGTCCTTTGATTTCAACCGAGGTCCCGCGAAATCCCATGATGTCCATCTAACGCCTCAGTTCTCCCATGATGCGGGCTTGGTCTATGGCTCGGTTCACGCGAGGATTGTCGGCTTCGATGCGCCAACGCAGCGTCGACTCACCGTCTTCAGCGTAGCGCTTGTAGAGCAGGATCACTACTCTGCCCACCAGCTCCGCTTCGAAGCTCTTGACGAAGCCGAAGCTCGGGTTCGTCGGGGGGATGCTCAGGCTGAGGCTTTCGGACACGCTCGGTCCCTTGAGCGCAGGGGGCAGCGGCGCCAGGGTGATCACGAAGCTCTCGGCCTGGCCCGTGCTGTCGCGCGTGACCGTGACCACCTTGGCGCGCATGATTCCGTCCGCCAGCGCGGCCCGGCGCCCGACGGGGTCCGCAGCCTCCGCCTCGCCGCCGAACACCTCGGCGCTCAAGCGATCGTCGAGCAGCGCCGCGTCAGACGCGGTAAATGGTGGCAAATGGGCTAGGTCTGGGTCGGCTGCGGGTCGGGGGCCGCTGGGGCCACAGGCAGCGACGCAGGCCACCAGAGCGGCGACGATCGAACGAGTGGGGGGCATGAGGGGTGGATCGATTTCCAGGCTGCCGGAGCTTGCTCCATCGTCTGCCGCCGTCCAACGTCTAAGCTGAGCGGCCGCTTGAGCGGCAGCGCGCTTCGGTGCTAGCGTCCCGCGGCCCGCAGTACAGTACCCACCAAGGATTTCGGGAGGATAGCCAAATGTTGCTCCGCGTCTTCGGGATGCTCTCCATCACCAGCGTACTTGCCCTCGGCCTCGCCGCCGCGCCTGCCTCCGCCCAGGGGAAGGGCAAGGCGGCCGCCAAGAAGAAGGCAGAGGAGCCCGCTCCCACCGGACCGGCGAAGATGAAGGGCAAGCTCGGGCTGAGCCCCAAAGGGCTGGGCTGGAACGCCTCGCTCGAGGCCGTCGCCAAGATCTACGACAAGGTCTTCGACCAAGAATTCATGCCCCTTTACAAGAAGGCGCAGCCTGGCCCGGGCATGGATGCCCTCGACGCCGAGTTGGCGGACAAGAAGGCGCTGCTTCGGCGGAACAAGATCGCGTTTGCCGATCTGCCCACCGGCGTCGACTACAGCGCACTCAAGGGTGAGTACAGCTACGGCAACAAGGAGAGCATGACGAGGCTGACGCTGCGCACCGGCGTGACTCGGAACTTCTTCTTCTTCGACGACAAGGCGTGGAAGGTCTACGACGAGCACAAACTGCGCAAGGGTGGGCCGTACGGTGAGAACTGGGAAGAGGCCAGCGAGATCCTGACCAAGAAGTTCGGAACCGCCGGATTCAAGGTCGAATCCGACTACGCCAAGGGGCGGAACTACGCGGAGCTGCAGTGGACCGACGGAACGACGGTGATCCGCGCCATCGATCGCGGCAACGTCATCGGGCTGGTCTACCAGGACGCCAACGTGTTCTTCAATTTGCCGAAGTACCGCCCGAACAAGCCGAAGAACCCTCACGCGATCGACAAGGACGTCGCCGCCGCAACCGCCAAGCCGCCGCCGCCAGAAGAGAAGAAGCCGGCCGGCAAGGGCAAGGGCAAGGGCAAGGGCAAGTAGCGGCGAACCTGCGCGGGTCGCCCAACAAGGCCCAGTCGAGCTCAGTCTGCGAGCTTCTGGGCGCCCTTGGGAACGATGACGCCGGACGAGACCGAGACTTGCGCGTTGGGCGCGACCGCGCGGATCGCGGGCTCGATGATCTGGCGCCGCGCCAGGGCATTGCCTGGGCAGCCGCCGAAGCGCCCGCTGAGGTGAAGGGTGACGGAGTCGTCTTCGACCCGAACCAAGTACAGGTCCCCGCCGTCGGCGCGGACCAGCGGTGCCAGTACTTCCCGCAGGACTTGCAGGATTTCGTCTCGAGCGCCCATCGAGGAGAGCGACGCTACCACGGCGCTTGACCTGACTCCTACCCTTACTCTACGTTCCGCCCCCCGCCGCTCGGCCGGCCTCTCCATCCGGGCGCGGCAGCTCACTGGCGCGACGAGCGCCAGGTGCTACCTTCCCAGGGTCCGGGCGACCCACGATTCGAAGTCTCAGAGGAAACCATGGTCACCATTCGTCTTGCCCGACACGGCACCAAGAAAACGCCGTTCTACCGCATCGTCGTCACCGACCACCGCCACAAGCGGGACGGGCGCCACATCGAGAACATCGGCACGTTCGATCCGAACAAGACCCCGGTGCGCTTCGAGCTCGACCGCAGCCGCTTGGCGTTCTGGACGGAACGCGGTGCCCGCCCGTCGGAAACCGTGACGCGCCTCATCAAGCGCAACCCGGCTCCCACGGCGGCGTGAGTCTGACCCGGGTCGCAGCTCACCCGAACTCCTCCACACAACTTCCAGCACCCCCTCGGGCGCGTCTTTGAACCGCGCCAGCGACCCCGGAGTTCTTCAGTCATGGCTCTCAAGGAATTGATCACCACCATTGCGCGCGCGCTGGTCGACGAACCGGACGCCGTCGAAGTCACCGAAATCGAAGGCGACCACAACTCGCTGATCGAGCTGAAGGTGGCCAAGGACGACATCGGCAAGGTCATCGGGAAAGATGGCCGAACCGCTCAGTCGATGCGCACCATCCTCACCGCCGCTTCGACCAAGATCGGACGCCGGGCTCACCTCGACATCGTCGATTGAAGACGGTCGAGATCGGGCGGGTGCTTCGCCCTCACGGGCTCCGCGGCGAGCTCAAGGTGCGTCTGCACTGGGACGGCAGCACGACGCTGTCCGACGTGGAGAGCGTGGTGATCGGCGAGGCGGATCAGACCCGAACCCTCGCGGTCGAGTCCGTGCGGCCTGGCCCCAAGGGCGCGCTGCTGAAGCTCGCGGGCATCGACGACTGCGACGCGGCCCAGGCCCTGGCCGGCGCGCCGGTGTCCGTCCCGCGGTCCGCGCTGCCCGCGCTCGAAGCGGGGGAGTACTACCTCTCGGATCTGATCGGCGCCGAGGTTTGGGGCCCGGAGGGTCGGGTGGGCGAAGTGATCGAGGTGCGGCTGCATCCGAGCATCGACTCACTGGTGGTGCGCCGGTCCGACGGCAGCGTGCTCGAACAGGCGCTCACCGAGCCCTGGCTCGAGTCGGTCGACGTCGAAGCCGGACGCGTCACGCTCACCACCACCGAGGGCCTCGTCTGAACATGCGCGTCGCTGTGGTGACCCTGTTCCCCGAGCTGTTTGCGCCCTTCCTGGCCACCAGCTTCGTGCGTCGTGCCATCGAGGGAGGCCAACTGGCCGTCTCGTTGGAAGACCTGCGCCGCCACGGTCTCGGCAAGCACCTCTCGGTCGACGACACGCCCTACGGGGGCGGCTCCGGAATGGTCATGCGCGTGGACTGCGTGGTGGCGGCCGTGGAGGCCGCCGAGGCTGGGCTCGGAGCGCGGGCGCAGCGCGTGCTGCTCACTCCGGGCGGTGAGCGCCTCGGCCAGCGTCACCTCGAAGAGTTCTCCGAGCGCGAGTCGCTGCTGCTGATCGCAGGTCGCTACGAGGGCTTCGACGAACGCATCTCGGGCTTCGTCGACCAAGAGCTGTCGCTCGGCGATTTCGTGCTGACCGGCGGTGAGGTCGCGGCAATGGCCGTGATCGAAGGAAGCGCCCGACTGCTGCCCGGAGTGCTGGGCAACGCCGACTCTCCCCGGGAGGAGTCCTTCAGCGGGAACTGGGGCGGGCTGCTCGAGTACCCACAATTCACGCGGCCGGCGGAGTTCCGCGGCGCCGGCGTGCCCGAGATCCTCAAGAGCGGCGACCACGCAAAGATCGCGGCCTGGCGCCAGGAGCAGGCGATCGAGCGCACCCGGGCGCGCCGGCCGGATCTGCTCCACGGCAACAAGGGCGAGACGTGAGGCGGGTAGCGGCGCTCCTGGCGCATCACCCGGTGCTCGACCGCCAGGGTCAGGTGATCACCACGGCCATCACCAATCTGGATCTGCACGACATTGGCCGAAGCGCGTACACGATGGGGCTCGGCGACTTCTTCGTCGCGCACCCGGTGGGGGCGCAGCGCGAGCTCGCACTGCGCGTTCGCGAGCACTGGACCTCCGGCAGCGGTGCGCGGCGCATCCCCGATCGCAAACCGCCGATGGAGTGCCTGAGAGTGGTCGAGTCCATCGACGACGCACTGGCCGCGCTCGGACCAGCGGAGATCTGGGTCACGAGTGCTCAGCGTGCCGCCTCCACCCTCGATTTTGCAGGTGCCCGCGCGCGTCTGTCGGAGCCCGGGCCGGCGGTGCTGCTCGTGTTCGGCACCGGCTGGGGGCTCGCCCCTGCCATCATCGAGCGCGCCGCGGTGCGGCTCTGCCCCATCGAGTCGCCGCGGCCCGACGGCTTCAATCACCTGAGCGTGCGGGCTGCCGCCGCCATCATTTTCGACCGATTGCTCGGCCGGCCCTGACGGCGGAGAGCTCCGGGCTCGGGCGGCCGCGGCCCTCCCACTCGACCAGCGGCGCTTCGACCACGAGTCCGCCGGCCTTGGCCCGTCGCACCTCGACCAGCGCAATGCGCGCTGGCTCGGACGCGAAGGAGTGGACGAAACACAGGCGTTTGGGCGTGAGCCCGTGGGCCTCGCAGAGCGACAAGAGCCGCACCAGGTTGCCTGCCGGGTAGACGAAGGCGGCGCGGACCCGGCTCGAAGCGATGGCCAGGGCCGCCGTGCGGACGAAGGGCTCGAGGGCGCCACAGCGGCCCGGCTCGCGGTCGCTGCGTGCGGCGCGCCGCTCGTTCGGCTCGAAGAAGGGTGGATTGGAGACGATCAGATCGAAATCGCCATCGATGCGGGCGCGTGAAACGTCGGCGGTGATCACTTGCGCGTCGATCGAAGCGCGCGCGAGGTTCGCCGAGCAGAGCCCCGCCAGCATCGGATCTTTTTCGACCAGTGTCGCGCGCACGACGCCCGCGAAGTGGTGCGCGATGAGCGTCACCGCGCCGGCGCCGGCGCCCAGGTCCAGGAGGTGTCCCAGGCGGCGGTGGCCGGCGGCAAAGGCCCCGAGCCAGAGCGCGTCGACGTTGAATCGATAGCCGCTCGTCGGCTGTTCGACGACGAGCGCCCCGTCGAAGAGTGCGTCGGTTGTCGTCTTGCGGGCCGCGGTCACTTGAGCTGGAAAGGCCGGAGCCCGCGCAGCGTGACGCTGGTGACGCTGTTGGGGAAGACGCGTACGTCGAAGTAGCCGAGGCTCACCAGTTTGTCCTGGTCGCCGCCGGGCACGAGGCCGGTGCCGGCAACTCGGGTGAAGGTCCCCGCGCTGCCTCCGCCTTTGACGTCGAAGGCAGAGTAGAGCGCGGTCTTGCCGGTGCCGATCTCGCGACGGCTGCCCTCCGGGAGCGGATCGTCCTCGCTGTCGTTGAAGTACTCGAGAGCGACTCGGTTCTGCGACACGTCCACTCGGGCAAACTGCAGGCGTACGTTGCCGCAGTCGTGCACCTCGCCGCCGATGATGCCGTTGCCATCGGTGACGGTCTTGCCAATGGCCGCCGTTGGGATGGTTCCGTAGTCGTCCTCGGCGAGCGCGCGGATCTTGTAGGTGTAGGTCCCGGCCGATGCGTCGTAGTCGGGATCGCCCTCGTGCACGTAAACGTTGTAGGTGTAGAGGGGCGACCAGCCTGGGCCGTAGGTCTTGATCACGAGCTCCGTGTTCATGGGCACGTCCGCGTACTCGTACTCTCGATCGAATCGGATCTTGTCGACGCAAGAGTCCTTCACCGTCGTCTCCACCAACGTCATGCTGTCGGTGGCCTCGATCGTCGAGCCGATGAGCTGGCCCAGCGAGCCGTCGGTGGCGGGATCACCGGTGCGCTTCACGGAGTAGACCTCGATCTTCACGCCGCCGTGCGACGCGGCGCTCGGGCAGCTGCTCCCGGCGGCGCACCAGCCCGTGCCTTCGGTGTTGATCAGGTCGTACTTGCCGCAGCCACCATTGGAGAAGGGGCGCAGGACGCCGGTGAGCTTGACGGTCTTGCTGCTGGCCGCCGGCGGGGTCGGGTAGCCCTCGGGATCGAAGCACTTCAAGTCCGGCGGAGCGCCGTTCGGGTCGGCGTACTCGGTCGTGTCCGTGGTCCGCACCAGGTACTTACTCGACGCCGAATTGCCGGGCTCACCCACCATCACGCAGCAACTGTCGACGGGGCGGTTGGCACAGGTCGGCGTTCCAACGCAGCTGCCGGCGCAGAACTCGTCGTTGGCGGGTCGGGTCGAGCCCTTGCACTCGCCCGCGCCGTTGTTCGTGTAGTCCTTGCTCCCGGAGCCTCCCGAGCCGGCGGGGTTCTTTTCGTCCGAGCAGCCGAGGGGAAGGGAGGCAACCAGGCACAGGGCAGTCGTGATCAGGATACGCATGGGGTGCACCTCTCCGGGCGGGTTTGCGGCCCGCCCGCTTGAAGAAAGCCGTGCGCCCCACGTCTTACGGGGCGACGGTCGCCTGAAACTTAGCGAAGAACGCCGGCCCTCGCATGCATTTTGGGCCGGCGGGACCGCTACGGCATTGAAGGGCGGGGCGTTTGGTGGCAGATCCCCGCGCCGCTCGGCGCCGAGCGGCTTTCAGGGGGCATGGCGATCATGAACGGATACCGACGGATGAACTCAGTGTGGGCGGGCCTGATCGCCCTTGCCGTGGCTACCCCCGCCGTCGGTGAGGACCTGGCTGCGGCCGCCAAGAAGCCGCCCAAGGATCCCGAGGCGGCCCTCGCGCTGGGGCGATCGCTGCGTCGCGCGGGCATGTTCGACGAGGGCGTCCGGGTCCTTCGCGGGGCCGCGCTGCGCGCGCAAGGGGAGCTGTCGGTGGCCGCTCGCTACGAAGCGGCGCGGACGCTGATCGCGGCGAATCGCCAGAAGGACGCGCTGCGGGAGTGCCAAGGCATCAAGGCAAGAAGCAAGGTCAGGTGGGAGACTTGCTTCGCGGAGGCTCAGCTGCTTTGGAAGCGGGCGTCGCTCGCGCTGCCCGCCGCCGAGCGCGCACTCGCGGAGTCCCCGGACAACTACGACGCGCTGGTGGCAAAGGGTCGCGCCCAACGCATGCTCGGGAAGAACGCCGAGTCCGAAGCCGCGTTCAAAGCCGCCATCGTCAAGGACGGGTCCCGCTTCGAGGCGCCGATGTTCTACTCGGAGTTGCTCTCGGGCTTGGGCAGGGGCACCGAGACCGTGGCGGCGTTGCGCAAAGCGCACGCGGCAGCGCCCGAAGAACCCGAGCCCACTTTGGCCCTCGCCTCGGAGCTGCCTGCCGGAGCCGAGGCCACCAAGCTGCTGCTCGACGCGCTGTCGATTCGACCGAAATACGGTCCGGCCCAGGCGCGGCTCGGGGACGTTCACTTGGAGCTTGGCAAGGTGGCAGAGGCCGAGACGGCGTTCCGCGCGGCCATCGCCATCAACGCCAAGGTCGCCGACTGGCAGGCTGGGCTCGCCCGGGCGCTGGTCGCCAAGAACGACTGGGACGAGGCGCTCAAAGCCAGCGCCGTCGCGCTCAAGCTCGTGGGAAACCATGGCCTGGCCATGCTCGCCGAGGCCGACGCCACCGCGGGCAAGGGCGAGATCGATCTGGCCATCGAGGCCTACGAGAAGGCTGCCAGTTTCACCCGCGACAGCCCAAATCCCCTCGTGCACGCGGCGCGGGCCTGCCTCCGCCAGAACCGCCCCACCACCGCCCGCGCCTTCGCCGATCGCGCGACCCAGTCCTTCGAAGCGTTTGCGCCCGCCTGGCTGGTCCTGGGCGACGTTGCCGTCGCGACGAAGGACAAGGGCGCGGCAAAGCAGGCGTATCAGAAGGCGCTGTCGGCGCCCCGCGGAAGCATCGACAAGGCCGAAGTGAAGAAGAAGCTCGCGGCCATCAAGTGAGCAACGACGGGACTCGGCGCCCTGGGGTGTTCGCGCCGACCAGCGCGTTCTGGCGGCGCCTGGCCTACCTCGGCGCGCGCTACGGACCCCGGCCCTGGCTTCGCTTCAGTCCGCCGGTCATCGGTCTGGCGTTTGCGCTGGCGCTGCCCACGTTGCGCCGACGCGTCCAGAGCAATCTGCGTCGTGCGCTGGGGCGGCGGGGCATCATCGCAGAGCAACTGGACATCGCGCGCACCTTCATCAGCTACGCCGGGTGCCTGGCCGAAGCCCTGGGTGGCGAACGAGCCGAGGCCGCGAGCGCCGTCAGGCGCCTCGACGAGGAAGAGACGCGCTCCCTGCTCGAGTCCGGCAGCGGAATGATCGTCGGGACCGCGCACTTCGGCGCTTGGGACGCCGCGGCCCCACTTCTGGCTCGGGACTTCGGTCGACCCGTCGTGGTCGCGATGCAGGCGGAGGCCGACCCCGCCGCGCGGGCCATCCACGATGCGGTCCGGGCGCGGGCCGGCGTTCGGGTCGTCCACGTCGGGACCCACCCCCTGGACGCGCTCGCCCTGCTGCACCACCTGCGAGACGGAGGCATCGTGGCCGTGCAACTGGACCGCGTCGCGCCGGGGGGGCGTAGCCTGAGCGTGCCATTCTTGGGCCGGAGCCTCGAGATGCCCGAGGGGCCCTTTTTGCTGGCCTCGATGGCTCAGGTGCCGCTGGTCGCCCTCTTCGTCCGGCGAGCGGGCTTTCTGGACTACGAAATGAGCGCCGGCGGCGTGGTGTCGCTGCCCAGGGGCGCTCGCGGGGCCGATCTGCTGGCGGCGGCAGGCCGCGTCGCCGAGGCGATCGAGCGATCGGTCCGGTCGTGCCCGACCCAGTGGTTCGACTTCGGCTGAAAGCGATGGCGCTCCGCGCCTGGGTTTGGCAATAAGGTCCCCCCATGCGGCTCCACGTTGGAACCGACTCGCTGCGCGGTGATATCGCAGCCTACGCCCGCCGTTTCGACATGCTCGAGCTCTGCGCTGAGCGCGGCCGCTTGCCTCGCAAAGCGCGCCTCGCCGAGATGAAGCGCGCGGTGAGCGAGAATTTTCTGTTCAGCGTGCGCCTGCCGGCGGCGCTGTCGACCCTCGAGCCGAGCGACGAGGCCGAAGCTGGGCTCGCGTACGCCGTCGAGGTGGCCGAGGTGCTCGGAGCGGAGCTCCTGGTCTTGCAGACGCCCGCCTCGGTGAGGCCGAGCGCGCGCACCCGGAAGCGCCTGGTCGAACTGGCTTCCCAGCTGCCGAGTGGTCGCGCTCTGGCCTGGGAGCCCCGTGGGCTGTGGCAGGACGAGGAGTCCGAGATCATGGCCCGTGAAATGGGAGCCACGCTGGTGCGCGACGTGAGTCGTGAGCCGGGACCGGGGGGAGCGACGCTCTACACCCGATTGCGTGCTCTCGGTCGCAGCGGCGTCTCGGTCGACGCAATCGCGAGGACCGCGGAGGCGGCCCTGGGCGCGACGCTCGCCTGCGTCGTCATCGAGGGCGATGGCGCCGTGGCGGCAGCGAAGCGTCTCCGTCAAATGATCGTCGAGGCCGCCGCCTTCGCTGCCGACGAGGACGAAGGCGAGGACGAGGACGAGGACGAGGGCGAGGGCGAGGGCGAGGGCGAGGGCGAGGGCGAGGGCGAGGGCGAGGGCGAGGGCGACGAGGGCGACGAGGGCGACGAGGACGACGAGGACGACGAGGGCGACGAGGGCGACGAGGACGACGAGGTATGAAGCGCCGCTCAGCAGCGATTTCCAATGATCCGATCGCCGCCGAGGCAGCACGCGAATACCTCGCGGCGGGAGCCTCGGCCGTGGGCGCGGTGCTCGCCGGGTTTTTCGCAGCTGCCGGTGCCCACGCCGGAGTGTTGCTCGGGCCCGCTACGTTGCTGATGGGTGGGGTGGGCGTTGGCGCGCGGGTGTTCGACGGGCGACTGCGCCAACCCGGCGTGGGAGCGAAGCGCCCGCGCGGCGTGGTGGCCTCCGCTGCGGTGCCGGATGCCGCGAAGGTCGCAGTGCCAACGGCGATCACCGCCCTCGCGGTGGCGCACGCCTACGATGGCGGCAAGAGCCTCGGTGGCGTGATCAAGCCGGGGATCGCGCGGGCGGAGCGCGGTGGGGCCGACGAGCGGGCGGGCGTGCTCCAGCTCGTGCGCGGCGCGGGGGCCGGAGCGTTTCGAGATGCGGGCTTCATTCGCGCGATGTTGCGCGTCGCCGGTCCCAGTCAGGGCGGCCTGCTCTCGCCCGCGGACTTTGCCGCCGTGCCCAAGGTGGACGCCGAGGCGGTGACGCGCGGTCGAGGGTCGGACCGGATTCTGGAGGCACCCTGGGCTGCGGCGGCCGCGGGCATGGACGTCGAGCCGATCGGGCTCGGGTTTGCCGTGTGCGCGGTGGACGTCCGCCGGGTGCTCGCGGCGCTGTGCTACCGACGGGTGACGTCAGGCTTCACCGTGGATGAACTCGAACTCGAAGCCCCCCTCGCGGCCGTTCCCGTCATGCGGGGCGTGCCCCGCGTTTCGCCGGGGGAGCCGTTGCTGGCTCCGGCTCCGATGGTCATCATCGCGGACGCGTCGAATACGACCATGGAAGTCGCGGCGTTGCCCGGCGCAACGGCGCTCAGCGACGCCGATCTCGACTCGCTCTCATTGCGGCTGCGCTGTCATCTCGCCACCGGCGAGGTGGACGTGCTCGCCGGCGCCTGAGAAGCCTCGCTCAGTTCGAGGCGTTGAGCTTCTTGGCGTACGCCAGGAGGCCGATCTTGTCGATCGTGCGCAGGTCACCCGCGGTGAGCTTGAGCGTCACGTAGCGGCCGAGCTCCGGCACGAAGAGGCGCCGCTTCTGAACATTCACGTTCTGCCAGCGCGGCGTCTTGATGTTCGAGTGGGATACGTTCCTGGCACGCATCCGGCGCTTTCCGGTCAGTTCGCTTCGGGCCATAGGGGGCGCGTATTTCAGCTCAGCCGTACCCCTCATTCAAGCGCTTCCGCTGATCTTGTTCGGCGAGCTGACCAGCGACAAACGCCGAGCCTCGGGGGCGAAGGCCGCAGCCAGGAGCTGAAAGAGGCCCAGACTGGCCACGATTCCGGCGCAAACCAGGCCCACGGCCGTGGCCGGGTAGGTGAGATAGCCGGTGGCAGCATCGGCCAAGGTGAAATGCCGGAGCCCCACGGGGATAGGGAGTCCGCCCAGGACTAGCGTGGCCCAGAGCGCTGCCCAGCCCGTCGTGCCCTGGCCCATGAATCCGAACAGCGAGAGGGCGACCAGGGCGACGCTCAGCGCCGCGCCGGCCCGGGCGATCACGGGCGCGGATCCGTCCGCCACCAGGATCGCTTCGAGGATGACGAAGGGAAGGGCGAGCGCCAGCGCTACCGCCAGGATCACCCGCGCCCGCCGGAACGCCGTGTAGCGCGCGCGGAACATCAACGCCGCTGGCAGTGCGGTGAGCGTCAACATGCGAGCCACGCCCCGCTCCAGGCTGCCGTCCACCGTGAGCCCGCCCAGCGGTCCTCCGCTCTGCAGGCCCAGTCCCATCAGCACCACGCCCACCAGGAGGGCGACGCCGGCACGGAGCGCGTAGGGGAAGGGCAAGACCGCGACCGCGGTGAGGGCGCCGGCCGCGGAAAACGCGACGGTTGCGGCCCCGAATCGCTCGGCAGGGACACCGACGCCGAAGCGCAGGGCGAGCCCCAGGGCGGTCAGGGCGGCCGCCACCAGCGCCAGCCACAGGCGGCAGGAGTCCCGAGAAGGCTGAAGCGGCGCGAGCTCCTCCCGGAGGACCTCGGAGGCCAACAGAGGCGGCTTGGGTTCGCTGACCGACCGGTGAATTCCCGACGTCGGTCCGCGCGGTACCGGCGCGGTGGAGGGCTCAGCCATCAGGTCAGTCAGCGGTCATGCTAGCGCCAGAGACCCGAGGCGCGCCACCACCGCCCGACAATAATCGCGAGTCGCCTCGAAATCATTGGGTTTTTTTGAGAGAGTTCGCTCGCTCATGTAGAGCCGCCGGCTGAGCTCGATCTGGAGGGAGTGGGTGCCGGCGCGGGGTCGCCCATAGCGACCGGTGCTGTAGCCGCCCTTGTAGGGGTCGTCGTGGGCCACCTTCCACCCGCGCTCCCGCGCCAAATCGTCCGGGACCGCGATCACGCTCGGCGCGGCGGTCGTCCCGCCGCGGCTGCCGGGGACCACGTCCGCTCGGGCGCGGCCAGGGTCGGCGTGGCCGGCTCGACCGCGGGAGGGCATGGAGTGCCCGCACAGGAGGACCGCGTGTCCGAAGCGAGCGACTTTGCTGTCGAGCAACTCCCGAAGGGTCGCGTGGTACGGCTCCCAAATGCAACGCAGCCGGCGGTCGAGCTCGCGCCGGGGCAACGGCTCCTTGAGCGCTGGGAGGTTCTCGGTCGTGGCGCGCCAGACCAAGCCGTGGGGCGACGGACGGCCCTTGGCTCCCTCGACCGTCGAGGCGTCCACGTCATCCGGCGCGCGGTTCAGGTCGCAGACGTATCGGCTCACGTGCGCGACGAGCAAGGTCGCACCCTCGGCCGGAGCGTCGGCGAAGAGCTCGTCCACGAACAGATCGGCGTCCTGGCCAATGGCCCGCGCCGGCGCAATGAGGGTCGCGAGGGCCTCGGGCTCGATGGACAACCCCGCGTGGGGCACCTCGACCACGACGGGGGTCTCGGGGGAGGTCGGCGCGTGAACCGAGAAGTACACCCGTGGGAATTTAGAGCCCCCGGAGCCGGAAGTCATCCCCGCGGGTGGGCCTTCTGGTGGGCCTTCTTCACGTGGTCCCGGGTGACGTGGGTGTAGATCTCGGTCGTGGACACGTCGCTGTGGCCGAGCAGGGTCTGAACGGCTCGAAGATCCGCGCCGCCGCGCAAGAGGTGGGTTGCGAACGAGTGACGGAGCTGGTGAGGGTGGGCCTCGAAGCTGATGCCTGCGATCCGGGCGTAGCGGCGCACGATCTTCCAGAAGGCCTGCCGTGTCAGGGGCGCGCCGCGCGGGCCGGCGAACAATACCTTGCTGACCAGGCCGCTCTCGGCTTGCCGCGCTTCGAGGTACGCCGCCACGTGGTCGAGGGCGACCTCGCCGAGGGGCACCAGCCGGCGTTTGCCGCCCTTGCCCAGCGCGCCGACGATGCCGCGGGCGAGATCGACGTCGCCGAAGGTCAGGTTCACGAGCTCGCTGACTCGGAGCCCCGAGGCATAGCCCACACTGAGCATCGCGCGGTCCCGCAGACCTCGGAGCCGACTGACGTCGGGGGTGTCGATCAGGCGGACCATCTCTTGTTCCCCCAAGGTGTGCGGCAGCTTGCGCCCGAAGCGGGGGCGGGCCGCGAGCGCGGTGGGGTCCGAGGCGATGGCGCCCTCCTTGACCAAGAAGCGAACGAGGCCGCGCACCGACGAGAGGTGGCGGGCGGCGCTCCGGGGCCCGAGGCCGGCCTTGGCCAGCGACGATTGCCAGGCGCTGAGCCGCCCGAGATCCAGCTCGCGTGGATCCTGTGCGCCTTGGTCTTCGAGGAAAGCCGCGAGCTTTGCCAGATCGCGCCCGTAGCCGGCGATGGTGTTGGCCGAGAGTGCCCGCTCGACCCGAAGGTACGACAAATACAGATCGATGGCCGTGTCGATGCGCACTCCCCGGAGCTTAGCGAAACTCGAGGTTGCGGCGAAAATCTCAGCCGGCCGCGGCCCGCAGCTGATCGAGCAGCTCCGAGGGGTCGTCGCGCCGCATCAGCGCTTCACCGATCAGGGCCGCGTCGAGACCGGCCGCGGCCAGTACACGCACGTCGTCGGCGCTCTTCACCCCCGAGAGGTGCACCCGGGTGACCTCCGGCGAGAGTCCCGCGACGATGCGTCGGGCGCGGTCCTGATCCATCCGTAGGCTGTCGAGGTCCCGAGCGTTCACGCCGATCAGGTCGGCCCCCAGGGCGCAGGCCTGCTCGGCCTCGGCTTCGGTCGCGACTTCGACGAGCGGCGTCAGCCCACGAGTCCGAGCGGCGCCGAGCAACCTCGCCAGCTGTTCTTGATCGAGGCAGCGCGCGATCAACAGCACGGCGTCGGCGCCCAGGGCTCGCGCCCAGTCGAGCTGAACCTCGTCGATCACGAAGTCTTTGCACAGGATGGGGATCGAAGTAGCGGCCCGCGCTTCGCTCAGGTGCGCGAAGGCGCCATCGAAGTACTTGGCGTCGGTCAGCACGCTGATCATGCTCGCGCCGCCGTGTTCGTAGAGCCGTGCGCGCTGGCCCACTCCCAGCGCGGTCGAGAGTTGCCCCGCCGAGGGCGAGCGGCGCTTGATCTCGCAGATCAGGTGCAGCGGTCCGGGCGCCGAACGTCGAAGCGCGAGCGGTCGGGGCACGAAGCTCGATGCGGGAGCCGGCCCGAGTCGGTCGACCTCGAAGCGCTTGTGCGCGAGGATCTCCTGCAACCGGCTCACGCCCGCGCTTCCCGACGCCAGCGCTCGAGCAGCGCCAACGCGCGCCCGCTCACCAGCGCTTCCCGAGCGCGCTCCGCGGCACGCAGAGGTTCGATGCCCTCGAAGACCACCAACGCGGCGGCAGCGTTGAGCACGAACGCGTCGCGAGCCGGGTGCCCCGCGCCGGCCAAGACGCTTTGGATCGCGTGGGCGTTGTCGACCGCGCTTCCTCCCGCGATGGCGCTCGGTGGGCTCTCGCTCAGGCCGAAATCGGCCGGGCTCAACCGGAGCTCGCTGACGCGCCCCTGATCGAGGCAGCTCACCCGGGTCGGCCCGCAGGGGCTCACCTCGTCGAGTCCGTCTTCCCCTCGCACCACCCAGGCTCGCTCGACGCCGAGGCAGCCCAGCGTCCGAGCGAGCACCGGTCGGAGGGCGTCGTCGTAGGCGCCGAGCAGCTGATGGGTGGCGCGGGCGGGGTTCGCCAGGGGGCCGAGGCAGTTGAAGATGGTGCGGATCCCCAGCTCGCGCCGGGCCACGCCCCCATGCCGCATTGCTGGGTGATGGACCGGCGCCATCAAGAACGCGATGCCGACCTCACGGAGCAGTCGGGCGGCGGCGCTCGCCGGCAGATCCGTGGGGATGCCCAGGGCCTCGAGCACGTCCGCGCTGCCGGCCTGGCTCGAGACGGCGCGGTTGCCGTGTTTGGCCACGACGACGCCACAGGCGGCAGCGATGATCGCGGCGCCCGTCGACAGGTTGAGCGTGCCGCTGCCGTCGCCCCCGGTCCCACAGGTGTCGAGGACCGCTCCGAGGCCGTGCTGCACCGGCACCATCGCGTCGCGGAGGGAGCGCGCGGCGGCCTCGATGACCTCGGCGCTCTCCCCGGTCAAGCGCAGCGCTACCGCGAAGCCGGCGACCTGCACCGGGGTCCATTCACCGCGCAAGATGGCGTCGAAGACCTCCCGCACGCGAGCGGGACCGATGCCTGCCGGCGCCGTCAGCTCGGCGAAGACTTGGGCGAAGCTGGTCACAGCGCCCCGAGCCAGTTCTCGAGCAAGCGGTGGCCGTGCTCGGTCAGGATGGATTCCGGGTGAAACTGCACGCCTTCCACGGGCAATTCCCGGTGGCGCAGCGCCATGATCTCGCCCTCCGCCGTCCGGGCGCTGATCTCGAGACAGTCGGGAAAGGTGGCCGCTTCGGCGATCAGCGAGTGGTAGCGGGTCGCGAGGAAGGGCGACGGCAAGTCCTGGAACAGCGTGCGCCCATCGTGTTCGATGGCTGAGGTCTTGCCGTGCATGAGCCGCGTCGCCCGCACCACCACCCCACCGTAGGCCTGGGTGATGCTCTGGTGGCCCAGGCACACGCCCAAGATGGGGATGCGACCGGCGAGGGCTAGGATCACGGCCAGCGTGACGCCGGCGTCGTCGGGGGTGCCGGGGCCCGGGGAGAGCAGGATCCCGTCGGGGCGCGCGTGCGCCACGGCCTCGACTGTCGCCGCGTCGTTCAAGCGCACGTCGCAGGCGGCGCCCAGCGTCTCCAGATATTGCACCAGGTTGTAGGTGAACGAATCGTAGTTGTCGATCACGACGACCCGTTTGGACACGTCGCCGAAGGTGTCACCGCCGGCGGCCACGGTCAAACCTGCATCGCATGGAACTTAGAAGGCGCGGCAGCGACTCGCTACGATTGCGGTCATGGACGAACGCCGTCGCTCCGCTCGCAAGGCCGTCGATGTGTTCTTGAACAAATTCATCGGCGGTTACCCCCACCTGTGCCGCGCCGTCGACATCTCGACGGAGGGCATCCAGCTCGTGGGATATCACGAGCCCGCCACGCGCATGGAGTCGTTCCAGCTCGAACTGCGCCTGCCGGGCGACGGCCACACGCTGTGGCTCTGGGCGCGTCGGATCTCGACCCGCGGGCGCAACCAGGTGCTCGAATTCGTGAGTCGGAGCGCCGAAGACGCCCACCGAATCGAGCGCTTCATGGCGTCGTACCAGCCCGCCTGAGTCAGTAGCCGTGCTCCCTCAGGAACTTCTCGATCCTGAGGTTCACCAGCTCCGGGTACTCGAGCGCGGCGTAGTGCGTCGCGCCGCGCACGACCAAGAATCTCTCCGCCCCGAATGCGCCGCGCCATCTGCTGGGCGAGTTGTCGCGGAGTGAACGCGTCGCGGTCGCCCGTGATCACCAGGGTGGGGACCGCGATGGCATCGAGCACGTGCGCGGCGTCGTGGTCGCCGAGCTCTCGCAAGATCGAGAGGTAGCGGTCCAGGTTGACGCCGCCGAAGTCCGCGGCAATCTCCCGGAACAGGTCCTCGTCCATGGTGCCGCCGACGATGCCGAGCCGCTTGAGCCACATTACGGTCTCCGGCCACTGGGTTGCGCGGCGCAGCACCGACGAAGCGGTCTCGTGCACGCGCCGGACCTGGTCCACGAGGCCAGGCACGATCCTCGAAGACAGGGGCACGCTCGTCGAGTGCAGCGGCCGGCCGAAGGTCCCGTTCACCAGCAGCAGGTGCGACACCAGCTCGGGCCGGCGCTCGTACAGCTCCAAGATGACCTGGACCCCCATGCTCCAACCGACGAACGCCGCGCGCTCGATGCCCAGCGACTCGAGGACCGCCTCCAGGTCTTCGACGTGCCGCCCGACGTCGAGACGTGGCGAGTCGCCGGCCGGCACCGTGGATCCGTACAGGCCGCGGTAGTCCCAGCTGACGATCCGGTAGCGGTCGGAGAGGTAGTCGACCTGGTGCCGCCAGGACGCGAAGGGGCCGCCCAGGCCGTTGGCCAGCACGAGCGGTCGGCCCGAGCCGCCGGTGTCGTGGATGGCGATGCTGGCGCCGTCGCTGACGGAAAGGTTCGGCATGCGGCTCGAGGGCGCCTATATCGCCCGGGGGGAGCGCGGGCGACAACCCCAAAGCACCTGGGCGGGCGGCGCCGCGCAGCGCTCGCCAAGTTCAATCTTGCCCGGGGGATTTTTGCCAGATAGTGTGCCGGCGACCTTCCGCGCGGGCGATTCGAACGAACCGGAAGGCTCCTGAGCACCTGCAATGGCCGAAGAAAAGAAGCCCAAGATCGATCTCAAGTCCCGCCTCGGGAAGAAGACCGTCAGCGCGCCTGGTGGCCCGACTATCCCGCCGCCCGTCGGCATGTTGGGAGGGTCCGTTCCCGTACCGCCCTTCGGATCGTCGCCGTCGCAACCCCAGCGACCCGCGGTGGACGCGTCCAACCCCTATTCATCCATCTCCGCTGATCAGTCGTCCGCGAGATCGGAACCTCAGGCGATCAAGATCGAGATGACCGAAGAGGTCGTCGCCGCCCAAAAGAAAGGGCGCGCCAAGGTGGTGGTGCTGGCTGCCATCACCGCCATGGTGGGTGGTCTCATCGGCTACGCCTTTGGCGGCGGAGTCGAGCGCGGCAAGTCGGCTGAGGCGGCGGTCACCGGCGCCGAAGAGCTCGCCAAAGAGGTCGAGGACGCTGCGAGCAAGATCGACGAGCTGGCGGAGGTGCTGAAGTCCGCCCAGAGCAAGCTCAAAGACAGCAAGTTCCCCGACGAAGAGGTGCAGAAGCTCGGCGCCATCGACATCCCCTTCAAGGGTGCGAACCTCACCGGCAAGGGCATCGGCCGGTTCAAGGCCGATATCGTGACCATGCTGATCAGCTTTGCCAGCGGCGCTCACGAGGCCAACGACGGCAAGGACAAGATCCGAAGCCTGCTCACCGGCGCCAAGCCCGCCATCGAAGATCTGCTCGCCCAGCAGACGACCCCCAAGGTTCGCTGGGGCACCTTCCTCGAGAACGGTCCGGGCGGCCCGTGGATGAGCATGCAGCCGCTCCCGACTGCCTTCTTGGTTTCGAAAGAAAAAGAGAAGACCTACAAGTGGCCGGACGACTTCAAGATCGCCCAGGGCGGCAAGACCTTCACGCTCAAGCGCTACTCGAGCGGTGATCCGACCAAGGCCAAGGCGGGTGAGCCCTACATCATCCCGGTCAATCCCCAGACGCAGAACGCCGTCTGCCCGTCGGATCTGGCCGTGCGTCTCCAGCGCGAGCTCCGGACTCTCGAAGAGGTGCTGCGTGGTGACAAGACGCCAGGCGCCGAGCGGGACGGACTGATCGACATGGGCACCGTCCTGGCTGACAAGCTCAAGGGCGTCGGGCGCCCCTGAGGCAGGGCAGCGCTTCGAGGGTGGGTCAGGCTGCGGAGACGCGGGTCGGCTTCGTGGACTCCGTGCCCTTCTGAACCGGTAGCTTCTCGATCTCGACCTGAATCACGCGCCGATCGTCCGCAGCCCGGACGTGGAACGAGAAGCCCTTGTCGGAGATGCTCTCGCCGACGGCGGGCACACGACCGAGGCGCTCCAGGAGCAAGCCTCCGACGGTGTTGTAGTCGCCGTCCTCCGCGAACTCGGCGTCCAGACGGCGATTGACGTCGCCGATCGACACCGAGGCGTCGACCAGCAGGCGCCCCTCGGCGAGCTCCACGATGCTCTCCTCCTCGGAGTCGTGCTCGTCTTGGATGTCGCCGACGATCTCCTCGATCAGATCTTCCAGCGTGACGATGCCGCTCATGCCGCCGAACTCGTCGATCACGATGGCGAGGTGGTGGCGCCCGGCGCGCATGTCCTTCAAGACCTTGCTGGCCTCGTGCGTCTCCGGCACGAACGCCACTGGGCGCCTCAAGATAGTCTCCAAGCGCAGCGACTCGAGCCGCTCGCTCTGCGCGGCGAAGGTGAGGAGATCCTTGGCGTGCAGTACGCCCACCACGTTGTCGATGCGCTCTCGATATACGGGAAAGCGCGAGTGTCCGCTCTCGCGGACCTTGAGCAGGAGCTCCTCGGGCGGCACGTCGATGTCGAAGGCCATGACCCGGGTGCGAGGGACCATGGCCTCGCCCGCGGTCAGCTCGCCGAACTCGAGTACGTTTCGGACCATCTCGGCCTGGTCGTGGTCGATGGAGCCCGCGCGCTCGCCTTCGTCGACCAGGATTTCCATCTCGGTCTCGGTGACTCGCGGGGGCGGGATGGTGTGCGCGGCCGTCACGACCCTGCGTCCCACCAGGCGACCCAGCAGCGCCAGCGGTGCGGCGAAGGGAGCCGCGAGCAGCTCGAAGGGCCGGAACAGGCGCAGCGCAATCACGGTCGCCCGCTCGGGCGCTCGCAGGGCGACGCCCTTGAGCACCTCGGCCGGCAGACCGTAGCCAATCACCGCTGCCAGCGCCGCGGCGAGCGGCGACCACGCTCCGAGCACGTGCCCGACCTGCTGGATGAGCAACGCAGCGCTGGTCGCGATTCCGACCACCCGAAGCACCAGCCACCGGGACTCCACTCGGCGTCCGTCCTCGATGTATCGCTCCAGCGCCGCGCGGCTGGCGCCCTCGAGGGTCTCTCGGAGCGCGGCCTTTCGCGGGCCCGAGAGCGCACCCAAGGCGGCGCTCGCCGCACCGAAGACAGAAACGAAGGCTGCAGGGACGGCGGCCAGTAGCAGGCCGAAGACGGTAGGTGGGGTGCTCAATGCCGGGGGCGTGTGGGGCGCCAATCCGGCACCCCCTCCAGGCACCAACCTTAGCGTCGGGGTGAGCAAACGCGCAACCCAGCCCGCGTGCGCACCGAGGGGGGAGGGTGATTCTCCCTGGCCCGCTCCGCCGCGTCTCTCCGCCACCACCGGCAAATACCCAAAAGCACAAGGGAAAACCCCTGACGTTCCGGCTGGTTCTAGAAAAACAGGTGGAGCAAAAGCTCCGCCCCGACCCGCGGGCGCTGCCCGAGACGGATGCGCCCCGCCGCGTCGACGCGACCAGGCACCCGGTGGACGAGCCGCTGCCGCGCGCCGTCGTCGAGACCGAACCGGCAGCGCTCGCGCCGGCCCAGCCCCTCGACCCGATGCTGGCAGCCCTGGCCGCTCCGATGAGCCGCGTCGCCGAGGCCCCGGTCCCCGTGCCCGGCCCCGGCCCCGGCGCGAATCCCTTGCCCGACGACTTGGCGCTCGAGCGCATCGTCAAGCGGCTGTCTTGGGGCGGCAACGGCAAGCGGGGTAGCGCACGCATCGAGCTCGGGGCCGGCAGCCTGGCCGGTGCCACGCTGCTCGTTCACGCTGAAGGTCGCGAGGTCACCATCGAAGTCGAAGGGGCCGACCCGTCGGCAGTCGAGGCGCTCGCACGACGCATCAGTCATCGCCTCGACCAGAAGGGGCTCAGCTTGCGCGAAGTTCGTCAGGGCTGAAAGCCGCGCACGACCCGCTGCTCGCCGGACGCTTCGGGCTGGCCGAGCGCGACGAGCGATCCTTGTTCCGAGAGCCAGGCGCTCACGCCCGAGTCGCTTGGCGAGCTCATGAAGTGCTCGGGCCCCAGCTTCTTGCCGCAGCGGGCGCGCGTCACGCCTTCCTGATTCAGGGTTGCAGTGGGCAGCGCACGGCTCGCGGCGATCACCGTGGGCATCACCGGCCGAGCGGCGTCGAGGGGCCAGGTCGCGGCGTCGTCGAGGGTGAAGGTGCCGCTGGCAACGCGACGCAGCTCCGCGAGGTGGGCTGGCACGCCGAGGGCCGCGCCGAGATCCCGCGCCAGCGCCCGCACGTAGTAGCCCTTGGAGACTCGGAGATCGAGGGACACTCCGTGGTCGTTTGCCGAGAGCAGCCTCAGATTCCTGCAACGAAACCCCACGCGCTGGCAGTTCGAGGGGCTGGCCGCGACGTGCGGCCCGGTACGCGCGCTCACCGTCGACCTGGATCGCGCTCACCGCCGGAGGAACTTGCGACTCGCGCTGGCTCTCGAGGCTCAAGGCTGCCGCCAGAGCCGCCTGATCGAGCCAGCCAGCGGGCAAGACCCGCTCCTCGGTCGTCTGTCCCAGGGCGTCCAGAGTGTCGGTGCTGCGCCCGAAGCCGACCGTGGCCAGGTAGCGCTTGGAAGCTGCGGTCAGGTACTGGCTCAGCTTGCAGGCTTCGCCGATCATCAAGACCAACACGCCGCTCGCCATCGGGTCGAGGGTGCCTGCGTGGCCGATCTCCCGCGTGCCGTAGACGCGTCGCGCGCGCGCCACCACGTCGTGGCTGGTGGGCCCCGAAGGCTTATCGACGACGAGCACTCCGTGCACGATCGTTCAACCGAGCCACACGCTCTGGCGCCGCGCGAGGCCGGCATCTACGAGCCGCTGAATCGTCGCCCGGACGCGCTCGGACAATCGCCCCACCAGGACGTGGTCGTCCGCGGCTTCGGGGCCGTAGCCCTCGAAGTGCATCGGTTCGCCGAACACGATCTGCCACTTGGTCGGCGCCGGCAGCAGGCCCAAGGGACCCAGCGCGGGGAAGGTGGGCGTGACGGGCAGGTAGGGCAGGCCGAGCAGCTTCGATACGCCCTCGACTCGGTAGAGCAGCGGCGCGGCTTCTTCGGCGCCGACGATGGCGCAGGGCACGACCGGCGTTTGGGTGCGCAAGGCCAGCCGAATGAAGCCGCCGCGACCGAAGCGCTGGAGCTGGTAGCGATGGCGATAGAGCTTGCCGATGCCCTTCACTCCTTCGGGAAAGACCGCCACCAGGGCGTTCTGCCGGAGTAAGCGCTCGGCGTTCTCTTGGCACGCGCGCACGGCGCCGATGCGGTTCAGGAACGCGCCCGCGAAGGGCAGGTAGAAGACGAAATCTTCGGCGAGCCAGCGCAGCTCCCGCGCGGAGGCGTGATCGAGGCGAAGTGCCGCGCGCAACATCACCCCGTCGAGCGGCAGGGTGCCCGAGTGGTTCGCGACGACCAGGCAGCGGCCGTCCGATGGGATTTGGTCGGCGCCTTGGGTCTCGACGCGAAAGTAGCGGCGATACAGAAAATCGATCACGGGCAAGAGCCGCGCCTCGTATTTTGGATCCAGCCCAAAGTCGTCGACGTCTTCGGAGCGATTGCGCATGCCGAGCCGACCCCACTGCCGCAGGTAGTAGTCACTCGAGATGAGCTCCCGCACGGCTTCGCCCGCGCCGGCGCCGCTTCCAGGTCGCTCGACGGGCACGCTGAGGCGCGCCGCCATCTTCTGCGCCGCAGACCCGACTTGCTCACGCAAGCTGGGAGGCGGCGGCTCTTCGGTCGCGCCGCGGATCAGGCCGTCGAGACGCGCTTCCAGCGCTCGGATCTGCGCCTCGACGTCTTCGTCCGGGGCCGCCGCACGGGGCTTCTTCGCGCGCTCGGGGCTCGGTTTTCCCCAGTCGGTGTTGGGCGGCACCATGCGCGAGCCGATCCCGAGCTCGTCCTCGTCGATGGACTCTGGTGCCGGCTCCGAGGCAGGAGCCCGCTTCTTGGCGCTCGGCGCGCGTCGACGAGTCGCGGCGGGACGCGCGGCAGGCTTCGGCTTCGGAGCTTTTCGGCGCATGCTCACGCGGGGGTCTCCGGCAAGAGTCTCACGTCACGGAGGTGTTGTGCGCTCGCGTAGTCGATGACCGCTTCGCGTGTGGTGTAAACGGGCGAAAATCCCATCGCGCGCCCGGCTTGCTCTCCATCGGCAACACATACGTACTGAAGGTAGTCGAGCAGGGCCGGCGGCGCCTCGGACAGATGCGCGAACCAGAGGGCGCTGACCACGGGCCCCGCAAGCGGGCGGGGCAGTGGAAGCGCCACCCGACCGGCGAGCTTCACCACCGTCGACAGCGGCAAGACGCCGTCGGCGACGATGTTGAAGACGCCCGGCACGTCGTGGTCCACGGCCAGCTTGATGGCTGCGACGGCGTCCGCCTCGTGCACGAACTGCATCAGCGGATCGAAGCCGAGGATGGTGGGCACCAGTCGACGACTCAAGTACTGGGAGACGTAGTTGTTCACCGTGGGCCCGAGGATGGGCGCCGTTCGGAGGACGGTGACCACCCGCCCCTTGCCCGGCTTGCCGAAGCGCATCGCCTCGCTCTCGGCTTCGATTCTTGTCTGCGAAGAACGGGTCTTCGCGACGCGCACGCAGCGGATGGCGCTCGGACAGAAAGTTGGGGTTCGTCGGGTGCGCGCCGTAGAGCACGGTCTGGCTCCACATCACGAGCTTCTGCACCTTGCTGCGCCGGCAGGCGTTGAGCACGTGCAGGGTCCCCACGCTCTCGAGCTCGTGGGCCCATGCGGTGGCGTGGGTGGGGGACGCCAAGAACGCCAGGTGCACCACCACGTCGACCCGCTCCGCCGTGAAGATCTCCGCCACGCGTTCTTCGGCGGTCGGCTGGGTCAGATCGACGTCGTACACCCGGGTCTTCTGACCTGCCGTCTCGGGTCGCTCGATGTCCAGGCTCACGATGCGGCCGATGCGGTCGTCTTCCTCGAGCAGCCCGATCAAGTTCTTGCCGAGGAACGAGCGGGCGCCCGTGACAGCGACGGAACGCGTCGCTGCTGCCGGACGGGTCACGGCGCCTGTGGGGGGCAGGGCGGCGACGGTTCCGCCGGGGATCGCCTTCTTCGCCTCTTTCTGTCGGCCTCGAGCCATCGGACCGACACGGTAATCGAACCTGCGCGAAAGTGGGACCCCCGGAAAATGGGTTCGGGCCCTGCGCGTTGCCGCGGCCTCTGGTAGCTTTGAACCATGTCGGAGCTGTCCGCGCCGAGAGGACCGCGCCTGGGTCCCTATGTTCTCGGCGAGCGTCTGGGCAGCGGCGGCATGGCGGAGGTCTTCATCGCCAGCCGCGCCGGCCCCCGTGGCTTCAGTAAGCGCTTTGCCATCAAGCGCATCCTGCCGCAGCTCGCGCGCGACGCGCACTTCGTCGCGATGTTCAGCGACGAGGCGCGCATCTGCGCGGCGCTCTCCCATCCCAACATCGTGCAGGTCGTCGACTTCGGTGAGCAAGACGGCGAGCTGTTCATGGCCATGGAGTACGTCGAAGGCGTCTCCTGCGCCAAGCTGCTCCGGGCCGTCGCGTCGCAGCATACGCGAGTGCCCCTGGGCGCGGCGCTCTACATTGCGCACGAGGTGCTGCGCGCGCTCGCCTACGCTCACTCGGCGCGGGACGAGCAGGGTCGGCCCTTTGGCATCGTGCACCGCGACGTATCTCCGGGCAACGTCCTGCTCGGGCGCGCGGGCGAGGTCAAGCTGACGGACTTCGGCATCGTGCGAAGTGAGTTCATCGACCGGCGCACCAACCCCGGCGAGCTGAAGGGCAAGATCGGCTACATGTCCCCCGAGCAAGCGCTCGGCAGCGAGGTCGACGCGCGCAGCGATCTGTTCACCCTTGCCATCATCTTGGCCGAGCTGGTCATGGCGCGACCGCTCTTCCCGGGGCGGAGCGAGATCGAGATCCTGTCGCGAATCCACGACGCCGATCTGAGCGTGCTCGACCGACACGCGGCTGAACTGCCGATCGAGCTGGTCCGGATGTTGCGCCGTGCCCTGGCGCGGGCGCCCGCCGATCGCTTCGAGTCGGCGGAGGAATTCGCCGAAACTCTGC
Organism: uncultured delta proteobacterium; assembly: GCA_963716725.1. Classification (GTDB taxonomy): domain Bacteria; phylum Myxococcota_A; class Polyangia; order Polyangiales; family Polyangiaceae; genus JADJKB01. The sequence continues at coordinate 141,636 of CAVQUB010000004.1, forward strand.
GGGCGGTGGCCCGCGGCGCGCACCTGCCGCTGTCGGACTCCGAGCTCTGCGTCTTTCTCTTCGACCTGGGGCTCATGCCCAAGGGCAGCGGGTTGCGCCCGGCGGTGGGCGCGGCCCGGTCCATTGTCGAGGCGCCGCGACTCCGATCCGTTCCGAGCGATCGTCCCACCGAGCGTGCCGCGCCGAGTCGACGCGGGCGTTCGGCGCCAAGCGCTCGCCCACCGGCACCGGAGCCCAGGGCAGTCCTCCTACGTTCCGTGCTCAGCGATCGTCCCACCGAGCCGGGCATCATTCCGGACAGCTCCGCCAGGTTTCGGCTGGAGGTGCCCGAGGGACGCGCGGTCGGGCTGCTCGGCACCACGGATCTGATCGAGCTGGTCGTGACGGGGCGCGTGCCCCGCGACGCGCGCGTGGTCGAGCCCGGCCGAGCGCCGCGCCCGATTGGTGAGGTGGCGCAGCTGGGTCGCCTCACGCGGCAAGAGACCTACGCGTTCGGCCTGCCCCCGTCCGAACACGCAGAGACCATGCCGCTGAAGGCGAGCGCGCTGCCCTCGCTGCTCTACTCTCTGGCCGCGCGGCGCGCGACCGGTCTGCTGGTGGCTCGGGATCGACGGCGCGAGAAGCGCATCTACTTGCGTGGTGGCGCTCCCGTCTTCGTGGCCAGCACCAGTCGCGAAGAATTGCTCGGTCGGCGCTTGGTGGCCCAGGCCCTGATCCGCACGGAGCAGCTGGGCGTCGCGCTGACGGACGTGGCCGAATCCGGCGGACACTTGGGCGTGACCTTGGTCGATCGCGGCTACCTCCGGCCGGCTGTGCTGGTGCGCGCGCTGCATTCGCAGATCGAAGCGCGGGCCATTGAGCTGGGCACTTGGACCCGGGGCGAGCTCGCCTTCGACGCGGGCCAGCGCACGGCCCACGAAGCCGTGCCGCCGGCGCGGAGTCCGGCGGTCTGGGTCACGCGTTTGGTGCGGACGCAGCTGCCTGTTCGCGCCATCGACGAGGCTCTCGCGTCCCTGGGCCCCGTACCGCTGGCGGCGAACCCGTCGGCGCCCTTCGACTTGGACGCGCTGGGTCTGGATGCCGAGGAGACGTTGGTCCTCGCCGCCGCCATCGGAACCCGGTCCATCGCACATCTGATCGATCGACTCACGCTCACGGGCACGGCGGCCGAGACCGCGCGACGCGCGGTCTACGTGGGCCTGTGCTCCGGGATCTTGGTGGCCCCCGGTTGGTCGTCGCAGTCGCCGAGGCGCTGAGCGATCAGCTGCCGAGGCAGCCGAGCAAGAGATCGACCTTCGCCGAGGCGTCGTTGGTCACGGTGGTGCACGAGTTCGGGCACAGGGTGACCTTGGTCGGGTTCGCCGGGTTGTCGTAGTAGTAGCCGTTGCCGGTGCAGGCGGCGGCGTTGGGGACTTGCGGGAAGGTGGTCGGCGTTCCGGTGCCGCCGGGCGTGTACTGCACTTGGACCTTGGTCCAATCGATGACACCTGCGTCGCTCTGTGCCGGCGTCAAGAGTTCGCAGGCCACGGCCTTCACGATGCTGTTGGCGATGTTGTTGAAAACTGCCGAGTAGTTCGTGTCGCACACGGGGTGGCGCAGGCCGCCGGTCAAGATGCTGAGGTCCTGGTACTGCGGTCCGGTGTTCACCGCCGAGGAACACTTGGTGTTGGTCTTGGGCTGAGTCGGCAGGAGCGGGGCGTTCACGCCGACGATCGAGTGGAAGACGTAGCCACGCTTGGCGGCCGTTCCGAAGTAGCCGGCGCCGGCGCCGCTGAGCAGGAATGCGTCGAACTGAGCCGCGGTCGTCGGGTTGGACTGATCATCAGTGACCTCGATGAAGGCCTTGAACGCGCCCGGTCGCAGGTTGGCTTTGATTTGGTTGTAGTAGGTGGTGTTCATGAACAGCGAGAGGGAGTCCGAGCTCTCGATGCTGCGGTTCACCTGGAAGAAGGTCGGCGGTTTGTTCTGCCCGCAGGTGGCGGCGCCCAGCGGCGGCAGCACGCAGACTTGGCGTGCGGCGGTGGAGTAGGCCGAGTTCGCGAACATGATCACGCGGTAGTCGAGCTTGCTCGCCTGGATGATGTTGGCGAAGTTGCCGTTGACGTTGGCCTTGACCTGCGCGATCTCGGTGGCCATCGAGCAGGACTGATCGATGATCCAGATGATGTCCACCGGCGTCGACGTCGCCGACGCAGTCACCGCAGCGCAAGCGTCGTCTTCAGCTGCGTCCGGCGGGTCGTAGGGGAACGAGACGTCGGGGATGCCAGCGTCGCCTGGGCTGCCCGCGCTGCCCGCGCTGCCTGCTGCGTTGCCCGAGCCGCCAGAGCCTGCGTTGCCCGCTGCGCCCCCGCTCGACGAAGCTCCGGTACCGCCGGCGCCCGCGCCGCCCGACGCGACGGCGCCGGAACCTCCGGTGCCCGCGATGCCGCTGCTATCGCTGCCGCCGCAGGCGACGAAGAACAAGCCCGTGATCGAGAGACTGGTCAGGCCAGAGACAATCCAACGCATGTGCCCAGTTTATACGGCTTCGGAACAAAGTCCTTGAGCGCTCTCCGTCCCACACCTGCCCACATCAGTTGACGTCTTGCAGGCAGCCGAGATCGAGCTGGATGTCCGCCCCGGGCTTCTTGGCGTCGTCACACGCCGTCCCGCACAGGAAGATCTTGCTCTTATCGGCGCTGAACTGCCAGCCGTTGGCCTGATCGCAGGTCGTCGAGGCGTCCTGGGTGATCGGGTTGCCCCCGACGCTGACCTTCACGTCGTTGGGGTTGATCTTCTTGCCAGTGGGCGGCTTGGGCACATTGATCTCGCAGGAGAGCACCGTACCGCTGATGTCCTGGAGCGCCTTCTGGAGGTCGGCGGCGAAATTCGCGCTGGTGGTCATGTCGAAGTGGCAGTCCCCGACGTTGCCCGGGCTCGGGTTGTGGGTGCAGCTGGTGCTCTTCGCGGTGCCTCCCTCCCAGGCCACCTGCGACAGCAATGCGCGCGCGTCTTCGCTGCCCGGCACGCCGATCACGAAGGTGCGAATGTTGACCGAGTTCGCGGTCTGCACGCAGGGCTTCGAGTTTGGATCGTTGGGATCGCAGGGGCTGTTGAGCAGCTTTGGAAGCTCCCCGAGGGCGCAGGTCTCGAAGCCGTCGGTCAAGAGCACGACGAACAGATTGCCCTTCAAGGTGCCGGTCTTGAGCTGCTCGTAGAGGTGCGCGTAGGAGAGGATGGCCGCACCCGTGAGCGGCGTCTTGCCCTTCGGAGAGACCGTGCCCAAGAAGCCCTTGAGCGCTGTGACCTGCGTCGCGTCGAGGTTCCCGATGGGAACGTCGGGCGTCTGCGTCACGGCGCAGTCGCTCGCGGGCCGAGGGAACACCACCAGACCGGCGTTCGTGTTGCCACCGAGCGCGAGGCCGTCGATGGCCTGATCCAGCGCGGTCTTCGTCAAGTTCCACTTGATGGGCTTGCTGGCGTCGGCGGGTGCGGGAAAGCTCTCGCACTGGGTCGACGACTGAATCGGCGGAAGGTTGCAGTTCATGCTTCCGCTGCGATCGATCACCAGCAGGAGGTTCGCTGGGACCAAGGTTCCCTTCTCGATCACGGAGGCGCAGGCGTCGCCTTGCGCGCCACCGCTGCCGCCGCTGGAGCCGCCGCCTCCGAAGTTCAGCCCGCCGACGCCCGAGCCGCCGGAGCCGCCCCCGCCGCCGGATCCCCCGCCGGCGCTGCTGCCGCCGGTGGCCGATCCGCCGCCGCCGGCCGTGCCGCCGCCGCCGTCGTCGGAGCCGCAGCCCCCAAACGCGAGACCCAGTGCGAGCGGAGCGATGAGCGTGAGGAAGGGGAGGCGACGCAAGTTCACGGGTGGGCTCCTTGGTGGAACGGTTGGCAGGAGGATATCACGAGCAGCGCGCGCGCACCCACGAGAGCGACTGACCCGAGATCAACCACAGCGAGAGGTCGTCCCCGCGGGTGGCGAGGGCGAACCCGGTGGCATCCGCGACGGCCATGGGGCTGGAGGCCGGCACTCCCGACGGGCCGAGCAGAGTGGCATACACCACCCTACGATCGAGGTGCTGACAGCTCACCGGGGCGACCCAAGCGACGATGGCACCCTTCGAGAGGGGGCGTACGATCACGCTCTCGGGCGGGGCGGGGGTCCGGAGCTCGTGGCGTCTTCCGTCCGCGGACAGCACGAAGATGGGGAACTCCTCGCTGCCGCAGGGACGATCCGTGCGTTCGCCCGGGACGACGATGATCGGATCGACGGCGATCGTTGCGTCGTAGGCGCCATGGGGCGAATCGAAGACGTGCTGCTTTTCGGCGCGCTCGGGGCCGACCGCGAAGAGCGCGACGTGACGGTCACTCGCGAGCGCCCCGAGCCCGGTGCCGTCCGGCCGGACCCCGGCGATGGCGAGGGGGCGCCACGCTTCGTCGCCGCCGAGCTCGAGGTCGATGCGCTTCCAGGCGCTCGCTCCAGCTTCGGCTTTGCCGACGTGCCAGCTGCCCCCGGGTGCGGCCGCCCCGCGCACCAGGCTGCTCAGGACGACACACGTGTCGCCCTCGCAGGCGAGATCCGCGAGCTCGAGTTCGTCGCCCTCTGCCAGGGACTCGGCGCGCCCGCCGCCGCGCCAGAGCAGCGCGCGTCGGAGCCCGGCCGCAGTGGAATCGACCCAGGCGAGCACCCAGCCTCGGCTCGAGCGGTCCATGAGGGGCGGCGCATCGAGCTGGCCCCAGGGCGCTTCGCCGACGGTCGCCGTGGCGAACTCGACGAAGCCGGCGCGATTGTCGTGGGAAAGCGCCAGCGACTCGAGGGCGGAGCGCGGCGCGACGAAGCGGGCGCCGGGGTTGGGCAGCGTTGCGCGCTTGATGTCGCCCTCGAAACGGCAGCCCGCCGGCAGTCCGTAGCCCTGTGGCGAAGGCAAGGGGGCCAGGGACGGGTAGGGCACCTTGGCCGGCATTCCGACGTCGAAGCTGGCGGGAGTGTGCCCCGCGTCGGTGGGCGCCGCCTTCGAAGAGCAGCGTTGGCAGCCCGGCGATGCCGAGGCCAGCAGCGCGAGCGCCCAGTGCCACCTCAAGCGTTCGATCCCAGGGCGAGGCGCATCACCGGATACTGAGCGAGATCGCTCGCGATGGCGAAACCACGTGATCGATACAGCTCGAAGGGCCCTGTCCAGAACTGCTCGGCGGCCACGTCCTGGGCGCGTCGCGGGAAGGCCTCGATGCTGGTGGCTCTGCAGAACGCGCGCTGACGATCCCGCGGTCGAGCAACGCGCCCGCCACGCCACGCCGGCGCCAGCTCTCGTCAATCAAGAAGCAGCCGATGACCCACACCCCGCTGCGCTCACCCTTCAGGGAAGGCAGCCCCTTGTAGAGTCGCTGCTCGAAGAGCTTGGGCAGGGCCATCGCGGGCGCGAGCTTCATCCATCCGACGACGACGCCTTCGGCATCCAGGGCCACGATGCCGTGGGCCTCGGCGCTGCCTTCGGCGAGCGCGCCCTCGAATTCGGCGCGGCTGTCCTGCGGCCGATTCGCGCAGCGATCGAGCCAGGCGTCTTCGTCCCTGCGAAGTGCCACCAGCGACAGAAGCACGGCGACCCCGTGCGTTCGAAGAGCGCGACGAGGCCGGCAGCGTGGCTGCCATCCGCGGGCGCGGTGACGACGCTCATGCCGGCGGCCTCGCGCCACGAAAGGGGCTGGAGCGCTCGCAGGCCGCCGCCACGGACAGCAGGCGCTCTTCGCCGAAGGCCGGCGCGATCAACTGCAGGCCGATGGGCAGCCGCGACGACGTGAGTCCCACCGGCAGCGACAGCGCAGCGACGCCCGCCAGGCTCGCGGGCAGCGTGTACACGTCGGCGAGGTACATGGAGAGTGGATCTTCGACCCGCTCGCCGAGGGCGAATGCAGGCGTCGGGGTGGTCGGCGTCGCGATCACGTCGACCTGAGCGAAGGCCTGATCGAAGTCGCGCCGGATCAGCGCGCGCACGCGCTGGGCCTGCCCGTAGTAGGCGTCGTGGTAGCCGGCCGACAGCACGTAGGTGCCCAGCAGGATGCGCCGCTTGACCTCGGGGCCGAAGCCGGCCGATCGGCTCGCCTCGATCATCTCGTCCAAGGCGCTTCCGGGCGGCTCCTCCCGCAGCCCAAAGCGCACGCCGTCGAAGCGCGCCAGGTTGCTCGAAGCCTCGGCAGTAGCGAGCACGTAATAGGTGGCGACGCCGTGGTGCGTGTGCGGCATGCGGATCGGCACGACCTCGAGCCCGTCGCCTTCGAGGCGCGCGATGGCCGCCCGGACCGCGGCGGCGATTTCGGGCTCGAGCCCGTCGCCGAAATAGTCCTCGGGCAGACCCACCCTCAGACCGCGGGGATCGCGCTCGCAGGCGGCCTCGTAGTCCGGCACGGCGTCGGTCGCGGAGGTCGAGTCTCGGGGATCGTGGCCGGCGATCACCGACAAGAGCCGCGCAGCACCCCGCACGTCCCGTGCGAAGGGCCCCACCTGGTCCAAGCTCGAGGCGAAGGCGACCAGGCCCCAGCGCGATACACGCCCGTAGCTGGGCTTGATGCCGACAATGCCCGTCAGCGCCGCGGGTTGACGGATGGAGCCGCCGGTGTCGCTGCCGAGCGCAGCGCTGACCATGCCGGCCGCCACCGCGACCGCGCTGCCCCCGCTCGAACCGCCCGGGATCGTGCGCTGGTCCCAGGGGTTCTTCACGGGACCGAAGGCGCTGTTTTCGTTGGATGAGCCCATGGCGAACTCGTCCATGTTGGTCTTGCCGACGAGCAGGGCGTCCGCTGCCGCGAGGCGACTCACCACCGTCGCCGCGTAGGGCGAACGCCAGCCAGACAAGATCTTGGACGCGCAGGTGGTGGGCGAGTCCAGGGTGCAGAGCGCGTCCTTGATGGCGACGGGGACCCCGGCGAGGGGACCGAGCGCCTCACCGCGGCGTCGGCGCTCATCGATGGCGCGAGCTCGCTCGAGGGTGGGTTCTTCAGCGACATGGAGAAATGCATTCAGCGCGCGACTCGCCGCGATCTGGACGAAGCTCTCTTGCGCGACGGCCTCCGCGGTGACCGCGCCGTCTTGTACCTCGCGAGCGAGCTCTGCGATGGACATCGACAGCAGGCTCATGACTCGTCCACGAAGGCCGGTACGGCGAAGGCTCCGTCCACCGAGCGGGGAGCGGCAGCGAGCGCTGCCTCCCTCGACAGACCGGGAGTCACGCGGTCGTCGCGCAGCGGCGCCGCATTGGGCCCGATGCTGGGCACCTCCGTGACCGCGCTCGTGTCGACCTTCCCGAGCTCGGCGACGTAGTCCACGATCCGGCTGAGCTCCGCCGCGAGCTTCGGCAGCTCGTCGTCGGCGAGGCGCAGCCGAGCCAATCGAGCCAGGCTTTGGAGCTCTTCTCGCGACACGGCCATGGGGCGCGGACCGTAAATCAAGCCGTTGAAGCAGGCCAGCGGGCGGTGCGACTCGCCACGGTCCCGACGGCTGAGGTAGAAGGGCCCATGAGCGTCGAGCTCGCAATTCGTGAGTCGCAGGGCGGCGGCTGGGGGCCGCCCGGGGGCTACGGGCCACCCGGCTCGCCCCCAGGAGGCTATGGACCACCGGGGCCAGGTGGGTTCGGTCCGCCCGGCGCGCCACCTGGAGCACCGCCTGGGGCACCCCCTGGAGCACCCGGGGGCTTCAGCCCGCCCGGACCCAAGCCCATCACGGGCGGCAAACAGACCATGGCCCTGCATGCCATGAGCATCGACCCGACCACGGGCATGCCCAAGGGGGAGAAAGCCCCGGCGAGCACCGCCGCGGTAGTGGCCCTGGTGTGCGGGCTCCTGCTTTGCTTGGGGCCGCTCACGGGCATCCCTGCGATCATCGCGGGGTTCATCGCGCGCGGAGCCGCCAAGAAGGACCCAGCGAACGTTGGCGGCGGCGGCCTGGCCATGGCGGGCATCATCCTCGGAGTCTTGAATTTGCTCGGGTGGGTCGCGTACTTCGTCATCGCCGTGCTGGCCATGCTGCTCGGCGGCTGAGCAAAATTCGCACAACTCGCGCCACTGCCTCGCCGATGAGCGAAGCGTGCGCGCGCAGAACCCCCGCTCTCGACGCTCCGCGAGCGGTGGCGTAGGCTCGACTCTGGTGTCCGGCCGCCCCGCGCGGCTGGCTCGACGCATGAGTCGCGAGTTCACTGACGGTCAAATCGTCCCCGGCACTCGCTATCGAGTGCGCGGCCACCTGGGCTCCGGGGGCATGGGTTCGGTGTACCTCGTGGAGCACACCGAGCTGGGCAAAGAGTTCGTGCTCAAGGCCCTGTTTCGCGAGCTCGCCGGACGCAAAGATCTGGTCGCGCGGCTCCGCCAAGAGTGGCGGTCCCTCGCGCGCCTGAACCACCCGAACATCGTCAACGTCACCGACGCCGGGACCAGCGACAACGGTGCTCCTTTCTACGTGATGGAGCGCGTCGCGGGCGAGACGCTGGGGCAACTGCTCGAGCGCGAGCACGCGCTCAGCGTGCCGCGGGCCATCGGTATCGCCGCTGCAGTGCTCGACGGGCTCAGCGCCGCCCACGAGATCGGCATCGTGCACCGCGACGTCAAACCTCCGAACATCTTCGTGGTGGCCGGCGGCGGGGTGCGCCTGCTCGACTTCGGCGTGGCCAAGCTCGCCGACCAGAGCGCCGAGGTGATCACCGCGCGGGGAGTCGCCATCGGTACGCCCCGCTACATGTCGCCAGAGCAGGCCCGGGGCCAAGCCGTCGACGCGCGGACCGATTTGTACGCCGTCGGCCTGGTGCTCTTCGAGTCCATCGCGGGCGAAGGCCCCTTCGACGCCGCCCGGGACGCCAACGAGCTCCTGATCGCTCACCTGTCCAAGCCAGTGCCACGACTCTCCAGCTTTCACCGCGGAGTGTCCGCGGAGCTCGACGACATCGTGATGAGCCTGCTCGCGAAAGATCCAAACGCCCGGCCCAAGACCGCGCGCGACGTCGCGGCGACGCTACGCGGCCTGATCAGGCGCAGCGCGCACCTGCCGTCGATCAGCGGCTCGACTCCCCACGCCGGGTACCAGGCGCCCACCGTCAACGCGATCACCGCGCTTCCGCCCACGCGACCCGAGGGCGCCGCGCGCAATTCCGAGCCGCCCACGATCAACGCGCCGCTCGGGCTCGACGGCGTCGCGCGTCGCAATTCCGAGCCGCCCACGATCAACGCGCCGCTCGGGCTCGACGGCGTCGCGGGCCGCAAGTCCGAGTCCCCCACGATCAACGCGCCGCTCGGGCTCGACGGCGTCGCGCGTCGCTCGAACCCGCCTCCAGGCGCGACCACGACCGTGATCGGCACCCCAGTGCTCGCCGGCGGCACCACGCTGTCTGCATCGGCGCCGACGCGACCCGGGATGGACTGGGCGAAGGACGGGTTCCAGACGGTCGCCGCGTCCAGTGACGGCCTGCTCGGAGTCGAAGACACCCTGGTCGCATCGGCTCCGCCGTCGGCCATTCAGGCGTTGCCGCTGGGCGCCGATCACACGTTGCCCATCGACAGCCCCGTCGCGCCCGCGCCAAACGAAGCGCTGACCCGCACCTCCATTCCCGTAGCCGCCCTCGTCCGCCCGCCGTCCGCAGGCTGGTCCACGCCGGACCCGTCGCCGCTGCCCTACGGATTCGTCGAGACTCCGCCGCCGTTCATGTCGGCGACGCCCGAGCCTCCGGCGCGCGCCGCGGCGGCGAGCCGCCTCCCCTTTGTGCTGGCTGGGCTCGCCATGCTGATTTTGGTCGCGGGCGTCGGCGCGTTCTTGTCGCTGCGACCCGCGCCAATCGTTCCCGGCGTCGCGGCGGCTTCGGACGTCGAGGGCATGCCCGCGGCTTCCATCCCAGTCGGTCCCGCCGCCGAGCCCGCGCCCACGGCCGCCGAGTCCGCGCCCACGGCCGCCGAGTCCGCGCCCACGGCCGCCGAGTCCGCGCCAAAGGCCGCTGGGTCCGCGCCCACGGCCGCCGAGTCCGCGCCAAAGGCCGCCGGACCCGCGCCAAAGGCCGCTGGGCCCGTGGCCCCGATCCCGGTCGCACCCGCTGCCAAGGCCCAGCCGTCGACCCAGAAAATCCAGAAAACCCCGCAAAAACCCCAGGGAAAGCCCGTGGCCAGCAAGCCCACTCCGGCTCAACTCCCCGGTTCGGGCCTGTGACGCCGCGGACGCTGGACGAAGCCGCGAGCTTGCCGTAAGTTCCGCGCCCCTCACCGGGACCCCTCGGCGAGGAGAACCCACGTCTCGAAGCGCGAACGACCGGATCCGGTGTTCGATGAGCACGACGCTCATCGGGCTCCCCGGCGCGGGACGGAGGCTCAACCGGAAAGGAATGCGCATCATGACCGAGAACATCGAAATCACGTCCGAAGTGTCCACCGCGCCGCCGCCGCTCACCGCGGTACTCGCCGCCGAGCGCGCCCAGAGCGACACGCGCGAGCCCCGCGATCCGCAGAACCCGCTGAGCGTCCGCGACCTCTTCGAGGCCGGCGCGCACTTTGGTCATCAGACCAAGCGCTGGAACCCGAAGATGCGCCCCTACATCTACGGCGCGCGCAGCGGCATCCACATCATCGACCTCGACCAGTCGTCGCGCCTGTTCAAGCGTGCCTTCGACTTCCTCGCAGACACCGTCGCGCGGGGCGGACACGTGCTCTTCGTCGGCACCAAGCGGCAGGCCGCCGCGATCGTCGGCGAAGAAGCGCAGCGGGCCGGTCAGTACTACGTGACCAATCGCTGGCTCGGCGGCACCTTGACCAATTTCCGCACCATCAAGGGCGGCCTCGAGCGCTTGCGCACCCTCGAGCGCATGAAAGAGGACGGCACCTACGGTCAGCTGCCCAAGAAGGAGACCGTCAAGCTCGAGAAGGAGCGCCTTCGCCTCGAGAAGTACATCGGTGGGCTCAAGGGCATGGGCTCGATTCCGAGCGCCGTCTTCGTGATCGACCCCGCGCAGGAGCAAATCGCAGTGAGCGAGGCGCGCCGCCTGCACGTCCCCATCGTTGCCATCACGGATACCAACTGCAATCCGGACCAGGTCGACTACCTGATCCCGGGCAACGACGACGCGATCCGTTCCGTGCGCCTGATCTGCGCGGCTGTGGCGGATGCGTGCATTTACGGCGCGGCTCGTCGGCGCGAGCACTCCCCCTCACGCGAGCGCGAGGGCGGTCAATCCCACGGAGCAGCTCCCGGCGCCGAGGTCATGTACCAACGACGCGGTGAGAGCTGAACCGACGCTGATTTCAGGAGACAGACAGATGAGCCAAATCAGCATGCAGCAGGTCAAGGAGCTTCGTGATCGCACCGCGGCGGGTCTCAACGACTGCCGGAGCGCGCTCATGGAAGCGTCCGGTGACATGGAGAAGGCTGTGGAGATCATCCTCAAGAAGGGCCTCGCCAAGAGCGCGAAGCGCGCCGGCGCTGTGGCCAGCGAGGGTGAAGTCGCAGCGTGGGTCGCGGCCGACGGGCTGTCGGGCGTGATGGTCGAGGTCAACATCCAGACCGACTTCGCGGCGCGCAACGACGACTTCAAGGCCTTCGTGCAGAAAATCGTCGACGTCGCGAGCCGGGCCAAGGGCGGCGCAGATCTGAGCGCGGAGCCCTTCCCCGGCGGCGGCAGCGTCGAAGAGGCGCGGCAGGCTCTGGTCGGCAAACTCGGTGAGAACATCATCGTGCGCCGCTGGGATCGCCTGGTGGTCGACGGCGGCAAGGTCCACGCCTACGTGCACATGGGCGGTAAGGTCGGCGTGTTGGTAGCGGTGCAGGCCGCTGCCGCCGGCGCGAGTGCCAAGCCCGAGTTTGCCAAATTCGTCGACGACCTGGCGATGCAAGCCGCAGCGATGAGCCCGTTTTGGCTCGCGAAGAGCGACGTGCCGGAGGCAGACAAGCAGAAGCAGATCCGGGTCTTCGACGCGCAGCTCGCCGATGAGGGTAAGCCCGAGGCCGCGCGCCCCAAGATCATCGAGGGCAAGCTGGGCAAGTGGATGAAGGAAGTGTGCTTGCTCGAGCAAGAGAGCGTGATCGAATCGGGCAAGACCATCGATCAGCTGCGCGCGGAGCTCGGCAAGGCCGTCGGCGGCGACGTCGCGGTCAAGCAGTTCGCTCGCTTCCAGCTCGGCGAAGGCATCGAGAAGCCCACCGGCGACGAGTTCGCGGCCGAGGTCGCGAAGATGGCCGGCAACTGATCTGATCGGTCCGCTTTGGAGCGGACGCTGACCGGCTGACTGAAGGAGCGCGTCGGGCGAGAGCTCGGCGCGCTTTTTCGTGCGCGGTCGCCCGCGCGGTGCGGGTGCAGCAGGTTGCGACGAGGTGAATGTCGCCGTGGGCGCCAAGCGGGTGCGCACGCTCACCCGCGTCAACGCTTCTGCCGCACGGCAGCCACCCAATTTGCGTGCTCCGCGTACCACGTCACGGTGTCGGCGATCCCCTGCTCGAACGAGCGCTCGGGGCGCCAGCCGAGCTCGGTCTGGATCTTGGTCGCGTCGATGGCGTAGCGCCGATCGTGTCCCGGCCGGTCGGGCACGAATCGGATGAGCTCACGGCTCTGACCCACGCGCCGCCCGAGGTGCGCGTCCACGGCGTCGGCGATCCGTTCGACGAGGTGCAGGTTCACCCACTCGTTGTTAGCGCCGACGTTGTAGGTCTCACCGACGCGGCCTCGCGTGAGCACGCACCAGAGGGCCCGACAGTGGTCCTGGACGTGCAGCCAGTCGCGTACGTGCAGGCCGTCGCCGTAGACGGGGATCGGATCGTCGCGGAGCGCGGCTGCGATGACGACGGGGATCAGCTTCTCCGGGTGCTGATAGGGGCCGTAGTTGTTGGAGCAGTTGGTCACGACGGTGGGCAGCCCGTAGGTGTGATGATAGGCGCGAGTCAGCATGTCCCCAGCGGCCTTGCTCGCCGAGTACGGTGATCGCGGAGCGTAGGGCGTGTGCTCGCTGAACCTGCCGTCGGGGCCGAGGCTGCCGTAGACCTCGTCGGTGGACACGTGCACGAGCCGTTCGAGGCCGTTGGCCCGCGCGGCCTCGAGCAGGTGAAAGCTGCCGACCACGTTGGTGTGGATGAAGTCGGCGGGCGCCGCGATGGAACGATCCACGTGGGACTCGGCGGCGAGGTGCAACACGTGAGTCGGATTGTGGCGACGGAACACCTCGACCACGCGGTCGCGATGGCGGAGGTCGACCTGCTCGAAGCCGTGACGCGGATCGTCGATGTCGGCCAGGCTCTCGCGGTGTCCCGCGTAGGTCAGCGCATCGAGGTTCACCACGCGCTCGACCTCCGGCTGGGCGATCAGGAGCCGAACCAAGTTCGAGCCGATGAAGCCCGCGCCGCCGGTGACGAGAACGCGCACCTCAGTACTTGCGCTTCCCCCGGCGCGGAGCCGGAAAATCGGGGAGACTGCGGTCCAGTTCGGTCCACTCCCTCAGCAGCGCTTCCGCCAGCTTCTGCTTGCCGAGGTCGTCTTGTTCTCCCGGATCGCTCACGAGGTCGAAGATCTGCGGCACCTGCTCGGTCTCGGTCACCACGATCTTCTTGTGGTTGCGGATGAGGGCACGTCGCCGAGGGGCCTGATCGGTGTAGGGCATGTCGATCACGATGTCTCGCGCTGGGGGCCGCGCGCCTCCGATCTCGGGGACGAGGCTGGTGCCGCGAAACGATTTCGGCGCGTCCACCCCCGCCAGCTCACAGATCGTGCGTGCGAGATCGATGTGGCTCCGCCGCGCGTCGACCCGCCCTGGCTTCACCCCAGGCACGCGGATGAGGAGCGGCACGCGGGTGAGTACCTCCCACAGGGTGTAGCCGTGCTCGAAGGTGCTCTTGTGTTCGCCGAAGGCTTCGCCGTGGTCTGCGCTCACGATCACGGCCGTTCGGTGGGCCCAGGGCTGTTTGTCGATGAAGTCGAGGACTCGGCCGACTTGCGCGTCAGTGAACAGGACCTCGCCATCGTAGAGGTTCTTCAGCGATTGCCCCACGCTGCCCAGCGCCACCCCCGGCGCGACCACATCGCCGCCGCCCTTCGCAGCGCTCGGCGAGCCGCCGTCCTCGTAGGCGGAGCCCGTGAAGCGCGGCTGCCCCTCGTGCCGCGCGTAGGCAAAGTGAGGATCCATGAAGTGGGCCCAAGCGAAGAAGCGTGCGCCGGAGGCCTGCGCGCCGAGGGCTTCGATGAACATGTCCGCGAGCTTGTCGTCGACGATGTGCCCCTCGCGTGCGGGCAGGGTGGTGATCTTGGGCACGACGCGCCAGTCGTCGAAGCCCTGGCGCATGCCCGTGTCGCCCTGAAAGTACACGTGGCCGTGCGCCGCCAGCGTCTTCACGGCCGCGCCCTTCAAGACCTCGGCGAGCATCAGCGCTTCTTCGCCGAAGGCGCTGGTCGCCAGCCCGCTGCGCGGCAACTCCGAGGGGTAGCGCGCGCTCATCAGGCCGCCCAGCGACATGGACGTGTAGCTCGAGAGCGCGTAGGCGTGGGTGTAGACCACGCTCTTGTCCGCGAGGCGCGTGAGGTTTGGCGCGATGGGACGCGGGTAGCCGAGCCAGGGCATGTCTGCCCGCAGCGCGTCGACGGTGATGAGCACCACGTTCAGATCGCGCGGGAACTGGGGGACCGGCGCGGGCGGGGTGGGGAATACGGTTGGCGGCGCGGTGGGGGACGGACCCGCTGAGGGGAAGGGCCCGGCGGGCTTCGGGCGATCGTTGCAGCCGACCAGAGCGGTGGCGGCGATCAGTAAGGTCGAAGCAACGGAGGAGTTCAGCGACAACGGCGGCGATCCCACTCGCCCAGTTTAGCCGAGGTGATCGCCGGAAGGCTGCTTCCATGAGCACGCGGAGCGCTGTTCGGGCGTTGCCGGGGAGGGTTGCAGCGGGACGGTGCGGGATGCAGGGTCTGGGCGCGGCCGTCGTCGTGACCACGAGCTTGCCGCCGATCCACCACGAGCTTGCCGCCGATCCACCACGAGCTTGCCGCCGATCCACCACGAGCTTGCCGCCGATCCACCACGAGCCTGCCGCCGATCCACCACGAGCTTGCCGCCGATCCACCATGAGCTTGCCCGCCGATCCACCACGAGCTTGCCCGCCGATCCACCACGAGCTTGCCCGCCGATCCACCATGAGCTTGCCGCCGATCCTCTCAGTCGTCTTCGTCCTCACCCTCGTCTCGGGCTCCACCACGGGATGTGGCGCCAAGCCGAACCGGACGCGCGACGCTGCGGTCGTGACGGGGGCGGCCCTCGTCACGGCCGGCGTCTACCGCGCGACGACTGGCGGGTGCTGGGCTCAGTGTTCCCCCGGCCGCTACTGCAACCGAAGGACCGGCACCTGCGAGGAGCTACCCCGCTCCGGGCCGAGGGGCGCAGCGCCTTCCGCGAGCGCAACGCCTTCCGCGAGCGCAGCGCCGCCAGGGGGCGACTGGTGGGAAACCGGCGACGGCGCGTGCCCCGCGGGCGCGACCATCGACAGGAACCCGTCCGAGGAGGGTGACCGAGTGATCTTGTGCAGCCGCGCGGACGGCACTCCGCACGGATCTGCGACCTTCTTCTACCCGAACGGCCGGCGCGAGATGCACGGCGAGTATCGCGACGGCAAACCCATTGGCACCTGGCGGCATTGGGACGAAGACGGGACGCCCGGCAAGTCGGAGCAGCTCGGCGAGAAGTGAGGCGCGCCGCCGAGCGGGCAACCGCCGAACGGGCAACCGCCGAGCGGGCAACGGCCGAGCGGGCAACCCCCGAGCGGGCAACCCCCGAGCGTAGTCTTGCTCGGTAGTCGGGCCGGACGCGCGCAAGAAGCGACGCGTTCACGATCACTTACGACTGCGGCGACGGCGCTCGTCCCGCACGCACAATTTCGCAGGCCTACTTCCGGAATGCCCCCCCGCCGGCGCCGCAGCCCTGAGGGGCCTCGAGCGGAGCCCTTCCCAAGCGTTCGGCGTCGGTTCGGTGCGGCAGGCGGAAATGGAGCACGGTCGGTGGCACCCGCGCACCGAGGACGCGCTTCGTGACGACCCTTGGAAGTCCCTGGCGAGGGACGACCCTTGGAAGTCCCTGGCGAGGGACGACCCTTGGAAGTCCCTGGCGAGGGACGACCCTTGGAAGTCCCTGGCGAGGGACGACCCTTGGAAGTCCCTGGCGAGGGGCGACCCTTGGAAGTCCCTGGCGAGGGACGACCCTTGGAAGTCCCTGGCGAGGGGCGACCCTTGGAAGTCCCTGGCGAGGGACGACCCTTGGAAGTCCCTGGCGAGGGGCGACCCTTGGACGACCCCGGGAAGTACCCGGAGGGGCAAGTCCCCGACGGGGGACACTCGAAGGGGTGAAACGAGCGCTCTCTACTTCGAGGTCCGGCCCTGCGCGCCCGCGGCCCGGCGCGGAGCATCGCGGAAGCCGCGCCTGCGCGTGATGTCGACGAGCGCAGGCAGGAACCGGAAACCTTCGCTTCACGTGCGCGCTGCCACACCCGCGACGCTGCCGCTGCCAAGCCCACCAACGGCAATCCGTGCACGACCCGTTTGTCAGGGGGTGTGCAAGCACCGTGGTTCTGGCGCACGCTTCAGCCGGCTGCGAATCGAAAAGAACGCATCTCGTACGATTTCGACACGTTTCTCGACGCACGACGCACGCGAGTGACGCGTCGTTCGAAACTTGCCGCGTGCGAGCGCGAGGACGATCCACGACGGCGCTCTGGCTCCCGGATGACTTTCGACGCGTCGAGCTGCGCGTTCGTTGCTCTCGGTGGCAGCTGCGAGGCCGAAAATCCTCGTGGTATGCCGGAGACATGTTCGCGCTCGACGCTCTCGAGAACCAGGCTCTCCTCGCGCGTTTGCCCAGCCTTCGGGCTCTCGAACGCGAAGCCACCGCCGAGCTCATCGCGTACCTCTGCGAGCTCGACCGCCGCCGCTTGTACACAGCGGTGGCTTGCTCGTCGCTCTCCTCGTATTGCACCGAGCGGCTCGGCTACTCCGAGAACGAGGCCCAGGTGCGGGTCGGGGTCGCTCGACTTTGCCAGCGTCTGCCCCAGGCCCTCGACGAGCTCCGGAGCGGGCGAATCCACCTGACCGGCCTGTTCCTCCTGTCGGGGCGGCTGACCTCGGAGAACGCCGATGCCCTGCTCGCCGAAGCTCGGGGCAAGTCTCGGCGTGACCTCGAGTGTTTGCTGGCCCGCTGGTTCCACCCCTTCGGCTCATGATCAAACACATCTCATTGCGAGCGGACGGCGCGTGTGATCTACGGGAGAAATGCCGGCAACAGAATGGTTAGGGCGGTCGATTTCGGACGAGTTCGAGGGCTCTCAGCTCGGCGATAAGCGGCGCAGTGACAGGCTCGGTTGGCTCGCTGAGAAACTGATGGCGGCGCCCGGTGTTGGGTTTCCGCAGGCTGTCGACACTCCGTCCGAGCTTGAGGGAGTCTACCGATTCCTGCGCAACGAGCAGTTCGACGCGGAGCAGATCCTCGACCCGCACCTGTCGGCGACGGTGGAGCGTGTGAGTTCCGCTGGCCTGTGTATCGTCGCGCACGATACGACCGAAGTATCGCTCGGCGGCGCCAGTCGGCGAGCTGGGTTGGGCGTCACGTCCGGCGGCAGCCAGGGGTTTCTCGCACACGTGGCGCTGGCCGTGCTTCCCGGCGAGGAGCGAGTGCCACTCGGAGTTCTGGGTCTACAGCGACACGTCCGCCTCGTACACAAGGGTGGACGCGGGCGCCGCCGGTCTGTCAGTCGGAGAGACCCCGAGCGCGAATCACTGCGCTGGCCGGCCATGCTCGAGGCCGTCCATGCACGCTGCCCCGGCAGCGCGCTCATTCACGTGATGGACCGCGAAGCGGACATTTTCGAGGTCCTGGCGAAGGCGCAGGAACTCGGTGCGCGCTACGTCATCCGTTCGGCTCACGACCGAGTAACTGAGGAAATAGGCATCTGCTTGCGCAGTGCAATCTCAACGCTCGAACCGCAGTTTTTTCGCACGATCTCGGTGTCATCGAGGAAACCGAGCAGTCGCGCGCATGCTGCAAAAGAGCACCCGTCTCGCAACGCCCGGAGCGCGGAGGTCGCCGTGGCAGGCAAACGTTTGACTGTGCTGCGCCCCCGCAACACTCGACATGAGACGCGCAGCATCGAACTCAACGTGGTTCGAGTCTGGGAACTCCAACCACCAGAAGGCGAGCCGTCGGTCGAGTGGGTGCTGCTCACTACCGAACCCATTGACACCGTCGCCGAACTCGCGACCGTCGTGGACTGTTACCGCAGTCGGTGGGTGATCGAAGAGTTCTTCAAGGCACTCAAGCAAGGGTGTTCTCTCGAGAAACGACAGCTCGAGTCGTATCAGGCACTGAGCAACGCGCTCGCCGTGTTCCTGCCCATCGCCTGGCGCCTGTTGCTCATGCGCTCGTTAGCCCGCGTCGCACCCGAGCAACCGGCAACAACGATCCTGAGTGAGCCCCAGTTGCTCCTCATAAAGTTCAAGCTCCGCCTCCCGGCCGTCCCGCAGACCATTGAGCAAGCGCTATTCGCTGTCGCGCGACTCGGCGGGCATCTGAAGAACAACGGCGCACCCGGGTGGCAAACGTTAGGACGGGGCTACCAGAAGCTCCTCGACTACGAGATCGGCTTCCGAGCTGCCCGGTCCCAGATGGGATCCGATCAATCATGAGCCCTTCGGGTGTCACGAAGCGCGTCCAAGGTCGGACGTGCTGCCGAGCGTGACGCCCTTGCCCGGCTGCCCGGCGACCATGCTCGAGCATGGTCCTTCCGCCGCGGCGCCCGCCGCGTGCACGGAGCCCGAGCCCGCGCCGGCTCCGAAGCCCCGCGTGCAGCCGCTCTCCGCCTCCAGCTACCGGGTCGAATTCACCGCGAGCGCCGCGCTCCACGACAAGCTCGTGAAGGCCCAGAACCTCCTGGGCCACGCCATCCCCAGCGGGGATCTCGCCGCGCTGTTCGAGCGCGCCATCGAGGCGCTGCTCGAGGCCGAGACGAAGCGCCGCTTCGGCGCGGGCAAGCCGCGTAAGCGGCGCGCGCTCGAGCCAGGCTCACGGCACATCCCCGTGGAGGTCGCTCGCGTCGTCTGGGAGCGGGACGGCGGGCAGTGCACTTACCTCGACGACGAGGGGCGGCGCTGCTCGGAGCAGCGCTTCGTCACCCTCGAGCACATCGAGCCGCACGCGCTCGGCGGTCCGGCCACCGTGGAGAACCTCTGTCTCCTTTGTTCATCGCACAATGCCCTGCGCGCACGACAGGTCTTCGGCGAAGATCAGATCCGGAAGAAGATCGCTGAAGCGACCGAGAAGAAGCAAGGTCCGGACACGCCGAGGGACGACCCTTGGAAGTCCCTGGCGAGGGGCGACCCTTGGACGACCCTGGGAAGTGCCCGGAGGGGCAAGTCCCAGAAGTGGGACGAGAGCTCAGAGAAGATCCAGGCCGCGCTGGTACGACTCGGCTTTCGCACGGCGAAGGCTCGCCGCGCGGTCGAGCAAGCGCGCGCTCGAGGCGTCGAGCCCGGGCTCGAGCCGCTCCTCAGGGCGGCGCTCGCCGAGCTCACCCCCACCGTGTCGCCTGCGCGCTGCTGAGGGAGCGCGGGTGTCCCCGGAGCCCCTGGTGCAGGCGAAGACCCGACTCGCCGGCGCGGCCTCCCCGACATCGGGCCGTAACAGAAAGGTGCCGGCGCCAAGAGCGTTACCCGCAGACCGTGGTGCGCGTCAAGACGGTGGTCACCGACGAGGCGGGGCGTGTCCTCAGGGCTGAAGACCGCTACCTGATCTCGAGCCTGCGCAAAGATGCCCTCACCGCGACGCAATGGCAGACGCTCGTGCGCTTGCGCTGGGGCGTGGAAACCAACCACCAGATCCTCGACCACGCCTTAGATCATCGACCACGCCTTCGAAGAGGACGACCCTTGGGAGTCCCTGGCGAGGGGCGATCACCCCTGGATCGAGCAGAACCCACGCGGCATGCTCGTCGTCGCGATCCTGCGCCGCATCGTCTACACGCTGCTCGCGCTCTTCCGCGGCGTTGCGCAGCGCTCCGACGAGCGGCGCGGCGTCCCTTGGAAGCGCCTGCTCGAAGAGGTGTACCTCGCGCTGCTCCGCGTCACGGACGAGCTGCTCCGCAGTTTGCGCTTCCGCTCGTTGCCACTCCTGTCGTGAGCGGAAGGCCCTGATCCAACGAGGGCTGACGCCCGCGACCTTCCTCACCCACCGGCGCCGACGCCGAACGCAGCAAAGACCGTGCGCCAGCGCGGTCGGCGCTGCGCTTGGGTCGAACGCCGGCCGCTCCCCCGGCGGCAGCGCACGGACCTCGCAGGCCCGCAGCATGCCGCTGGTCGTCGGGATCACCGATCAAGAGTGCGGCCGAGCGGGCAGCTCGACCCGTCCGCGCCGCTCGCGCTACGCTGGAACCCCGAACATGAGCGATCCGGTCCCAGTCGACGAGCGCCGAGACGCGTTGGGCGTTGGTCCGCATGGCCCCGGCCTAGGTTCGAAGCGGTACCGCCGCTTGCACTCCGCTGAGTAACTCATGAGCGATCTCGATCCATTTCGCGGCACTCCTTATCGCGTCACGCGGCAACTCGGGGCCGGCGGGATGGGGGAGGTGTACGAGGTGGAACACGAGATCGTGGGTCGCATCATGGTCGCCAAGGTGCTGCGCCTCGAGCTCGCCCAAGACGCGGGCACGGCTGATCGCATGCGCGTCGAGGCGCAGGCGCTGGCGGCGCTCTCCCACCCCAACATCGTGAACGTGACGGATCTCTCGCGCACCGCCGACGGGCGTCCGTTCTATGTGATGGAGCGACTCGAGGGCTGCACCCTGGGCGAGGATTTTCGGCGACGGCGGCAGTATTCGGTCGAAGAGGCCATCGACGTGACGCGTCAGATCCTCGCCGGCCTCGAGGCTGCGCACCAGCTTGGCTTGGTCCATCGCGACATCAAGATGGACAACGTCTTTCTGCAACGAGCGACCACGGGCGAGCGCGTGGTCAAGTTGCTCGACTTCGGTGTTGCGAAGGTGCTCGCGGATCGCAGCGCGCGTGCACCCGCGCCGCCTTCGCTGCCCACCGCCGACGGTGCGGTCGTCGGCACCCCGCGCTATCTGAGCCCCGAGCAGGTGCTGGGCCGGGGAGTCGATCATCGCGCTGACATCTACGCGACGGGCCTGGTGCTCTACGCGCTGGTGTGTGGGCGCGGCCCCTTCGAACACGTCGAGGGCCAAGCGGGCTTCTTGCGGGCGCACCTCGAGGACGAGCCGGCCGCTCCGTCGGACGTTGCCGGGCAGCCGCTGCCGCATGAGCTCGACGCCGCGATCTTGCGGGCCATTCGCAAGAGTCCGGCGGATCGTTTCCAGTCCGCAGCGGACTTCGCCGCGGCCCTCGCGTCCATCGCGAGCCGACGCGCGCGGCCCATCGGTTGGCTCGAGACCACGCCCAGCGAGCCGCCGCGCCCGATCGATTCGTCTTCGATTCGGGAGTCTGCGAACGCCGCGATGGGCGTCGAGCGGGTCGGTCACGAGCGGGTCGGTCACGAGCGGGTCGGTCACGAGGTGCACGTCGCGCGGGTCGGTCACGAGGTGGCCCGCAACCGCAATCCGGCTTCGGCGCTCACGGGCGCTGCCTCGAGCGATTCGGTCCCGACGCGGACCGCATTGGTTCCCGCGTCGGTTGCCGCGTCGGTTGCCGCATTGGTTCCCGCGCCGGTTCCCGCGCCGGCGGTCCGGACGCCGAGCCGGGATGGCGCGTCGCCTGCGGGCGCGGCCCGGGCCTACGTGGCGGCGGCGGTGACGGCGGTCGCGGTGGCCCTCGGTGGATTGGTGCTGAGCGGGGGCCGGTCTTGGCTTTGGCTGGGAGTCGTGTTCGTGGCGGCCATCGCTGTATCCACCCTGCTGGCGAGAATCGTGGCGTCCCGACAGCGGTGATTGTCCCGGGTCGCGTCGCGAGTATTCTCCTCACCGGAAGCATCGAGTGATGGGGAGTGTGCGGCAGGCTGAAGGCGAGGGACCTCGCGATCCCTTTGCGGTCGGGCAGATCGTCGACGGCCGCTATCGCATCAGCCGCAGGCTGGCCGCGGGCGGCGTCGGCGTCGTGTACGAAGCCGAGCACTCTTTCACGCGGATGAGGGTCGCGCTCAAGGCCCTGCACAACCGAGCCGGCGATCACCCGGAGCGCATGCAGGCCGAGGCGCGGACGCTCGCGGAGATGCGTCACCCGAACATCGTGCAGGTGACGGACGGTGGCGTCAGCGACGGCGTGGTCTGGTTCACCATGGAGCTGCTGCAGGGATCTGCGCTGCGGGAGCTGCTGCACCGCGAGCGAGCGCTCGACCTGCAGCGCGCGCTCTGGTTTGCGCGACAGATCGCCGAGGGCGTGGCGTCAGCCCATGACCAGGACGTGGTGCACCGCGACCTCAAGCCCGAGAACGTATTCGTCCTGCGCGACGACAGCATCAAGGTCTTGGATTTCGGAACCAGCAAGATCACCAACAAGCTCGGTCGATCCGCCGCGCTGAAGACCACGGATCGCTTCCGCCTGATCGGCACCCAAGCGTACATGCCCCCAGAGCGGCTCAAGGCCGAGCGAGCCGACGCTCGCGCCGACGTGTATGCGCTCGGTCACATCATGTACGAGATGATCGCGGGCCGTCACTGCTGGAGCGACGGTCCAGGTCCGCTCGACCTGCCCGAGGCCATCGAGCTTGGCATGCGGCAAATCTACGCGCCGCCCGCGCCGCTCGTGGACCAGGTGCCCGGCCTGCCCATCGAGATCGATCGCATGGTGCAGCGCGCCCTGGCCAAGGATCCGCGGCAGCGCCAGCAGACCATGCGCGAGCTCAGCGTCGAGATCGAGGGCGCCCTCGCGCGCTGTCGTGCGGCACCTCCGATCGCTCGCCCGGCCTTCGGCCCCAGGGGCGCAGCCTCGGTGGCCACTGACACCGAAGAGACGATGGTGCCGTTCAGCTCGCCGGTCTCGGCGCTGCAACCGGTCTCGGCGCTGCAACCGGTCTCGGCGCTGCAACCGGTCTCGGCGCTGCAACCGGTCTCGGCGCTGCAACCGGTCTCGGCGCTGCAACCGGTCTCGGCGCTGCAACCGGTCTCGGCGCTGCAACCGGTCTCGGCGCTGCAGCCGGTCTCATCGAAGCCCGTCGCAGGCATCGACGCGGCGCTGCTGTGTGGCGCCCTACGATTCGTGAGCGCATCGCCCGAGGCGACGGCGGTCGAACTGGGGTTCATCGCGGTGGCCCAGGCGGACAGTGATCCGACGCTCTGCAGGGAGATCACGCGGGCCTGCGCCCAGGGCGATGACCGATCGCGAGGGCCGCTGCGCACCGCGCTCGCGCGCATCGGAGCCGAGCCGCCGGAGGCGCGAGCCCGTCTGATCGATCGGCTGCGCGCGTCGGTGTCGAGGGCTGCGCCCTCGGCGAGCCGGGCGAACCAGCCCCGCAGGTCCCGGGCGGAGCTCGCGCTCGGGGCGGCGCTGCTGCTCGATCCGAGCGCCCGATCGGACGCCGCCGAGTCGGCGCTCAACCGGCTGGGCATTGCGGATCCCGACGTCCAGGCCTTGGCGCTCTCGATCATGATCGCGTTCGCGCGCACGCCGCTACCGATGCACCCGGCTCCGCGCGGCGCGCTGCTCGCGCTGTTGCTCGGGGGCGCTGAGGACTCCGAGCTCGCGCGGGCCGAGCTCGCGACCTTCGTGCTCGACGCGGCGTCGCTCCAAGATCACCTGCCCGCGTCTGCCGCGCCTGCCGCGCCTGCCGCGCCTGCGCAATGGTCGGGTGAGCAAGCGCGATCCTCGGCCGCACCCGCGCGATCCTCATTTCTGCCGGGCCTGGTCGCGCCTGTCGTGCCCGTCACGGTCGAGCGTGCCCCGGCGCGACGGGCCGCGCTGCCGGTGCCCGCGCATGCTGTCGCGGCAGCCTCCACACCCTCGGGTGTTGCGAGTCCGCGACCGTCGAGTTCGCAAGCGCCCGCCACAGCACCCGCGGCACTTGCTGCTGCTCCTGCTCCTGCTCCTGCTCCTGCCCCGGTGCGGCTCGGTTGGGTGGTGGCCATCGCCGCGATTTCGGCGGGGGCGGTGTTGGCCACGGGCGCTCTCGTGCGATCGCGAAGTGGGAGCGGTGACGCGAACGCGCCCGAGATCGGGCCGACGGCGCCGCCTGAGAACAAGGCCGCGCCCACGAACGCGACCACGACCCCAGCCACGAACGCGAACACGACCCCGACCGCGACCCCGACCCCGACCCCAGCCGCGACCACGACCTCAACCGGGACCGGGATTGCGACGGCGACCCCGATCCGGGCCACGGGCCAACCCCCGTCCACAGCGGCCGGCCCGCCGTCCGCGACCGCGAAGCCCGCAGGTGGTCCGCCGTCGACCGCGAAGCCCGGGCCCGCGACACCGCCGCACCCCACGCCTCCAGCTCCCCACAAACTCCCTGGATCTGGTCTCTGAGCCATGGCGCCGAGAGATTTCCAGCAACTCGCCGCGCGGTCGGCCGATGGGGAGGCCCGATGCCGCACATCGGAGGCGATTGGGCGTTCGCCCCAGGACTTGGCCGAATGCTCCATGGACGGTACGGATCGCCGGCCGTGCGGGTCATGGTGCGTTCCGGAGCGATCATGAGCGCGGACTCGAGAGAGCCCGGGCCGTCCGCCGACGCGTGCCTCGATCCGCTGCCAGCGTCCGAGCGGAGGAACACGCTGCGCGGAGTCGGGGAGGGGGCCAGCGAGCCCGCGAGCCAGCCGCCAAGCGAGCCGGCGGACGGATCGCCGATCGAGCCGACGGATGGATCGCCAAGCGATCCGCCGGACGGATCGCCAATTGAGCCGACGGACGGATCGCCAGGCGAACCCGCGAGCGCATCGAGGAACGAAGCCGCGCCGTCCGAACCGCCCGAGCCGCCCGATTCATCCGGGGACAAGGCCAACCTCCCGCAAGAAGAGTTCACCGTTCCGCCCGAGCTCTGGCGACGCCCGCCCTCAGGCTGGTTCCGACAGTTCGCGCGCCCCACGCCGCCGATCAGCGAAGCGCCGGCTTCGGAAGTGACCGATGCCGATCGTGATCAGCCGCCGGAGGGCTCGAATCGCAGGTGGCTCATCGCGATGGTGGCCTTGAGTGTGATCGCAATCGTCGCGGGCTGGCGCTGGTACTCCTCGTCGCCATCGGAAGCGACGGTGGGCACGTTGCCCGAACTCGTCGAGCCGACCGCGCCGACACCCGCGACCTTGTCCCCGGCCGCGACCTTGTCCCCGGCCGCGACCGCGCCGACACCCGCGACCTTGTCCCCGACCGCGACTGCGACGCCGACCGCAACTGCAACGACCACCGCCGCCACGGCGCCGAAGCCGACCTCTATCTCGCCGAGCGCGAGCGCTCTCCCTCCACCCTCACCTTCCGCGAGTCCCCCGCATGGTCCGATCTACTAGGAGCCCCGTCGCGATGATCGCGACGATGGCGATGGCCGTCGCCACGGCGCAGCTGCACTCGTCGCCGGCCTGGGCCCAGGGCGACACGCCCGCGCCCTCGAAGGTCGATCGCGCGGCGGACTTGTTCAAGAAGGCCAAGGGCCTGCACACGGCGGGCAAGCTCGCTGACGCGCTCCCGCTCTACCTCGAGGCGTGGAGCCTGCATCGCAGCCCGGATATCGCCGCGAACCTCGCCGCGTGCGAGATCGCCATCGGCAACCACCGCGACGCCGCCGAGCACTTCGAGTTTGCGCTTCGAAATCTGCTCGCGGGCACGACCGCCGATCAGAAGACGCGCCTGACGCAGGGGCTCGAGAAGGCCAAGCGCGAGGTCGCCACGCTCCGGCTTCAGATCGCCCCGGAAGGCGCCGAGGTCAGCGTCGACGGTCGGGTGGTCGGCAAGGCTCCGATCGAAGCCGACGTGTTCGTCGAATCTGGACCGCGCGAGCTCCGCGTTGCGCTCGCGGGCCACGAGACTCACACGCAGAGGGTGACCACCACCCGCGGGGGGACGCACGCGCTCGCGGTCACGCTCGAGGCGACGGCGACGGCGGTGACGCCTCCCGCGGCGGGCGCGGGGGTCGGGGCAGCCGCCGGTGGTCCCGTGGTGCCGCCGGTGGGGGACGGCGGCAAGGACGAGAAGCGGGCGAGCCCCATCCCCGCCTACGTGGCGATCGGGGTCGGCGTCGCGGGCCTGGGCGCGGGCATCGGGCTGTTGGTGATGGCGTCGGGCAAAGAGAGCGACAAGGACGATCGCCTCGCCGCGATCCCAGGCAAGAACAAGTGCGGGCCCGGGACCACCGCGCCCGATGCGTGCGCCGAGGTGACGTCCCTCGCGGACGACGCCAAGCAGCTTCGGACCTTCGGCTATGTTGGCTTCGGCGTCGCCGCGGCCGGCGGGGTGCTCGCTTATTTGCTATGGCCTCGTTCGAGCAGCGCATCGAGCGGGGCCGTGGTCGTTCCCTCCGTCGGTCGGAGCGGTGCTTCACTCAATCTTCACGGACACTTCTGAAGGGGAATCAAATATGCGGAGCTTGATCGTCACTGCGTTGGGCGGAGCTGTGGTCGTGGCCGCCGTGGTCACCGGTTGTGGATCGAGCTCGTGCGAGGACACGGACTCCTGCGGGGCGTACACCGGTGGCACGGGCAACACCGGCGGCAGCGGCGGCAGCGGCGGCGTGAGCGGCAGCGGCGGCGCATCGGGCAGCGGCGGCACGGGCGGCGCATCGGGCAGCGGCGGCGCATCGGGCAGCGGCGGAGCGGGCGGCACGGGCGGGGACGCGGCGAGCTGCGATCCAACGAAGAGCCCGAGCGAGGAGGCGTGTCTGGTGAGCGACTCGTACGCGGTGTTCGTTGACGGGACCGCGGCCACGACGGGCACGGGCAGCAAGGCGTCGCCGTACAAGACGATCGGGGAGGCGCTGCTGCAGAAGAGCGGCAAGCTGATCTTGGTGTGCAACGCGACCTACGACGAGCAGGTCAAGATCACCGCGGGCGTGAAGGTGCACGGCGGGCTGTCGTGCGCGGACTGGTCGTACGAGGCGGGCAAGCGGGCGGTGGTGAAGCGCACGGCGAAGGGCAGCGCGCTCGAGGTGGAGTCGGTCACCGCGGCGGTGCTGATCGAGGACATCGAGTTTGCGTCAGCGGACGGCGCGGCGGCGGGTGAGAGCAGCGTGGCAGCGATCGTGAACGCTTCCAGCGACGTGAAGCTGCGGCGGGTGAAGCTCGCGGCGGGCAAGGGCGTGGCGGGAGCGAACGGCGCGCTGGCGCCGTACACGTATCCCACGCAGGTGGCGTTGAACGGCAATGGAGCGAGTGGGGGCAGCGGGGGTGCGCCCAAGGCGTGCGCGTGCCCGAGCGGTGCGGGCAGCACGGGTGGGATCGGGGGAGGCGCGCCTGGCCCGCAGGGCGGCGGCCCCGGGCAGCCCGCGCTCGGCGGGGGCGCAGGGGGAACCCCGGGGAGTCTGCAGCGTCGGCCTCGGCAAGGACGGCGCATCCGCCTCCTCCCCCACCGACGGCCTAGGCGCCGCGTCGACGGGCACCCTCACCGCCACCACGTGGCAGCCCGCCTCCGGCAAGGCCGGCGCCGCGGGCGGCCCGGGACAAGGTGGCGGCGGAGGAGCGTCGACGACGACGGCGGGCGGCGGCGGCGGCGGCTGCGGCGGCTGCGGCGGAGCGGCGGGTCCCGCGGGCGGCGGCGGGGGCGCGAGCCTCGCGCTCGTCGCGGTGGGCTCGACGGTGAGCATCGAAGGCAAGAGCGAGCTGACGACGAGCGACGCGGGCAACGGAGGCAGCGGCGTCGCGGGACAGGCGGGGCAGAGCGAGGTGGGGTTCGGGGGGCCATGGCGCTGGGCGCGTGCTCCGGGTGGCAATGGCGGTAACGGCAGCGCTGGCAGCGCTGGTGGCGGCGGCGCGGGCGGGGTGAGCGTTGCGGTGTTGTGGAAGGGCGCGGCGGCGCCAGTCGTCGACAGCGCGGCGACCGTCAAGCTGGGCAAGCTGGGCACCAAGGGCGTGGGCGGCAAGGCCGGCAGCAACGACGGCGTGGACGGCGCGTCCGACAAGACCCTCGAGGTGAAGTAGCGATGCGAGGGCGTGGTGAAGTGACGGTGCAGGCCCCTCCCGTGGCCGCCGCGAGCGCGACGCGCGTCGCGATGCACGCAGGGGCAGAGCGCGAGCGCGACGCGCTTCGCGATGCCCGAAGGGGCGGACACCGGGGAGGGGCAGCGCGCAGAGCCGCCTGCAAGGCGGCGAGCACGCTGGGGGTGGGCATCATCGCCTGCTGCTTCGTTGCGTGCTCGGGCGATGACTTCGAGCCCTCGGGCACCGGTGGCACGGGCAACACCGGCGGCAGCGGCGGCAGCGGTGGCGTGAGCGGCAGCGGCGGCGCATCGGGCAGCGGTGGCACGTCGGGCAGCGGCGGCGCGTCGGGCAGCGGTGGCGCGTCGGGCGGCGGCGGCACGGGCGGAGACGCGGCGAGCTGCGATCCGACGAAGAGCCCGAGCGAGGAGGCGTGTCTGGTGAGCGACTCGTACGCGGTGTTCGTTGACGGGACCGCGGCCACGACGGGCACGGGCAGCAAGGCGTCGCCGTACAAGACGATCGGGGAGGCGCTGCTGCAGAAGAGCGGCAAGCTGATCTTGGTGTGCAACGCGACCTACGACGAGCAGGTCAAGATCACCGCGGGCGTGAAGGTGCACGGCGGGCTGTCGTGCGCGGACTGGTCGTACGAGGCGGGCAAGCGGGCGGTGGTGAAGCGCACGGCGAAGGGCAGCGCGCTCGAGGTGGAGTCGGTCACCGCGGCGGTGCTGATCGAGGACATCGAGTTTGCGTCAGCGGACGGCGCGGCGGCGGGTGAGAGCAGCGTGGCAGCGATCGTGAACGCTTCCAGCGACGTGAAGCTGCGGCGGGTGAAGCTCGCGGCGGGCAAGGGCGTGGCGGGAGCGAACGGCGCGCTGGCGCCGTACACGTATCCCACGCAGGTGGCGTTGAACGGCAATGGAGCGAGTGGGGGCAGCGGGGGTGCGCCCAAGGCGTGCGCGTGCCCGAGCGGTGCGGGCAGCACGGGTGGGATCGGGGGAGGCGCGCCTGGCCCGCAGGGCGGCGGCCCCGGGCAGCCCGCGCTCGGCGGGGGCGCAGGGGGCATTGCAGGGCAGGTGTGCGCGGGCGTGGGCTCGGGAGCAAACGGCGCATCGGCCTCCTCCCCCACCGACGGCCTCGGCGCCGCGTCGACGGGCACCCTCACCGCCACCACGTGGCAGCCCGCCTCCGGCAAGGCCGGAGCCGCGGGCGGACCGGGACAAGGTGGCGGCGGAGGAGCGTCGACGACGACGGCGGGCGGCGGCGGCGGGGGCTGCGGCGGCTGCGGCGGAGCGGCGGGTCCCGCGGGCGGCGGCGGGGGCGCGAGCCTCGCGCTCGTCGCGGTGGGCTCGACGGTGAGCATCGAAGGCAAGAGCGAGCTGACGACGAGCGACGCGGGCAACGGAGGCAGCGGCGTCGCGGGACAGGCGGGGCAGAGCGAGGTGGGGTTCGGGGGAAACCCGCGCCGGGCGCGTGCCCGGGCGGCAGTGGCGGTAACGGCAGCGCTGGCAGCGCTGGTGGCGGCGGCGCGGGCGGGGTGAGCGTTGCGGTGTTGTGGAAGGGCGCGGCGGCGCCAGTCGTCGACAGCGCGGCGACCGTCAAGCTGGGCAAGCTGGGCACCAAGGGCGTGGGCGGCAAGGCCGGCAGCAACGACGGCGTGGACGGCGCGTCCGACAAGACCCTCGAGGTGAAGTAGCGATGCGAGGGCGTGGTGAAGTGACGGTGCAGGCCCCTCCCGTGGCCGCCGCGAGCGCGACGCGCGTCGCGATGCACGCAGGGGCAGAGCGCGAGCGCGACGCGCTTCGCGATGCCCGAAGGGGCGGACACCGGGGAGGGGCAGCGCGCAGAGCCGCCTGCAAGGCGGCGAGCACGCTGGGGGTGGGCATCATCGCCTGCTGCTTCGTTGCGTGCTCGGGCGATGACTTCGAGCCCTCGTACACCGGTGGCACGGGCAACACCGGCGGCAGCGGCGGCAGCGGTGGCGTGAGCGGCAGCGGCGGCGCATCGGGCAGCGGTGGCACGTCGGGCAGCGGCGGCGCGTCGGGCAGCGGTGGCGCGTCGGGCGGCGGCGGCACGGGCGGAGACGCGGCGAGCTGCAATCCAACGAAGAGCCCGAGCGAGGAGGCGTGTCTGGTGAGCGACTCGTACGCGGTGTTCGTTGACGGGACCGCGGCCACGACGGGCACGGGCAGCAAGGCGTCGCCGTACAAGACGATCGGGGAGGCGCTGCTGCAGAAGAGCGGCAAGCTGATCTTGGTGTGCAACGCGACCTACGACGAGCAGGTCAAGATCACCGCGGGCGTGAAGGTGCACGGCGGGCGGTCGTGCGCGGACTGGTCGTACGAGGCGGGCAAGCGGGCGGTGGTGAAGCGCACGGCGAAGGGCAGCGCGCTCGAGGTGGAGTCGGTCACCGCGGCGGTGCTGATCGAGGACATCGAGTTTGCGTCAGCGGACGGCGCGGCGGCGGGTGAGAGCAGCGTGGCAGCGATCGTGAACGCTTCCAGCGACGTGAAGCTGCGGCGGGTGAAGCTCGCGGCGGGCAAGGGCGTGGCGGGAGCGAACGGCGCGCTGGCGCCGTACACGTATCCCACGCAGGTGGCGTTGAACGGCAATGGAGCGAGTGGGGGCAGCGGGGGTGCGCACCAAGGCGTGCGCGTGCCCGAGCGGGGCGGGCAGCACGGGTGGCGTGGGAGGAAGCGCGGCCGAACCAAGGGCGGCGGCTCCGGCCTGCCCGCGCTCGGCGGAGGCGCGGGGGGCCTGGCAGGGCAGGACTGCGGCTCGGGCGGCACGGGAGCGAACGGCGCCTCCGCCTCCTCCCTCGCCGACGGCCTCGGCGCGGCGTCGACCGGCACCCTCGCCGCGACCACGTGGCAGCCCGCCTCCGGCAAGGCCGGCGCCGCGGGCGGCCCGGGACAAGGTGGCGGCGGAGGAGCGTCGACGACGACGGCGGGCGGCGGCGGCGGGGGCTGCGGCGGCTGCGGCGGAGCGGCGGGTCCCGCGGGCGGCGGCGGGGGCGCGAGCCTCGCGCTCGTCGCGGTGGGCTCGACGGTGAGCATCGAAGGCAAGAGCGAGCTGACGACGAGCGACGCGGGCAACGGAGGCAGCGGCGTCGCGGGACAGGCGGGGCAGAGCGAGGTGGGGTTCGGGGGGCTTCAAGCGCGCCGGGCGCGTGCTCCGGTGGCAATGGCGGTAACGGCAGCGCTGGCAGCGCTGGTGGCGGGGGCGCGGGCGGGGTGAGCGTCGCGGTGGTGTGGAAGGGCGCGGCGGCGCCAGTCGTCGACAGCGCGGCGACCGTCACGCTCGGCAAGCTGGGCACCAAGGGCGTGGGCGGCAAGGCCGGCAGCAACGACGGCGTGGGCGGCGCGTCCGACAAGACGCTCGAGGTGAAGTAGCGATGCGAGGGCGTGGTGAAGTGACGGTGCAGGCCCCTCCCGTGGCCGCCGCGAGCGCGACGCGCGTCGCGATGCACGCAGGGGCAGAGCGCGAGCGCGACGCGCTTCGCGATGCCCGAAGGGGCGGACACCGGGGAGGGGCAGCGCGCAGAGCCGCCTGCAAGGCGGCGAGCACGCTGGGGGTGGGCATCATCGCCTGCTGCTTCGTTGCGTGCTCGGGCGATGGCTCGAGCCCTCGGGCACCGGTGGCACGGGCAACACCGGCGGCAGCGGCGGCAGCGGTGGCGTGAGCGGCAGCGGCGGCGCATCGGGCAGCGGTGGCACGTCGGGCAGCGGCGGCGCGTCGGGCAGCGGTGGCGCGTCGGGCGGCGGCGGCACGGGCGGAGACGCGGCGAGCTGCAATCCGACGAAGAGCCCGAGCGAGGAGGCGTGTCTGGTGAGCGACTCGTACGCGGTGTTCGTTGACGGGACCGCGGCCACGACGGGCACGGGCAGCAAGGCGTCGCCGTACAAGACGATCGGGGAGGCGCTGCTGCAGAAGAGCGGCAAGCTGATCTTGGTGTGCAACGCGACCTACGACGAGCAGGTCAGATCACCGCGGGCGTGAAGGTGCACGGCGGGCGGTCGTGCGCGGACTGGTCGTACGAGGCGGGCAAGCGGGCGGTGGTGAAGCGCACGGCGAAGGGCAGCGCGCTCGAGGTGGAGTCGGTCACCGCGGCGGTGCTGATCGAGGACATCGAGTTTGCGTCAGCGGACGGCGCGGCGGCGGGTGAGAGCAGCGTGGCAGCGATCGTGGACGCCCCAGCGACGTGAAGCTGCGGCGGGTGAGGCTCGCGGCGGGCAAGGGCGTGGCGGGAGCGAACGGCGCGCTGGCGCCGTACACGTATCCCACGCAGGTGGCGTTGAACGGCAATGGAGCGAGTGGGGGCAGCGGGGGTGCGCCCAAGGCGTGCGCGTGCCCGAGCGGTGCGGGCAGCACGGGTGGGGAATAGGGGGAGGCGCGCCTGGCCCGCAGGGCGGCGGCCCCGGGCAGCCCGCGCTCGGCGGGGGCGCAGGGGGCATTGCAGGGCAGGTGTGCGCGGGCGTGGGCTCGCGGAGCAAACGGCGCATCGGCCTCCTCCCCCACCGACGGCCTCGGCGCCGCGTCGACGGGCACCCTCACCGCCACCACGTGGCAGCCCGCCCTCCGGCAAGGCCGGAGCCGCGGGCGGACCGGGACAAGGTGGCGGCGGAGGAGCGTCGA
>CAVQUB010000005.1:0-798724 GCA_963716725.1 uncultured delta proteobacterium
AGGCTGCGGACGAGGCGGAAGCCGATGCCGCCGCCGCGATCGGAGCGGCCACCGCTGAAGTGCGCCGCGGCCCTGCACCTCGACGGCGGAGTGATCGGCCCTCCGCCCCGGATGACGACTGCTTCAATGGCTGCCAGGATCTTGAGTTCGCCCCAGGGGTCGACCAGCGGCCCCGAGCCGTAGCCCAACCCTTTCATGAGGTCGTTTGTCCACTCGTGTGCGTTCCCGAGCGAGTCGTAGAGTCCCCACGCACTCCTAGCCTTCAGCCCTCCAGGGTGCGTGACGGTGCCGGAGTTAGCACAGTGCCAGGCCGCTCCCAGAAGGACCGGGTCGCTGTTGCACGCGAGCGTGTCTCCGGGGAAAACCGTGATCGGTCCCGTGTAGAACGCCGTCGTGGTCCCTGCCCGCGCGGCGTACTCCCACTCGGCCTCGCCGGGGAGGCGGTAGCCCTCGCACTCGTAGTAGGTGGGCGCGGTGGTCCCGATGCTGGTGCAGGCCATCCCCTCGCCAAGCTGGCCGGTGCAGCCCTCGAGCACGTAGCAGGGCTTCAGGCCCTCCTTCTGCGAAAGCAGGTTGGCAAACCCCGCCGCCTCGAACCACGTCACGTTGCCGACGGGGCAGGCGGGCTCGAGGCAGTCGCCGGAGTTGCCGGGTTTGATCGGAGCGGTGCTGGGATTCTTCAGACCAAGGGCGACCCAGTCGGCCTGAGAGGTCTCCTTCTGCTGGATCAGGAACGGGTGGGTGAGCGTGACCTTCACCTGGTTCTCGGTGTTGGCGCCGCGGCCCCACTCGTCTTTCGGCGAGCCCATCACGAAGCAGCCGGCTGGGATCCGGCACCAGCCGGCCTTGCAGTCCTCGGTGACTGGCGCGTGCTGGCAGTCGAAGCTCGGGCCGGCGTCCGCGTCTGTTGCGGCGTCGGTGCCAGCCTCGGTGGCTGCGCCCCCGGTGCCCCCCGAGCCCGAGCTTCCGCCCGAGCTCGAGGTGGCGCCGGTGCCTGGTTGGCCGCCTGCGGGTGCTGCGGAGCTGCCGCCGCCGTCGCTGCACGAGCAGCCGGCGAGGCACGAGGCGATCAACCAGGCGAGGGGGATGCGCATGGGAGCTCAGTGGTTGACGCCGAAGTTGTCGCCTGACGAGACGATCCGAGTGTACCTCGCGTCGCTCAGCCCGTAGTACGCCTTCGCTCCGTTATCGAGCGCCGACCACGAGAGGTTCTCGCTTTCGCACTCGGGTGGCGAGCAGGCCGTCAAGTACACCTGCCACAGGTTGGCCAGCGTGGTGCGCTGCGCAGTTGGCGCGCTGTTGATGTCATAGAGGAAGTTCATCCAGTCGTACTCCACGCCGCGGTTTGCCGTGAGGCACTGGTTTTCTAGCCACTTCACTGGGGTCTTTGGTTGCCCCCGCCTCGCAGGTGCTCGGCGCGTCGCGGGGCGCGCGGAGGGGCTCGGTGCGCGCGCTGGCGCCTGCGCGCCTGCGGTCCCCCGCCAAGGCCGTGCTCGGGCGCGCCGTCGAAGGGCGCGATGAGCGGCTGGCGCGCTCTGCGCGCGGCCGGGGGGGACTCTGTCGCTGGTGGCGCGACAGCTTGCCGGTGGCGGGAGCGTGCGCTGGGGCGATGGGCATCGGTCAGTCGGTGGACGCGTCGGGTGGGGACGCGTCGGGGGTAGAAGCGTCGGGGGTGGTGAGCAGGCTGCGGACGAGGCGGAAGCCGCCGCCGGGGGCGTGTGAGGGCCTCGAGACCGCGAAGTGAGCGGCCGCGCGACAGCGCGACGAGAATGTGATCGGGCCACACCCACGAAGCACGACGGCCTCGATCGTGTCCTTGATTCTCGATCTTGCCCCATGGGTCCACGAGCGGCTCAGTGCCGTAGCCGAGGCCCTTCATCGGGTCGTTGGTCCACTCGTAGATGTTGCCCAGGGTGTCGAAGAGGCCCCAGGGGTTCTTCTTCTTCAGGCCCCCCGGGTGCGTCAGGCCGCCGGTCAGGCCGCCCGAGTTGAAGCAGTACCACTCGGCACTCGCGAGGTTGGGGTCTTCCGCGCACTCGCCGAGGTCGCTGAGCGTCTTGATCGGACCCGTGTAGAAGGCCGTCGTGGTCCCGGCACGGACCGCGTACTCCCACTCGGCCTCGCCGGGGAGGCGGTAGCCCTCGCACTCGTAGTAGGTGGGCGCGGTGGTGCCGATCTTGGTGCAGGCCATGCCCTCGCCGAGCTGTCCGGTGCAACCCTCAAGCACGTAGCAGGGCTTCAGGCCTTCCTTCTGCGAGAGCAGGTTGGCAAACCCCGCCGCCTCGAACCATGTCACGTTGCCGACGGGGCAAGCGGGCTCGAGGCAGTCGCCCGCATGGGTCGGCTTTGGCGGAGGACCGCTCGGATTCTTCAGGCCGAGGGCGACCCAGTCGGCCTGAGAGGTCTCCTTCTGCTGGATCAGGAACGGGTGGGTGAGCGTGACCTTCACCTGATTCTCGGTGTTGGCGCCGCGGCCCCACTCGTCTTTCGGCGAGCCCATCACGAAGCAGCCGGCTGGGATGCGGCACCAGCCGGACTTGCAGTCCTCGGTGACCGGCGCGTGCTCGCAGTCGAAGCTCGGGCCGGAATCGGCGTCCGCTGCTGCGTCGGTGCCGCTGTCCGCTGCCGACCCCCCCGCGCCGCCCGAGGCCGAGCTTCCGCCCGAGCTCGAGGTGGCGCCGGTGCCTGGTTGACCGCCCGCGGGCGGTGCGGAGCTGCCGCCGCCGTCGCTGCACGAGCAGCCGGCGAGGCACGAGGCGATCAACCAGGCGAGGGTGCTGCGCATGGGGGGCTTCAGTGGTTGACGCCGAAGTTGTCGCCGCTCGCGACGAGCTTCAGGTAGCGTGGCTCAAACTGCCCGTAGTACGCCTTCGCCCCGTTATCGAGCGCCGACCACGAGAGGTTCTCGCTTTCGCACTCGGGTGGCGAGCAGGCCGTCAAGTACACCTGCCACAGGTTGGCCAGCGTGGTGCGCTGCGCAGTTGGCGCGCTGTTGATGTCATAGAGGAAGTTCATCCAGTCGTACTCCACGCCGCGGTTCGCCGTGAGGCACTGGTTTTCTAGCCACTTCACTGGGGTCTTGCAGTTCACGGCGACCGGGGGTTGCTGCACGGCGTACGAGCTGTCCATGAACTCCTTGTAGTACCCGAAGGCGCAGTCGGACTGCTCTTGATGCTTGGTTGCCCCCGCCTCGCAGGTGCTCGGCGCCGCGCGGTGCGCGCGGAAAGGCTCGGTGCACGCGCTGGCGCCTGCGCGCCTGCGGTCCCCCGCCAAGGCCGTGCTCGGGCGCGCCGTCGATGGGCCCGATGAGCGGCTCGCGCGCCCTGCGCGCGGCCGGGGGGGACTCTGGCGTTGGTGGCGCGAGACCTTGGCGGCGGCGGGGGCGTGCGCTGATGCAACGAGCATCGGTCAGTCGGTGGACGCGTCGGGTGGCGCGGCGTCGGGGGACGCGTCGGGTGGGGACGCGTCGGGCGTCGAGGCGTCGGGCGTGGTGAGCAGGCTGCGGACGAGGCGGAAGCCGATGCCGCCGCCGCGATCGGAGCGGCCGCCGCTGAAGTGGCCAGCCGAGCGACACCGGGCACCACGGGAAATCGGTCCGCCGCCACGAAGAACGACTGCTTCGATGGGAGCCAGGATTTGCTGCTGACCCCACGGATCGACCAGAGGCGCTGTGCCGTAACCCAGTCCCTTCATCACGTCGTTGGTCCACTCGTGCGCGTTCCCGAGCACGTCGTGAAGGCCCCAAGCATTCTTCGTCTTCTCTCCCCCGGGGTGCGTGAGCGTACCGGAGTTCGCGCAGTACCAAGCGGCCTTCACGAGGTTGGGATCGAGCTCGCAGTCCGAGGTCTGCGCCAGCTTGGTGATCGGACCCGTGTAGAAGGCCGTCGTGGTCCCTGCCCGCGCGGCGTATTCCCACTCGGCCTCGCCGGGCAGGCGGTACCCCTCGCACTCGTAGTAGGTGGGCGCGGTGGTGCCGATCTGGGTGCAGGCCATGCCCTCGCCGAGCTGTCCGGTGCAGCCCTCGAGCACGTAGCAGGGCTTCAGGCCCTCCTTCTGCGAGAGCAGGTTGGCAAACCCCGCCGCCTCGAACCACGTCACGTTGCCGACGGGGCAAGCGGGCTCGAGGCAGTCGCCGGAGTTGCCGGGTTTGATCGGAGCGGTGCTGGGATTCTTCAGGCCGAGGGCGACCCAGTCGGCCTGAGAGGTCTCCCTCTGCTGGATCAGGAACGGGTGGGTGAGCGCGACCTTCACCTGGTTCTCGTCGTTGGCGCCGCGGCCCCACTCGTCTTTCGGCGAGCCCATCACGAAACAGCCGCCCGGGATGCGGCACCAGCCGGCCTTGCAGTCTTCGACCACCGGCGCGTGCTGACAGTCGAAGGTCGGGCCGGCGTCCGCGTCTGTTGCGGCGTCTGTGCCAGCCTCGGTGGCTGCGCCCCCGGTGCCCCCCGAGCCCGAGCTTCCGCCCGAGCTCGAGGTGGCGCCGGTGCCCGGTTGACCGCCTGAGGGCGCTGCAGAGCTGCCGCCGCCGTCGCTGCACGAGCAGCCGGCGAGGCACGAGGCGATCAACCAGGCGAGGGAGCTGCGCATCGGGCCTCAGTGGTTGACGCCGAAGTCGCTGCCGGATTGGTGCAAGTGAGTGTAGCGAGCATCGGTGATGCCGTAGTACGCCTTCGCGCCATTATCGAGCGCCGACCACGAGAGGTTCTCGCTTTCGCACTCGGGTGGGGAGCAGGCCGTCAAGTACACCTGCCACAGGTTGCTCAGGCTGGTGCGCTGGGCTGTCGGTGCCGAGTTGATGTCATACAAGAAGTTCATCCAGTCGTACTCCACGCCGCGGTTTGCGGTGAGGCACTGGTTCTCGAGCCACTTCACTGGGGTCTTGCAGTTCACGGCGACCGGGGGTTGCTGCACCACGTAAGAGCTGTCCATGAACTCCTTGTAGTATCCGAAGGCGCAGTCGGACTGCTCCTGATGATTGAAGATCCGGCTTGCGTACAGGTGCGCGAAACCCTCCGACGCACCCGCGCCGATGACCTCTTGCGATTGCAAGCAATGGTACTGGTTGGAAGAAGCCACGTGGTCGCAGCGGCAGAGCGACTGCGATGTCGGGTTGTCGTAGTCGGTCGTCAGGTTGCCCATGCCGAAGCCCTGCACCGTATGCCCGAACTCGTGGCCCACCACGAACTTGCTCCACGCGTCCGAGGGGTCCAAGGTGTTCTTTCGCCCGATGCAGATCGTGCTCTCTTTCAGCGCATGACTGGTCGACGCCCACGAGATGGGCGGCTCGCCGCCGCCCGACGAGCAATCGATGTTGTTCGAGCTCGGATCGCGCGTCGTCACTCGGATGTGCCCCTGGCTCAGCCCGTGATCGGGCATGTCGAACATTCTACCCCCGACCACCAGGATGTTCGAGGCCACCGTGGTCAAGTAGACGCCGACCTGCACCGTGCTGGGCGCCGGGCCCGGGTGGACGTCGAAGAGCGTGCGGGCGTAGCCCACCACCGGCGTGTTGGGCGGAGCGCCGCCATAGTCGAAGCTCTGCTCCGTCTCGACATCCATGGTCACCGCCCCGCTGTTGGTCTGAGTGCGCAGCTTGGACGCAAGAGTCAACCCGTAGGTGCCCGCCGGCAAATCCATGGTGGGCGTGCAGCCCGACGACCCAAGCCAGCCTGCCCACACCGCTTGACCGGTGTCGTAGTTCTCGAGCAGCGCTGCGGTGTACCGCGCCGGCTCCGCGTTGAAGCCGTTCATCCAGAAGTAGTCCTCGCCCACGCTGGCGTCGTAGAACTTCCACGTGTGGGACGCGCACACCTTCGTTGGGCCCGGTGGGCCGTCGAGGGGGGTGCCGGGCGCCGGCACACTGGCGGGCCACGCCTCCCAGAAGTCGACAGAGCCCCGGATCTGGTAGCCCGCGCCGCCCACCGGCGGAAGCGAGGCGACGGGCACGAAGCTGCTGCCGTTCCAGACGTCACCTTGTGGCGTGAGCAGCGTCGCGTCCAGCGCCGCGAGCTGCATCCGCTCCTGGCGCGGGTCCCGCGGGTTCGACAGAGCGAAGCGCCGGGCGGTGGAGCCCCAGAGCGTGATCGTCGAGAGCCCCGGCTCGAACTCGTACGCCAGGCGCGACGTGGTGAGCTGGCGCTGAGCGCGCCCCTTGTAGAGCTGCAGGCTGGCGTGGACGCTGCTCACCGAGCCCACGGAGCGGATCGGGAGCCACGACAGGTCGATGGGCACCGTGAACGACGCGCGCGCGGGGACCACCAGGCTGCCCAGGAAGATGGACGCCTTTCGGGTTTCGAGGCCGAAGCTCTCGAGGGTGACCCCGACCGTGACGTCTTCGCCAGCGTTGTTGCTCATCACCAGACCGAAGCTCGCCGGCAGTGCCAGGCGTGAGTGGACGTCGAGGTCCACCCAGTCCGCCGAGACCCACGGCGCGCTGGCGCCGCCCTCGGGGATGTACACGCCGTTGACTCGCTGGCTGTTGGTCGAGACGGGTGCCTCTTCGTGACGGCCACAGCCTTCCAGGGCACCCAGCGCCGCCAGCGAGCAGAGCCACACCGCGATTCGTCCGCGGCGGCGGCGTTCGATTTTCTTCCGTGCAAGGTTCGTCTCCATGCGTTGCCTCCGAGCGCACGTTGCGCGATCGGCGACGCTTCACGCAAGCAACTCTGCGATGGCATCCGCGTGGCGAGCGTCGAAATGAAACGCGCGTTTCATTTTGGGAGACACGCGGCACGCAGCTTCGCGCGCTTGCACCACTCCGCTCGCAACGCGCGTTGCATCGGTCGCATGACACGTGTCATGCGCCTCGGTATGCTCCGGCCCGTGAAGCAATCGCAGTTCGGGTCGGGAGCGCGCGTGCTTCGCATGCCGCTCGTCGTGGTCGAGGCGCGCGATGTCGAGGCGCTCGCACTCGAGCAGATCCACGCGGCAGACGGTCGCGCGCTGGGCAAGCCCTTGATCTGGTTTCAGCCCGCCGGGCAGAGCGCCAGCGACAGCGCCGAGGCGGTGCTGCTCGCCGACGGAAGCGACGGGCGCTGGGGCGCAGTGCGGGCCGCGGAGCTCGCGCAGAGCGGGTTTTTCGGCCTGATCGTCGTGGCTGCCCACGCCGCGGCCAAGAGCGTGGTGGTGGATGGATTTTGCGGGGGCGCTCACTTGTGGTTGTCGCTGCCCCTCGATCCGCAGGTCTTTCCGGTCCAGGCAGCGAGCCTGATCCGCCGCCTGAGCGGTGCTTCCGCGTCCGAAGAGATCGAGGTGCAGCTCGACCCAGAGCCGCGCGTGGTGCGGTTCGGCGATCGACCCGTGAAGCTGACGCCACAGGGCTACGCGCTTCTGCTCTTGTTGCTCCAGCGCCGCGGCGCGTGGGTCACGGCAGAGGTCATCGCCAGGGAGCTGTCCCCCGCCGAGGCTCCTGCCGAAGCAGAGCGCGTCCGCCTGTGGGTGCTGCGCCTGCGCGCGGCGCTGGGCGAGCTGGCGTGGATCCTCGAGAGCCGCGAGGGCTGGGGCTTCCGGGTGAACCTCCGCAAGGACTCTACCGCGGCTCGACGCCTGCGCCCCCACGGCCGCTACCGGCACCGCCCACAGTGATTCGACCTGCGACGGCGGAGCAACGCGTCTCAGTCTTCGCGCGGCGCGCCCTCGCCGCTCAGCAAGAGCCTGAAGACCCGCTCCGCGGACGACCGGTCGAACACCTGCTGCCCCCGGGGCTCTGCCCAGATCGTGAGCACGCGACGCCCGCGCTGGTCTGCGACCACGCGCTCGTCGGTGGCGTTGCGCTTGTGCGCGGCGCGAGCTGCGTCAACGGTGGGGAGCCACTCGATGCGCAGCGCGCCGAGCATGTCCGGGTGCACGAAGCTCACGTCCACCACGCCCGGACCAGCCGCGCGCTCTCGAAGGATCCGGAGCCCCGCGCTCGGCATCCGCAGGCGCACCCACGCCGGCGACCAGGTTGGATCCTGCGCGGCGAGCCCGGACCGCGCGGGAGCCCGAGCGGGGCGCGGCAGGACCAGAAATGCCGTGGCGAAAACCCCTGCGACGAGCAGCAGCGGCAGCGTGGCCAAGGCCGCCCAGAGCGCCGGCGCGCGGCGCCCACCGGCGCTCGGGCGCGCCATCACGCTCGTGACCGGCGCGAGCGACGGTGCGCCCGCGCGATCGGACGGGCAGGGCTCCCGCGACGGGCGCTGCTCGGTCACCTCCCAGGCGCCGGCGGGAGCAGGCGCCACGGCGGCGACGCGCTCGAGATTGGCGAGCATCTCCTCCGCGCTCTGGTAGCGCGCGCTCGCATCCTTCTCGATGGCCCGGCGCACCACGGGGTAGAGCGGGCTCTGCACCACCGCGTCGGGGAGCGCGTGGGGCTCGTCCGAGCAATGGGCGGTGAGCTGCTCCGTCGTGCTGCCCCCGATCAGCGGCGCACCGGCGAGCGCCGTCGCCATCACCATGCCGAGCGCGTAGAGATCGGTGGGCGGGCCCAGCCGACCGCCGAGGATCTGCTCGCGCGGCATGAACCCGGGCGTGCCGACCAGCCAGCCGTGGGCAGTCAGGCTGCGCTCGGGCTGTTTGGCGATGCCGAAGTCCAAGAGCTTCACGACATCGTCCTCGCCCGCATAGCGGCACAAGAAGACGTTCTGTGGTTTGACATCCCGATGCACGATGCCCAGAGCGTGGGCCTCCGAGAGCGCGTTGAGCAGGCAGCGCGCGACTCGCCGCGTCTCGTCGCCGGGCAGGTGCCCCACGCGGTGCACGCGCCGCCCCAAAGACTCGCCATCGAGCCACTCGAAGGCGATGAAGAGGTACCCCTGCGCCGCGACCCCCCAGTCGTAGACTCGCACCGTGTTGGGGTGCACCAGCCGCGACGACAGCTCGGCCTCGCGCCAGAAACGCGGGACGGTGTCGTCGCCGCCCTGCGTCACCTTCAGGGCGACCGGCCGATCGAGCTTCAGATCCCGGGCGCGGAACACCGAACCCTGCTCGCCACGCGAGATCAGCGCCTCGATCTGGTAGCGATCGAACGCTGGGCCGAGCTTGTGCGGTGCGAATTCTCGGGGGGTCATCCACGCCGGCGGCCGGTGCCGGCCTCCGTCGTACGCCGTGCCCCGGGGCGATGCCCCCCGGCTACGGCGGGCGCACCTGCCGCCGCGCGCGTGTGGCCCCCCCCGATGGAACCGAACAGCTTGTCCGACTCGCTCCGCCGCGCGATCATCCTTCGAATGCGATCATGGCCAGCACGAGCCGGGCTTCTGGCACTTTCAGTGGTGTGCTGGTCCAACGTCGCGCTCTCCGACGGCGGGCCGAAGATCACCGACTCGCTGTGGATGCCCGTGGGCGTGAACCTCGGCTGGGCGGTCAACCCGAGCCCGGTGCCGAACGGCTTCTTGATCGGACCCGAGGTCAGCCTGGTCTACCTCGACCAAAAAGGGTGGTGGGCCGGCGCCTACACCGACGCGCTCTACGACGGCGGCAGCGAGCGCGCGCGGATCAGCGTGGGGGGTGAGGTGGGCTACGCCATCCTCGGGCTCGATCTGGGCTACGTCACCACCCTGCGTGGCGAGCGCGAGCAGGGCTTCCGCGGACGCGCGATGTTCTCGCTGGCCGCGGTCCACCTGTACGGCGGAGCCGGTCGCCTCTCGGACACGACCTATGGCGAGCTGGGAGTTCTGCTCAAGTTCCCGATCGAGCTGTGGGCCGAGCCCCAGCGCCGGCCCTGGATGGACCGCCCGTCACCCGAACCGCCGCCGCCGGAGGCGCCGCCCCCGGCGGAGGGGCCGCCCCCGGCAGAGGGGCCGCCTCCGTTTTCGGCGCCGCTCTTGCCCGAGCAAAAGCCCAACGAACCGGAGCCCGCTCGACGCTGAGTGAGCGTTGGACGATGGTCGGGGGGCCATGTCGTCTCGGACGCAGTCCCACGCCAAAGAGCTCGAGCGCACCTACGGCGACGGCGAGTGCATCGTCGAAGAGGGGGACCACTCCCGGGACATGTTCGTGATCCAGACCGGACGGGTGCGCATCAGCAAGAAGGTCGGCGAGCGCCAGGTGGAGCTGGCGACCCTGGAGCGCGGCGACTTCTTCGGGGAGATGTCGCTGCTCGAATCACTGCCGCGCGACGCGACGGCGCGCGCCGTGGGTGCCACGGAGCTGCCGCTCG
The DNA here is from genome assembly GCA_963716725.1 of uncultured delta proteobacterium. Lineage (GTDB taxonomy): Bacteria > Myxococcota_A > Polyangia > Polyangiales > Polyangiaceae > JADJKB01. The sequence goes on from CAVQUB010000005.1 coordinate 10,136, forward strand.
TGCTCGACGGCGTGTACGTGCATCAGGACGACGACCCGAGCGCTCCGCTCGAGTTCCGCGAGCTCGACACGCCATCGCACGCCGACATCGCGGAGGTCGCGTCACGCACGGCGACACGCATCGAGAAGATCCTGCGCGCGCACGGACGGAGCCTCGACCCCGAGCTCGACGACGGCTCACCACCCGACCTCGCCCTCGACGAGCCCGGCCTCGCTGCCTGCTACGCCGCTGCGGCCCGGGGCATCTCGGTCAGCGGAGACCGCGCCGGCCAGCCGCCGCTCCGACTCATCGCGTCGCCGGAGCCACCCGCGCGCCCTCGCGCCGTCGACGCGACCGACCAGCCCATCGTCGACGCGACCGACCAGCCCATCGCCGAGGTCCGCGGCATCAACATCCACGCCGTGCAGGTCGTGGACGGCCGGGATCGCCGGAGAGTGGAGCGGCTCTGCAAGTACATTACACGCCCTCCCGTCGCGCAGGACCGCCTCGAGCGCCGCGCGGACGGCAAGCTCGAGCTCGGCTTCAAGCGGGCGTGGCGGGACGGCACGCGCGCGCTCGTGTTCGAGCCCGCGGACATCATCCCGCGTCTGGTCGCCGCGGTGCCGCCGCCACGATTCCATTTGCTCCGCTACTTCGGCGTCTTGTCGAGCCACTCTTCGCGGCGCCGGCTCGTCGTCCCGACGCCCACGCGCGACGCGACCGCGAACAAGCCCCCTCCCGCGCGCGGCGATCAGCTCGAGCTGCTCGGCGAGCGGGACGACGCGCCGGCGCCGCGCAACCGCTGGGCGTGGCTGCTCGCGCATGTCTTCGCCGCCGACGTCGAGACCTGCCCGCGCTGCTCGGGTCCGATGCGCTGGGCCGAGCTCGCCAAGACGCGCGCGGAGAGCACCCGCTTGCTCGCGGAGCATGGCCTCGGGCCGCGAGCGCCACCGGTCGAGCACGCGAAGGTGCGCGTGCCCGAGCAGTTGATGTTGGGGTTCGGGGAGGGGTGAGGCGTCGGTGAGCGCCTCGCCGAGGGCGGAGCTGTGTCCTGCGCCGGGCGCGACGCGGAGAAGCTCTGCCGAACGGCGCCTTTCGGCCGCCCCGCAGGGGTTCGTGGGCAGCACTCGACCCGACCATCGACGCCGCGTACCCTTCGACTCGGTGGAATTTGGCAGTTCGATTGCCTTACGCGCCGCTTGTCGTGTGGCCTTTCGTCATCGCGACGATCTCCGCGAAGTCGAGATCGAAGGTCAGCACCGCGCGACCCCCTGCAACGGCCTTCGCGAAGATATCGCCATTTGGAAGCCGATGGAGCCCCTGGTCACCGAGATGGATTACGTCGTCACCGCGGTCGCGAAGCCATTGGACGACCCGGTGGCTCACGCCCATGTCCGCCAAGAAGCGCACGCGCTACTCCGCTGAATGGACTTCCTCGGTCGTGAGCCAAGCGGCGTATTCGAGTGCCTGAGTCACGTCGGTCGGCTCCAGGTCCGGGTGGTCCGCGAGGACCTCGTCGACGCTCGCCCCGTGAGCGACTGCACCGACGACGATGGAGACGGGGATTCTCATCCCACGGATGCAGGCTCGTCCACCGAGTATCGCTGGGTCGAAGGTGATTCGATCGAACGGACCCATGACCGCAGTCTACGCCGTTTTGAACCGGCGTGCCCGCGGCTCGCAAGTCCCCAGACTCACTCCGAGCAACCCAGCCCGAGCGGCCCCGCCGTGAGCAGATACTTCGGCGACGGACACGACTTCACGCACACCGGCAAGCTGCAACCCGCGCTGCCGCGCGGCACCACGTAGGTGCAGCCGCCGGCGCCGCAGCCGTGTTTGACGCCGGTGGAGGCGTCTTGGCCGATTTTCCTGCCTCCCCTCGCGTCGCTTCGCTCCGCGGTCCCCTCCTTACCCGGCGCGCGCGAGCGGTGGCGTCTGGCCAAGACCACTCACGTCCGTTCCGATGCTCGTGCGCGCGCGGGTGGAGGGGACGCCGACATCGCGCTCGCTAGCGTGTCGGGCCGATGCCCGCGCGCGCGCGGGTGGAGTGGCGATCGCCACTGGCGAAAGCGTGTTCGCCACCCCTCAGCATCGTCCAAGCGCCCGCCCGTCCCGCCTCGCACCTGCTCGCGCCCCGCCGTGGGGGGCACTTGTAGGACCTACGGGCCCGTGCTTGCAGCCCGCGCCTCGCGGAGCGAACAGGAACCGTGCTGCGCGTCGCTCATGCGGTCCGCTGCGCCGGCAGGGGAAGGTGCGGGCCGGAAAATCGAAACGTCGACGAGCGCTGAGCATGCTCGTCGGCGCTGCGACCTGTGCTGTCGCAGGCCGCGGGCTGGGCGGCGGGGCGTGAAGGTCGAGCGATGGGCGGTGAATCAGAATGACACGAGCACGTGCTTGCACGACTGGCAGCTGTCGCCCGTCGTAGGGGCGCAGCGGGCGCGCCTCGACGTGTGTGATGTCGGGGTCAGCGTGTGCGTGTGCGCTGATTCGTACCTTGACGACCCCGACCTCCTTCGTGTTGATTCAGCTCTGGGGCGTTGGCTGCGCGGGAGGTGGATGATGGCGCAAGGACGAGACGGCTGGGGGACTGCCATCGCATTGAAGTTGGCACGCGGCTCGCAGGGGGGGCACGCCGCGCGGCGATAGCGCTGCTCGCCCTGCTGGCCTTCGGCGCACCCACGGCGTGCTCATCGCCTGACGGGCCGATGGAGAGTCCGCGCTCGAACACAGTCTCCGAGGTGATCTGGGGCAACGCCAACCTGAAGAACTTCGAGAACGTGTCGAGCCTGGCCCACCAGAATTCGGCACGGCGGTCGGGCTGATGGCGAACCGATCCCAGCTGAACTCGACGGCCTTCAACTGTCCCGTGCCTCCGACGGCCACCGATTGCACTTGGATCATGTCCACGACGCCATCGGGGCTCTGCGCGGGCGAGTTCTTCAGCTCGGAACGGGTGATGCCCGTGGCCTGCACGGCGTTCATGATCGGACCCGATCGATTCGCGACCGCCGCGCACTGCATGACCGATCTGGTGTTTCCATGGAACGGCTGGAATCAAGAATGCGCGGAGCGGTCGGTGGTGATGCGGTGGCGCACGAGCGGCTCGAGCTTTCCCGACGGAAACCCGAACATTTTTTCACGCCACATCTACTTCTGCGATGCGGTTCTCGATCACGGTCCGGTCGCGCTGCCCACGACCAGCGGGCTGCCCAACGATTGGGTGGTCTTCCGAGTGGATCGTCCGGTGAGCGGCGGCACCGGCACTGGCGGCCCGCTGACCGCGGCCCGCGAACCGCTGTTCCCAGCTAGTGCGCCGGTCGCGCCCTCGCAGAACAACCTGATTTGGACGCACAATTTTGGCCTTCCACTCAAGCTCGACAATCAGGTCAACATTGCGAGCGTCGGCCAGGTGCTGGTGAACGGCGGGGGACCCGGAACGTTCACCGTCGAGGCCGATCTGCTGCCTGGGTCCAGTGGCGCTCCGGTGCTGACGCCCTCCGGGGCGGCGCTCGGAATGGTCATCTCTGGGCCGAAAGAGGTGCTCGGCCCCGGTGGCTGCACGCAGGACTGTTTTCCAACCGGGCAAGGTGCGCCGACGTGCCCGGGCAGCGGCGACCATCGTTCGGTCGGCCTCGACCTGAAGCAGCTTCCGCGGAAATGGCTGCCCGTCGCCTATGACTACGACTTGGACGGGATCCGCGACGACTTCCTGGCGTTCTTCGAGGACCAAGGCACGCTGTGGATCAACATCTACATCGATGGTGCGTTCCTTGTGTCGTTCGACACTCTGCTCCCCGTCTCACAGCAGCAGGCGGACAAGTTCTCGTTCGTTCCGCTGGGCGACTTCGACAACGACGGCGTTGAAGATTTCGTCGTGGTCGCTGGGGCGCAGGCCATCTTCTTCGATGTGAATCTGGGCGGCTCCGTCTTCCCCCTGCTCGTCGGGACCTACGTCGAGTACTCGACCGGGGACGCCGACAAGGACGGCTTCATCGATCTGGAGCTGATCAGAGAGGACGGGACGCGAGACTTGTACTTCGGTGGTGCGAACGGACCCGTCAACAAAGGCGTGCCGCTCTCGGGCTTCCCGTCGGCGGATGGCGATGATGGCCGGTTCGTGACGGTGACGGGGCAACCTTTCGCAACCGTACCCAATCAGCGCACTCGTTTTCTCATCGGCGTACCCGCCGGCCAAAGCGCCGTCACCGTTCAGGTCTTCGACGGTGACCAGACGCTTGGAAGCCTGTACGACACCGGCAACAACGCCGGCACCCGCACGTGCTACGAGCTCTACAGCTCCAAGGACAAGGCCACCCCCGAAACGCTGCTACCGGCCACGGTGGTCGAGGACGCTGCGCTGCCCGACGCGTCCTGGGGAAAGATATACGCTGGACCGGTCTTCGGTACTGCGAGCGGAAGCGGGGCGCATTTCTACATTCTCGACGTGTACCTGACCCAGGCGGCCTGCGGGCAGCCCGTCATTCCGGTCACCGCCGGGCTCACCAACAGCTTCAAGGTGCGCGCTACGGGTCAAGTCAGCACGATCGCCAATGACTTCGCGTTCATCGCGCGCGATCTCGCCGGCCCCTTCGCCGTGGGTCCGCTCGCCGACACCGCGATGCTGGACACCAAGTACGACGGAGTATTTCGGTTCTTCGTGGACGTCGGGACCGCGTCCGTTTCGATGACGCTCCGGGATGCCGACGCCGACATCCTGGTGGACGACGATCCTGCGGTCGTGGGTCAACGCGGGCCGCTGGATGTGAAGTCCAACGGCGTGGCCACCGGCGCCAGCGCAGAATCTTCGCTACGACGTGCGGAACCCCTCGGGGGCGGTCGTCCTCACCAACACGAACCCGTCGGGAAACAACGACGGGGTGACGGTCTTCGACGAGGAGCAGTTGAAGGTCACGGTCCAGGGTGTGCCTGGCGCGTGGGAATGGCGATGGCAGAACCTTCGCGTCCAGAACAACGTCCGCATTTGGGCCCCGGTGGGCTCTCCGGTCACATACGAGGTCTTCGGCCAGCCCACCCGGCGGCTCAGCCCGAGCGGAGCGGTCCCCGTCGATCAGTGGATCTCGGCTGACGTGAGTTCGTTCTTGCCGATCACCGTTGGTGGCATTTCGGTGGCATCAGCATCGGGGGCAACGGCCATGCTCAGTGGCACCGCTCCCGAGCTTGGCGGCGCGAACGGCTCGCACGCGGCCGTGTGCCATCTGCCGCCAGGCAAGCAGGGGGCCAAAGCCAAGCTGCTCGTCGTCGGGGCTCCCGCACTGTCGGCGCATCTGGCCCACGGCGACACCATCGGCCCCGCGCGAGTGATGGCCGACCTCCACGCCGAGTTGTTGGCGGCGAAGCTCAACGTCATCGCGCGAGCTGCGGCCGGCGAAGACCTGGCGGGCGCGTTCGTGTATACGCGCGACAGCTCGGTCGCTGACGTCATTGCAGGCGCGGAAACTCTGCTCGTCGGCCAGCGCGCTTGCACATGGAACGTAGCGGACTCAGCCCACGCGGCTGACCTCCTGGCTCTTCTGCGGGCCATCAACGCCGCGGAGGTCACGTTCTTCAAGACCACCGCGCCCGCAGCGCCGGCCGCGACCGGAAAGCAGTCCTCGAAGCCCCAGCCCACCCAACAGCTCCTCGGGCTCTGACGGCGATGAGCATCCGCGGTGCTTTCTCGGCCGCGACGCGTAGCGTCTGCTTGGCCACGCTCGGCGCCGCGATGGCCGTGACGTGTCGTGCGCCCTCAGGTCAATCCCAAGGCGTTGCGACGCCTCGGGTCGAGCCCAGCAACCTCGGACTGCCGGAAGCGGGCGCCCGAGCGTCCGATGGGGGCGTCAATGACGCGACGATCGCTCCAGAGAGCCCCGAGGAAGTGCCAATCGAGCGCTTGATAGTGGAGGCAGCGGCCTACTTCGGACGGCGAGTCACCACCGCCGGTTGGGTGGTGTCGTGCGACGCACCGATCAGTTGCAAGATGATCAAGTGCGGGAGCTGCGGCTCATGCACGAGTCGTGCGGTCTTCGTGCCACCTGGCACCGTGGGGATGCCGCCCTGCGAACGTAACGAGAGTTCGCTCATCATCATGGACCCACAGACGCTGAACGAGTTTTTGTGCCATGACTTCGACTGCCAAAACAACTGCGAACGGGTCTGTCCGTTCCCCAAGGAAACCCCCGTCCGCCTGACGGGGACGATCCAACGCGCCACCTCGGCCCAAATCGGAGCTGCTCATGAGCAGTTCGTATTCGTTCCGGATCCGCCGCCCAGAACGAGAGGCAACTGACGTAGCGGGCGTGCCCGTGCGTGCGTGCAGCGTTTGCCGATGAGCGCGCAGTGGCGCTCATGGGGGAGGCTCGATGCGCAAACACCCCCCCCCGCCTCCGCGCTCCGAGCCCCGCGACTACTCCGAGCAACCGAGCCCAAGCGGTCCCGCCGTCAGCAAGTACTTCGGGCTAGGGCACGACTTCACGCACACGGGCAAACTGCAACCCGCGCTGCCGCGTGGCACCACGTAGGTGCAGCCGCCGGCGCCGCAGCCGTGTTTGACGCCGGTGGAGGCGTCTTGGCCGAAGCCTTGTTTCGGAGCGGTCACGCAGATTTTCCTGCCTCCCCTCGCGTCGCTCCACTCCGCGGTCCCCTCCTTACCCGGCGCGCGCGAGCGGTGGCGTCTGGCCAAGACCACTCACGTCCGTTCCGATGCTCGCGCGCGCGCGGGTGGAGGGGACGCGTTGTTCCGGTTCGACGCCGATGGATGTGGAGCTCTCGGTCAGCGGGTGGGGTGGCGATCGCCACTGGCGAAAGCGTGTTCGCTACCCCTCCGCATCGTCCAAGTGCCGGTCTACCGCCGCCGACACGGTGACACGAAAGCCCGACATACTGATGCCCACATCTACTTCTCGTCCGTCCGCTTTCGTGCCCCCTGTCGCCAGGATGCGACCGTATCGGTACCAATCGAGAAGCAGGTCGAACCGCATGCCGGACGGAGCGCCCCGTCAGTACCCCCACCCCCCCGCCGATCGAGTAACCCAAGTACGGTCCGCGCTCGACGGTGCACTCGCCGCCCGCCTGCGCACATGCGTCCTGCATTGCGTAGCGAGCCTCTTCGAGGTCGCCGCCAGGGAACAGCGTGAGCCAGCGTGAGCAGTCCGGCTTGACCGAGCAGCGTGAACGCCGTCGCGCCCGCCTCTCCCGTAGTCGGTGAGCCGTCGTCGGGTTGACTCCATAAGCTAATAGCTTACCATGACGCATGCGTTTCGAGTGGGACCCGGACAAGGCAGCCCGGAACGAACGCATCCACGGTGTTTCGTTCGAGGAAGCGCGCGAGCTGTTCACGACCGACGCCCCCGTACTGGAGGTGTACGATGTTGACCGTAGCGAGAGCGAGGACCGGTTCAAGTCCATCGGTCCGGTCATGCGCGGCTTGGTGTTGGTCGTGTGGACAGAGCGGTCGGATGATCTAGTTCGAATCATCAGCGCATGGTTGGCGACTACGTCGGAGCAGCAGCTGTACGCCGAATACCTGGAGAATGTGCCATGAGTGATCGAGAAGAACTGACGCGAGAGCAACTGGGTCGAGCGCTGACTCGGGCACAGCGCAAACGCATCATGGCGGGCAAGCTCGAGCCTGGCGATGTTGCGGCGTTGCGAAAATTTGTCTGTCTGACGCAGGAGCGATTCGCGGAAGCGTTGGGCATCAGCGTGCACACGTTGCGCAATTGGGAGCAGGATCGAGTGCAGCCCGACGGCCCCGGCCTCGCCTTGCTACGCATCGCGGCCCGCCACCCACGAATCGTACGCGAAAACGTCAATTCCGCTGCTTAGCCGCGCGCAGACGAGATCGCTCAGCCCCAGCAATCGTGGCGCGGGCACTCCGGCGGCGCGCCGACGACTTCAAGCCGGGCCAGTGGATGACCGACGCGAACGTCTGGAGCGGGAACCCCCCCCCCAGCGACAAGCCGAACCTGGAGAACGCCTACGCGCGGCGCACGTTCTACTTCGACGTCAGCGGGTCGGGCATCACGAACGGTCCCGGCTGTCCGTGAACCAGTCGGGCAGGTCAGCAGCCCGCCGACTCGTTCTTGCCCAGTCAATGGTTCGGCCCTCCGACGCGGTGCGCGCTCGATTCGCGGCCGCCCTCGCCCGGCTTGGTGCCGCCGGGCCACCCACTCGGTCTACTGATCCGCGGCGTCCGGGGCCGCAGCGTCGCCACACCAGACGTAGCGTGGAGGGCATCCGCCATCCCATAACGTCGGAGTGCCTCCTTTGCCGAGCGTCGGCAGACAAAGTCGCGGGCCCGAGGCAAGGCACTGCGCGTCGGGACATCCCAGGCAGGCACAGACCTGGTCTCGAGTCGCGAAACAGGGCGAGCTGGAGCCCTTGACCAGCCACTTGCACGCGGCGTCCGTCGCCTCGGCGTCGGTCACACAAGCAAAGACGATCGGAGCTGCGTCGGCGGCGTCCGCGGAGTCGGCGGCGTCCGCAGAGTCGACGAGGTCTTCGATCACGTCGTCCGCGGACTCCGCGTTCCCATCCCCCGCGCCCTCACTCGCCACGTCGCCCTCGCCCTCGCCCTCGCCCTCGCCCGCATCGACGGTGTGCGGCGCGGCACCTTCGTACGCGGGCGCAGCCGGCGTATGGCTTGCCGACTCACTCACGTTGTCGAGCTCCGCGCACGCAGCGAGCACCAATGCCAGGGTGAACCAGCGACCCCACACGCGAGAACTGTAGCATTTCGCGCCGCGCAGTGGGCAGGAGCCATTGGCGGCGGGCGCGCACGGACAGCTTGGTGCGGTTGTGCGCGCGCGCTGGGTGACGTTCGCCGAGCACGACGAGCCTGGGACGACCCTTGGAAGTACCCGGGGGGGTAAGTCCCAGAAGTGGGAGGAGGTGGTCGAGGCACTCACGACGGACACTCCCAATGAATCGTTCACAGAAAGCGTTCGCCTTCGTCGCCCGCACAGGCGTTTTCAACACCCTCGTGCCGACGCCGCGCGCGACGCGGTCGAACTTTCGGTCGCGTTGGTTGATCGAGGAGTATTTCAAGGCTCTCAAAACTGGCTGCGACATCGAGAAGCGTCAACTCGAGAGCTGCAGCACGCTCCTCGTGGCGCTCGGTGTCTTCGTGCCTATCGCGTGGGGTCTGCTCCGCTTGCGTGCGCTCTCCAGAACGGCGCCCGACACCCCGGCAAATCGAGTCCCCACTCCAACGCAGCTCGACCTGCTTCGGCGGCACCCCAAGGCAAAGATGTCTTCGACCGCGAGCGTGCGCGAAGCGCTGCTCGCAGTCGCCCCAAGCAGCCCAATCGACAGCGGAACCCCGGCTTTTGGCCGTGATACTTTCCGGGTCATGGGTAGACTTGGGCTGGCTCTCCTCGGCATCCTCGCTCTTGGCTGTACGACGCCACCCCAGGTGCAGATTGCACCAATGGTTTCGGAGGCGCGGGCGAACCAACTGAGTGCGATCGCCCACTACAAAGACGAACGATTGGAGGTCACCGGGGTCGTCGTTATTGCCGGCGTTCGCAACGTAGATCGATTCGTCGGCAGCCCGGGGTACGGGAGTTGGACCGTTTCACGCGAGAACGTTCAGCACCCATACCTGGAGCTGAGCGATCCCGCAGATGCAACGGGGACCGCTCGGCTCGTCTGCTACTTCCAGCCGAGCATGCTCGAGGAAATTGCCCCATACACCGCGGGCAGGGCGGTTACGGTCGTGGGGAAGTTTCAGGAATTCACGCCGGGCAGCATGTCCGTCGTCTTGAACTCGTGCCGGCTGCGCGACGGCGAGTCAGCTCATTGATGTGCGCGTGCCGGCTGGATGATGGCGATGCCCGCCAGCTGCTCGATGGGCGCCACAACGGCGCAGGCACTGCGCGCGGCGTGATGCGCCTCGGGCCGCGCGCCTCCGTCTGGCCGGGGGCGATGGCCATCACGGCGGCGCCGGCCGATGCGACGCCGCCGTCGGGACGCCGTGGTCAGTCGAAGCGCACCACGCTCGGTGCTGCTGGTTGCGGCGACTGCGAGGGCAGTGCGAATTCCCGGTCGACATCCTCGCTTGGAATTTCGAGCAAATACATGAGAAAGAGACTGATCTCTCGCAGTCGTGCAACCGCGCCATCCCACGCTCGTTCGAAGCTTCCAGGCATTGCCGGGACGATCGTCGCGAGATTCGCGCTGATCGGGGCCCGTGTGTGGTCCAGGGTGGCTAGGCACGTGCTGATCAGATGGTAGCCGGCCTCGACTGTCCGGCGAAGTGCCTCGCTTTGCTCTTCCGTCTCGTACGCAGCGACGAAGACGTTGATCTCCAGCGATCAACGTCCGCCCCTTCGGGCATCGCGAAGCGCGTCACTGCCACGCGCTCGTGCTCGACGGCGTGTACGTGCATCAAGACGACGACCCCCGCGCTCCGCTCGAGTTCCTCGAGCTCGACGCGCCTTCCCACGCGGACATCGCCGAGGTGGCGGCGCGCACCGCGGCGCGCATTGAGAAGATCCTGCGTGAGCACGGCCGAAGCCTTGACCCCGAGCGCGACGACGGCACCCCGCCCGAGCTCGCCCTCGACGACCCTGGGGAATCCTCGACGGGGGACGAGCCCGGGCTCGCCGCCTGCTACGCCGCCGCGGCGCGAGGCGTCTCCGTCAGCGGCGAACGCGCCGGAAAGCTGCCCCTGCGGCTGATCACCTCGCCGGAGTCGACCGCGCGCCCACGCGCCGCTGGCGCCACCGACGAGCCCATCGCCGAGGTGCGCGGCATCAACATCCACGCCGCCCAAGCCATCGACGGCCGCGATCGCCGTCGCGTGGAGCGAATCTGTCAGTACGACCCTTGGAAGTCCCCGACGGGGGACATCACGCGCCCCCCGGTCGCGCAGGACCGCCTCGAGCGCCGCGCTGACGGCAAGCTCGAACTCAGCTTCAAGCGTGCTTGGCGTGACGACCCTTGGAAGTCCCCGACGGGGGGCGGCACACGCGCGCTGGTCTTCGAGCCCGCCGACCTCATCCCGCGCCTCGTCGCCGCGGTGCCACCACCTCGCTGGCATTTGTTGCGGTACTTCGGCGTGCTCTCCCTCTTCAGGGACTTCCAAGGGTCGTCGAGCCACTCGTCGCGACGGCGCCTCGTCGTGCCCACACCGCCGGCGGACGCGACCGCGAACAAGCCTCCGCCAGCCCGCGGCGATCAGCTCGAGCTACTTGGCGAGAAGGACGACGCGCCGGTGCAGCGCAAACGATGGGCATGGATGCTGGCCATTGTCCCCGCTGCTCCGGTCCAATGCGACGCGCTTCGCGATACTCGCAGGAGTGCTGGGCCGAGGTCGCAACGACCCGGGCCGCCATCACGCGCTTGCTCTCCGAGCACGACCCTGGGAAGTCCCTGAAGAGGGCCGGTCTCGGGGCTCGAGCGCCGCCGCCTCAGCACGCGAGCCTCCGCGTGCCCGAGCAGCTCGTGTTGGGGTTCGGGGAAGGGTGAGGCTTCGTCGCGGGACTCGCCAAGGCGGTGCTCCATGCTCGGTGGCGCCTTCTGCCTCGCAGTGACGGTCCGCAGCGGCAATCAGTGCTCAGCCAGCCGCCCAGACCTGCCTCTCGACCTCCAACCGACACGCGCGTACTCTTCGACTCGGTGGGTTTTGGCAGATGGAATTTCCTACGCGCAGGGAGAACGCGAGCCAGACCGCGCTACCCTGACCCCTGACCCATGGACCACTTCGTTGCCTACCACAGCGTCGAACTCATGGGCCACGACTACAGCCCTGAGGACCAGTTCGACTATCGCAGCCGAAAACCAGAACCGTTCCTCCGCGCCTCGCTCGGGGCTCTGGTCTGGCTCATCGTTGGTAGCCGCGGGACGAAACGGACGCAGTATCGTCTCGCCGGGGTCTACACGCCAACGTCCGTGCGACAAGGTGCTGACGGCCAGATCGTCGAAGGCTGGGGAACGCCGTTGCGTCCCCCCCCGGTTCTGAGCAATTTGCCATGGTTTTCTGGATTTCTGCGCGCCCAGGCGAACTTTAGTCTCGGCTTCAACCGGTTGACGGACGCGTTTGCCATTCAAGCGTTGAGCCAATTGGTGGCTGACTCGGAGCGCGCGCCGTTCGACGACGCCTCGCGCCTTGGGAGCCCAGAACTCGCGTTCGATCCGGAGAACTTTGTCGATGCCCGCGATCGCGTCATGACAACCATCGTCCGACGCCGGGGTCAGCCTGGCTTTCGGGCCGCGCTGCTGCAGGCCTACGGTTCGACGTGTGCCTTCTCGGGATGTGCTGTCGAAGATGTCTTGGATGCCGCGCACATCGTGCCGTATCGAGGCGTTGAGACGAACCACGTCCAGAATGGGCTGCTGCTGCGGACCGATCTGCACGCGCTGTTTGATCTGGGGCTTCTTGCCGTTGACGCTGGCACAATGGGGATTCTCGTTTCCCCGGCGCTCGAGGCGTCCGAATACGCGCAATTCGTGGACCGCTCGCTTCGCGTGCCGGCGGAAACAGATCGGGCGCCTTCGGCAGCAGCGCTTGAACATCATCGCGTGAAGACCGGATTGACTCCACGTTGCAAGTGACGAGCCTTTCGCCTACGCGCGGGTCGCGCAGCTGAACGCTGACGGTTTGGAGGGAGTCAGTGTCCTGCCCGATCCCTTCGGCCCACCCCCACCCGTCAGCCCCCGCCCGCCCCTCACCCAATCCCCAGATTCCTCCGCTCGGGTTGCCCCCCCTCGCCTCACTGCGCTCGGCGGTCCCCCCCTTAATCGCGCTGCGCGCGATTGGGGGGACGCGTTCGCTTGGTTGTCGCGGCCGGTGCACGAGAATAAACTTGAACCTTCACTTCCTCTCGGAAACCGGAACCTAAATCGGGAGCTTCTGTCGCGAACCGACGTGAACCGAGGCGATCCGAGGTGTTACGAGACGCCGATCACGCCGTTCGGCTTCGTTGAGCGACGTTTCCGACGATTCGCCGACGATTGGAGGCGGTCCGCTGGCCCCGCCTTGGAGTGCTCGAAGGACGGCTCTTCCGCGTGTCGCTCGGTCCCGTTCGAAGCTCTTCCAACCGGCGAGGATCGGTGGCCAGCAGCGTGAGCAGGTGCGTCATCGGGACACTCGGCGTCTGACTTCCCGCCTCGTACTTCTGGAAGGCCCTCGGCCCACCACCGAGCAACTCGCCCGCCTTGCGCTGGCTGAGCCCGAGCTTCTCCCGGATGGCCGCGACCTCTGCGGGGGGAAGGACTTGCTCCGCCTTTGCCTTCAGGTCCTGGAGGGCTCGGCTGTACTTGCGGAGATCCTCTCCGCTCAGGATCCCTTCGCCGCACGAGTCGCACCACCATCCGGTGACCCGAACCTTCCCCTCCAAGTCGCGGTACTTGAGGGGACGAACCTTCCGTCCGAACTTCATCGTGCCGCCGCATTCGGGGCACGCCTGGGTCTTGGTTTTCATGACTACTTGTCCTTCAGCGAGATCAGCAGGTAGCCGGATTCGTCCGTCGTGAACTTCACGTAGAGGATCCGGGCCTCGAACGGCAGGTGGTACACGTCCTGCCAGATGCGGTGGTCTCCAATCGAGGTCATCGACTTGTAGAAGTGGGCACGCTCGACGGTCTGAACGAGGTCCACGATCCCGGCGTCGGAGAGCCCAAGGTCGAGCGTTGCGAACGTCAAGCTGGACTCGGTGAGCCGGAGGCCGTCCACCGTGGAGAAGGTAGCCTTGATCGAGACGAGGTCGTAGTGGGGACGCCTCTTCTCCATTGCGACCTGTGGAGCATGGCACCTCTAAGGAGCCACGTCAAGAGCAGCCGATCACTCCGTTCGGCGTCGTTGAATGGCCAGAAAGCCTACCGGAACAACTTGGAGAGCGCCGAGCGGCGCACGGAGACGAAGGGGGCCCCGTCCGGCGGGGCGATAGGTACCAAGCTGGTTGTCGCCCGGTCCCTCGGCCGGCACGTACACCAAGCTCGTCATCCGCTTTCGTGGCCCGTTCTGCTACCTCGATGCTCATCGGAAGGGTGAGGACTACCATTCCAGCTCTTCTTGCTGCTGCTGGGGCCAGTGAAGTCCAGCAGCTCGTCAGCGAGCACGGGGCGGTGCCGGTGATCGTGATCGACGAGGATGGTGTGGCAGCGGTGTCGTTCTGCCAGGTCGGACCGAGGTTCGATGCCAGCATGACGAATCTCTCCGAGCGACGCCGCTGGAGCGCCCCCAACGCTGAAGAAGCCGAACACGGCTGTGATGTCCGTGACCTTCGACGACTCGACCAGGAAGGAGTAATCTTGAACCCGATGCACGCCTTGAAGGCCCAGGTGAAGAACGGCCGTCTCGTTCTCGACGAACCGACTGATCTGGCGGAAGGCAGGGAGGTCGAGCTTTTCGTCCTGGACGACGAAGAGTTCGCCCCGGAGGAGAAGGCTCGGTTGCTCCAGGCCATCGAGGACGGGGTCGAAGATTTCGAGCGGGGCGACCACATGGACGGCTTCGAGTTCATCGCCCAGCTACGAGCCAAATGAGTCGGAGGTCGGAATTCACGCGTTGCACAGCGGTGATCGCGCCGCTCTGGCCTTTGCCCACGCGGTAGAGGTCGCGCATCGTGCGGCGGTAGAAGCCGAGCACGCTGTCGGCGAACAGTCGCGTGATCCGGCTGAGCAGCTCGCGGTCGTAGGCGACGCGGGCGCGGAGCTCGAACGGCAAGGTGAGAACCCACTGCCTGAGCGGAGCACGCGACGGCAGAACATGGTCGATCCAATTCGCCGCTGACTCGGCCATCGTTCTGCCCAGGCACGAGGGGCACCATGCGCGTCCCTTGCAAGAAAACGCGACCAAGAGCTTCGCGCGGCACTTCGGGTCTTGGCATTGAAGAAATCCAAAACCGTGCGCCAGGATTCCGCACTCGAGGTAGCCCTCGAACTCATCCCTCACGAACGCCGGCAACAGCGCGATGATCTCTTCGGTCTGCGGCGGCTTCGAGCGTGCGGTAGTTCTCGGCGACGACCTGGTAGAAGTCGCTGAGCTCCGGTCGCCGGCGTCGATATTCGACGCCGCTGCCATCCGAAGTTGCGTCCGAGATCGGCAGCGCGGCGGCCATCGCCGCGCCCGAGCGCACACGGCGTGCCGACCCCGCCCGGGGCGAGAACGCCGCAAATTACCGTGTTGCAGGCGCTCGGGTGGGTGGCGAAACGCCGGCCGCCGGCGGCGGCCGCCACTGCCCACCGCTGCGCGCTACCCCGCCGCCGCCGCGAACCCCAGCGACGCACCCGATTCCGGCGCTCGCATCACCAGCATCAGACGCGTCCGTTCCCTGGCAAGCCAGGGTCCGAAGCTCGTGAACCACGCCGGCGCGTCCCTTCCCGGGGTGGTAGCTCAGCTGGGAGAGCGCCTGGATGGCATCCAGGAGGTCTGGGGTTCGATTCCCCACGGCTCCACCAATGCAATGAATTCGAACCCCCCTCCGCAACTTGCAGGAGGTTGAGGCTCTTGAGCTTGCAGGTGCCAGGCGCTTCCGAGACCGACCCGTCGGGCGGCTTCGCAACGGGCGCAGCGCCCACCCGCCGATAGCGGACATGGTGGATCGGGCCCGGCAGCGGGCGACTGCCGACGTTCTCAAGGTTGCGCGCGCAGATGGCGTTCGCGTCGGCATGAGCGCTCTTCAAGTCGGTCTTCACGTGGGTGCCGAGTCCGCGCGCGGTGCTGCGCATGGCCGATGCAACGCAGGAAGATGCTCAGGCGCCCCTCAAGCCGTCAACACCGTGCGGAGTTGCCCTGTAAACTGGGCTCTGCACCCACCACCGTTCGCCGCGCCCGCCACTGAGCGCGCCCGGCACCCAGCTGGCCGACATCGACGGGGACGGCGCGCTCGACCTGGTGCTGAAGAGCGGGCTCGCCGAGTTCCGATTCTTCCCTGGGAAGTCGGCGACCAGCTTCGGCGCCAAGGTCCAGATCCCCACGGTTCCGAACGTCGACTTCGACGACCCGAACGTGCAGCTCGCGGATCTGGACGGCGACCGCCGCGCAGACGCGGTGATCTCGGCGGCGAGCGGGTGGGCCGTGGCCTACAACCTGGGCGGAAGCGACTTCGCCGCGCCCGCGAAGCTGGGCGTGATCGACGCGAAGCAAACGCTCCACTTCGCCGATGGCCACACCTCGCTCTGCGACGTCAACGGCGATCGCGTCGAGGACGTCTGCTACTTGATCCCGGGTTCGCTCGCCTACTGGCTCGGACGCGGTCGGGGCGTCTTCGAGCCCGCGGCGTCGGGAAGCGGCGTGCCCACGTTCGAGGCCTCGAGCCCTTGGGAGCTCCGCGACCTGAACGGCGACGGCTGGGTCGATCTCGTGCACGTCGGCGTGGGCCAGGTGCGCTTCGCCCTCGCCGTGGCGCCGGGCCAGTTCGGCCCCGAGCGCAGCATCGGTGGCGTCCCTCAGAAACTCCCGAGCACGGTTGTACGCTTCGCCGACATGAACGCTTCCGGCACTACCGACGTCGTGTGGGTCGACGTGACCGGAGCGCCGAGCGCCGCCTGGCGCTACCTCGAACTCTTCCCAAACGGTCGCGCCGGCCTACTGCGCAAGATCGACAACGGCTTCGGCGGCACAACCACCATCGCGTACGGCACCGCCGCCCAGGACGCCGCCGCCGCCCGCGCCGCCGGCAAGCCTTGGGACACACGGATCAACGTCGCGCTGCCCGTGGTGAAGGGCGTTCGGTTCGACAGCGGGCTCTCGGATCCTGCCCAGACGACGGAGTACGTCTACCAGGACGGCTCCTACGACGTCGCCGCACGCACCTTCGCCGGGTTCGGGGGCGGCGAAGAGACCGTCGTCGGCGACTCGAGCACGCCGACTTTGATCACCAGCAGCCGCTTCGACGTCGGGCTCGTGCACCGCGTGCTGCGCGGTGCGGTGCTCAGCGTCGAGACCCGAAGCGAGACGGGGAAACTCTTCACGCGTGTGGAGAACCAGCACGCTGTCTTGCCGGTGGCCAAGGGTCTCGACGGCCGCGCCATCGAGTACGCCTACCGCTCGAGCGAGGCGAAGCAGATCGCGGAGGGCGTCGACCCCGCGCTCGCGCGGCACACGCTCGCGGAGTGGGAGCACGACGAGTGGGGGAACGAGATCGCCCATCGTGACTTCGGCGAGGTGGTCGCCGGTGACGTGCTGGCGGGCAACGACGAGCGCATCACGCTGGCGACCTACGCTCAAGACACGGCGAACTGGGTCCTCGGGCGCCCCGCAACCCGCGAGGTGCAGAGCGCCGCGGGCAAGCGTTTCTCGCTCGTCCGGACGTACTACGACGGCAAGGCCTTCGAGGGGCTCTCGCTGGGAAAAGTGATGCGCGGTGACGCCACCCGCATCGAGCAATGGGCCGGTCCGGAGAAGGATCGGTTCGTCCTCACCACCGCAAACGCGCACGACGCCCACGGCAACGTGACCGAGAGCCGTGACGCGGCCGCCGGTGCCCGGCGCTTCGCGTGGGATCCGGTCGACCACACGTCGCTGCTCGGCGAGACGCTCGTGCTCGAGGGCCGCGAGCTCGAGGCCACCACCCAGGTGCACCGGCCGAGCGGCAAGCCGCTGAGCGTGACCGGATTCGACGGGCAGAAGACCCTCTTGGCGTACGACGCGCTCGGCCGACTGACGGCCATCGCGCGGCCGGGCGACACTCTGGAAGCGCCGACCTTGGCGTACGAGTACCTGCTGAGCGCGCCGCTGTCGCGCATCGTCACTCGTTCGCGAATCTGGAGCGGAAAGGACGAAGTCGAGATCCAGGAGAGCCTGATCGATTCGCGCGGCAAGAGCCGCGGCCGGATGTTGCGTGACGGCGCGGAGCGTTGGGTGCTGGACGGGGTTACGCTCTTCGATGCGCGCGGCAACGCCCGACGCGACGTTTTACCTCGCTTCCTGACCCTGGCGGAGCACGACTCGCCGCCGCTCCTCGACGAAGCCCCTGGCACCCAGCAGCGACGCGACGCCATCGGGCGAGTCATCGAGCGGCGCCTGCCCAGCGGCATCCAGAGTCGGATCGAATACATGCCCCTCGGCAAACGGACGTGGGACGGGGCGGCGAACGATCCCGCCTCGCCCTACGAGCACACCCCCGCGGTGGAGGCGATGGATGGGCTGGGCCGGCTTCTGTCCATCTCGCACACGCTCGAAGGCAAGCTCCTGACGGAGAGCTACGAGTACGACGCGGCCGACAACCTCTTGTCGAAGGTCGATCCCGAGGGACACGTGTCGCGCTTCGCCTACGACGGCCGCGGCCTTCGGATCGCCATCGACGACCCGGACGCCGGCAAGCACACGCTCGCATACGACGACGCCGGCAACCTGGTCGAGCACCGACGGCCCGACGGCACCATCGGTCGCGACCGCTTCGACCGCTTGGGGCGCAAGCTGAGCGAGGACTGGGACGGCGACGGCGAGCCCGAGGTCGAGCTCGAGTACGACGAGCACCCGGACCGCCCCGGGGACCCGAGCGCGCGCGGCCGGCTGGTGATCACGCGGGACGCGAGCGGCTCGATCACGCGGAGCTACGACCCGCGCGGGAACGTGGTGCGCCTGCACCAGATCGTCGAGGGCGAGAGCTACGTGTCCGAGATGCGCTACGACGCGCAAGACCGGCTCTATCTCCATGGTTACCCTGACGGTTCGTCGCTCCGGCTCCACCGCAACGAGCGCGGGCAAATCTCCCGTTACGGCAGAGCAGTGGAGATCGCCCTCGACGCCGACGGGCAGGAGACGCAACGCACGTTCAACACCGGCGTCACCCAGCTGTTCGGCTACGACGACGATCGCCTGCCGCGCGCGAGCCGAGTCAAGGCGCCCGACGGCGGCGTCCTGCAGGACCTCGAATGGGCGCGCGACGGCGCAGGCAACGTGCTGGAGGTGAAGGATCGCCGCGCCAGCATCGACTCCGCGACGGACCGCGGCGAGGTCTACGTCTACGACAACCTCTACCGCTTGCGCAGCGCGTCGGGCAGCTGGGGCGAGACCTCGTGGAGCTACTCGCCGAGCGGCAACCTGGTCCACAAGAAGAGCACGCTACCGGACGAGAACGCCGGTGACCTCGGATACGGCAAGTCCGCCGGCCCCCACGCCATGACCCGGTACCGCGGGCGGACCCTGGCCTACGACCCGATGGGTCGGATCATCGACGACGGCGTGCGCAAGTACCGTTGGGACGCCTTCAGCAACCTGATCGCCGTCGAGACCAACCAGGCCTCGGTCGAGAGCACGTTCGGGCAAGACCACGAGCGTCGGGTCAAAGTCGAGCGCGGCGCGGACGGTCAAGAGCACCGCACTCACTTCCTCTCGCCGTGGAGCGAGGTGCGCGACGGGGAACTCGTGCGCTTCATCGTGCACGAGGGTCAGCGCATCGCGCGGCTCGGCCCCGGCACCGGAAGGCCGGCGGCGCTCGGACCACTGCCGGAAAACGGCGGTCCCACCTCGCCCTGGCCGTTCTTCTTCATCGCGCTCGTGCCGGCCATCGAGCTCCTGCGCGGGCAGCGCCGCTGGGCCAGTGCGCACGCGCTCGCGGCGGTGGCGCTCCTCGGCTGCAGCGGGGACGACGCAAGCCGGAACGCCTCGCCCTCCGAGGGTACCGTGCTCACGCTGGGCGCGGACGACGCCCTGCTCTTCCATGATGGCCTCGGGTCGCTGACGGAGGTGGTGCGCGCGACGGGCGAGCGGCTCGCGAGCGTGGCCGTGTATCCGTACGGGCGCACGCGCTACGACGACGCGAGCGAGACCGACAAGTACACGGGGGTGCCCCGCGACGGCAGCGTCGAGGTCGATCACATGCAGGCGCGCTGGTACGTGCCGGAGCTCGGCGTCTGGAGCAGCGTCGATCCGCTGAACTGGCTCGACCCGACCAAGAAGGCGGGTTTGGCGTTCGCGACGGGAAACCCGTACGCTTACGCGGGCGGGCAGCCGACGACGCTGACGGACCGGAGTGGGGAGTGTGGGCCGTGCGTGTTTGTCGTCGTGGGTCTCGCGGGCCTCGCGTCGGGCATCGCTGCCAACTCCGAATACAATCGACAGATCAAGGCCCGTGAGCCCTCGAGCCTTCCGAAGATGATCGCGGCCAGCGTGATCGCTGGCGAGGGTTCTCTGCTGAGCAGCCAAATCCCAGTGGCTGGTGTGTTCGGCGAGTCGTTCGCGGGTGCAATGACTCTCGGGGCGATCCGAGGCTCCGCAGTGTCAGCAGGAACTTACGGTGCAACGGTCGCCGCCACCGGGCAGCCCTTCGACAACGAGTACTTCTCGAAGACCGTCGCGTGGGGCGGGGTTTCTGGCGCCTTCAGCGGCATGCTGTCCCAGGGAAAAGCGAACTGGGACACGTCGGGCTGGACGGCCGCCCAGGTCGAATCCGGCCACAAGCAGCACCAGATCGCGTCGAGCTTGATCTCCGGGCAGACCAGTACGCTCAAGTCCACCGTGTTCCTACCCTCACCCAAGCCCAGCCCGAGCTCGGCGCCCAAGCCCGCGGTGCAGTCTTGGGTGTACTCCTACTCGGTTTCGAGAAGCGTCGAGGGAACGAACACCGCCGAGTGGACCGACAACATGGTGAAGGAAGTGCAGCGGTAATCCTCGTATCGCAAGTAGCAAGCTCAGTCCGAGCTTGCTACCGGCGACGTTTGCGACGCTCGCCCCACAGGAAGACCCGCACGAAGAGGCTATTTGGCTTCAGGACGCCCAGCATCGCCAGGTGTGCGACGACGACGATCGCAACCAATATCGGCGAAGCGACGATCTCGAGCGTGAAAAACGTCACCCAATAACTCTCGAGTCCAAGCACCGCCCTCTGGAGGTAGTTCACCGCGGCGGCAGGCCACGCTCCGACGTCCGCAGCGAGCAGCGGCCAAGCCATGCTGGCACAGAACCCTGCGCCCCAGATCGCAACGGTGAAGAGAGGATCGATGCGCGAGAGCGAGCCCCAACGCTTCGCCACACGTTTCGGTGCCTTTTTGGTGAGCCACAGGCCAGCGAACCCTGCAAACTGCAACAGGTACCCGGCGACCATCAATGTGATGAGGAACGCTTCGAGGCTCATGCCTGCGGGCTGAAAGGCGGGAGGCCTCGGATAGTGGGGGATGGACATGCTGATCACCCTCAGCGCCGGCTCTTCTTCTTGCGACGGGCCTCGAACAGCGCGACCCACAGGTGCCCGACTCGGCCCTCTCTCCTCAGAATGCCCAACGCCAATAGTTTCCCGACGACGTACATGAACACCGGGATCGGCGAAGCCAGGATCTGGAGGGTGAAGAAGGTCACCCAGTAGCTCTGGCCTCGGAACACCGACTGCTGAGCTCGATTCACCGCGGCAGCGGGCCAAGCCTCCACGCCGGCGGCGAGCAAGCCGGTGGGCTCGTGCGCACGAGCGAGCACCAGGGTCTGGAAGCTCATGGGCCGAAGGTAGATCGGATCGGCGCATAGGTGAAATGAACGGGGGGTGGTTGGTGAGCTGGCGCGTCTGAACGTCGAATCGGCTGCTGTTGAAGGAGCGAGCAGCGCGCGGAGCAGTCTCGGCAGTCTCGATTCGCCTCGCGGCGCCATCCTTTTCACCGCTGACACCACCATCGTTCCGGTCTCGGAGAATACCAGGCACACGACCGCCCTGCACGTCGCGAGCATCGCAATGCATCACTCACCGAACATATCCAGCTGCGGGAGCGAGTCGCTGTCGAGCTCGCCGAACCTCCGGCGCAGCGCCGGGCTCGTGAAGAACGGCGGTCTTCGCGCTGGCGCGATGGGAGGAGGCTCGGCATCCTCTCCGAGCCTGCGCAGGAAGCGCGTCACGGTCTGGGCCGCAGTGACCATCCCCCCGCCGGGGATGCCCCTCCGGGCACTTTCAAGGATCGTCACGAAGCGCGTCGCGCGGAGCAGCATGGGTGCGCCGCACTTGGCACATTTCTCGCTGTCGATTTTGAAAGTGCGCTTGAGGAGCTCACGCCACGGGCGATAAGTCGAGCGATGCGTCGCCGGTCGTGCGGCGGTGGCGGTCTCATCGTGAATGTGGGCAGGAGCACGCGCAGGGTTCGTGGTGGCACAGTCGTGCACCGGTGGCGGAGGTGGAGCGACTCTGGTTCTCCAGCGATGAGCTGCAGCGAGCACCCCCGAGTCCCCCGTCGGGGACTTCCCAGGGTCGTAATGGACGCGATGGGCGCGTGGGGCAGGCACCGAGGCGGCTAGCCGGAGAAGAAACGACAACGGATCGAGATCGATGGCCGTGGTGCCGTCGGAGAACGGTCGCTTGAGCAGGATGCGACGCGCTTCGCGACGATCCTTGAAAGTGCCCGGAGGGGCATCCCCGAAGGGGGGCACGAGCCCACTTCCGAGTCGACGCACTCGGTCTTGCGCGAGCGGCGGGCGTAGGACGTACTTGCAGAGGGTTTCGCGAGCACGCGCGTCCTCCCCCGTCGGGGACTTCCCAGGAGCCGCTTCGGAACACCCGGAGGGCTCATGATTGATCGGATCCCATCTGGGACCGGGCAGCTCGGAAGCCGATCTCGTAGTCGAGGAGCTTCTGGTAGCCCCGTCCTAACGTTTGCCACCCGGGTGCGCCGTTGTTCTTCAGATGCCCGCCGAGTCGCGCGACAGCGAATAGCGCTTGCTCAATGGTCTGCGGGACGGCCGGGAGGCGGAGCTTGAACTTTATGAGGAGCAACTGGGGCTCACTCAGGATCGTTGTTGCCGGTTGCTCGGGTGCGACGCGGGCTAACGAGCGCATGAGCAACAGGCGCCAGGCGATGGGCAGGAACACGGCGAGCGCGTTGCTCAGTGCCTGATACGACTCGAGCTGTCGTTTCTCGAGAGAACACCCTTGCTTGAGTGCCTTGAAGAACTCTTCGATCACCCACCGACTGCGGTAACAGTCCACGACGGTCGCGAGTTCGGCGACGGTGTCAATGGGTTCGGTAGTGAGCAGCACCCACTCGACCGACGGCTCGCCTTCTGGTGGTTGGAGTTCCCAGACTCGAACCACGTTGAGTTCGATGCTGCGCGTCTCATGTCGAGTGTTGCGGGGGCGCAGCACAGTCAAACGTTTGCCTGCCACGGCGACCTCCGCGCTCCGGGCGTTGCGAGACGGGTGCTCTTTTGCAGCATGCGCGCGACTGCTCGGTTTCCTCGATGACACCGAGATCGTGCGAAAAAACTGCGGTTCGAGCGTTGAGATTGCACTGCGCAAGCAGATGCCTATTTCCTCAGTTACTCGGTCGTGAGCCGAACGGATGACGTAGCGCGCACCGAGTTCCTGCGCCTTCGCCAGGACCTCGAAAATGTCCGCTTCGCGGTCCATCACGTGAATGAGCGCGCTGCCGGGGCAGCGTGCATGGACGGCCTCGAGCATGGCCGGCCAGCGCAGTGATTCGCGCTCGGGGTCTCTCCGACTGACAGACCGGCGGCGCCCGCGTCCACCCTTGTGTACGAGGCGGACGTGTCGCTGTAGACCCAGAACTCCGAGTGGCACTCGCTCCTCGCCGGGAAGCACGGCCAGCGCCACGTGTGCGAGAAACCCCTGGCTGCCGCCGGACGTGACGCCCAACCCAGCTCGCCGACTGGCGCCGCCGAGCGATACTTCGGTCGTATCGTGCGCGACGATACACAGGCCAGCGGAACTCACACGCTCCACCGTCGCCGACAGGTGCGGGTCAAGGATCTGCTCCGCGTCGAACTGCTCGTTGCGCAGGAATCGGTAGACTCCCTCAAGCTCGGACGGAGTGTCGACAGCCTGCGGAAACCCAACACCGGGCGCCGCCATCAGTTTCTCAGCGAGCCAACCGAGCCTGTCACTGCGCCGCTTATCGCCGAGCTGAGAGCCCTCGAACTCGTCCGAAATCGACCGCCCTAACCATTCTGTTGCCGGCATTTCTCCCGTAGATCACACGCGCCGTCCGCTCGCAATGAGATGTGTTTGATCATGAGCCGGAGGGGTGGTCCTCGCCGGGAGCCGTGGTGGCCGCATGCACCGAGAAGCCGTCCTCGCGGGCGGCCAGACCGGAAACGGAGAGCTCGCCGCGATCGGGCAGTGCGATGGCGGGACGCTGCCGATGCTCGGGCCCCGCCGGAGGGTTGCCGGTGACGGCGGCGGTGGCGAGTGCGGCCAGCTCGGGCTCGCGCTCGGCGAAACCGTCGTCGGTGAGGCAGAGCTCGTTGTCTCGTTCGACGACGCCGCGACGCGCGAGAAAGTCCAAGATGCGCACGCGGGCGGCGTGCAAGAGATCTGCGACGTCGGAGTTGGAGAGCGCGGGGAGCTGGTGGAAGACGAGGCTCCCGTCATCGGTCTCGAGGAAGACTCCGTCCAACGCGAGCAGGTGCAGGTGGGGGTTGAGTCGGAGGTCGGAATTCACGCGTTGCACAGCGGTGATCGCGCCGCTCTGGCCTTTGCCCACGCGGTAGAGGTCGCGCATCGTGCGGCGGTAGAAGCCGAGCACGCTGTCGGCGAACAGTCGCGTGATCCGGCTGAGCAGCTCGCGGTCGTAGGCGACGCGGGCGCGGAGCTCGAACGGCAAGGTGAGAACCCACTGCCTGAGCGGAGCACGCGACGGCAGAACATGGTCGATCCAATTCGCCGCTGACTCGGCCATCGTTCTGCCCAGGCACGAGGGGCACCATGCGCGTCCCTTGCAAGAAAACGCGACCAAGAGCTTCGCGCGGCACTTCGGGTCTTGGCATTGAAGAAATCCAAAACCGTGCGCCAGGATTCCGCACTCGAGGTAGCCCTCGAACTCATCCCTCACGAACGCCGGCAACAGCGCGATGATCTCTTGGTCTGCGGCGGCTTCGAGCGTGCGGTAGTTCTCGGCGACGACCTGGTAGAAGTCGCTGAGCTCCGGTCGCCGGCGTCGATATTCGACGCCGCTGCCATCCGAAGTTGCGTCCGAGATCGGCAGCGCGGCGGCCATCGCCGCGCCCGAGCGCACACGGCGTGCCGACCCCGCCCGGGGCGAGAACGCCGCAAATTACCGTGTTGCAGGCGCTCGGGTGGGTGGCGAAACGCCGGCCGCCGGCGGCGGCCGCCACTGCCCACCGCTGCGCGCTACCCCGCCGCCGCCGCGAACCCCAGCGACTCACCCGCTTCCGGCGCTCGCATCACCAGCATCAGACGCGTCCGTTCCCTGGCAAGCCAGGGTCCGAAGCTCGTGAACCACGCCGGCTCGAGCCCGGCACCACGCGCCCAAGAGCGCGACCGAAAGCCCTGCCATCCTCGGCCCGAGCTCACGTCGCAGGATCAATCGCAGTGGAACTCGCTGCCAAAACAACTGCGAACGTGTCTGTCCATTCCCGAAGGAAACCCCCGTCCGCCTGAGCGGGACGATCCAACGCGCCACCTCGGCCCAAATCGGAGCCGCCCATGAGCAGTACGTGTTCGTTCCGGATCCGCCGCCCGGAACGAGCGGCAACTGACGTAGCGGGCGTGCTCGTGCGTGCGCCCAGGTTTTCCGATGAGCGCGCAGTGGCGCTCATGTGGGAGGCTCGGTGCACAAACACCCCCCCCCGCCTCCGCGCTCCGAGCCCCGCCACTACTCCGAGCAACCCAACCCCAGCGGGCCCGCCGTCAGCAAATACTTCGGGCTAGGGCACGACTTCACGCAGACGGGCAGGTTGCAACCCGCGCTGCCGCGCGGCACCACGTAGGTGCAGCCGCCGGCGCCGCAGCCGTGCTTCACGCCGGTGGCGGCGTCTTGGCCGAAGCCTTGTTTCGGAGCGGTCACGCAGAAGCCGAAGATGTTCACCTTGCCGGCCGGGCATCCGCTGTTCTGCGCGACGGGGCAGGTGTTGAAGTGACGCGGGCTGCCGTCGGGGCAGGGCGGCACGCAGATCGGGATGCCGCTGTCGGGCACCAAGCCGGGCGGGCAGTCGCCGGGGCTGGGCGTGGGCGGCGTCGGCTCGCCGGGTTTGTTCGGCTTGTCGCCGCCGCTCGGCGTGCTGACGTCGACCAGGTACGAGTAGCGCAGGTTGGTCTTCAGCGTGTTCTCGTGGATCCAGGCGTAGCCGCCGTCGCCCCACTTGGGGCCCCAGCTGTTGTGGATCAAGAAATAGGTGCCGTTGCCCTGGGTCTTGTAGCCCGACAGCACCATCGCGTGTCCCGAGCCCGAGTGACGGAAGTCACCGTCGGGGATCACCGCCGGCGAACCCTTCACGCTCTGGAACGCGTCGTCGACCCACATCGCGAACCAAACGTCTTGGCCTTTGGCGATGGTGGCCTTGATCTCGGAGATGTCCCCGTCGGGCAGGCGCGTGACGTTGGTGACCTTCGCCGTCTGCGCCGAGTCGAGCTGGCCGAGCTTCTGGCTGTCCACGGGCTGCTGACACGAGACGTTGAGCATCGAGCCGCAATCGCAGCCCCCACCTGACCAATATTTGCAGGCCTCGACCTTGTCGTAGGGCCACGCGCTCTCGTTGCCGAGGGACTTGCCCTTGTTCGACGAGGTTGCGTCTTGCATCGACGGCACGTGATAGCGCGCCCACACTTGCATCACGCTGACGTTGCCCGGCTTGCTGGTCGTGGTCGCGATGGCGTGGTCGATGGCCGTCGCGAAGGAGAAGGCCGTGCACGCGCCGACGGGACCTTGATTGCGCACCGGGCCCTCGGTGCCCGCCGCACGGTGGTCGACCGCGGCCGGCAACGCGTCGGCGCCCTCGTGGGCGGGGCTCACGTTGAAGGCTTGGCGTCGCACCACATACTGGCTCGCCTCGGCCACGGTGCCGTAGGTCGGAGTCATGCAGTCGAGCAAGAACTGCTCACCGCCGATGTTCGCTACGCCACAACCCTTGATGCCCTTGGCGGCCGGAGGCGGCGCGGGCTGCCCACCGGGCGCGGTTGGGTTCGGCTGCGTCGGAAACCCGGGGATGGGCGGGATGGGAATTCCGCCGAGGCTGCCCCAGCCGGGGGGCGGCGCGGGCAACTGGAACGCCGACGCGGGCGGCGGGGGCGGCAGCTGGAAGCCCCAGAAGGGCGCGGGGGCGGGCGCGGCCGCGGCCGGAGGTGGCGCCATCGGGGGCGGCGGGTTCTGCGCCACCGCGTAGCCGCCAGGATATGCCGCGGGCTGGGTGGCGGAGCGTCCGTTTCCGGTCGTGCAACCGTGAGTCAGACCCAGTGTGACGAGCGCGAGGGCGATGGTTCGATGGGTGGTCAAGGGCTTCGTCCGATCATACGTCAACCTGGCGCGAGGGCTTCCGCCAAGTTGGACGTGCGAGGCGATGAATCCTGGCACTGACTTTGTGCGTGAATGTGCGCTGCGCTTGACGGAGCGAGACGTCGGCGATGTGCTCCGCGGGCGATGACCCAAGACGAAGCCAAGCTGCTGGCGGCCCAGGCCGCGCTGGCGCTCCTGCCCAAATCCGGCGTGATCGGCCTCGGATCAGGCTCCACCGCCAAGCTCTTCATCGACGGCGTGGGCCAGCTCGTCCGCAAGGGTCAAGCGTTGGTCGGCGTCGCGACCAGCGATGCGAGCCGGTCACAGGCCACCGCCCTGGGCATTCCGCTCTTGTCCGACGATGGTCCTTGGGACATCGCGCTCACCGTCGACGGGGCGGACGAAGTCAGCAGCAAGCTCGATCTGATCAAGGGAGGGGGCGGCTGTCACGCCCGGGAAAAGATCGTGAACTTCGCCTCGCGCACCAACGTGATCATCGTCGACGAGAGCAAGCTGAGCGAGAAGCTGGGCGAAAAATGGCCCGTACCCACCGAGGTGCTCGGCTTCGGACACGAGTCGACGCTGCGCGCCCTCGAGCGCTTTGGGAAGGTCACGCGGCGCATGCGTGACGAACGACCCTGGCTGACCGACGCTGGAAACTACATCTACGACGTGCACGTCGGCCCCATCGACGACCCCGCGGATCTCGACCGGCGCCTGCGGGCGATCGCCGGGGTGGTCGAGACTGGCCTGTTCGTGGGCCGCGCCGATCGGGTCATCGTCGCAGGCCCCAGCGGCGCGCGAGAGCTGACTTTGCCGGGTTGACCCGGGAGTGTTTGGAGGGGCCTCGAAGGGCGCTATGCTTGGCCCCGTGAGAGTTCGAACCGTTCTTCGTGCCGCTTCGTTTGGCTGGGTGGTGGTCGCGACCGCGGCCGTGGCGTTTGCTCAGGCGACGCCCCGGTCTGCTTTCCCGCCAGCGGATCCGCCGCAGCAGGATCAACCGGTCAACCCCTGGGATGCGCCGGCGATCGCCGCCGACGGGGCGGCTAAGCCTCCGGCGAACGAGTCGCCGCTCGAGCGCGCGCGTCGACAGGTCGTCGTGCTGCAGCGCGCCGGCAAGGCCCTGGGCATGGGCAGCGTGCTCTCGGGTGACGGCCGCATTCTGACGGCGCTCTCGGTGCTCGGCCACGGCAACAACGTCGACGCGCGTTTCGCGGACGGCACCGTGATCGCCGTTCGCGTCGTGCACTTCGATCGCGGCTGGGATCTAGCGCTGGTGGCCGCGGTGACTCCCCACTCCGACCAGGGGCTGCGCGCGTCGCGGGTCGCTCCCGCCAAGGAGTCGAAGCTCACGGCCTTTGGCCCCGGCGCCAAGACGCTGGCCGCAGCTCCGGTTCGCATCAAGAACTCGGCGACGCTGGTGGGCGGCGACAACGCGCCGCTGGTCTCGGCGCTCGTGCTGGACAGCAAGCACAAGGCGACCGAGCTCGGCTCCCCCGTCATCGACGAGAAGGGCGACGTGGTCGCTATCCTCGCGCAGGCTTGCGCGGGCGCGGCCGACAAGCCCTGCTCCCTCGCGCCCTTCGGCGCACCGGTCTCCGCCATCAAGGAGTTCTTGCGGACAGTGCCCACCGCCAGCCCCAGCCAGTGGCCGTCCTCTGGCATCCGCGTCACGCCGCACGACACGGGCACAGTGAAGGGAGTTCGAGTCTTGGCCGTGAGCCCGAGATCAGCGGCCGCCGGATCGGGACTGAGGAGCGGGGCCGACACCATCGTTGCTGTCGACGGCACGCCGGTCACGACCGCCGACGCGTTGGATGGAGCCCTGCGTGCGCGCGCGGGTCGCTCGCTGGAGCTGTTGGTGTTCGGGCACGGTCGCTACCGGATCGTACGCGTGGGCCCGGCCGCGCGACGCCCCGGAGGCTTCCGGCCCGCCGAGCCCCGCAGCCGGTGGCCGGCTCCGCGCCGGCCCCGGACCCAGCCGGACCCGGGATATTGAGCCGCGACACCCCAAAATACCCGGCTTTTTGCGGCGCGAGTGGCTTGGTCGACAGGACTTCGTTTCACCCCCTAGGCTCCGCTCGCGCGGACTGCTAAAAGGATTTTGCGGAAACCCAGAAGCCTTCCGCAGAATTACCCGTGAGTCGGCCCCTGCGCATCGAGGTTGCTGGCCAGACCGATGTCGGTCGGAAGCGCAACCATAACGAGGACAACTTCGCCATCTTCGCGGAGTATGGCCTGTACGTCGTCGCGGACGGAATGGGCGGACACGCCTCGGGCGAGGTCGCGTCCAAGATGGCCGTCGATACGCTGCAAGAGTTCTTCGCAGCCACGGCGGACGACCCAGAGCGGACCTGGCCCTACAAGATGGACCGCACCAAGGGTTACGAAGAGAACCGCTTGGTCACCGGCATCAAGCTCTGCAACCTGCGCATCTACGAGCAGGCCCAGCGCAACGCCAAGCAGCGCGGCATGGGCACGACCCTGGTCTCCCTGTTCGCGGTCGAAGACGGCATCTACTTGGCGCACGTCGGCGACAGCCGCATGTACCGGATCCGCGACGCCAAGCTCGAGCAGCTCACCGAGGACCACTCGCTGCTCAACGACTACAAGAAGATGAAGCGCCTGACCGAGGAGGAGATCGCGAACTTCCCGCACAAGAACGTGATCGTGCGCGCGCTCGGCATGAAGGACACGGTCAAGGTCGATACACGCTTCGAGGCGCCTCGTGCCGGAGACACCATGTTGCTCTGCACCGACGGGCTCTCTGGCCCGGTCACCGACGAGAAGATTTGCGAGATCGTGGTGAACGCGCCGGATCTGCCCACGGCGACCAGCCGCCTGATCGAGGCTGCCAACGGCAACGGCGGCCCGGATAACATCACCTGCATCTTGGCCCGCTGGATCGAGTGAGCGCTACTCGCTGGCGCCCAGCCCCAGCGTCAGCGACAAACCCGCCGACGTGAAGGTCTTGCCGGACGTCTGCTGCCCGCTCTCTACGTGGGGCATGCGCCCAACGGCGCCGTGCAGCGCGATGCGACCGCCGTGCAAGATGCCGTGGAGGTGCCGCGCGAGGTCCAGCGCGAGGCCGCCTGCCGCCGACGGAAAGAAACCCGACGCCTTGGCGTGAGTCAGCGTCACCAGAGCGTCGCCGCAGTCCACGCCCCAGCGGCCGTCTGCGTCCAAGCAGTAGTCGCCGTTGGCGTCGAGCCCGGTGAAGCCGAGGTTCCCGAACAGGTGCAGCTCGACCCACTTGCTCTTGGGCGTGGCCCGCACGTCGACGCCGGCCTCGGCTCCCCCGCGAGTCGCCTCGTAGGACGCTCCGTCCGACGACCCGTGTCCGTAAGCACCGAAGACGACCCCGCCGACCGCGAACACCTCCTGGTCGTCGAGGTGCGTTCGGTAGCGCAGCATTGGCTCCGGGTAGCCGCCGCTATCACCCGAGCCGACGTAACGCCCACCCAGCGCGAGCCCTGGCAGTCCGATCAGAGCCCCGGCTTCGAGCATCACCGCCGCCTGGCCGATGGGCGAGGACTGGGGGTTCTCCTGGACTGATTCCGACAGGTAGTAGCCGGGCACCGCGGCGATCTGCGCCTCCCCTCCGGGACGCGGGGTCGGCACCACGGACTGCGCCGTGGTTGCAGTCATGGGACCGAGGGTCGTGCACCCACAGGAAAACGCCAAGAGGAGGACGAGGGGTCGAGGTGACATTCGAAGCCGAGACTAGCAGCCGGCGTGCCAGCAGGAGTCCGGCAAACGCCCGGGGATATGCCGCGAAACCGTGCCGCCACGGCCCCACTGTGCGCCCCGCGCACTCAGGGGAACTGGTGCGCGATGGCCAGACCGCGGTGGTCGCGTCGGTTGTAGTACTTGAAATCCTGCCAGCTCCGCTGCCACTCGGCGCGCAGCATCAGGCCGTCGTAAACACGCACGCTGGCGCCGAGGCCGACCATGAACGACAGCTCAGCGCCCCAGGTGCCGAGCCGTGGCGAGGTGTAGAGCCAGGTCTGGTCGAAGAGCCGCAGCGCTACCGGGGTCGATGCGGCGAACCAGGCGTAGCCGAGCTCCTGCTCGAAACCCGCGACGAAGCGATCGCTGCGAAGGGGCATGAAGCGCGCGGCCAATCCGCCCGCGACCGCGTCATCGTCAAAGGCGAAGAGGCCCGTGAGATCGACGTGACGCGTGGCGCGTCCGCTGAGCCACGCCTGGCCAGCGGTGGCGGCGGGCTCCTCGACGTAGGGGCGCGGCGACACTTCGGCCACACCGAAGCCGGCTTCGGCACGGCGATCGGGCATCAGACCCGCTGCGGGGCGAAATCCCGCGACCGGGCCGCAGCCGATCAGAACGAAGCCGATCAGAAGAAAGCCAATGACCCAACCGCGCATCTCCGGGTCAGGGCTCTGCCGGATCGCCGGGTTGCCAGTCGTACGCCTCTTCGAGGTGAACGACGACGGGCAGGTGGTCCGAGCCGCCAACGTTGCTGACCCAGGCGTTGAGCGGCTCGAAGGATCCATCGAAGAGCACGTGGTCGAGGGTCTGGGTGAACTGGTTGGCGACGGAGCTGCCTTGCCAGGTGTGCTGGCCCGGCCGGTACAAAGGCAGCGCGTTCCGGTAGCCGCGATCTTCCAGGTACCGCACCGCAACCCCGCCGAGGCCCTCGTTGAAGTCTCCGAGCACGATGGTGGGCAGCCCCGTCGAACACTCCTTCACGAACAGCTCGATCTCGTAGAGGTGGTCGTCGCTCGAGCTCAGGTACGACTCGACGACGTTGCCGTTGCCGGTGTGCTTCGAGCGCAGGTGCAGGTTGAGGACTTGGAGCTTGCCGCTCGGAGTGTCCACCATCACGTGCCACGCCGGGTGCCAGCCGCTCGGTCCTGGGTGCCAGCCGCTGTCGGCGACGGGAAATTTCGACAGCACCGCCAAGCCCGCGGCGCCCGCGTTCGGCAGGTTGTGCTGGTAGAGCTGGTACGGGTACTCGTCGCCGTACTCGGCGCGCAGCACCACCTCGAACTCCGGCGTTGTCTCTTGCAGAAAGACGACGTCCGATCGGTTCTTGCCCACGGCCCCGATGGTGGCCGGATCGAAGTGGTCGCCCGCCTCCACGTTGTACGATTGGATCTCGTAGTGGGCTACACCCGGCGTCGGGTCCCGCGGCTCGAGCGGTCGTTCGCCACACGCCACTGTGGCGAGCGCACAGATTCCGAGCCCAACGCGAAGCATCCAGTTCCGAGTCTGTCATCGCTGCGACGTGGGTCAAGCAGCGGAAAAGCGCAACGATTGCGCTGGTGGTCAGCGAGACTTCGGAAATACGATCTGCACCGGCGCCGGCTGGTTCTCGACGTCGGCCGCTTCGCCCACCAACGACGTGAGCGTGGCGTACACCGCGAGTACGATCGCGAGCATCAACACGCTGGTCCACAGGTAGGTGTATGTCGGCGGGTGCTTCGCCGTGCTCCATCCGTCGGCGTAGAACTTCCCGCCGCTGCGATCGCGCAGGCGCTTCTGCACGCCGCGCAAGAACGCGCTGTCTGGTGGAGGCTCTTCCTTCTTCAGATCGAGGGCGCCCCGGAGCAGGTCGCGCATCTTCGACTCGGCCTCTTCGCCGAGCTCGGCGCCCGCGTCCGCACTGGCGAGCTCGTCTTCCGGCGCTTCGGGCCCGTTCTCCGGCGGTGCTCCGTCCGCGCTCGGCCGCTCGTCATCGCGGCTGTCGTCATCGCGGTCGCTCATCGAATCTTCTCCCCCAAGGCGCGTTCCACCTTGGTCTTGAGCATGGCGCGGGCGCGGTGGATCCGGCTCTTCACCGTCCCGTCGGCCAGGCCCGTGATCTGGGCGATCTCCTGATAGGACAGGTCTTCCACATCCGCGAGGATCAACACTTCGCGAAAATCGGGATCGAGCTCCGTGATGCAAGCGTGCACGATCTTCTCCACCTGCAACCCCTCCACCATGTGGTCGGGCCGGGCCACGTCACCAAAGGTGACGCCCTTGGCCTCGCTGAGCGGTGCGCGCTCGGCCACCGGCTCGAGTTCTTGCTGGGTGCCGTCGTGGCGCCGCGACAGGTACTTGAGGCGGTTCTTGCAGAGGTTGACCGCGATTCGGTAGACCCAAGTGCTCAGCTTGCTGTCGCCCCGGAAGGTGGCAATGGCCTTGAAGACCTGCACGAAGACCTCCTGAGCCATGTCTTCTGCTTCGTCGCGGCGGCCCAGCATTCGGAACACCAAGCGGAAGACGCGCTGCTCGTAGGTCTCGACCAACTCGTTGAACGCGCGCTCGTCGTGCCTGCGTAGGCGCTCGATGAACTTGAGCTCGCTGTCTTCGACGGAGTCTGTCACGTCCCACCAGGAGGCGCGTTCACCGTAGCCGGAAAGGCGCGAGGCGTCGTCATCCGAAGCGCCATCGGGCACGATTGAGGGCTCACTCGGAAGCCGGAGGCGCGAGGTGGCCACGGCCGACCGACACCCGAACCCGCCGCGGGTTCCGCAGAACGCCACCGGGAAGATCCCCGGGAACTTCGCCGGATGCGCGGCTGTCGGAGCGCTCGCGTGCCCCCAGTGGAGGCGGTTCCGGCGCATGGATTCGAACCATGATTCAGGGATTCAAAGTCCCTTGTCCTGCCTTTAGACGACGCCGGAAAAAGGCGGCGCGAGCCTAATGGCCAGGGCCTAGGTCGGCAACTGGCAAACGCCTGGGTTCGGAAAACCGGCCGGGGTTCGGGGATGGCCTAGCGTGTGAGGGCTCTGCCGTCGCGCGCTAGCAGCGGCGACCTCTGGGCGATCCAAGACTCGAGCTCGCTCAGATCTGCGAGTCGCACGGCGTTCCCTGGCAGTTCGTCGATGTCCCGAGAGGACTGCCCCCCGACCACGAGCGTGCAGCGTCGGGGCAGTGCCGCGGACAGATCCGCGAGCAATGGCCCCGCTGTTCGAGGATCCAGGCTTACGCAGGAAATGAGCAGGGCCTCGGCGCCAGTCTCTCGGGCCGCGTGACTGATCTCCTCGACCGGCAGGCTCGGACCCAGGAACACCGCGCGCCACCCCGTCATCGCCGCGACGACCGCCGCCATCAAAGCACCCAGCTCGTGCAACTCGCCCTCGAGCGTTGTCGCTACCGCCGTCGGAGCGCTTGGATCGACAGCAAACAGGCGCAACATCGCGCCGAGGTGACTGCGAACCATCGCGGTGGCGGCGTGCTCATGCGCCACCTGGAGCGATCCGCCCTGCCAACGAGCGCCGACTTCGGTCAAGAGGGGCACCAAGACGCGATCGATGAACTCTCGGCGCGGCAAGGCCCACGCGGCGCCAGCTAACGTCTGGTCGGCGGACGACAGGTCGAGGCGCGCGATGTGGCCGAGGTAACGATCCACGAGGGGCGCGTACTCGGCGTTCGGCGCGGTCGGAGAGGAGTGGAGCTTCAAAAGCTTCTCCAGCTCGGCGGCCGAGAGCGTGGCGACGTCGCCGATGGCGTGGCCCAATCCGAGAAGGCGCTTCACCAAGCGGAGTCGCTGAACGTCATCGTCGGAGTAGAGACGGTCTCCTCCGTCCGAGCGCATGGGCTGAAGTGTCCTGTAGCGTCGCTCCCAGGCTCGCAACGCGTGGGTGGAAATTCCGGTGAGTCGCGCCACGGCTCCGATGCGATGACGGGGGGTTGGGTTGGACTGGCTCGTGGTCATCTCGCGCTCATCCCACCCTCAGGGTCTGAACGGTCTCTCGAACGCCAGGGTAACCCGCGAAGCGCCGCCAGTGGAACGCCTCGTGGGGGCCGTGTGGGCCGCGCGCGAGAGAAGCGAGCTGCCGAGCGCACCGTGCAGATGTCCAACACCCGGAAACCCCCGGTCGAAAGGACCAAGCCGAGCATCAACCCGACCCAGCTGAAGTAAACGGCCTAGTCCGACCGGTCGAACCAGATGCGACCCACGTGGGTCGACTTCAGTGGGAAATGTCGTCATTCTGATACCTCATCCGTGGAAGGCCGTGGCACGGCAGCTTCGACGCGCGCGTGCCGTCCGGCAGGTCGGCGAGAGTCAAGAACGCCGCACGAAGCGCCAGCAGCAGCTTGCTCCGGGTCGAGACTACGGCGCGCCCCGACAGCGGGTCGAAGTCGCGCTCGGAGAGCTCGCGCCCGATGGCCGAATACACCAGCGCCGCGGTACGCACCGCGAAGGCGCTCCGCGCGTCCAGCGCGGCGACTCCTTGCTTGGCCGAGGCGTAATAGGTGTCGGCGAGCGCGAGCAACTGCTCGACGACGCGAGCGACGGGCAGCCTGGCGTTCTCGGGGATTGCGATGCCGAGGCCCGGGTCCAGCCCAGGCGCGCCTGCGGCGCGCAGCATGTCGCCGGGCAAGTACAGCCTGCCTCGCTCCCAGTCCTCGAGCACGTCGCGACACACATTCGTGAGCTGCATTCCGATCCCGAGGTGCGCCGCATTGCTCAGCGCTCGCGCGTCCGAGACGCCCAGCACATGACACATCATGAGCCCCACCACGCCGGCGACGCGGTAGCAGTAGAGCAGAAGGTCATCCAACGTCTCGTAGCGTGCGCCCTCGGCGTCCATGCGCATGCCGGCCAGGAGCTGCTCGGGGTAGTGGCGCGGGATCCCTCGCTCCGTCGCAACCTCTTGAAACGCACGGAGCACCAAGGTCGGCTGCGGCGCCCCGGCGTAGACGGAGTCGAGCTCGCGCTCGAGGCGGGCGAGGTTCAGTGACTGCGCCTCACCCGAGGCGAGGTCGATCAGGTCGTCGGCGTAGCGGCACCATGCGTAGAGCGCGGCCGCATCGCGCCGTGCCTCGACCGGCAAGAGCCGGCCGGCCAACGCGAAGCTCTTGCTGTGCTCGGCCAGCACGGCGAGGCAGGCGTCTCGGCTCGTAGCGCGATCGACTCCGGTCGATCCGCGGGCGTTCAGGTCGAGAGTGGAAGTCGACGCGGCGCTCACGCTGCACGCTCCTTCCCGAGGTCGGCCAAGATCACGTCCAGGGTTGCCTTCGCCGAGTTGATCACACCGGGCAGACCGGCCCCCGGGTGGGTGCCCGCCCCGACGATGTAGAGCCCCGGGATCTTCGGGTCGCGGTTGTGCGGCCGGAACCACGCACTTTGAGTGAGCGTCGGCGCCACCGAGAACGCCGAGCCGTGGAAGGCGGAGAGCTCGCTGGCGAAGTCCTCGGGAGTGAACCAGCGCTGGGTCACGACGTGTTTGCGCAGATCCGGCATCAAGCGTTCGAGCGAGCCGAGGATCTTGTCGGCGTAGGCTGGCGCCGTCTTCTCCCAGTCGATGGGCGCGTTGCCGAGATGGGGCACCGGGGAAAGCACGTAGAACCCTGCGCAACCCGGCGGCGCGAGCGAGGGGTCCGTCACCGTCGGTGCGTGCAGGTACAAACTGAAGTCGTCCGGCAAGCTGTTGCCCGAGAAGATCTCGTCGAGCAGAGCTTCGTACCTCGGGCCGAAAACCACTGTGTGGTGAGCGACGTCGTAGGTTCTGTCCGTGCCGAAGTAGAGGAGGAACAGGCTCATGGACCAGTCGGCTTTCTCGAGCTTGCGTCGCGTCCGCTCCGCACGCGGCTCGCCGGAGTAGAGCTTGGCGTAGGTGTGATGCAGATCGGCATTCGAGACGACGAAGTCGAAGCTCTCTTCGCCACGAGGGCTCTTGACGACGTGGAACGCACGCCCCTCGGACTCTCTGACTTCGATGTGCTCGACCGGGGTGGACAACCGGAGCTCGCCGCCGAGTTCCTGATACAGCTTCACCAACGCTTGGACCAACGCGCCCGTCCCGCCGCGGGGGAAGAACACCCCCCACTTGCGCTCGAGGTAGTGGATCAGCGTGTAGATGGCGCTGGTCTCGAAGGGGTTTCCTCCGACCAGAAGCGAGTGAAACGAGAGCGCCTGCCGCAGGTGCTCGTCTTTGACGAAGCGCGCGACGGCGC
Organism: uncultured delta proteobacterium; assembly: GCA_963716725.1. Taxonomy (GTDB): domain Bacteria; phylum Myxococcota_A; class Polyangia; order Polyangiales; family Polyangiaceae; genus JADJKB01. The sequence continues at coordinate 47,138 of CAVQUB010000005.1, forward strand.
TGTACACGCTGCGATCTGCCCGCAACCGGGCCAAGTCCGGGGCCACCTTGAGCATGTCGATGAAGCGCAAGAACGGCGTCGCCACCAGCTCCTCGTAGCCCTTCTCGAAGACCCGGCGCGAGTAGTCCACGAAGCGCACGTAGCCGTCGGCGTCGGCGGGACTGCGCGCGCGGATCTGCTCCAGCATCACGTCCGAGTCCCCGACGTAGTCGAGGGCGTCTCCGTCGCTCCACGACAACCTGTAAAACGGCGTGACGGGCAGGAGCTCGACGTAGTCGTTCATTTTCCGCCCCGCGAGCTCGAAGAGCTCTTCGATGCAGTGCGGAGCGGTGATGACGGTCGGCCCCGCATCGAACACGAAGCCGTCCTGCTCGTACACGTAGGCTCGGCCGCCGGGCTTGTCGCGTGCCTCGAAGAGGACGCTCGAGATGCCAGCGGCCTGGAGGCGGATGGCTGCCGCAAGGCCGCCGAAGCCACTACCGACGATCGCGGCGCGTGGTGCGCGCATCTGTGTTGCAGAAATTCGTTCAACCATAGCTCCTCCTCAAGAGTTCGATGTCCGACTTCACGCTCGCGAGTGCCGGAACGCTTCCGACACTGGCGGCCAGGTCTTCGAAGGCGCGTGCGAGGTATTCATCCACGTGCCTTCGACCGCTCACGCCCACCAGTTCTCTCAGCCGCTCGGCGAGCACTTCCGGGTGGGTGTCGCGCTGCTGCACTCGGCGAGCGAGGCGCCGGAGCTCGTCGTAGGCAACCTCGTCGAGCTGCTCTGCCGCCCACGCGAAGGGCCAGGTCGGCCGCCCGCCGAGCAGGTCTTCGTGGCCCTTGTGGCAGCGCCTTTCGCTGACGATCCCGCCCAGGTCGTCCAGCATTTGCAGGGCCACTCCCAGGCGTCGTCCGAACTGCTCGAGCGCGCCGACCACGGGCCGGGGCCCGGCGGCGGCGACGGCTCCGAGGGCGGCCGCGAGCTGCATCAGGGCGCCGCTCTTCAGCTGCGTCGTCACGTTCACGACGGCGGGCACGTCCGCTCGAGCGAGGTCGTGAACGCGAGTCGACAGGTCGAGGGCCTGCCCCTGGTGAGCCCGAAGCAGCGTGCGGTCGACCAAGCGTCGCACGGCCAGCTCGACGGGCGGTGCTAGTTCGAGGCGCTCTATCAACCAGTCGGACCAGAAGTAGAGCCAAGAGCCCGCGTTGAGCGCACGCCCGAGCCCCCACTTCTTGTGCAACGCGAGTTCGCCGCGCCGGTAGGTGGAGTCGTCTTCGATGTCATCGATGATGAGCGAACCCGCGTGCAACACCTCCACCACCCAGCGCAGCTCTGCTGGTGGCGCGGTCTTGCGGCCGGAGAGCTCCCAAGCCGTTTCGACCAGGCGAGCGCGGAACTCCTTTCCCGGACGCGAAAGGAAGTCGGCGAGAGGACCGTACAAGGCCTCGTCCCAGACTGCCCAAGGCACGGTTTGTCCCTGCAGATCGAGAAGGCGATCGAGCTCTCGTTCCGAGAACTGCTCACTGAGTAGCTCCACGAGCGGGGAAGTGGTGTTGATGGCTAGTGCGGGGTGGTTCATGGCGCGGCTCCGTTCGAAAAGGCGACTCGAATGGACAGGCCCCGAGGGGGCCGTCCCAAGAGGACGCGTGCGCGGTCCGTCGCGGTCGTGTTCATGGCGTAGAAACGGCGGATGGTCGGCTCCGGGAGGCCGTAGAAACGCTCCAAGACGTTCCAGCGATCTTCGGGGCGAAACGCGCCGAAGAGCAGACGGTTGAGCCAGGTGGAGAAGCGTTGCTGTCGGTGGTGCTCGCGCGTGAGCGCGTCCCAGGCGGGCCCGAACGGGTCTTCGCCGAACGACTCCGCGACGTGCAGCGCCAAGCGCGCTGCCCAGGGCAGCGAGTATCCGGTGGTCGGGTGAAACCAGCCCCCCCGGTAGCCGGCCTGCAGCGGCAGTGCTGATGAAGGTCTGGCGAGCGATCGAGTCGGGATCGGTAGAACACCGCTCTCTTCACGCACGACGCCGGCGACGCGCAGTCCGCGAGCCCGGGCGTAGTCGAGGACTTCGCCGCGCAACGCCTCGATGTCCAGTGACGGTGTGTCGGAGTAGTAGGTGTCTTCGACGAGAACGCGCTGGGCATCCAGCGGCAGCACGTAGAAGAACCGAAACCCGTCGCTCTGAGGCACGCGGGCGTCCATCAAGATGGGCCGCTCGAGGCCGTGCTCAGCTTCGAGTTCGAGCTCGAGGCCGAGGAACTTCTGGTAGGCCAGGCGCGTGCCCGACTCGAATCGCTCCGGGCCGCGCGCGTCGATCACGAGCTTCGCGTCGATGGACTGTCCATCAGCGAGCTCCACTCGGTTCGCTTGCACGCTCGTCGCCGCCGCTCCGGTCAGAAGCACGGCGTTCGGCGCTCGGCCGAGCGCGGCTTCGACGACGTCGGCGAAGCGCTCGCTCGTCACCGCCGTATAGGCGCCGCCTAGCGTGCGCTCGCGGCGCGGGAAGAGGACGTCGTAGCCCTCCCAGCGATGCTCGACGAGGGGCTCCACCAGAGCTGCAGCCGCAGGCGAGAGGTCCCCGGCGTGAAAACACCAGGTGTGGTTGCCTCCGATTCTGGGGCCGGCCTCGATCACCGCCAGCCGGGCGCGCGGGGCGCGGCCCAGCGTGGCGAGCGCCAGAAGCCCCCCTTGGAGGCCTCCGCCGACGATGACGACGTCCAGGTCGTGTTCTTTCATGTCTAGCATCTGTATAATATATAATTAGGCTGGACTTGCGGATGTCAATGGCTGTGTCTAAGTTTAGTCTATGATGCCAGCCCGGGTCGTCCCTTTGAGAGAGCCAGCTGCCGCGCCTCGCCGGTGGGTGAGCCCCGCTGAACTCCGCCTCGACCACGTGGTCCGTCGCTACGGCCGCCTGGTCGCGGTGAACGAGCTCAGTCTCGCGGTCCGGCCGGGTGAGACCTTCGGGCTGCTCGGCCCCAACGGGGCCGGCAAGAGCACGCTGATGCGCATGATGCTCGGCGCCGATGAGCCCGACGCCGGGTCGATCACCCTCGGCGAGCAGGCGGTCACGAGTCGTGCCGTGCGCGCGCGCATCGGCATCGCGCCTCAGGAGATCGCGCTCTACGGCAATCTGTCCGCCGCCGAGAACCTGCGCTTTGCGGGGCGGCTCTATGGTCTGTCAGGACGCGTGCTCGAAGAGCGCGTGCTCGCCGCACTGGAGGTTGCGGGGCTCAGTGCACGGCGTGACGATCGAGTTCGCGTGTTCTCCGGCGGCATGCAGCGACGCTTGAACCTCGCGTGCGCGATCGTCCATGAGCCGGCGTTGGTCCTACTCGACGAGCCGACCGCCGGGGTCGATCCACAATCGCGCAATCATCTCTTCGACGCCCTCGAGCGACTGAAAGAGACCGGTGTGACGGTCATCTATTCGACACACTACATGGAGGAGGCCGAGCGTCTCTGCGATCGCATCGGTATCATCGACCACGGGAGGCTCCTCGCGCTGGGATCCGTCGAAGAGCTCACGACTCGTCACGGAGGCGGCTACCACATCGCGGCTGAACTCGAAGGCCCGCTTCCGAACGGCCTCCCTCGTCACACGGCGCTCGTCGGACAGAAGGTCCACTACGTCACCGACGACCCTTGGCCGATCGTCAACGCGCTCGCCCGCTCTGGATCGCGAATCGCTTCGTTGCAGGTCGAACGCCCGAGCTTGGAGGGCGTATTCCTATCGCTCACCGGCAGAACGCTGAGGGACTAGGCGATGCGAGAGGCCGTCTTCATCGCACTCAAGGATCTGCGGCTGCTCGTGCGGGACCGCATGGCGCTGTTCTGGGCGCTGGTCTTCCCCGTGGCGTTTGCCCTGTTCATCGGCAGCGTTTTGTCCTCGTCGGTGGCTCGCGAGGCAGTGCGCTTGCCGGTCGTCTTCGTGGATAGCGCCGAAACCGACGCTTCGCTTCGACTGAAGCGCGAACTCGACGCCAATCAGAGTCTGGCGGTAAAGACGGAGACCAGCCCCGACGCTGCGCGCGATGCGGTGCGTCGAGGGCACGCGCTCGGGTACGTTCACCTCAGCGCCAAGGGCGAGACCGAGTTCGGGGTCGACCCATCGCGGGCGAGTGAAGCCGCTCTGATCAAGGCCGCGCTCTCCGCCGCGCTGGTGACGGTCAGCTTGCCCGAAGGCAGCCCGGTGGTGGCGGTCCCGCTCAGCGAAGTGGCGGTGATCCGGAGCGGAGCTCCTGCCAACGCCTTCGCGCTGGTCTTCCCCGCGGCCATCGCCTGGGGGCTGATGGGCTGTGCCGCCACCTTCGCCGTGGCCATGGTCGCCGAGCGGACGGGCGGGACGCTGATTCGACTGCGCGCGGCTCCGCTGCCTCGTGCCAGCATCGTGCTGGGAAAGGCCTTGGCCTGCACCGTCGCTTGCCTGGTCGATGCAGCGGCCCTGCTCTTGATCGCGCGCGTGGGTTTCGGCGTACGCGCGCCCGATCTGTCCATGCTCGCCCTCGCGTTGTTCTCCGTGACCGCCTGCTTCGTCGGACTGACGCAGGTGCTGTCGACGCTGGGCAGGACCGAGCAGTCGGTGTCTGGCGCCGGCTGGGCGACGCTGCTGTTCATGGCCATGCTCGGCGGCGCGATGGTGCCCGTTTCGCTGATGCCGGAGTGGATGCAGCGCCTCTCGGATCTCTCGCCGATTCGTTGGGGCATTCTCGCGCTGGAAGGCGCGCTCTGGCGGGGCTTTGGCCTGAGGGACCTGCTCTTGCCTTGCGCTATCCTGCTGGCGGTGGGCGCGCTGGGCTTTACGCTGGGCCTGCGCATCACGGGCCGGCGCGAGGCATGACCTTGTTTCGGCCTGAGAGCCTTGACCCGCTCGTCGAATCGAGAGTCGCGTGAGATTGCAGGTTCCGGACATCCGGCTGCGCGCCGTGAACCAAGCGCCGCTTCGAGACGGCGACTTCGTCTTGTATTGGATGCTGGCTGCGCGCCGAACGCACTTCAACTTCGCGCTCGACCGCGCCGTAGAGCGCGCGTGCGAGCTGGGGAAACCGCTGCTGGTGTTCGAGCCCTTGCGTGTTGATCACCCTTGGGCAAGTGAACGGCTGCACGCGTTTGTGCTCCAGGGAATGCGCGACAACGCCCGGCGTTGCGCGCGTGCGCGTGTCGCCTACTACCCGTACGTCGAACCGAAGCCCGGTGCCGCGCGGGGGCTCTTGAAAGCGTTGGCCGCTCGAGCGAGCTTGGTCGTGACCGACGACCAAGCCGGGTTCTTCTTGCCGCGCATGATCTCGGCAGCGGGGGAGAAGCTCGGCGTGCGGCTCGAGGCCGTCGACGGGGTCGGGCTCCTGCCCGTGCGCGCGACCGACCGCGCCTTCGCGCGCGCCGTCGAATTCCGCCGCTTCTTGCAGCGGAATTTGCTGCCGCACCTGGCGGCCATGCCCCGGCGCGATCCCCTGAGACTCGGCCGCGACCTGCCTCGCCTTGCCGAACCGCCCGCGGAGGTCCTCGCGCGATTCCCCGCAGCGTCGCCCGCGCTTTTGTCCGGCGCCGCCCCGGAGCTCGCCCGACTTCCGTTCGCGGCGTCGGTGGCCGCCGGCGCCTTGCCTGGCGGGCCGGAAGCCGGCAACGAGCGCCTCGCGCGCTTCATCGAGCACGGGCTGTCGCACTACGACGACCGCAGGCACCCCGACCTGGATGGCGCGAGCGGCTTGTCGCCGTACCTGCATTTCGGGCACGTCGGCGCCCACGAGGTCTGGAGGGCTCTGGCTCTGCACGAAGGCTGGTCCGCTGACGCCGTCTCGGAAAGAGCGGTCGGCCAGAAGGAACGCTTCTGGGGACTGAGCGCACAGGCCGAAGCATTCGTCGACGAGCTCGTGACCTGGCGCGAGCTCGGTCACAACTTCTGCGCTCATCGCCCCGATTTCGACCAATACGATTCGCTGCCCGCTTGGGCCCGCGCGACCCTCGAAGCACACGCGTTGGATCCGCGCCCCGTCTCGTATTCGCTGGAGCAACTCGAGAGCGCGCTGACCCACGATCCGGTGTGGAACGCGGCGCAGCGCCAGCTCTGTCGCGAAGGCGTGATGCACAACTACTTGCGCATGCTGTGGGGCAAGAAGATCCTCGAGTGGAGCGCGAGCCCGCGCGAGGCGCTCTCGCGGATGATCCAGCTCAACAACAAGTATGCCCTCGATGGTCGCGACCCGAATTCCTACAGCGGGATCTTCTGGTGTCTGGGCCGCTACGATCGGCCCTGGGGACCGGAGCGGCAGATCTTCGGCAAGATCCGCTTCATGAGTTCCGATTCGGCGTCGAAGAAGCTACGCATGAAGAAGTACCTGGCGCGCTTTGGGGCATCGCCGAGTGCGCCCGAGGCTGAAACTTAGCTCCACGCCAGTGGCTTGGGGAGCGCACGCGCGGGGCCGCCCGCATCGCTCCCTTCGACGTGCATCCGCGCCGCGATTGTTCATGCGAATTTCTACTCATGCTCAATCAATGCTCATGGCGTCGACTCGCGCTGCGTTGACGGTTTGGTACTCGCTGCGTATACGAGTGTCAGGGAGAGGGGCGCATGAACTTCAAGGCAGCGTTATTTGGGCTTCTGGGATCGCTCGCGCTCGGAGCGGGCGTCGTGAGCTGCGGTGACGACGACGACGGTGGCGGCTCGACCGCGGGCGGCGGCACCTCCGGAACCGGTGGCGCCAGCGGCGGAGCTGCGGGCTCGGGCGGCTCGACCGGTGGCAGCGCAGGCACCGACGCGGGCGCGACGGTCACGTTCAGCGGCACTGTGACCGAGTTCTCGTTCACGCCCGGCACAACGACGCCGATCGCGGACGTGCAGATCTGTCTGAGCGGCTCGACCACACCGCCATGCACCAAGACCGACGCCAGCGGCAAGTACACCTGGCCCGGCCTGCCTGCGAACACCGAAGGGGCGGCCCTGTTCACCAAGACCGGGTACGCCAGTGTCGCAGTCGTGGGCGTGACGGAGACGGCGGACGAAACCATCGACGCGACGATGCCCACGGAGGCCGTGGCGCAGACGTTCGCCACCGCCGCCGGGTTCACCTGGCCGCTGGCAGGCAAGAGCATCATCGGCTTTGCCGCCGTGGAGGACGTTGCGAGCGATGCGGGCGCCGATGCCGGCACGGTGGCGACCGGGGTCGCTGGAGCGACAGTGTCGATCAGCCCTTCCGGAGGCAAGGGGCCCGTGTACCTCAACGCCTCCGACCTGCCGGATCAAACTGCGACGGCGACGAGCTCGGCGGGAGCGGGCTTCTTCGGAGATCTGCCCCCCGGCGAGTACACCATCAAGGTCACGTCCCCTTCCGGCAAGACGTGCACGCGCGCACCGCAATCCGGTTGGGCCGCCGCCAGCGCCGACTCGATCAAAGTGCCGGCGATTGCGGACTTCGTGATCAGCGCGGTGCGCTTCGTTTGCAAGTGAGGGACTCGCAGCCCGGGGCGTGACGCTGCCCGAGCATCTCCGAAGCGGAGATCTAACTGTCTGCCAGTCGTTCGGCGCGGACGCGCGCCGCCGCGCTGCGCGCTTGCCGCACGCAGTCCGGGATGCCGACCCCGTCGTAGGCTGCGCCGATGACGTACAGCCCCGGCAGGCTGCGGAGACGTGCTTCGATCCGCGCGACGCGCGCGCCGTGCCCGACGATGGGCTGCGGGTTCGAGTCGATGTAGCGGAAGATGCGCGTCAGCGACGCGGTCCCGAGTCGGCCCATCAGCTGCTCGAGCGCGCGCTTTGCGATGTCCACGAGGTCTTCGTCACTCGTGTTCACGACGTCGACCTTGGCGCGGGCGCCGCCCAGGAACGCGCGCACCAAGACGTGGTCCTCCGGCGCTCGGCCGTCCCACTTGCTCGAGACCCAGGTGCCCGCGATGACCTCGGCCTCGCCCTTGGGAGCTACGAAGCCGACGCCGTCGAGCGGCCGCTCGAGCCCGGCCCGTGGAAAGGCGAAGAAGACAGTCGCCGTGGAGATGTAGGGGATGGCCGCGAGCTCCGCGGCGAGCTGTGCGTCGGGCACCATCTTCGCCGTCGCGTGGGCCGGCGAAGCGAAGATGACGGCGTCGGCCTCCAGGCTTTCGTCGCCATCGAGCAATACGCGATACGAGTCGCCGACGGGCTCGACCCGCTCGACGCTGCGACCACACTCGAGCGTGTCGGGGGGGAGACGCTGCACCAGCGCGTCGACCAGATCGCCCATGCCGCCCTTGAGCGACATGAACGGGCTCGGCGGCCCCGAACTCTTGGTCGCGGCCCCGCTCTGCTTCGATCGCGCGAGCTGCAGCGCGAGCAGACCCTTGGCGAGGCTGCGGTGCTTCTTCTCGACCTCGACCAGCTGCGGAAAGGTGGAGAGGATCGAGAGCTCGCCGATGTCGCCGGCGTAAATGCCGCCCAAGAGCGGCGCGGCCAGGCGCCGGGCCGCCTCGCGTCCGAAGCGCCGCGCGATGAAGTCCTCGATGCTCTCGTCGCTGCTCGTGGGACGACGTGGCAACACCAGATCGCCGAGCATGCGCAGCTTGCCCGGGAAGCTCACCAGCGGCGTCGAGAGCATGGGCCCGATCTGGGTTGGGATCGCCAGCGCGAGACCCCCGGGCATGGGCTCGAGCCGACCCTGGTGCACCATGTAGACCTTCTTGGCTTCCGGACGCGGCACGATCAGATCGGCGCCGAGCCCGAGCTCGCGGCACAGCTCTGCGCCCTCGCGCTTGGTGCTCAAGAACGAGTCGGGGCCGCCATCCAGCAAGAAACCATCGCAACGAACGGTCTCGATGTTCCCGCCCACGCGGTCACGTCGCTCGATCAGCGTGACGCGCGCGCGCGGTTCGCCATTCGTCAGCACGTACGCGGCGGTCAGGCCCGTGATGCCCGCGCCGACGACCACCACATGGCGGGTCATCGGCGAGAGCGCTCGTGCACGACGTCGGCGACGAAGCGCACGCTGTCGGGCGAGGTCTCCGGCAAGATCCCGTGACCGAGATTGAAGATGTGCCCCGGCGCCGGACCCGCGGCATCGAGCACCTCGACCACGCGTTTTTCGAGCAGCGGGCGGGGCGCGAAGAGCAGCAGCGGATCCAGGTTGCCTTGCACTGCCACGTCGTTGCCCAAGCGAGCGCGCGCGGCGCCCAGCGGCGTGCGCCAGTCGACGCCGATGACGGTGCCGCCGGCCTCCTTCTGGAGCTCGAGCAGGGTCGCGGTGCCGGTCCCGAAATGGATGACCGGGACGCCGGTCTTGGCGACGTCCTGCAAGATGTGCTGCACGTGCGGCAGGATGAACTCGCGGTAGTCGGTGGGGGACAGCGCTCCGATCCACGAGTCGAAGAGCTGAATGGCCTGGGCGCCGGCGGTCACCTGGGCGCGCAGATAGAGACGCACGACCTCCGAGAGCTTCTTCATCAGCGTGTTCCAGAGCTCGGGCTCCGAATACATCATCTGCTTGGTCTTGGCGTAGTGCGCGCTCTTGCCGCCCTCGACCAGGTAGCTGGCCAGCGTGAAGGGCGCGCCCGCAAATCCGATCAGCGGGGTCTTGCCGTCGAGCTCGGCCCGGATCAGGCGGATCGCCGCCAGCACGTGGCCCAGACTCTCTTCCGGATCGATCACTCGCAGCGCATCGATGTCGGCAGCCGTGCGTACCGGGTGGTCGAAGACCGGACCTTCACCCGCCGCGAACTCGAAGGGCGAGCCCATGGGCTCGAGCGGCAGCAAGATGTCCGCGAACAGAATCGCTGCGTCCACGGCCGCCGCGTGCACCGGCTGCAACGTGACTTCGCAAGCGAGCTCGGGCTGCCGGCAGATCTCGAGCAGCGTGTGCTTCTCGCGGATCTTGCGGTACTCGGCCATGTAGCGGCCAGCCTGCCGCATGAACCAAACTGGGGTCGCGTCGACCGGCTCGCGCCGGCAAGCGCGTAGGAATCGATCCCACATCGTGTAGATCCTTCGTCCGCTAGCGCTTCTCGTTCTGAGCGGCGGCGGGCAAGATGGGCTCGTGCGGGGCTTTCTCGCCCTTCTGAGCGCGGTCCTTCATGTCGTACTTGGAGGGGCACTTGGCCATGATCTGATTGGCTTCGAAGTAGCCCTCGGCGTGGAGCTTTCCTTCGGCGGTGACCTCGACGTCCATGTCGGGCACGTCGCGGAAGGTGTCCGGGACCACGCACTGGGCGTAGCGCACGTCGATGGTCTTCTCGTTCTTGACCATGGTGAAGCGGTATTCGCAGGGCTCGTCGCGCCGCTTCAGCGTGCCCTTGAGCAGATTGCCGGCCACGCGCACGTTCCTGTTGCCGAGCTTCTCGCGTTCGGCCACCAGCTCGTCGACACCCTTGGAATAGACGGCCGAGTCTTCGAAGCTGGTGAGGACCAGCGCGAGGATGCCGCCGCCCATCACGAGCAGCGCCGCGACCAAGCCGAGGTTCTGCATCTTGCGCTGGGTCGGTGGCTGTTCGGCCGCCGGGGCGGCGACCGGCCGATCGGAGTCGGGCGCGCCGTCCTCGGAGGTCTGCACCGCTTCCGCCAGCTCTTCGTCGAGCTTGCTCATTGAATGCAAAGCGTAGTCGCGTGGTCCCTGTCGGTCCACTGGCTGGGCATGCCATCGAAGAAAGCTCAGTCGATTTTCGGCAGACGGGGCCGGCGGCGGAGTCCCGCGCGGGCGCCCAGCGCGGCGCCGAGCGCAGCCAGCGCCCCCAAAACGCCCAGCGTTACCGCCGCCACTGGCCAGGGACGCAGTGCGCCGCTCGACACGGTGAAGAGCCAGGCGCCCAAGGCCGCCAAGGTGCACCCGAGCACAGCCTCGCGCGCCCCCGCGCGCCCCCCGTGACGTCCCACGACGGCGCCGGTGATGCTCGTCGCAGCCACGAGGGACGCGAGCGCCGGAACCACCAACATCAGCGCGGCCGCTCCCCGCGCCGCGCCGCCGCCGGCGGCGTCGCTCGCCCAACGCGAGAGCAGCGCCCGACCCAGCGCGAGCGCCAGCATGCCGAGCGGGACCCAGAGCGTGAGGGTGAGCGCGGCTGCGATCGCCACCCACTGCGACGGTGGCCGGGTCTCGCCTTCGTCGTCCGGCGACTGAATCACGGGCAGGCGTCGCACCATCCGAGTCGATCCTTAGCGCGGAATCCGAAAAACCACACAACCCGAGCCCGGCCCACGCCGAAAGGGGTGTAGCCTCACGGCCGTCCGATGTTCGCGCGCTGGTTCTGCTCCTGCTCCGCTGTCGTGCTCGTCGTGACGCGCTTCGCGACGATCCTGGAAAGTCCCCGGAGGGGGATACCCGACGGGGTGGGGCAGGCATGGGCGGCCGAATCGGGGATTCGATCCCGAGTCACCGGCCGAGTCGACGCCTGCGCCTGCGCCTGCGCCCGCGACGACGGCGGATCCGCCGTACGCAGCCTGGCAAGGCTCGGGTCACGCCCCACCCGACGGCTACTCACCCGGATCGATTCCGGCGCCAGCGGTCGGCGCACCCATCTACGCGCGTCGAACGGTCGAGCTCATCCCCGCGCTTGGCGTCGCCCTGGCGAACTGTCGCGCCGGCTCCCGCTCCGACAACCGCTGTGATGGCGTCGGCGGCGGCGGCATCGTCGGGTTCACCGGGCTCTGGCGAGTCACGCCCTACTTCGCGTGGGGTGGCGGCTTCGAGGTCGCGGCGTTCCGCAATCGACCCTCCGAGGAGAGTGAGCTCTCCGACGCGAGCGCTGCGGCCGTGTGGCTCGGGCTGATCGGTCGGGTGTATTTCAACGACGAAGGCGCCCTCGATCCCTACGTGCAACTCGCCATCGGCGTCGGTGCGCTCGGCACGCAGGCGACCGATCCGGCGGACGTCACCTGGGAGGAGACCGGCGCCGGACCCGCGGCACAAATTGGCGGGGGCCTCGACTTCCACCTTTCGCGATCGCTTCGGCTCGGTCCGTCGCTGACCTACACACGGGTGTTCGTGGACAAGATCCGACGCTGTCAGGCCTCGGGCGGCGGCAAGTGCGAGGACGTGTCGAAGGACGACGACGGTCACTTGAACTCACACCTGACGCTGGCCGCTCGCCTGACCATCACTCTGGGGGGGGAGCACTGACGTGGACGAGTTGGATCTGGTGCGACTCGATCGCCAGATCTCGCGGACGGCCCTGGCCTGGGTGCGGTGGCATCGCCGCCTGCGACGAGGGGCAGCGCTGGAGCACGATCCCTTCATCGGGCAACCCTTCGTCAGTCGCGACGGGTTCGAGCAAGTGCGAGGGCGGCCCGACGATGATCCGCTGCGCGCCCCGACCTTGCGTTGGCTCTACCGGTTGCTGCTGGACAAGGCGTGCCTGCCGGCCCTGGTCGAGCTCGCGCGCGCGCGAACGGTCGACCCGCACACGCTCCACCAACCCGCATCCGTATCACTGCCACTCAATCAGATCTTCGCCCGAGTGCTCTCGGACCGCGCTCGGTCGGAGCAGTGGCTCGCCGAGTGGGAGCGCAGCGCCGGTCCCGCGGCGGAGCTGGAGCGGCGACTCTGGGAACGCAGGCGCGAGGTCGCGGAACTCCTGCGTGTCGATCCGGAGGCCTTCGAGTCGCCGGCGGAGGGTCTGCCCGATCGCGCCCGCGCCTGGCTCGATCGGACCCAGGATCGGGCTGACGAGTTTCGAGTCCCGGAGCTTCACCTCTACTTGCGGTCGACCCTGGGCTTCGAGGCCCACGCCGGCTGGCCCAGCCGACTCAACGCCGAGACCCTCGGCGCGCTGTTTCGCCAGACCCGGCTCCTCGACTCCCTGCCGCTCGAGCCGGGGCCCCTGCCCGCGGCGCTGGCGCCGGCCAGCTTCTTGCGCGGACTGGCCCGGATCGGCGCCGGTTTTGCCGACGCCCTAGCCCCTCCGGATCAGCCCTTCGTGGTGGCCAACGATGCCTCCGGCCTGCGCCGCTTGGCCCACGGGGCGCTCTTCGCTGGGCTGGCCGTCGAGCCGGCCTTTGTCAAACGAGAGCTCCGCCTCGGCTCGGGTCAGGCGGAGGTTCACCGTCGCAGCTTGGCGCGCGTGATCTTGCTCGAGACCCGCGCCAGGGCGGTCCGCGTGGTCTTGCGAGACGCGGCCCACGCAGGTGATCGCGCTTATCGGCAGACCTTCGAAGAGACGACGGAGCGCTTGCTCGGTCGCCCGCTTCCGATGGCGCTCACCGGAGCGATCTTCGCGCCGCGTCGCGATGAGCCCCAGCGGTTCTCCGCCATCTTCCTCGCCGCGGGTCGAGCTCGCGATCTCTTGGAAGAGCACGACGAGGATTGGTATCGCAACCCTCGCGCCGTCGAACAACTGCGCGCCGAGGCGGCCCTGCCGCCCGCGATCACGGTTTCGAATCGAGCGCTCGATGCCGGCGCGACCGAGCTCGAGCGCGTGCTCGGCTCGATGCTGGACTGATCAGAACCCGTCGGGGGACGGTGTCAGTCCGGTCGATTCGAGGTGGTAGGTGAAGCCGAAGAAGATGGCCGTGGCGGCTGGGTCGGACACGACGCGACGGACCGCGGCTTCGGCCGCAAACGCGCGGTCGATGTAACCCGCGCCCACGCTCACGGCGTGGCTCTTGGCACCGTCGTCGTAGCGATAGCCGCCGCGCAGCGCGAACTTGTCGGCGAGCAAGAGCTCGAGACCACCCATGGCGCGCACGGTGGTCTTGTCCCAGGTCGTAAAATCGCTGACCACGTCGCCCTCGACGGTGATGTCGCTGGTTCCGATGCCGAGGCCACCACCCACGCTGCTCGGTTGGAAGCCGTGCCCAGGGTTGTTGAGGTTGTTGCCCACCAGCGAGATGGCGAAGTACTCGGTGGGCTTCAGGGTCGCGCCCGCGTCGAAGGCGAAGCCGCGAACGATGTTCTCGTCGCGGAGGCCGCCCGAGGCCAGGCTGTCTCCGAGGGGACCGAGGCCGTTCTGTTTCAGCCACAAATAGCGGCCGCCGACGCCCAGCGAGAATTGATCCGAGAACGGCATCGCCAACGCGAATCGCAGATCGGTCGCTTGGCGATCGATGCCATCGGGGTCCTGAAGCGTCCACACTCCGCCGAAGCCGCCGGCCAGGCGTGTGCTCGACACGATCGAGTCGACAGCGCCGCCGCCGTAGCTTTGCCGACTCGCTTCGGGCCAGATCTGGGCCAAGGCGCCCAGGTGATAGATGCGCGCGGACGCCATGTTGGCCGGGTTGAGGAAGAGCGCGCTGACCGAGTTGCTGTAGGCCCGCAGCGCCCCACCCATCGCCGCGGCGCGCGGGGTCTCGATCTCGCCGTAGTTCCAGCCCACGGCTGGGTCGAGGGTAGACGCCTCGGCGCTCGCGCGCGCGGCATCGAGGGTGCAGGCGGCCAACGCGCACGCACCGACGAGCGCACGCCTTCGCGCCTTCGAGGCTCCACCAAGACGCTGGGGTTTCGACACTGGGCCGACAGCTACTCTCCCGCGCCGCTGACGGGCAACAAAACCGAGCACGCCCCCAATACGCTCCGATGAGTGCTGTCAAGATTTCTGCGACGGCGAGCACGAAGAAACAGAAGATCGTCAGCCGAGCAGCACCTGCACTCTTGACTCCGAGAGCGACGAGTTTTCTGCTGCGCGAGCGACAAGACCATCGCCGCGAGATGGCAAAGTCGCGTGTCCATGCAGAGTTACGCGCGCGTGTGGAAGACCCGATTGTGCAAGTCGCGACAGGGGGCAAACGTGCTCCCAACAAAGCGCCAGCTTTTGTCCCGGATCATCGCGATCGGGAAATCCACGATTGAACTCCGGCAGCGACCGGTGCTAGCTCGGCCTTCCTTTCGACGGTGGTCACGGTCGCGACGACCCAACCGCCACCGAAGGAACTCTGGAAGCGAACACTCGACTTCCGGCTGGCAATGAAGCTCGAGAGCTTGGTCTTCAGAGGCGAGGGCCCGCGGGGCGCAGGTTCCGTTTCCCTCGACTCGAATTCGGGTCCGCAACACGATCCAGATGAGCAGCGGGGCTACAGGCTGTCCACACCCTGTGGACAACTTGTGGGGAGCAATCTTCCGTGGATTTCGAAGCAGTCGTGCAGAGTCATTCGTTCCCAGTGCAGTCAGTGATGCAGAGCCCGATCAACCCCTCAGTCCCCTGGCGCGAGGCCCTGGAGCGGACGCGAGCCCGCTCGCCCGCTTCCTTCGAGCAATGGTTCTCCAGCGTCCAGGTGGACTCGCTCGAAGCAGGAGTGCTCTCGCTGGCCGCCCGCGACGAGTTCGTTCGCGACTGGGTCAAGACCCACTTCCTTCCCGATTTCGTCAGCCACCTCGAAGCCATCATCGGCCGAGAGATCAAGGTCGACTGGCGAGTCTCCAACCACTTGGACCATCCGGTGTGTGAGCCCAAGGCGCCGGTTCAGCGCCGGGTCGCTCCATCGGCCGAGCGCCCGCCGTCCGAGCGCGGCAACGGTGGCGGGCTGCTGAAGAGCGATCGTTCGTCGGCCGATCGCGCGGGCCTCACCGCGAGCCTCAACCCCAAGCACACCTTCACCAACTTCGTGGTCGGCCCTTCGAACGAGCTCGCCTACGCCGCGGCGCTCGCGTCGGCTGGCGGCGGAGGGCCACGTTACAACCCGCTCTTCATCGCGGGCGGCACGGGCCTCGGCAAGACGCACCTCGTGCACGCCATCGCGCACCAGGTGCTCGAGAGCAACCCGCGCGCCCGCGTCATCTACACGTCCGCGGAGCACTTCACCAACGAGTTCATCGAGTCGCTCCAGCACAAGAAGATGGACGAGTTTCGCGCGCGGTACCGCACCGAGTGCGACCTCTTGTTGCTCGACGACATTCAGTTCCTGGCGGGGCGCGAGCAGACCCAAGAGGAGTTCTTCCACACCTTCAACGCGCTCCGGGACTCGGACAAGCCCATCGTCGTCACCAGCGACAAGTACCCGCAGCAGCTTCAGCGCATGCCCGAGCGGCTGGTGTCGCGCTTCACCTCCGGCTTGGTCGCGGACATTCAGGTGCCTCAGCTCGAGACCCGCGTCGCCATCGTGCGCAAGAAGGCCGAAATCGAGTCGATTCACCTGGACGACGCCGTCGCGGTCTTGCTCGCGCAGACCGTCAAGAGCAACGTTCGCGAGCTCGAGGGCGCGCTGATCCGCCTCGCGGCCAAGTCCTCACTGACCGGCCAAGCCATCGATGTCGCCTTCGCGGCTGCGGAGCTCGCTCGCGTCGCGCCACGCCGCCCGGACGTGATGAGCGTCGAGGACATCCAGCGCGTCGTGTGCAGCCACTTCCGTCTGACGAACTCGGATCTACTCAGCAAGGACCGACACAAGAGCGTGGCCTTCGCCCGGCAGGTCGCCATGTACCTGTGCCGACAACGCCTCAAATGCAGCTTCCCAGAGCTCGGGCGCGCGTTTGGCAACCGCGACCACACCACGGTGATGAGCGCAGTGCGTCGGGTGGAGCACCTGCGGGCGAAGGACCCGCAGGTCAACGCTCACCTAGAGGCCATCGAGCAGCGCTTGGCTTCGTCGGAAGACTGACACGCTCGCTCCGCCCCGTTCACCAGCGCGCCCGTGCGGCGCTCGACGGCGACCGTCGGCAGCGAGCGCGGCGCGATCGGACGAAGCTCGGGCAGCTGACCCACGACGCCGGCGATGTGCATGGACACGGCGTCAAAGGACTCGCCCGCGGCGCTGCCGAGGGCGCGGCCATACGCAAACTCGCTGCGCGACGTCGTCGCGACACTCTCGCCGGCCAGCGGGATCCCGTCGCGCACCAGCTGCCAGGTCCCGCGAACGTTGGCGGACCAGCCAGGCCCGGTCGCGCTCGGCGGGCTCGAATCGACGCGCACGCGCAGGTGCAAGAGGTAGTCTCCCGGAGCGACGTTGTCGCCCTTCCGCTTGACCGAGACCGAGGGAAAGCTCGGCCAGAGGGTGCGTTCGAGGGCGCCGCCGAGCGCCGCGTGCACCTCGGCGAAGCACAACGCCCGCTCGCTGGCAGTCCGCTCACACTGACGATCGGGCGTTCCCTCGAGCTCGATCCACAGGCGACTCGAGTGGGCGACCATGGCGTCCGTTGGCGGGGCGAGCTCGGCTGAGCGCACGGTGGCGTGGTGATGGTGCGTGCACGCGAACGAGAAGCCCGCGGCGACGATCCAGGCGTGCTGCCGGTTCATGCGATCACGATAGCGATCGATCCGCGAGCTGGCCCAGTTCGCGACCCGCGGCATTTCCTGCGTGATTCTGAGCGGTTTATCGGTGGCGGCCTCCGGCGGTCGGCGCATGTCTGGGAAAGATGCGCAGGAAATCTGACTTGTGCCGCACCTCCCCCTATATTGTCCGACATGGCCAACATTCGGCACATCCATCAGTACATGACGGATCGCCGCCGGGTGCTGCTCGGAGACGGCCGTGTCGGAAAGATCATTCGGATCGACACGGATTTTCCCCATGGCAGCACGACGGTGTCCGTTTGGACCGGTGAAGGCCCCGGTGTCACCAAGGTCGACATCGGCGAGGTCGTCGGTCCGGCGCCGCAGGCGAAGAAGAGCGCCTGAGTGCCGCGGGGCGCCCCAGGGTCGGCCACGGCCGGCTCGGGGCGCCGGCGGGCTGGTGCGGGTCAGTCACTGGGCGAGGTCTGGGACGCCTGCAGTTCGCCTTGCAGCAAGAAGCCCCCGCCGTTGCCGCGATTGGCAGCGAAAGCGTTGGCAGGTTGCCCGGCCCGCAGCGAGAGGTAGATGGTGGGAGCCGTGCCCGTGGGCAACGAACCGTCTGGACCCAGATTCACTGGCTGGCCCGCGGCGCTGCGGAACTGCTCCCGCAAGGCCGGTTGCGACAGATCGAGGTAGCTGCCGAGGGCGAGCCACATCTCCGCGACCTCGCCATTGTACTTCGCATCGCCGCCGTTGTCGGCGAACAGCCCCCACTGATTGCCGGTGTTGTCCATCAGCGTGTCCGAATAGAAGTTCACGGTGATCGACGGGACGCCGTCCAGGTACAGGTGGCGTTTGCCCTGATCCGACAGGTCGGCGCTGAACATCACATGGTGCCAACTGGCGGTGTCGGTGACCGCGGCGCTGTAGAGGTCTACCGCCACGCCGCCCCCGGCCCTGCGCCACACCACACGAAACCGATCGCTCGCGGTCCACTCCAGCGCATTGGGACTGCCGGAGCCCGCGGCTTCGGGACCGATGCAATACGTGCTGCCAAGACCGACCCGTTTGAACCAAATGGAACCGGTGACCTGTTTGCTGTCCGCGGTGCCGAGCGGCGCCTTCCTGTCGAGCCAGTCGCTCACGCCGTCGAACACCACGCCAAGCACCGGGAACGCGGGGACGCCGCCCGCGCCGCCGGCGCTCACCGCCCCCGTACCTGCCGTGCCGCCGGTGCCGCCCGTGCTCACCGCTCCCGTGCCTGCCGTGCCACCACCGCTGGCAACGACGCCGCCGCTGCCGTCGGCGGGCTGCACCTCGCCGACGTCGAGGCAGGCCGCGAGCAGCATCGATCCGGCGACGAGCGCCGCCGCGGGAAGGGACTGTCGGGCCACTCGAAAAGCATACACGTCGAGGGCCAGATGCGCAGGAGCTCCAGGCGCGGCAAGCTGCGGCTCGGCCGCCGCGGGGCGCCCCCCTTTGGTCAGAGCGGCCAGTGCACCCGCGGGATCGGGTACGCGGGCTTGGCCAGCAAGTAGCCCTGGACGTAGTCGACGCCACAGTCACGCACGGCCCGAAGCTCGTCCAGTGTCTCGATCCCTTCGGCGACGACCGCCGCGCCGAGCTCCTTGGACAGCTCGGTCATGGAGCGCACCAAGATTTGCTGGCGCCGGTTCTTGTCGAGCTCGATGATCAACTGGCGGTCGAGCTTCACGACCTGTGGCTCGAGATCGAGCACACGCTTGAGGTTGCTGTGCCCCGCGCCCAGGTCGTCGACTACCAAGTGAACCTGTGCGCGAGCGCAGATCTCCTTGAGCACGCTACGACACAGGTCGAAGTAGGCGAAGGCGGCGGACTCGGTGATCTCCAAGAACACCTCGGCGTCGTGGTAGTTCAGCGGATCGTCCGGCCGCACCAGCCAGCGCGAGCTGAGCTCGTCCGGGTGCACGTTGACGAACAATCGGTGACCGGCGCCGCGCGCAAAGGCGACGTCGCGGATCGGGCGCCCGAGGCGACCCGTGGACTTCTCTTCCACCGCCCGCTCGAACAGCTTGGACGGATCTCGGTACTCGGGCACTTTGCACCGCACCAACGCTTCTTGAGCAAACGCCTGCCCAGTCGCCATGGACACGATGGGCTGGAAGTGCACGTCGAGATCGTCGGCGGTCAAGAAGCGCGTGCTCTTGACGCTACCGGCACGCGCCTGCGCGACGTCGCCTTCGGTCGCGGTCCATTTCAGGTTGCGCGGTGAGCTCATGTTCGACGGTCCGGTGCGCGAGCGCGAACTTCGAGCGTACCATGGCGCCTGTTACTTTTCGCGGCTGCCCGAGGAGAAAGTGAGGCCGCGGATCCGGACGGCGGGAGCGGCCACGGAGCCGCCGGCGGACCACCAGTTGGGCGCGATGACCCGCTCGGCGGTCATGCTGTCCATGCCGTCCGCGCGTTCGAGGGCTTCGAGCAGGCTGTCGGTGAAGCGCATGCTCTCGATGGGTCGAGTCACTTTGCCGCCTTCGATCAGAAACGTGCCGTCACGGGTCAGTCCGGTCATCACGGCGCGGCGTGGCTCGAGGTAGCCGTTCACGTAGTGCAGACGTCGCACATAGAGACCCCGGTCCACGCCGGCGATCAGCTCGTCGACGCTCTTGGCGCTCCCACCTTGTACGACCAGCGACGACGGCAGGGGACCTCCGACGCCGAACCCTCCCGGTTGCGCGGCGTTGCCCGTCGAGCTCACCCCGGCGCGGTTCGCGGTCAGGCGGTCGTGCACCACGCCCTGGGCCACGCCACGGACGATCAGCGGAACCTGCCGCCGCGCGACACCCTCGCGATCGAAGGGCGCCGCGAAGGCGTGGGCGCCCAGAGGGTCCTCGACGACGCTGAACGACTCTGCCGTGATGCGTTCGCCGAGGCGACCGGACAGCGGGCTCAGCCCCTGCTCGAGTTCCCGGGCCCCCAGGCCGATCATCGCGAGCCACTCCACCAGCTCGCACAAGGCCAACGCGCCCAGCACGGTGTCGTAGCGGCCCGCCGGCAGCGAGCCGGGGTTCTTTCCGCGCAGCGCGTCGGCGATGGCTCGCTCGGTCTCGGCCTCGATCTCGAGGCGGTCGAGATCCACGTGGGCGCCCATGCCGTGACCCGACGCGCCGCTGCTGCCCGCCGTCTCGAGCGCCCACACCTTGAAGGTCGCCAGAGTGCTCTCGTGGGACCGCGTCAGGCCGTGGGAGGTGGCTACGGCTTCGATGCGCGAGGTGGTATCGAGCACCCCGGTCGCGAGCAAGCCCGCCGAACGAATGCGCTCGAACACCGGCGCCAGCAGGGCGACGCGCTGTTCCGCGCTCGCGCTCGCGGTGCTTTCCGCGTAGCGCGCCACCGGGACGGGCGTCGGCTCGTCGGGGCGGGCGAAGCCCGCGAAGAGCGGGTCGCGCGGCACGCTGGCGGCGGCCGCAGCGGTTCGCTGAATCACGCTCACGATGGCCGCTTCGTCGAGCTCCGAGGTGCTGGCCTCGAGCACCCGACCGTCGCGCGAGACTCGCACCGCCACCACCGGCTCTTCGAGCTGCATGTGCTGTCCGAGCTCGCCCACGGAAAATCGGGCGAAGCCTCGCCGCGCGAAGGTCGCGTAGAGCTCGGCATCGGGCTCTCCGGAAGTGGCCAGGGCCGAGCTGAGCAGGCCTGCGAGCTCTTCGCCCTTCACGAGTGTCCGACCTCCACCTTGCGGAAGCGCGCTGGCGGTGCCGAGTGCGCCACCGCCATGGTTTGGATGGGATCCCCTTTGCCGCAGAGCATGAGTCCCCAGATGCGGGTCTCTTCGGGTCCGCAGATGGCGTCGCAGCTCTGCCAGAAGCGCGGGGTCATGCCCGTGTAGCGCGCGTCGCGAAGCATGCGAACGCGTTTTCCGTGTTTGATCTCCCAGGCGATCTCGCAGGAGAATTGAAAGTTCAGGCGGAGGTCGTCGATGCTCCAGCTCTGATTGACGTCGAACAAGATCCCGTCGGCGGTGTCGGCCACCAGGTCTTCCAGTGATCCGCTCCTCGGCTCCAGCGAGACGTTCACCATGCGGATCATCGGGACGCGGTTCCACCCATCGGCGCGCACCGTCGCCGTGGACTCCCGCCCGAGCGCAGCCGCGGTCTCTCGCGACGACAGGTAGTCCACGAAGATCCCGTCCTGTACCAGGGGAACCTTCCGGGCTGGCATGCCCTCGTCGTCCCAGCCGAAGGTGCCGAGGCCTTGGGGCGCGGTCGAGTCCGCGGTCAGGGTCACGATCTTCGAGCCATAGCGCAGCTTGCCCAGGTCTTCGGGCTGCAAGAACGAGCCCCCGGCCAGCGAGATCTCCGATCCCAACGCGCGATCGAGCTCGGTGGGATGCCCACACGACTCGTGGACCTGCAGCGCCAGCTGATTGCTGCCGAGCAGAATGTCCCGGACGCCTTCGGGGCACGGGTCGGCCGCGAGCAACTCGATCACTTCGCTCCGGATGCGAGGAGCAGCGGACGCGAGATCCGTCCGCGCGACGATCTCGTAGCCGCCCTGCAGGCCCTCGGAGCCAGGGAAGCCCGGGAACGAGCGGCGCTGCATCCGGCCGTCGCTGCTCACCGCGATGGCGGTCATGCCGGTGCCACCGAAGACCAGACGTTGCGAGACATCGGTGCCCTCGCTGGTGAGCAACAGCTTCTCGATCTCGGTCCAATGCATCCACGCCTCGGCGCTGTGGATCGGCGCGCCCCCGCGTCGCAGTTCGGCCTCTGGCGTCGCGAGATCTTCCAGCTTCCGCTCCAGGGACACCGAGAAGGGCTCGATTTCGACCGGGGAAGCATACTCACCGACCTCACCGTCTCGCGCCGGGAAGCTCACGGGCTGCGCTTGGAGCCGGGCGCTGGCGCGCGCGACCCCGATGGCCTCGTCCACCATGCGCAACACGGCGGTTTCGGTGTCGGCCTGCGCACAGGCGAAGCCCCAGGCCCCCTTCGCGATCAAGCGTACCGAGAAGCCCGAGCTGTTGCCGCTCGAGATCCCGTCCGGCGCGCCTTCTCGAACCCGCAGTCGCTCGTTCCGCTCGCGGAGCCAGCGGACCTCGACATGGGACACGTCGGGGTGCTGCTTTGCCCGTCGAAGTGCGGTCGTGCAGAGGTCGCGAGCCTTCGCGGGCGCTGGCATGGCGCGCGGAGTCTAACCCGGTCGCCCCACCCGGCCGCGCAGAATGTGGCACCATCGGCGTGATGACGACGCACGGGCCTTGGGCGGTCTGGGCAGCGCTCTTGGTCGTGGGGTGCGGCGCGGGTCCTGAAAACCACTCCATCCTGGCCGCCCTCGTGACCGCGATGGTCCTATGCCCGCGGCGCCGCAGGTCTCGCCGAGCGCGGACTGCAGTCCATCGGGTGCTCTAGGAGGCCGTTGGAGTATTCACGAGCGCTGCGGTCGCGCGTTGCTCCGCCGCAACCATCGTCTCGAGGCAAACCCCACAGCTTACACGAGATCGCCCCCTGCTTTCCACGCTGTTTCTGCCAGGCGCACCACGCTAGAGAGTCGGGTCATGAGGCGGCTGTCCCGTGCTGGTGCTCGCGCGCTGCCCCGTGCGCTGGCCGTTTCAGCGAGCGCATCCGCGCTGCTCCTGGCCTCGCCGCCTGCGCGGGCGGCGGAGACCTTCGATGCCTTCACGCTCTCTTCACTGGTGAATCAGAACGTGAACGTCATGGTCGCGAACCAGCGTCTCTTACGCGCGCAGGAGATCGTGGGCTTCGACGGCTGGTACTTCGGATTCGCCAGCCGCGGCGCTCCGGCGTCTTATCGCATGTCCGACGGCTCCACGCTCGACGGCGGGGTCGCGCGCGCGTTCCTCGTAGCGGGCGGACGCATGGCGAACCTGTTCATGGACTTGTCGGTTTACGCGGGCATTCAGGTCGACCACGCGAGCGCGAGCGACTTCCCCAACGTCATGAGCCCGGCCGGCAGCAGCGAGGGCAAGGGCGAGAAGGTGGTCGGCTTCTTCAGCGAGGCCATCTTCCACGGAGGTGTGTCGATGCAGGGTGTGAGCTTGAGCGGAGGCGTCCTGGCGCAGACGATGCGCTTCGATGCCGATCCCGCCGGGCGATTCGTGCCCTACGGCTACCCGGACGACCAAGACCGCAACTTTCGCCCGGGCACGCCCGCGCTGGTGCGCGCGCGCCAAGGCGAGCAGCAGGCGCAGTGGAGCTACTTCGTGAACCTGGACTCCGACCGCGGCTACGCGCTCGGCGCGTTGTTCAGCCAAGTGGAGGAGGTCACGGAGCGCGGGCAATCCCAAGTCGACAGCGCGCTCGCAGCGGTGCGAGCGCTGGCACAACCGCGCGACCTGCTGAGCTCGCTCTCGTCTCAGGCGCTCGGCTACCCCGGGCTCGGCCTCAACCGCTACGCTCCGGGCGTGGATTACTACGGTGACCGCTTCAAGGAGTTGCAGAAGGCGGTGCGTGACGTGCGGCCCATCCCTCCGACCCGAAGCGCGGCGATCTACGAGGTCCCGCTGGTGTGGGACCGGATCCTCGGCAGCCCGGTGAGCACGCGCTTCGTTCCTCAGATCTCACCCGAGCCCTTGTTCCGGTTGGCTGACGTGTCGGCCTCTTTCCAGGCCGACATCTTCGAAGTGGGTGCGCGCGCCACGGTCTTCCGGCGCGCGGACGGGTACACCGGGGCCAGCGATCTCTACGCCGGCGTCCACCTGACCGACCCGAAGGAAAAGAAGGGCATCAGCGTCAACGCGAGCTACAGCTTCAACAACCCGGACTCCGCGACCTTCCTGCCGATGCCCAACGCCCACGTGCTGGGCATCGGGTTCATGCTCGGGCTGCCGGAGGCGCTGCCGCCGCCGGTACCCATCGCGCGAGACCCCCTCGAGCAGGCGAAAGAGGCCGATCGATGAAACGACCTCGGACGTTCTTTCGAGCTTTGTTCCGCTGGGCCTTCTTGATTCTGCCCTTCGCGCCAAGCGGCTGTTTCTTCTGGTGCACCGTCAACGAAGAGGACAGCACCATGAAGTACGACGCCGACCTGCTGAACGATTCGATGCGCACGTTGCTCCGACCGGGTGCCTGCGCGCTGCGACCGTTCACGTCGACGGATCCGGGCGCCGGCGCGGTGAAGCTCGACCTGCGCTGGTTCGAGGGCAACGGCCGTCACCTCGCCTTCGTCAGTGGTAACTTCGGAGCCACGCTGGAAGTGAGCGCGGGCGGCGAGCTGGTCGCCACGGTCGCGCCGAAGGGCGAGCTCGATTCCGCCTCGGCGGCGCCGCTCGGCTCGGGCTTCTTGGCCCTGACCTGTCGGCAGGGCGTAGCGCGTCTGGCTCGGGTCGAGAAGGCGGCCGAGCTCGCGTCGACCTCCCTCAGCGTGGCGGAGTGCGACGCCGTGGTGGGCGCCGCCGCCGCTGCATCGCACGGTGTGCTGGCGACGCGGTCAGGAGACGCCATCGAGCTCAGCAACGTGGACGAGTCCCTCACCCAGACCGGCAACCGGACGACCAACGCAGCCGGCGCGGCGCGGTTCAGGCTCGCCGACGAGCCGAAGCCCGGCGTGCTGGCAGTGGCCTTCCAGCTCGCATCCGGAGGATGGGTGTACCGCGAGGTCGATTCGAGCGGCGCCACGCTCGTGGAGCACACGGCCAGCCTCGGCGGCGACGTCTCCGAGGGCGTTCGCGCGCGGCGCGCGGTCGGCGGGGATCTGATCGTGGCTGCCGATGACACGCTCTCACGTTGGCGTGTGGGCAGCGATGGCCAGATCGAGAACATCCAGTCCGCTGAGCTGCCGGACATCGGCCCGAAGCAGTGGTCGGCGGAGCGTTGGTTTGGCGGCGCCATGGCAATGCAGTCCGAGCCGAACCTGGACGAACCGGGCCTCGATGTGCCGCTGGCCTATCGTTCTCGCGCGGGCGGCAGCGACGGCTTCCTCGTGCTGAAGCCGCCCACCACCCCCTGCCGCGCCGAGGACTTCTGCCGCAACGTTGGCGAGTCGTCCCTTGTGGGGGTCATCGCTCACCAGGGCAAGCCCTGGGGCATCTACGACGTCTGGGCCTGGGCTCAGGCCGTCGAATCGAAGAAGCAGAGAGCCCTGCACGCGGTCTACGCAGCGCCGCTTTTCGACAGTGCAGAGCCCGCGAACGCCCTCGGCTGCGATGGCATCGACCTCGATGCGGGCTTCGACGGGGGAAGTGGCGGCAGCGGCGGCGGCGACTCCGGTGACGCGAGCGGCGACGTCGGCGCGGATGTGAGCGCGGGCGGCAGCGGCGGCGCGGGCGGCAGCGGCGGCGGCAGCGGTAGCGGCGGCGCGGGCGGTAGCGGCGGCGCGGGCGGCAGCGGCGGCGGCAGCGGTAGCGGCGGCGCGGGTGGCAGCGGCGGCGCGGGCGGCAGCGGCGGCGCGGGTGGCAGCGGTGGCGCGACCTGTGATGCTGGGACTACCGCGCCGCTCTCGGGTAGCCCGACGCTCGTCGGCGGGTTCGGCGTGACCGTGGAGGGGTTGGCGGTGGATGGCGCCCATGTCTACGCCAGCATGCCCAACGCGAAGACGATCTCGCGCATCGCGCTGCCGTCGGGCTCAGCCTCGGTGCTGTACACAGAGGCGAACAGCCCGAGCGGGCTCGCAATGGTCGGCACCGATTTGTATTGGGTCACCGCCGCGGGCGAACTGCGCCGCGCCCCGGCGTCGGGCCTGGGTCCGGTGACCACGGTGGCGACGGTCGGGTCGAACGCGCGCTGCCTCGCGGTGGACGCCACCCACGCCAACGTGGGACGCAACACGCTGGCGCCTATCGCGCGGGTCACGCTGTCGAACGCAGCCATTCAGAACCTCGCGACCTTCGACGCAGCTTCGGGCATCGCCATCGGCAGCAGCGGGGACCTGTTCTTCGGCCACGTGGTCTCCGACTCGCTGTGGACGGTCCCGATCTCGGGCGCGGCGGCTAGCGAGTTCGTGAAGCTCGGCACTGGCCGGCAGGTCAGGGACCTCGAGCGCGACGGCACCACCGTCTGGGTCGCGTCGCTCAGCTCGGGCGAGATCTTGCGGGTCGACGAGACGTGCAAGGTGGTGTCCACCGCGTACGGCACCACGGCCGCCGCATTGGCGCTCTCGCCCACCCACGTGTATTGGACGACCTCAGGGACGTGGCAGGTGTTCTCGTTGCCGCGCTGAATTCGGCGCGACACGCGCAGCGTTTGCTTTCAGCCCCCGAGACCTCCGCAAGGCGATTTGGCAGGGGGTGCAACGCCCTCCTAGCCACCCTGCGCTCGGCTTCCTAGGATGACCCGATGGACGAGTCAGAGGCGTCGCCCGTGCTGATCGAGACCGAGCGGCTGGTCTTGACGCTGCTGCCACCTTCCGCGGCGCCACGCGTGCAGGCTTACTTCTGGGAGAACCGCGCCCACCTCGCGCCCTGGTCGCCGCCGACGCCTCCCGCCTACAACAGCGAGGAGTATTGGCGCTGGCGCCTGGAGCAGAACCGCGTCGAGTACCTCGAGGACCGCTCGTGTCGGCTGCAGCTCGGGTTGGCCAGCGACGCGGATGGCCCGGTGATCGGCCACGTCAGCTTCACGGAAATCTGCCGCGGTCCGTTTCAGGCATGCCACTTGGGCTACAACGTCGATCACCGTCACGAGGGCCACGGACTCATGCGTGAAGCGCTCCGCGCGGCCATCGATTTTGCCTTCGGTCGACTCGGGCTGCATCGGCTCAGCGCCAACTACATGCCGGTCAACGAGCGTTCCGGTCGTCTGCTTCGGGGCTTGGGCTTCGTGGTGGAAGGCTATGCCCGTGACTATCTGTTCATCGCCGGCGCGTGGCGTGATCACGTGCTCACGGCGCTCTACAACCCCGATCCGTCTCCGCCGGGGGTGCGAGCGTTTGCACTGCCACAATCACGAGGCTGAGCGGCGTCGCCGTCGCAAGAAGGCGAGGGCGCTGGCCAAGAGCCCTGCCGCGAACCACGACGACCTGCCGCCGGGAACGGCGCTGCAGTCCGACAGAGAGTTCAGGTCTTGGTCGTAGGCGGAGGTTTCGACGTCAAGGCCGCCGCTGCCTCCGAAGCCGCTGCTGCCTCCGAAGCCGCCTCCGAAGCCGCCGCTGCCTCCGAAGCTGCCTCCGAAGCCGCCGCTGCCTCCCGTCGCCGGCGCTTTCTGCACCAGCTCGAGCTCGGTGAACAGCCCCATCTCGTCGCCCTTGTTCACGATCATGACCCAGGCGTCCGTCGCGCCGGTGGGCACGTCGATCAACGCGTAGTTGGCCGCCCCCGTAGCGGGCTCGAAGAGCGTGGCGGCGTTCGAGCTGACTCCGGACGAAGGATCGAACACGATCGCATCGCTGGCGAAGCGTACGAGCACCGCCGGCGAATAGGGATCGGCTTCAGGGCCGAGCTGCGAGCCGAGCGGGTGGTTCTGCCACTCGACCCGGAGCTTCTCGGTGGCCGCCTTCAAGGCCACGTGCGCCTGCAAGAGGCCGGGCGCGAAGCTCTCGCCTTGCTCGAACCCGACGTAGGGCTTGCCGGGCGAATAGAAGCCCTGGGCGATCTTCCAGTGTTTGCTCTTGAGTGGCTGGCCCTTGTACTCGAGCACGCGCTCGCAACGCGGCAGCACGCCCCGCTTCTCGAACTCCGTCTTCAGCGCGTCGGCGGCGGTCTTGCCCAGGGTCGACGTCTCGATCGCCGCTCGGAACAGCTCGGCCAGATCCTCGTAGCCCAGCTCGCCGCTGGGCGCGGCCATCATGGCGGTCACCAGCGCCGCGTCGAACTTGCCGCGGTCGGCCTCGGGCAAAGACTGCCGGGTGCTCCACAGCGCGGCCGAGAAGAAGGTCGAGTCGACGTGCACTTCGCCGGCCAGATATCCGGGGCAAGTGTCGGCGGCGTCGAGATCGCGGATCACGTCCCCGCCATAGCCGTAAGAGGTGTTCTTGGCGGCGTACTCACCCACCTGACCGTCGCCGGTCAGCGCGCTCGAGAAGTAGTCGGCGAGCCCTTCGTTCATGGCGCCGGGTGCCGGCGTTGCCCCCTGGGAATCGAGGTGCCAGTAGGGTGCAAAGTCGATGGTGCGATCGGTGAGCGCGTGCCCGAGCTCGTGGTAGACCACGTCGCCGTCGTAGGCGAAGTCGGCGTTCTTGCCTTGGCCGAAGAAGAGCCCGCCGTCGACGTTGTCGAAGAGGCCGGGGTAGGGGCTCTTCGGGCTGAAGAAAGCGTTGTCGTAGGACTGCAGCGGCAGCGCCGTGTTCTTCATCGTGGAGACGTCGCCGCTGTCCCAGCCTTGGGGAAAACGCAGGTTGGCCACCGCCGTCAACGGCTTGAAGTCGAGCTGGGGCATGCCCAATGACTCGAAGAACGCGTAAGCCTTGGCGGTGTGGAAGTACATGCTGACCTCCGCAAACTCGTCTTCGGGGGCGGTATTGCTGGCGAACTTGTAGGGGAAGTCGCCGCTCGCATCTGAGACCGCCTTGGGCAGCAGCTCGCACATGTGGATCTGGTACTTGCCGACGAGCTTCTGGGTGTCCACGCAGGTCACGGCCCGAATGCGGGAGTCCTCCAGCTTGGTCGCGCCCACCGCCAGGGAGCTCAGGGTCACCGGCGCGGCAGTGGGCGTCGAGACCGGGTTCTCTTCGTAGACGGTCGCGGCTCGATCGAAGCGCGTCGCGTCATAGGTGAGGATCAGTCTCCCCGTGTGTGCGTCGACGAGGACGACGGGCGAGCGCGGCGTGCCGGGGATCAGCCCGCGGTAGAGCACCCAGACCAGTCGCGCGGTGCCTCCGCGATCGAGCCACGCCAGCCGAACGTCGTTGGCACCGAAGTCGGCGCCGCGGGTGAACGCGTTTGCGCTCTGCGCGGCAGCGCTACGGGTGAGTGATGGCGTGTGCAAGACCGGGAAGCGCGGCGCGAGCCGAGCGGCCGCGAGGGCTGTCGGGTTGCCCCCGGCGTCGAGCACGACGCTGGCGCCTCGGGCGAGCACCGGGATGCCGTGATGCCGCTGCGCGAAGCGCACGACCCGGTGCCCGCTCGGCAGCGAGTGGGTGCGGGTGTGGACCAGGTCCAACTGGCCCGCCTCGGCCGAGCGAGACTTCAACACCTCCCGCGCGCGCGACACGGGGTCCGCCCCCTTGGGTGAGACTGGTGTGTTGGGCAGCAGCAGGCGCGGTGCCCCGCTGGCGACGGACGACAAGAGCAGCGCTGCGACGAGTGGGGTCAGGTGGGCCAATCGGGGCGTACGCACATCGCCTCCCTGGGGTTCGCGGTGGGGCGCGATCCTTGGCAGCGCACCGGGGCCCGCGCAAGTCCAGGAGATCCCCAGGGGTTTTTCCCAATATCCGGGCCCCGACAAACTTTTTTGGAACCCCGGGGCTCTGCGGCCTGTCAATCCCCGCAAGAACACGACGCAAGCACGCCAGATGGGCGGCCCTCCCACACTGATGTGGGACGAAGCCCCGCCGAGCTGGTCCAGCGTCGCAACGCGAGGTGTGAGATCTGTCATGGCCCAGTCAAATTCCGTCAACCCCTTCCTCTCGACCCTGACCAACTTCGACGCGCGCACGGCGTTCGGGCTCGAGCCGGCTCCGTTGGCGAATGACGACGCACCCATGGGCTACGCGCTGGTGCAGAACGGCCCGGCCGTGAGCTCCGAAGAGTGCGAGAACGTCGCGGCCCGCGCCGTCGAAGTCACGGTGCTCTGGGGCGCGAACATCATCCACGTCGCGCACCTCGATCCTCCGCGCGCTTTTGCCGTCGGCGAACGCGCCAGCGAGGTCACGCTGCCGAGCGAGAAGCTCGGGACGGATCGTCTCGAGATCGTCAGCCTGATGGCGGGCGAGCCCTGCGTGACGGTCCCGGCCGGCGCGACGGCGCGCATCACGAAGTCGAGCGGCACCGAGACCGCGGCCCCGGGCGCCACCATCGCCCTCGCGCTGGGGACGCGCGTGGATCTGAGCTTCGGTGATCTGAAAGTGCAGATCGGCGGCGTGCACGCTGGCAAGCGCACCAAGCGTGCGTACTTCGCCGACGACGACTCCTCGACGGCAGCCTTCTTCGGTCTGTCCGCGAGCATCGTGGCGGCCTTCGTCGGTGCGATGGCCTTCTTCGTGCCGGCCATGGGCCTGACGGACGACGAGAGCAACGACAGCGACCGCCTGGTGCTGATCCAGCAGTACCTTTCGGCGAGCGCCGAGCGCAACCGCGAGCTCGACGAGAAGACCGCCGAGAACACCGACACCGAGAAGGGCGGCGGCGAGCGCGCCGAGGCGGCGGCGAAGGAGTCCGGCGCCATGGGCAAGCCCAGCGCGAAGCTCGCGAGCAAGCGTGCGGGCGTGGCCGGGCCCAAGGACAACATCGACCCGCACATGGCGCGGGAGCGCGCCCTGAACGAGGCCCGCACCTTCGGCATGATCGGCCTGCTCAACTCGGGCCCTGGTGGGGATCCCAACGCCCCGACCGTGCCCTGGGGCCGCGATTCTTCCCTCGGCACCGATGACAAGAGCGCCCAGGGCAACATGTGGGGCGACGAGATCGGCGACTCATGGGGATCCAACGGCCTGGGCCTGACCGGGATCGGTGAGGGTGCCGGCGGCAAGGGCGAGGGCATCGGCATCAACGGTATCGGCACCTGCGGCGGCACCGTGTGCTCGGGACTCGAGGGCGGCTTCGGCAACTCGCTCGGACGAAACGCGCCGGGTCACAAGACGCGCGTGCCGCAAATGCGGCCCGACGGGTCGCTGAGCGTGTCCGGTCACCTGCCCTCGGAGGTCGTGCAGCGCATCGTCCGCCAGAACTACGGTCGCTTCCGCATGTGTTACGAGCAGGGACTGGGTCGTAACCCGAACCTGCAAGGTCGCGTCGCGGTACGCTTCGTGATCGGTCGTGACGGCGCGGTGAGCCGCGTGCAGAACGCGGGCAGCGACATGCCCGACAGCGGAGTGGTGAGTTGCGTCGTCGGCGCCTACTACGGGCTCTCGTTCCCGGCACCCGAGAACGGCATCGTCACCGTGAGCTACCCGATCATGTTTTCGCCTGGCTGATCTCTCCCCGCATCGAACCCCGGTTCAGCCAGGTAGGGTCGCGTCACAGGACGCGGCCCTTTTTCTATGCGCGCCCGGGATTGGGCCTCACGCGCCTCACTTCGTGAAACGAATCACGCGGTCGAGGACCAGCGTGCTCGGATCGGGAGCGGTCTTGGTCTTCGGCTCCAGGTAGGTGCGGAAGGTGATGGTTCCCGATTTGCCCGCGGCGACGCCGGTCGGACAGCCCGCATCTGGGATCTCCAGGCACTTTGGATCGCCGGCGCAAGCGCGAGCGACCTTCCACGCATAGAGCTTCGACGCGTCCGGGTGCGACGGCAGGAAGGCGCTGGCGCTGCCGGCGTACTTCAGGTTGTCGATGGAGGCGACGCCGACCAGGTGATCCATCGCGTAGACGCTGAAATTCGAGTAGCTGGTCTTGCCCGACTTCACGTGGTCGACGCCCAGCACCACGAAGAAATCGTCGGGCGACGTGAACAGGGGCTGCGGCAGGGTAGTCGGGTAGTTGGTGTCGCGATTGTCACCGGCGCAGACCGCGTTGCCTTGGATGCAGGCCATGGGATCCGGAGTGCCCTTGCTCACGAGCATGACCTTGGCGGTAAAGCCCGGGTTGGCGGCGATGACGGCGGCTTCCAGCGCGTCGAGCGCGCTGGTCAGCCCGGTCTCGGTGTCGGTGGTGTTCTTGGGGCGAGCCGCAGGTGTGGGCAGCGGGTTGGGCGCCTTCGGCGTCTTCGGCGTCACGCGCAGGAGCTGACCCGGGATGGCGTCGAGGTAGGTCTTGCCCTTGGCCGCGTCGCCGAACAACGCCACCCGGAACAGCACGCCCACCGTCTCTGCCGAGTCCTCGATGCCGAGCTTCACCAAGCTCGGATCGAAGGTCAGGGTGTTGATCGCGGTCGCTGCCACGCCGGAAGCGACCAACGCCGCTGTCGCGTCGCTCACGGTGGTCTGGTCGGCCGCGGCGATGATGGCCACGGGCGCCTCGAAGGGATCGGGCTCCCCGCCCACCTGAATGACGAGCTGGTTGAGCGTCTCGGACAAGCTGGCGAAGACCGGCTTGCGCGTTCCCGGTGAATCCTCTCGGTCCATCAAATAGGGCGTGAGCCCGAAGTACTTGGCGTCCGGCGGCGTGGTTCCGACCCAGATCACCGCTTCGTCTGCGCGCAGACGGTACGAGGCGGCGAGTCCTGCGTTGTCCTCGTTGAGATTCGCAGCGGTCTGCCCCGGCGCGCGCGGCACGTGGAACGCGGCGTAGGGACTGGTCGGGTTGTTGCCGGAGCAGCTCTTGCCCGCCGAGCAGCAATCCGAGAGATCGAGCAGCCGAAACGCGCCCTGCTGGACCAGAAAACCCTGGCTCTCGAGGGCGGAGCCTAGGCCGGTCTTGCCACCACTGCCGGAGCTGCCGGCGGTTCCGCCACTGCCGGCGGTTCCGCCACCGGCCTGCGCGTCGCCGGCGTTGCCCCCGGCGCCGCCCGACGACGAGCCGGGGTCGTCGTCGCCGCCGCAGGCGAAGGCGAAAGAGAGAGCAAGCCCGAACGCGGACGCGAACGAATAGCGCAACCCCATGCGGGAGAAGCTAGCACCTGTGACGAAGGCGACCAACGCGACGAACGCGACCAACGCGACGGCGTGAAGCAGGAAACCGCGGGCGAGGAAACCCCGGCAGCGTGGTAGGCTGCGCTGTGCGATCGCTCCTCGCGACTTCGGTGGCCTTTTTGGTCGCGGGACTTGGCGCGTGCACTGTGGAGCCCGTCGAGCTCGACGGAAAGCGCTGCCCCTGCGCCGGTGGCTACGTTTGCGACTCGGCGCTCAATCGGTGCGTCTTGCCGGGCGGCGCTGGTGGCACCGGTGCGAGCGGCGGTGCTTCGCCGACAGGGGGCGCTGCCGGTGCGAGCGCATCGGGCGGGGCTGCCGGCGCCAGCGGCGCCAGCGGCTCCGGCGGGAGTGCGACGGGTGGCAATGGCGGCTCCGGCGGGAGTGCGACGGGTGGCAATGGCGGCTCCGGCGGGAGTGCGACGGGTGGCAATGGCGGCTCCGGCGGGAGTGCGACGGGTGGCAATGGCGGCTCCGGCGGGGACGGCGGATCGACCGGGATCGACTGCGGAGCCGAGAACGTCTGCGAGGCGGGTCAGATCTGCTGCTACACCCAGAGCACGAAGATCGGAGTCTGCGGCGCGCTGGGAAGCTGCACGTCTCCGCAGGTCCCCATCAGCTGCCAGCGCCCGTCGGATTGCCCCGGGCAGATCTGTTGTGGTCAGCTCAAGATCGGTACCACCTACCTCTCGGTGAGCTGCCAGTCGTCGTGCTCTGGCTGGAGTGAGCTTGAAATGTGTACCGGGCAGCCGTCCGTGTGTTCCGGCGGCGATACTTGTCAGAGCAGCACCGCTTTGCTCAATTTCTCGTTCTGCGGCTAGACCGCCTGGCTCAGCGCAGCGCCCGACCGATGGCCATCTTCGTGCTGAGCACCCAGGCCGATCGCAGGCCGACCCAGCCGTAGCCCACGGGCGCTCCCGACTCGGGGCTGGCCACCACCAAGATGGTGCCGTGGCCGAAGCCCGTGCGCTTCGTGCCCGCGCGGGAGTCGTCTTGATGGCGATAGCGCGAGGCATCCGCGATCCGCATCAGGTAGACGTAGGGAGTCTCGGGGACGGGCTCCGGCGCCGCGAGCAAGAAGGCGACATGCCCGGTGTTCGCCGACTGGATCTCCTTGGGTTTGAGCCAGGCGATGACGTCCCCCGCGGTGGCGTCCGCGACGCGCGGGACGCGCTCCCAACCCTGCCGCTCGTGGCCGGCGATGGAGGTCGCAATCTGCCGGTAGTAGTCCCGCGCCAACGGGCGACCGTTCGTCGCGCGGAAAGTCACCGCGGAATGTGCGACGGGGGAAGAGCGCTTCAGGACCCAGGCGGCCATGCCCGAGCAGTCGAACTCGTATCGTCCCGCGCGTTCATCGACCAAGGTGGCGTGGGTGTACTTCGACACCTGCAAGGTCGACTCGATGCGCACCAGGGTCGAGAGCACCGCCTCGGGGCCCACGGGCGCCGCGGACACCG
The DNA here is from genome assembly GCA_963716725.1 of uncultured delta proteobacterium. GTDB lineage: Bacteria > Myxococcota_A > Polyangia > Polyangiales > Polyangiaceae > JADJKB01. The sequence continues at coordinate 81,260 of CAVQUB010000005.1, forward strand.
AGGACGCCGTGAGCGTGATCGCCGACAGTAGGCCCGAACGCATCATGAACGACTTTGAACCGAGATCCCCGGCGGATCAAGCGACGCTTCATGGCATTTTGGCCGGGGGTGCACGGCGACGATGACGAGCGGCCGGCGTGAGGCATAAGCTCGCGCGGTGTCCGGCATCGCTCGTTGGTCGCTCCGGATCGGGGCAGTTCTGTTGTGTTCGTCGGTGGCGGGCTGCGCGCCGCCGCCGCGACCTCCGGAGTCCGGGGCCGCGCCCAGCGCGAAGCCTCCCGACAAGGCGCCGACCAAGCGCCAGCAGCTGATCCAGGCGCTGCGATCGCTGGAGCGCACGAGCGATCCCATCGCTGCGCTGCCCGCTGCGCTGAGGAGCGAACTGCGGGAGTTCGTCCAGCAACTCGGTCAAGGCGAGCGCGCCGAACTCGCGAAGCGCGAGGGCCCCCTGGTGCGTGAGCGCCCGCTGCTCCACTTGGCTGTCGGCGGCACCGCTCCTGATGCGCTCTACGAGCTCGCGACCAGCCAGCGCCTGCCGCAAGATCTGATGACCGTGCGCGCCGCGTCCGGGAAGACGAGCTTCGACGATCTGCCTGCAGCGGTGACCGTCATGGCCGAGCGGTGCGCGACCACGTGGCTCCGCGATCGTGCCGCTGAGGCCGCGTCGCCGACCGCGCTCACGCCCGAGCTCGCGGATCGGATCGACGTCGCGGCGCAGGTCCTGGGCCGCTGGGACATCACGCGGCTCGTCCGCGAGATCGCGGTCGAGGTCGTGCCCAACGACGCAACCCGCTGGGCGTCGCTGGCGCGCGCCACCGCTCACGAGCTGGACCTGGATGCGACTCGCGCCGCCATCGCCGAGGCCAAGAAGTATCCAGTTTCGAATCGGATCCAGGCCGCGCGGGTCACCCGCGCCGAACGCGCGCTCGACGCGGTGTCGAAGATCAAGCAGCTCGAAACGACGGCAAAGGATCTGCCGAGCCGCCTCGAGCTGGCGCGCGCGCTGCTCGACATCCGTCGCCTCGACCAGGCGAAGAAGGCCCTCGCGCCCCACCAGGCCGACGCGGCGAAGCACCTCGGTGTCGCGGCCGCGCTGGCCGAGAGCGAGCTCGACAACGGTTTGTGCCCGGGTCTTCCGATGGGCATGGGCACGACGTTCTTGTGCGCGATAGCCTGGAAGCAGCACGCGCCGATGGTCTCTTTGACTGCGGAGCTCGAGCGGGCCTGGCAGAGCGGCGGCGGACGCGACGTCCGCGGCATCGAGGGCTACCTGGCCATCGTTCAAATCGCGCCGTGGCTGTACGGAACTACCGGGGCGGCAGGCATCACTCAAGAGGAGCTGGCGCGGCGATTTCTCGAACGCCTGGGCTCGATGCAGAGCGCGGCGAAGCTGGCGACGGCCAGCGCGCCGCATTTTGCGGGGGCGGTGCTGTTCGCCGACACCATCGCGGCGGGCTTCGACGCCGTCGTCAACAACCACACCAAGGTGCCCCCGGCCGCGCGCGCCGAACTCACCAAGCGCGCCACCGAGGTGGTGAAGGCGGCGCCGAAAGACCCCCTCGCGCACGCCTCGATGCTGGCCGTGGCCGCTCTCGCGTTTCGCGACGACGACGTGCAGCCGCTGCTCGAGCTGCTGCCCGAGGACGTCGATCCCGCGAACTTCTCCGCGTTCCAGGTGCTGCGCCTCTGGACCGGCACCGTGAAGCAGAACCCAGCGCTGGCGCGCTCTGCGGCCAACGAGCTCGCGGCGTTGATCCCCGAGCTCGCCGCCGACTCCCTCGACCGCGCGCGGCTCATGCTCTTGCTCGCGGAGAGCGATGCCACGCTCCACCGATCCGAGAAGGCATACGCCGTGTTGGAGCAGGTCGCCAAGTCATTGATCTCGGAGGGCGTGCCGCTCGAGCTCCGGCTGCGCGCCGCCATCGACTACGCCGGAGTGCGAGCGCTCGCGGGCAAGCCCGAAGAAGGAGCCCAAGCGCTCGAACTGATCGTTGCCAGCGCGCCGGTGACGCATCCCGACGTAAAGGCGCTGGGCTTCGTCGCGTCGAGCTACCTGTTCGTGCTGCGTGCTCGCTCGTCGAGCGGCAGCGAACGAGGGGAATATCGCGACAAGTTCGTGAAGCTCGGAAGCGAGCCAGCGTTCGCCAAGAGCTCGTCGGCGACGGATCTCTGGCGCCTGCACTGGCGCCGCGAACTCGACTTTTTGGTCGACACGGATCGCTGTGGGCCCCTCCGTGCCTGTGTCGACAACGCGAAGCGGAAACGCGGTCTGCCGATGGGAGAGCTCGAACAAGACGCGGGACCCGAGGTCGCCAAGCTGATCCGCCGGGGCGCGCTGCCGTCGGGCACCCTGAACCTGACCTTTGCCTTCGGCTCGTCGGGCCTCGAGGGCATCGTCCAGGTCACCCCGGCGTTGTTGGTCATGAACTCGCCCGGCCCAACAACCGCAGAAAGAGCGGGCGATCGGCCGTAGGGGCTTGCCAGAAACCACTTTATCCTACACTGTGCGCCAATGGAGCACAGTCGCCGCCACGCACGTCTCCCGGTGAGGTTCCCCGTCGCCATCGAGAGCCCCGCCAAACCCGGTCGGGTCGGCGTGGTCCGCAACGTCAGCCAGCGGGGGGTCTTGCTCGGCACGCCGAGCCGCTACCAGCCCGGGCAGCGCGTGCGCCTGCGCTTCAAGACCCGGTCCGGCGGGCCCGAGTTCGATCTGCCGGCGACGGTCGTCCGGATCGAGCACGATCCCAACGGCGACTGGCTCGCGAAGCTGGTCGCGTTCGAGTTCGATCGCGACGTGAACGAGGGACGCCTCGACGAGCTGCGCCGGACCTACGAGCTGTTCTCCGCGGCGTGATCGAGGTCAGTACTCGAAGCCGCTGCCACCGATGAACTCGCGGAGGATCGACGTCGGCGGGACGTGGTCCGGATAGATTGTCACGAAGCGATCGAGCAGCCCGAGCAAGCGAAACGCCGTCGTGTAGGCGGCATCGGACTGGGGGACCTCGAGCAGGTAGCGCTCGGCGAAGACCTTGAGCACGCTAAGCTCGTAGATCAACGACGAGTCGAAGACCGCGTCGGCGTGGTGCTGGTACGGAAAGATGTGCTTGCGCTCGCCCGCGCGCACGCTGGGCCAGCGCATGATGTTCATCGCCGCGGTGGCCCCTCGCGTATGTCGATCTCTGACAATGCGCCGGATCAGGCGCACGTCGCTGGCGTGCACGCGCGTCAGCCGGTCGAAGGGCAGCTGGGCCAGGGGACAGGCGAATACGCGGTACACGCTGTCCGCGGGCAGGGTCGACAGCAGCTTTGGGTTCAGGCCATGGATGCCTTCGAGCATCAAGATGTCGCGCTCCCCCAGGGAGATCTCCGCCCCGCCTCCGGCGTCGCTGGCGCCCGTCGTGAAGTCGTAGCGCGCGGTACGTAGGGTTTCCCCGGCCAGAAGTCGGGAGGTGTGCTCTTGCAGGAGGGGGACGCGCAGCGCTTCGAAGGCCTCGTAGTCGTAGTCGCCCTCTTCGTCCCGGGGGGTCTCGTCGCGGTCCACGTAGTAGTCGTCGAGCGAAACGCTGACCGGGTTGATGCCGTTCACCTGGAGCTGAACCCGGAGTCGCTTGATGAAGGTCGTCTTTCCCGATGACGAAGGACCGGCGATGCACACGACCTTCACCCTGGCGCCGCGTGAGTGGATGTCGTCCGCGATGCGTCCGATGCGCTTCTCCTGGAAGCCTTCGCTCACGCGAATCAGCTGCGAGACGTCTGCCCCGATGCAAGCGCGATTGAAAGCGCCGATGCTGGTGATGGACAACGTCTCGAGCCAGCGATCCTGGTCGCGGGTCATCGAGCTGGCTTGTTGGGACACGGCGCGGGCGTGCTGCACTCGCGCCGCCGATGCGCTCGGAGCCGTCGACTCGGACAAGAGCGGTCCCTCGGCGAGCGGAGTGCCGTAGACCATGAGCAGCGCGCCATCGTCGGCGAGCACCCGGAACTCTTTGGACAGCTTGCCCGCGCTCGAGAGCAGCGCACCAAAGCTCAGCGCGTAGACCTCGCCACAAGCCACCAGGGGCACCGCCGGCTCTCGCCAGAGGTCGAGCAGCTGGGCCACGTCCTGCCACCCCGCCGCCGCAAAGTGCGCCTTGGCTTCATCGACGGTCCACCACTCCTCGCGGAGCAAGCTGTCTTCTTCGATCAACTCGCGCATGGTGCGCTCGAGATCGGCGGCCACTCGGCTCAGATCTCCTGGTCCGCCCTCGGCGATCACGCGCTGTGCGAAGCCTACCGAGTGCCCCATGCGCAGTCGCAGCGAAGGGTCCACCCGGCGCCCGGCGGCCAAGAGCACCAACGCCTGGCTGTGGCGGTAGATGCGCTGCCCCTCCCAATGATCGGCGGTGAGCGCTTCCACCGTGCAGTCCGACGACAGCGGGCTCACGAGCGAGAGCGCCTTCTTGTCCACGAGCGCTGCGACGATCAGGCGACCCCGGTCGTACTTCGGCAGCAGATCTTCCAGCGGGGTGCCGGTACGCGCTCGGCGCGGCCGGCCGGCGACGGTCACGTCGAGGGTCGTGCGTCTGGGCAGGGAACGTTCGTGGAGCAAGAGGCCGACGTTGTCGGTCATATCGATCAGACGTGCCGCCACGCCTCCGACCAACGACTGCACGACGGACAGGGCCAGCGTGGGATACTGCCGCGCGAGGTCGTCGAAGCGCTCGCGCGTGAGCACTGCGAGCTCGACGCGAGTGGTGGCGGTGATGGTGGCGGCGCGGGGGCGGTCGGAGATCAGCGCCAGCTCGCCAAAATGCTCGCCACGGGTGATCTCGTCGAGCTCCAGCCCGTGCCGGCTGATGCTCGCGGTGCCGTCGAGAACGAAATACATGGCGCGGTCGAGCTCGCCTTCTTGCACCACCACCGTGCCCGTCTCGACCCAGAGCTGGTCCAGAAAGGGTGCGACGTGATCGCGCTCGATCGCGGAGAGTCCGCGAAAAATCGGGTTCCCGCTCTCCCGGAGCGCAGAGGATGAGGGCGGGATGCTGGTCGTGGGCCGGATGGACATGCGACGTTCCTGGAATGTGGCGTGATAGGTTCGCCCACGTGGCGGCTGAGGAGAAGGGCGTTGTCCCGCCGCAGGCAGTCGTCGGCTGGCGGCGCGTGGGCTTGGCCGTAGGGACCCTGGTTTTCTTGGCCGTCGCCTGCTCGATGGCAGTTTGGTGGTTCACCGAGGCGCTGCCCATCGCCTGGACGGCCGCGCTTCCTCTGGTGCTCTACCCGATCTTGGGAGTCTTCGGCCGAGGTCCCGTCGGCGACTTGCGGCGCACTGCCGAGCCCTACGTCGACGCCTACATCTTCTTGTGCATGGGCGGCATGACCATTGGCGCCGGCATGGAGCAGTGGGGACTGCGCGGTCGGGTCGCGCTCCACGTCATGCGGGCTGTGGGCACCGAGCCGCGCCGCCTCTTGCTCGGGATGCTCGTGGCTACGGCCGCCCGGTGAATGTGGGATTCCGGTTCAGGGGTCCTTGCGTCGCGTGTAGCGCACCACCATTTTCGAGTCGGCACCGCGCACGACCAACACGTCGTCGGTCTTCTCGATGACGTGTCGCTCCAGGGTCGTGCCGACGCTCTCGGCCTCGCAAGTGCTGTGCTCGATGTCGAAGTAAATCATCCGGTCGGCGACCCGGAGCTTCCCCCAGAGATCGCAGATGGGGCGGTGCTGCTGCACCGGCAAGTGGATGTGAAAGCGTCCGTCGCTGGTCACGTCGAGCCGCGTCACCAGCTTGCTGTTGGCCAAGCCGTTCCAGCCGCCCACGAAGTAGAGGTAGGGATCGCTGCGATCGACGGCCTCGATGGGCTCGGCGCGGGGGGGAGGAGCGTCGTCGCGTGTGTCCCGCCCGCTCTGGGTCGGGATCACGATTTCGGCTTGGGAGCGCGCCGGGCTCGTGGCGGAGCCCCCGCAGCCCGCGAGGAGCAGAGTTGCGAGGAGCGGCCACTTCACCCCGGCATCCTGACCTTGCCGGGGCCGAGAGAAAAATCCCCGGGGCCCCCTTGACTCGTGTGATACACGGTGATACACGTATCACGCCGTGACACAGAAACCCTCCGAACCTCCGAAGCCCGAGGAAAACGCCGACGAAGCCCCCGAGGGCGCCGAACCCAAGAAGGAGCGGGTGCTGCACACCCGCATCCCGGCCGTGCTCGAGGGCGAGCTGAAATCCGCCGCGCGGGCCCTGCGCATTCCGGTCTCGAACCTGGTGCGCACCATCCTCGAGGACGCGGTCAGTATCGCCGACCGCGCCTCCGAGCGGGTGGAGGACCGCCTGAGCCGCGCGGCCAAGACGGTCCACGACGAGCGCGACCGCCTGCGGTCCAAGGCGGTGCGCAAGCCAAAGCTAGACGACGTGGTCGCGTATCAACCCGTCGTCCTGGCGAAGCCGAGCGAGTGCGCCAAGTGCGGCGCCGAGCTCGCTGAAGGTGATCAGGCCGGTCTCGCGGTTGGCGCGATGCCCGGCGCGGCGCGCTTCGTCTGCGCCACTTGCATGCCCTAGCTGCTTCTAGAATCACGAAGGTCACCGCGCGAGCATGTTGCTCGTCGATGGCGGACGTGTGTCCCAAGCGCCACTTCGGCGCAGTTTGAACAGGAGTCCATCATGAACACGCAAACCGAATCCCAGAACCAGTCCGACGCCGCCGAGATCGCATCTGCCTTCGTCCGAGTGGGCGCCGCATGGGCTCGCTACGGCCTCAGCATCGCGCGCTCGTCGGTAGAGACCAGCGCCCGCACGCTGGAAGTGACCGCGGGCGCCTTGGGCACCATCGCGAATCGCTTCGAAGAGCTCGCGAAGGACCCCAAGGCCGAGGGCGACACGGTGAAAACCACCGGCAAACCCGAATGACGCGCGGCCGCGGAACGAGTCGATCTATGCTGTCCCCACCATGGGGATCCGGCAGCGACTCGTTCTAGTGGTGTGCGTGACAGCGGTGGCGTGTGGCGGCGGCGCGACCAGCGGCCCCGGCGCGGAGCACGCGTCGGGCGTGGAGGGAGCCGATGACGCCAGGGGAGGCGAAGGCGGCGAAGCGAAGGGTGGGCCCCCGCCCGCCAAGGCGCCCGCGGCGGGGACCAAGTCCCTCGAGAAGCGCACCGCGTCCTTGGTCTTCGATTTCACGTTGAAGAAGGGGGAGCACGCGGGCGGCATGCAGGCCGGCAGCTGGTCCCTCGAAGAAGAGCGCGCGATCGAGGTCCTCGCCAGCGAGGGCTCCGCCGTCAACAAGCTGAAGGTGGTCTACGGCCGGCGCGAGTCCAAGCCGCTGCTCGGAGTCGAGATGACGACGGCGACGGCCGGTCACACCTACGTGCTCGAGTCGAAGGGCGGCAACGTCGACATTGGCCGCGGCGATGGCAAGGACGTCAGCGGTGGCGAACGCGACGCGCTGATGGCGGAGTACGACTGGGTCGGTGGTCCGAGCCCGCTCTCGAAGTGGCTTGGCGAGGGCGGGCCCGCGGCGGGCAAGAAGCTCGAAGGCGGTCCGTCGGAGACGCGGGCGCTGGTCGGCGTTCTCGCGGGCGTCGACTACCAGAGTTCCAAGGTCAGCGTGGTGTCGAAGGGAAAGTCCGGCGACACGCTCACGCTCGACGTGACGACGACGCTCACGCTGGTGGGTGGCAAGACGCGCTTCGAGCTCACGCTCAGCGGTCCGGCCCAGGTCGATCTGGCGAAGGGCTGGGTGAGCACGCTGTCGCTGAAGGGCACCGCCAAGGCCAGCGGGACCCTCGACCACAAGAAGGGTGTGCTCGACGTGACCGGCACGGGCAAGGCCGAGATCAGCCGCAGCGCCGAGTGAAGCGAGCGATGGATGCTTCAGGCCGGGTGTGGCCGCGCAGCTTGCGAGGATCGTAGTACCGTATCGCGCATGAAGCGGCTCCTCCTTCTCGGGTGTCTCGCGCTGGCGTTGTCCTGCACCGATTCCAATGACGACAACGGTCCCAGGGACGCTGGCAGCCAAAGCGACGCCGCCACTCCCAGCGACGCTGGTGGCCAAGGCGACGCCCAACCGGGCGATGGTGGGACTTGCGTTCCCACATGCGCGGCCGGTCAAGGGTGCGGAAATGATGGCTGCAATACCGATACCTGCGGCATTTGCGCCGCCAACGAGATCTGTCAACCGGACCTCACTTGTGCCGTGCCGGCCCCGGAAACTTATCTCGCCGTCGTCAACGACTCCGAGACCATCTCCAATTGCATGGCGCCCTGCGCGGTGCAGTTCGATGTGCAGGCAGCCGAAAACCTCAGTTGGACCCAAGTACGCGACGGTCGCTTCATCTGGAATTTCGACGACGGTGGGTCGACGGCGGACAGCGAGGGATTTCTCGCCGCGACCGTCTACGAGACACCCGGGACTTACCAGCCGACGGTCACCGTAAACGGCCAAACGTGGACGGCGCAGACCATCCAGGTCACGGCGCCCGATTGGGTGGGCTGCGTTTCACCCGCTAGCCTGGGAGTCGGCCGGTTTGACGATTGCCCGGATAGCACCCACCACTATGACGACCTGAACGCGGCGCTCGGCGCAGCGAGCGGCAGCTTCCACGTACTGCTGGATCGGGCCTCGGCCGCCTCCTACGGCAATCTCCCAGAGAACGCCGGCAAGCCATCCATGATTGGTGCCTACGGTGCCGAGGTCACCTTGCCGAAGGTCGGCACCGCAGACGCCCGTCCTCGTTCAAATTGGCGCTACGTGGATCTCGACATCACCGTGAGCGGCGACGCCGGTATTGGGTTCGTCAACGGCTTCGGCGTGCTGCTGCTTCGCGTCAATTCGCACGGGACGACGAAGTACAATCACATGGCTGCCGATGACGGCTTCTTTCTGATCGACAGCCGATTCCGAGGCAATGACTACGTCCTGATCGGCGGCGATGTGGTCCGCCCGACAGCGAAGGGCAGCACCTTTGTTCGCACGGTGGAGGGTCAGAGCACCTTCCGAATGTCCGGCGGAAAGAAGGAGCTTTACCAGAACTGTTCCTTTGATTGTGACGGTTGTGGCAGCCAAATCGGGCTCACGATCCGCGCAAACACGGACTGGGTGCTCGTCCAGGGCAACACCTTTCTGGAGAACGCGGGTGCGGCTGCTGACGCCGGCGATCCCAACGTCACCCATCGATACATCATCTGGGAGCGCAACCTCTACGACCTCAGGACCGCTGAGCAGAATTTCCAAAACGCTTTCAGCATGCGAGACAGCGTCATTCGGAACAATGTGTTGCTCGACCCAGCGAGCGGTGGCGCTGGAGTCGCCATTGCGGTGGGAACGGTATCTGGAGAAGACTCAGGCAATGTGTGGGTGACGAACAACACCATCATCCAGAGCAACCCAGACAAGATGGCGGTCCTCTTGGACTGTGTCCTGGGAGGTTGCGTCAACAAGAACAACCTAATGTTCTCCACCGGGAGCTCGTTCGACAAATGCTTCTCGGGGGGCACGCTTTCAAACAACTGGTGCTACTCGAGCAACTACTGTTTGAATCCGAACGGATCGACCACGCCGTGTTCGGCTCCGAGCTTCGTGAGCACCGACCCGACGAGTGCCGACTTCGCCCGGCCCGCAGCAAACACGGTGGGCATCAACGCTGGCGACCAGACAGTCCCCGTCTTTGACGACTACTTCGGAACACCGCGAACCATGATTGACGTGGGTGCGGTCGAACGATGACGCCCTGGAGCTCCGATCAGGCTGAAGCACGCGAGTTTGCTCGGACCGAAACCATCCGAGCGGAATGCCATGGGCTTTCGCGTGGGCGACGAGCTCCGGCAAGGTCACCGTCCAGCGCTCGGTGAGGGCTCGCCAGTCGCCCCCGCAATACTTCTCCACGAGCTCGGCGGTCTTGCCGCAGAGGAGCGCGGTCAGCTGATCGTGCTTCGGGATCTCCATGGCAGGGGAGGGCGCGCTCGAGTTGCTCGCCGGCAACGCCGAGTGATCGCGCGCTCAGAAGCGCAGGACGGCGCCAGCCCAGGTGAAGCCGGCGCCAAAGGCCGCGAGCAAAACCGTCTTGCCGGCCGTGAGCCGGCCGTCTTGGATGGCGGCGTCGAGGGCCATGGGGATCGTCGCGGCGGTCGTGTTGCCGTACTTCTCGATGTTGTGCACGACCTTCTCTTCGTCGATTTCGAGGCGCCAGCCCACCAGTTGATTGATGCGCATGTTCGCCTGGTGCGGCACGAAGAGGTCCACGTCTTTGATCCCGAGGCCGGCCTTGCCGAGCACCTCGTGGGCGACCGCCGGCATCTTGTCCGTCGCCCAGCGGAAGACCTGCTTGCCCTTCATCTTCGGGAAGTGGCGGCCCTCGTCGATCATCTCTTTGGTGATGCGCGGGATGTGCTTGGAGGCTGGCGCTTCGAGCCAGAGATCTTGTGCCGCCGAGCCGTCGGCGTGCAGTGCGACGGAGAGCAGCCCGCTCTTTTCGTCCTTGGCGCGGCCGATCACCGCCGCGCCCGCACCGTCGCCGAACAACACGGCCACGTCGCGACCGCGATCGCTGAAGTCGAGCCCCGTCGAGTGCACCTCCGAGCCGACCAGCAGCACGTTCTTGTACGTGCCAGTGCGGATCCAGGCGTCGGCGACGCTGAGCCCGTAGATGAACCCCGAGCACTGGTTGCGGACGTCGAGCGCGGGCACGCCCGGCAGCCCGAGCTTGTGACCCAAGAGGCAGCCCGAGCCCGGAAAGGTGTAGTCGGGGGAGAGCGTGGCGAAGATGATGGCGTCGATCTCTTCCTTCTTCACGCCAGCGTGGGCGAGCGCCCGCTCCGAGGCGGGCACCGCCAAGTCGGAGGCCCCGATGCCGTCCTCTTCGATGTAGCGGCGCTCCTTGATGCCAGAGCGCTGGAAAATCCACTCATCGCTCGTGCTCATCAGCTTGGAGAGGTCGTCGTTGGTCACGACCTTGCTCGGAACGTAGCTGCCAACGCCCAATATTGCCGAACGTGCTTCCATTGCCAATCGCGCGCCGTAACATGGCGCCATGGCGATTCGCAAGATTGCTCAGATGGGGAATCCGGTGCTTCGAGTGCGGGCCCCAGAGGTTCCACCAGAGGAGATTGGCTCCGCGCGCATCCAGACGCTGATCGACGACATGATCGAGACCATGCGCGACGCCAACGGCGCTGGAATCGCCGCGCCGCAGGTCCACGAGTCGCTGCGCATGGCGGTGATCGAAGTTCACGGCAACCCTCGCTACCCAGACTTTCCCGGGATCCCGCTCTCGGTACTGGTTAATCCAATTGTCGAGCCGCTGGTGGCCGTCGATCCGCTCGACGATCGCGACGCCATCGTGATGTACGAGGGCTGCCTGTCGGTGGACGGCATCCGCGGTCGTGTCCGACGTCCGCGCGTCGTGCGAGTACGTGGCCTCGACCGCGAGGGCCGCCCCGTCGACTTCACCTGGGAGGGGCTCAGGTCGGCGGTGGTCCAGCACGAGACCGATCACCTCGACGGCATCCTGTTCATCGACCGCGCCGACCCGCGATCGCTGGCCTTCATCGGGGAATACGACCGCTACGTGCCGCGCGAAGAGCGCATGGTCGACGGGGTCGAGTTGGTGGAGTGAGCAGGCTTGCCTTGCGCCGCACGATGCCTGCTACGATGACTACCCTCGAGCGCCCCGACCATGCGACCCAATCCCGGTGACGTCATCGGCGGCAAGTTCCGCATCGTTCGCATGATAGGCGACGGGGGAATGGGCGCCGTCTTCGAGGCGCGCCACGAGGTCTTGGGCACTAGCGTCGCGCTGAAGTTCCTGCACACGGAGCTCGCGCGGCGTCAGGGGTTGGCCACGCGTTTTCTGCAAGAGGCGCGGGTCTCGGCCAGCATCCAGAGCCCCCATGTCACCAAGGTCACCGACGTCGAGCAGACCGCGGACGGCACTCCCTACTTGGTCATGGAGCTTTTGACCGGCGAGTCGCTTCAGCAGCTCCTGGATCGCCAGCGCAAGCTCCCAAAGGATCAGGCCATCGACTTCGTGCTCCAGATCTTGTCTGGGCTCGAGGCCGCGCATGCGCTCGGCGTCGTGCACCGTGACCTGAAGCCGGACAATGTGTTCATCACTCCCAGCACCGGCGGTCCGGTCTGCAAACTGCTCGACTTCGGCATCGCCAAGCTGCGTCAGACCAACGACTACAACAGGGGGCTGACCCGCCCAGGCGCGCTGATGGGCACTCCCGAGTACATGTCGCCCGAGCAGCTCTACTCGGCCGATCGCGTGGACCACCGCGCGGATCTCTACTCCATTGGCGTGATGCTGTTCGAATTGCTCGCGGGCGAACGCCCGGCCATCGGCGAAGACGCGGCTGCCATCGTCGGCAACGTGATGGCCGGCAAGGTGAAGCGCCTCGACCAGCTCGATCCGTCTCTGCCGGGCGAGCTGGTGGCCGTGGTGCACAAGGGCATCGACCCGGACAAGGGCCGGCGCTTCCAGAGCGCGGTCGAGATGCGCTCGGCCATTGCACCCTTTGCTGGGCAGCTCTCTCACGCGGGCAAGCTCGCAGCGACGCCGGTTCCTGCCGGGGTTTCCGGCTTTCCTGAGCCCGCGGATCAGCCCGCGGCGCCGGCTGACAAGCCGCCGATCACCGCGGACGAACCTGCGCTCGATCCACCGAAGCCAGGAGTGGCGCCCACGCTGCCGCCCGAAGACGAGACGGCTCCGGCGCCGCAGCGTCCAGCCACGGTGCGCGACATGCCCGCGCAGGGCGGGACTCAAGAAGCCAGCAAAGATCTGATCGCGAACATCGCGGCCGAGAACGCCGCAGCTCAGGCGGTGCCCGTGGCGCCGACGCCGCCGGCCTACGCGTCGCGTGCGCCGGTCGCAGCGCCCTTTCCGGTGCCGCAGCAGTTTCCGTCGGCTCCCCGACGCAAGAGCGGCGGGGGAGGCGGGCTCGTGCTCGCGCTCCTGGGCGGGGTGGTGGTGATTGGCGCGATCATCGGCGGGATCATTTGGGTGCGCCAGAACAAGGACACTTCGGGCGGCGACCAACCCATCAACATCGCGGGCACGACTCCGACCACGAAGATGACGGGGCAAGGCCCGGCCTATGATCCGCAGCCCCAAGTCCCGCAAGACCCGCCGCCACAGACCGATCCGGGTCCTGGCCCCAAGCCCACGGCGACGGGCACCAGCAAACCGAAGCCCAAGGATGCCGGCGCCGACCCGGCGCAAGACGCTCAGAGCCCGATGCCGACCTGGCCGCTGCCCATGCCCAGCGGCATGCCGCCGATCCCCACGTTCCCGTTCCCGATTCCGGTCTGGCCACCGCCGGCGCCGAGCCAGTGAGCGCGACCGTTTCGCGCCAAGACCACCTCGTGACTCGCAAAGAACCCTCAGCCGACTACGTGCGGGAGTTCGCCGCCAGTATGTCGCGTGTTTATCGCGCTGCCCACGGCGAGGCCGAGATCCGCGAGCATGCCGGGGCCGCCACGCGCCGCGGTGGCGCGGCGGTCAACGTAGAGTTGCTCGCACACACCCACGACGCGCTTCGTGACACCCGAAGGGGTGGAGCGCCTGGCGTGATGTGCGTGGTCGCCGACGACCGTCCCGGTCTCTTGGCGACTATCAGCGCGGCATTTGTCCTGGCGGGGCTCGATGTCATCGACGCTACCGCCCACACACGTAAGACCTCCGGCGGGCGGCGAGAAGCCGTCGACATGTTCTGGGTGCGCTACACCGAGCCCGCCAAGCGATCCGAGCGCGTGGCTGCCGCAGACGCGGAGGCCGTTGCGCGCGTGCTCGTCGATTTGCTCGAAGGCAGGCTCGACCGCGAGGTGGCCTCGAGGCGCTCGGTGGGCCCGGCGCCCAAGGCCAGCGAGACCAAGGTGAGGTTTGTCGAAAACGAAGACGGCGAGCTGGCGACGCTCGAGGTCGAGACCGACGACCGCTCCGGACTCCTGCTCGCGCTCAGCCAGGCGCTCTTCGATCAAAAAGTGCAGATCGTCGAGTCCGCGGTGAAGACCGAGGGCGCGCGCGTGCTCGATCGCTTTCAGATCGTCGAGCTCGACGGCAAGCCCATCCAGCCCCAGCGACGGCTGGAGATCCAGGTTTCGGTGTTGTCTGCGATTCAGGTGGGGTGAGTGCGGTCCGGGGCGCGGGCCCACTGGCTGCGGTTGGACTCACCACGAAGTCGAGCCAAGGGCGCGCTGCTACCTCGGGCGCTCGTCCCGAATGGCTCGGAGCTCGTCGCCTTGGGCGACCCTGTTCTCGAATTCGGGATCGAAGCCGACCCGCGCGAGGGCCCTCGCGAGGGTGACGTTGGTCGTCGATCGATAGCGTGATGCGAGCTTGCGCGCGCCCAACGCGCCTAGGACCGAGAGCGCGGCGTCTGCCGCGCCGGAACCGATGCGTTCGCCCAAGCGACCGTCGTCGCGATCGGGTCCGGTGATGAACGACGGGCGCGCCAGAGTGTGCGGCAGTCCCGAGTCCCGGATCTCGCGCTCGAGTCGGGCGCGCACACTCAGGTAGGCATTGTTGGTGTTCGGTGCGGCGCCGACGCTCGACAGATAGACGAAGCGCGGGCGAAGGCCCGAGGCCACGGCCGCCCGCAAGAGCAGGGCGGTGAGACCGTAGTCCACGCTCTCGTAGTCGTCTTGACCCCCGGACGCGCGACCTCGAGCCCTGGTGGTGCCGAGCAGGGCGTAGACCACCAACGGGCTGTGCCGACGCAGCGCCTCGAGCATGGCCGCGTCGTCCCAAGCCGTCGCGTCGACGCTGGCGCCGAGCGCTTCGAATCGGCCTCGCCACTCGTCGCGCCGCGACGAGTCGGGGCGAACGTGGGCCACGACCCGCTTGCCCGACTCCGCGAGCACGCGCACCAGCTCGCGGCCCGTGTATCCCGTTGCTCCCGCTACGAACGCATCGACCTTCATCCGCGACTCACCGCCTCTCGATACACGTCCAGCGTCGCCCGGGCCGCGCGCTCCCAGGAGAACTCGCGAGCGCGCCGCAGGCCCGCTTCGACGAGCCGCGCTCGGAGAGCTGCGTCGGAGTCCAGAGATCGGATCTTCGCCACCAGATCGTCGTGACTGTAGGGATCCGCGTGGAGCGCCGCGTCCCCCGTCACCTCGCGGACCGCCTCCGCGGTGGACGCGAGCACCGGCAGCCCGAAGCCCATGGCTTCTACCGCCGGCAGCCCGAAGCCCTCGTACAGCGACGCGAAGAGCAGCATCTGGGCGTGAGCATAGAGCGTGAACAAGACTTCGTCGGTCACGTGGGGGATCGTCACGACGAGACGTTGCACCTCGGGTCGCGACAGGAGCTCGGTCATCTCCGGGTCCACTCGGCTGAAGCGCCGGACGAGCACCAGCTTGTGATCGCTTCGCGTGCCCATGGCCGCGACGAAAGCGCGGATCATTCGCGGATGGTTCTTGTAGGGCGAGCCCTGCCCGACGATGAGCGAGTAGCGCACCCCGGGGGGTAGCCAGGCGTCGAGGCCGTCCCGCGGTCCCCCTCGAGAGCGATCGTGTCGCGAGGGATCGAAGCCATGGTGCACGACCCGGACCTTGTCTGCTTCGGTCGGATAGACGCGTCCGATGGCCCGCGCGGTCGCCTCGGAGATGGCGATGACGCGCCGCGCGCCGCGGATCGCGCGGCCGAAGTTGGCGCGGTACCAGAGCCCATTGACGAGGCGCACGGGCAAGAACGCCGAGGCGAGCTCGGGCGCTTCGATCCACATCAGGTCGTGGACCGTCACGACCCAGGGGCAGCCGAGTCCGAGCGGGACGATGTCCGCGGGCGAGTGGAAGAGGTCCCACTCGGCGAATCGATGGCCGAGACCCAGGGCAAACACCGTGCTCGGGCTCTTGGTTTCTCCCGGGAAGACCAGCTCTTCTGCCCGTTCGTGCTCGATCAGCGGGCCCTTTGCGTCCGGGTGCCGGAGTAGCAAGAACCGGAAGCCCTCGGCCATTGGGACCATCTGGCGAAGGAGCGCCTCCAAGGTATTGCCGATGCCGCTCTTCCTCCCGGAGAGGGTTCGGGCATCGATGACCACGCGCAGCACGACGCGGCCGAGGCTAGCGCATCTTTGGATGGAATCGCGGCACTAGCGCGGGGTTTGCGCGCCGGGTCGGAATTCGCTACCAAGAAGGCGATGAGCGACGACGCCCCGGCGCCCAAGCAGACTCTCGAGATCCCCGAGCCCGCGCTCGATCCGCCGACGGAGAAGAGCGCTGCCGAGCCGGAGCCCGAAGCTGCCGCCGCCGAGCCAGCTCCGAAGAAGGTCGCCGCGACCGTCGTAGACGCACCGGTGCCCGCACCGCCCGCGGACGAAGCGCCCTGGGGCAAGGCCGGCAAGACCCAACCGGGTGAGCCCCCGCTCTTCGACGCGCCGATGGGAGCGTTCCCGCCGGTGCCGGCGGCAACCTTCGCGCCCACGCCCTTTGCGCCGGCGGTTTCTCCGGGACCGCCGCCGGTCCGGGCGGCGACGCCGTATTACGCGCCGCCTCCGCCTCCGCCGCGCGGTTCGAGTAGCGGTGGCCTGCTCATCGGCGGCCTCCTGGGCGTGCTCGCGGTCATCGGCGGGCTGATCGCCGTCGTGCTCGTCCTGAGGGGCCGAGACGACGAGCCGACGCAGACGCTCGCGGTGCCGACGGGTGGCGGGGGACCGGTGGTGATCGCACCGCAAGGCCCCGCGCCCGAGCCCGCCATCGCGCCAGCGCCGGTGGCGTTCGAGCCCGCACCGGCGGTGGCGCCGAACCCAACGCCCAAGCCCAAGCCGACGGCCACGCAGAGCAAGCTGCCGCCCCCGCCCACCGCGCCCACTCCGACGGCGCCGGCGCCGCCGCCGCCACCACCGGCGACGACTCAACCCGATCTGCCGCCGCCACCACCCGCGAAGACCGGCGGTGGACGGCTGAAATTGCCTGGCAAGAAGTAGCCGCTCAGTTTATCGCGGCGCGCATGCCGATGCCGAACCAGCTGTGGATCTTGGGGTCGCGGATGTCGCCCGAGCGGTCGCTGTCGCCCAAGGCATCGCTCTTGATGCTCAGGCTCTCTTTCGTGAACTTGCCCATCGAGTAGCTGACAAAGACGCCGTAGAAGTCACCGCGCGAGCGCACCTCGAGCCCAGCTTGGGCGTTCAAGTACTCCAAGCCGTGAGCGTAGTGGCGGACCGAGACCACCTCCGTCGATCCGCCCGTGGTCATCCACTCGTACCCCGCGCCGAGACCGATGAACGGAGTCACGTTTCGGTGTGGCTCAATGCGAAAGAGCACCATCGGTCCCCCGCGCAGCTGCCAGCCGGAGCAGCTCGCTTCGTCGCTGCAGTCGGGCATGACGTAGCCGCCGCTGAGACCGAGACCCACGAAGAAGAACGGCGCGGGCCAATAGCCGAACTCTCCACCGATGAAGATCAATCCGTCGACGTCGTCCGAGAATTTCTCGTTGCCAGAGTAGTCGCCCATTGGGAACGCAAACCCCAGGTGGCCGGCGCCGGCAAAGCCTGGTTTCCAGCGCTGCTCGCGCTGCCCGACGGGATCGGGCTTGGTGTTCGCGAACGGCGTGTCGTTCTCGAACATCTCAGACTCTTTCTCCTCCTCGGCGAGGGCCTTGTCCTTCGCCATGCCGCGGTTGTCGAGCACGACGTCATCCTCAATCTTGTCCGGCTTGCCCGATTTCTTGTCGGCCTGTTTCTCTTCCGCGACCGCGTTGACCGCGAGGCCGAACACGGCGAGGCAGACCAGCAGCGTTCTGGTGCGAGACATGCCGCCGATCATAGCGGGTTCGCCGGCCGGGGCGCAGCCTTCTCGCGTCGGACAGCAGGCGGGGGCAGGAGCAGGTCGGCGAGCACCGCGCCGGTGGCCGTCTTTCGCTGGGCGATCTTCGCTGGGGGACCTTCTGCGACGATGCGACCACCACGGTCGCCACCGTCAGGACCGAGCTCCACGACCAAGTCCGCGCCCGCGATCACCAGCGGATGGTGTTCGATGACCACCACGGTGTCGCCGCGCTCGACCAAGCGACTCAGCACATCCACCAGCTTGGCGACGTCGGCCAAATGCAGCCCGGTCGTCGGCTCGTCGAGCACGTAAAGCGTCGGCAGGTGGCGGACGCTGGCGGTGAGCTCGGCGGACAGCTTCAGGCGCTGCGCTTCGCCGCCGGAGAGCGTGTGCGAGCCTTGGCCCAGGTGGATATAGCCCGCACCCAGATCCGTGAGGGTGCGGAGCGGCTGAGAGATGTTCGGGTGGTTCTCGAAGACGAGCGCCGCTTCTTCGGCGGTCAGGTCGAGGACCTCACCGACGCTGAGCCCGGCATATTTCACGTCGAGGGTCAGCGGCTCGAAGCGAGCGCCGGAGCAGGCGGCGCAGGGAGTGATCACATCCGGCAAAAAGCTCATCTCGTGACTGATCACGCCCTGCCCGTCGCAGGTCCCGCAGCGCCCGCCCTTTGGCGTGTTGAACGAGAACCGCGACGCAGAGAACCCTGCGACCTGGGCGTCCGGGGTGCGGGCCCAGATGCGGCGGATCTCATCCCATACTCCCAGGAAGGTCGCGGGCACCGAGCGCGGAGTCCGGCCGATGGGGGATTGGTCCACGGCCACCGCTCGCGCGAGCTCGCCGAGGCCCGAGAGCCCGTCGTGGGCGCCGGCGGGGGCGCCAGCGAGGCCCAGCGCGCTGCGCACCGCAGGCAGCAGCACCTTCTGGATCAGCGTGCTCTTGCCCGAGCCGCTGACGCCCGCGATCACGCTGAGGCGACCCAGCGGCAGCGCGAGGTCGACGCTCTTCAGGTTGTTCTGTCGGGCCCCGGTCAGCAGCAGTCGGGGCGCCGAGCGCGAGACAGCCAGCGCCGGGCGGATCCGCGCCGGTTCTCGCAGCACGCGTCCCGTCGGCGAATCGGGGTGGCCAAGCACGACGCGGGGTGGACCGCTGGCGATGACCCGACCGCCCCGGGCGCCGCCACCGGGGCCGAGGTCGATCAAGTGATCGGCCGCTCTGATCGTGTCGGCGTCGTGCTCGACGACCAGCACCGTGGAGCCGATGTCGACCAGGCTCCGGAGGTTGTCCAGCAGGCGCCGTGTGTCGCGGGGATGCAAGCCGATGGTGGGCTCGTCGAGCACGTACAGCGCTCCAGTGAGCCCCGCGCCGAGCTGGGCCGCCAAGCGCAGGCGCTGCATCTCTCCACCCGAGAGCGACGCGGCCGCGCGATCGAGCGATAGGTAGTCCAGGCCCACTTGCATCAGGAACTCGAGCCGACGGACCAGCTCCGTCGTCACGGGGCCCGCGACCTTCAGGGCGTCACCATCGAAGCGCCAGCTCTTCACGAGGGTGAGTACGGCCGCGACCGAACGCTGGACGACCTCGTGGTAGCGCGTTCCGTGCACGCGAACGCCGCGTGGCAGCGCTGCCAGCCGCGCGCCGGCACACTGCGGACAGGCCTGGAACACCGGCTCGGGTTTGGTCTTCTGACCACGCCGGCGCTTGGCCGGCCGCTCGACCAGGCCGGCTCCTTCGCAGGTCGCGCAGCGCCCTTGGGCGGTAGCGAAGGAAAACCAACGCGGATCGAGCTCGGGCACCGCCAAACCGCAACGCGGGCACGCACTCTGGATCGAGAGCAAGCGCTCGCTTCCGTCGGAACGCTTGAGCTTCACGGCGCCGCTGCCCCAGCCCAGCGTGCGTTCGAGCAACTCCCGGGACAGCGCCCTGGGTCTTGGGACCTTTGCCATCGAAAGATTCGATGTTGTGCTCGACCGTCTTCTTGAGCTTGGGAGGCTCGTCCGTCGAGACCAGCTCGCCATCGCACCACGCTCGCTCGATGCCGTCTCGTGCGGCGGCGCTGAAGACGTCGAGATAGAGGCCCTTCCTGCCTCGCACCACCGGGGCGAGCAGCTCGAAACCGCGCTTCTCCGCGCGGGCCAGGGCGAGCACTGCGTCGGTGTTCGTCCGCGCGATGGGTTCGTCGTGATCGGGGCAGTGCGGTACCCCGAGCTTGGCAAAGAGCAGTCGGAGGTAGTGTGCCACTTCGGTCACCGTCGCCACGGTCGAGAGCGCGCCTGCGCGCTGCGTGCGCTGCTCGAGGGCGATGGAGGGCGGCACTCCGCTCACTCGGTCGACGTCAGGGCGCGGCATCGTTGGCAAGAACTGGCGCGCGTAGGGCGTGAGCGTCTCGAGAAAGCGCCGCTGGCCTTCGGCGAAGACGACGTCGAAAGCCAGCGTGCTCTTGCCCGAACCGCTGGGCCCGGTGACCACGGTGAGCGCGCCGTGGGGGATCTGCACGGAGATGTCCCGCAGGTTGTGCTCGCGGGCACGCTCCACCGAGAGCGCGCGTTGGGTGGTTGAAGCGCGAGCGCGCTTCTGCGGCAGGGGCTTCTGACCCCGCGCCGCAAGCGCCTGGCCGGTGCGGGTCGGCAGGGCGCGGATTTCGGCGGGGGATCCGAGGCCGACCACCTCGCCGCCGTCGGCGCCGGCACCGGGGCCAAGATCGATCACGAAATCCGCCGCCGCCACCAGATCGAGGTCGTGCTCCACCACCATCACGCTGCCGCCGGCTTTCAGGATGACGTCCAGCGCGCCGAGCACCGCGCGGACCTCGTCGGCGTGCAGGCCCGCGCTGGGCTCGTCCAGGATCAAGAGCGCGCCCCGGTGATCGTCGGCGAGGACCCGTGCGAGCTTGAGCCGTTGCGCCTCGCCCCCGGACAGGGTCGAGAGCGGTTGTCCCAGGCGCAAATAGCCCAGACCGAGGCGCGCCACCGGGCCCAGCGCGCGCGCAATGGCCACTTCCGGAAAGCGTTCGAGAATTTCGTTCACGGTCGCGTCGAGCACGTCGGAGATGCTCATGTCTCGGTGCCGGATGGCGAGCACAACGTCTTTGAAGCGCCGCCCCCGACAGACGGGACACACC
Source organism: uncultured delta proteobacterium (assembly GCA_963716725.1). Taxonomy (GTDB): domain Bacteria; phylum Myxococcota_A; class Polyangia; order Polyangiales; family Polyangiaceae; genus JADJKB01. The sequence goes on from CAVQUB010000005.1 coordinate 102,113, forward strand.
AGCCGCACGTCGGCGAGGAACTGCATCTCGACGGTCTCGAAGCCTTCACCTGCGCAGGTGTCACAGCGCCCGCCCTGGACGTTGAAGGAGAAGTGCGCGGGCGAGAGCTGCCGGGCCCGCGCCGCAGGCTCTTTGGCGAACGACGCGCGGATGAAGTCCCACGCCTTGGTGTAGGTGGCGGCGTTGCCCCGAGAAGTCCGGCCGAGCGGCGCTTGGTCGACCAGCGCCACGCTCTTCAACTGTTCGACCCCGTCGATCGCGTCGTGGGGGCCGGGTGCCTCCACGTCGAGGGCGCCGAAGTGACGCGCCAGCGCGCGATACACGACGTTCACCGCCAGCGTGCTCTTGCCCGAGCCGCTCACGCCGGTGACAGCGACCAGCACGCCCAGCGGCACGTCCACCTGGACGTTTTTCAGGTTGTTGGCCCGAGCGCCCCGCACGCGGAGATGTCCTGTTGGCACGCGCAGGCTGGCGCCGAATTCGCGGCTGGTGGACGCAAACGCCCGCTGAGTCGCGCCCCTGCGTCGAACGACCTCGCTCGGCGTTCCGTCGGCCACGATGGTGCCGCCGGCCGCGCCCGCGCCGGGGCCGAGTTCGATCACCCGATCGGCGGCGCGGATCACCGCCGGGTCGTGCTCGACGATGAGCACGGTGTTGTCGCGCTCCGCGAGCTCCGTGAACAGGTGAGTGAGGTTCTCGACGTCGCTGGGGTGCAGGCCCACGCTCGGTTCGTCGAGCACGAAGAGCGCGTTGTGCAGCGAGGTGCCCAGGGCCGCGGTCAGCGTGACGCGTTGGGCCTCGCCGCCGGAGAGCGTGCGCGCTTGGCGATCGAGGGTCAGGTATCCGAGGCCGACGCGCTCGAGATATGCGAGCCGGCTCGACAGCTCCCGGCGCGCGAGGTCGCCCTGCCCGGTCCCCGCGCTCAGCGTGGCGAAGAAGCGGCTCGCTTGCCGGATCTCCATGGCGTGCAGCTCGCCGATGTCACGCCCTCCCACGTGATAGGCGAGCGCCAGGTCCCCCAGCCGTCGGCCCTGGCAACGCGCGCAGAGATCGTAGGCCCGGTAGCGGGAGAGCAACACACGAACGTGCATCTTGTAAGTGCGGGTCTCGAGCCAACGGAACCAGCCGAGCACTCCGGGGAAGAGCCCGTCGTTCCAGCTGCCGTCGCCGGCGAGGATCAAGCTCCGCTCCGCGTCGCTCAGCGCGCTCCACGGCACGTCCATCGCTATGCCATGTCGCCGGCACAGCTTGGCGAGCTCGCTGCGCTCCCAGGTCGTGCTCTTGCCGGCCCAGGGTCGGATGGCGCGCTGCTTCAGCGTGCGCCGCGGGTCGGGGATCACCTTGTCGAGATCGATGCCGATGGTGCGACCGAAGCCCTTGCACTCGGGACACGCGCCGAGGGGCGACTCGTAGGAGAAGAGCCCGGGTCGGGGCGGCTCGAGGACGCGCGCGCACTCCGGGCAGGACAGCCCGCGGCGCAAGGTCCGGCGCTCCTCGTCCAGGAACAGTCGCGCGACGCCCTCGCCGCGCTGCCAGGCTTGCTCGACGGCGGACGCGACGCGTTTCTCGTCTCGCTTTCCCATCGCCACGCGGTCCACGAGCACGTCGAGCGTCGCGCCGGAGCCGAGTACGCTGGAGGGTTTGATCCGATCGAGGTCTTCGACCTGTCCGCCCACGACGAGCCGCCGGTAACCGTCGCGCGCCAGCTGCTCTCGGACTTCGAGGTAGCCCTCGACGCCGCCGTGCACGCGGAGCGGATAGCTGATCAGCGCGCGGCGTCCGCCGAGTTCCTCGAGCAGGCCCCGGGCCGCTGCGCCGGCGTCGAGCGCTCGGGCCGGGACGCGGTGCTCGGGGCAGATCGGCACCGACTCGCGCACGAAGAGGGCCGCGAGGTAGGGCTCGAGATCGGCCATGGTCGCGACGGTGGAACGCGAGCTCTTGACCGGTGCGCGTCGGTCGACGGCGATCCCGGCGGGCACCGGATCGAGCGAGAGCATCGGCGGTCGCTCCAGCCGCTCCAGGAACTGGCGCGCGTAGGGGCTGAAGCTCTCGACGAAGCGGCGCTGTCCCTCGGCGTAGAGGGTGTCCATCGCGAGGCTGCTCTTGCCCGCCCCGGAAACACCGGTCAGGACAATCACACGCCCCGGTTCCAGGTCGAGATCGACGCCGGCCAGGTTGTGCGTACGGGCGCCGCGGAGTCGAGTCGCGAGCATTGCGCAGGGGCATAGGGCGACCCGAGCGAGAGCGCCAGCGCGACGCGGGAAATGAATGAGTTGCGCTTTGGCGCGCGAGCGGCCAATTTGCCCGGCCCATGGCCAAGGGCAGCCCCGACAAGAAGGATCTCGGCGGCGACCGCGTGGTCAGCAAGAACCGCCGCGCGTTCTTCGACTACGAGGTCGCGGACACGATCGAGGCGGGCCTGGTCCTGATCGGCAGCGAAGTGCGGACCCTCCGGGTGCGGGGCTGTGATCTGAGCGACGCTTGGGTGGACATCCAGAGGGACGAGGCTTGGGTCAAGGGCATGAGCATCCCGCACTTGGCGCACGCGGCCTTCGCCCACGAAGAGAAGCGGAATCGCAAGCTCTTGCTGCACCGCGAGCAGATCGAGCGACTGCGCGGCGCCAGCGATCGCGACGGCATGACGCTCATCGTCACCAAGTGCTACTTCAAGAACAACCGAGCCAAGCTCGAGGTGGCCCTCGCGCGCGGCAAGAAGAAGCACGACAAGCGCCAGACCATTCGCGAGCGCGACGCGTCGCGGGAGGCCGCGGTCGCCATCCGACGAGGCCGCCGGTGATCGTCTTTTCGTGGCGGCGCGGCGGTCAGGGTCGGCTGCTCCAGACCGACGGGGATCTGGTCAGCGTGCTCTCGAGTCTCGCCTGCCCACCGGGCACACCGCTCGAAGGCGATCTCGAGGGATCGATGTTTCGCATCAAGGTTCGCTCGTGTCGAAAGTGCGACGAGGACGCCGAGCTTCCGTTCCGCATCGAGGGGCGCTTGCAGAACCTCACGCGCGAGCAACGAGCGCGTTTGGTGCGAGGCTGAGCTAGTCTCGCCGGGCCATGCCCCGTCCGCCCCACAGCTCCGCCGCAACCGCGAGTCTGTCCGATCGCGTCTACGGCGCGCTGCTCGACGAAGCCAAACGCCGCCCTCCGCCGGTGCATTTCCTGAATGTTGGCGACACCTACCTCGAGCCGATGCCGGGCGCGCGCGCGGAGGCGCAACGCGCCGCTGACCATCCGAGGCTGCACAACTACGCGGCCGTGCAGGGCGAGGCCGCACTGCTCGACGCGGTGGTGGCCCGCCTGGAGCGCGTGCACGGCGCCAAGCTCGAGAGAGAAAACCTGCAAATCATGTCCGGTGCGACCGGCGGGTTCACCGTCGTCGCCACCGCGCTGCTCGAGCCCGGCGACGAAGTGGTGCTGCTCTCGCCCTTCTGGCCGCTGATCCGCGGCATCGTGGCGTCGCGCTCGGCGACCGCGGTCGAGCTGCCGCTCTACACGCGACTCGACGAGCCCGGGTTCGATGTGGAAGCGGCCCTCGAGGCGGTCATCACGCCGCGCACCGTCGCGGTCTACGTGAATACGCCCAACAACCCCACCGGCCGTGTGCTCGCGGATGACGTCGTGGGCGCGATTGCCCGCGTCGTGAACCGCCACAACCTCTGGCTCTGGTGCGACGAGGCCTACGAGGAGCTCTGGTACGGAGCCGCGCGGCCGTCGGCAATCTGGGCGCGCGCTGATCTGCGCGAGCGCGCCGTCGCGTGTCACACGCTGTCGAAGAGCTACGCGCTTGCAGGTGCGCGCCTGGGCTTCACCCATGGACCGGCCAGCGTCATGCCGGCGATCCGCGGGGCGCAGACCTTCCTGACCTACTGCGCGCCGCGGCCCCTCCAGTTCGGGGGCGCCCACGCGCTCGCTGAGGGCGACGCCTGGCTCGAGAGCACGCGTCGGCTCTACGCCGTGGCTTCGCGCCGAGCGGCGGAGGCGCTGCGCCTGCCGCCCCCGGAGGGCGGCACCTTCTTGTTCTTCGACGCGCGCTCTCTCTTCCGCGACGGCGAAGACATCCACGGCTTCCTCGCGCGCTGCTTGGACGCCGGCGTGCTGCTCACTCCCGGAGCCGCGTCGGGCCGGGATTTCGAGAGCTGGGTTCGCCTCTGCTACACCGCGGTGGCGCCCGGTGAGCTCGACGACGCGCTCGAGCGACTGGCGAAGGTCGTGCGTGAATAGCGGGCGGTCGTCCGCTTCGACTTGACACCGCGCCGGGTGACAGCCAGGGTTCGGCCGACGGGCCGGCCCCGGAGGGAGAACGCTGATGAACAGGGCAACGGGACTCGCTTGGGGTGTGGCGCTCGCCGCCATCGCGGCGGCGTGCAGCGCGAGCAGCGGTGGTGACGATCCGCCGGGTGGTGGTGGCGGTGGCGGAGGTGGCGGCCAGGCCGGCAGCGGCGGCGCCACCACCGGTGGGACTTCGTCGGGGGGCGGCAACTCTGGAAGCGGCGGCTTCGTGATCGACAGCGGCAGCGGCGGCGATGGCAGCGGTGGCTTCGCCGGTGACGCCTGCGCGACGACCTCGGGCAAGGCCGCGGAGCCGACGGTGCTGCCCGCCGACATCATCTGGGCGGTGGATCAGTCCGGGAGCATGAACCAAGAGACGGCCTACGTTCAGAGCAAGATCAACGACTTTGCCAAGGCTATCGGCGCCACCAACATCGACTACCGCGTGGTCATGATCGCCGCGACCTCCGGAGGAAACGCGATCTGTGTGCCGGCCCCGCTCTCCGGCGGTAGCTGCGGCAACGGCCCGCGTTTCCGCCTGGTCGATCAGAAGGTCGACAGCAACGACGCGCTCAATCAGATCATCAACCAGTACCCCAAGTACTCCGACTTCTTGCGCCCCAACGCCACGAAGCACTTCGTCGTGGTGACCGACGACAACGCCACCGATGGCCCGAACAAGTCGGCCGCCGCGTTCACCGCTTCGCTGGGCGGTCTCCAGCCCGCGGGCATGTTCTCCAAATGGGTGTTCCACTCCGTCTACGCGTTCGGATCGGTGCCCGTGTTCGGCTGCATCGGAGCGTTCGGGACAGGAGCCGCCTTCGGTGCCGTGTACGACGCGCTGGTCAAGCAGACGGGCGGAGCGCAGGGTGAAATCTGCCTCGGCGACTGGACGGCGGTCTTCAACGCCATCAATAAGGCTGTGGTTGTCAGCTCCAAGGTGGCCTGCGAGTACGACGTGCCCGCGCCGGATCCGGGCCAGACATTGGATCCGAACAAGGTCAACGTGGACTACCTGCCCAACGGACAGCAGCCCTCGAACCCGATCTTCCGTGTCAACGACCTCGCCGGGTGTTCGTCGGGCGCGAACCAGGGAGGGTGGTACTTCGACAACAACGCGAGTCCGAAGAAGATCCACCTGTGTCCGCAGACCTGCGCCGCCGTTCAATCCGACCCGAACGCGGTCATCGACGTGAGATTTGGCTGCGAGAGCGTGTTCAAGCCACCGGCCTGAGAGGCCGTCACAATCGGCCGAGGGCGTCCAGGGTGAACCCCGCCGTCAGGCCCAGCCAAACGCCGCCGAGTCGGTGAGGCTCTCCAGCGTCGTCGATGACGGGCATTCGTCTGAGCGCGGCACCGACCTCTGGACCCACGCTCAGCCGCAGGTGTCGGCCGAGGCTGGGTTCGAGTCGCAGGCGCGCGACGGCTCGCGATGACCACGTGTCGAGCAGCCCGGGATCGCCGTCCACCGCGGACACGCCGGTGAAGTGAACCGCGGACGCCGACGCCAACATGCCGACGGCGAGCTGGGTCCTCGACGAGATCGAGAACGCGTGTTCGGGAGCGATCGCCAGCTCGAGCCAGCGGACGCTGGGATTGCCGCTCATGGGCGGCGCCGCGCCGAAGAGCCAGTTCACGCCGATCCCGAGGCGACTTCCCGAGTGGAGCCGGCCCTCCATCGAGAGCCCGGGCCCGGAGAGCCACATGGCGTCGCCGCCCACAGCGGCCGCGGTGACGCGCGCTTCGAACAGCACCGCGGGCCACATCGAGAGCTCGGACAAGCGTTCGCGATCGCGATCGCGCTGGGCCCGCTCGGCCTCGAAGGCTCGAGCCTCGACCAGGCGCCGTTGCTTCAGGTCCCGAACCAGAGCGGCGGATGCCAACGCGATGCGCCGTGCGAGCAACTCTTTGACGTCCCGAGAGTCGAGACGACGTGCCCCGTAAAAGCCGCCCTTGTCCCAGAGCTCCACGCGCAGCGCGTCCGGTGAGGTGGCGAGCACCCGGAAGTAGACGGTGGGGCGCTTCTCGCTCTTGTCACCGCTGCGCAGCGGAACCTCGGCGTCGGACAGCTCGATCTCGACCAGCCGACGCGTGAGGCGCGAATCGAGGTAGCGCTCCGCCTTGGCGCTGATCTCGACGATCACGCGCGGTCGGACCTGCGCCTCGGCGATCCGGGGCAGCGTGAGCAGCACGAGCCCGACGAGGGCGCTACTTGCTCGGAGCGCCCTTCGACTTGGGCTTCTGCTGGCTCTCGTCGTCGACCTCGTCGAAGGGAGTTTCGTCGTCCCCCGCGCCGGCGTCGACCGCGGCTGCTCCGGCATCGACACCGGCGAGCTTGCCGACGCGGGTGCGGAGATCGCCGAGGCGGCGACCGCTGGGGAAGTCCTTCGCATACTGTTCGACGAGCTGCTTGGCTTGTTCGACGTTGCCCTGGGCGATGGCCGCATCGACCTGACGCGCCAGCGCATCTTCCGCGAAGTCCCCCTTCGGAGACAAGGCTCGATACGCCGCGTAGGCCTTGGCCGCGCCGGCTCGGTCACCGGCCTTTTCGAGCATGTCTCCCAGCGTGTACGCTGCCAGGGCGGCACGCGGGTCGCTCGGGTGCTTCTCGACGACCGAGCGCAGGGCCTTGATGGCGGCGCCTCGCTGGCCGTTCGCGCGAGCCACGTCCACCAGGCTCATCAACTGAGCGGCGCCAGTTGCCTTGCCCACGACGGCATCGAAGCCCCCGTGGCGCTCCACTGCCTGCCAGGCCGCGGGGTAGTCGTAGCGCTCCGCCAGCGACTGCCACTCGGGCGACGCGGCGACCGGCGGCAGGCTCGCTGTTGGAGGGGCGGGTTCGTCCGGGCCGGCCGCGGGCTCGCCATGACCGAGCGGCGAGCCGGGTGGCGACGCGGACTTCTTCTCTTTGTCCAGCTGCGGCTCGTCCGGCGCCGCCGGCTCGTGCGCCAGGGGGGCCTGACCCGGGCGGGCATTGTCGTCCCCCGCGAGTGCCGGTTCGGCCGCCACCGAGGTGTCCACCGGCGCGGGACGGAACCAACGCGCGCCGACGAACACGCCGGAGCCGAAGACGATGACCGCAGCGGTGGGCGCCCAGAGCCAGGCGTGCCACCGGGGGCGCGACGTCAGCTGAAGGTCACCTTCGATGCGCTGCCAGACGCGGTCGATGCGCTCTTCGCTGCCATGGTCACGAAGAGCGGTGGGCGGGACTTCGGGCAGGTTCTTGTTGGTGCTCATGGCTGTTCCTCCGCGAAGGGAGGTACGAAGTGTGACGTCAGGTAGTTCTGCGCGCGGGTGAGGCGCCGCTTGACGGTGGCCAGCGAGCAGCCCGCGAGATCGGCGACGACCTCGAGTCGATGACGCTCGATGTGGCGGAGCGTCCAGGCGATGCGATCATCCGCCGGGAGTGTGTGCAACAGCGCGTAGACCTGGGCAAGCTGGGCTCGGATCTCTGGGCTGGCGTCCGGGGCGGCAATGGAGTCGAGATCCACAGGCTCGACGCTGGCGACGCCAAGGGCGGACAAAAGGCGCCGGCGACGCATGCGGCTACGCACCAAGCGCACCACGATCGAACCGAGCCACGAGCGGAAGAGCGAGGGCTCACGCAGCTCTGCGAGGCGCTGGTACGCGCGGATGAAGGCATCGTGCACGATGTCTTCCACGTCGCCGGAGTTGCCTTGGATTCGAGCCGCGACGTTCAGCGCGAAACCCGCGTGTCGTCGGTAGAGCGACTCGAAGGCGCTGGCGTGACCGTCCCGCGCGAGCGACACCAGGGAGGCGTCGTCCAGGGCCGAGGCGGAGTTTGGCTGAGGGCGCGCCCCGTCGGCCGAAGCGGTTGTCCCCCCGACCAAGCGAAGCCGCGCGTTATTTCGGGAGCTCGTCATTCGAGGTGGATCGCCGTCTCGATCATGACGCCGTTCGAGACCGTTTCGGCTCAAGATTTCCCGCCGAGCGCGGCCCTGACGCGGTGCGTGTGTTCAGTGAGGCGCATTTCCCTTGAACCCACCGCCGATTGTGGGGAGTCTGCCGGCGGTTCGCTTCGGGGAGAAACTCGACGGACCCACCAGGAGGACTCTGCAAATGAACATCGGCAAGGTAATGGCTTTCGGCATGATCGCGGCTCTGGCTTCCTTTGGCGTCGCGTGCGGCGGCGGCGAGGTTCCGGAGGCGAAGGCCCCGGAGACCCCCGAGGTGAAGGCCCCGGAGACCCCCGAGACGCCCGAGACGCCCGAAGCTCCGGCCGGCGGCGAAGAGAAGCCCGCCGAGGGTGCAGCCGAAGAAGGCAAGTGAGCCGATCGGGCTGAGCCGGGCTGTGCTCGGTTCTCCCCAGGTTCCGCGGGAAGGACGGCGAGCGCCGTCCTTTCTGCGTTTGGCCCCACCGAGTGCGGCCGCTCAGCCCGCCGACGGCGAGAGATCGACGACCAGCCGCGTGCGACCGACGACGATCTCGTCGCCCTGCTCGAGTTCTTGCTGACCTCTGATGCGCACGAACACGCCGGTGCGGGAGCTCAGGTCGGTGAGGTACACGCTCCCGGCCTGCTCTTCGATCAGGCAGTGCTGCGAGCCAACCAGTGGATCGTCCGGGAACACCAGATCGCCGATGGCGGAGCCAATCTGAAGCGTGTTGCCGCGTGATACGACGCAGGCGCCGACGACCCCGCCCACGAAGACCTGAACGACGCGGAACGACGAGGGCCACTTCGGGGACGAGTAGAAATAAGTCGGTGCGGGATCCGGGCCATCGTCGGGCGTCGGGTTCTTCTCCATCCTGAGGAGCTGATCGCCGATCACGAACTCGTCACCGAACTCGAGCTCGATGGGCGTACGGATGCGAAGGAAGACCCCGTTGCCACGACCGAGGTCCTGCAGCCAGAGGCGCCCGTCCTTGTGGATGAGCATGGCCTCGCGGGAATGACAGAACACTTCGCCCGAGAGTGCGACCTCGCCCTCGCGACCGATCAGCGCCTCGGTGCCAAAGGGCTCGAAGCGCTCCGGCCCGCCCCACAGACTTCGCAGCACGTGGAGGCGGAAGTACTGCCGAGAAGCCGGCGGCGGCTCCGGACGCGGAACGGATGGTCTGGGCGACGGCTGGGTCGGCGGCGGCGGCTCGAACACCGGCGGCGGAGGCATCGGTGCCTCGGCGACCGCGGCTTGCCCGGCCTCGGCGCGCGCTTCCTTCTTGCTGGCGAGCTTCTTGACGTTCTCGACGTTCGGCGGCTCCGTCAGCAGCGAGACGCCACCAATCTCCTGACCCGCGAGGATCTTCGCGAAGCGACCCTCACGCAGCATCAGCACCATCTCCAGGTGCTGGCCTTTCATCAGCTGCTTGACGTAGTCGGCGATGTCCGACCGCGACACCTGCTCGTGGTAGTCGCGCTTGTGACTCTTGATGACGCGGCCACCGTCGGCGAAGAGGTGCGTGATGATATGCGGCGCGTCGAGGCCTGAGTCCTCCGTTTGTACGTGAAAGACCTGCTCCTGGAACTTGATGTTGTTGTTGAACCCCATCTGCGCGCGGCGAAAGCTCGGCCGCCGCGCTTCGGTATCCAGCCGCGCGACCTCGGCCGCGCTGTAGTGCGCGATGACGGCGTCCAGATCCGCGTGGTCTCCCGGCACGCCCTCCATGCGCTCGAAGGCCTGCTGCGCGACGCGCGCGCTGGGATCGACGCGCAGCGCCTCGGCGAGCAGTTGCTGCCCTTCGCTGTCGTTGGGGCCCGCCGCGGCCCACGCGGCGAGCAGCGACACAGCTTCGTCCGGTCGCCCTTTGTCGACGAGCCACTTGGCCACCCGGCAAGCGGCAGCGCGGGTCTCGGCGACGTCGGTCATCGACGCAATAATCGGTATGTTACTAGGGGGAAAGCAAGGGGATTCCCGCTGCCGTCCAACGGATCTCGGTCCCATCGACGCGGATCGAGCGGTCGCCAGGCCTGGGCTCGGGAACCAGCAGGAACCCCCCTGGCAGGTGGCTGTACGCGAAAAACTCCGCGCGCACTTGCCGCCGCAGCCGGGAGTCATCGCCCCGCACCTCCAGCGTCCGCGGCTGGCCGCGCGGGCGTTTTTCGAACTCGACTCGTGACCCCGGAGTCGCCCCACCCCGCCCGTCCAGGGACACCATCCACATCGGCTCACCGCCGGCGCCCGGCGCCTCGTCCGCCGTGGTCCCGTTCACGTGGCCAATCCGGTCGAACAGCGCCCGCCAGGTGTAGTCGCTGACCCAAGCGGGCTCGCAGTAGCCCATGAAGTCCCAGGCCTGGTCGGGTCCGAAGAGCGTGCCTGTCTTCAGGTCGTAGCCCCACGCGCCAATCGCGCCGCCCGCGTGAGGGAATTCTGGATCGACGTTTTGGATGAAGCCCAAAGGAGCGCAGGGCGCATGCAGCCGTCCGTGGGCGTGTCCGATCTCGTGCGTCAGCGTCTCCGAGAATTGCTTGCCGGCGAAGCCCAGACCGACGGCGCCACGCGCGAACTCGCTATCGGGGTCGGCTTGAGGCGTCGAGAGACCGAGCACGCAGACGGGGTTGTCTGCGCAGTAGAGCTCGAAGCTAGGGCTCGGCGCGACCAGCCCGTAGTAGTACTCGCTCGCTTCCGCCAACCCGTCGGTACGGTCTTGGTTGCGGCGCATCAACAGGAGTTGCAGGACCTCGCCCCAGCCCTCGCCGCTCGGCGACACCACGCCGTTGAACGCGACCGGATCGTGGACTCGATCTCGACCTTGGGAGTGGGGTAGCGGGACCGTAGCGCTTCGCGATGGGAGGCCACCTGCTCGCTGCCGAGCTGAGGAAGTCTGCCCGAGGCGTCGGCGTGATAGAGCAGAGGCACGAGCACGATCCGGAGCGCGGCGCCGCTGCTCTTGGCTCCGAACGAGGCTCGCCCGTGGGCCGGACGGACCGCGTTCGGGGACGCGGGACCCAGGCGTATCCCCGAGGCTTCGTGCAGGGAAATGCCGAAGCGCGAGTCGGCATCGAGCATCGCGCCCGGTAGCTCGAAGTTGAACGTGGTCGAGAGATCGCCGTCCACCGACCCGCCCCCAACCCACCGCCGCGCGTGAATTGGCGGTGATTCGCCCTGGCCCGTCTCGAGCCCGAGCTCCGCCACGACCTCGCGGGGCGACCAGTCGGATTCGGGCACGACCGAGACACGCACGAGCCCCGGTCGCCCGCTGACCACCGGCACGTCCGTGTCGACCGTGAGCGGCACTTCGACGGCTTGGTTGATCGAGATCTTGGAGACGGAGAGCCCGCTGACCAAGGGCAGGCCTCCGGCGTCGGCGTCGATGCTGGGCGCGCAACCCAGCGCGAGCAGAGCTGGAACGAGGTGACGGCTCACGGCGAGCCGATCAGCCTATCACTCGATGATCAGTTGGGCTTCGGTGGCGGCGGATCATCGTAGCAATCCCACGGGCAGGTCTGCCATTCGCTGCCCTCGCAGATCCCGTTTCCGCATACGCCGCTCTGGCCGCAGTCCCAGGCGCAGGTCTTTGAGTTCTCACCTGGTCCGCACCAGCCGTCGCCGCAGTAGCCGGCGTATCCACAGTCCATGGGGCAGCTGTACTGGTTCTCGCCGGGCTCACACACGTAGTTGCCGCAATAGCCGGCGTATCCACAGTCCATGGGGCAGCTGTACTGGTTCTCGCCGGGCTCACACACGTAGTTGCCGCAGTAGCCGGCGGAGCCGCAGTCGTAGGGGCAGCTGTACTGGTTCTCGCCCGGTCCACACCAGCCATCGCCGCAGTAGGTCTGGCTGCCGCAGTCCATGGGGCAGCTGTACTGGTTCTCGCCCGGTCCACACCAGCCATCGCCGCAGTAGGTCTGGCTGCCGCAGTCCATGGGGCAGCTGTACTGGTTCTCGCCCGGTCCACACCAGCCATCGCCGCAGTAGCCGGCGGAGCCGCAGTCGTAGGGGCAGTTCTTCTGGTTCTCGCCCGGTCCACACCAGCCATCGCCGCAGTAGCCGGCGGAGCCGCAGTCGTAGGGGCAGTTCTTCTGGTTCTCGCCCGGCCCGCACCAGCCGTCGCCGCAGTAGGTGGAGGAGCCGCAGTCGATCGGGCAGTTCTTCTGGTTCTCGCCCGGTCCGCACCAGCCGTCGCCGCAGTAGGTGGAGGAGCCGCAGTCGTAGGGGCAGTTCTTCTGGTTCTCGCCCGGTCCGCACCAGCCGTCGCCGCAGTAGGTGGAGGAGCCGCAGTCGATCGGGCAGTTCTGCTGGTTCTCGCCCGGCTCACAGACGTAGTTGCCGCAGTAGGTGGAGGAGCCGCAGTCGATCGGGCAGTTCTGCTGGTTCTCGCCCGGCTCACAGACGTAGTTGCCGCAGTAGGTGGAGGAGCCGCAGTCGATCGGGCAGTTCTTCTGGTCCTCGGGCGGGACGCACTTGCCGTCGCCGCAGTAGGTGGAGGAGCCGCAGTCGTAGGGGCAGCTGTACTGGTTCTCGGGCGGGACGCACTTGCCGTCGCCGCAATAGGTGGAGGAGCCGCAGTCCGACGGGCAGTTGTACTGGTCCTCGCCGGGTTCACACACGTAGTTGCCGCAGTAGGTGGGGCTGCCGCAGTCCGCGGGGCAGGTGTTGTGATCCTCCCAGGGGTCGCAGATCCCGTTTCCGCAGTAGTCGCCGCCGCAGTCTTGCGGGCAATCGTACGAGCTCTCCGGATACTCGCAGACGCCATCGCCGCAGTAGCCGTCGCCGCAATCCTGCGGGCAACTCTCGACGCTCTCGCCCGCGTCGCAAGTGCCGTCGCCGCAGAACGTTGGGCAGTCTTTGGGGCAGACGCCGATCTCGTCCGGATCGCACTCCCCATCGCCACACGACGACGGACAGTCCTGCGGGCAGCTCGACGGACTCTCGTTCGCTCCGCAGACGCCGTCGCCGCAGCTGCCTCCGCAATCCGCGGGGCAAGAGCTTGGCGTCTCTCCCGGATCGCAGAAGCCGTTGCCGCACACCTGGCCCGTGCCGCCCGTGCCTCCGCCGGAGGGGTCGACGTCGGATTCGACTGCAGCCCGCCAGGCTCCAGATCACCGTCGCGACCAGCGTTGTGCGCAGCACCCAGGCGTTGAGCTTTGCCATGCTGTTGGTGTTGCGTAGCAAGAGCCACGCCAGAGCAAGAACCAAGGGTCCACCTCCCGTCCGCGGCAATTATCCGCTGACCCGGGTGGCGTGTGCCAAGTAGCTCGCGCTTTCGGCTGGCACAAACCGGCGGCCGGTGCCGTCTGTGGTCGGCTATGCTCGACCGTGTGGAAAGCAACGTCGCAGCTGCGCTGGTGATCAGCATCGCGGTCTTCACGGTCGGATGCGGCGGGGACGCCGGTGCCGGCAAGGGCGGAACGGGAGGCGTCGCGACCGGAGGCAACGCCGGTTCTGGTGGCGGCGGTTCTGGTGGCGGCGGTTCGGGCGGCGGCGGCTCGGGCGGGACCGCGAGCGGCGGCGGCGGCTCGCCGACGGGCGGTGCTGGGGGCGCGGGCAGTCAGAGCCCGGTGCTGGGCGGGTGCGAGATGTTCCCGCCGGGCGACGAATGGAACCTGGACGTCTCCGGCGCCACCGTCGACGCGGGCTGGACTCAGAAGCTGATGACCTTCGTGGGCTCGGGGTTGAAGCTTCACCCTGACTTCGGTGGATCTCAGTACGGCATCCCGATCAATACCGTGCCTGCGAGCCAGCCTCCGCTCGACGTGGTGTTCGACGACTACCCGAGCGAGAGCGACCCAGGCCCTTACCCATTTCCGAGCCCCACCAGCGCGCAGATCGAAGGCGGCACGCCGTCGTCGTGCAGCGGCGATTGCCACTTGCTCACGCTGCAACAGGGCAGCTGCAAGCTCTACGAGGGATTCGTCTGCCAGTTCACCAACAAGTGGCATTGCGCCAACGGTGCGGTCTGGGACCTCACCAAGCTCTCCTACGGGCAGCGGCCGAAGACCTGGACCAGCGCGGACGCCGCAGGGCTCTCGATCACGGCGGGCCTGCTCCGCTACGACGAGGTGATGGCGCACTCGGTGCGGCACGCGGTTCGGTTCACGACAAAGTGCACCATCGGAAAGTTCGTGAAGCCGGCGACCCACAAGGCCGTGCCGGGCAGCTGCAACCCCAACGATGCGAACGCGCCACCCATGGGTCTGCGCGTTCGCATGAAGGCGGGCTTCGACGACTCCGCGCTGTCCGCCGAGGGCAAGGCGGTGACCGCTGCGTTCAAGAAGTACGGCATGATCATCGCGGACAACGGCTCGAACTTCTACTTCCAGGGCGAGCGCAACGCCGGGTGGCCCGACTCCTTCGTCAGCGAGCTGAAGTCGCTGCCCGCGAGCGCCTTCGAGGTCGTGGCCGTACCGCCGCTGGAGTAGTGGGTCGCGCTGACGATCATCACCCACAGCAGCAGGAGCACCGCGGCCGTGGCCGGGCCGAAGAACGCCGCCGAGATCTGCGGTCCGCGATTGACCAGGAAGCCCACGAGAAGGCTGAAGCCGACGGCGGTCAGGGCGCGATAGTCGAAGAACAGAACTCTGCGCCCTCGACGCCGGCATTGCCGCGCATCTCAGTTCGGTTCGCGCAACGCTGAGTCCGCGGTAAGCAACGAACCGGAGCCGTCTGGACTGTCATCGGGCAAGTAGCGCAGGCACCAGGCCCAGAGCGCGCCCAACACATCCGCCTCTTGGGCGGTCTGCCCGGCGGGCAGCGCGCGGAACAGCTCGAGCCCCACGGGGAACCAACCCTTCACCACCGCGAGGAACAGCGCCTGTCGCCCGCCTGGGCTTTCGCTCGAAGCTCGCGCCAGCTCGGGCAGTGCCTGCGCCAGCGCCTCGTCCACGCGGAGCGATGCTCGCTTGATCTCGTCGGGGCCGAGTCGTCGCTGCTCGTCGAGGCGGTAGATCCACTTGTCGAGCTTCACGTCGGGCGTCGCCCGTCGCTCCTCGAACCATGCTGAGCTGAGCTTCTTGATGTAGCCCCGACCCGCGCCCACTTCGTCGAGGGTGCCGGACAGCGCGCGCCCCAGCTCCGTCCAGACCACCAGGGCGTTCACGGGATCGTCCGTCTTGGGGTCCGCCGCGAGACACTCCAAGATCGTGCGGCGCACGGCCTCGAGCGTCGCATCGTGCTCCGGATCACCCGCTGCCCGCGCCTCGTCGGCCTGCTCCTCCGTGGTCTCGAGCAGCTTGGCGATCGCGATCAGCTCGTCGTCATCGGTGTGCATCGCGCTCGTGCCTACCCTGGCGGGCGGCGCGGCGCCACCCGATCGGAAGCTGTTTCACTTCGGGATGGGCGGTACGGTCACGGTGTTGATCGGCTGCACGCTGGCACCCGCGGGATAGGCGTAGCTCACGGCCTGCGAATAGAATCCGCTCCCGCTGCCGAAGCTGCCGCCCGTTGCGGCGCTGCCCCAGCCCCAGACGGTGAGGCCGATGGGGGCGTCGCTCTTGATCAGGTGCACGCCGTTGTCGCAGTTGCCCTGCTTCTGGAAATTGCCGGTGACCAGATCTACGCGCGAGAACTCGTACTGTCCCGAGCTGCCCAGGGGCTGCCAGCCGCTCAGCTTGCCGGCGCAGCCGAGATCGACGTCGTGAAATGCGCCTTCGTGCTTGCTGCGGATCACCACCAGGTTCGTCTCCGGGTAGGTCGGATCGGTGAAGAAGGTGTACTGCCGCAGGTACTGCGCCGGTGGGATGATGTTCACGAACTCGGGATCGCCGCGGCAGTCGTTCGCCGTGCCCACCTTCGTGCAGCCCGTCATGTGCGCGGACATGTAGAAGGGATGATCGGCGTCCTGACTCTTGACCACGAAGGGACCCGGCGCCCAGAACTCGGCGACCTGACTGGTCGACAGCGTGGTCGGTGCGCCCGGCGGCGCCGCCGGCTCGTAGCTGAGCGTGGTGCCGCCCACCGCGCCGACCAGGCGCCAGGGCACCGACTCGTCTTTGCCCGCGTAGCGTTCGCGGTAGCGCACGGCGACGTACTCGTGCCCCAGGGCCTTGACCGGCGGGATCTGCTGGTGCGCCGAGTCGCAGGCCGAGTCCATCACGTCGATGCTCAGGCAGGTGGCCGCGCCCCACACGGCGACGGGTTTGTCTGATTGGATGGGGGAGCCGATCAACGACGCGTTCTGCGTGAATTGCAGGATTTCGCCCCGCGCCAGCGCATAGGTCTGCGGGACGCCCTGGCCCGTCGCAGCGACGCCCGGGCCGCCCACGATGGCCGCCGTTGGGCTGATGGTCACGGTGGTGTTGTCTTCGGCGGCGACGATGTCGATCGAAGGCTGCGCCTCGGCGACGAGCGTGCTCTTCCGAAACGCGTCGACCGCGACGTAGTTGGTGTCCCAGACCGAGGTCGGCAACAGCAAGGTGGCGCTGGTCGCTGCGCTCTGACCGCCGCCGTAGGGGAAGATGTCGTAGACCACGGCCGGCGCCGAAGTCGTGATGCGAAACGCTTGCCCGCGACCGCTGCCGGTCACGGAGGCGTGGGCGGCGGTGTACGCCGGAGTCACGCCTGCCGGGCAGCTGGTGAGCGTCGAGCCGAAGCGC
Organism: uncultured delta proteobacterium; assembly: GCA_963716725.1. GTDB lineage: Bacteria > Myxococcota_A > Polyangia > Polyangiales > Polyangiaceae > JADJKB01. Next base: position 118,881 of record CAVQUB010000005.1, read on the forward strand.
GCTAGAAACAAGATCGCGACCTCTCCGGCGGGCAGCTGCCCGCCAGGCAGAGGCGCGTAGCTGAGCGACTGGCCCGTGCCCGAGGGGATGCGCGCGAACTGCGCCGCAGAGAACACCTGACCGGCCCGCTCCACGTCGATGGTGATGGGATGACCCCAGGTGTTGGCGACGAAGGCCGCGAAACACGCGCCGCGACCCGCGCTGATGACGTCCGGAGGCACGGCGTAGTAGTCGCAGCCGATCGTGGACTTGTTCTGCTTGGCCGCATCGCAGGCGGGGACGCAGCCGCTCGCGCCACAACCCTGGTCGGGTGGGCACTCGACGACGACGTTGCCCTTGCAGTCGAGGACCTTGTGCAGATCGGTCGAGCAGGTCTTCTCGCAGCCGCCGCCGTCGCCGCCGCCGATGTTGATGCTGCCTCCGCTCGCAGCGCCGCCGCCAATGCCACCGCCCACGCCGCCCCCCGCGCTGCTTCCGCCGCTTCCGCCGCCGCCGCTCACGTTGCCGCTTCCGCCGCCACCGGCCGTGCCGCCGCCGCCGCCAGACGCTGAACACGCCGCCGGCGCCGCGAGCGCCATCAGGGCCGCGCCGACGATCAGCCGCGCCGCGCGCCCGAGGAAGTCGTTGGTGTCGTTGATCCGCGCCATCCGCAAACGGTAGCGGAGGCTGCGGGCGCGCGCCAGGCAGTCCTGGGCTCTCGAACGCGACCCCGGCTCAATCTCCCAGGGTCTCGCGCACCCGCCGAAGCAGCGCCGTCGCCGTGAACGGCTTCTCGAGGATCTCGATCTCGCCGTATTCGTCCGGCGTCAGCGCGGCGTCGCGCCGATAGCCGGACATGAAGAGCACGGGCATCGACGCTCCGGCAGCTCGGAGCCGCCGCACCAACTCCGGACCGTCCATGTGCGGCATGACCACGTCGGTCAGGAGCAGGTCGAAGCCAGCCGGGCCATCGAGGCACAGCGAGAGCGCCTCCTGGCCGTCCGCGGCGCGCTCGACCGCGTAACCTTGCGCGCTCAGCACGCGCAGGACCACACCGGCCACGCTGTCGTCGTCCTCCGCCACCAGGATGCGCTCGGTGCCACCGCGGGGCGCTGCCGCTGGCACGCTCTGCCCGGAGCTGGCGGGCACCTCGTGACAGAGCGGCAAGTAGACCTTGACCGTGGTGCCGTGCCCGAGCGCGCTGTCGATGCGGAGTTTGCCGCCGCTCTGCTTGGCGATGCCGTACACCGTCGAGAGCCCGAGGCCGGTCCCACGCCCCACCTCCTTGGTGGTGAAGAAGGGATCGATTGCGTGCCGCAGCGTATCCGGTGACATGCCCGAGCCCGAGTCCGAGACCGTGAGCAGCGCGTAGCGTCCGGCCTCGAGTTGCTCCGAGGCGCCGATGCTCTCGTCGGAGATGGTCACCGGGCAGAGCCGAAGTTGGACGGTGCCGCCAGTCGGCATCGCGTCGCGAGCGTTGGTCACCAGGTTCACGACGACCTGCTCGACGTGACTGCGCGTGCTGCGCACCGGGAGCGGAGTCGGATGCGCTTCGACGACCATGCTCACCCGGTCGCCGATCAGGCGACGGAGCAAGGTCTTGATGTCGTGCAGCACCGGCACGATGTCGATGACTTCCGTCGGCGACTCGTGAGGGCGGCTGAAGAGCAGCAGCTGACGCACCAGGCTCGCACCGCGCTGACCGGCGGCGATCATCTCCTCGACGTAGGCGGAGAGATCCGGACGATCGCGCAGCTGTCTCTGCAAGAGCTCGCCATTGCCCATGATGGCGACCAAGAGGTTGTTGAAGTCGTGGGCGATGCCGCCCGTGAGCTGACCGATGGCCTCCATCTTCTGCGAGTGTCGGAGCTGCTCCTCCAGTCGCTTGCGGTCGGTGATGTCCCGCCACACGACGTGAAGCACCTGCTTGCCCCCGCGTTGCACGGCGGTGAGCAGCACCTCGACCGGAAACACCTCCCCGTCGAAGCGGCGGTGGTCCCACTCGAAGCGGTGGCTGCCGCGGGCGGAGGCGGCGGCCATCATCTCGTTGGCCTTCTCGAAGGAGCTGCGACCGTCGGGCTGCTCGGGCGGCGACAGGTCGGAGGGATGTGCGCGACGCAGGGCTTGCCGGTCGGGACAGCGCAACATGGTGAGGGCGGCGTCGTTGAACTCCACGAACGACCCGTTCTCGATGATCAGGATGGCGTCCGCCGAGCGCTCGAAGAGCTCGCGGTAGGGATCGAGGTCGTCGGCCACGTGAACCAAGAGGGTCACCCGAAGGCTCGGGACGGGCAACGCCGAAAGGCCGACGCACCCGCGCGGGGTGTGCGGCCAGCCGACCGAGCCCGGAGTCAACCCTCGCCGGCAACCGCCGCTTGGCGCTGGACTCCCGGTGCCCCTCGGAATGGCGCGAGAATCATAGGCGATTTGCCGAGGCGCGGAGGCTGCACGCGGAGCGCGTATGGCTTCGATTGTCGGCTCTTCGTCCGGGTCACGCAGGGGGCACTCGGGGGTCCGCAGTTGCAAAAGGTGGCGGGCGCCATCGCCGTATTCACGTGCAGTCTGGATCCCCGGTGGCGCAGGGCAGCACGACCAGGGTGTAGGCGCCGGACTGTTCGCCGCTTGGCGCGGTGAAGGTGTCGACCACGATGTGATGCGTGCCGGCGGGGAAGGTGCCCTGGATCAGGCGGTCGTTGCGGGCCACGCAGCTGCTGCCACCCAGGCCGCCGCTGAGGAAATGCACGTCCACGTCGACGCCCCCGCGATCGAAGAGCACGATGCGCAACGCCGTCGGCGCGGGCAGGCTGAGGGTGTAGTGCAGCTCCGGACCGGACTCGTTCTGCGTCGCCGCGCAACCGTCGTAGCTAGCGATGTTGCGCTCGTTCGAGAGCGACGTGTCGGCGCTGTGGGAAAATGGCAGCGTGTCCACGACGAAGGGCAAGGTCGCGGTGCCCGTGCCCGCGACTGCCGCGCCGGGCAGCTCCGTGGCTGGCTGGTTCAGCACCACGCCGGCGTGCAGGTGCTGCAGGAGCTCCATCGTCAGCAGGTTGCGCTTGTTGTAGTTGAAGCCCAGGCCTTCGCTGGTGAAGATGCACGGCTGCGAGCCGCCGCCGGGGTTGTAGGCGTTCCCGTGGATGCCGTCGGCGATCATGCCCTGGTTCGCCAGGCCCTTCGCGGAGTAGTACAGGCTCATGAAGGGCAGCTGCCGCGCTTCGGCGAGGGCGCGGGTCAATGCGTCGTAGGTCGGCACCCACCGCCCCGCGGCCACCGAGTCCGTGCGAGGGTTCAGTCCCGTCACGATCGGAATGATGCCGCCGGCCTCGAGCTGGTCGAGGATCTGCGACAGGTTCTCGGCGAAGGGAAACAGCGCGCTGGCGAAGGTCACGCCCTGCCCCATGTCGTTCGTGCCGTAGTTCACCACCGCGAAGCGCGGATTGAGCGCCTGGATCTCTTGGTCCAAGGGCGACGGGCTGCCAGCGATGGCCCAGCTGGCGCTCATGCCGACCTTGGCGGCCAAGGTACTGCGGTCGAAGGGCGTGCTGCCCGCCGCGTCTCCCGAGCGGAAAAAATCAATGCTCGGCAGCATCGCGCTGCGACCGTCGAGGTCCAGGCTGTAGCTCGGCTGCGCCGAGCCCGCGAAGCAATACGCGAAGCTCTTGTTCACCGTGCCGGAGGCGCCGACCTTGATGAAGACGTCGTCCTCGCGCGTCGGATCCGAGGCGCGGATGGCTTTGGCCCGGGCGAGCGCGCTGGGCGTGACGGGCGAGCGCTCGTTCGCGGCGTAGCGCGTGAACCCGGTGAGCGGCGCGGCATCGCCGGTAGCGTCAGCGTCAGCGTCAGCGTCAGCGTCAGCGCCAGCGTCGGCATCGGTGACGCTCGCGTCGAATCCGCTGCCGCCCGTGCCGGCGTCGGGCTGCGGCTTGTCGTCGCTACCGTCGCCGTCCGAAGCGCAAGCGGCCGACAGCACGCAGAGCAAGCAGAGGAGGCCGGGCCCCACGACGCGCGCGCCCACGCGGCCGCGGTGCCGCCTGAGTCTAGCGTGCACGCACCCAGTTCTGGACGACGAGCCCTTTGAACGACTTGAAGTCGCCCGGGTTCGAAGTGATCAGCGGGATGCCACAGGTCACAGCGGTCGCCGCGATTCGCCGTGCCACTCCGCCGCACGCTCGTCATACGAGGAAGTCGCCACCGTGTAGCTCTTGGACATGCTCTCGTGTGTACATGCAGATGTACATTTGGTCGAGGGCAGGCCAAAAAGGCGATCAACCCGCCGAAGGCCGGTCGCGTCGCTACGGCTTCGGTTTCGCCAGGCCGGCGATCGCCGAGACGTGAGCAGCGGACAGACCTGCTGCCCGAGTTGTTGGTCCGGCGCGGAAGCTTCAGCTCCGGACCAACTAGAACCCGGAGGCTCAGCCCTGGACGCAGTAGGTGCCGGAGGCGTTTCCGACCTCCGTGCAATCCCAGAAGGTCGGACAGTCCGTGAAGCTCTCGCAGGTCTTGGAGCAATACCCGAAGGACGCGCCGGTCTTGAACAGACAGATCTTCGACTGGCAATCGCCATCACCCTGGCATTCCTCGCCGACTCCTGCGCCGCTGGATCCGCCGCCGATGCCGGACCCGCCGCCGATGCCGGATCCGCCGCCGATGCCGGATCCGCCGCCGATGCCGGACCCGCCGCCGCTACCGCTGCCGCTCCAGCCGCCCTTGTCGTTGCAGGCGTCGTTGCAGACGGCCGCTTCGGATGCGCAGCAACCGTTGTCGCAGAACGACGCGTTGACGATGCTCGAGTCCCCGCAGTGGCAGGGCATGTATGGGCAACCGTTGCCGCATGCGGTGCAGTTGCTGCCGCCGCCGGAGCCGTTGTTGCCGCCGCCGCCGGAACCGTTGTTGCCGCCGCCGCCGAACCCGTTGTTGCCGGCGCCCGCGGCTCCGCCTCCTCCGCCTCCTCCTCCGGAAGAGCAAGCCAACGCGCCCGCGGTCAAAAATACTGATAGGACCAAGTCAATGCGATGCATGGGAGTTTTCTCCTTTCGCCGCATGGACGCGTCCTGTCCCGGGACGTCGCAAAAATAGTTCGTGGCGGGCGATCAGCTCTTTTCGCTGCGCAAAATGCGCGTGACGCTGGCGTCGAGCTGGCTGCCAATGACGCGGATCACGCTGTCGATTTCGGGTGCCGGCAGGTTCAGTCGCTGGCTGAGCTCAGCGACCGTGCCGTCGAATAGATCCTCTCGGGCGCGGGTCAGCCAGCGGGCGGCGGTGGCGCGATGCACGCCGTAGAGCGATCCGATCGCGTCTATTCCGAGCTGATCGAGCAGCTGGTGACGCAGTAGATTGCGCTGGCGGGCTTCCAAGCCGCCGAGCGCGACCTCGAATGCCGCCTTGAACTCCGCGCCATATCGGGCCCGGAGCGACGAGAGTTCGGGATCTGTGCCGCTGGCGACGCCTTCGAGCTCCGGTTCGGTGTGTCGGGCGGCCGTGCCCGCTCGCCGGGTGAGCGTCACCACCTCCCGAGCCGCGATCACGCGCACGAATCCGCGAAGGCTTCCGCGCGCGGTGTACTGAGCGAGCTTGCCGGGCTGGCTGTCCGAGCCGAAGAGCAGCTTCTGGCGGGTGGCCTGCAGGGCATCATCGAGGTTCGCGCTGCCGAGCTCGAAGCGTCCCAAGGTCGTTCGAAGGTTCTGGATGCACTGCTCGTCCAGGCGCGCCACAGCGCCGGGCACGCCGGTCGCGGCGGCGCGGGCGAGCCAGACGTCGGCTGCCGGTAGCGTCAGCGGATCCGCACCATCGGAGATGCAGCGGGCGACGGCCACGGCAAATTCGTCGACGGGAAGCTCGAGGTCGGGGTGAGCTGCCCGCGCCTCGGCGACCAAGCTTTCGAGCACGCTCTCGGGGATCTCGGCCTGGGGCGGAATGGCCACCATGCCGCCACAGTAGCCCGTCCTCCCAAGCGGCGATCCCAAGAGCGCAACTGCCGGGAATCATTGGGGCCTACATGGAGCCCCGGTCTCAGCGGGACCGCGTGCTATTGCAACGCCGCGGACCGATGGGACTCGGAGGGCAAAAGGCCGGCGACGTGGCCGCCGATAAGTACCGCCTCGTGCGGCGGTTGGGCTCCGGCGGCATGGGCGCCGTGTGGCACGCGACGCACGTGGTGACGCGGCGACCCGTCGCGTTGAAGTTTCTGCACGCGAACCGGCACACCGACATCAACGCGCGCGCCCGCCTGTTGCGGGAGGCCCGCGCTGCTGCCGCCGTGGGGCATCCCGCCGTGGTCACGATCCACGACGTGATCGAGGTGGGCGGGGCGCCGGTCCTGGTCATGGATCTCTTGGAAGGCGAGTCACTGCGCGAGTGCCTGGAGCGCGAGGGGCGGCTTGCCCCCGGGGTCGCCGTCGACATTGCGCTGGCCATTCTGTCGGTGTTGAGCGCGGCCCACGCGCACGGCATCGTGCATCGCGACCTGAAGCCGGAAAACGTGTTCCTCCCCCAGGGCGGGCCGTCGGAGGCCCGACTCTTGGACTTCGGCATCGCGAAGATAACGCGCACCGATGGGCTGCAGGGGCTCTCGACCGAGACCGGCGCGATGCTCGGGACTCCGCACTACATGGCGCCGGAGCAAGCCTTCGGCGAGAAGGACGTGGACGGCCGGGCAGATCTCTGGGCGCTGGGCGTGCTTTTGTACGAGTGCTTGAGCGCCAGGCGGCCCATCGACGGCGAGAACCTGGGTCAGATCCTGCGCGCGATGACCGAGTGCAAGGTCAAACCGCTGCTGGAGGTGGCGCCCGACGTGCCAGTCGAGCTGGCGGAGATCGTGGGCGCTCTTCTGGTGGAGCGCGGGGCGCGTCCGGCGGACGCCGATACCGTGAGCCAACAGCTGACGAACCTTGCGCCTGGGCTGAGCAAGCAGCTGCCGGCGCAGCAGAAGCCCGCCGTGGGCGCGACGGAGGCCACCACCGGGGAACCAGTGACGCGTACGGCGCCCCGGGCTCGACGACGGCTGAGTCGGGTCGGGAGCTTCGCCGCTGTCGGTGCGGCCGTCGTGCTGGGCGCTCTGAGCTGGCTGATCCTCGCGGGTCATTCGGAGGTCGCCACGCTGCACGCCGGGCTGGGGACTCCAGTCTTTCCGGGCGTCGACCGGCCCGCGCCTCCACCGGATCCCCGCGCCGTGGCGTCGCTGGGGAGCGAGCGTCCCCCAGCCCCCGTGATCCGCCGAGCGCCGACGGCGAAGCCCCCGCCGTCGGCACAGCCGGAGCCGCTGCGCACCGGCTCTGACAAGCTCATCAACGAGCCACCCTTTTGAGCATGGCTCGCGCTTGCTTCATCGCGACCTTGGTCGCGCTCCTCAGCGTGTGCGGCGTGACCCACGCCGAGGCGGAAGCGGATCCGAACACCGAGCAGGCAAGAGGGCTCTTTCGCAATGGGTCCGAGCTGGCGAAAGACGCGCGTTGGGGCGAAGCTCTGGCTCACTTCGAGCGCTCGGCCGCGCTTCGGCCGCATCCAGGCACCACGTACAACATTGCGATCTGCCAGCGCGCTCTGGGTCGCTACACCCGGGCCGAACGCGCATTTCACCGCGCCCTGAAGCAGAACACCGACGCGGAGCTCGCGGCGAGCGTCGCGCAAGACATCCGGGGTTACCTGGTGGAGATCCAGGCGGCGCTTGCTCGCGTGCAGATCAGCCTCTCGCCGCCCGGGGCGAGCATCAGCGTCGACGGCGCCCCGCTGGAGGTCGTGTCGCTCTCGCCGCCCGAGCTGTCGGCGGGCACGCTGCCTGCGGGCGCGGGTCGTTCGCCGCCAGCCGGGAAGTTTCTGCTGATCATCGACCCAGGGACACACCTCTTCGTCATCAATCGCAAGGGCTACGCGGACACGGTGGTCCGGCGAACGTTCGGGCCGGGACAGCGAGCGACTCTCGACCTGGCGCTCGATCGCTTGCCGGCGACCCTGCGGGTCACTGCCAACGAGCCTCGCTCCGCGGTCAGCGTCGACGGAATCGACGTCGGACTGACGCCGGTGCAACTGTCGCGGCCGGCCGGCAGCTATCGAATCGTGGTGCAGAAGGCCGGATTTCTGCCCTACGAGGCTGCCATTCGCGCCCGCGCGGGACAGAGCGTCGAGGTGCCCGCCCGCTTGGCCCGGGACGAGCCAGCGCTGACCGAACGCTGGTGGTTCTGGACGGCAGCGGGAGTAGTGGTCGCCGGAGCGATCTTGGGCACCTACGCGGCCACGCGGCCCGAGCCGGACCGGCCGGCGCTGAGTGGCGGAGGACTGGGATGGACCATCCGCGCGCCCTGATCGCCGTCGCCGTGCTCTGCGCTTGCGCGCCGGCGGCGCCGCCCCCGCACGGAGAAATACTCGTCAACGTCGACACGGATCTGCCGGTTGTGCGCGCGGTCAGCCAGCTGCGCGTCGATTCCTATGCTGGCGACGGCCGCTGGTTCGACTCCCGCACCATCGGCTTGCCGGACGCCGAAAGCTGGCCTGTCAGCTTCTCCGTGTATTCGGATGACGATCGAGCGGACAAGCTGCTTTGGCTGCGGCTTCGAGCGTTCTCCGACGGTGCGGTGCGGGACTACCGTGGGGAGCGATTCACTTCTCCATCATTCACCGCTCCGCCGCCCGCTGGCGATGGACCTCGATTGCTAGGGCATGGCGCGGACGTGACGCCTGCCCTCGAGCCGCTGCCTGCCCTGACCGTGGATCGGTTGGTGCTTCTGCGGCTCTCGCCGGGTCGACGACGGAGCGTATCGCTGGTCCTGGCCGGGGTCTGCGCCGGGCGCATGTCTCGGCTGAGCGAGGCGGGAACGCCGAGCGCCGGGAGCGAAAGCTGCGAGTCCGGCGAGCCGGCGGTTGTTTCCGAGGCTTCGCTGACCGAAGGCATCGTGCGACAAACCCAGTCCCAGGTGGGCAGCTGGAGCGAGCCCTGCGACGGAAGTGGGGACGCTGATCGCGTGTGCGTTCCCGGTGGCGCGACCATCATGGGCTCGCGGGAGTTGCTCGTTTACCCGGACCTGCCGCCGACGCCAGAACGAGTCGTGTATCTGTCCCGCTTCTGGGTCGACCGGAACGAAGTCAGCGTCGGTCGCTTTCGTGCAGCGTTGGACGCGGGCTTGCCCGTTTCAGACCTACCGCGCGCCACACTCGGAACCTTGGGACCGGACTTCGTCCAGAATGGCTGCAGCTGGACGCCCACCGTGGCCGAGCGCGAGGACTTCGCGCTCTCCTGCGTGTCTCAGCCGACGGCGCGGAAGTTCTGCCAGTTCATGGGCGGCGATCTGCCGAGCGAGGCTCAGTGGGAGTACATGGCGACCTCGGCGGGTCGGTCGCAGCGCATGCCGTTCCCCTGGGGCGACACGCCACCAACCTGCGACGCGGCGGTGTACGGGCGGCTCTCGTTGAGCGGTCTTCCGGGCGTTTGCCAGGACTTCGGCAGTGGCCCACTGCCGCTCTGGGCAGGGCCCGGGGATGCGTCTCCGTTGGGCATCGCCGGCCTGGGCGGTGGCGTCAGCGAGTGGCTGCGCGACGCCTATGCCGATTATGGAGCGCCGTGCTGGAGGCATGCTCCGCTGGTGGACCCTCAGTGCCAGGAGGCAGTCGCCGAGCGCTCGGTGCGCGGGGGCAGTTGGGCTGCGCCGCCCACGATCCTGCGTAGCGCTGGGCGGATGGGCGTGGACGGCAGTGGCGAAGCCTCATTCATCGGTTTTCGCTGCGCATATCCGGGGACGTCGTGAGGTGGGTGGCGGCGCTCGGCTGCGCTGCTCTCCTGATCGGATGCGGATCCGAAGCTCCGCCGCCGGAGGGGCAAGTCGTGGTCTACGTGACGACGGATGCGCCGCTCCCAGCCGCGCCCGGCGACCCTCCGGGCGACGTTCCGGCGTTGTTCGATCGCCTCGATCTGGCGGTATTCGAGCCCGGCGCCAGCGAGCCCTGCGGCGGCTGCAAGAGGAGGCTGGCGGTCGACCGCGACGGGGTCGATTCGGGTGCCGTGAGCTTCGGACTGGTCGCTGCGCCGGGACAAGGAGGCTTCCGAGTGCGAGCACGCCTGTACCGCAGCGCGATGACCATCGCGGGATCGCCTCGCCCTGCGTCCACCATCGAGCTGGTCGCGGCGCTACCGGCGGTGAAGCAAGACGCCGTGACGAGCGTGACGTTGGTTCTCCACACCGACGACGTGGGCCGGCCCGTCGGTGATCTCGAGCAACCGGTAGAGCCGCTGCCCGGCCGGTCACCGCGTGGCTTGGTTGGCAGCTATCCGGGTGCGGTTCGCGTCCCATGCCCGACGGCACCCCCGGCGAACATGGCCTGTGTACCAGGCGGAGCGTTTTGGATGGGAGATCCCACGTTGGATACCACCGACAGCAACGAGTACGACGGGCGCCTCGAGCGTCTGGTGGTGCTTTCGCCGTTCTTCGTCGACAGGACCGAGGTCACGGTGTCCAAGTTCCGCGCGTCGGGCCTGGCCATCTCGCTCATTGCCGGTAGTCCGAGCGACAACCCCCACGTGCCTGACGCGAGCTTCCCCTACTGCCGCTACACCGACGAGCCTGGTGAGTTCGAATCCCACGCCGTCAATTGCATCAGCTGGCATCTCGCCGCGAAGTACTGCGAGTCCCTGGGCCGCACCTTGGCCACGGAGGCCCAGCTCGAGTACCTCATGAGTCGGCTCGGGCGCGGGCCGTACGCATGGGGCACGGACTCGCCCGCCTGCGAGGACGCGGTCTTCGGTCGTGAGGTGGGCGGATCCTGCGAGGCACTGGGCGAGGGGCCGGTCGAGGTCGGGAGCGGATTTCGGGATCGACTCGCGCTCGACGGCGTGCAGGTCGTCGACCTCACGGGCGGTGTCACCGAATGGGCAGCCGACGCGTGGAATCGTGAATCCGAGGGCTGCTGGGGAACCGGAGTTTTCGTCAATCCTCGCTGCGATACGCCGAGCGGCCTGGACGCTCCGGCACGAGTGATGCGTGGCGGCGGATGGTATTCCTCGGCCTCGCTACTGCGGGCTGCGCTGCGCGCGCGCACCGCCAACGAGACCCAGGCCGTGTCCGCCGCCATTGGCCTGCGTTGCGTGAGCACGCCATGAGCGAGTGTCTGGACGACGAGCTGCTTCTTGGCTTCGTCGAGCGGCGCCTGGACCTCGAGACGACCGCCCGCGTCGAAGATCACATCGACGCCTGCGCCGCGTGCCGGCGTCTGCTGGCCATGTTGGCACCCACTGAAGCGCCGAGCTCCGGTTCGGAGCACGCGTCCGAAGGGGAGGACTCCGCCGTGGAGGGCTATGCGATGGAAGAAGTGATCGGAGAGGGGGCCATGGGTCGGGTCTTCGCGGCGCGAGATCGCCAAACCGGTGAGCGCGTCGCGGTGAAGGTCATGCGCGCCGATGCGAGGGAATTGGTCGAGCGTTTCGCTCGGGAGGCCGCCTTCATGGCGCAGGTCTCGCACCCCAACGTGGTCGGTATCCGGCGGGTGGTCGAGGTCGGTACGGGCGGCACCTTGGCCCTGGTGATGGATCTGCTCGAAGGCCGCACCCTCGAGGACCAACTGCAAGCAGCCCCGGCGCTCTCCGTGGCCGAGGCGGGCCGGATCGGGATCTGTCTGGGCAGAGCAGCGGGAGCCGCGCACGCGCATGGCATCATCCATCGAGACATCAAGCCTGCGAACGTGTTTCTCGAGACCGCGTCTGACGGTCCTGCCCGCGTCCGCTTGCTCGACTTCGGGTTGGCCAAGCTGTTCCGCGTTCACCCGACGGCGTCCACCCTCGGCCGATTGACGGCGAGCGGTGCGGTGCTCGGAACGCCCGCCTACATGGCGCCCGAGCAGGTGCGCGGCGACAGCGATATCGATCCGCGTGCGGACGTGTGGGCGGTGGCGGCAGTGATCTATCGGCTGCTCGCCGGTCGGGCGCCGGTCGTCGGTCGCGGCTTCGCGGACATATTCCGTCGCGTGGGCGAGCCGATCGCGCCCGTGGAGAGCCTGCGCCCGGAGACGCCGCCGGCGATTTGCCGCGTGATCGGCCGCGCCCTCGCGGTCGACCGGGACGCACGCCCCGCCGATGGCAACGCGCTGGCCAGCGAGCTGTCAGCTGTTCCAGCCACGACGTCAATCGGCAAGTAGTCGATCGACACGCCGTCGACCGATTCGGGAAGCTCGACCCGAGGCGCTTGCGAGCCGTCCGCACAGGTGTCCCAGGCCTCCGGCGCGAGCAAGAGGTCGACGTCGACCGTAGCTCGTGGCCAGCCATGCACGCCCACGGCGAGCGCCCCGATGGTGGCGTGGCGAATCCCGGCGGCGCTCAAACGCCGCGGCGCCTCGCGGAGCGCCGCGATGACCCTGGGGTGATCACCCGCCGGCCACCGTCGCGTGAAACACCTGGCCGTGGTGCACGATAGCGTTGAAGGCGACCTTGCCGGACTCGCCGTGGTGGGTCGTTCCGCAGCCTGGTGGCTGTGCGGTGCTGGCGGCGCTCGCTTGAATCCGCGCGAGCAGGGCCATCACCACTTTGGCCGGATCGCTCTTGCTCGACGTTTTCGGACCGAACTGGCGCTTACGCCAAACTGATCCGCAACCATCAGCGACGATGGCACTGTCTCGAGCGCCGCGAGAATCCTCTGGCGCAAATCAAGTGATAGGGCTCGCGTGCCCCACTCGTATTAGGTGTTCCCGATCATGGAAAGTCGCTGTAGCTGCCCTGAATCACTTTCTGGTGCACCTCTCGCGTCAAGGTCTCGATGCGCAGGCTGAGCTGTCGAGTGGCGTCGGTCAGCTGAGTATTTTGCGCGAGGAGCTCCGCGAGTTGCTCCACCTGTTTTGCGGCCAGCGCTTGGCGCTCCTCGGCGGCTTGCGCGAGGGCCTCGCGATGCTGCGCGTCGGCGTCTGAGTGGGCTTTGTCCCGGTCGGCCTGACGGGTTTGCGCCAGCAGGATCAGGGGTGCGGCGTAGGCCGCCTGCAGGCTGAAGGCGAGGTTCAGCAAAATGAATGGGTACGTATCGAATCTGACGGCGCCGAGAGCGTTCAACGCGATCCAAGTCGCGACGATGAGCGTCTGCGTGACGAGGAAAGTCGGCGTGCCAAAGAATCGCGCGAACGCCTCCGCCCTGAGCGCGAACCAGTCGGTGCCAAAGACCGGCGCGAGGTGCAGATGGGGCACGTGAAAGCGGAGATGGTCAGAACTCGGCGAGTTGGCAGGCGCAGCCGTACCGACATTCGGCGATTGGGGTGTAGGCATGATGGGCGGTTTCCTTGGGGCAGACAGGGATGCGACGGCTTCCGGTCGGCCTTTTCGCGACCGCCCCGGCCGGCGTTATACTTTCCGTCGTCAATGGGTGCAGGTCCTTCTTCAGTGCGTCGACGTCCAGCTTCTTCGGCTCTTCGCGGTAGTTGAAGTTGGCCCACAGTGGACCGGGCTTCTTGTCGTGCTGATGGACGATGTCGAGGTTCACCGCCTTGGGCCACAACTCCATCGTCGAGGTACCCACCGTCGTGTTACCCCCGTGCATGACCGGGGATTTGCCGCTCTCCTGGCCGCTAGGGTTGGTCTGGGCCTTCTCCGTGTCCAGGATGATGACGTGTGGAGTGCCGATAGCGACTGGCCCGAGATCGAAGCGCCGACGAGTGCGTTCAACGGCCTGGTGAGTCGCGCGTGGTGGGTCGCCAAGGCGCTGATCAATTCGAACCCCGAGACCGACCACATCAAGGCGCAGCTCGATTGGAGCCCGGAGAAAGCGTTCTCGGCGGAGGACTTTCAGGATCTGACGTACTCGGCGCTGTACTGGTTGTGGCGCAGCTACTTCCTCGGCGAAGACGAGTGGCACCAGGCCGCGTTAGCGCGATGCAAGACCAGCAAGTCGCGCCTGGTCCGCGACGCGGCCGCGTACGCGGAAGCCGAATGCGGCAAGGGCGACCTCGCTGAATGGCGCCGGAACACGCTCGAGTTCATCGAGCACGTGCGAAACCCGTTTCCCGCGAGCGTCCCGGTTGGCCCGCTCGCGTGTGTGCGCGATGACAGCCTGGCGAGTGGGAGGTAGCACCGGAAATCACGCGCGGCTGAACGTGCCCTGTTCCGCGAGCATCGTTTCAGTCGGCGATCAGTGACTCTGGTTGTCTTCCGGCGTGATGCCGATCCTGGCCGTCGGGTTTGCCCCCGCGGGGGCCCTCTTGCTCGATGCGCCGACGAGGGGGTTGGTGGTGTTGCCGCTGCTGCCGCTCGGGCTCGATGTTCAGCAAGGGGCACCGCACGAAATCCTGCCCGCTTCAATCGGCGGCCATCGCTCGAAGCTCCTCGAGCCACGGCACCTTGGCGTCGAGCGACGACCACGCCTCGATGAGCGGCTTGGCGAGCGCCTTCGCCTTGGCCTTGTCACCTCGCTTCCAAGCTCGTCGGGCTTGCCGGAGGTCCTCCATCCCATGGCCCCGGACGTCCCGATTGACCCCGAGCGCGATGTTGCCCTGGTCGAGCTTCTGGGCGATCTCCGGCTCGCCAGCGGCCTCGAAGAGGTCGACCGGCAAGAGGGTGGCCATGGCTGTGTCCTGGAGGAGGGGTCGCCACTGGCGCACGGCACCCTTGTGGTCTCCACTCGTCGCGAGGCTCGCGCCTCGCAGGTGCGTTTTGACCTCGGGAGTGAGCAGGGTGCTATCGAGATAGCGCTCCGCGAGTGCCTTCACGCACGCTCGCCCGTCGGACCGAGACGCCGCGAGGCAGACTTTGGTCCAGGCGGCCAATCCAATCGGCGGCGCGTCCGGTAGCGGGCCTTTCGAGACGCGAGAGGCCCACGTGTTTGCCACCTCGACCCCCCTCCCGATGACCGCAGCGATATTGACGGCTCTCAATGGGATGCGCCCGGCCCCCTCATTGCGTTCGAGCCTGTCGTCGAGCTTGTTCATGAACCGCATGGCAGCGTCTGTTGCTCTTGCCGGGAATCCGTCTGCACCGTCTGCGGCGATGAGGAGATAGGCGGATGCGTCGCGCGCCGCCTCGTCGCCCCCTGCGGCGAACACGGCGAGCGCGCGAGCCTCGGGAATGTGATCGAGCATGATCAATCGCCTCGCGAACTCGAGCATCCGGTCTTGGACCAACGGTGCGATCTCGTGCGCTCGGCGGGACCAGCGAAGGCTCAGTTCGACGTCCGACTCGCCCCAGTTTGCAGCAAACCACTCTCCGGCGTCGAAAGGGGCCCAGGCGTGCCCACTACGTCGCACGCTGTGGCGAGTGCGTTCAGTCGGAACGAAGCCGGAGGCAGAGAAGCCCAGCTGCCAGGCCGCCTCCCATGGGTGTTCACGCGCCGAGCGCGCGTAGAGGGGGAAGGCATCGGAAGGAACTCCGGTGTCCACCATGAGAAGCGTGGCTTCCGAGACGCGGAGGGCGACCTTCGCCTCCGGAAGGTCCTCATGTTCGGCTGCTGTGCGAAGCTCTCGCCCAAGCCCAGCTGCATCCTCGAGTTTCGCGCCCAACAAGAGGTGCGTCCCCGTGGAATAGGCTAGGCTCATTGGAGAGTTCCGCACCAACGCGAGATCTTTCGGAGCGGCGGCCCGGCCGATCGAAGCGCGACAAAATGTCGTCACGTTCTCGCGCATCGTCGGATCCCACTCATCGTTCGCGAGAACGCGACGACAGCGCGGCGCATTCGCGAAGTCTTGGTTGATAGTAAACGTGTCCAGATCCCAGCCAAGGTCTGGACTCGCAATCAACAAGGCGCGCCGGACCTCCGAGGTCGTCTTGGTGGCGACGGGGAATGCGCCCGCTTCCCCAAGGGTGTTCGATGCAACCCTTACGGCGTCGGCCAGATCTGGAGCGATTCCCACGCCTCGTCCCGCCTCCCTGCCGTCGGGTGCGAGGAGACGCAACTCGACAGTGAAGTCCCTTCCGCTCGCCCTCACGCTTCCATCGAGCGTGGCTTGGGTGCGCTCCGCAGCAGCGGCCAGGCTCTTTGCGCGGAGCTCGGGCGGGGCATAAGGATCGTCCGGCACGTCCTCGGAGTAGCCGGGCGGAAAATCGAGCAGAGAGGCGGCGGAGACCACCCGCCGGCTGTCGCCCCCGAGGAGCCATTGCATGCGTCGGCAGGCGAGGCCCGACGTAGCTGCGCCGAGCCAGCCCACTGGTGCCGTAACGCCGCTCGCTTCGAATACTGCGCAACCGAGCTTGGACTGGGGGTCGGCGAGCATCTGGCCGACTGGCAAGCCTGCTGAGGCCGACGAAGATGGCGCAGCCACAGGTAGCGAAGGCGCGTGCGCTACCTTCCACACGCCCATGCCCGCGACTCCGAGCGCCGCGATCAAGGCCCCCGCAATCCAGCGAGCACGTCCAGCTTGGGTCGAGGGTGCTCCCACTTCGGTCGCGCTGCGCGCCTCGATCATCCAACGATCAGGTCCGGTTTGGGTCGAGGGTGCTCCTCTTTCGGTCGCGCTGTGCGCGTCGATCTGGGGAGCAGGCACCAGCGCGGTGTCCGCCAGCCCGAGCGCCTCAGCGGCCTCTGGCTCCGAGCGCCGCTGTGCGCTCTCCCGCTGCGGGCGCCTCGCGACGGGGGTTCGCTTCGCCGCATGCAAGGCGAGCACATCGACGACGTCGCTCATGGTCGCGTGGCGCTGGTCGACCTCGGGCTCGAGCATTCGATCGATCAAGACGGCAACGTCCGGAGGAAGCTCGGGAGCCAGCTCCGCGACCGGGCGAACGTGACCCGAGCAGCACCATGACCACTTGCGCGAAGCTCTTGCCGCGCGTGGGCAATTCGCCGGTCACCATTTCGTACAGCATGAGTCCGAGAGACCACACGTCGGTGCGTGCATCCACCGGTCGCTCTGCGAGCGCCTGCTCCGGTGACATGTACATCGGCGTTCCCATCAGCGAGCCCGCGGCAGTCTCCGTGGACTGGTTCGGGAGCCCGCTTCCGACCTGCTTCACGATGCCGAAATCGAGCAACTTCACGTCTCCGTCCTTCGTCACGAAGGCGTTCGCTGGCTTGAGGTCGCGATGAACGATGCCGAGACCGTGTGCAATCTCGAGCGCCTCCGCGATGGGGAGTGTGAGCGCGGCCGCTGCCCCGACGTCGAGCTTGCCCTCGCGCGCAAGTCGGGCCTCGATGGACTCACCGACGAGAAGATCCATGACCAACACAGGCTCGCCGTCGTCACCCTCGATGACATCGTGCACGGGGACGACGGCTGGGTGATCGATGGCGCATGCAGCTCGCGCCTCCTTGATGACGCGACGACGCGCATCCTCGCTCAGTCCGCTCTTCAGAAACTTCAGCGCGACTTGGCGCTTCGTGAGCACATGCTCGCCGACCCACACCTGCCCCATGCCGCCCTCTGCGAGCATCCGGACCAAGCGGTACCGAGCGCCGATCGTCTCTCCTTCTTTCACCACGAAGGGCATTTGCGAGAAGCCTCGCAGAGTTGGACTTCGAAGTCTCGCGGAGGCCCGAATTCCGGCCGTGGCGGAGCCGAAACGTCCCACAATGTCTGATCTGTCGGCTTCGCGTAGCCGTTCTTCTTGAAGCAGCGCAGCGCGCGTTCCCCCCCAGTCCTGTCCGTTCAGCGCATGTCGCGGATCCGGACGTTGTCACACGTGCGATCCGCGGAAGGGGGGTGGTGCGTTGGCGTCGTTCGACGCCAGCAGCATCGCGGTGAACGCGAACGCCAACGTTCGCACCGTCTGCCCATGTCGCATCGTCCACCTCCCGCGTGCCCGACGCCGTCTCGATCCGCGCCCCACCCTACGACGTATAGCTAGTACCTCGACGCAGAGGAGTTGACCGTTTTCATGCGGCGGTTCGAACGGCGCGCGGCCGTACGACCGAAGGGTGGGCTCGCCCGAGCTTCTCCCGGGCTCGCTCCAGCGTGAAAAGCCACCTGATCCGTGCCTTCTCGCGATTGCGGCGCCGCTCCCACGCCTTGACCTCGGAGACCAGCATCGCTTTGGTCGGGATGCGCCGGTCCAGGCACTGCGACACCATGACCCCGATCTCGATCTCGACCATGTTCAGCCAGCTCGCGTGCTTCGGCGTGTAGTGGAACTCAAGTCGACGGAGGATGCGACGCGCCTCGGCGGGCTCGAGGCTCTCATACAGTGCGGCGTGTGTGTGTGTCGACAGGTTGTCTATCACCACGCGGATCTGGTCCGCCTTCGGATAGTGGTCGTCGACGAGATCGCGCATGCACTCGGCGAAGTCGCGCGCGGCTCGACGATCGGTGACCTTCGCGCGACGCCACGAACGGTGTGCGTCGACGAACATGAAAACGTTCGCGGTGCCGTTGCGTACATATTCGTAGTCGAAGCGCGCTGGCCTGCCCGGCTTCGGGGCGACCGGCACACGAGACTCGCCGATGAGTTGTCGCGGCGTCTCGTCGAAGCAGACCACCGGGCGACTCTCGTCGGGCGCCTCGGCGTAGAGCTCGAGCACGTCTTCCATCCGTGCGACGAATTCGGCGTCGACTTTCGGAATGCACCACATCTTCTTCTGCCACGGTTTCAGCTCGTTTTCCGCGAGTCGGCGGCGGATCGTCTCCGACGAGAGCGACCTGTGCTTGGTCAGGCGCACCATCGCGCCGGCCAGCTGTAGGCCGTCACCCTCCGTCGTGATCCCCCGCGGTCGTGGTGTCGGTCTGGGCGCTCGTTGTTTCGGGTGAGCCGGGTTCGGACTCCGGAGAGCTTCGCCGTTCTTTTTTCCTGAGAGGCTGATCCGCGGAAAGCTGATCGCCGGAGAAGGTTGGTCCGTCGCGGTAGCACCCGCACGGACCCGGCCAGCGAAGGATTGGTTGTCCGTTACGAGACGACCCTCACCAGCGAGCGGTACGTTACCGAGCAGGCGTGGCGGGCCGCAAGTTTGGAGCGGTGCCCGCTGCACCCGGAGGGCGGCTGCGGTCTCGCGGGGCACGGGAGCTACGGTCGGGTCCGCCCCGTCGGCGTCCGCGTCGCCCGGTTCTGGTGCCCGCGGGCTCGGGTGACTATCAGCCTTTTGCCTGATTTTCTGGCTTCCCGACTGTCGGGCACGCTCGAGGAGGTCGAGCGGGCCGTCGAGGTGGCCGAGGGCGCCAAGAGTCTGGAGGCGGTCGCCGAGAAGGTGCGCCCCGCGATCGCAGCGGACGCGGTGACGCTTCCAAGCGCGCTGCGGTGGCTCCGGCGGCGGCGTGTTGCTGTCCACGCGGCGCTCGTGGCGGCAGTGACGCTGGTGCCGGCGCTCACGGGCTGCCCGGCGACGCTTGGCGCGGTGCGGCAACGACTCGGGGTGTCGGATGCGCTCGTGGCGCTGCGGTCGGCCGCGGCCATTCACCTGGCCGCCATGCCAGCGCCGGTCGGACTGCGGGCGCGAGGGCGAGCGCGGCAAGCATCGCGAGAGCCGACCCCACACGAAACGGGGCCGGACCCTCCTCGGCGGGACCGATAGCGGGTTGGTGTGCCCGGGACGGACCCGGGCCGACACCGAAAGAGAACTCCGATGAGGACACCGACCCCCGAAAACGAACGCACGCTCGCTGACGCCGAGCGCAGAAAGCAGATCGCGCTGTTCCGTTATGGCGTGATCGCAGATCTGCTCCACCTCGAGCGCGGTGCGCGCGGCATGTACGCGAAGCTGCGCGAGAAGGCGGAGAAGGACTGGGAGATCCCCGGAACGCTCCGGCGGAAGGTCCAGGCCGAAACGATCCGCGGATGGCTTGCGGACTACCGACGCGGCGGCTTCGACGCCCTTGTCCCGAAGATCCGACGGGACGAGGGCTCGGCTCGCGCCATTCCCCGGGAGATCGCGGATCTGCTCTGCGAGACGAAAGAGCAGCACGCGGACTTCAGCGTCGGACTCGTCATCGCGCACGTGACGCGCTTCGCGAAGATCCCGGAGGGGGTCACGCTTGCGCCATCGACGGTGCACCGGATCTTGTCTCGGGCCGGACTCATGCAGAAGAAGCAGGGCGAGCCGACGGCGAAGGACCGCCGACGCTTCGCCTTCGAGAAGGCGGGCGAACTGTGGATGAGCGACGTGATGCACGGCCCCGCCGTCGCCGTGTCCGGGCGGCAGCGGAAGACGTACCTGCTCGCCGTCATCGACGACGCGACACGGATGGTGCCGTATGCGGCCTTCGCGCTCAGCGAGAACGCCGCGACCCTTCTCAGCGTGCTCGAGCAAGGGATCTGCCGCCGCGGGATCCCCAAGCGGCTTTACGTCGACAACGGTGCCGCCTTCAAAGCACAGCACCTGGCGCTCGTGTGCGCGAAGCTCGGCATCACCTTGATCCACGCGCGTCCCTACACGCCCCAGGGAAAAGGAAAGATGGAGCGGTGGTTTCGGACCGTGCGTCTTCAGCTCCTGCCGACGCTCCAGCCCGAGGACAGGCGGAGTCTCGAAGCACTCAACCGCCGTCTCTGGGCGTGGGTCGAGGGTGAGTATCATCGGAGTCCCCACCGCGGACTCGACGGTGAGACGCCCGCGGATCGCTGGGCGATGCGCTCAGACGAGGTGCGCCAGTCGTCGAGCGACCTCGCCGATCTGTTTCTCTTCGAGCAGAAGCGCCGTGTGCAGGCCGACCGCACCGTGTCGCTCGACAGCGTGGCCTACGAAGTGGACGCGATGCTCGTCGGCGAGACCGTCGTCCTTCGCTTCGATCCGGCGCGTCCGCGAGAGACACGTGCCGTCCAGGTCTGGCATCGCGGAAAGCAGATCCAGATCGCTCGCCGTGTCGACGTCTACGCCAACTGTTTCGTCCGACGCGATCACACGACGAAGGCCCTGCATCCATCTCAGCCCGTGGACGAGCCGCCCCCCGGCATGCGCTTGAGCGACTTCGACTTCGATGTCGGGGACAACCAGCAGGGCGGCGCTGGCGACGACGAGGGGGACCTCCTCTGATGTACCGCAAGCACTTCGGCCTCACCCGCCACCCCTTCGCCAAAAACATCGAGCCCGACGAGCTCTTCGCCTCCGGTGCGCTCCGAGAACTCGACGCCCGGCTCGCCCATCTCCTCGACTTGCGCGGCATCGGTGTGGTCACCGGTGAGAGCGGCAGCGGCAAGACCACCGCGTGTCGGAAGATCGTCGCCGGTCTCCACACGGGTCTGCACCGCGTCCTCTACGTGTCGCTCACCACCGGCAACGTGATGGATCTCTACAAGACCATCGCCTGGGAGATCGGCCTACCCACCGAGCGCAACCGCGCCGCACTGTTCCGGCAGATCCGGACCGAGGTGACGCGGCTCTGCAGCGAGGCCCGGCAGAAACCGATCCTGATCGTGGACGAAGCTCATCACCTCAGGAGCGACGTGCTCGAGGACCTGCGCCTGCTCACCAACTACGCGATGGACTCCGACAACCGCCTCTGCCTGGTCCTCGTCGGACACCCGGAACTGCGCCGCCGCCTCGGCATGGCGGTGCACGAGGCGCTCTCGCAGCGCGTCGTCGTGCGCGCTCACGTCCCGGGTCTTGCCCGTGACGAGCTCGGCCCGTACCTCACGCACCTGCTCCGACTCGCCGGAACCGAGCTCGAACTCTTCGAGCCCGCAACCCAGGAGGCGATCTTCCAGGCGTCGAACGGCCTGCCCCGGAAGGTGAACCTGCTCGCTCACCACGCGCTCATGGCCGCCGCGCTCACCAAGAGCAGGACCGTCACGACCGAGCACATCCAGTCCGCCATGGCCGAAGTCACCTGAGCCCAGCGCCCGGCGACGGTCCACAAGGCCCGGCGGAGATCCACGTCTCCGTCGGGCCGCTCCCTTTCTGCCACCACCTCGCCACGCCCACTCGACCACCGCACTCCGGGAAACCACCCCGAGGGCATCACGAAAATGCCCGGGATTCGGGCGGGGGAAGAGCGTGGGAAACTACAGCCAGCAACGAGAGCGTCCAGCGCGCTCGCCCAGCCGGCGGCTCCGAGCACGCCGTCGCGATCAGCAACGCTTCCTCCTTCGCCGCGAGCTTGCGCTCGGCGCCGGGTCGAGGTTCCTCGCTGAGCGCCGCCTCCAGGCCCTCTTCGGCGAAGCGCCGCTTGGTTCGATAGACCGTTGACGTGCCAACGCTGACGTTTGCGGCGATGGTCGCGTCGCCAGAGCCGCCTGCAGCTGCCAGCAGGATCTGAGCTCGCTTCAGTCTGCGAACGCGCTCCTTGCCGGCCTGGATCATGCCCCGAAGCAGTTCGCGCTCCTCCGACGTCAACGTGATGCGGTACCGTATGTTCATGGTGGTTCCTGCAGCCCATTGATCATGAGAGTGCTCTCTTGTCGATCCCCCCCTCCAAGTCGCGGTTCACGGAAAAGCAGGGCCAGTACCTTGCCTTCATCCACACCTACGGCTTGCTCAACCGCCGCTCGCCGGCCGAGGCCGACATGGAGAACTACTTCGGAGTGACGGCCCCGTCCGTCCATCGCATGGTCGTCGAACTGGAGCGGCGCGGACTGATCCGTCGGGTGCCGCGGCAGCCCCGAAGCATCGAGGTCTGCTTACCTGCCGCGGAAATTCCGGCGCTACGCTCGCAATCGATCGAATCCTCTGCGTCGAGGTACTAGTGTTCTCGAGCAGGATCACGTTCGTCCTGCTGCGCGTCTCGCCGGCGCTCTGATGCTGCCCCCATCCGCGCGTCCTCGGCCGCTCCACCCCTTCGGGTATGCCCCTCCGGGCACTTTCAAGGATCGTCGCGAAGCGCGTTGCGGCCTGCGGCCGCTCGACTTCCCCCAAAGCCGTGCTCGCAGGCAGCGCGAGCGGCGCGGCCGTGAATTGCGCTGACTGACTCTTCGCGCTGCCTGCTGCGCGTGGCAGGGGGAAGTGGCGCGCTCGCGTCCGGTGATGTTGTCGCTGGATCGATGCGTTGTCTCAACGGCTCGGCGGCGGAACCTCAGCGTCTGGGGGCGAGTGCCCACTTGATCGGCTTCGAGACCGTCGGCTTCGAACACGCCCTCCACCTCGTCCGTGCAGTTCGTCCGGTTGCTGCCGGCACCCAACGGCGCATGGTTGGTCTCCCGCTACGCAGGCACCACGTCTTCGGAGCAGCCGCCCATCATGTTGCTTCGTCTCGACGCAGGTGGCGCGCCCCTGGGGGCTCCAGCGCCCGTCGCGCACAATTCGTTCTACGGCCTGCCGGGGTTGGCGAGCCTTGGGGAACGCGTCGCAGTCGCCGTAACCGATCCCAACGATCCCCTCGGCACGACCTTCGAGATCCGCATTGTCAACGCGGCGCACCACCTTGCATCAACGCAACTATCAACCGAGCAACACCTTCGCCGAACCCCGCCTCAGCCTGATGCCATCGCCGGACCAGGACCAGTTGCTACTCGGTTGGTCGTCGCCGGCGCCCGGCAACAGCGTATTGGCGGCGCGCGTCGCAAGGTTTTGCGTGCCGGGACCTTAGGGGCCTCCCCTCGCCTCGTCCTCAGGCCGACGAGCCAAGGTTCAGCTGAGCCAGTGCTTCTAGGACCAACGTGCGCCTTGATGCCGCTTTGATTCGGGCGGCCATCTTTCGGGCAAGTGCGAAACTGAAGCCGCGGGGGAACTCAAGCTCCGGCAACGCGCGAAACTTTCGCGACCGAGCGGGCCGGAGGTAGAGAAAGTCCACCAGCGCTTTCTCCGCCACAGCCACCTTCGCGCCCAAACGTGGGTCCGTGTCAAAACCGAAAAAGAAGTGCGGCGCCAGTGTGTGAAACGAGACAGCCGCTATTGGCGTCTTCACGCGGCGCGACGGGCCCAGGGTCGCGGCGTAGACGATCGCGGGGATCTGCTCGATCAATCCGTGATGATGGAGCGCCGACTGGAATGACACATAGCTTGGAGTGGGTGCGCTGAGTCGTTCAGGCACGGCGAACGCGTGCAAGCGGTCCCGAAACGCCCACCGGCCTCTGTGTAGACGAACCAAATGTCCGGCTTCGGCAAGACGTCGAAGAACGACCGACACTTGCTTCGGCGGGCGAGCAAGGCAGGCCGCCGCGTCGCTCGTGGAAAACGCGGGACTCAGCCTTTCGAGCAGCCGCAGCGCTTCAATAGAGGTCACGTTGCAGGCCGCTCCAGTGCGGTGACGACGCGCAATACCAACTGATCCCATTCGGCCGAACTAGCCGGCACGTTTGGTTCGTCCTCCGGAAGAAATGCCCGCACTTGTCCGAGATAGTCATCGAAGCTCACCGTCATCGCATTTGCCACAGCTCCTTCGAAGTCCCCGCGACCGCTCTCAGAAACGTCCGGCGGCCACTGTCCCGCGCGGAGGAGCAAATCGAGATCAAATACGTCGCGCGCCTGGGTTTCGACACGGCGCGCGAGTGCTCGTGCTTTCTGCACGAATGCGGTCGTCGACGTGTAGTGAGAAAGGAATACCGGGGCAAGGCTGTAGCGCCCGATGAGCATCGAGTCGACTGGATCGAACGACGTGCCTTGGTCGACGCCGCGTCGGCTAAACTCGATCTTCGTGCGCAAGCTGGCCGCGGGCGCGCTGACGTCGAGTGCAATCTTCCAGCGCTGGGTGGTGTCGGTCTGTTTGGGGGTCGTGATCTGGCCCACCGTTAGCCCATGCGTCGCCAAGGCGAGGCGGAACGAGCGGGATCCCAAGAGGCGTGAGACCTTGTTTGTCAGCGTGCTCTTTTCGATGGTCTGGACATCGATATCCAAATCCTCGGAGTATCGGGGGCTCTTGAAAAAGAAGCGCAGGTTGCAGCCGCCCTTCACCGCGTACAGCTGCTTGTCGAGCTGTCGCCCAAGTTCGGCGAGGAAAACTAGATGAAAGCGCTCAACCGCCTGCCGATCTCGCATTCCGCCATAATACAACGAATCAACACCCGAGTTGATTCATACACTTATGGATCGTGCGATCCAGGATGACTCTAGCCAGCTTTGTGCAGTCTTTTCCGACACTTAACCTCCGTTGCGTCGCTGGCGGCGCGGGCATATCGTTTGACGTAAAATGACATGCCCGCCAGGCTGGTTGAGTGATCCAGGGATTTTGCGATGCAGCTACCCAGGACATCCACGACGGCAGAACCACGAAACCGGCTAGAAACCGGCTCCCCGGCAGCCTGTGGCGGGTCGCAACGCGGAAGCTGGACCAACTGCATCGCGTGCTCGAACTGGCCGAGCTTCGGGTGCCGCCCGGTAACGACCTGGAGGCGTTGAAGGGGGACCGCGAGGGCCAGCACTCGATACGGATCAACGATCAGTACGGCATTTGCTTCGAATGGACCGGCGACGGCCCGGATGCCGTCGAGATCGTCGACTACCACTGAGCCGAACCAGCTGAGAAACATCATGACCAGAGAAAAGAAAAGCGGAGTCGGTCTTCCCACCCTTCGTCCACCGACGTCGCCGGGTGAGATGCTGCGTGAAGAGTTCCTCGTGCCGCTTCAACTCACCCAGAGCGAACTGGCCGAGCGCATGGGTGTGCCGGTGGGGCGTGTGAATCAGATCCTACAAGAGAAGCGCGCCGTGACCGCGGATACCGCGGTGCGCTTGAGCCGGGTGCTCGGCATGAGCGCGGAGTTTTGGCTCGGACTCCAGACAGATTGGGATCTCTGGCGCGCCCGGCGTGAAGTGAATTTGAAGGCACTGAAGCCCATCCCCGTCAAGGCCGGATAGCGAAGAGTGTGGCGTTCCCCCCCTACGACGTATAGCTGGTGTTCTCGAGCAGGATCACGTTCGTCCTGCTGCGGTGATGCTGCCCCCATCCGCGCGTCCTCGGCCGCTCTGCGGCCTCCGGCCGCTCGACTTCCCCCAAAGCCGTGCTCGCAGGCCGCGCGCGCGGCGCGGCGATGAACCGCGCTGCTCGACTCTTCGCGCTGCCTGCTGCGCGCGGCCGGGGGAAGTGGCGCGTCCCGCGTCCCGCCGGCTGCTGCTCTCGTCACCGCTCCGGCGGCAGAGCCATCGGGGCGGAGGGCCGGCACCGTGTGACTCGTTCATTCCTTGCTCGTGAGCTTCAGCATGCCGTTTTCGGCGAGCTCTTTCCGGGCCGCCTCGAACTTCCCCCAGTCGGCGCGGAGCACGATTCGGGCCTGGTGAGCCGGCGCCTCGGCGGTGGTGTCGCCCAGCGCGTCGCGTAGGATCACGATCACCGAATCGCCCGGCCGGACGCCGCCTCCCGCGAGGCCCTCGACCCACCATCTCGAGCCCGGTGAGTGCCCAGCATCAGCGGTGGAGACTTGCCGTTCCACGCGCACCCGGTACTTCGGGTGCTTGCGCGGTTGAGCCACCACGCGCTCCACGACCGCGCGCACGATGACTGACGACAAGTGAATGTCGAAGTGCATGGCCAACCGTTGCCTCAGCTTTTCGACGAAAGCCGATGAGGCATCGATGAGCGCGGGGTCGTCCACGCGCGAACCCTCGCCTTTCAGCCAGATGTGAAAGACCCGCGAGTGGGAGCAGCGGTCAGGTGCCGGGCAGGTGTCGTGCTCGACCTGGGTCGTGCGAAACTCGGCGCGGATACGCTGGAGCTCCGCGATTTCTCCGCGATCGAGTCGCGCGACGACGGCGGGGAACTCGGGGTAAGTGGCGGCCGAAATCAGGGCACGGCCATCGCGCATGACGATGGTTCGGTAGGGAGGAACGCCATAGCGAAGCATCACGGCGTCCCGTGCTGCGAGCACCTGCCCTCGCTGCTCCAATTCGAGGCGCTGCCAATGACCCAGGGCCCAGAGCCACAGTCCTCGGTCGAGCCGGCGAGGCGCGTCTTCGCGGGATACCAGGAACTCCAGTCGAGTGCGAAATCGAGCGGCGGCTCCCCATCCGAGAACAGGAGTTCGTCGACGTCGATGCCGACTCGTTGGCAGCCCGAGCAGAAGTGGGAGCGCCCGTCGTCGCTCTTCAGCTCCGCGGAGCCGATGACTGCGACCCAGCTGGCCAGCGTGAGCACCTCGACGGGCGGGCGCCGCGAGGGGGTGGCCATGGGAAGGCAGCCGTAGAACGCTCCCGGAGGTAACTCGGGTTGGCGCAGAGGAGGCGGTGCCGGTGCTGCGTTCGCAAGCGCAGGGGGCTCATCAGGGGGCTCATCAGGCGGCGCTTCGCAGGCCGGTGAGCCGGTGCACAGGATTGCCCAGGCGACCACCAGGCTGGTCCGGATGCCGGCCGTACCCGCCATCTCGGCTGAAGCTTAGCGCGCCGCGCGGCTCCGTGCTGCCGCGGCCGATTCAGAACCCCGAGCCCGGCTGCTTCAGGAGCTCGAGTCTCTCGGCCGTCGAGGCGCGGCCGAGCGTCGCGTCCCGGTGCGGGAAGCGACCGACCCCTGGAGAAACGCCGAGGGGCGAGCGAAATACGATCGCAGCGTGCGCGACGCCGTCTCGAGCCACGCCCTCCCTACGACGTATAGCTAGTGTTCTCGAGCAGGATCACGTTGGTCCGACTGCGGGTCTCGCCGGCGCTCTGATGCTGCCCCCATCCGCGCGTCCTCGGCCGCTCTGCGGCCTCCGGGCGCTCGACTTCCCCCAAAGCCGTGCTCGCAGGCAGCGCGAGCGGCGCGGCGATGAACCGCGTTGCTCGACTCCTCGCGCGGCCTGCTGCGCGCGGCAGGGGGAAGTGCGCGTCACGCGTGGCGCCGGCCTCTGCTCTCGTCACCGCGCCGGCGGCGTCGACTCGCCGTAGGTGTTGCTGCCCCAGCACGCGATCGAGTGGTCGGCCCGGAGCGCGCAGGCGTGGCCGAACCCGACGTCCATTTGAACGAAGCGCCCCGCGGGCGGACGGATCAGCTCTTCGTTCTGGACGCCGACGCAAGTGAGGGTACCGTCGAGCTCGATGACGCAGGCGTTGTACCGCCCGCCGGCATGCACGGAGCGGGCGAGGCGGCCGTGGAGGTTGCCGAAGGATTCCTCGAACCCCCAACACGCGACGACGTTGTCGATGTTGCGGGCGCAGGAGAAATGGCTGCCGCTGGTGATCTGGACGAAGGTGCCGGCCGGGGGATTGGCCTGGCCGTTGTAGTTTGCCCCCCAGCACGCGAGCGTGCCGTCGGCGCGGATGGCGCAGGCGTGCATACCGCCCACGGCCACGTCCTGGAACTTGCCCGGGGGTGGGTCGTCCAGTCCATGGCCCTGGTTGCCCCAGCACGCGAGCGTCCCGTCGAGGCGGACGGCGCAGGCTGTCATCCCCAACGTCGAAACCGTCGAGTAGTGGCCGGGCGGAAACGCGCCGACGGAGTTCATCTGGGCGGTCGGCCAGCAGCTCAAGGTGCCGTCCCGCTCGAGGCCGCACGCCCGCAACGAAACATCAGGGTAGCCGGGCGTCAGTTGAGCCGTATCCTCGTTCAGGTAGCTGCCAGCCCAGAACGAGAACGCCGCGTGGGTGCCAAGGTCCTGGTAGCCGGGGTGCGGCGGGCTGTTGGCGGGGTCGCTCAGCCACTCCTGCTGCATGTCGTTCATGGCCGCCATCGCGAAGCAATCCGAGAGGCCCTCGTAGATCGCCTTCTCCTCCGTCTTGTCGGCGGGGCGTGGCAAAACGTCTTCCCACAGCGAGTGCCCGAGCTCGTGCGCCAGGACCATCGGATCGGCTGAGGTCTTGAAGCGCTCGCCGCCAACGCCGACCTGGATGACGCCGTTGTCCGTCCCGAGGGACGTGTTCAGCCTGGTGAACCAGGCCTGCTCCGCGTACCCCCGCTGCCACCCGACGTAGCGCACCGGGATGTTGCTGCCCACCCGCTTCGTGTAGCCGTTCTTCTTGAAGTAGCGCAGCGCGCGCTCCCCCCAGTATTGCCCGTTCACCGCGTGTCGGATCAGGGGGTCGTTGCTGATCCAGGAGTTGTCGGCGTCGCGGAACACGTCAGCCTGATCGAACTTCGGATCGACCAGCGGGCTGTCGCGGAACGTCACGACATCCTGCGAGCCCACGAGGCGGTCCGGTGTGCCCCACTCGTTGCACGACACCAGGGCCCAGGGGTTCTGCTCTTTCGGGTAGTAGGTCGTCGAGAATCGGCGGAGGCCCAGATCGGTGTCCAGCCCTTCGCCCTCGTTGTAGAGGCAGAGCCAGAGTGGGATGAGCGCGTTCTGAAACGCCGCTTGCCCCGCGGTGATGGCCTTCCCGATGGGCTTGGTGGAGCCTGACGACGAGTGCGACGCCAGCTGGATGATCCGACTGATCTGGCCCGACGCGGCATCGACCCACACGTCCGCGACTTGCTGGGCGACCACGTCGTCGCTCGTGAGGCGCACGGCGTACACGAGCTGATCGTTCCCGCGACGCACCTCGGTGGCTCTGCGGGCGCCGCCGAACATCGCGGGCTCGCGCACCACCAGGAACGGCGGCGGATACTCGCGGGCGGTGAGCGGGATCGACGAAAGCTCTGGCGCCACCTCGAGCGCGCGCGCCACCGCCTCGTCGGGTGCGATCTCTTCCTCGGGTGGCGCGAGATCGGGTTGCGCGGTGCTCACGATCGAGGCGATGGAGATCCCGTCGCCCGCGATGTTCAGCGCAATGCGCGCGCCGCGCACGAGCGCACCGCGGTGGCGTTGTTCCAGCGCGACGACGCGCCAGTTCGCTTCTCCGGGCAACGCTTCGAGCGTATCGACGTCGGGCGTGAGCCCGAGCAATGTCAAGACCGCGGGCGACGTCGCCAGATCGATCACGCGCGCTCTTCGCTCGGCGTAAACGCGCCGCGCAATCGCCGCCGGCATCGGACGCTCACGTGCGCTCGCGAGCCAGAACTTCGCGGTGCGGCTCAGCCCCGGGATCGGGAACGTCCGCTCCCACTCGATGATGCGGACGTTGTCACCCGTGCGATCTGCAGGGGGGGGGGGGCAAAGCGTTGGCGTCGTTCGAGGCCAGCAGCATCGCGGTGAGCGCGAACGCCAACGTTCGTACCGTCTGCCCATGTCGCATCATCCACCTCCCGAGGGCAACGGTACGCGGCGCGATCGGTCCGCGCAATGTGCGCGTTGTCGCACGATGTGGGCCCGCGCGTTCCGAGCGCGACCACCCTACGACGTATAGCTAGTGTTCTCGAGCAGGATCACGTTCGTCCGACTGCGGGTCTCGCCGGCGCTCGTCACGTAGACGGCGGGCTTGTCGACGATCGGGCAGACCTTCTCGCAGGCGCCGCAGCCGATGCACAGCGAAGGATCGACGTGCGGGCGTTGCACCTTGATGGTGGTCATCTTGGCGTGACCGCCGCCCTCCTCGTAGTGCGCCTCGCGCTTCGGGACCTCGACGTCTTCGGCCCAGATCGCCTTGGGTGAGGTCGGGCAGAACTCTTCGCAGACGATGCAGGGCGTGGCCATGGCCCAGGGCAGGCAGCGCCCTTGGTCGTACATGGCGGTCCCGATGCTGATGGGCTTCTGACCGATGCCCATCTTCTGCTTCTCGTCGATCTTCTGGATGGCGCCGGTCGGACAGACCTGGCCGCAGAGCACGCAGCTGAACTCGCAGTAGCCGATGCGCGGGATCAGGATCGGCGTCCACAGTCCCTCGAGCCCGGCCTCGAAGAACGCGGGGTGCAGCGCGTTGTTCGGGCAGACCTTCATGCACTCGGCGCAGCGGATGCAGCGCTCGAGGAAGTCGCGCTCGTCCACCGAACCCGGCGGACGGATCACCTTCTCGCTGTAGGCCCGGTCGGGCCAGTTGGCGATGCGCATCGCGGGGATGGCCACCGCGCCGGCGGCGGTCGAGGCCAGGATCGTGCGTCGCTGCAGGTCCGGCTTGACGAGCTCGCTCTTGCGGTTCGGCAGGAACTTGAACTTGATGACGTCTTCGGGGCAGGCGGCCTCGCAGTTGAAGCACATGAGGCACTCGTCTTGCTGGTGCTTGACGCCGCCTTGCGGGCTGTCGGCGCCTTGGCAGTGCACCAGGCACAGGTTGCAGTCGGTGCACTTCGAGTGGTCCTTCTCCATGCCGAAGATGGCGAAGCGCGAGAGCACGCCCAAGAACGAGCCGAGCGGGACACAGCGCCCGGCACCAGAAGCGCGGCATGATGCGGTTCATGAACAAGATCGCGACCAGCGCGAAGACGATGAACCAGGTCTGGTGGAAGTAGGCCTGGTTCGCGGTCCAGACGGTCTGGGCGAAGAAGTCCTGGGTCGCGTCGCTGGCCGTCTGCACGGCGCGCAGGTTGCTGTCGGCGGCGACGGTGGCGCCGCGGATGCCCAGGTATTGCAGCGCGGGCACGACTCCCAGGCCGATGGCACGGACCGCGATGCAGATGGGATCGAGCAGCCCACCGATGGCGCTGCCCGCCGCCGCCGCGCCGAGGAAGCCCCACATCAGGTAGAACTTGCCGCGCTGCCAGCCCTTGGTCTTGTTGGAGTCGACGCGCTTGCTGCCCTTGAGATAGCGACTCGGGAAGATCCAGCCGAAAAAGTGATGCAGGGTGCCGAAGGGGCAGATCCAACCGCAGAACACGCGACCGAAGAGCAGCGTCAGCGCGACGATCACCAGCGACCACGCCAGGCCGCGGTAGACGGAGTGGGTGGAGAGGAGCGTCATCGCGGCGACGAAGGGATCCGCCATCAGGAAGGCTTCGACTGGGAGCGGCATCCGGATCGCTTTGTCCGCGCCGGCGGCGAAGCTGCCGCGGAAGGCCGTCGCGAACAGGAACCAGAAGAAGACGCCGAGGAAGACGATCTGCGAGACGACCCGCGCCTTGGCGAGGAATCGAATCACGCCGCGGGCGGGGATGCCCGAGCCCGGCAGCTTGCGCGGGCCGAAGCGGCGCTTCATCCAGCGCCGGAAGCGCGACGGGGGCGGGAGCTTCTTCGGAGCGGGCGGGGAGCCGGCGCTCGAGCCCCCGGCCGAGCCGTTGCCTGCGCTCGTGGCGGGCGTCGTCGAGTCCGTCGCCGCGCTGGCGTTCACCGCGGACGAGCAGCCACCGCCCTGGGAACCGCAACCACACTGCTTCGGTGCCGCCGGCGCGGGCACCGCATCGAGCGGCGCTACCTTCCCAGGAGCCCCCAGCCACGGGATCGGGCGGGGCAGATCGGGCGTTCCGGAGTGGGTGGGTGGGTGCACTCAGACCTCCACGCGAGGGACCGTCTCCCAGCTCGCAGTGCCGAGTCCTCGCTCCTCCCCCAGCGCGAGGTACTTCACGTTCGACGGCTTCTCGCCAATCAGCGTGGCGCCGTAGGCGTCGACCGCGACCTGATCGAGGCTGGCGATGACCTGGTGCATATCCTTGGCGTCGTCGATGTTGCCGCCCTGTGGACCGTTGCGCATCAGGACCCGCGTCGCGTCCAGGACGGTGAGGGTCGGTCGCATGAAGGTCGCGAGGTCGGCGATGGACACGTCGATGTTCTGGTGCAGCCGGTTGCGCCGCCCGCCGAGCAGGCCGTACCAGTTCTTCATGGCGCCGGTGTACTTCGACAGGTTGTGGTGCTTCGCCACCGGCACGTTGATGACCTTGTCGGCGTTCACCAGTGGTGTGTACACTGGCCAGAGGTCGAGCACGTCGCCTTTCATGCGGATGTCGCGGAAGCGATGGGCGGCCGGCAGGATCACCGTCGCACCCACCGCGTGCGCCGCGCGCCAGATCCCCGAGCGCTGGAAGCAGCGGTTCGGTTCGTTGCACGAAGCGTCGGTGACAACGACCCGGGCCGCGCCCGCATCGAGCACCAGCTTGACCAGCTCGGCGACCACCAGCGGGTTGGTGTTGGCCGCGTGCACGGGCATGCGATCCCAGCCGATGTTGGGCTTGATAGCCACCACGTCGCCCCGCGAAATGAAGCGATCCATTCCGCCCAGCGCCTCGACCGCCTTGCGGGTGAGCTCGGCGGCGTCCGTCGAGCTCTTGGCGATGGCCAGGATCGGCGCCGCGCTGCCGGCCGCCTTCGTCCGGAAGTCGCGGACCTGCCGCTCCGCGTCGAGGCGCGTCAGGTCGATCCCGCCCGGATCCCAGACCAGCTTGGCGGCCAATGCCGAGGCGCCGAGGGCGGCTCCCGCCGCCCCGACCCGCCCGAGGGCGTCGCGGCGCGAAATCGTCGACATGGCCTGGCTGATATGGGCCAAGGCTCACGTAACGTCAAATTTGGCGCCGCGGAAGATAACGTAACGTAATGACTTTTCTGATTTCAGGCCTTCCAGCTTGCTCGCCCCGGGAGCCCTCCCGTGCTGGAGCTTGAACGTCGGCGGCTCTGGCGCTAGGGTCCGCGCCCCGCCATGAAAGCCGGCATCCACCCCGAGTACAACGTCCTCTCCGTGACCTGCGCCTGCGGGAACACGTTCCAGACCCGATCGACCGCGAAGGAGATGGCCGTCGACGTCTGCGGCGCCTGCCACCCGTTTTACACGGGCAAGCAGCGCCTGATGGACACCCAGGGCCGCGTCGATCGTTTCCGCAAGCGGTACGCGAAGACGGCGTGAGCCGGATCGCTCGAAGCTGGCTCGAAGCACGGGCCGACTTCTCCTTGCGTGACCCGACGCTATATTGACGGTCAGCATGAACCAACCCCCGGTCGTCGGTCGCGACGGAGTCGCTCGTCCCTACATCGGCGGGCAAGCCCTCATCGAAGGCGTGATGATGCGCTCGCCGCATTCTTACGCGGCGGTGGTGCGACGCCGCAACGGCGCGCTGATGGTGCGCGAAGAGACCATGGTCGACCCGCGCGTAGGCGCCAAGGGCTGGCCGCTGGTGCGTGGTGTCGTCACGCTGGTCGAGGCGTTGAAGCTCGGGAGCCGCTGCTTGCGGTTCAGCGCCGAGGTTTACGAAGAAGACATGGAGGCGGAGGAGAAGTCCAAGTCCAAGTCGGGGCCGAGCACGCTGGCCGCGCTGTCGCTCCCCATCATCGCGCTCTTGACCTCCGAGCCCGACGGGCCGTCGCCTTCCGCGGGCAAAGAAGGCGGGGTCGGCAAGTCGCTCTTCACGTTGCTCACCATCGTCTTCGCCATCGGGCTCTTCGTCGCGCT
This sequence comes from uncultured delta proteobacterium, assembly GCA_963716725.1. Lineage (GTDB taxonomy): Bacteria > Myxococcota_A > Polyangia > Polyangiales > Polyangiaceae > JADJKB01. The sequence goes on from CAVQUB010000005.1 coordinate 152,621, forward strand.
GCCGCAAGCCTTTGCCGAGGGCACGAGCCGCGTCTTCAGCTTGAACCTCGACGTTCGAGATCCTCGCTTCCAGCTGCTGACGGGCGCGGCCAAGATGCTGATCGTCGTGAGCTACATGCTGGCGATCCGGCGCATGCCCGAGATCTACCGCGTGTTTCAGTACCATGGCGCCGAGCACAAGGCGATTCACGCCTACGAGGCCGGTGACGACTTGAGCGTCGCGAACGCTCGCAGCAAGACCACGCTGCACCCGCGCTGCGGCACGACCTTCTTGGTGATGGTGGCGATGGTGTCGATCGTGATCTTCAGCGCGCTCGGCCCGCTGCTGCCTCAGCTGGGCTTGGGCAGGATAGCGGACAACGTGCTCTTCTTCCTGATGAAGCTGCCCTTCTTGCCGATCATTGCGGCGATCACCTTCGAGATCCAGCGGGCGCTGGCTCGCTGGGGTCGGGGGCCGCTGAGGCTGCTGCTCTACCCGGGCTTCTGGGTCCAGAAGATCACGACCATCGAGCCGGACGACGCGCAGCTCGAGGTGGCGCTCGCGGCGCTCCGAAGCGCCTTGGTGCGGGAGCAAGTTGGCAAACAGGCGGACGGTGACTCGACTTTCGCCGGCTACGACGCGCTGAGCGAAGCGCGCCCGGCTGCCTGACGTGTTGCCCATCGAGAAGCTCGAGGCGGTCCACCGCCGCAACCAGGAGATTGAACAGCTCTTGTGCGAGCCGGCGACGAGCGCGGACCCGTCGCGCTTGTACGCGCTGAGCCGCGAGCGATCGCAGATCCAGCCGGTGGTCGCTGCCTTCGGGGAGTGGCGTTCGCTCGACAGGCGCATTCGGGAAGATCAAGAAGTCATCGACGACCCCGAGCTCGGCCCGATGGTGCGCGAAGAGCTGCCCGAGCTCGAAGCCGCGCGCGCCACCCTGGAACAGCAGATCCGGATCCTGCTCTTGCCCCAGGACCCCAACGACGACAAGAACACCATCCTGGAAATTCGGGCCGGGACCGGCGGCGAGGAAGCGGCGCTCTTCGCCGCAGATCTCCTGCGCATGTACTCGCGTTACGCCGAGACCAAGGGTTGGCGGATCGAGCTCTTGTCGCAGAGCGAGGCCAGCGGTGGTGGGGTGAAAGAGGTCATCCTTCTGGTCACGGGCAGCCGCGTGTACTCGAACCTCAAGTACGAAGGCGGCGTACACCGCGTTCAGCGGGTTCCGACCACCGAGGCGCAGGGGCGTATCCACACCTCGACCGCCACCGTCGCGGTCTTGCCCGAAGCCGACGACGTCGACGTGACGATCGACGACAAGGATCTTCGCTTCGACATCGCCGCGTCCGGCGGGCCGGGTGGGCAAGGCGTGAACACCACCAACAGCGCGGTGCAGATCACGCACCTCCCGACTGGGCTCATGGTCAAGTGCCAAGACGAGCGCAGCCAGATCAAGAACAAGAGCAAGGCCCTGAAGATCTTGAAGAGCCGCCTGCTCGACATCGAGCAACAGAAGCAAGCTGACGCGCTGCGCGATGAGCGTCGGGGCATGGTCAAGAGCGGGGACCGCTCCGAGAAGATCCGCACCTACAACTTCCCGCAGAATCGCCTGACCGATCACCGCATCGGCCTGACGCTGTACCAACTCGATCGCGTGATGACGGGGGACGTCGCGGAGCTCACCGACGCGCTCGTCGCGTGGTACCAGGCCGCCGAGCTCGAACGTCAAGCGACGGCCTGAGCACGGGTCGGTCCGGCGCGCAGCGCAAAGTCGATACGCGCGCGGTGCATTGTCCTCGACCTGGAGAGAGTTCGCGGCGAACATGGGCAGGTGAGCCAAGCGCTTCACGACGCCGACACTTCGAGCCGCCGCCCTGTGGATCTGGACGGGCTGTTCTGCGCGCTCGTGCTGGTGCCGCCGAGCTTCAGCCGAAACCGGTTCTTCCGCCTGTTCGAGGAACCGTCGGCGCATCGCGTACGCCGCCGCGCGGCTCGAGTGCGCGGAATCATCCGTCAGCTCTTGGGCAAAGGGCGCATGAAGAGCGAGATCACCGGTGAGGCGGTGCTCGACGACGGGCGGGTGCTGCTCAGGTTCCGCGTCGATGGAATGCGTTACGATCGCACCGCCGCGCTGAACCAGCTCGAGGCCGCTGCGCTGCGCTTCGCGCTTCATCGCGCTGGCGCGGGCGACATCGAGGAGGCGGATCGCGCCTTGGTCGAGCAGGCGCTGGCGCGACTGGGCGGGCCTGAGCTCTCGTCAGCGCAGAGCTGAGACGAGCCGCTCCCAGGCGGCGCTCTCGGCGCCGCTCAGCTCTGGGTTGCGCTCGCCGCCAAAGGGCAGTGCGCGAGCCGTCGGCGCGCCGAGCCGCTGGATGGCCAGCGTTGCGTGTTCAATCCCCGCGAGCCGGCCCTGGGCGCCAACCACCAGCGCCGCGAGATCCGGCCCCACCGCCCGCCGTGGCGAGGGTCGGACCAAGAGCCGTTGGCCAGCCCCGAGCAGCGCGGAAAACCCCGCGAGCGGCTGCCCGACCGGATCGCTCCAGGGATCCCGCGCTCCGGGCATGCCGGCGCCGATCCAGGCGTCGATGCGGGTCGAAGCGGAGACCTCGGACAGGCCCAGGCTGAAGCCGCGGGGCCGGAGCGACTCTTCTGCCATGCCGAGGGTGAGCTGCCCCGAGAAGGTCGCGAGCAGCGACTCTTCGTCGATGCTGCCCGGCAGGAAGGGCGGCTGCGCGTGGGTCTCCGGGATCGGCGTGTCTGCCCGCGGCGTGAGATTCCCGGGGTTCATCAGGCCGTCGGGATCCCAAGCGCGCATCAGGCGGCGCACGACTTCGACGCCGTGACCCAGCTCTTCGCCCAAGCGCGGCGCCTTGCTGCGCCCGACGCCGTGATGGTGGCTGAGCGTGCCGCCGGCCTCGATGGCTGCGCCGAGCGCCGAGCGCCACGCAGCTTCGTACTTCTCGATGGCGCCCGCATCCGTGTCCGCGGATCCGGAGAACGTGAAGTAGATGCTGCACCCGTCGGGATAAGCGTGAGACAGGTGGGCCATCACCAGCACGTGTTCACCGAGTGCGGCACGCACGGCGTCGTAGAGCGTGCCCAGCTTCGACCAAGGCGCCGCGACCTCCATGGTGTCGCTGAAGGCCCCGAGGCGGAACACTGGCGCTTGGCGATAGCTCACGCTGTAGCGGTGCGCGAACCACTTGCGCGCTGGCCCCTCGCCCAGCGCGCGCGCGCCGGCCTCCGCCGCGATCCGCGTCGCGCGCTCGCAGTCGGCGTGCGCTTCGTCCGAGCTGCCTTCGAAGACCAAGACCATGGTGGCGCCACCCAGGAGGTTGCCCTCGGCGGCTTGGATGACGGCGTTGAGCGCGCGCGGCACGCTGAGCAGACTCCGCGCCAGCGACGACAGCGAAGCGCTGGCGGTCTTGGGCCCGTGGCGCTTGCGTCCCGACTTCACGGATCCGCTCTTCATGATGGCGGAGTCGATGGGGTCGTAGAGCCGCGACACCGCCGGCCGCAGTCCGGCCTGGAACATTTGCCGCATGGCATCCCAGCCCGACTCGACATCGGGGTAGGAAAACGCCGCGTAGGCCCGGGCCACCGGCGCCGGATGCAGGCGGAGCTTGGCCCGCGCGATGGTGCAGAGCGTGCCTTCGCTGCCCACCACCAGGGGCACCATGTTTGGGCCGTCGAAACGTCGCTTCAAGGTGACCACATCGCCGGTGCCCAGCACGCAGTCGACGCTCACCACCATGTCTTCGATCTTGCCGTACATGCCCGAGCACTGGCCCGCGCCCCGCGCCGCGACCCACCCGCCGACGGTCGAGCACAAGATGCTCGACGGGAAATGTCCGATGGTGAAGCCGGCGCGCTCCAGGTCTTCTTCGAGCGTGATGCCCATGGCGCCGGCACCCACGTCGATCTGGGGCCCGCTCGGGTCGATGCTGAAGTCGCGGATCTTCTTCAGGTCGACGACGATGGTGCGCGCGCTCGGATCGACAGCGCCGCAGACGCCGCTGCCGGCGCCGAAAGGCACGAGCGCGCAGCCTTCTTCATGAGCGAAGCGCGTGAGCGTCGCCAACTCGTCCGTCGAGGTCGGCCACACCACCGCGAGGGGCGGGCTCACCGCGGGGCGACCCGCTCGCACATCCAGCAAGCGCCGAGGCCAGAGGTCGCGCGAGTACGCGACTCGGTCCGGGTTCGATGTGCTGACCGTGACACCCGGGAGCGCGCGTTCGAGGGCACGGGCGACGTCCACAGGGCGCTTGTAACCCGCGCGTGGCAGGGCGTATACCTTGTGCCGTGTCGCAGAGAGCAGCCCTGACTAGCATCGCGCTCGCCTGCGCGTTGGCCATCGGCCCTGCTTGTGGTGGCGGCGGTGCCGGCGGGGCGCCGGCGAAGTCGGGCAAGGCAGCGGGCGCTCCCAGCGTTGGCAGCGAGGGCGAGGACGGACCGGGCGGCGACGACGGCGCGACGGGCAGCGTGTCTCGTTGCGCCGACGGCACTTGCTTCGAGTGCGGCTCGGGCCTGTGCCCGAAGGGTTTTTATTGCGACGAAAAGGCCCCCGGCGGGCCGGCCTGCGGCTGGCTCCCGGAGTGCGCGGCGGTGGCGACCTGCGCTTGCGTCGAGCAGGTCCTGGGTGCGGACTGCTCCTGCACCGAGAAGGGCGTCGGCCCCAGCGTCAGCTGTCAGGGGCGCTGAGCGAGAATCAAGATGCGCGGCGAGCTCGCGCCGAAGAACACCCCGGGCGTCGACGGGTGTCCGCTGGCTTCGGTCACGCGGAAGCCGGCATCGTGCAAGATCTTGCCGAGCTCATGCAGCGAGTAGAGTCGAATGCTGTAGCTGCACTCCATCGTTCGCCCGTCGTCGAGGATCAGCGAGCGCTTCACCTTGAGGCGGCTGGTGATGAAGTCCACCGCCATGTCGTCCATGCACACGCAAGCGTCACCCTCGAACCAGGTCTGTGCTGGCTGGGTGGCGACCACGAAGTCACGGTTGGCGACGTCGAGTAGGAGCATGCCGCCGGGGCGGAGCGCACGGAAGAGGCGCTGGGCGACCGCCGCGTTCTTCTCTTCTTCGAAGTACCCGAAGCTCGTGTTCCAGCAGTAGATGCCGTCGAACATTTCCTCGAAGGCCATCTCCCGCATGTCGCCCTGCAGGAGATTCAACTTCTGGCCGGCTTCTTGCGCGACGTCGGCGGCCACGGCGAGCTGGTAGAGCGATAGGTCGTAGCCCACCACGCCGTAGCCGCGCTGCGCGAGTTCGATGGCGTGGTGCCCGTTGCCGCAGGCCAGGTCGAGCATCACGCCGCCCTTGGCCACGCCCAGGGACTCTTCGATGAAATCTGCTTCGGCCACGATTTGTTCCGGCTTGAGCTTGGCGTTCGCGCGCGCGAAGTCTTCGCCGAACAGCTCCTCCCACCAGGCCTTGCGCTGCTTGGTCCGCTGGGCCTCTTTCGCTTCGGCGACCGACGGAGGCTTGGGAGGATCGCGGCGTGGGGGCGGCGGCGGCGCCGGGCCCGCGGCCTCCTCCACCTCGACCGGGATCTCTGCCTCGCCCTCGCGGTCCTCGGGGATCGCGATGTCGTCCTCGGTGAGCTCCTCGGCGGCGGCCTGCTCATCGGCCGGGAACGAGATCTCGCTCTCGTCCAGGGCTTCGCCGCTCGGCGGGTCGGAGTCGTCAGCCGGGAACGAGATGTCGCCCTCGTCGAGGGAGGGCGGGGGCTCCGGCGTGCAGTCTTCGTCGCTCGACGCCGCCGGTGGCGGGGACGATGCCAACGGCGGCGTCGGTGCTGCCGGCGGCGACGCTGCTGCCGGTGCTGCCGGCGACGGGAGCACGCCTTCCGCGCGTGCCGGCGTCCCGACCGCCATCACGGCTCGAGCCTGGACGCCAATGACCCGCATCGGCTTGACCGTCGATAGCGCCGTCGCCACCTCCGTCGGGCCGTCGCCGCCGTCGAGTGGCGCCGGTGGTGGTGGATACGAAATCGCCGAGGGCTTGCCGGAGCTCGGCTCGGGCAGCGCGTTCCAGGGCTGGGTCGGCGGTTCGGATTCGTGCGTCGTCGGCGGTGGCGGCGGGCGCGACACCGGGCGCGGCGGCTGCGACACCGGGCGCGGCGGTTGCGACACCGGGCGCGGCGGCTGCGACACCGGGCGCGGCGGCTGCGACACCGGGCGCGGCGGGGTCGAGGCTGGCGGCGGCATCGGCAACACCGCGCCCGCGTCGTCCTGCATGCGAGTGGTTGGCTCGTCGAGATCCGACGCCGTCACGGCGGGATCGAGCCGCCGCGTGGTTCGTTCGAACTCCGACTCGTCGTCGATGCGGGTGGTGGGTTCATCCAGATCTGCAATCGATGGCGTCCGAGGTGGCTTCAGAGCGTTGCTCGTGGGGATGTCGTCTTCGTCAGTGCTCGGCGCGGGCATGCTCGCGCGAGCGATGGGCGTGGCCGGGTTGGTAGCCGTGCGCTTGCGCGGCGGCGGCACTGCTGGAACGACAGCGGCGGTGAACACCGCTTCCGGATCGCTGGGGTCATCGAAGTCGACGTCCACCTCCGACGGGAGTTCCGTCTCGGTCTTCGCCTCGGCGGAGGGCGGCGGCGGGATTTCGGACGGCAGCTCCGGGATCGGCGCGACCTCGGGCTGCGACCCGATATCCGGGATGCTCGGCGGCGCCTCGTCGTCCAGCTGATCGTCGCTCATGCGGGTTTCAGCAGGGATTCGCCGTATCGGATGGGACCGACCGAACGGGCCAGGGTGATTCCGGGTTCCACGAGCAGCACCGCCGTGGACCCCAAATGGAAGATGCCGAGCTCGTCGCCCTTCTTCGAGGCGACGGGAGGGACAATGCTGTGGTCGCCGGGCGGAACGGCGGGCTCTGGGATGACGCCAACGCTGATGCGCCCGACGATGACGGCGCCCACCATCACGACGTACACCCGCCCCAGCCCCTGAGTGTCGATGGCGATGGCGACGCGGTTGTTGCGCACGAACAAACGCGGCACGTGGCGTTCGCCGATCTTGTTGACCGGATACAGGTCTCCGGGGATCCCGAGCACTCGAGTGATGGCGCCGTCGACCGGAGAGTGAACTCGGTGGTAGTCGCGCGGCGACAGGTAGACCACGGCGAAGCTTCCGCCGGCAAAGCGTGAAGCGTCTTTCGGATCACCGACGAGCTCGCCCACGTCGTAGGGCTGTCCCTTGACGAAGACGCGGCTGCCCGAGTCGACGGGCCCGGTGGATTCGACGACCCCATCCGAGGGGCTGACGATGACGTCGGCGCTGATGCGGCGGGCGCCGGGCTTCAAGTCCCGCGTGAAGAATGCGTCGAAGGTTGGGTACGCGCCGTCGTGCTGCGCAGCTTCACCCATGTCGACTCGGTAGAGGGTCGCGTACAGCCGCTCGATGGCGCGGGACATTGGTGGCGCGAGTGGTCGCTCGCAGAGCACGCCCACGGCCCGACTGAGCCGGGTGCGCGGCAGCACTTTCAGGAGCTGCGCGGCGGCGAAGGTGGCAGCACTCACGGGGGGTCCTCGAGCAGACAGCGCGAACTCCCCCGGGTCAGCGGAAGAGCCATCTGATTTCGCACAGATGCGCGTGTGATGCTAGGCGGCCCGGCTCCGACGGTCAATCTCGCGGCAGGAGCCGGCTCGACTCGCACAGCGCCCGACGCGAGGAGTCGACCGGAAGGGCCGGAATCGGCTCGCCGGGGCGCCGCGGCCTCCACCGGCCCTCACACGCCACCTCCTCGCTGAGCGGGTCGACGGCGATCCCCAGGCCGAAGGCGGCATCGGCGCCACGGGCGTCGCCGGACTCTGCGCGGAAACGCCCGGCGAGCGCTTGCCAGCCGCCGTGGATGGAGCGGAAGTCCCCTTGGCTGCCGAGCGCGGTCCGCGCCTCGGCGTCGCGGCCGGCTCCCGTCAGCGCCCGAGCCCATCGAAACCTCACGGAGGGCTCGGAGTCGAGGGTCCCGGCCGCCACCTCGAGCTGTTTCGCCGCGGCGGAGGCATGCCCGCGCGAGAACAGCAGATCTCCGAGTCGGACCCGGCGCGCCGGATCTTCTCGTGTGGGTGGGGTCGGTGCGGCGGGCGGAACCGCTTCGGGCTGCTGGGCGACGAGCGCGAGCTGCCACTTCAGCAGCCATGCGTTCAGGTCGTACCCGGTCACGCTCCGGAGAACTACGCTGGCGTCTTCACCGCCGCTGCCCTTCAGATCTCTCAGCAATAGGTGGAGCGCGGGGACCCCGCTCTCGCTCACCCAGTAGGCGACGAAGCTGGTCACTTCCGAGAACGCCGTCGCGGCGGCCTCGGGGGTCGGCAGCATGGCGATCGACGGACCCAGTTTGTCCACGCCCACCGAGCGCCCGGAGAGGATGGCGGCGCGGGCGACGGAGTCGGCCGGCGGCGTGGAGTCGAGCGGCCGCGGCGACCGCCAGCGCGTCTCCTCTCGCTTCGCGATCCCTTCTTGGAGCCAGAGCGGAGCGCGATCGCGCGTCGCGCGGCTCAGGGCCAGGTGGGCGATCTCGTGCGCGAGGGTGTCTTCCCAGGGATAACCCAGATGAGTCGTGCGGGGAGAGATCATGGTGACGCGCCCCCAGCGAGCGACCGCGACGGTCCCCGTGGTCTCGGCCGCGGTCACGGGAAGGCCCGAGATGGCCGAGAGCGTGAAGAGATCGCGAACGAGATCGATCCGGAGCGGGCGCGGCAGCTCGGTGCCGAGATCGATCTCGATCTGCTTTCGCGCGCGCACGGCGACGTCCACGATGAAGGGCACGAGGGCGCGGTCCGCCTCGTCTTGGAGGCGAATCCAGACGCCCGCGTCTCGATCGTCGTGCACCACCGCGCCAGCAGTCGCGCGGGCGCAGCTCTTCGACAGCTCGAAGAGCCCGCCGCCTTCGGGGGTCGTGCTGAGCTCGGCCGAAGCCAAGACGGCCGCCGCGGTGTCGCAATCGCCCAGGTAGATGGCCAGCCGCGCGCGCTCGAAGGCAAAGGTGGGCGATGTGGAATCGGTCTTTTCCAGCAACTCTCGTCCGCGTTCCACATCGAGTTCCGTGATCGCATCCGCGATGGCCTGAGCCCGGCTCGGCGCTTCGGCGAGGGAAGACCCGGAACCCAGCAGGCCCGCAGCGACCATCAAGCTCGCGAGCTTCCGTCTCATCGCAGGAGCCCCTCTGCGTAGCGCTTCACCGCCGGGGCCAGGCGGTTGTTCTTGCTCTTGCCGAGACCGTCGATCACGCGTCGACGGAACTCTTCTGCGCTCTTCTTGTCCTGATCGCGCGGAACCTGGCCGCCGGTGCGCATCGCTTTGCCGCGCTCGCCCTGCGACTCGTTCGGGCGCGGCTCCTTCGCGGGTTGGTCTTCGTCGTCACCGGTTTGGCCGGTGCTCGCTTGCTCGAGCAGGCGCTGCGCTTGTCGCTGGAGCTCGAGCCCGCGGTCGCCCTTGCCATCCGTGAGCTCGCGCGACGCTTCCCGCATCAGACCCTCGGCGCGCTCGAGGTTCTCGAGCGCATCTTCGGGCAGCGCGGTGTCGGTGTTTTTCCCGCGGGACGCGAGATTGCCGGCGCGACGCGACAGCTCGTGTTCGCGTTCTCCAGCGCTGTTGGTCGCCGATCGGGACTTCGCTTGCGCGTTCTTCTTGAGCTCGTTCAGCTGCTTTTCGGCCCAACCGAGCTGAACCGCGAGCTCGCGTTTGGCGCGCTGGATCTCTTCGGGAGGCAATGCGTCGCTGGCGCCAGCGCGCTTCTCGGCGTCGGCGAGGGCCGCCAGCGAGCTCTTACCGCTCTGAACCGCGTCGCCCAGTCCGAGCCGTTCCAGAGACTCGGCCATCGCCGTCCCGTGTTCCCTGCTCAGTGCCGCGGCGGAGCGCGCCGAGCCGGGGGTGTGACTGAACTGAGGCAGGTCGGCCAGGGCTCGCCGAATCGCGTCCGCGCGCTGCTTGGCCTCTTCGCGCAGGCCTTCGAGATCGACCCCAGCTTCGGCCTCCGCCAGCGCTTGCTCGACCTTGCCGATTTCGTCCGCGTGATCGGCGGCGAGCTTCTCCAGCTCCGCGGCCAGCTCGTCGAATCGATCGCTCGTATCCGAGGGCTCGTCGCCCGCCCCTCCGCCCTGGCTCGGTGCGCCGGACTCGACGCCGCCGCGCTGAGCGCTGCCGAAGGATGGATTCGGGCGACGGAGTCGCGCGGCCAGATGACGCGCGGCCAGCTCGGCGTGTGTGAGATCGTCGGCCTTGCGCGAGCGCTCGACGCGCCCCAAGTCCGCGTGCGCGATGCTCCCGAGGTCCTTGCCCAACATTCCGAGCACCAGGAGCCGACCGGCGCCATCGCGTGACGCCGACAGCGCGGCGTCGAGTCGCGCGAGCCCCGCCGCGCTCTGCTCTGTCTCGCGGGCTTGTCGGGCGCCATCTGCAATCTCTTCGACGACGTCAGCCAGCCGTTTGGCGACGCTCTGCGCGTCCTTGGTCGAGAGCATTCGCAGCACCGCGTCCAGCGCCAGAACGACGTCTTCGGTGCGGCGGATCCTCGACTCGCCGGGTCGGAGTGAACGCTCCAGCACCCGCATTTGTCCCAAGATGAACGCGCGCAGTCCCGCGGGCACTCCCAGGCCGCCGTAGGTCTTGTCCGCGGCCTTGCGCACGGTGTCGGCCGCGCGACGCGCGTGATCGGACTCCTCCCGCGCCGGACGCTCGGCGTCCTTCTTGCTGCTCCGCTCGGACTGCCAGGCCAAGAAATCGAGCACGGCTCCCTGCCCGTCGGCCAGCGCGGCGTAGCGCGACGCTTCCGGCTCGCCTACTACCGGTGGAATCAGCGTGATGGCGGCGCTCCGCCCCCACTTCGGTCCTGCGACGGGATCGTTGTCTCGGGCCTCAATCGTGACGTGCACGGGCAAGTACATGCGGCGCAGGAATGGATCGCGCGGTGACAGGACGTGGTTGCCACGTTCGAAGGTGGTCGCGCCGTCCAGACGCGCGAGCACCCGGCGGTCTTCGCGATCGCCGGCGCGCATCACCACGTCCAGTTGTTTGAGGCCGTGGTCGTCACTTGCTTCGTAGGACAGCTCCAGGGCTTCTAGTGTCTTGAGCTCCACGGTCTTCGGCGCATCCGCCAGAGTGACCTCCGGAGCGTCATCGGGGAGGGCCTTCACCGGGATCGATTCGAGCTCGTGGATCAGGACCTTTCCGAAGCGAGCCGCCACGCTGAGCTCACCGCTAGCGGTCACCGTCCAGCGTGCAACGACGCCGCCGGCGCCGTCGGCGACGAAGGGCACCTCGAGCTGGCCATCCGTGAGCACCAGGCGGCGGCCGTCGCGCCGCGGGATGCCCCGCACCGACAACAGTGTGCCCTCCGGGTGTCGTGACTCGAGCCCCGGCAGCACCGAGCGCCCGGGCAGCTTGAGGTAGGCCGGCGGCTCGGCCGTGACCTTCATGAAATCGATCCACGCGAGGGGCAGCGGAGCTCGGCCCTTGCGCGCGAAGAGCACGTCGAGTCCTTCGACCACGCGCATTGGACCCAGGGCAAACGCCGCCACGACCAGGGAGAGGCCGAGCAGCACGCCTCCGCGCCAGAGCCGCGCGCGGCGGCCCGCGCTGCGTTCGACCTCGGGCAACGAAGCGCGGGCGATCAGCCGCTCGAAGTGGAGCCGCGCGAGCTGGGGCGACCCCGCAGTGGAGTCGCGCTGCGTACGTTCCATCAGCGTCACCGCGCGCAGCGCGCGCTGTCCGAGCTCGCGGTCGGTGGGGACCAGCACCGCGGAGATCGTGCGCCGGAGATCGAGGTAGGTCCGCCGTTCGCGCCAAGCCCGAGCGATCATTGCGACCACCACTGCGCCGATGAGCGTGGCGGTCAGCCCGCGCGTGAGCGGAGTCCCGTTGCGCGCGAGGTGGGCACCGCCGACGATGGCCAGGACCAGCGCGGTGAGCAGCGCCTGCCGTGCCGCCGTGCCAACGCGGGCCCGCCAGGCCAAAGCCAGGCGGTTGATCAGCTCGGTGACGGCCACGGTGGCAGCTTAGCGCTAGCGCCCGGCGGTGGTACTCTTTGCGGACGTGCGGGACGTCCGACGCCTGAAGCGCCTATTGCTCTCCTTCGCGGACACCGGTGTCCGCGTGGGATGGCTGGCGGAGCAGCTCGAGCTGTGGCCCGTTGCGAGCGCGGCCCGCCTGCTCGACGAGCTGTGCGACGAGAGCGAGCGCTCGGACCCCGAGGCGCGGGAGGCGCTCTTGGCCCTGTCTTTGTACCTGGTCAGCCGAGGGCCGAGCGCGTGCGTGGATCGCCTGCGAGAAGAAGCCGAGACCCGCCACTTGCTCGGGCTCGCGCGACTGCTGCGGCGCGGGCCGCCGCCGGTGATGGTGGATCGTCCGGCGACCGAGCTGCCCGTCCCCGACTATGGCGCGGGGCGCGAGCTCACGCTCGGCGAACGTCGATCGCTCGCGCGGCGCCCGAGCCGACGGTCCTTCGAGAAGCTCCTGGCGGATCCCCACCCCTTGGTCATCCGGCTCTTGCTCCAGAACCCGAAGCTCACCGAGGACGACGTGGTGCGCCTGGTCGCGCGGCGCCCGGCGCGCCAGGCGGTCATGGCAGAGGTCGCGCAGTCGTTGCGCTGGCTCTGCCACGGTCGGGTCCGCCTCACGCTCGTGCTCAACCCGGGGTCGCCTCCCGAGATCGCCATGCCGCTCCTGCCCATCTGCAAGCGAACCGAGCTCAAAGAGGTGGTGCGCGCCACCGAGACCTCGATCGTGCTGCGCGCCACCGCCCTCGAGTTGCTGGAGCGCCGGCCCCCCATCAGAGTCGTCGACTTGGCCGACGTGGTGCTGCAGTAGGTCTCAGAGGTGTCCGGAACAGGAGATGCTGAGATCCAGCTGTACCCCGGGATAAATCCCGGGGCACGAGGGTTGTCCCCCAAGCCCGCCCTTCGGGCGGGCTGCTGGCGTCACAGGAGGTTGGCTTCCCAGGATTCGGCAGGCGCGTTCGCGGCGTGATGTTCGCGCTGTCGGCGGACATAGGCGGCGAGCGTGTCGAGGGCGCTCGGAGTCACAGACTCGGCCCAGTAGCCGACCTGCCAGACGAGTCCCTGGGTCTCGGGGAGAGTGGAGTGAAACGCGCGACTCGAGGCCCCTTTGAGCCGATGCGCGATCTGCGCGACGGGGACGCGCGGCGGGTGGCGGAGGAGGACGTGGGCATGGTCGTTGGCGTTTCCGACGGCCAATAGCTGGCAGTCGAGCGTACGCGCCTTGCGGTCGAGCAGAGCAGCGAGCCAACTGTCGAAGCGCGGATGGATCCAGGGCACGCGGTTGCGCGTGGACCAGGTCATGTGGACGACGAGGACGGTCGCGGCGTGCGCGTGCCAGGGAAGGAGTGGAAACGGAGGGTCCATGGCTACCCGTTCGGCCGGTTTCGGCGGAAGTTGCGCGCGCAATGGAAATAGTCTGCCTCGCCTTGATGTTGAGACGCCTCGACCGCGTCGCGCAGGATGGCACGCGCGTGCGCGCGTCGGCTTCGGCGCCCTCGTTTCGGCGCGAGGCATCGCTCCTCGAGTACCGCGCGCAGCCCGTCGGCTGACCCGTCCGCGGCGCGACCACCCTTGCCCCCGCGATCAGCCCGCCCGAAGGGCGGGCTTACCTAGCAAACCTCGTGCCCCGGGATTCATCCCGGGGGCTTCCGGGGCTCCCAGATGATTCGCATCACCGATCGCGCATTGCCGGACACATCTTCAGCCCTCTTCTTCTTCGCCCACGTCCCAGCGCGTCAGCGCGCCGACGGTGATCTCCGAGGCGCAAGCTTCACACAGCGGCGGCTCTTCGTAGCGGACCTCGTCGCCGCGGGTCCACAGAAACAACCCAGCACCGCCGGGCGAACCTTCGAAGGACTCGCCGCAGGCGTCGCAAACGAAGCGCCTTTCCGGCGCGGCTTCGGCGACCGGCTCGAATCGCGAGGCGGACATCGTGTCGAAGGATAGCACCTTGGCAGCAGACCGCTCACGCGTCGCTGGCCGCGGCCTCTGCCTCGGGCTTTTCCTTGGGTCCGGCCTCGGCGCCGCAGGCCGTCGCCAAGAGCTCGACGATGTCCAGGTTCTGGATCTCGGCCTCTTTCTCCTCATTCTTGAGGCCGTCCGTCAGCATGGTCATGCAGAAGGGGCAGGCGGTGGCGATGGTCGTCGCGCCGGTCTCGAGCAGCTGCAAGGTGCGCTTCACGTTCACGCGGTCCTTGTTCTGCTCCTCCATCCACATCTGCGCGCCGCCGGCGCCGCAGCACATGCCCTTGTTGCGGGTCCAGTACTCGGGCTCCACCAGCTCGACGCCGGGGATGCGGCGCAGGATCTCTCGGGGCGATTCGTAGATCTCGTTGTAGCGACCGAGGTAACACGAGTCGTGATACACGACCCGCCCCTTGACGGCTTGGGTGGGCTTCAGCTTGCCCAGCGCGACCAGCTCGAGCAGGTAGTCGGCGTGGTGAACGACCTCCCACTTTGCGCCAAAGTCGGGGTACTCGTTGGCGAGCGTGTTGAAGCAGTGCGGACAGGTGGTGATGATCTTCTTGACGCCGCCCTGCTCGCGGTAGCCGTTGATGGTCGCGACGTTTGTCTCCGTCAACATCAGGAACAGCAGCTCGTTGCCGGCTCGGCGCGCGGAGTCGCCCGTGCACGACTCCTCTTGGCCCAAGATCGCGAAATCGATGCCGGCCTGCTTCAGCAATGCGACCGTGGCGCGCGCGATCTTCTTGGCGCGATCGTCGTAGCTGGCGGCGCAGCCGACCCAGAACAGCACGTCGGCCTTGGGCTTTGCCGCCATCGTCGGCACGTCGAGCCCTTCGGACCAGGTGGCTCGATCGACCCGCGACAGATTCCACGGGTTGCCGTTGGTCTCCATGCCCTGGAAGGGCTTGTTGAGCTCCTGCGGGAAGCTCTCGCCGCGGATCATCACCAGGTTGCGGCGCATCTGCACGATCTTGTCGACGTAGGTGATCATCACCGGACACTGCTCTTCGCAGGCGCGGCAGGTCGTGCAGGCCCAGAGCACGTCTTCGTGCACGACGTTCGGGATCAGATCGACGGGTTTGTAGTCGGGCTTCTTCTCCGCTTCGCTGGCGTCGGCGGGCGCGGGTTTCTCCTCGGCCTCGGGCCTCTCTTCTGCTTCCGGCTCGGTGGCGGGCGCCGGCGCGATATCGAGGTTCACCCGGGGCACTTCGCCCAGCTCCAGGAACTCTTCTTGCCTCGAATACAGGTGATTGCGCAGGTCGAGCGTCAGGAACTTCGGGCTCAGGATCTTGCCCGTGGTGGCGGCCGGGCAGTTGTCCGAGCAGCGCCCGCACTCGGTGCAGGTGTAGAAATCGAGTACGTCTTTCCAGCTGAAATGCTCGATGCGGGCACTGCCGATGGGCGCGGCGAGCATGTCATCTCGCTCCATCGCCTTTTCCACCTTGGCCATCAGCTCTTCGGCGTCTTTGGCGATGCGAGGCAGGCGGCCGGGTGGCGTGATGTCGCTGAGCGCGACGTTGGGCACCGCCGTGATGATGTGGAAGTGCTTGGAGTAGGGCAGGATGTTGAGGAAGATCAGTACTAGCGACGAGTGGATCCAGAAGCCCGCATGGGCGATGACCACCAGGCCCGACACGCTCACGCTCGAGAGGGCCAGGGCCCAGGCGCTACCGGCGGGCTCGGGGTAGGGATGGAAGGCGAGGGGGCCGGCCGCGGGCGCGAAGGGTTTGATGATCGTCGCTGCGGCGCCGCACCAGTCGCTGCTGCGCGTGCCGCACTCGGCCGCCAGCTTGTGGTTCAGAACGATGGCCGCGCCGTCGTAGATCTGGTCGGCGATCATCATCGTCACGATGATGCAGAGGATCACCAAGCCCTCGACCGAGAGGGTCATGCGCTTCTGTTTGTTGAGCGTGCGGTAGTAGATGAACACCATCGCGCCGAGCACCACCAGCGTGGACACGACGTCCTTGAGGAAGCCGTAGATCTGCCCCGCCGTGTCCGTGGGCCCGAACACCCAGAAGTTGAAGCTCGGATCGAAGCCGCGCCCCCAGAGGATCAGGGTGCGCAGCAAGAGCACGCTGAAACCCACGAAAATCAGGTTGTGCGCGACGCCCGCCGTCAGGTAGTAGCGCATCTTCTTTTGGAAGAGCGCGAAGGTCCAAACGCGACCGAGGCGTTTGCCCAGGCTGCCAAAGCGGCTCTCCTGGGTAGGCCCGCCGACCTTCAGCAGTCCCCAACGCTGGCTCGCACTCCACAGGAATGCGCCGGTGAGACTCAGGATGACGACGGCCATCGCTACGGGATTCATGGTCGGTGCTCCACCCCTTCGGGTATGCCCCTCCGGGCCCGCCCCTTCGGGTGTTCCGAAGCGGCTCCGACGGGGGCGGGTCTCACCGAGGTCTTAAGGCGCCATGCCGCTTCGCGTCAACCTGGACGGAGTGGCTGCGACGAAATCAGGCGCGACCGCTGAGCCGAAGCCAGGCCAAGAGCGCGAGCCAGACGAAGACGAGCAGCGCGACCCACAGCACCGTGCGGCGTGGAGTCGCCGGCGCGGCCGGGCCCACCAGGACCGCAAGGGGTTCGCCCTGGTCGGCCGCCAACGCCTCACGTTCGGTGAGCACCGGCGGCGTTGCGGGCTGCTCGATGCGCCGGATCCCGGGATCCGAAGCTTCCGAGGGAACGACCGCCAACAACAACAGGCCCCGTGGCAACTGCGGGCTGTCCGGCAGGCCACCTCGCTCGGGGATGCGGATCACGAGGGTCCGCCCCGATGCGGTGGATTCCAGGTCGCTCTCGTCGCGCCTCGGCAGCGTGACCTGCAAGACCTCGCTCAGCTCTTTCTTTCCGCGCACGCTGATGGCGCCCGAGCGATCGCAGGTGTCGCAGCCGCCGCCGTCGCAGGCCGCGCACTTCAGGTTGCGCGGCAGCTCGATCTCGATCAGCGCGCCCTCCTCGAGCCAATCCGCCGCCACGTGGATGCGGTGAATGACGTCGGCGCCTCGCGGCACGTCGATCGCGCCGGTGACCTTTCCGAGTCGATGTCTCGACACTTGAGGAGAAGCGTACCCCCCGCGGCGGCTCGTGGATAAGATTTTCCACAAGTCGCGGCTCTGGGCTGCCGAATCGGGCGTCCGTGGGACTACGTCGCGAGAGTCCGCACGGATCTTTCAGCTTCCTACGCCGGCATCTGCTGCTCGGCGAGCGACAACATCGTCACGATCTGCGGCAGGCCCCCCACCTACGCGGGCACTACCTTGCAGGCCACCGGTGAGTCCAAGAGGGTGCGCCGACTACTACTTCTTCTTCCGCGGGCCCCGCTGACAGCGGCCTTCGTCGCAGATCGGCTCACAGGTCCACGGCTCGCACTGCGCCATGGTTCCGCAGCCGTTCTTCTTCGCATCCTTGACCAAAGCGTCCAGCTTCTTCGCGGTGGCCTTCTCGACGATGCCGCCGCAGTCGTTGCCGGGGATCTTCGAGAGCTGTCCGGGGAAACACCCGCAGTCAGCGTCCTTCTTGCAGGCGTAGGTCGCCGCCGACAGCGCCTCGTCGAAGTCGTGCAAGGTCTTGTCGCAGCCCTTCAGCTCCTTGGGCGGCGCTGCCGCCTCGGGCTCCGCCGAGGCCGGGGGGCCCGGGTCTTCGGCCTTCGGTGAATCGTCGGCCTTGGCGCTCTCCGCCGGGGGGGCAGCCGCGTCTGCGGGGGGCTTGCTCGCGCAACTCGGGAGCGAGAATGGGAGCGCGAGCGCGAGCGCGGTGATGAACGATCTCTTCATGATGTCTCCGTGGGTTTTCACAGCTCGATGACCACCACCCGCTCGTCTTCGGGCTTCGTCAGCTCGAGCTCGAGGGAGTAGGTCTTGGGCCCGACGCGCGCGCCGAGCATCACTTGAATCGGCGGGTTCTCACCGCCGAGCTTCTCGAGCCGCACACGCACGCGGTACTTGCCGCGCGGCGCGTCCCCCTCCTCGAGGTACACGTTCTCCATGTTCTGCCCCCGGCAAGCGTTGCTCTTGCCCGGGCAATCGCGGTCTTTGACCAGTCCGCTCTTGGCGGCCCGGCCCACCTCCGCCAGCTCACCGTTCGGGTCCATCACCTCGAGATCGACGTCCGCGCCCGCTTGGGGCCAGGCGATGACGAACTGAACCAGGCCGGTCGCGACGCCGCAGCCCTCGTCGATGATGCCGTTGCAGTTGTCGTCCCGAGCGTTGAAGCAGAGCTCCGAGCCGCTCGGAGTGCAGGCTTCGCGGACCACCACGCCGGGCGCGGCGGTGAGCTGGATGATCCGCGGGCCCTTGTCCGCGGGCGAGGCTGCGGGGTGCTTCTTCCCGCAGCTCACCGAGCAGAGCAACGCTAGGAGGGCGCTGACAGCACGAGCGCGCCCCACTACTTCTTGCCCTTACCCTCACCCTCGGCGCCCTCGGGCACCTTCACGCCTGTGATGACCTTGGGATTCATCAGCTCGAAATAGGCCGCCGACGCCAGCTCCCCGGTCGGACCCTTGTCGTCGCGCAACGCCAGCAGCACGCCCTGCTCCTTCATGAACTTGAGCGTGCGGATGGCGCCTTCCATCAGCTCCTTCTTGGAGGTGTCCCGGGCCATTTGCATCAGGCGGTGCCTCAAGACGACGCGGGTGAAGGAGTGCGGTCCGTTGTCGAACTGCAGATTGTCGAACTGCTTCATCAGCAAGAAGGGCGCCCAGTCTTGGGGCACGCCCTTCAGCTCCACCTGCTGGATGCCGACGGCGTTGTCCACCCACTTGAAGATGCGCCCGCTGCTCAGATCTTCGTGGGACCAGTAGCCGAAAGCGTCGTACCAGAGGTTTTGCAGCTCCTCGATGGTGGCCTTGGGTCGGTCGGAGAAGGTCGCCACGGCGCGCTTGGCCGTGTCGGTGGAGCCGCCGAGGATCAGCGCGAGCGCTGCGTCCGTGACCAGCGATTCGGACTTCATCATCTCGAACAACTTCTGTTCGACGTCGTTGTCGAAGCCCGTCTTGCCGACCGCGACGGCGACCTGGTGGCGCGTTTCGAGGGACGCTTCGGGGTTCAGCATCGGCAAGAGCGCGGCGGCCGTGCCTTGGATGGGCCGGCGGATGAAGGCCTCGAGCAGGCAGCCGCGGCGCTGGGAGTCGGCCTTGTCGGGCTTGTTGTACTCCTGCACCTTCTTCGCGACCTCGAGCATGTCCTCTTTGGACCCGACCCAGGGCAGGGCCGCGCAGGCCGACAAGCGGCTCTGCTCGTTCTCTTTGGGTTCCTCGATGTACTTGAGCAGTGGCTTGAAGCCCTTGGGGTTTTGCCACTGCGCCATGCCGTCGGCCGCGCCGACACCCAGGGCGCGGAGGCTCATGCCCAAGATCGCGAGCCCGCCAGCCATCAGGCCATCCATGGTCACGTCGAGCTTGGGATCGCGGCGGGTGAGGGAGCGCTCGAGCACGCCCCAGCTCTGCTCGTCCTTGAGCCAACCGACGTAGCGCATCGCGCTCTGAGCGATGACCCACTCCTCCGGGAAGGGAGGCTGCTGGCCCTCGAGGGGCAGCGGCTTGGCTGGATCGGCCCACTTGCGGAACGCAGTGATGTCCTTGGTCGAGCCCATGGCCGCCAGCGCACGCAGGCCGTTGGCGTGCGGCGAGGGCATCTCGTGGATCCAGAAGATGACCGCGTCCTCACCCTCTTTTTGGAGGTACTCGTGCTTGTCCGGGTGCATCACGGCCAGATCCGCGATCATGCGCGTCGCGACCACGCGCTCTTGGTCGTCGCGCTTGAGCAGCTGCTCGTGGTCGTACTGATCGCTATAGATCTTCAGCGGGTCCATGCGCAGGCGCTTGGCCAGCGTCGGCACCGCGCGCACGTCACCGATCTCGGCCATGGCCGTCGCGGCCTCGGTCTGCCAGTGAATGTGGGGCTTGGTCTCGATGTACTTCAGCAGCGCGTCGCCGCAGCGCGGGTCCTGCAGTTCGCGGACCAGATCCAAGATGACCTTGGTCTGGAACCACGCCTTCTCGACGCCGTCGTCATTCGAGGCCATCGCGAGCAGGAGGCCCTCGCAGCCGATGCCGTCCTTGAGCGCGTGCAAGAACTTCTTGCGGCTCTCTTTGTCCGTCTTCTTCAGGGCGGCGACCAAGGGCTCGCGCGCGCGCTGGTCGCCGATCTTGCCCAGGCCGGGGGCAGCCTGACGAGCGATCTCGGCGTCGCTGTCCTGGACCAGCTTGATCAGCACGTCGGTGTACTTCGCCGAAGCATTGCGCGACAGCACCGTGGCCACGAGCTGGCGCACGGCGCCGCTCTCGTCGCCGGCGTAGGTCGCGAGCTTGTCCGTATCGATCAGCTTGACGATCTTCTCGGGATCGAAGGCCACGCCCCCACCGAGGCGTTGCACCTTCGACAAGTGCCCGGCGCGGTAGAGCACCATGATCTGGTCGAAGGAGGCAGCCTCGCCCAGCACCACCAGCGCCCACGCGATCTGAGGCTTGGCGCCGGGACCGGCCTTGGCCAAGGCCTGCATCAGCGGCCCCTTGGCGCTCTCGGCCATGGGCAGGCCGTACTCGGTGAGGCAAGTCGCGGCCATTGACTGGATCGGCTCGCTCGGGCGAGCCAGGGCCTTGATCGCGAGATCGACACCCGCCGGATCCTTCGCGAACGCGAGCTGCTTGAGCGATTCGGCGACGAGCTCGTCGCTCGCGTCCCCGGCCGCCCACTCTCGCCACTTGGGCAGCTGTTCGTCCTTGGGCAGGATGAAGGTCGCTTTCTTCCGGTCTTCGACCTGCTCTACAGTGAGCTTCTCGGCGTCCTTCTTGAGGCCGATGAAGAGGAACAGCCCGAGCCCGATGACGGCCACGAGCCCGACCAGAATGACGAAGGGATTGAAGCGTCCCTTCTTGAAGTTTCCGTCGCCCATGTCGTACGAACCAGGCGCGCCGCCGCCGGGAAGCTGCGGGTTTCCGCCCCCGCCGTCCGGACCGCCGATGGCGAAGTGGACGCGCTCCAGAGGCGTCTCCCCTGCGAGCGGTGGGACGGGCCGAGGAGCGGGCTGCGGGGACGGCGGGATCGGTTCGAGCATTTTCCTCCGACGTTGTGCGGTCCCGTCGACGAGGACGTCGGCGCTCGAGCCCGCACATCGAGCGGCCGCGACCTTATCCCAGGAGCCAGGCGACCGTGAAGCACGGAGCCGACCAACCCGCGGAAATATCGGAGGCTCCGCCGACGGACGAGCCGCCGCTCCGGCCCCCGGGCGAACCCCCCACGCGGCGGAATGGCCGCCCAGCGTGGCTGGTCCCGGTGGGCATCGCGCTCGGGACGAGCGCCGTCGTCACCGGGCTTTCTTACGGAATGCCCGACAAGTACGCGGCTACCGCGGTGGGTCTGGGCTTCCTGGCCGCCACCTATTGGGTCGCGCTGCGCCGGGACCATCCCCTGGCCCCCGACCACTACGGGCTCGCGCTCGGCGGGCTGCTCGACCCCGAGCCGATCTCTCCGAGACGGGTCGCGGGTGACACCGCTCGCGCCTTGGCGTGGGCCGTTGGCCTCGCGCTGGCCATCTTTCCCCTCTTCTGGTTCGCCTACCGGTGGTGGTGGAAACCCCGACACGCGTTCGAATCCGGCAGCCTGCCGTCCCTCGGGGACGACGTGCTCGGTCAGCTCCTGGTGATCGCGCTGCCCGAAGAGGCCTTCTACCGCGGCTACCTCCAGACCGCCCTCGACGACGCGTTGAAGCCCCGCATCAAGATCCTTGGAGCCACGGTCGGCTGGGGGCTCTTGATCTCGAGCGTGCTGTTTGCGCTCGGGCACTTTGCCACCGAAGCGCACCCGAACCGTCTGGCGGTGTTCTTCCCGGCGCTCGCCTTCGGTTGGTTGCGTGCGCGCACCGGTGGCATCGGTGCGGGCATCGTGTTCCACGCGCTCTGCAACCTGTTCGCGGCGTACCTGGCGCGGAGTTATGGGATGGGGCGTTAGCCCCCACCCTGCCCCGTCTTCGCGCGCTCCTCGAACGCCGCCTCGAGGTGCATCAGCATCAGCTTGTCCTTCGGCCGCGACAGATGTCGCTTGACCTCGACCAGCTTCTCGAGCGTCAGCACACGGACGGGATACTCCCCTACCTCGAGCACTTCGCTGCCTGGGAGGAGATCGACGTATTCCCCGCCCCTGTCGATTGATCCAAGCACGTCGAATCTGAGATTCCCGGCCTGAAGAAGCTGGTTGCCCGCACCACGGGAGAGCTGTCTTGCAGGGCAGCCGCGATTTCGTTTCTTCATGTGCCCCTAGGCTGTTTGGGCTCGCGGTCTGTTGGGTCCACGATCGGCGGCTGTCACGCCATCTGCATCGCGAGGGCATTTGGAACCGCCGCCCGCAACCGGCGCGCAGCCGCCGGTCCCGCCTTTCGTGACGGCGAGAGTCCCGACGGAGTGGGCTAGCCATGAATGCTCGGACCACCTCCGTGGGGAGTCCCAAGCGTCCGCTCCTTCGCTTCAATCGCCAATCAGAGCGCGATGCGGATCAGATCACTTCCGTGGAATCCCAGAATGAAAATCAACTCGGACGGCAGCTCCTCCGAACGCCGAGGAGCGACCTTTCGACGGGGATACTGCGTGAGATAGCCTTTGACGTCCTCCACGGCGGCAGTGACCTTATCCACAATCGCGTCGTGCTCAACCACTGGTGAACCAAAATCACCAGCCGTCCAGTACCAACCTGGCGGTAGTGCACGGGTGGCTTCGCCATCGGGACCCGGAACCCAGACTCCGTCAGGAAAGTGATAGAGCGGGCGCAGCTCCGGGGCTTCTTTGACCCACCGAACAGCCACAATGCGCACCGGACCTGTGACCAGAAGCGGCGGGTGGCGTCAGGGTCACCTCGTCCACTCCATCGCGATGTCCGTCTCCGACAGGTCCAGCGCGTTCGCGATCTTGTACAGGGTCGAGCGCCGAGGGATCGAAGGCGAGTTCAGCATCCGACTGAGCGACGGCTGCGGGATCCCGCTCTTCTGAGCCACTGCGGAGACGCCGCCGTGCTTGTCGATGAGCTGCCGGAGCTTCGCCTTCTCTGCCATCACGCGCTGGGCAACGTCATCGAGCTGGTCGTACTTGATGTACGGCTTGTGCAAGGGCTCCTGCGGCGCCTCGGCGTAGTCGTCGATCGATTCATGCAGATCCGCGATGATCTCGTCCCGCTCTGCGGGGTCGCAGGCTGAGTCCATCCAGAGCGCCATCAAGTCATGGACACCTTGGTCCGCGCGGCCGAGTTCGGCAGCCTTCACGATGAACTCGTGATCGAGCCCCGCGTTCTTCATCTCGACCATGATCGAGGCGAGCGCCAACGCCTGCTCGGCTGAAGTCTTGAAGGGGATCATAGGGTGCCTCGGTAGATGTAACGACCCAGGGAAATGAGGTTCATGCGCGTCTTGAACACCGCCATCTTTCGCTGATCGACGGCATCGCTCGACTTCACGTACGCCTCGCACAGGAACGCGGTCTGCTGCCCGGCCATGACGGGCAACCGCAGTTGCACCTGACCCGAACCCAAGTTGTGCCACTTCATCTTGTACCCGCTGGGAAGGACCCTGCTCCCCTGCTTGGCGGGTCCCCAGAAAGTCGGGATGGCGAACTTCGGCTCCGGCGATGGGATCCCCGTTCGCAGCAGCTCAACGTCCGGTCGGAGCAAGGTCCAGTAGTCTTTGTCCGCGAAGACATTGGCGTGCTTTAGCCTGAGGTACGAGTCCAACGCCCACTCCGTGATAACGACGGTCCACGGCTGGGCCGATATTCCGGCTGGAGCGGAGGGGGGCTGGCTCATATAACATTTCATAACACTCGCTCTGGGACAGCGCAAGTCTCCAAGGGTTTTTACGGGTTCGTTGGATGCGAGCGCCTCAGGAAATCTGGGTTTGTTTGCTTGCGAGTTCGTCCGATTCCAGCGCGGGGACCGGCGGGCCCGCGAGTGGGGCAGCGAGTAGCGGTGGCAGCGCCGGCACGGGAGCGAACAACAGCAGCGGCAGAGCCGCAGCCGCAGGGAACACCGCGCCGTGCCGGGGGCCCGACAACCTCGGAGCGACGCTAGGTGCGTGTTGCAAGTCCCCGCAGCCGCCGCCGGCAGCGCGGCGACCTCCGTCTCGATTCACGAGCTCACGGGCCAAACGCCACCGGTGTTCGTCGGAGCGACCCAGGTGGGCCCGGCGTTCACGGTCGCGGCGAATCAGCCCCTCGCCGACGCCATCAGGCGCGTAGGAAAATCCAGCCTCGCTCGGTGGGTCGCGTCGTCGAGCTTCCGAGAGTCGGCGGATCGCACCACCGATGCACGAGGCTCGCAGCGTGACCACGATTCCACCCGGCGAGGTTGGGTTTTCACCACCCACAACGGTCGCCCAACAGCCTTCCGGAACCGCACCGGCCCACCTCACGTCCGAGATCCCCTTGGGCCTTGCCGGCTGCGCTGCCGCGCCGCGTTTCGTCCAAGAACCTTCGCGTGACTGGCTTCGCTCGCTCGGCTCCCTCGCAAAGGCTCGGGACCTCACGCGCTCGAGTCACGCCGGAAGCTACTGCTTATGCGATCTTGTTCGATCCTGCCGGGGCGCGCCGCTGGTCCGCTACGGGAAAGGTCGACCCCTCTTCTTCGCGGACCCGCGTGCGGCGACCGAGGTCCGCGCGAAGTGTCGCTTCGGCTCGAGGATGTCGGGCGACCCGAGATTCGTGTTCCTCGTGGTTTTCAGTCCCTCGCCGCCGCGACGACGTCGCTCGCGGTAGCTTCGGCCGGGGCGACCCAACGCACCTTGCCGGTCGCCTCGAGGATGACGGTCCCGGGCAGCTTGTCGATCGCGAGCTCGCGACGAAGGACGTCGCCACGGTCGACCAAGAACGGTGATTCGGCGCCCCACCTCTTCAAAGCGGCGGCGGCGTCCGCATCGCTCTCACCGTCGGAGAGCACGGCCACGAGCACGAGCATCGCACCGCTCTCGCGTAGCGCAGCCTTGTGGGCGAGGAGGCCGGGCACCTTCTTCGCGCACGGCTCGCAGGTCGGGGCGAAGGCGTCCACGATCGTCACCCGAGTGTTCGGCTGCGGGACCGTGACGAGGGCGCCTTCGTTCGAGGGGAGCGCGAACGTGGTGGTCGTGCCGAGAGCGGGGCTCTGCGCCGAGGAGGGGGCCGATCCGGCGCCCCCACTGCATGCGGAAAAGACGAGAGGAACGACGAGCGCGACGAAGGAACGGCTCATTCGCATGGCCCACTGGGGGGTGCCGCCACAGTGGCCGCTCATTTCAGCTCGGCATCGGCGCGCTTGCGCACGGCCTCGGAGAGGTCGGTGCGAGGAGCACCCCCGAGGCTCTTCGCGGCCTCCTCTTTGCCCGACTTGCTCCAGATTAGGTCCTGCTCCGAATACACCGCGATGAAGCCCTGCTCCGTCGCGACCTTGCCGGCGATGGCGGTGATCTTGTCTCCCAGCTCCTTCATGCGGCGCCTCTCCAAGTCCCCCACCTCCCGCTGGTACTTGATGTAGAGCGCCTGGAGGTCCGCCGTCTCGCGCTGGTGCTGAGCCCGCTTCTCTTTCGTCTTGTCCGCGCCGAGCGCCGCCTCCTGCTTTTCGAGGTCCGCGGCGCGATTCTTGAGCTCGGCCTGCTTCTTGTTGAGCTCGTTCTGCCGCTGGTCGAAGACGGTCTTCAGCTCGGCTTTGGCGCGCTTTCCCACGGCCGATTCGAGAATAACGTTGTCCAGGTCGACCCGCGCGATGCGGTCCGTCGCCACACATCGACCTTCCTCGAACTGGCTCCCCGGGGGGCAGTCGACTCGGGCTCCCGCCGCGCGGCCCTCGATCCGCGTCAGCCCGATGCGCAGGGGCACGCTGCAGCCGACCTCCCGCGTGCCCTCTCGCTGCGCCTTCTCGCAAGCGTCGGCGTTGCCCTCGCGGGCGAGCCGCTCGGCGGTTCGGTCCTGACTGCCCCCCGCGCCGACTCCAAAGATGCTCGCCGTTGCGGACAGCGCCTCGCTCTCGCCTGCCGCCATCGCGAAGCCACCGAGGTAGACCTTGCTCACGACGTGGGTCGCGCGGTCGCAGTCCCCGTCGAGCTGGTCGGCAGGAAAGGTCTTCATCACCGGAGTCGCGAGCAGGCCGGCGAGCATGTAGTCGGTGCGGAGCGCGCGTCCGCCTCCGACCTTCCCGCCCAGCCTCGCAGCGCCGATGGGAAGCTCGGCGAACAAGTCGCGTTGGCTCTTCGCCGTCTTCGTTTCGGTCGCGCTGTACGGTGAGAACTTGTACTCGGCGCCCTTTCCCACGCAGTTCAGGACCTCTAGCTCGACGTTGCAGCCCTCGGCCTTGTAGCGGACCCCGACGACCCCGGTCTCTTGGAGCGCCTTCAGGTTCAGGCGTGAACCCGAGTCCCAACCCATCAGATCCGGCTCGGTCGGCGGACGGATGGCGCTGCACTGCGTGCCCTCGAACGCCTCGCCCGTCTTGGTCGGCTCGAGCAGATCCGGTGTCGTGATGCTCGACGTGCCGCACGCCGCGACAGCGAACGCCGAAACGACGAACCTCGAAGCGACCAGCCCCTGCAAGCGTGCGTTCGACATGAACGCGGATCATGCCACGGCGTGGGCGTGGCTTCCGAAAACCTTTCACGCCCACCCACGTCGTCGGCCGCCGCGCCAGCGGCGCGCCCCGGCACGATCGAACAAGATCGCATGGGCAGCTATGTAAAACGCTTCCCGGCGTTGCAACGCTCCTGCGACTACTTCACCGTATTCGCCGAGGCAAGGCGCGCCACGCGTCCTGGCACTCTTGATCGGAAGTCGGCGAGCCGAGCGCGGCCTTCGCCGGCCGGTGCGAGAGTCAGGGGCAGGGGCGAGGGCGATGACCGAGGCGGTGGCCGCGCTCGGCTCGCCGACCAGGGCTAGGGCCAGGGGGCGGAAGCCAGGTCTGCTGACCGGAGCGGGGCTGTCAAAGAACGAGGCGGCGCGAGGCCTGGGTTACGACTGGGCGGCGACGGGCGCGAGCCGGTGGCGGCGCAGGGCGAGAAGGTGCTCGTCGGTGGCGGTGACGGCGGCGAGCAGAATGTCGCGCATCACGTTGCGCCAAGGCCGAGTGCTTTGCTCGTCAGAGCGCAGGGTTACGCCGCGCTAGAGCGTGAGCAAGGTGTAGGCAATGCGGCGCAACACGATCACGACGACGGTTGCTCGTGGATTCTGCTCGATCCATGGATGGTCGCCCCTCGCCAGGGACTTCCAAGGGTCGTCCTCTGCGAAAGCCGTGTCGAGGATTTGGTGGGAGGTCTCGACACCCCAGTGCCGACGCACGACGAGCAACCATTGCGCATGCGTCAGCCGAGAGCGCGGCAAGCTCGAAACGAAGTAGCGGTTTTCAACGTGATGCAGTTGCCCTTCTGGTCGAGCGTCTCGACCTCGACACGGAGCACGGTGCGCAGGTGGTCCCAGCCTTCTGGCGCGGCGCCGGCTTCATCGATGTAGAGCCGACGCACCACGGTGTTGCCGTGGTCGAAGTCGCTGCTGGTTGCTACTGCTTGTGCCGGCGCACGTTCACCCAACCAGCGCACGGCCTCTTCGTACAGTGTCGGCTGTGTGCTCTTGATGGCCATCAGGTAGTGAAGCCCGCGGTCACGTGCGGCCTGGGCGTTTTGCTTCGAGCAAGCGCCGGTATCGTCCCTCGTCAGCTCACGATCAGTCACATCTTTTGATCCGGTTTCGTCCTCCTGTGCGTCCGGAGAGCATGGCAAGAGCGAAGGCGAAGGTGCGAGTGTCTGTGGCGAAGGAGTTCGAGGGGGGTGAGCTTGGGGATCGGCGGCTGAACGCCCGACTGGAGCGGATCGCGCGAGCAGCGGACGCGAACCCGAGCGATACCTTTCCCGACATGATGGGCTCTGGGGCAGAACTCGAAGGTTTCTACCGCTTTGTCCGGAACGAAAAGGTGAGCTTCGACGAGGTGCTCCGGCCGCACGTCAGCGCCACAGTGCGTCGGGTTGCGGAGCACGACGAGGTGATCGTGATGCACGACACGACGGAGTTTCGGTTCTTGGGCGACAAGCGCCAGGGGCTCGGCAGGGTCGGCACCCCATTTGCACCCAGTCGTGGGTGTTCTGCAACCGCTCGTCGATCTTCGTCGCTAGGCGCCGACGCTGTGGCCGACGTCGTCGTCTGGATCACGCTGCGACCGAAGTGAGCGCTGGCTAGTATCGCGCCGGTGAGGATCTGACCGGTTCACGCGGCCAGCTCGAGACTCGATCAGCCACGCGAGCGAGGCGCCGAAAAGGCGCGACAGCGACTCGAGAGCATTGGCGGATCCTGACGACCGTCCAGACCGGACTTGGAGTCGCGCCCGGCATGGGCGCAGAACAGAAGGCGAGAACGCGTGAGCTCGGAGCTACTTGTAGTTCTGCACCGCCCAGTTACCTGCTGAGCTGAAACCACACGCCACTTTCGTGAACCATTTTGCGCTCATGTTCACATAGTGGCCGCACACGTCGCCGGTTTGGGAGCCGTAGAAGTCACAGCCTGTACAGCCGCCCGGGCCGGTGCACTGGTCGCACCCGGCGCAGCCGGCCTTGTCCTTCTCGTTCCACATGCTGTTGAGGCAGCCGGTGATCCCCCCGCCCAGGCATTCGTTCTGACCGGAACCGCCATCACAGCCGAACTTCTTGGAGCTCCACGCGCCGTGCGCTTTGCCCGTCTTGTTGTCGTCCGTGGCTTGGAGGTCAGCGCAGTTTTCGCCGTCGGTCCAGCGCTGCAGCGGCTGCAGGCTCTTGGTCGCGCGCAATTGGTTGATGGTATCCACGCAGGCCTGCCGTTGCGCTGCAAATGGGTCGCCGCCGGTCGTGCCGCCGCTCGACGCGCCGCCAGTCGATGCGCCGCCAGTCGATGCGCCGCCAGTCGATGCGCCGCCAGTCGATGCGCCGCCAGTCGATGCGCCGCCAGTCGATGCGCCGCCAGTCGATGCGCCGCCAGTCGCCGCGCCGCCAGTCGATGCGCCGCCAGTCGATGCGCCGCCAGTCGATGCGCCGCCAGTGCCCGAGGGCCCTGCGTCTTCGAACGACAGGTTGTCGTATCCGAGCACGTTGCTGCACGACAGGAGCGCTGGCAGCGCAAGCAACATCAAGCCACGCAACATGAGCTCATAATGCGCGGTCTTGGCGTCCTCGTCGAGGCGCTGCCGCCTGACGGGCCCACTCTGACAAGAGCGCGCCCAAGACATCGATGATGCGCGCGGGAAACCGCTCCTTCTTACTCGAGCCAGCGAGCCAAGCCGCGGGCGTCCGGCAGTTCGATCACCCCGTCGGAGTCCAAATCTTCGACTCGGGTCTGCCACTCGGGGGTCTTGAAGCTCGAGCTCAGCACGCAAGCGCCGCTCGGGTGGATGCTCGGCGCGTTGAACGAGCCCGGGAACTTGCCGAGCCTGGGTGCGGCGCTGCCCCGCACGAGCTGGAGGCTATCGCCGCTGAGCGAGCCCTTCGGCGCGGGGTCTTGCCAGATGTCCGACGGCGTTCCGCAGTAGGTGTCGCTGCCGTCGGAGCCGACGATGGCGACGGTGCCGCCGCGCTCGACCAGACCCAGCGCCGCGATGCTCGTCAACGGGGTGCCGACAGGGGTCTCGGCGGTCGGCGACGTCAACCACACCTGAAGCTGGCCGCCGGCGATGCGCGAGCGAAGCAGGGAACCGCTCGACGTGAGCGTGCCAGGCCAGCCGGAGTTGCAGTAAAACGAGAGATCATCGGGTTTTGGGCTGGTGTCCGGATAGAAGTCGAGTTTCGCCGTGGAGACGTGGACGACCAATACGTCGCCCTTGGCCCAAGTGTCGCGGCGAAGCAGGGCATAGCCCTCGTCGCGTACCTGCTCGATGATTGGGGAGTGTTCGTCCGTTGCTCCGAAGTCTCCGAGCGCCAGCGCCTGAGTGCCGTTCGGGGTTGCGATTCGGAGTGTCTGGGTCAGCGGCTCGATGAAGACGAGGCGCTCACCGACGCGCCACACCGGCGCTTTGCCGGAGTAGACAGGCACCACGCTACCGCTCTCGGAGATGAAAGCGTGAGCGGCGTCGGCGCTCCAAGTTGAGCGTGCCGGAGTGAAGCCGTTCGCGGTCGGGCCCACCGGGATCCACGGCCCGAGACTGGTCAGCGTGCTGCCGTCCCAACGGAAGCCCTCTTGGTCTTCGCCTTTTCCGAGCGTGAACGCCACCCACCCGTCATCGCTGGGGAATGGGTGGCTGATGAAGCCGTCGGTAAACGACCGCTGCGCGAGCAGCGTGCCGCGGCGGTCGAACATCTGCAGGGTGCTTTGTTCGCCGACGTCGGTATGAGTCGCCACGAAGATCCGCGTAGCGGACGATCGCACTTCGGCCTGCACCGGCGGCGCGGTGCCCGGCGCAGACCAAGCGATGCTGGAGCTGCCGTCGTGATGCACGAACTCCACGCTGTTCGTTGTTGGGTAGTAGAGCGCGACATCGTGGCCGTCCGTGACGGGGGCTCCCGAGCAAATCAGGCTCTTCGCCGCGGGTGGGGTCGGCGTCGGGGACGGGGCAGGCCCGGGCGTCGGATCCTGGTGCGCGGGCGAGTCGACGGCGACGCCGCCGCAGGCGGTCAGGGAGAGCGAGAGGGAAGCCGCGAGGCCAAAGCGAAGGTGGTGCATGGCTCTGTGATGCCAGCGCCGGGGCCTTCGGACCAACGAAATGATTCGCACGTATCGTTCGAAACAGCAGAACGATTTCAGGGCCCCTTCAGCGATTGCTGGGACAAACGAGAGGCCTGCGCGTCGCGCGCGGGGTCGTCCGCCCCAATCCGTCGGGCCGTGTGCTTCCCGGCGCGCGTGTCTCTCTGGCTGCGTGCGCTGTTCGCGGCGTACCTGGCACGGAGCTACGGGTTCGCGCGTTGAGGTGATACGGTGAGCGCCGTGTTCGTCTCGAGTTTGCTCGATCGCATCGTCGATCTCGCGTTGGCCGAAGATCTCGAAGGCGGCGACTTGACCACCGAAGCCACGGTGTCGCACGAGGCTCGCGCGGTGGCTCGCGCGGTGGCGCGGACCGATTTGGTGGTCTGCGGAGGAGACGTCTTCGCGCGGGTGTTCTATCGGGTAGATCCGGGGCTGCGCGTCGAGCGCCTGCTCGACGAAGGCGCCGACGCGAAGCGGGGCGACGTGCTCTGGGTGGTCGAAGGCGCCGCGCGTTCGTTGCTGATGGGCGAGCGCACCGCGCTCAACTTCGCGCAGCGCATGAGCGGGATAGCGACGCTGGCCCGGCGCTACGTTCGGGCGCTGCCCGAGGGATCGGCCACGCGCATCACCGACACCCGCAAGACCACGCCCGGGCTGCGGGCCCTCGAGCGCTACGCGGTGCGGACCGGCGGCGCCCACAACCATCGCGACACGCTCGGCTCGGCGGTGATGATCAAGGACAACCACATCCAAGCGGCCGGCGGCATTCGAGTCGCCGTCGAGCGGGCGCGGGTCCGGGCACCGCACACCTCGAAGATCGAGGTCGAGGTGGCGTCCCTCAGCGAACTCGACCAGGCGCTGGCCGCCGGCGCGGACATCGTGATGCTCGACAACTTCGCGCCGGACGAGGTGGTGGAGGCAGTAGCCAAGGCCAAGGGCAAGGCGTTGGTCGAGGTCTCGGGGGGCGTCACCCTCGATCGCATCGCCGAACTCGCGGCCAAGGGCGTGGACGTGATCAGCTCGGGCGCCCTCACGCACTCGGCGCCGAGCGCCGACATCGCGCTGGATCTCGAGCGACTGGGATGAGCAGCCTCGACGCGGCGCGAGTCGCGGAGCTGCGCCTTTTGCGCGGCGTCACGATTGGAGATCCCCTGGTGGCCGTCTCCGAGACGGGATCGACCAACGACGACGCCATGGACGCGGCGCGGGCCGGCGCTCCGCACGGTGCGACCTTCGTCGCTGACACGCAGACCCGCGGACGCGGGCGGCGCGGGGCGCGTTGGACCTCGCCGCCGGGCGAGAACCTGCTCGTGTCGGTGTTGCTCCGGCCCGAGCTGTCGCCCGAGCGCACCGGAACGCTGACGCTAGCCGTGGGGCTCGCGGTGCGCGAGGTCGCGGCGGCGCGGACTCGGGCCGACCTGCGCGTGAAGTGGCCCAACGACGTGCTCGCGGGCGACGCCAAGCTCGCTGGGATCTTGCTCGAGAGCCAGCTCGAGGCCGGTCGCGTCACGGCCGTGGTGGTCGGCATCGGGATCAACGTCGCGATGCGCGAGCTGCCCTCCGAGCTCCGAGGCGTCGCGACCTCCCTCGCGCTGCTCGGTGATCCCAGCCCGAGTCGCGAAGAGGTCCTGGTCGAGCTGCTCGCAGCGATCGAGCGACGCCTCGCCATCCACCAGCGCGACGGGCTGGCCCCGGTGCTGGACGAGCTGCGCTCCTTCGACGCGCTCGCGGATCGCCGGGTGCGGGTCGATCGGGTCGAGGGCACGGCCGCCGGCATCGCCGAGGACGGCGCGCTCCTGGTGCGGACCGACGCCGGGATCGAGGCACGGATCACCGCCGGCGGCGTTGTGCTGGTCTGACGCGGGCGGCGTGCCATGTGTGCCACTGTGCCGCCAAAGCGCACACAAACCAGGAAAATCCTGGGAATTTGTCAGGGGCACATCCCGGCACACTGGTTGCTCTAGGTCCCCACATGATCAAGACCCTCGCCCTGACCGTCGCCGGCCTCGCCCTCGTGCTCACCGCCGCTTGCGGCGGCAAGACCGACGACCCCAACAACAACTCGGGCGGCAGCGCTGGCAGTGGCGCCACCGGAGCCACCGGAGGCGGGGGCAGCGGCGGCGCGAGCGGGGGCAGCGGCGGCGCGAGCGGGGGCAGCGGCGGCATGCCGGTCGAGTGTTCGGTCCCCATCACCGAGCCCGGGCCGTACCCGACCAAGCTCCGCTTCGTGAACCCTGGCAGCGCGTCGCTCTTCGTCCGCGAAGACTGCCAGCTTCGCTGGGAGCTCTATTCGTGCGCCGACGGCTACTCGAAGGAGGTCCCGCACGAGGCCGACTGCATGTCGTCCTGCGCGGAGGCGGGCATGGGCTGCATCGCCTGCGGCGCTTGCATGATGCAGGCGATCGAGGTGACGACCGCCAGCCCCCTCGAGACCGATTGGAGCGGATCGACGTTCGACTTCGCGCAGAAGAACGGCTGCTCCTGCTACAACAAGAGCAACGCTGTGCCCGGAAAATACGCGATCCGCGTGCCAGTGTTCACTTCCAAAGAAGACGCCGAGAGCTTCAGCGCTGGCTACGAAGTCTGGGGCTACTTCGATCTTCCCGCGAAGAACGGCGTCGTCGAGGTGACCTTGGTGCCGACGCCCGAAGAGGGGTGACGAAGAGTGAACGCGTCTGCCCCCACCTGTCCGCGCTGCGCCGAGCCGCTCGGAATTGCGCAGGCGCCGGACATGCAGGGGGGATGGTCCACGAGTGGCTGGACGCGAGCGTTCGCAGCCGGGGTTTCTAGCGGCTGGCCCGGACGCGCGTCAATACACCTGTATTGACATAGGCTCGAGTCGGGCTCAGGCTGGGAGCTGTGGCCACCAAGACGACTCAACTCCAGATCCGGGTGACGGCTCGCCAAAAGGCCAGGCTCCGGCAACGAGCCAAGGCCGCGCGGATGAGCCTGTCGGAGTGGGTGCTGGCGCAAGCGTTTCCCCCCCGCCGCGCCGAGTTCGACCGCCTGGTCTCGGAGCTCGAGTTCGAAGACCGGCGCTCTTTCGCGCTCGCGGCGCTGCACGACTTCCTGGCCGGGCTCGACGCGGACGAGCTGCCTCGGGTGCTCGACGAGCCGCCGGTCGCGCGTCCGCCCGCGCCCTACGACGCGGTGCTCGCCGCGATGATCGAGCATGCAGCGTCGCGCGCGTCCGCGCGCGTGCCGGTGTGGGTTCGAGACACCCCCGCAGTCCCGACTCCCTGGTTTGCTTCCGCTCTCAGGAGCGTGCGCCTGCACTTGCTCGCCAGCTCTCCGCCCGCGTTCCGACGCCGCAACCTATTCGTGGACACGGCCGTCGGGGGACGAGTGTGATCGACAGCGCACTCTCGGCGGCAAAGATCCGCGTCCTGCTCTCCGCCCTCGAAGCGAAGCTTCGGGAGCGCAACGTCCACGGTGAGCTCTACGTGATCGGAGGAGCAGTCATGTGCCTGGTGTTCGGTGCGCGCGAGGCGACGCGTGACGTAGACGCCCTGTTCGCACCCACGCGGGAGCTGCGCGAAGCCGCAGCGCGCGTGGCGACCGAGCACGGGCTGCCAGACACCTGGCTCAACGACGCGGCCAAGGGCTACCTGAGCGCGACCGGCAGCTTCGCACCCTTTCTGTCGCTGCCGAACCTGAGCGTCGCGACCGCTACGCCGGAGTACCTGCTGGCGATGAAGTGTCTCGCGATGCGCCTGGGGCCCGAGTTCCACGATGAGGCGGACGTGCGCTACCTACTGCGATTTCTCAACATCGACCGCTACGCTGACGCCGTCCGGATCCTGGAGCTGTTCTACCCCATCCAGCGATTTCCGCAGAAGACGCTGTACGCCCTCGAAGAGATCTTGGACGGGGGGTAGCGACGCGCCGGATCCCGAATCAGGCCGCTTCAGCCAACGCCGGCGCGTTCGTCTCGCGCAGCCGTTCGGCCAGCAGGCGGCGCCCGCGGTCGGTCCGGCCGGGGTCGCGCTCGACCTGTGCGCGGCCCACGGCACTTGGTTCGACGTCCTGGAGATCCAGCGCATCATGAGCGACGCGGAGCATCGGCCTCGAGCGCCCGCTCAGTACGAGTAGGTCAACTCGTAGCTGTCGCACGCGTCGGCCGTTTGCGACACGGTGGTGAACAGCGTCGCCGCCTGCGTGCTGCCCACGCCCGAGCAGCTGACCTGCAGCTCCACGGCTTGTGTCCCGCAGCAGCCCTTGCGCCCGGCCGGAGAGGTCGCCGTCGTGCCCTTGGTGCACAGGATGTTCGCCGCGCCGTTGGTGCAGGTGGCGTACATGCAAACGTCGAGGGAGGCCTTGTCCACGGAAGCCTTCGCCTTCGGAGAACAGCCGATCACGGCGCCGGCAGCCTCGATCTTGTACCAGTCGACGTCTTTCTTGCCTGCCAAGATGCCCTTCTCGGTCTTGGCCGCAGCGCTGCAATTGACGCCGGCGATGGGCGCTGCTGCGGACTCGCTTTCGTTGGGCTCGTTCAGCGGGTCAGGGCAGTTCGCGGTGCCGCCGGTGCCGCCGGTAGCCGCGCCGCCCGTTCCACCGCTGCCGCCCGTTCCACCGCTACCGCCCGTTCCACCGCTGCCGCCCGCGCCGCCGGTTGCTCCGCCGCTGCCGCCCGCGCCGCCCGTTGCGCCACCGCTGCCGCCGCCCGCGCTGCCTCCCGCTCCAGCGGCTCCGCCGGTCGCCGCGCCCCCCGAGCCAGCATTCCCAGCGGCTCCGCCGGTCGCGCCGGCGCTGCCGCCCGCGCCGCCCGTTGCGCCGCCGCTACCGCCCGTCGCACCGCCCTTGCCGCCGGTGGCGGTGAACGAATCATCCTCGCCGCCGCAGCCCACGGCCGCAGCCGAGAGAACGATGGCCAACCCGGTGATCCATGACAGTTCGAATCCACGCATGAAGATACCTCCTGTCAGCCAGTGTTCTTCAGGCGGAAATGCGACGTGAGCGTTGTTTTTCGACGCCGCCGTCGGCTGCCGACACCCCTGTCGGCTTCGCTATTTCTCGGGCTCGTTCGTGTCGTCGTTCGACGGCCCCTTTTCGTCACCCAAGCAGAAGCCCTGCCAGCGTCGCCGGAGCGGCGTGCTCGTGCGCAGCTCGGGTATCATTGCCCCGGCCATCGAGATCCCGGCGATGAACGCAGCGGCGGTCCTCGCGTCCGCCGGCAACGCTCCGGCCTTGCTGCTCAGCCGCTCCAGTCGACCCAAGAGCTGGCGCGCCTCGTCGCGGATCTGAGCCAGTTGCTCGCCTGAAAAGGCAGGCCGCTTGTCGACGGACGCATCGAAGAGCAGGGTGAACGCGGCGGGCCGCGACTGTGCCAGGCGCACCGGGACGTCGAGGGACTCTGCCAGCGACTTTGCCTCTTCCAGGCGTTCTTGCAGGTCCTCGAGGGCCGATCGTGCCAACTCCTGAATCAACGTCTCGAGGGACTCGAAGTAGGTGTAGAGGGTGGCGCGTCCGAGCTCCGCGTGGGACGCCACGCGCTCGACGCTGAACGTCGCCCAGCCGTGCTCTTCGGCGACCTGCCAGGCGGAGGCCAGGATGGCGGTCCGCCGATTGGCCTTTTCGCGTTCGCGCCGCTCGTTGATGCCCACGCTCCAATCGAACGCTACGTTGCACACTCCGTCAAGCAAGGGGGCTAACGCAGGTAGGGATTGGATTCGGAGATCCCATCGGGCGCCTTCGGCCCCGGCGGCTTGCGCGGCGCGGGCCCCGAGTCGCGTGGCCTGGGGGCGACGGTCGCTGGCCCCGCGCTGGGTGCAGGGTGCGAGCTCGACGACGGCACGACCGCCACGGGCTGGGAGTCGCGCGGCGCCGAACTCGCTGACTCTGGCGGCGCTGCGAGCCGAGCCGCGCTTTCGAGCGGACTCGCCATCGGCTCCGACCCAGCTAAAGGCGCGTTCGACGACGAGCGGCTCGCCAGAACGAAGGCCACGGCCGCGGCGATGCCCGCCACTCCGACCAAGCCCCAGGTCCTCGCCTTGCGTCCCGCCGAGTGCTTGCGTCCGATCTGGGTCGGGCCCGTCGAGGTCACCTCCGCGGATGCCGTGACAACGCCCGCGTGCGGCAGCGCTCCCGACTGCAGCAGCGCGGCCAACCTCGAGCGGCGTTCGGCCAGCTCCGCGCCGGTCAGCTCCTCGAGCATCAGAGCGACCTCGGCGTGTGTTGCGAGCCAGCCCGTGTCGCGGGCTATTTGCTCGATCGCGTCCGCCATTTCCCGAGCGCTGCCGAATCGATCTTCGGGCTGCTTGGCGCAAGCGCGGGCGACCAATGCTTCGATCCGAGGGGCCACGACCAGCGCACCCTGTGAAATGGCCGGCAGAGTTTCGCTCATCACCAGCTGCACCAATTGTCCTTCGCTGGCGCCCGGCCAGAGGTCGCGGCCCGCGAGCATGAGCCAGAGAGTCAGTCCCAGCGAATAGATGTCGAGACGAGCGTCGACGCGCCCGCGCCGCAAGTATTCGGGAGGCATGTACAGGAGCTTGCCGATCAAATATTGCTCGTCGGTCACCACCGATCCGAACGCGCTCTTGGCGATACCGAAGTCCGCAATCCGTGCCACCCCTTCGCGCCCGATGAGCACGTTCTGCAACGAGACGTCGCGGTGCAGCATCTGCAGGTGCCTCCCGGCGGAGTCAGTGGCTTCGTGCACGGCCTGAAGGCCCGCCAGAACGTCGAGCGCGATGCGCAAGGCCACCGGCGGCGGGAGCTGGCGCCCGCGCAGCGCCGCGCGATCGACGAGCTCGTCCAAGCTCGCGCCTTCCACGTAGTCGAGCACCAGATACGGGCCGGCATCGTCGCGACCGACCTGTTGCGTGCCCACGACGTTGGCGTGACGCACGTGAGCGGCCAAACGCGCCTCGTTCATGAAGCGTTCGACGGCTTCCGGAACGCCGAGCAAGTGCGGATGGAGGCGCTTGACCACGACCAGGCGCTCGAAGCGATCCGCACCCAGGGCGCGTGAGAGAAAAGCCGCGCCCATTCCGCCCCGTCCCAGCTCGAAGAGCGGTTGGTATGCGCCGATCGGCTCGAGCGGCGGGGAGCCCACCATCAGAAGCGACCCGAGAGGTGCAAGCCGACCGCGCCCGCGCCGCTTCGGGGTGAGGGGGCTGCACGACCGCCGCTCCAGTCGACCCAGGCCACGCCCGCGTAACCCGTGGCCGCGCCGACCAGCAGCGATCCGGCCAGCAAGATGTCGGTGCGCCGCACGCGCCCGCGCACGGCGTCCACTTCTTCGGAGCTGGGTTGAGCCGGCAGGTCGTCGCGTCCCTTCAGCGCATCGAGGCCCGACCAGGTGGTCACGCCAGCCAGCACGACGGTCACCGCGGCGCCCACGTAGAAGATCGCGGGGGAGAGCGGGCGAGTCGAGTCGGCAGGCGCTCCGGGAGTGGGCGGGGCCGCCCGGCGCGTCGGCGAAACCGGCGCGCGCTCGCCGCGCTCCACGCGGATGCGCAGATGGAGCGCGTAGCTGCCGCCTGCGACCGTCCGCAGCTCTTCTCGGACCTGAGACGTCCCATGCGACGCGACGGCCTGGTGGGTGCCTGGGAGCAACCACTCTTGCCCCGCGGGCAGCACCTCGTCGCCGACGCGGATCTCGCAAGGGGCAGGCTCGCAGCTGAGGCGGACGCGAGCCAGGTGCGGCGCCGCGGCGGCCAGCGCTTCCCGAGCCTTGGCCTTCACGTCCGCGCTGGCCTCTCGCCGCCGCTCCGCGCGTTCGGCTGCACGCGCCACCAGCAAATGCTCTCCCGCTTTGCGTCCAGCTGCGATGGCGTTGCCGAGGGCGTCGTCGCTGGCTTCAATGGAGTCCGCACGGAAGAAGGCTCGGGCCGCTGCTGCAAAGTCGGAGCGTTGATAGAGCTTCAGTCCCACCTCGAACTCCGCCGCCGCCCGCGTTCGATCGTCCGCAGCTTGGGCCTCGGCCCCTCGTGGACCCGAAACGGAGACCAGCGCCATCACGGCCAAGTGGGGGAGGATGCGGAAGACCATCTGCGCTACCCTGGACTCGTGCATTCCTCGAAGTGGGCAGTCTTTGCCTTCGTCGCGTCGGCTCCTGCCTGCGCGCTGATCATCGATCTTCCCGAGGGCCACGACAAGTCGGCTGCGGGCGGCGCCGGCGGCAGCAGTGGAGACAGCGCCGCTGGCGGCGGGGGCGGCGTGTGCAAGACCCCCTGCGACTGCGACGAGGACGGCGTGAAGAGTGTTGCGTGCGCGGGCACCGACTGTGCTGACGATGACGCGAATGTGAAACCCGGTCAAATCATCCACTTCATCGATGCGAGCTCGAACCCCAGCATCGGATTCGATTTCGACTGCTCCGGGGCCGCCGAGCGCGAGCACGACACGCCAGTCAAGTGCTTGGGGCTCGCCCTCGTGGCGTGCGACACGAAGACTCAAGGGTTTCTCGAAACCCTTCCTCCCTGCGGCCAGAGCGGCGACTGGGGCACGTGCAAGAAAGGCACGGTCGCCTGTGAGAAAGACGTCGTTCAGAGCAAACCCATGGCCTGCAAGTGACCAGGCACTGGGCCGGAGGCTCTCGTCGACCACCAAACCATGCAATGAGCGCGGGGCGCGCCCTTTCAACTTACTATCGAATCACGCCGCTTCGGCCAACACTGGCGCGATCGTCTCGCGCAGCCGCTCGGCGAGCAGGCGGCGCCCGCGGAACAGCCGACTCATGACCGTGCCCACCGGCACGCCGAGGATCGCGGCGGCGTCTTTGTACGATCGCTCGTCGAGATCCACGAGGCGAACGACTTCACCGAATTGACGAGGCAGGTCGCGGAGCGCACCTTCGACTCGGGGCGACAGGTGTTGCATCACCGGCGCCGATTCGGAGTGGGTCCACGAACACGGATCGTGGGTCAGCGACTCCAGCGCCCGACGCTCGCGGCGCAGGCGACGGCAGCGGGTCACGAACACGCTGAACAGCACCTGCTGCATCCAGGCGCGCAGGTTCGTGCCCGGCTGGTAGGTCGACTCGAAGCGCAACGCCCGCTCGACCGTGTCGGCCACGAGATCCTGCGCCTCGGTGGGGTTCATGCTCAGCTTGAGCGCGCGCGCTCGGAGCGCGGGCAACAGGGCCGCGATCTCGTCGCGCAGGGGGCGGTGCGTGGGGGCGGTGGCGAAGCTCGAAGGGTTGCTGAACATCGTGGGGCGTTTCCTCTGGCCCGACCCCATCGCAAGCCACGTGCCAGCCCCGAGATCGCTGGATTTGCGCTGTTTCCTCGATGATCGTGCGTCCACGAGGACGCACGGGGCGTGTCAATCTGGCATCTTCTCCGCCGCGCCTGCCAAGCGGGCAAGCGCGTCGGGGATGCCGTCGGCCACTTCGCGAGCGATCAGCCCTCGGTCGGCGCCGGTCGCCTCGGCCCAAGCTTCTGCCGCACACGCATGAACGTGCGCGCCGAAGATCGCCGCGAAGCGCGGCGGCAGGTGTTTGGCGAAGGCCGCGATGACCCCCGCGAGCACGTCGCCTGCGCCGGCCGTGGCCAGTGCTGGCGAACCGGCGGCCGTCACCAGCGTCGTCTCCCCGGGCGCTGCCACCAGCGTGCGAGCGCCCTTCAAGAGCACGACCGCTCCGGTCAACTCTGCCGCGCGCGCCACGGCGGTGTAGCGATCGCGCTCGACCTCGGCCGCGCTGGTCCCGAGCAGACGCCCCAGCTCGGCGGGGTGCGGCGTGAGGATCAGCCGCCCGCGCGCCCGGGCGAGCTCGACTCCGCGCCCTTCGAATGCGCTCAGCGCATCGGCGTCGACGACCTTGACGCCGTCCCAGGTCGCGACCACGTGCTCGGCGACGCGACGCGCGCGATCCGACAGGCCGAGACCCGGACCGACGACCACCACGCTTGCGCGCGAGAGCGCTTGGTCGAGCGACGCCTCGATGGCGTCGGGATTGATGCGCGTGGTCATCTCTTCGAGCACGCGCGCGTCGAGGGCGTCCGCCGCTTCCGGGAAGGCGCAGATGGTGGCGAGGCCAGCGCCGGCACGCAGCGCGCCGCGCGCCACCAACAGCGCGGCGCCGGACTTCCCGGGCGAACCGGCCACTGCGAACACGTGCCCCGCGGTGCCCTTGTGGGCCGCTACGCTGCGGGGCACAAAGAGCTCGCGTGCGTCGTCGTCGTCGAACAGGAGCGCGGAGCAACCGACTTCGCGATAGAGCTCGCCTGGAACGCCGATGTCCACCACGTGCACGTCGCCCGCGTGTTCGGCCCCGCTCGGAGTGAGCAAGCCCGTCTTGAGGTGGGCGAAGGTGATGGTGGCCTCGGCGCGCACCGCGACGCCGAGCACCGCGCCGGTGTTCGCGTCGAGCCCCGACGGCAGATCGAGGGAGAAGGTTCGCGCGTCGCATTCGAGGATCGCCTCGATGACTCGCGCGAGGTTGCCTTGGACGTCGCGATCGAGGCCGGTGCCGAGCAGCGCGTCGACGACGACGTCCGTCGGACCGAGTGACGCGAGGGCCGCAGCCAGCGCCATCACACCGGCGTCATCCATTGCCGACGTCACGCGACCGCCGAGCCCTCGCCAAGCGTCGTGGTTCGCGCGAGCGTCTCCGCCGAGCTGCTGCGGATCTGCCACGAGAAACAGCTCCGCCGTATGCCCAGCCGTCAAGAGCCTCCGCGCCACGACGAAGCCGTCGCCGCCGTTGTTGCCCGGCCCGGCGACCACCACCACCTTGCCTTGGGAACCCTCGAGTGCGCGCAAGATCACACTGGCGGCGTTGCGCCCTGCGTTCTCCATGAGCACCAGGCTCGGCACGCGACACACTTCGATGGCGTGACGATCGAAGTCTCGGATTTGCTCTCGGGAAAGAACCGGGATCATCTTCACCTCTCGAGCACGACGACCGCGGCGGCGACCCCGGCGTCGTGGCTGATGGAAACGAGCGAGCGCGTGACGCCGAGATCCATCAAATAGGGCAGCGCGGGGCCGTGCGCCACGATCTCGGGGGCGCCGCTCGGGCTCCGGCGCACCTCGACGTCTTGCCACCACACGTCTCGGGGCGCGCCCAGCGCCTTGCTGAAGGCCTCTTTCGCGGCGAAGCGTCCGGCGAGGGCCGCGGCGCGGTCGGCGTGGCGGGCCGCCAGCTCCACCCGCTCGCGCGGCGTCAGGACTCGCGCCCAGAACTTCTCGCCGAAGCGCCCCAGGGCGCTCTCGATGCGCGCGACACTGCACACGTCGATGCCCAAGCCGACGATCATGAGCCCCTTTTGGCGACGCCCCGCGCGATGGCCAGCTTGAAATCTCGGACCGCCTTGCCGAGCCCGCCGAACACCGCGTCGGCGATCACCGCGTGGCCGATGTTGAGCTCGACGATGGGTCCGATGGCGGCGACGTCCACCAGGTTGTGTCGGGTGAGACCGTGCCCTGCGGCCACTTCGAGCCCCAGCTCCGCGCCGCGGATCGCGCCGGCCTTCAGGCGTGCGAGCTCGGCGAGTCGGGCCTCGCCGCTCAGGTGACAATACTCGCCGGTGTGCAGCTCGATCTGCGCGGCGCCGACGGCCTTGCTGGCGGCGATCTGATCGAGGTCCGGCGCGATGAACAAGCTCAGCCGGATCCCGACCTCGCTGCACATCGTGGCGACCTTCTCGATGGCTTTCCGCGCGTTCTTCACGTCGAGGCCGCCTTCGGTCGTGCGCTCCTCGCGCCGCTCGGGCACCAGCGTGATCACGTCCGGGCGGATGCGCCGCGCGATCTCGGTCATCTCGTCCGTCGCCGCCATCTCGAGGTTCATGATGGTGTCGATGGAGGCCCGCATGCGCTCGACGTCCTCGTCCCGAATGTGGCGACGGTCCTCGCGCAGGTGCAGCGTGATGCCGTCGGCGCCGGCCCGCTCGCAGAGCTGCGCGGCGAAGACCGGATCGGGGTAGCGCGTGCCCCGGGCGTTGCGCAGGGTCGCGACGTGGTCAATGTTCACGTGAAAGCGGATCACGGCGGCACCATACGCTTTTGCCCTGGGAATAGGGTGGACAAGGTCCCCCCTCCGGCTATGCTTCCGAGGGGAGGGAAATCATGCTTCGATGGATCTCGCTCGTGCTCTGCGCCGGCGCGTTCGCCTGCGCCAGCGACTCGCAGGAAGCCGCCGACACGGACTCCGGATTGAACGGCAACGTGACGCCCTGCGTGCACACCACCACGGACTCGGTCGCGCGGAGGGACTCCGACACCTTGCCGACCGGTGCGTGCACCCCGGATCCGGACGAGCCGGAGTGCAAGCTCGTCCTCCGAGATTGCCCGTGTGTGAACGTGCAGTCGCCGCGGAGCCTTTACACCTGCACCTGCACCGGCGGCAGCTGGTCCTGCACGCTCACCTCTCAAGACTTGGGCGCGTGTCCCGCTCCGGACTCGGGTTCTTGCGAGCTGGGCGACGCCGGGGGCGGCTGAGGCCCAATCCGCTACGTTGGCTGGGTGAGGCTACAGTCCGAGAGCAAAGCGCAGCGCATCGTCGAGTTGCTGCAGCTTCGACGCGCTGAGACTGCCTCCTCGCTCGATCAAGTCCTCCTTGGGAACCGTCACCAGCCAATCACAATTGACCACACCCATCCGGGGCAGACCCTCCGCCCGCCCGATTTTGACCTCCACTGCGAAGCCGCGAATGGTCGTGGTCACCGGTGCGACAATCACCAGCGCGCGGACCGCATAGGCTTCGTGGCGGGAAACGAGCACCACCGGGCGTCGCTTGTCCAGGCGTGCCCACCAGACTTCTCCGCGCCTCACGCCTCGTCCCAAGGCAGTTGGGCGATCGATCGCCGCGCGAGCTTCCGAGCTTCGGTCACCTGCCGCGGGCTCTCCGGTACGGCCCGGTAGGCCTCGACGTACCGCTCGATCTCTCGCTCACGGGCCTCGATCTGCAGCAATTGTCGCAGGGCGCGTCCGAGCAGGGCGCTGCGCGTCTCCCCAGTCGCCTTCCTGAGCCGCTCGGCCTGCGCGAGAAGGTCACCGTCCAGGCTGACTCCGATCTTTTCGGCCTTCGCGCTCACGGTATGAATTTGTCCTACCGCGGGACCTTCGTCAAGTTGGACCCGGCCCCCGTCGCAGGCATCGCAGGCATCGCAGGCATCACCGGCGTCACCGCTTTCAGCGGCGCTCTTCGCCACGCCGGCAGCCAGAGCCGGAGCTCGTAGCCGGTCCGGCTCACCGGGATCTCTGCGTTCACCGGCGACACCCCTCGAGTGCCCGAATGGCCGTTCCACCGATCACGTGCACCTCCGGGAAAGCCCGGCGCTAGGAGCCGGGAAAAAGAAAGCCATCATTCGCAAACGGCGGCGTTGCGCGCCGTTCAACAGGGGCCAGGGGACAGGCAACAGGCAACAGGCAATGGTCCGGACGCGTGGAACGCCCGCACAGCGGCGCATCCCGCGGCTCACGCGGGCCTGCGCGGCGCGATGGCTTTGGCGCTTCGGCACGCGCAGTGCGTGCCGAAGCGCCCAGGATAGCTGCCAGCTCGTTGGCTTCGCCGAGTAGCGCCTCGGGCACTGGCCAGCCGCACCGCTCGATCAGGGCGAGCCAGTAGGCTGTTTCGCGCATCTCTTTGGCGGCGAT
The DNA here is from genome assembly GCA_963716725.1 of uncultured delta proteobacterium. GTDB lineage: Bacteria > Myxococcota_A > Polyangia > Polyangiales > Polyangiaceae > JADJKB01. Next base: position 196,733 of record CAVQUB010000005.1, read on the forward strand.
GCTCGCCTTGTGGGCAAAGTCGTCCCGACTCTCGGCGGCACGTGCCTCCTCGTAATTGGCCCCGGCACTGGTCGCGCAGCGGACGAGCTGCATGGCGATGTGACGACCGGCGTGACTTCTCGGGAGCCGGGCCGCGAGCAGAAGCGCAGCGGCGCCGAGCTCGAGCAAGCGTTCAGCAATGTCGCTCCCGCGCCGTAGGGACTGCCCGTTGCCGGTGGCCTGACTGATGCGCGGCGTCACCGCCGCGCGCGACGAGTTTCGGCTCATCGCGCTGACGCACAACCTGCTGAAGCTGTTCCGCTCCCGGAGCCGTCCGGCAATGCTCGCGCCATGACCAACGGCGGCCGTTCCAACGCTCATGCGCTCGCTCCGCAGTCGAGCGGCCGTTCGAGCGACTCAGTCGCCCGTAGCCTGGCACCGCGACCGACGGAGGCTCGCTTGCGGACGGGAGCTCGACCCCTGACGGTGGGGGAGACGCAGGCGGTGGCGTGTGTGGCACCGGGTTGCTCGCCGAGGTGGCCGTGCCCGGTGCGAGCGATCCGTGGCTCGCGGGGATGCCCGACGGTGCGACCGCGTCTTCGGGCGACGTCGCTCCAGACCAATCGCCGGCGCTCGCCACAGCCAGCGTCTCGGGCTGCACTCTGACCTTCTCCGTGACGGGCGGGGTGCACTTCGATCCGGGCTGTCCGCCGGCCTGCACCGGGCCCGACGGAATGGTCGGTGGCGGGGCCCATGCAGCCGGCGCCGAGAACGGGATCTCCTCCACGGTCGCGCCCTGGAACGCGCTCATGGGTGTGTTCGTGGGCAGCGACCCGCCGAACCTCACCGCTCCGCCCGACTCGCTGGACTTCCTCTCGGGGGCCCGCGACTTCGCGCACCTCGAGCCTGAGCTGAAGCAGGTATTCTTCATCGGCGACGGCCTCACCGGGGAAGGGCTCGGAGCCACCCAGACGTTCCTGGTTCCCGAGGGCGCGACGCGACTCTACCTGGGCACCATGGACGGCTCGGGTTGGTTCAACAACAGCGGCTCCTTCGACGTGCGGGTCTACAGCGCGCCGTGAGCGCAGGTGCTGCGACGGCGCTCCGGGCTCGACGGTCGACCGCGTCACGGACGTTGGGCGAGCCTGAGCCGGTCTCGTAGCGCGTGGTACATCGGGACGGTCCTCGATAGATCGATTTCCGCCCGTGCAGGCACCCAGGTCCGGATTAGGCTCCACCGGTTGAACTGCTGGCGCGAGCCCAACACGGTTGCTTCGGCGCACTCGGTGACCTTGCTCGGGCCCACTCGACAATGTCGTGCCCGCCCGCCTTTCCGAGCCCGCGGACATCCCAGGTGGCCTGGCGCCTAGTGGCTGGCTATAGTTTGCACGCGTGACCGAACCGGCGAAGAAGCTCGCTACGTATCAAGACGTGCTTGCCGCGCCGCCTCATATGATCGCCGAGCTCATCGACGGGGAGTTGCGACTTCAGCCCCGGCCGGCCAAGCCCCACGCTGCCGCCGCAAGCGCGCTCGGTGAGGAGCTGGGCCCACCTTTCAAGCGCGGCCGTGGTGGACCTGGTGGCTGGGTGATCCTCGACGAGCCCGAACTGCATTTGGCCGCCGACGTTCTCGTTCCCGATCTGGGAGGTTGGCTCGTCGAACGCTTGCCTGCGCTCATCGACGACGAGCCGTTCTTTACGCTGACTCCGGATTGGGTCTGTGAGGTGCTGAGCCCGCGCACCGCGAAGTACGATCGAACCGACAAGCTGCGAATCTACGCTCGAGAGCAGGTGCCCTGGGTCTGGTTCGTCGATCCTCTGCAGCGAACGCTCGAAGTCCTGCGGCTCGAGGCGGGCAAGTGGACCGTGCTGGATACTTGGCGCGACGACGCCACGGTACGCGCCCGACCCTTCGATGCAATCGAGCTAGAACTCGCAGCCCTCTGGCATCGGGTCGTTCTCCGAGAGCCTTGAACCGGACGTCGAGATCCGGCACTACGGTTTGCTCGCACCGTGTCGCGTGTGGCAGCCAAAAACCCGTTCGAGCGGATTGTCTTGAGTACGGCCGGCGCATTGGCGCTCCTGAAGGATACCCGGTCGGCTCGTTCGACTCGCCGCTGACAAGCATGTCCGGCCGGGCGACGGACAAGGCTGATGATTGCTTCGTGTTCGAGGTCGAGCCGGACCGACAGCCCGCGGCGGACGCCTGGGGCTTCTGCCTGCCCAAGGCCATCTGCGCGGCGAGCGCCGCAACGCTGCCCGGCGGCCGGCGCTGCGAATAGGGGGAGTTTCCCCGTTAGGATGGGGCTCCATCACACTGACCTCAACGACCCGCAGGAAGCCGCGCAGGCGTCACCGGCGTCACCGCCTTCAGCGGCGCTCTTCGCCACGCCGGCAGCCAGAGCCGGAGCTCGTAGCCGGTCCGGCTCACCGCGATCTCGGCGCTCACCGGCGACACCCACCACGAGCAGATCGTGATCGCGCCGACGCCGACGAGCCCGAGGCGCTTTCGGTCTGCGAGCGCCCGCGCGATCTTGCCCGCGACCAGCGCGACGCCGAAGCCATACGCAGGCAGATAGTGATAGATGTACGAGTCGCGGCGCGAGACGATCCAGGGCACCAGCGGGAGCAAGCCTCCGAGGGCCGCGATCATCGACAGACTAGACCTGGACGGACCAGACCGCGGCTTGACCCCGATGGCGACCTGGGGATAGTCTCACAACAGAAGAGCAGTCGTGCGCAGGAGGGGGAGCATGAGCAACTCGCAACTCGCAACTCGCAACTCGCGGTTCGACCTCGGCGCACCGAGCGCTGCGTTCGAGTCCTGCGCGAGCCGTCCAGCTGATCGTTGCGGCGGGCTTCGCGCTCGCGTGTGATTCCGAGGAGGTCGAGATCCGCGCCAATCAGCAGGTCGTTTGGGCGTCGCGCCTGGGCGGTGATCGGTTGGTGCGCGATTCGCAGCTCGGGTTGAGCCAGTACAAGCAGCCACCGTATTTGCTCACCGTCGATGTGGACTCCGACGCGCAGCGGACGGAGTTGTTGTTCTTCCCTTTCGATCCACAGACTTCTTTTGTCCCACTCTCGAAATCGGGAGGCAGCGCGCCGGTGGCGCCGAAGGGAAACGCCGTGGGCTTCCTCCACGCTGGTGGCGTCGCGACGTATCAGGTCGGCTCCAGCCTGGCGTTGATGAATGGCCTGCAGCCGCAGAGCATTCGGGGGCACTATCAGCGCAGGCATGGCGAGTGCGAGCTCGAGGTCTCGTGGAAGACGCTGCTCGACGCCGTGTTGGCTGGGGTGGATGACAGCTCCGGCGAAGGAGAGTGCAACGCGTTGTTCTGTCCGGACTACGACGTCCACTACACGAAGCGGGTTGCCACCAGCTACCTGCGGCAGGTCGGCACCCGCGGCCAGGGGGGCTTCGGGCTCTTCTTCGAAGGCGAGACCGAGGTCGATTCACCCGTCATCGATGACCTCTCCTTCTACGGCAAGGCCGCCTACGATCTTCGGTTGTCCGAAGCGGGACTTCCGGAGCTCGTCGTCGCAGCGGGACCGTTCTCGGGCACATGGAATTGCTCGTCTTCACCCTTCACTACGTGTCCGCGCGAAGACGTCGAAGATGGCGTCATCGAAGGAATGGCGGAGGCAACGGGGAAGCTGAACGGCATCTTCGAGGAGTGTCTGTTTGCCCCGATCGAGGCGGACTGCGAGACGGCCGTGGATTGTGCGGACGATATTCAGGTGGTTTTCTTGGCGAGCGGCGCGCGCCAGGAGGCTGAACAACGGGGGATGGCCCCTGCAATCGCGAACAAGTTCGAGTCCGCTTTGCTCGACTCCGCCAATTGGCGCTGCGCGCCGGTGACGAACACCTGCGCCGCGTTGACCGGGGCCGACCCGACTCCAGAGCCCGCCTGCCAGCTCCGGCTGGCGGCAACGGACATCGTCTCGATGCCGGATCGCTTTGGACTGGTGTGGTACCCGGAGGATCCCGGCGCCGCGCCGGTGACAGCGGCTCAGGGGTTGTATCTGGGCCTCAGCTTTCTGGGCCAAACCGACGAACTCTTGCAGCTCTGCTCGCCGCGACCCGCGACTCGAGCGAGGTCGTTCGTTCGTGTGGTGGACAACAGCTCGCACTGAGGCGCGGGGAGCCGAATGTTCTCGCCCCGAATCAAGCTCGCGCGACCCACCCTTGGCACCGTGTTGCGGGGGGCGCTCGTGTTCAGCCTGCTCGGCTGTGGCGGGCAAGTCGACGCCGACGGCGGAGCCACGGGTGGCGGCGGCATCGGCGGCGTGGGTGGAACCGGCGGGACCGGCGCCGCGGGTGGAACCGGCGCGACCGGTGGCGCTGGTGGATCCGGCTGGACGGAGTGTTCGACTCCGGATTGGGCTGTGTGCGGCACACCCGAGTGTCCAGAAGGACGGCCTGGGTGTTCCCTCTGCTTCCCGGCAAAGGGCCCGGGGCTCTTCGGGATCTGCGCCGAGACGTTTCCTACCGGCGCAGTCCCGTGGAAGGCAGCGGATGGGAAGATCTTCGTTGGCCTCTTCCCGACCATTGATGAGAAGCCGGGGAACATCCTCGAGGCCCCCTTCAGCGCCGGGGTCTTCCTCGCAGCCCACGGCCAGGCCGCTCGGGTGGCCTACGCGGACCGCGGCGTGTGGACGGGCGATCCTCTCCCGCTCCCAGACACCTGCCCGTCGATCGCCGACGTGACGAGTTGCGGTGGTAACTGCGGAGGTTGTCCGAGCGGGCAGATCTGCACGGGCCGGTCGCCGCTCCACCCTTACGGGATCTGCGTACCCACGGACTCGTATTGCTCCTTGAACCCCGATGATCCCGGGCTGCCGTGCGACAAGGCTGATGATTGCTTCGTGTTCAAGGTCGAGCCGGACCGACAGCCCGCGGCGGACGCCTGGGGCTTCTGCCTGCCCAAGGCCATCTGCGCGGCGAGCGCCGCAAAGCTGCCCGGCGGCGGACGCTGCGAATAGGGAAAGTTTCCCCGGTAGGATGGGGCTCCATCACACTGACCTCAACGACCCGCAGGAAGCCGCGCAGGCGTCACCGGCGTCACCGCCTTCAGCGGCGCTCTTCGCCACGCCGGCAGCCAGAGCCGGAGCTCGTAGCCGGTCCGGCTCACCGCGATCTCGGCGCTCACCGGCGACACCCACCACGAGCAGATCGTGATCGCGCCGACGCCGACGAGCCCGAGGCGCTTTCGGTCTGCGAGCGCCCGCGCGATCTTGCCCGCGATCAGCGCGACGCCGAAGCCATACGCAGGCAGATAGTGATAGATGTACGAGTCGCGGCGCGAGACGATCCAGGGCACGACCGGGAGCGCCCAGAGCAGCAGGCACCAGAGCTCCGCCGAGTCGAGGCTGCCGATGGTCCCGAGGGGCGTCGGGCGTGCCCGAAGCACGGCGCGTGCGCGCTGGGAGAGCGCGGAGAGCAGCCCAGCCAGCGCTACCAACACCGACAGGCTCGCGCCCCACCAGAGCAGCGGGTTGCCCATCGAGGTCATCGACCGCACGACGCCGTCCAGCTCCGAGTAGCGCATCGCGATGGGCTTCAGCGGCAGCAGCCAGGTGTACCAGCGCGAGATCAACGCGTGCTTTCCGTCCGTGAGTTTGGCGTGGTGCTCGTAGAGGTCGCGCGTCGCGGCGACGACGTCGGCCACGCCGTGCGGCGCGTGCTGGAGCATGAGCCCGTGGCGGTAGACCAAAAAGTAGGTGAGCGGAGTCAGCGCCAGCAACAGCACCGACCAGCGCGGCGCTCGTCCGACCAGCGTCGCGATCAAGAGTGGGACGACCATCACCACGGCGCTGAATTTCACCGAGCAGCCCAGCCCGAGCAGCACCGCGCCGACGGCGACGCGTTGCGCGCTCTTGGCCCGGATCGCGACGCAGGCAGCGGCCAAGACCAAGGTCGCGAGCACGCCGTCGAGCAGCGCCGTGCGCGAGTACGCGATGAAGAAACCATCGCCGGCCAGGAAGGCGGCGGCGATCAGCCCGGCGCGCCAGTTGCGAAACAGGCGAGCCGCGAGCAAACCCCCCAGCGCGATGTTGGCGATGCCGCTGGCGAGCGCCGACGCACGCCATGCGAACGAGACGTCGCCGAACCAGTGGATGGCCTGCGCGATCAACAACTTGCCGAGCGGTGGGTGATCGTTCCAGTCCTTGGCGCCGACCAGATAGTTCTGAGCGGTGCGCACGAAGTGATGCTCGTCCCACGCGAGTCCGACGGGCTCGCCGAGTCGCTGCACGCGCAGCCAGATCCCGATCGCGACGGCGATCAGACACCAGCCCACCAACAGCAAATCCTGTCGCTTCGACGCCGACACCCGAGGCGCCTCTCTACCAGAAGCCGCCAACCGTCGCTTGCGACCGCAAACCTCCGGTTGGCACCCGACCCGGCAGATCTCGCTGAAAATCCCCCTGCGGACGCTGGTTCACCGCTTGCAGATCCCTCCGCGTGCGCGCCATCAAGCTCTCGACGTTGCTCTTGGCCACGACCCTCGCCGCCGCGGCCCAGGCTGCCCCGACGCCGGTCACCCCGAGCTTTGGCAAGGCCTGTGATGGCTTCGCTAGCTACGACGCTCAGGACACCTGCGATCCTACGGCCAAGCCCGGCGCCGTGGGCTTCAAGGACTTCATCTTGAAGACCTACCCGAGCACCGGCGACTACGGCATCACCCGCGCGTGCAACTCGGGTGGCACGAGCGAGCACAAGGAGGGGCGCGCCTGGGACTGGAAGGTCAACTACAACATCACCGCCCAGCGCGACATCGCCGACACCGTCATCGGCTGGTTGCTCGACACCGATCAGCACGGCAACGCCTGCGCCAATGCTCGTCGCTTGGGCATGATGTACTTCATCTGGAACAGCAAGATCTGGGGCGCGTACCGCTCGCCGAACGCCTCCTGCGCGAGCGCCGGGTGGAAGGCGTATACCGGATCGAACCCGCACACCGACCACGTGCACATCAGCTGGGCCTGGCCCGGTGCCAAGAAGCAGACCACGTGGTGGACCTCGGCGCTGCCGCCGGAGCCGGTGAACACCAAGCCCAAGGGCTATCTCGACGGCGCGAGCTGCGAACGGGTCTGGGGCTGGTCGCAGGACACCGACGCGCCGACGAAGGGCATCGCCGTGCACCTCTACTTCGGTGGTCCGGCGGGCGACGCCAAGGCCAAGGGCGTGCCCATCGACGCCAACATCGACCGCAGCGATCTGTGTACGCCGCTGGGCTCGTGCAACCATGGCTTCGAGGTCGCGTCGCCGCTCAGCCTGCACGACGGCAAGCCCCACCCGGTTCACGCCTACGGCATCGACACCGCCGGCGGCGCCAACGCCGAGCTGGCCCAGAGCCCAGACACGCTCGACTGCGACGCCGTGATCCCAGCGGGATCAAAGCGCTTGGTGAAAGACACAGCCAGCTTCGACGACTGGGGCTTCTCGGAGTTCTGGGACGTGATGCCGGTCGCCGACGGCGATCTCGGCGCGATCCCCGAAGAAGCCGCGCTGCCCGACAGCCCGCTCTTGGTCCAGTCCACCGACGGAAGCCCCGAGGTCTGGCTGATCGACGGTGAGTTCCGCCGGCAGGTTCCGAACCTGGCCGTGCTCGCGACCTGGGGCTTCGACTCGGCGGCAATCGTGAAGTGGGCGACCAAGGATCTCGAAGCCCTGTCCGTCGGCCCGAAGCTGCGATCGCGCCCCGTGCTCGTGCGCGGCAGCGGCTCCGAGATCTACTTGATGGACGACGCGTTGCCGAAGCTCGGCGAGCCCGCGGGTAGCGGCGGATCGGGCAGCGGCGGCGCTTCGTCCGGGGGTTCGAGCAGCGCCACCGGCGGCAAACCCGGCTCGTCGTCGGGTCAGCAGACCAAGGTGCTCTCCGACGAAGAGCAGGGCTGCGCGTGTCGGACCACCGGCGACGCCCAGAGCACCGGCTACGAGCTCGCGCTGTTGGCGCTCGGACTCATGGGCGCTCGCCGCCGCCGCGCGAGGACCGCGTGACCACGCGGCGAGCAGCCGGCGTCGCCTTCGGGATGGTGGTCCTGGCAATTGCGGCGATTGTGTGGATGAAGCGCGCCGACACCAACGCTCCGCTGCCGCCCGATGAGCAAGCGTCTTCGAAGCTCGAAGGCCAGCGACGACCTCGGTCGACGAAGCCCCGGCTCGCGGCTCCCGAGACCCGCGAAGCTTCCGTGAGTGCAGGTGCAAGCGCTGAACCAACCGCGATTGTCGCGCCAACGACCACGACCGCAGCGCCGACGCGCACCGCGCAATTGGCGACCACGGTTCTCGCCGCCGCCGTGCGCCACGACTGGATGGTCGTGGACGATCACGACACGCCCTGCCCGCCCCAACAGATCCGCATCATCTACGACGCACCCTCCGATCTCGGGAGCTATCAGAAGGGCGCATACTTCGAGCCGCTCGGGCCGGGACCAGGTGACAGTGACGTCGAGGTCAACGGCCTGATGCTCTGCGAGGGCTCGACCTTCCTCTACCGCGGCTTCGAGGCGTACTACCGTGCCGATCGGGGGCAGTGGGACGTCTTTCCCTTCCCCGTCATCGAATGACACGTTGACGCCCTCGGCGGCGCCGTCTTGACTCGCGCCGTGCAATCCACCGCTGCTCGCTGGGGCGCTGTCGCCCTCTGGCTCGGGCTGGCGCCGCTGCTGGTGCTCTCCGGCTCGAGCCCACCGTTTCACGCGGGGGCGATCGCGGAGGTGGAGATCACTCTCGTGAGCAGTGACCGCGGCGCTCTCGCCTGCACCTCCGACCGACCGCTCTGGGGGCATGCTTGCAAGTACCGTGAAGGAGGTCGGGTCGTGCAGCCGAAGGGCACGATGGTGCCCTGCATGACCTCGGATCGTCGTCCGTTGTTGGTGCCGGGTCTGTTCGAGCAGCCCGCCGTGGCCGCGCGCGTCGCGCGTGACGAAGGCGTGCCCTTGGAAATGCGCGGACGGTTCTTGGCGCGCTGCCGCGTGCGCGTGCTCGATCAGGTGAGCGGCGTGCAGGTGCGCTTCTCGCCAGCGGCACCCTTCGTCGAAGGGCCGAAGTCGTGGCTGGTGTCGCCCATCGCGTGCTCCGTGCACGAGGATCGAGGCGCCAGGCCATGAGCCGTCCGAAGATCCTCCAGCGCCTGCGCGACCCGGATTCGCCGCTGGTCGCGGCGTGTGGCGTGATGATCGCGTTCGGGATCTGGTTGCGGGTCCAGCGGCTGGCGTTTCCCCGCGGGCTCACCTGGGACGAGCACCACTTCGTGAACAACGCCAGGAACTACCTGCAGGGGCTGCCGGACGGAAACGACCATCCACCGCTCGGCAAGCTGTTGATGGCGGTGCCCATGCACTTCGTCGGCGACAGCTCCTTGGGCTGGCGCCTGGCGCCCTTGGTGCTCGGGATCCTGCTCATCCCGCTGGTCGGGGCGGTGGCAAGCTGGGCCACCGGCCGGCGGAACGCGTTTTGGGTCGGCTGCGCGCTGGCCGCCGGCGACGGCTTCTTGATCGCGTACTCGCGCTCGGCGCTGCTCGACGGCATGCTGGCCTGCCTCTGCCTCGCGGCGGTGTGGGTGGCGCTCAGCTCGAGATCGTGGCTGGGGCTCGCGATCGCATCGCTGCTGCTCGGCTCGGCCTGCGCCATCAAGTACAGCGCGGTGGTCTTTGCTCCGCTGCTGCTCTGGGCCGCGCTGAGCAAGCCGTCCCGCTGGGTTTCGTCGCTGACGCTCGGGCTGGTGCCGGCGGTCTACGCCGGCTGGTTCAGCCTGGGCCTCTGGCTGGCCAAGCAGCCCTTTGGGCTCTCGTCAGTGGTCGCCGAGACGAAGCGCTTGTACCTGCACCACGCCGGCTTGACGCAGTGGGTACACCCGCTCTTGTCCCATTGGTACCAGTGGTTTCTGCCGACGCGTCCCATCCCGATGCGCAACGATCCCCTGAGCGACGGTCGGACCCGAGTGCTCGCGGCCATGGGCAACCCACTGCTCTGGTGGCTGGTGGACCTGGCCGTCATCGTCGCGGTGGCGTCACTCATCGTCGCGCTCATCGGGGTCGCAAAGCGGCGCTCCTGGGGCAGCGCGCTCGGTCATGCGCTGAGGCTCGACGGCCCTGGGGTGCGCCGCGGGTTCTTGCTCGCGGCCTGGTGCGCACCCATCGCGCCCTGGTGGATTTCAGCGCGCGACTCGTACCTCTACCACTACCTGCCCGCCTACGTCTTCGGCGTGGTCCTCGTCGCGACGCTCTTCGAAGCGGCGCGCCAGCGACGACGTACCGTCAGCTTGATCGCGCTGCTCGTGGTCGGACAGCTGAGCTTCTACTACTCACCGATCTGGGGCCAGCTCCCGCTCTCGCGTGAAGGTGTCGCGGCGCGCGCCCTCTGGCGGCGCTGGCACGTCGCGGTCTCGTTGCGCTCCCCGTGGGATCCCTGAGCTTCGCTCAGTGTCGAGTTCCCGCGGCGAAGATCTGCCACGCTCTCGGCGTCATGGTAGCTTCGTTCTGCGATGGCGGAGCAGATCGATCTGGCGACGACTCCGGCCAGCGTCGCCGATTTTCTGACCCGCCACCCTTGGCCGCGCGATTTGCTCGAACACGGTCGTCCGCTCGAGTTTCTCTGGCACTTCGACCTGATCGCGACCCCCAGCGAGGCCTGGGGCTTCATCAGCGACACCTCGAGGCTGAACCGCGCCATGGGCGTCAGCCGGATGCACTTCGAAGAGCGCGAGGGCGCCTTGCACGGTCGGGCGACGAACGGCGGATTCTTGCAAGAGTGGGTCGAGGTGCCGTGGACCTGGGTAGCCGAGCGCGAGATGAGCTCGGTGCGACTCTACAGCCGCGGGTTTGCGCACTCGGTCCGGGGCATCTTCGAGATCACTGCGATCGGCGAGCGCACCCGCGTGTCGGTGTATTTCGGCTGGGTCCCCCGGGGCTTCTGGCAGCGCTGGCTGCTCGGCGTCGGCATGCGCTCCCTCGAACGGCAGTTCGCTCGCGTGATTCAGGAGGCCGAGGCGAGCATTGCGGACACGCGACGCGCGTCGATGCCCTTCGTCGCCATGGCCGCGCCGCTGTCGCCCGACGCGGCAGAGCGATTGCAAGCGTTGGGCGCGCGCCTGACCGCCGACGGCGTCGATGAGCGTCTCGTCTCGCGCCTCGCTGAATACCTGAGGACCGCCGACGAGATGGACCTGGTGCGCATCCAGGCACTTCCGCTGGCGCGTCGCTGGCGAGTGGACGAGGACGCGGTGCTCGATGCCTTTCTCAAGGCGACGCGGGTCGGTCTCTTGGACCTGTCGTGGGACGTCATTTGCCCTCACTGTCGGGGTGTCCGCTCGGATCTGCGGACCCTGGGCGAGGTGCCTCGCAAGGGGGACTGCGGGGTGTGCGACGTCGACTTCGAGACCGACGCCGAAAACGCCATCGAGGTGACCTTCCACGTTCACCCGTCCATCCGCGCCGTAGAGCGCGTGTTCTACTGCAGCGCCGAGCCGGCCTTCAAGGCGCACATCAAGCTGCAGCAGATCGTGCCCGCGGGGGAGCGGCTGCGTATTCCCACGGCGCTGGGGCCCGGTCGCTATCGCCTTCGAGTCTCGGGAGTCGGGACCGCGACGACGCTCGACGTCGAGCCCGACGCGGCTGAGAGGCAGGCCCTGTGGAAGCCTCACGCTTCGGCGTTGCCCAGTGTCGGCTCGGCCCCCGAGCTGGTGCTCGAGAACGACAGCGATCAGGCCCGGACCTTCGTCGTCGAGACCCCGACTTGGTCCGACGACGCGCTTCGACCGGCGCGGCTGCTGAGCTTTCAGCGATTTCGGGATCTGTTCACCGAAGAGTACGTCGGCTCCGACGTGCAGCTCTCGGTGGGGAGCCAGACCATTCTCTTCACCGACGTGGTGGGGTCCACCAAGCTCTATGCCACCCGGGGTGATCCCGGCGCCTTCATGGACGTGAAGCGTCACTTCTCGGAGATCCTCGAGGTCGTGCAGACGAACCACGGCGCCGTCGTGAAGACCATCGGCGACGCCGTGATGGCGGCGTTCCCCAGCGCGGCTGATGCGCTCTCGGCTGCGGAATCCATCCAGTTGCGGCTGCCGCCGGATCGCGAAGATCTGCGCATCCGCGTGCGGGCCAGCTTGAACACCGGTCCCTGCATCGCCGTGAACTTGAATACGAACATGGACTACTTCGGCAACACCGTGAACGTCGCGGCAAAGCTCCAAGCCTGCGCTGAGGCGGGCCAGGTGGCGTTTCCGGCCAGCCTCGTCGAGCAGCCGGGCGTGCGCGCCTTGCTCGAGGCTCGGAAAGCCAAGCTGAACGAGCGCAGCTTCGAGACAGCAGGTTCCAGCGCGTTCGGCGTGCTCACCTGGGACGTCAGTCCCTGAATTCGGCGCCTCGTCCTTGACTCATGCAGAGGGCGAGTTACGAGACCAGCTCTTGACCACGAACGCGCAGGCCTCCGCTCTCTCGACCCTCGCGGGCGTTCCGCCGCGCCTGCGCCACGCCGTGTTCGCCCTGATCGCGCTCTTGGCTATCGGCAACGCGGTCGGCACGGCGCTCTCGCCCTATCTGGTGGTGAAGTATCCACTACTGCTGGTGGTGATCTCGCCCGAAGGCCGCCACGTGGTCCTCGCCACGAGCGGCGTGGGCCCCGAGTTGCTGGTCGCCGTCGGCACCTTGCGCCGCCTTCTGGGCATCATCGGAGGCTTCGGTCTGGGCTTGATGTACGGAGAGGCCGCGGTGCGCTGGGCCGAGCAACGCGCGCCGCGTTTCGCGCGAATCATCTTGTTTGTGGAGCGCGCCTTCGGGCGCTTCGGGCTCTATCTGCTCTTCTTCATTCCGCTGCCCTCCATCGGTGTCTTGGCCGGCGCGGCGCGGACGCGCTTCCCGCTGGTAGTTCTGGTGGGTGCTCTCGGCCAGGCGGTGTGGATGACGCTCACGGTGTTCTTCGGTGAGGCCATATCGGCGTGGACCCAACCGGTCCTCACGTTCTTCTCGCGCTACCTGATCGAGAGCACGATCGTCGCCGCGGCGCTGGTGGGCTTGCAGCAACTCGTGGCGTACCAGCGACGCAAGCGCGCCCGGCCTCCGGAGGCCACTCCGGACGGCTCGGGCTGAACCCGAGGGAACTCACTCGCCGCCGACGAACTCCCAATCCGCCGCGAAGTCTTCACCCTTGGGCGTGGACAGCGCCTCGCCCTTGGGTCCGTCGCGGCGCACCACGATGGTGTGGCGGCTCGCGGTGTCTTCGTTTTCGCGAGCGACCACGGTGACGACGTTCATGCCCGGGTTGAGCATTGCGTCGAAGCCGAACTTCAGCTTGAGCTGATCGGCCCCTTTGCGGTTCGACTGGTAGTAGACCTTGTGCGCGCCGACGAAGACGTACACGTCGAGCACGCGATCGCCGTCGGTGGCGGTCCCTTCGATCTTGACCTTGTCCCCGCGCATGGACAACGCAGTCGGCTCGAGGGTGATCAGCGGTGGCGAGTGGCTCAAATGCGCCTTGAAGCTGGGCTTGCCCGCCCCGGCCCCGTCCTTGAGCGCCGTCGTCTCGACGAAGCCGAAGCGCTCTCCGTCGATGCGCACCTTGGTGAAGGCCGCGAAGGTTCCAAGTCGATCCACCACCGATCCCTTCGCCAGCTCGCCGACGACGACAGCGCTCGCCTGCGGCTGCCCGCGGACCTGAGCTGGTTGCTCGACGCTGACCTTGCCGGTCGCTTGGTTGATGAAGACCCCGGAGCGAGTGACGGGGATCACGATCTTCTCGCTCGAGACGACCCTGAGATCGCGATCCGCCATGCTCATCTCGAGCTTGGCAAAGTTGTCGGTGAGCCCGTCGAGCACGTCGAAGGAGAACGCGACCTCACGCACATCGCCGGGGTTCATACTGGGCAGCTCGAAGCGTCCGCCGCGCAGCAACAGCCCGTCTCCGGTCAGGTTCCTGATGTTGGCTTGCGTCTCGAATGACTTCCCAGTGCCGACGTTCTTCACCGTCAGGTAGACCGTGACGCCTTCACCGCGCTGCACCTGCCCATCGCCGTTGGCCGAGCGGTTGTCGGTCACCTGGTACGAAAACGCGAAGGCCGGCCGCGGGAGGCTCTGCACGGTCGGGCGCAGCTCCTGGTCCTTTGGCGGAGCGCCGCCCTCACCGAAGAAGCGCACCTTGACCACGTCTTGTCGGGTGGTGGCATCTACCGGGATCTTGCACACGCGCTTGGCGTCGGTGGGCAGCGGCTTGGTGCTCCCGGGCTTGCGGCCGTCGAGCTCGCACCAGCCGAAGGGCACCGTTGCCGTGCGCGATTTTCCGGGTTCGAGCTTGCCGAAGGCCAGCTCCTTCTCGTCGTAGTAGCCGCCGTCGCTCTTGGTCACGGCCCGCAGCTGATGAATGGGCTCGGTCCCGTTGTTCTTCACGGTGACCTTCAGGTTCATGGGTTCGCCCGCGGTCACGGTGTCGCCCTTGCGATCGGTCTCGAGTTTGACCTCGAAATCGCCAGCCGCCGGGCCCTTGGCGTCCTTCGCTGGGGCGCTCCAGTCGATGCCGAGCTTCTGGAGATCGGCGCTGATGGCCTGGATCTGACCGTCCTGCGCCTTCTCGATCACCGGCTTGGCCGCCCGGAGCTGGTCCGGTCGTTTGCCCTGCGGCAGCTTGCCGACCAGGTCGCGCCCGAAGGCGATGGGGAAGTCCAGCTGGAACTCGTCTTCGAGATCGCCGCCGAGGTCGCGCATCTTCGCGCGCTCGGTCTCGGGCAGGTTGTAGCGCAGCTTGTAGTTCGGCCGGTCGCTCGATCGGCGGCTCGCTCCGCCCAAGCTCTTCGTGAGGTCGCGCTCGCGCACGGGGCTCTCTTCGCTGTAGAGGTCCATCTCGAGCGTATCGGCGGTCATCGGATCGAGCTGCACGTCGGGCGCAACGCCCACACCCTGGATCGACACGTCGCCCGGAGTCAGGTACTGCGCGATGGTCAGCTTGAGCGCCGCGCCGTCGGGGGTGATGCGCGGGAACACCAGCTGCACGGTGCCCTTGCCGAAACTGGTCTGGCCGACGATGACCGCCCGCTCTTGGTTCTTGAGCGCGCCGGAGACGATCTCACTGGCGCTGGCGCTCGATCCACTCTGCAAGACCACGATGGGGTAGTTCGGCTCGGTGCCCCGAGGCGTAGCCTTCTTTTCTTCACGGCCCTCGGCCGCGCCCACGGTTGCCACGATCGGGCCGTTCTCGAGGAACTTGTCGGCGACCTTCGCCGCCTGATCGAGCAGGCCTCCGGGGTTGCCGCGCAGATCGAGCACCAGCCCCTTGAGGGCTTCGCCCTTGGACAGCGCCGAGAGCGCCGCGTCGAGCTCGTCGGCCGTGCTCGACTGAAACTGCTTCAGGCGCACGTAGCCGATGCCCGGCGCCAGCGAGCGGTAGTCCACGCTCTTGATGCGGATCTCTTCCCGCGTGAGCTCGAAGGGGCGCGACCCTTGCCAGCCCTCGGTGCCGTCGCGGTGCACCCAGATGGTGACCTTGGAGCCGGGCTTGCCCCGCAAGCGCTTGACCGCGTCGTCCAGCGGCATGTTGAGCGTCGACTCGTTGTTGATCTTCATGATGCGGTCGAGCCGCTTCAGCCCCGCACGACCCGCCGGCGTGTCGGGCATGGGGCGCATGATGGTGAGCTGCTGATCGCGAATGGAGATGACGATGCCGAGCCCGCCGAAGTGCCCCGACGTGGAGAGGTTCATCTCCTTGTAGGCCTCGGGGCTCAAGAAGACGCTGTGGGGATCGAGCGTGCGCAGCATGCCGTTGCAGGCCGCGTACTCGATGTCACGCAGATCGACCTCGGTGTCCTTGAGGTTCGACTGGAGGAAGGCGAAGACCTCGCGCAGCCGTGCCGCCACGTCCCACGGGCCTTGGATGTTGTCGACGCGGAAATCCTTCTCTTCGGTGTCGACCCGCACCTTGACGGTTGGCGACTTTTCTTCGTGAAGGATGATGACCTGCGCGACCTCTTTCTGAACCTGGTTCAACGCACTCAAGAACATCTGCTGGGGTTTGACGCGCCCGGGATCGACGTACTTGTCGCGGATGGTCTTGAGCGTCTCGTTGACGGCGGTGAGCTGCGTCAGATCGTAGGGGACCTTGGCGCCGCCCGGCGCGCCGACCGCGTGGGCCGCCTCGAGCCCCTTCCAGAGGCCGCCAGTGCCGAACTGGAGCGCGAAATACGAGGCGAGGGCGAACACCCCCAGAACGACGACCGCGCGGCCGAGCCGCTCCAGAATTCGCATCGGAGCGGCAGTATAGAACGAGGAATCGAGTTCAGCCGCTTCGTTGCAGGGCCCCCGTCTTTCTTCGGGAAACCCGCCAAACTCCCTGTTACCCTGCGCCGCGATGTCCCTGAGCTGCCCCCGCGACCAGAGCCCGCTCACGCCCCAGACCTACGAGGCCAAGATCGAAGTCGATGCCTGCCCGAGCTGTCGGGGCGTGTGGCTCGACAAGGGCGAGCTCGAAGCCATCCAGGAAGCCAAAGAGAACGACTACTCGAAGACCTTGGCGGACCTGCCCGACTCCGTGGCCCGGAGCGTCAACAAGGTCGCGCAGACCCACAGCGGGCCCGTCGCTTGCCCCAAGTGCGGCACCGAGATGGACGTGCGCGAGTACGCCTACTGCTCCCAGATCATGATCGATGCCTGCCCGGAGGGGTGTGGCATCTGGCTCGACGTGGGCGAGCTGCAGGCGCTCGAGAAGTTCTTCGAGCAGAGCCAGGCCGAAGCGGGCGATCTGATCCCGCTGCGCTGGCGGCTGTGGGCGACGCTCTCCGGCGTATTCCGCAAGTGAAGGCGCGGGTGCGCGAGGGCGAGGTCGAGGACACGGCCACGCTCCACGGGTGTAGCCTGACGGCGTCATGATGCGCCACGGACTTTGGATTGGCGTTGCGCTGGTGCTCGTCGCAGCCTGTCGCGATCGAGCGAGCCCCAGCTCGTCGCCGCCCGGCACGTCGGCCGCGTCTGCGCCGTCGACTCTCTCAACTGCGCCGAGCGCGCCATCGCCCACGGCCCCGTCGCCGGACTCGGTCTGCACCAGGGACGACGAGTGCGCGGTCGCGCGCATCGCCGTGGCGGGCAAGTACGCGTGTTGTCCGGCCTGTGAGACGACGCCGGGCACCCGTCGCTGGCACGCGACGCTCCAACGTCACTGCGCAGCGCAGCCGCCGACGGACTGCTTCCCCCTCGCGTGTCCGCAAGGGCCGACGCGAGCTGTCTGTCGCGAAGGACGATGCCAGGCGACAGCTGACGGACCCGATGGAGGCCCCGCCTTCGTCCAGGTGGAGCGACGCTGCCTGCCAGCGCTGGTGTGTGATTCTTGGGCGGGTTGCACCCTCGCGATCGGCAACGCACAGGACGGATGGTTCGTGCACGAGTCGGAGCGAGCATCACGCGGCGAGATCGTCGGTCTCGCTCGGGTCGCCACGACCGACGGAGGGGTGGCAGAAGCGTTTCGGCTGAGCCCCCGTGACGTCAAATGCCTGCCGCACGGCGTGCCTCCGGTGCTCTCGCCGCCGCCGTCGTGCACGGAGGTCGACGGGCACTGCCGACCGGCCGGCGGCAGCTGATTCTCGCGCTCGAGAACCCGCGCATACTGTCCGTGCATGTCACGCGCCCTCGTCGCCGCGTCCATCGTAACGGTCGGCTCGCTCGTCGGCTGCGGTGACGAAGGCGATGGCGTCGTCGTCGCCCTCGCCTGGGCTTGTCCAGTACAGAATGCTCTGGCACGACGCCGGAACGAGGTGAATACGCGCAGCGATGTAGTGACCGAACTCGTGCGCTGGCGCGCCCAAGGGTGAGGTTTCGTCGAGCGCCTCGCCAAGGCGCTGGTCCATGCGCGCGGTGGCGCATTCTGCCTCGCGTGACGGTCAGCAGCGGCAACCCGAGCTCAGTCAGCCACCCAGACCTAACTCTCGACCTCTGACCGCCACGCGCGTGCCCTTGGGCTCGGTGGCCTTTGGCAGTTCGTTCTTCCTACGCGCTCGTTCTTCCTACGCGCCAGCACGACGAGAAACCGCCCGTGCCACATCATGGGCCCAGCCCCATTCTCGGGTCCGCGTTGGCCGCGCGGGGGCGGCTCAGGCTGGGCATTCGGTCGTTCTGATGCAAAAATCTGGAGCATGAAGCTCACTCGCCGACGCCCGCTGTCCGCGCCGCAGCGGCTGGCCTCGCCATGACTCCCGGGCAGCTGCACGAGGTCTGGGCGATGCTCGACCGCGAGCACCTGGCGCAGGTGGCGCGCAGGGGACCGACTCCGATCTTCGCCACCATCAGCGGCGCTCATCTCTACGGGTTCGCCTCGCCGGACAGCGATGTCGACCTGCGCGGCGCCTTCATGCTGACCGCACGCGAGATGCTCGGCCTGCACCCGCCGTCGGAGACGATCACGATCGACGACAAGAGCAGCATCGACCTCGACTGGGTGGCGCACGACATTCGCAAGTTCGCACGCTTGATGACCAACCACAACGGCTACGTCCTCGAACAGCTCTTCTCTCCTTTGGTGGTGATCTCGACTCCGCACCACGAAGAGCTGATCGAGCTCGGCAAGGGCTGCGTCACCCGGCCGACAGCGCGGCACTACCAGGGCTTTGCCCGGGGCCGGCGCCAGCGTCTCGCCGAGCCAGAGCCCACGGTCAAGCACCTGCTCTACGCCTACCGTGTGTTGCTCACCGGGATTCATCTCATGCAGACCGGCGAAGTGGTCGCCAACATCTTGGTGCTCAACGAGCGGTTCCGCCTCAGACGAGATCGAAGAGTTGGTGGCGCGCAAGCGAGAAGGCGCGGAGAAGATGCGGCTGGACGCGCGTGATCTCGACGAGCACGCGAGCCTGCTCGACCGCCTCGAATCCCAACTCCAGGAGGCCCACGACGCGAGCAGACTCCCCGAGGAGCCGACCTCGGCGGCTGCGCTCGATGCCTTCGTCGTCCGCCTTCGGCTTGCTGCAGCGGGCGAGGAGGCCGGCTGATGTTCGATCTCGGTCAGCACACCATCTTCCTCACCCTAGCCGGCAGTCATGCCCACGGGACGGCTCGGCACGGCTCGGACATCGACTTACGCGGAGTCTGCATCGCCCCGCTGTCGCTGCGGCTCTCGCTCTTCCGTGGTTTCGAGCAGTATGAGGGTGTATTGCCGGAGGCCGTGGGCGAGGCCGTCCTCCCGGGCATCCAGGCGCATCCGAGCGCGTCACGGGCGCTCGACGGCAAGACCGAGTGCGTGATCTTCGACGTTGCGAAGTTCGTCGGCCTCTGCGCCGCCGCTAACCCGAACGCGCTCGAGATCCTGTTTGCCGATGAGCGGGACTGGGTCTTCGAGACACGCGCCTGGCGGCGGCTGTACGGCGAGCGCCACCGATTCCTCACCAAGAAGGTCCAGCAGACCTTCCTTGGCTACGCGATGGCGCAGCTCAGGAAGATCAAGACCCACCGCTCATGGCTCCTGAATCCGCCCGCCAAGAAGCCCGCCCGCGAAGACTTCGGGCTGCCTGTCGCTGGCGGCACTCTGGGCCGCGACGACCAGAGCCGCATCGAGCAGAGCGTCGCCGACAAGATCCGCAGCTACGGGATCGACAACATCGACATGCCCAAGCCGACACGCGTCGCGGTCCAGGAACGCTTGGACTCCCTCTGCTGCGACCTGCTCTCAGCCTCGGAAGACGACCTGGAAGCGCGCATGCGAGCCGTAGCCACACGCTCGCTGAGCCTCCCGCCGGATGTCGTGGCCGCGCTGAACGCGGAGAAGAAGTACCAGGCCGCGGTGAAGCACTGGGAGGCGTTCCAGACCTGGAAGACCAACCGCAATCCCGCTCGCGCGGAGCTCGAGCGCAAACACGGCTACGACAGCAAGCACGCGATGCACCTCGTCCGCCTCATGCGCATGGGGCTCGAGGTGCTCGAAACCGGCGCCCTCCGGGTCCGGCGTGACGATGCCGACGAGCTGTCTGCCATCCGCGACGGCGCGATGTCGTACGCGGGTCTGCTCGAACAGGCGGAAGCCCTGCGCTCCCAGATGGGAGCGGCGGTTGAGAGCTCATGCCTGCCCGACGACGTCGACTACCCCTGCATCGACGGCCTGGTCCATGAGCTGGTCATGTCTGCCGACGCCACGGGCGTGTCGTCGGGATAGCCGTCAGCGCGCCTCGAGTCGGCGCTGCGCAGCGCTGGCAATGGCCCGACAGGCGGCGCTGTTCGGTGGCAGTCGAGGCTTTGGGGTAGAGCAAGTGCCTCAGCTCGCGATTGCGGAAGCCGGCGGTGGCGAATTCGCCACGTGAGATGGCGTGCAGGATCGCCAGGTCGTCGGCGTCGCCGATGCGCAGGGCGCGGAAGCGTCGGCCGCTGTCGACGACGGGGCGAGCGACGGCGTCGAAGAGGTGGGCGCACGGGGTGGTGTCGTCGACCGCGGCGAGGGCGTCGAGGTAGCGCTCGTTGGAGCGCTGGGAAAGCTCGGCGCGACGGTGCAGGTCGGCGACGCCCTTGCGCAACGGCCGCCAGTGGAGCTTGCCGTCGGGGTCGTCGTGGGGCGGCCGCAGCACCTTGAAGTCGTTGGTCCGCGCGATGGTGGTTTCGACGCGCAGGATGCTGCCGGCCTTGTCGTACATCTTGATGGAGTTGCCGCGCACCCAGTGCTTGACGCGCACGCCCTCGGCGCGGTCCTTGAAGCTCGTGGTGATCTCGCCGGTGAAGTTGCCGCTGGCCTCTGCGCCCGAGAAAGCGCATCACGTCGGGGCTCTGGAAATGCTGGATCGCGGCCGGCCAGTCGGTTTCGAGCTGCTCGTCCATCAGGCGCTGCGCGAGCCGCGGATTCGACGCGCCCGTGCCAAGAGCGCTTCCGAGCCCTCGAAACCACGCTGACAGCGCCGCCCCGATTCCCATTGCCTGTTGTCTGTTGCCTGTCTCCTGTCTCCTGTTATCCCGTGCCGCGGCCGCTCGCTTTTTTCCCGACAGGCTCCTAGTACACTCACAGACCCTCTGGGTGAGCGGAGAGCCAAGCGGACCATCGGTGGCGCAGCTCCGCCACTCGCGCTCGGCTGGCGAGAAAAAGGTCGGCTCCTCCGTCGTAGGGCGCGTAGACCTCGCCCGAACGAGGGTTGTAAAGCGCAACCGACGGCAGGCGATCGTCAGCAATGTCGCGAATCAGATCGTCCCAGTGGCCTGCGGACCAGAGCGCTGGGCTCGCGCTGACCGCTAGCGGTCCGTCCGTGGCGTCTGGGTTCGCGACCACGATTTCGGAAAAGGAAAGCCGCCTTGCCCAGGGAAATTCCGCGAAGGACGCTGCATGGTCTTCGGGACGACCCCAGGTGCAAAGGCAGATGACCACCTGCTCCCCATCACCCAAGACCTCGACAGCGACGTCGTTGTGTCGGCGCAGCAACTCGGCGTACTCGGGCTCGGTGTTTGCGTATCGTTGCGACCCGGGCAGGCTGTGAATTCTGAGCCAGCGCTCGGGCAGTTCCCGCCGGAGGATGTGAGCTACCGCCGGAAGCTCGCCGTAGTGTTCTGTCCAGGACTTCACCTTCAGCTGCCCGCGAGCGTTAGCGTTTGACCTCGACGCTATCCGAGGGGTCAGGGTTGCTGCAAGACGCCGGCGATGAGCGCCTTGAATTCGAACTGGTGAGCAGGCAGTTCGTCGCCGGCACGCCCGTCGGGGACCCTTCGCTGGTGTTGCTGCCTGCTATCCAGAAGCACCTCACGGACTACCTGATCCCGACTTCGAGCGCGTGGACGGCAAATTGGATCGTGATCGCCGCTCCCAGCGGGACGAAACTGACCTTCGATGGCGCGCCGCCCAGCGGGTGCAGCGTGGAGCCCGCCGGGACGCTCGGCGGAAAGGCGTACGAGTCCGTCCGGTGCGCCGTTGGCTCCGGCGTGCACCGGCTGAAGGGCGACCAACCCTTCGGGGTGACAGTCTACGGGTACGGCACGAGCAGCTCCTACGCGTTCGTCGGCGGCGCCGCGCGCTAGAAAGCGCGCCACGTTTCAGGCTGCGCCGTTCAGGGCGGCGACGCGTTCGTGCTTCGGTGGGCTCGGCACTCCCTGCGCGCGCGTCTGATACACTCGATTCAAGAAACGCTCGACGCCTTCGATCACGCGCACGCTGCGCGGCGAATAGAATATATCGAAGGCGTGCTGGGCGCCGGGCAGCTCTGCGTAGGCCACTGCGGCTCCGGATCGCTCGCGCAGCAGTTGCACGAACGCTCGGGCGTATTGTACTGGCGCCAGGGTATCCCGGTCGCCGTGGATCACGAAGAAGGGCGGCGCGTCCTCGCGCACGTGGTCCAGAGGAGAAGCGTCGTGGAACCTGCTCGGCTCCTCCGTCAGTTTCGCCTTCATCACCAGGGGCTCGAGCAGCATCGACAAGAACCCCGGGGGATACAGCTTCAGCCGATCAACAAAGCAATACACCCCATAAAACGGCACTGCGGCTTGCACCGACGTGTCCAGCGTTTCGAATCCAGGTTGGTACGCTGGATCATTCTGGGTCAGCGCCATCAACGCCGTCAGGTGGCCACCGGCCGAGCCGCCCGTCACCACCACGAAGTCCGGGTCGACGCCGTACTCGTCCGCATGTTCGCGGATCCACGCCAGGGCGCGTTTGATGTCGACCAGGTGATCCGGAAATGTGGCGCCCGGGCTCAGCCGGTAATCAACGTTGAAGCCAACCCAACCATGACTCGCCAGGTGATACAAAAGCGGTAGCCCTTGATCGCGACGGCTCCCGAGCACCCAGGCGCCGCCGTGGATCTGGAGCACCGCCGGGCGCTTATCGCCTGGCGTCGCGGGCTGATACACGTCGAGCAGCAGGCGTTTCTTGCCGATCCGTGAGTACTCGACACCGCGAGATCGCTGCACGCCCCGGCGACTCATGAGCAGCGGCGTCAGCAGCTTGGTCCACGGCACCCGCGGCCACTCTTCGAAAGGCTGGAAGTCCGAAAGCGCCCCGCGCACGACCTGCTCCGCGCGCCGTGCGCTTGCCCGGATGGCGATCAGCGTTGCCCATGAGATCGCCGTGAGACTGAGTGCCACCCATCCTGGCCAATATTCCAGCGCGCCCAGCCAGACGAACAGCGTTGTGCTGAGCAACTGCCAGACGAACTGATGCGCCACCATCTCGCCCACGACCAACGACGACAGAAACGCCGGAATCAACAGCAGCCGCCCGCCCTTGATCGGTCGCAAGGCGTTCAGCGTGAAGCCGGCTCCGGCCAGCGCCACAGCCAAGAACAGCCACGCCACATAGGGCGTCCATTGGTCAAACCAGGCGGGCACGTACCTACGCCATCATGCAACCGTTCGGCGCAGTGTAAAGGGCGCCGGACTACCGCTTGCGCTTCTTGGGCTCGAACAGCAGCCACCAACGCGCACGCTTGGAGGCGGGGTTGAAGTGGAGCCAGAGGTCGTTCGTCTCTCTCTCCAGAAGCGCTTCAGTATTTGTTGGGCGCTGCCTCAGCGAGCTCAGCTCACCGCCGGAGCAACTCGGCCTTCTTGGCCAGTTCGACGAACTCACGCCGACGTTCGTCGAGCTCGCCCGTGCTCGCGAGGCGCAGGACGTCGGCGTAGGTCGAGCTGCCCCTGTGCGGCGAGTCTCGGAGCAGCATGCCGAACTGGGCCACCGCGGCCGCGAAGCGGAAGTCGTTCGACTCTCTGGCGTCGGCGTCGCGGACCACCACCTCCATGAGCTGGCTCGTGTCGCTGCTTGGCGCCTTGTAGCGAAGCTTCACCGTTCCGAGTTCGCCTTTCGCCGCCTTGCCCGTGGGCGCGCCGGGGGCCTGGTACTTCAGCGGATCGACCCCGGGCATGCCGCAGCCCTCGCCCCGCCGGCACGATCTCGTACAGCGCGGTCACGGTGTGGCCGGCGCCGATCTCGCCCGCGTCCTTCGTGTCGTCGTTGAAGTCCTGCGTGCGCCAGCACGCGGTTCTCGTAGCCGATCAGCCGGTAGCGCCGCGACCTCGCGCCGGGTTGAACTCGACCTGGATCTTCACGTCCTTGGCGATCGTGACCAGCGTGCCGCCGACCTGCTCGACCAGCACCTTGCGCGCCTCGCTCAGCGTGTCGATGTAGGCGTAGTTGCCGTTGCCCTTGTCGGCGAGCTTCTCCAGCGTGCGCGTCCTTGTAGTTGCCCATGCCGAAGCCGAGCACGCGTGAGGAAGACGCCCGTCTTGGCGCTTCTGCTCGATCAGGCCGACCAGCTCGCTCTGGCTCGGTGACGCCGACGTTGAAGTCGCCGTCGGTGGCCAGGATCACGCGGTTGATGCCGCCCTCGACGAAGTTCTCCGCGGCGAGCTGGTAGGCCAGCTCGATGCCCTGCGCCGCCGTTGGTCGAGCCGCCCGCCTCCAGCCGGTCGAGCGCCTCGAGGATGGCCCCGCGCTCGGTCGCCGGGCGTCGGCGGCAGCACCAGCGCCGGCCGCTCCGGCGTAGACGACGATCGCGACCCGGTCGCTCGCGTCGAGCTGCTGCGACCAAGCAGCGCGAACGCCTGCTTGAGCAGCGGCAGCTTGTTCGGCGTCGTCCATCGAGCCCGAGACGTCGATCAGGAACACCAGGTTGGTGCCGGCACGCTCCGCCGGCGTCGACGTCGCTTGCCCTTGAGGCCGATGCGCACCAGCCGGTGCTCGGGCGCCCACGGGCAGCCGCCGACCTCGCGTCGTGACCGAGAAGGGACGCTCGCCCGTCGGGCTCGGGATAGTCGTAGCGGAAGTAGTTGATCATCTCCTCGATGCGCACCGCGCCCTTGGGCGGCAGCTGCCCATCCGTCAGGAAGCGCCGGACGGTCGCGTACGAGGCGGTGTCGACGTCGATCGAGAAGGTCGAGCGCGGATCGGTGGCGACGCGAACGAAGGGGTTGTCGGAGTAGTGATCGTAGGCTTCGCGATCGAAGCGCTTGCCCTCCCCCTGCCCGTCCCCGAGCTTGCCCTTCTCGGCCGGGGCTGCTGCTGATGCGAGCGATGGGGCCACCGGCATGTCCGTCGAGTGCAGAACACTCTTCCGCTCGAGGTGATCGATCGACGCGGATTCGGGGCTGCGCTGCTCGGCGCTCACGAAGAAGAGCGCGCCGGCCGCCGCCGCCGTCGCCGCCAGCGCGGTGAAGACCGCCGCTCGCAGGCCCCGTCGGCGCGGCTTGGCCTCGATGCGGGTGACCTTCGTGCCTCCGAGCTCTTGCCGAATGCGCTCTCGCCGCAGGTCGTCCAATGCCCGCTCTGGCCTCGCACCGAGCTCGCTCCGAATCGCATCGAGCGTGGCCTCGATGCCCGAGAGTTCGTCGCGCAGGTGCTCAGAACTCGCCAACTCGGCTTCCAGTGCCGCGCGCTCGTCGCCGACCAGCTCTCCCAGTGCGTAGGCCGTGAGCCGAGGATCTTCCGTTGCGGTGTTCATGACGTCCTCCCGAGAGTGCGGGCCGGCAGCCCGGACTCGGCTGCGATTTCGCGCTTCATGCGCGTGACCGCCGTGTGCAAGATGAAACCCACGTTGCTGGTGGTGAGCCCCATCACTTCGGCGATCTCCCTGTAGCTGAGCCCCGCGTCGAGCTTGAGCACGAGTGCCTCGCGCTCGCGCTCGGGCAATGACTCCAGCGCCGCGCCGATGCGGGTCATGGCTTCCTTTCGCTCGAGTTTGCTCACAGGTCCACTGTCGGGTGCTTCGTTCACGTCTGCCTCCTCCAAGCTGTGAAGGCGACGCGCTTTGCGACTCAGGTCGAACGCACGGTGCTTGCACACCGTGAACAGCCACGCGGCCAAGTGCCCCTCCACCGATTCTCGGTTTGCTCTACAGAGCTCGAGGAAGGTGTCTTGCACCACGTCCGCTGCTTGCGACTCGCCGACCAGGGTCGTTGCATAACGGAGCAGCGCGGCTTCGTACCGAGTCAGGGCATCCATCACCCACCGCGCCGCTTCGTCCTGCATCGCCTTCGAGTGGACAACGTGGCCGTCGGGGGTTTCTTAGAAGATTTTTTCTCTCCACCGAAGCCCCGAGAAATGCAGGACTTTTCCCGGTGAGTGGGGGCGCGGGGTTTCGGGAGCCGCTCGCCGGCCCCAGGTGGGGCAGTCTCGACGGAGGTCACGGGTGGATCACAGCGACGATCGCGACGCGCTCGCCGAGCGCTTTCTTCGGGTGCGAACCGGCACCGAAGCGCTTGCTTTGCCCTTGTCCGCGGAAGACCAGCAGCTGCAGTCCATGCCAGATGCGAGCCCGACCAAGTGGCATCGTGCCCACACCAGCTGGTTCTTCGAGGAGTTCCTGCTCGGACCAGCGGGAGTGCCCCCCATCGACGAGCATTGTCGCTACCTCTTCAACTCTTACTATGACGCGGTCGGTCCACGTCATGCGCGTCCTCGGCGTGGGATCCTGTCTCGGCCCAGCGCCGACGAGATCACGGCGTATCGGCGCGCCGTGGACGGCCGCATGGTCGAGCTGTTGCGAGGCCTCGACGAGGGGCGGCTGGAAGAGATCCGGCCCTTGGTCGCCCTCGGGCTCGCGCACGAGGAGCAACACCAAGAGCTGATCCTGACCGACATCCTGCACGCATTCTCCGAGAGCCCGCTCCTGCCGGCCGTGCGCCCTGCCGGCGAGCGACCCGAGCTCGGGCCCGAGTCGAGTCCGCCGCTCGCGTTCGTGGAGTTCGCTGGCGGGGTCGTCGAGATCGGGGCCCCGCCCGCTGCGGGGTTTCACTTCGACAACGAAGGCCCCCGGCACCGGGTCTTCCTCGAGCCCTTCGCGATCGCTTCGCGCCCCATCAGCGTGGCCGAGGTGCGGGCTTTCATCGAGGCCGGAGGCTATCGGAGGTCCGCGCTGTGGCTCTCCGAGGGCTACGAACATGCGCGCAGGCAGGACCGGGAAGCGCCCGCTTGTCTGCGCCTCGATGGGGGCCGAGCCCTGATGTTCGGAGTGGATGGCGAACGCGAGGCGCTCGATGACGAGCCGGCCTGTCACCTGAGCTACTACGAAGCGGACGCCGTCGCGCGCTTCTTGGGCGGGCGCCTGCCCACCGAGCACGAGTGGGAGCATGTGGCCGCGCGCAGCGACCCGAGTCGGGGAAATTTCCGAGAGAGCGGCGCGCTCCGCCCTCGGCCGGCCTGCGACGGGGACTTCGCGGTGCGGCAGCTCTTCGGCGACGTGTGGGAGTGGACGCGCGTCGGCCTACGCCGCGTATCCGGGCTTCCGGCCGGCGACGGGCGCCGTGGGTGAGTACAACGGCAAGTTCATGGTCAACCAAATGGTGCTGCGCGGCGGGTCGTGTTTCACGCCCCGCGGTCACGTTCGGGTCTCGTACCGAAACTTCTGGCACCCAGGCACGTTCTTCCAAATGACCGGCGCACGAGTGGCTCGGTCCCTCGACAGCTAGACACCACATGGATCACGCAGCATCAGCCATCGCCGACGAAGTCCGACGCGGCCTGACCGCGCCGCAGAAGCGTTTGCCCCCGCACCTCTTCTACGACGAAGAAGGCTCTCGATTGTATGAGCTCATCACCGAGCTCGACGAGTACTACCCGACGCGCACCGAGCGCGCGATCCTCGAACGGCACGCGCATGAGATCGTCGCGCGCGCAGCCGACGGTGACGCGCAGCCGCTGAGGGTGGTCGAGCTGGGAGCCGGGTCGGCGGACAAGACGCGGTTGATCCTCGCGGCCGTCGTCGCCGCCCAAGGACCCACCACCTACCTCCCGGTGGATGTCTCGCCGACAGCCCTCGACGCAGCCAAGTGCCGCATCGAGTCCGAGCTCAGCGAGGTCCAGGTGCGACCCTTCGTCGGGCGGCACGAAGACGCCGCCGCGACCATCGCCGAGCTGGGACCGCGCCGGCTCGTGCTGTTCATTGGCAGCTCCATCGGCAACTTTGACGACGACGAAGCCGTCCGCTTGCTCTGCTCCGTGCGCCGAGGACTCTTGCCCGGCGCCGCCCTGCTCTTGGGCACGGACATGAAGAAGAGCCCGGCGCGCCTCGTGCCCGCCTACGACGACGCCTCCGGCGTCACCGCCGAGTTCAACAAGAACGTGCTCCGGCGCATCAACCGTGAGCTCGGCGGACAGTTCGATCTCGGGCTATTCCGCCATGTGGCGCTCTGGAACGAGCAGGCGTCCCGAGTCGAGATGCATCTCGAGGCCGGGGTCGAGCACGACGTGTCCATCGAAGCCCTCGGTCTTCGAGTGAAGTTTCATCGCGGTGAACGCATCCACACCGAGTCGAGCATCAAATACGACTTGCCGCGTGTCGATGCGCTCCTCGGGCGCTCGGGCTTCGTTCGCGAGGCGACCTTCAGCGACGACCAGGGGGCGTTCGGAGTCCACCTCGCCCGCGCCCAGGTCTCGTGAGGCGTGTCGAGAGCAGCTCGGCGAGTCCGGTCAGCGGCACCGAGACCCAAGTCGGGCGATTGTCGAGCTCGTAGGCGACCTCGTAGAGCGCCTTCTCGAGCAGGCAGACCTCGAGCTCCGCATGGAAGTCGCGCTCGCCGAGCGGGATCAGGCCAGAGCCGGCGACTCGCTCGCGATAGCCCGCGAGGAAGGCCGCGCTCGCCGCGCTGAGCCAGCGCTCGCTCCAGGGCAAGAGGAAGCCGACGTCGTCGTGGCGCGGCCCCGTCGAAGGGACCTCGGCCGCGAGCACGCTGTGCACGGCGTACTGAAACGAACGCAGCATTCCAGCGACGTCGGTCAGCGCCGGACGGCGCCGTCGCCGGTCGGCGAGGCTTCGCGCCGGCTCGCCCTCGAAGTCGATGATGGCGAAGTCGCGGCCGGTGAACAGCACCTGTCCCAAGTGAAAGTCGCCGTGCACTCGGATCCCCGTCGACGCGCGGTCGTCGTCGAGCGGCGTCCGCAACCGCGCCTCAATCGCTCGGCGCTTGCGCAACACGCCCCGCGCCAGCGTCGTGGTCGATTCTGTGAGACGGGGCAGCGCTCGCTCCAGCATGTCGAGAGAGCGCGCCGCGAGGGTGTGACGCCCCTGATATTCGGGGCGAGCGTTCAGGGGCTTGGGCACGAAGTCCGGGTGCGGCGAGGCAGCGAGCGCAACGTGCAAGTCGGCGGTGCGCCGCCCGAGCTGTTCCGCGATGGTCGCAAACGCACCGAGCACCTCGCCGTCGGTCGGGGCGCCGCTGCGCTTCCCCGTCGGAGCGGCGGTCCCCCGCACCATGGCCCGTTCGAAAGAGCGCCGCACCTCGTCCAGCGTGAGCTGCCACGCCGAGCCCTGGTTGGGGATGAACCGCGTGAAGCTCGCCACGGTTCGGACGATCCCGTCGCCCGCGTGCAGATCGAGACACCCGAGCAGCTCGGGAACCAGGAGCTCGGTCGCACGAGGTGCGAGCTCGCGCAGCATTTCGACCTCGACGCTGGGTCCATCGTCGAGGCGGCGCATCCATTTGCACACGACCTCGGCACCCAGCACGAAGCAGGTGTTGGTCTGGTCGGCCGACGTCCGCTGCGCCGTTCCCAGGCTCCGTTGCGTGACCTTCGGACTCACGCTGCCCACCAGGGAACCCCGCGGAGTCTGGGTCCGACGTCCGGCGCGAGCCAAGCTGAGCAGGATCTCACCCATCCCGGGCTCGTCGCTCACGTCGACGAGCGCGCGGCTCCAATCGCTGCCCTTTCGGCGGACGTGGGCGAGCGCGTCGTCACGGTTTTCGCGCGCCGCGCGCAGCGCCACGAGATAGGTGTCCGCGCCGGCGCCGCGCCCCGTCGTCTCCAGCAGCACCAGTCGGGTGTCCCGAGTTGCATCGAGCGCGACGCTGCCCGCCACGCGCAGGCGCACCTTGCGGGTCTTGCTGCGGAACCAGCGCTGCCCGACGATCCAGCTCTCGAGGCGCGACTCGAGCACCGCCGCCCGCGAGCCCGGTTCGAGCAGCTCGTACCAACGCTGCGCCACCGTGATCGTGGGCGCCGGGGTCGTGGCCTCGCCCGCCCGGCGCCTGGCTGGGTTCCAGGTGAAACCAGAAGAAGTCGTGAGGCCCCAGCGACAGCCGGTAGCGCCCGCTTCCAATCGGCGGGAAGCGGGAGCCACCGAAGAGCTCGACCGGAGTCGTGCCGCGCAGTCGAGCCAGGTCAAGCCCTGCGGACTGCACGAAGCGCGACAGATTCGCCACCACCAGCAGGCGTTGCTCGCCGTCTCCGCGCACGAAAGCCAGTACCGCGCGATTGCCGGTGTTCACCGCTTCGAAGCTGCCGCGCCCGAAGGTCGGATGCTGGCGCCGGAGCGCGATCAGCCGCTTGGTAAACCACAAGAGCGAGCTGGGGTTCTTCTGTTGGTTCTCGACGTTGATGGTCTGGTAGTGGAACTCGGGGTCGCTGATGGGTGGCAGGAACAAGCGTTGGGGGTTGGCGCTGGAGAAGCCCGCGTTGCGGTCGGCGCTCCACTGCATGGGCGTGCGCACGCCGTTGCGGTCTCCCAAGTAGATGTTGTCGCCCATCCCGATCTCGTCGCCGTAGTAGATGACCGGAGAACCGGGCAACGAGAACAGGAGAGCGTTCATCAGCTCGATGCGTCGGCGGTTGTTGTCGAGCAGCGGCGCTAGCCGCCGACGGATCCCCACATTGACGCGCATCTCGGGCTCGCGCGCGTAGGCACGGAGCATGAGATCCCGCTCTTCGTCCGTCACCATCTCGAGCGTGAGCTCGTCGTGGTTGCGGAGAAAGATCGCCCACTGCGCGTCGGTCGGGATTGCGGGTGTCTGCTGCAATATGTCCAAGATGGGGAAGGCGTCTTCCATGCGAAGCGCCAGGAACAGGCGCGGCATGATCGGAAAGTGAAACGCCATCTGACACTCGTCGCCGTCTCCGAAGTAGGCGGCGGCGTCTTCCGGCCATTGGTTGGCTTCGGCGAGCAGCATGCGGCCCGGAAAACGCCGGTCGACGTGCCTGCGCAGTTGGCGCAAGAACTCGTGGGTTTCGGGCAGGTTCTCGGAGATGGTCCCGGCGCGCTCGAACAGATAGGGCACCGCGTCGAGCCGCAGTCCGTCGACGCCGAGCTCGAGCCAGAAGTCCACTACCTCGAGCATGGCCCGACGGACCTCCGGATTTTCGAAGTTCAAATCAGGCTGGTGCGAGAAGAAGCGATGCCAGTAGTAGGCCTTCGCCACTGGGTCCCACTCCCAGTTGCTCGACTCGGAGTCGGTGAAGATGATGCGGGCGTCTGCGAATCGGTGGGGCGTGTCACTCCACACGTAGAAGTCCCGCTCGGAGCTGCCCGGCGCCGCACGGCGCGCGCGCTGGAACCATTCGTGCTGATCCGAGGTGTGATTGAGCACCAGCTCGGTGACGACGCGCAGGCCGCGGGCGTGGGCGGCCCGGACGAAGGCGCGGAAGTCGCTGAGCGTGCCCGCGCTGGGGTGCACCGAAAAGTAGTCCGCGATGTCGTAGCCATCGTCGCGGAGCGGCGAGGGGTAGAAGGGCAAGAGCCAGATGGCGGTGACGCCGAGGTCCTGGAGGTAGTCCAGCTTCTCCGTCAGCCCGGCGAGGTCGCCGATGCCGTCGCCGCTCGCGTCGCAGAAGGAGCGGACGCGCAGCTCGTAGAAGACGGCGTCTTTGTACCAGGTCATGCTACCAGCGCCGGCCCCGGGGGGCGCCCTTGAGGTCGGGCCCCCGGTCGACTTCGACCAGTGGGATCTTCTTCGACTCTTCCTGGTAGATGCTCTTCATTTCCGCGAGCTTGTCCGGGTGCGAGGCCGCCAAATCGTTGGCCTCCCAGGGGTCCTTGGCCAGGTCGAACAAGAAGAAGGCCTTGTCGTCGCCGAAGCCGACGATCTTCCAGTCCCCGTCGATGACCGCGCGCCGTCGGTCCATCAGATCGGCTCGCGGCTGGTCGGCGATGACTCGACGCTTCGTCGCGGGCTCGTGCCCCAGCACCTCGTCCACCAGGCTCTTGCCGCGGAAGGGCGGCGTCGCCGGCAGGCCCATCAAGTCGGCGATGGTCGGTGCCAGGTCGATCTGGCTGCGGCGCACGTCGGAGACGATGCGGGGTGCGAGGCCGGGCATGCACACCAGCCACGGCACGCGGATGATGGACTCCCACAGCTCGTGACCGTGACGATTGTGATCGCGCTCGCCGAAGCCTTCCCCGTGGTCGGAGCTGATGATCACGGCGGTGTTGGACCACCAGGGCTGTTTCTGCGCGAAGTCGAGCAACTCACCGATCCAATGGTCCGTGTACAGCACCTCATGGTCGTACAGATCGCGGCCGCGCTTGCCGAACTGCTGGAACCCCTTGTGCCGTTCGTAGGTGTGGTGAGGGTCCATGTAGTGCACGAAGGCGAAGAAGCGCTTGTCGCCGCCGGGCTGGGTGTTCGCGGCGTCGCCGAGCACTTCCCGGGCCAGATCCGTGAGGGGCTCGCTGGTCACCGACGAAACCTCTTTGAGATCGACGCCCCCGGGCAGGGTGCGGTGAACGTCGAAGCCCTGTTGGGCCAAGAATGTCGGCAAGAAGTAGCCGTGCGCGTGCGTCGAAAGCGTCCGGTGTCCGGCGGCCTGGGCCCGCTCGCTGATGAAGAGGTTGTCAGCGTCGGGGTAGCGGGTGAAAAAATAGGCGTCGCGGCGCATGGCGCTCGGGTATTCACCGACCAGCGCCGGCACGACGCTCTTCGCGGTGTAGCTCGAGAGCGAGTAGCCGTTGGCGTAAGCGACGCAGTGCTTCTTCCGGAAGGCGTCGATGCGTGGAGTCGTCTCTCGCGGGTAGCCCGTCCACGAAACGTCGCCGCGCAGGCTGTCGACGAAGATCAGGATCACGTTCAGTGGTTTGCGAGCCGTCGGAGCGCTGCTCGCGCTCGGTGCCGCCGAGGGAGCGGCGACGGCTGCCGGCGGCGCAACGCTCTGCTCCGACGCGGGCGGCGGTGCCTTGTGGTCGCATGCCGGAAGGGCGAGGGACAGGGCCAGCGCGGCCAGCGGTAGCTTGAGCGACGTGACCGGTCGCGTCTTGCGCAGGCGCACGAGCTCGTCGAGCAGAGTATCCATCTCGCGTTGGTCCTTCAGATGATGGCTGGCCGCTGTCGTCCGCGACGGGCCGACACGTACGCCGAGCAGACCGGGTCCCGCCAGCGCGAAGGCGTCCTCGTCGGTGACGTCATCGCCCACGAACAAGACCTCGTCGGCCCCCAGCTCGCGGCGCAGGCGGCGCACCGCCGTTCCCTTGTGGGGCGCGTTCTTCGGCACAACGTTCACCACCGCGTGGCCGTCCACCCGACGCACGCCGGCGAGCCGGTCGACGGCCGCCGCCACGGCGCGAAACGCCTTCCGGTGATCGGTCGCGCGCCGGTAGTGCACGCTGAGGGAGCCGCCTTTGTCTTCGATCTCGACGCCGGGCAGATCGGCGAAGTCGGCCTCGAGCTTTTGGCGCCACCGCAGCACCCGCGGCGAGGGTGCATCAGCGCTGCCGTCTTCCGCTCCGTGGTTCCCGACAATGGCTCGGAGTGGCACGCCGGCGAGGCGTGCGGCGACGTCGGCTCGGGCCCGCCCCGACACGACGGCTACTGGATAGAGCTTCGCGAGTGCGATGAGCCGCCGCCGCGTGGTCGCGGGCAAGCGCGCGCGGTCTCGATCGACCACAATCGGCGCCAGCGTGCCGTCGAAGTCGAGGACCAACAGAGCGCGCCCCGCGGCGAGCCTCGCCAACTCCGAGCGGCCGTCGCGGCCAAAGACGTACCGGGTCACGCTGCCTCGTCCGACAGGGAATCGAAGGTGAGGCGCACGCGCTGACGGCGCCGCAAGCGCGCCGCGTCGACCAGCATGCGCCCTGCCCAGCGATACACGTTGAACTCGGCGATGTGCCTGCGCAGAGCGTGCATGCGCTGACGCTGTTCGGCGGGCGGCATGCTCAGGGCTGCGGCCAGGGCGCCACTCGCCTGCTCGATGTCGTAGGGATTGACCAGAAAGGCTTCGGGCATCTCTTGGGCGGCTCCCGTGAACTGGCTCAGCACGAGGACTCCGGCTTCGTCGTCGCGCGCCGCCACGAACTCCTTGGCTACCAGGTTCATGCCGTCGTGCAGGCTGCTCACGTAGACGACGTCCGCGGCCCGATACAGCTCGAAGACCTGAGGGGGCTCGTGGTGTTCGCGCAAGAGAATCACGGGCAGATAGCCCTCGGTACCGAAGCGTTCGTTGATGCGCTCGGCGAGGGCCACGACCGTGTCGTTGAGCTGGCGGTAGCGCTCGAGCGCCGTTCGGCTCGGGGCGGCGACCTGGATGAAGCTGAACCGGCCGCGGTACTCTGGGTGCTTCTCCAGCAACCGTTCGACGGCTTGGAGCCGCTCCTCGACTCCCTTGGTGTAGTCGAGCCGATCGACGCCGACGCCGATCAGCGCGTCCGCCTTCAACCCGAAGCGCTCGACCACCTGCTTTCGGCACTCGGCAGCCGGCGGGACCTCCGCCAGCCAGTGAACCGGCCACTCCACCGAGATCGGATAGGGTCGCACGAAGGTCCTCTGTCCCGAGCGCACCACCGCCGACAGCTCGCGGTCGATCCGAGCCTCGAGATAGCGATCGACGCTGTCGAAGAAGTTGTTGCAGTGCGCCTGGGTGTGAAACCCGATGATGCTGCTTCCCAGGAGACCTTCGAGCAATTCCTTGCGCCAGGGACAGATGCCAAAGCGTTCGGCGTTGGGCCACGGCACGTGCCAGAAGGTAATCACCGTGGCCTTGGGCAGACGCTCACGGATCATCTGCGGCGCGAGCGCCAGGTGGTAGTCCTGGACCAAGATGATCGGGTCGTCGGTGTCGACCTCGTCCACCACGGCGTCGACGAACTTGCGACTCGCGGCAGAATACTGCTCGAAATCATCGGCGCGGAACAGCGGCCGGGTGTGCGCAACGTGGCAGAGCGGCCACAGCCCCTCGTTGGAGAAGCCGTAGTAAAACCCCTGCTCTTCGGCCTCAGTCAACCACACGCGGCGGATCGCGTAGGACTCTTCACCCGGTGGCACGCGCACGCGATCGTTCGAGTCCACCGTGTCGCGGTCGGCGGAGCCGCTGCCGTGCGCCACCCACACGCCCGAGCAGGCGCGCATCACCGGTTCGAGCGCGGTGACGAGGCCGCTGGCAGGGTGGATGACGCGGACGCCGCCGTCCTCGGTTCGCTGGTGAATGTAGGGCTCGCGGTTGGCGACGACGATGATGCGCTCACCGTGCAGATGCCGCTGAAGCGTCTGCTTGAGTCGAGCCGGCGTCCAGTTGCCGGCCTCGAGCTCGGCGTCGCGCTCGCTGACCACGCGTTCCACCAGGGCGCGCACGTCGCTGATCAGCGGGCGGAACTCCGGTCGGGTGGGCGACTGCCCGCCGAGCTCGCCGCGCAGCTCGTCGCTCCACCGGCGAAACGCCCTTCTCGTCGCGAAGAAGGTCAACAGAGACGCCGCGACGGCCAGGAGCGCGAATGCCCCGAGCAGAAAGCGCTGGGTGGTGGTCTCACGCCGGTTCAAGAACGAAAGATCCTGCACCAGGACCACGAAACCCAGCCGGCCGGTGTCTGACCGCACGGGCATCGCGGAGACGTGTACGTCGCCACCGGGCAGCGCGTGGGTCTCGCCGATCGGGCGGTGGTCCGCCTGGTCGAGCTGCTGCCCCAGCATTCGGCAGGGGAAGACCGGGGGGAAGTCCCGGGTCCGAGCCACCACCTCGTTCGAGTCGGAACAGGCCGCAGCAGCCATGATGCGCTCGTCGCGTGTGATCTCGGCGAGCACCTCGGTCAGCTCTCCGGGGTTGTTCCAGTGCAGCACGAGCGACCGGCGCGCGCCGCTGAGCGCAAGGGCGCTCCGCAGGCGAACGTCCTTCTCGAACCACCCGCGCGTCGTGCGATGCACGAGTCCCCAGGCCGCGGCGGTGAGCAGCGCGAGCCCGACGACGAGCGCCGCAACGAGTCGGGTGGTCTTCGACAAGGGCCGACCACCTTACTCGTGCAGGGCTACGAGCCAACTAGTTTTGACCTGGGCGGAATCTAAACAGATGATCGTCGAACCAACGCGTCGAGGCCTTGCGGATCTCGCCGCGTCCGTCGGCGAGCACACTCGCGTGCGTTTCCCCCGGCAGCAGCAAGAGCTCGGCGCGTCCCGGCGCAGATTGTGCGATGGCGCGCGCGTTGTCGGCCGACACCTGCGGATCGTCGCTGCCGTGAACGATCAACACCGGCACCTGGGTGCGCGCTGCGGCATGGGCCGGCGCGGCCGCATCAGCGTCGAAGCCCGCCCACAGCGCGCCCAGATCGACCGCGGAGTCGAGCCAGAGATCGGGCACCGCCGGCTCGAAGGCTGGCAGTTGCCAGCGCACGTAGTCGCGCGCCACGCCGCGCAACGACGCAAAGGAGGCGACGGCGACCACCGCGCGCACACGAGGATCGGAGGCGGCGAGCTCCAGGGCCGTAGCGGCGCCATACGAGAAGCCGTGCACGCCGACGGGACCGAGCGCGACGCCGCGCGACTCGAGCGCGTCGAGCACTCCGGACACGTCGCCTGCGTCGTCGACGCCGTAGGTCAGATAGCCGCCCCCGGATCGGCCGTGGCCACGGAGATCGAGCAGCACCACGCGGTACCCAGCGTCGAGAAACGCCCGCGCGGCCGGCAACATGCTGTGCTTGTCGAGCCGCACCCCGTGCAGGAGCACGATCGTCCCGCGGGCGGCGGTTTCCGGTTCGACGCGCCAGGTCGAGATCGCGGTCGGCCGGCTCCCCACCGTGAAGTTCTCGGCCTCGGCCCGTCCGTGATCCGAGAGCTCACTCGGACAGGGGTCGTTCCCCGCGGAGGCCGTCGAGCCATTGGGTGAGTGCGCGACCGCGTAGGCCACGGTCACGGTGCCGCCCGCCCACATGAAACCCATCGCGCCGAGCGCACGCACCGACCAGATCAGGAGGGTTCGGGGAGCGGGCATGGCTGAGGCAGTCTAGCGCGTCCCCTGGTCGGCGCTCGAGGCACCTACTTCCTGCGGACGACGGCGCCGAGCGTAGCGCACGAAGAGCGACCAGCACACCGCGAGGCAGGTGACGACGATGGCCACTTCCCAAATCACCAGCACGGACTCCGTGCGTGGTCGAATGCCGGCTACGAAGTTCACCAGCCGACCCGTGAAGGTCCCGTCGGCATGGACACCCGCAGCAGCCCACAGATCCCGCGAGAAGGTCGTCAAGAAGCACTCCCCGAGCACCCACTGGGAGCCCTGGGACGCGACCACGAACACCACCGCGTACACCGTGTACGCGAAGCTCAGGCGAGGCCAGCGGTGCCAGAACAACAGCGGCAAACCCAAAGCCCACGCCGCCATCGCGGCGATGTGGACGATGTCCATGGCGACGGCGAGGGCAGACAGCACGGGTTCGCCCCAGCAAGTTCCGCACCCAAGCCGATCGGACGCGGTGCGAGGGGGCATTGACGCCAGGATTTCCGGAACTCGCGGCAACCACGAAAATTTGGCGCAAGAAGCTGGCGCCCATTTTTCGATCCCGACAATCACGGCTAGGTTCCGGCCATGCCCGGCGGCAGCATCGGCAACATCGCTCGACGCTTGCGCGAACTGCTGCGCGGACCGCGCACGCTGGCACCGCTGGTGTTCGCCAGTAGGGCGCCCCTCGACTTCCGTCTGGCCGGGCGAGCCCTGTCTCACGCGGCGCTGGTCGGACTCACCGCCGGTCTGGTGGGCGCCGCGTTCTTTGCCGCACTCGAGTACGTCAGCAGCATGCTGCTCGAGGGCGCGGCGGGCTACGCTCCGGTGCGGGCGCAGGGGGAGCAGTTCGCGACTTGGCAGCATCACGCCCCGTTTCGGCCGTGGCTGCTGGTGATCCTGCCCGCGCTGGGCGGCCTCGGAGCGGGGCTCGTCGCGCGCTACATCCCGGAGGTCCGCGGCGGCGGCGCCGACCCGACCATCGAAGCGTTCCACTATCGCCGCGGCATGCTTCGCCGGCGGCTGATCTGGGCCAAACCGTTGGCGTCGATCCTCTCGCTGGGGACCGGGGGTGCGGGAGGACGCGAAGGACCGACGATGTTGATCGGTGCGGCCATTGGCTCGACGGTGGCCCGGGTGCTGGGTCTTTCGGTGCGGGAACGACGCATCTTGCTGGTAGCGGGGATAGCGGCCGGGATCTCGGCCGTGTTTCGTACGCCGCTCGGAGCCGCATTGCTCGCGGTCGAGCTCTTGTACCGCGATGGCTTCGAGTCGGATGCGCTGATCCCATCGGTGCTGGCCTCCGTCACGGCGTACTCGGTGGTGATCTCGATCTTCGGAGAGAGCACGCTCTTCACGCACGCGCCGCGCTTTCCCTTCGTACCGGCGCACCTGCCACTCTACGGTCTCTTGGCCTTCGCCATCGCGGTCGTCGCCATCGGCTTCTTGGCCGTGTTCGGTACCACTCGCCGCCTGTTCTCCAAGTTGCCGGGTCCCGACTGGATCCGCCCCGCGCTCGGCGGTCTGGCGCTCGGCGTGCTCGCCACTGTGGTCATCACCTTCCTTGGTGGTGGCGGGTCCGGACGAGGTTTCGGCATTCTCGGCGGTGGCTATGGCGCCGCGCAGGCGGCCATCAGCGGCGCCGATTGGCTGCCACTCGGTTGGACCGGCGTGCTGCTCTTGCTGGGCCTCTCGCTGGTGAAGGTCTTCGCCGCCTCGCTGACCATCGGCTCGGGCGGGTCAGCCGGAGACTTCGCGCCGTCCTTGGCCATCGGCGGCCTGCTCGGCGGCGCGTTCGGACGCGCGGCGCAGATCGTTCTCGCCGATCCACGCATCGACCCGGGCGCCTTTGCCTTGGTGGGCATGGGCGCGTTCTACGGGGGCATCGCCCACGTGCCGCTGGCTTCCCTGGTGCTCGTCTGCGAGCTCGCCGGCAACTACGATCTCTTGGTGCCGCTCATGCTGACCATCGGCATCGCGTTCGTCGCACTTCGGCACAAGGGCATCTACGAGGCGCAAGTCGATACCCTCGCTGACTCTCCAGTGCACCGCGATGCAGTCGTACTCGACATGCTGCGGGCCGCTCGCGTCAAGGACGTGATGCTATCGGGTCGGCCCTTCGTGTCCTTCGCCTCCGGCTCGACAGCACGCGAGGTCATCGATCAAGTCGGAGACGCCGACTGGCAGAACGTGTTCCCCGTGGTCGACGCCGAACAGCGTCTGATCGGCCTCGTGACGTCGGAGCTGACGCACGTGCTCGCGCAGCAGGCCGATGACACCCGCTGGACCATCGTCGCCGATCTGATGCAGCCCGCGGTCGCCCTCGGCTGCGACGACGACTTGCATGCGGCCACCAAGCTGCTGATCGAGAGTGGGCTCCGGGAGATCCCCGTCGTCGACGCCGATCGCCGGGTGATCGGCTTCTTGGACGAGGCGGACATCGCCAAGCTGCACCTCCAGTCAGCGGACCGGGCCGAGACTTGATGCGTTGAACGCCCCGGTGAATAGCGGGCACTACGACCCGAAGAGTTCGCTGGTACGCTGAGGCCTCAGCACGACTTCTTGCAAGTGCCGGTGCAGCACTTGTCGCCGTTCGAGCAGTCGTCGTCGCCGCAGCACGCGACGCAGCTGCCGTTGCCGCAGTCCTTCTTGCCCGAGGGGCACTCGCAACCGCCTGCGTTGCAGATCATTCCGCCGGTGCAGTTCTTGCCGCATCCGCCGCAGTGGCTCGCGTTTGTCTTGGTGTCGACGCAGGTGGTCCCGCACAGCGTCTGCGATGCGGGGCAGGTCGGCTGACACGCTCCCCCGGAGCAACTGGTGGTCCCACCGGTGGGCGCCGTGCAGGGTTTGTTGCAGCCCCCGCAGTGCACCGTGGAGACCTTCCAGTCGAAGCAGTCGCTCCCGCACCTGTCGAATCCCGACTTGCACGTGACCGTGCAGTTGCTGCCGCTACAAGCCGGCGAGCCTTGACCGCTCGGGGGCCCCGCGCACTTCTTACAGGTCGAGCCGCAGTGGTTCGCGTCGTTCGACAAATTGAAACAGGTCGAGCCGCCGCCGCAGGTCGAGTACCCGCTGTTGCAGGCGAACCCGCAGCCGCCGTTGCTACAGGTCGCCGCGGCGTTGGTCGGCGCGACGCAGGGTTTGTTGCACCCTCCGCAGTGCTGGGTGCTCCCGTTGGTGTTGGTCTCGCAGCCCGAGGCCACCTTTCCATCGCAGTTGCCCCACCCGGACTTGCAGCTGGAGATGTTGCACGAACCGCCGCTGCACGCGGGGTTGGCGTTGGCCAGCGTGCACGCGCCCTTGCAGGCGCCGCAGTGACCGACGCTCGTGTTCTTGTCCGTCTCGCAGCCGTTGCTCAGGTTTCCGTCGCAGTTCAAGAACGAGCCGGTGCACGCGATGGCGCACTTGCCCCCGCTGCAGGCCGGTAGCCCGTTGGTCGAGTTGCACACCTGATTGCAGCCGCCGCAGTGGCCGGGATCGGTGCCGATGCTCGTCTCGCAACCGTTGGCTTCGTTCCCGTCGCAGTTGGCCCAGCCGCCTTCGCAACTCTTGATCTTGCAGACCTGTCCCACGCACTCGTTCACGGCGTGGGCCAAGCTGCACGCATTGCCGCAGAACTTGCAGTTCAGTACGTCGGTGTTGCCATCGACCTCGCAGCCGTTCTTCTTGTTTTTGTCACAGTCGAGCAGCGTGTCGGGGTCGCAATAGTTGACGACGCAGGCGCCGGCGTCGCAGATCCAGTTCTGCCCATTGATGACCTTGCAGTCGTTGCCGCAGCTCCCACAGTTGGCGTAGTCGCCGTCCACGTTGGTCTCGCAGCCGTCCACCGGGCTCGCGTTGCAGTCTTGCCAGCCGGGGTCGCACTGATCGACTTGGCACTCTCCCGAAGCGGCGCACTTGGCGCTCGCGTGGGGCAGTAGGCAGGGGGAGCAGCCCGTGCTGTCCGAGCAACCGGCCTGCGGGGTGTTCGCGGTGACGCACGAAAGTTGCCCGCTCGGATCTGGGCAGAGCTTCGACCCCGCGAAGCAGGTGCCGCTGACACCGCCGCCGCCGCCGGCCTCTCCGGCGCCCGCGTCCGACGGGCTCTCGAGTCCGCCGCCTGTTTCGAGGCCGCACGCTGCCACGGCGACCACTCCGATCGCGACCAGCAGCAGCGAGCCAAGAGCGCGCCCCATTGTCGAACTCTACAATGGAAAGCGGGTCAGGGCTCGGGAGGCGTCAGCAGCTCTTTCAGGACGTCGCCGGCGTCCAGCTTGCCGCTGCCGGGGCCGAGCAGTCGGAGCAAGAGCTTCATCGCTACGTCCACTTCGGGCCCCATTTGTTTCACGGCCTCTTCACCGAGGAAGCCGGCGAGCAGGCTACGCATGTCCGGCTTGCCGAGATCCTCGTCCCCATGGGCCTGCTCGAGCCAGCGCTTCGCCAGCGCCTTGACCGGATCCGCGTGCTCGCCTTTGGCGAGCTCGTCCACCAGACCTCGGGGCGGCGCGTGTTTGAAGCGATGACGCGCCACGTACGCGCGCATCCTCTCGAAGAACACGGCGTCCCCCAAGGCCTTCTGAAGCTCGCGGTAGAAGAACGGGCCTTTGCCGTAGACCAACCCCGCGTAGGCGAGCTCGCCCGAGAAAGCGTCCACCGGTCGATCGACGGCGCCGTCCTCGGAACCGAGCAGGCGCATGGTGTGATAGTTCGCGAGCACCTGCCGGTCCGCCTCGAGCTTGGCGCGCTCTGGACCGTAGCGCTCTTTGATGTGGAGCACCGCGCTCCACTGCGCCAGCGCCTCGTCTTGAAACGGGTGCTGGCGGCTGTCGCTGCCGACCAGCCCGGGCCACCACTGGTGGGCGACCTCGTGCGCGGTGACGAACTCGAGCATCGAGTCGGTCAGCTCCTTCACCCGCGCGTCGTGTCCCGCGCCGCCCAAGAGCCCCGCGAGCATGCCCATGGGGCCCTCCGAGAGCGCGGGTCGATAGAGCATGCTCGCCACGGTCACCAGCCCGCTGAACTCGACGCCGCCGGCGCCGCCCACAAGCGGCGCCTCGACCACGTCGAGATCGACGTAAGGGTAGCGGCCGAAGAGCTTCTCGTAGGTGGCGAGGGAAGATGCGGCGGCCTCGAGCACCCGCGCGCCAGCTTCTTTGTCACGCTCCACGAAGTGCGAGCGGACCTCGACGTCGCCGACCTTGCGGCTCGCGGACTCGAAGCGCGAGCTGACCAGCAGCGCGAAGTCCCGGACCATGGCGGCTCGGATCAGCGTCTCGCGGCGCAGGCCCGCGTCGCCTGCGGCAATGGTCGCGCTCTGGCTGCTGATGCCCGAGCTGACCACCTTGGCGTTGGCCGGAGCGAGCACCCTCGCGCGGACGTGGCTCAGGCGATCGGCGCCGAGATCGCCCATGCTCGAGCCCTCGGGTTTGTCCCACTTGCCGTCGTGAAAGGGCCCGAGCACCGCGTAGAAGCTGGCCAGCGACGCGATCTCGTCGCCCCGAGCGAGCAGCCCGT
Organism: uncultured delta proteobacterium; assembly: GCA_963716725.1. Lineage (GTDB taxonomy): Bacteria > Myxococcota_A > Polyangia > Polyangiales > Polyangiaceae > JADJKB01. The sequence continues at coordinate 239,028 of CAVQUB010000005.1, forward strand.
AGTCGCCGGCCCGCTTCCCGCTCTTCAGACGCTCCAGCGACTCGAGGCCCTGGGCGAGCATGGTCGTGCGACCGGGCTCGATGATCCGCAGCTCCGCCGAGAGCGAGAGCGAGAGCTTGATGCGCTCGCCTGCCGCCAGGGGCTTGTCGAGCTTGGCGACGATCACGCTCGGCTCGGTCGCGCTCATGGTGCAGCTCGGACCCTCCGAGCACGAGCCCTTCAACAGCTTCACCGGCGGCGACTCGCCCACGGCGTTGGCGTAGATCCGCAGCACGATCTCCTCAAGGCTCGATCCGAGGCTGTTGGTGAAGTAGAGCGTCTGTCCGATCTCGGCCTGGCCCAAGTCGTCGCGCAGATCGATCTCGAGATCGTACAGGGGCAAGTCGCTGAGCGATTTCACGCCGGCGCCGGCGGCCGCCCCGACGCGCTCGTCACTGCGCAGCGATTCGGCCAGCGGTGCGGCGTCGTACCAGGTCTTGGCAGGCGCTGAAGTGTGCTTCTTACAGCCGGTAGTGCAGGCGCAGACCATCGCGACGGCGAGCCACGCTCGGCGAGCCACTCGCGGTCACTCGCCTTTCCGGGCCGCGCTCGAGTCGCTCGCCGGTGCCGGTGCGCCCGGGTCCTTCACCTCGACCTTGGGCCGGGTCTCGTCTTGTTTGATGCTGTAGCGAACCAAGGCGCGCACGGCCTTGTTCCGCTCCACGTTGCCGAGCACCATCTTGAGGTCTTCGTACACGCTGGGGTCGACCAAGAGCGCGCCCACCGTGCCCTTGCCCGCCCGCACTCCGGCCACGATCTGACGCAGGTCGCGGCTCATCGCGTTGATGTTGCCCATCAGTTCCTGCGACTTGTCGTCGCCGTAGATCAGGCTCTTGGCGGGGCCGTTGCCTTCGCGCACGCCCTTCAGCGTCAGGGCGAGCTCATCGGCGGCGTTGCCGAACGACGCCACGGTCTTGGTCGGCGCGTCGCCGTACAGCACGTCGTGGGCGAAGCCGGGACCCGACTGCACGCGGTGCACGATGGCGTTGATTCCTCGCAAGGTCTGGTTGAGCTCCACCGTCGCGCGCTCCAGATTGGTGAGCGTGCGAGAGAGGCGCTCGGCTTCGACGGGATCCTTGAGCAGCTTGCTGGCGTAGCCGTTGCCCTCGTCCAGGTTCTTGAGGACATTGTGCAGCGAGCGCACCGAGCCCTGCACGTCCTGTGTGAAGCGCTCTTCCGACATGGCGCCGGTGGTCTTCTCCAGGTTGCCCATCACGGTCTCGGCCTTGGCGCTGATGTTGGCGACCTGACCCACCATGTCGGCGATGTCCTTGGCGGGCTTGGTGGGGATGGTTCCGCCCGCCGGGATGCGCTCGGCTCCTGGCGTGCCGGCCTTGAGCGTCACCATCTTGTCGCCGAGCAGACCCTTGTTGTCGATGAAGACGAAGCTGTCGGTTCGGATCCGGCGGGCTTCGCCGCGCACCACCGTGAACTCGACGTAGAGCTTCAAATCATCTGGGTCGTCCGAGTAGCGGACGTCGCTCACGGCGCCGACGTCCACGCCGCCCATGCGCACGGTGGAGCCGCGCTTGAGCCCCTGCACGTCGTCGAACACCGCACTGTACGCGTCCTTGCGCTCGAAGGCTTGGCGCTCGTCGCCAATCAGGAAGATCACCAGGCCGAAGACGACCAGGCCGACGAGCACGAACAGCCCGACTTTGATCTCACGCTTCAAGGCCATGAACGGTCACGGGAGTGTAGTCCCAGGCGGACGCCTCGGAAAGCGCGGGCCTCGCCGCCGGCTTTCCGGCCTCAGCCCGAGCTCAGCAGCGCCTCGACGGACTCCCGGACCGGCGCGCGCCCCTCGATGAAGTCGCTCACGCGCGGATCGGTCGACGCGCGGAACTCGTCCACGGGACCCTGACAGATGATCACCCCCGAGTGCACCATGGCCATGCGGTCGCTGACGGTGAACGCGCTCTTCATGTCGTGGGTGACCACGACGCTGGTGAAGTGGAACTTCTCCTGAAGGCCCAGGATCATGTGGTTGACTCGCGCCGTATTGATGGGGTCGAGGCCCGTGGTCGGCTCGTCGTACAGCACGACCTCGGGCTGCACCGCGATGGCGCGCGCAAGCCCCACGCGCTTGCGCATGCCCCCGGACAGATCCGCCGGCCGCATCTCCTCGACGCCCGGCAGCCCCACCAGCCCGAGGGCCCAGGCCACGCGGTCGCGGATCTCGGATTTGCTCAATTTCTGCCGAAAGTGCTCCTCGAGCCCGTAGGCCACGTTTTCGCCGACGTTGAGGGAGTCGAAGAGCGCGCCACTCTGAAACAGCATCGCGATGCGCTGCCGCACCCGCGAGAGCTGGTCTTCGGTCATGCCAGTGAGCTCCAGGCCGTCGAAGACGATGCTGCCGCGATCCGGGGGCAGAAGCCCGATCAGCATCTTGAGCATCACGCTCTTGCCCACGCCGGAGCCGCCCACGATGGTGATCACCTCACCTCGGTACACGTCGAGATCGAGCCCGCGGTACACGACCTTCGGACCGAACGCCTTGCACACCCCGCGAAACGAGATGAGCGGCGTCATTTCGCGGATGACCGGCTGCACGCGCGTCGAGCGTACCCCCGGCTGAGCCAAAATGGGACAGACCGGGCTGGCCCGCGGCGTTTTGGGCAGCACATCAGCGAACGAATACCTACGTGGGCCCGGCCCCGGAAATCATTGCCGGCTTCTTCCTCCCGATTTCTACCGGTTCTCGGTTGAACCCCCGCGACGAAGCGTGTAAGCCCGGCAACTCGGGAGGTTTCTCTACATGAAACTAAGACTAATTAATGCAGAAGGGCTCAAGAAGCTCGCCGCTCTTTCCCTCACCGCCGCTCTCGGCGTGGGTGGAACGGTCGGTTGTGGTGGGGATGACGAGGGCAGCGGGGGCTCCGGCGGCGGCAAGGGCGGCACCGGCGGCAGCGGCGGCAGCGTCGGCGGCACCGGCGGCACCGGCGGCACCGGCGGCAGCGGCGGCATCGCTGGCGGTGGCGGCACCGGCGGCAGCGGCGGCAGCGGCGGCGGCACCGGCGGCACAGGCACTGGCGGCATGGCCGGCGGCGGCGGCACCGGCGGCGTGGTGGAGAACCCCTGCGCCACTCCGACCTTCGCGCCCCCCGCGGGCACCTACACCAGCGCACAGAGCGTCGTCATCTCGTCGACCACTGCGGGCGCCACCATCTACTACACGACCGACGGGACCAACCCGAACAAGAACAGCGTCGTGTACAGCTCGCCCATCGCGGTCTCGCAGTCGGCGACCATCCGCGCCATGTGCGACGCGCCGGGCTTCACGGATTCGACCGTGGGCGTGGCCATCTACGACATCAACATTCCGGCGGGTCAGGTCGAGCCGCCGGTCTTCAATCCGGCGGCCGGAACGCAGAACAACGACTACCTGCTCTCGCTGACCTCAGCGACGCCGGCGGCGAACATCTGCTTCACGCTCGACGGTTCGACCCCGGTCTGCACCAACGGCGTCTGCCAGGGCACGGCTCAGACCTACAACGCCCAGACCCAGGTGCCGATCAACGGCAACATCACCAACCCGAGCACCGGTGAAGTGACGGTGACGGCGGTCGCCTGCAAGCCCGCCATGACCAACGGCACCGCGCCAGCGCAGAAGTACACGCTGCAGGTCGCGACCCCCGCCCTCAACGGTCCCGCTCCGGGCACCTGGGGCTACGATCCGACCAACATGACGCTGATGCCGCTCCTGTCGTCGGCCACCACCGGCGCCGTGACGGCGCGGTACACGTCGCCGCCGGCCTCGGCTCCCTCGTGCACCAGCGGTATTCTGGTCAACGCTGGCGCGACGCTGCCGACCAACTGGACCATCAACTCCCAGCTGGGCAACAAGTCCTGGTCCTACGCCGCCTGCAAGGCTGGCTACAAGGGCTCGGACGTCTACGTGGCGGACTACAAGTTCCAGCTCGAGACGCCGACCATCACTCCCGACGGCGGCACCTACTTCGCGAACCAGAACGCGGCCATCGACAAGCGCAACGCTGGCACGACGGGCACCTGGTCCTGCACGACCACCGACGGCGCCGCGCCGGCCTGTGGCACCACGGCCAACGCCTGCGCCACCGGCAGCAATGCCGCCTCGATCACGGTCAACAAGACCGCGACCGTGGTCAAGAGCATCGCGTGCAACCTGGCGTTCCTGCCCTCCGAGATCGAAGCGAGCGATCCCTTCGTGATGAAGCTCAACCCGATCAAGTTCACCCCGGTGGACGGCACCCCGGTGAACTCGGGCACGGGCAACTTGGCGGTGACCATCGCTCAGAACGGCTCCGGCAAGGCGTATAGCTTCATCTGCTACTCGACCACCGCGGCGGTTCCGACCTGCGCCTGCACCGGCACTGGTCTCACCAAGGTCAACGGCAACAGCGTTGCCTTGGCGGCCTCGGCGGTGACGGCGGGCACGACGGTCTCGGCCATCGGCTGCGATGACGGCACGGGCGGCTCGAGCTTCGAGCCGGCCCCCGGCAGCGCGAACTACCCGTCGGCCAACACCATGGCGCAGCCGGGCATCGCGCCAGGCACGGGCACCTACAACAACCACCAGAACGTGAAGTTCACCAACAACGACACGCTCCAGGCCGCCAAGATCTGCTACACGCTCGACGGCAGCGATCCCAACGTCGTCGCGGCCACCTGTGCGGCGGGCAACGGTGTGACCACCTGCGTCCCGGCTGGCACGCTCGCACCCAACGGCGGAAACACGACCCTCAACAACCTGATCCAGAAGACCAACGTCACCCTCAAGGCCAAGGCCTGTGACCCCGGTCAGGTGAAGAGCGTGTCGTCGGCTGCAACCGCGGTCTACGTGCTCAAGGTGGCGACCCCGACGCTCACGACCACCTCGCCGGCCCCCGGCCCGGTGGCCATCGGCTCGACCATCAACTGGATCTCCGCGACCACGGGCGCGAACTTCTACTTCACGGTGGACGGCACCACGCCGAGCTGCGTGGGTGGCGGGACGACCATCCCGGGCAGCGCCTTCCACATGGTCAACCCGGCCTCGACCACCATCAAGGCCATCGGTTGCTCGGCGGAAATGACGGAGTCGGACGTCGCCACCTGGACGTACTCGTACTTCATGGCGCCACCGGTCATCTTGCCGAAGGGCGGCACGTTCAACGACTGGGTATTCGGAACGGTCACCAACGCCCCGACCAGCACGATCGTGAGCAACGATCACCCGGCGTATCACACCACGTACTCGAACTTCTTCTGCTACACCTTCGATGGCAGCACGCCGACGTGCTCGCCCTCGGGTTGTGGCTTCGGTTCGAGCACGATCAGCTGTGGCACCGGCGGTTGCACCACGACCGTTGGCATCTCAGCCACGCTGAAGGTCGTCGCTTGCAGCAGCAACGGTCTGCCGGCGTCGACTGCTTCGAGCGAGACCTACCAGCTCCAGGTTGGACCCATCGTGCTCGGGCCGAACCCGGCCACGACGTACACCTCCCCGCAGGCAGTCACCGCTACGGTGAACCCCGCGCCGGTGGTGAACAGCCCGAACGACTACACGCTCTGTCGTAAGACGGGTCCCGCCAGCATCCCGCCCCAGCCGAACTTCTGCGGAGTCTCTGCTCTGCAGACCTACCTCGGCGCGGGCTGGACCTGCACGGACTACGGCACCGGCGGCGCCAAGCCCATCGCCAACTTGAACGTGACGACCGCGGTTTCGGTCATCGCGTGCTCGCCCGGCATGGCCTGGTCGACGGCCCAAGCAACGTACTCGTTCAACCCCTACGCACACACCATCACCATGGACGGCGCGAACGACTTCAGCGCCGCCAACGACTCCCTCGACACCGGCGCTGGCGACATCGCCTACATGTCGTGGAACGCGACCAACATCTACGTCGGCTACAAGGGTTTCACGCCTTTGAGCGGCGAGACGGTGAGCGTGTACTTCGGCGAGTCGGGCGGAACCACCACGCCGGACGGCGCGGGTCACCCGACCTTGCCGAGGAACTTCCCCTACCGCCTGGTATGGAAGAACGACACGCTGTCGGCCTCGATCCGCATGTGGACCCCGGGAACCCCCGGTTCTTGGGGGGCGACCGCCATCCCGGTGACCCTGGGCTACACGGGCGGCGCGGGCAACGACTACGTCGAGTTCTCGTTTGCGCGCAGCGCGGTCGGCACGCCGACCGTGGTGTACATGGCAGGCGGACTCGTCAACGCAGCCGGCAACGCCTACGTCTCGGTGTTCCCCAACCCGCCGAACACCAACGCAACCTGGACGCAGTCCTACATGTTCGAGCTCCTCGGCGCAGCCACGCCGAAGAATTCAGCTAAGAACTGATCCAGCTGAGTAGGTAAGAACTGTCCGGGGAGCACGGTTCCGCAAGGAACCCTGCTCCCCGCGACTTTTTGTGGGTGTCGACAAGCGACGCCCCCGCGCGTCAGCCCCCGCGCCCGCGCCTCAATCGCTCTCGACGCTCAGCCCCGCGTCGCTGAGCGCCGCTCGGACAGGCGCGACCGCAGGGGCCCATCTTGCGGCACCGGATCTGGAAGGAAGGCCTGCTCGTCTTCGACGCCAATCGGGAGCGCCGCATCGACTTCGAGTCGGACACCACCTCCCGTTACCTCGACTTCGCCCCGACCTTCGAGCGCGCCGCGCGCCACGCGACTGGCTAGAGCGGCGGCCATGACCGACGCAGAGGTCGCCGGGAAGGTCGGGCCGCTGCCCGCGTCACTCCGCGATCACGTCTTCGACCCGCATCTCCACCGCGTCGCCGCCGCGCCACGAGTCGCGCCGCAGCCGACCGAGCACCACGACTTTGCCGGCGAGGGAGCCGGCGCGGGAGCCCATGCTCACGCCGAAGCCGCTCATGCGCTGTGAGCCCGGCAGCTCGAGCTCGAGCTTCAGGTGACCGCCCTTCACCTCGCGGGCTGCCACCACGCTGGCGTGCATCGCGATGCGTGGCGCGGGGTTGGCTTGGCCGCAGGGCTCGAGCCGCGCCACGTCGGCCAGCACTCGTGCCGGCGTGTCGCCGGCATGGAGCCAGACCGTGTCGGCGTTTTCGTCCTCGGCGGCGTCGGCGGGAGACTCGGCGCAGGCGCGCTCGAAGCTGTCTCGCAAGGCGTCGAGTCGATCGAAGCGGACCTCGACGCCCGCGGCGGCCTGGTGCCCACCGAAACGCTCGAGCACGTCCTCGACACGCGTGAGCGCGTCGTGCAGGCGTGAGCCCTTGGGCCCGCGCACGGAGCCGCGACCCTGTCCGCCCGGCTCGAAGCCGATGGCGATCACCGGCTTGCCGTAGCGTGACACCAGCCGCCCGGCCACGATGCCGACGATGCCGTGGCTCCAGCCTTCACGTCCGATGACGATGGCGGGGCGCTGGTGATAGCCCGCCTCTTCGATCTCGCGGACGGCTTCGGTGATCATCTTCTCTTGAATGCTGCGCCGCTCGGTGCTCATGCGCTCGATCTCACCGCCCAGCGCCCGAGCCTCTTCGTGGCTCTTCGAGAGCAGCAGCTCGAGGGCGAGATCGGGGCGCCCGAGGCGTCCCGGGGCGTTGATACGCGGCGCGATCCGGAAGGCCACGTCTTCGCTCGACAGCGCCTGAGTCGCGTCGATGCGGGCGAGCTCCAGCAATACGCGCACTCCGGGCCGGCGACCCTCGGCGAGCACTCGCAAGCCCGCGCGGACTAGCGCGCGGTTGTCACCGTCGAGGGGAGCGACGTCGGCGATGGTGCCGATGGCCACCAGATCGAGCCAGGCGCGCAGGTCGAGGGCCTGGCCAAGGCGCGCGCGGATCGCCGCGCCGACGCTGAGCACGAGCCCGCACGACGCGAGGCCCTTGTAGGGGAAGCCGCACTCGGGGCGGTGAGGATTCAAGAAGGCCACCGCCGGCAGCGGTTGGTCGGGCACCAGGTGATGATCGATGACGATCACGTCGATGCCACGCGCGCGCACGTCGGCGAGGGTCGCGTGGTCCGACGAGCCGCAGTCGCAGGTCACCAGGAGCTTGGCGCCGCTGGCCACGATGCGCTCGACCGCCGCCGTGGAGACGCCGTAGCCCCCGTCGAAGCGGCTCGCGAGCAGGGGGGTGGCTTGTCCGCCGAGGGACGAGATGATCCCGGTCAAGATGGCGGCGGAGGTGATCCCGTCGCAATCGTAGTCGCCGAAGATGGTGATGGGCTCTCGCTCGCGGATCGCGAAGGCGATGCGTTCGGCCGCCGCGTCTCGGTCAGCCATGCGCTCCGGCGGAGTCAGGTGCGACAGCTTGGGGTCCATGAACCGAGCGAGCTCGGCGGGGTCGGTGAACCCGCGTCGCGTGCAGAGCTCCGCGATGGTCACGCTGATGCCCGCGGATCGCGCGAGCACGTGGGCCTCGGGCGATGCATCGGAGGGCAGGGTTGCCAGCGCGGGGCTCGACATGGATGACGGCCTATGGAACACAGGGATCGATGAGCGTCAACGAAGCCCGCTCCGGCACGCCGAAAGTAGCCGCGACAGAGCTGTCATGCTGGCGCGCTCGAGCAGACGCAGATCCGGCGTGAATATTCAAGGCCCGCGGGTCTGGCTCGTGGATTGCAAAGGCTCGCGTCACCGTGGGTGGCGCAACACGACGTCGGATCGCACTGAAGCTCGGCTTGCTGGCGCTGCCAGGTTTGCTGCTGACGCTCGCGCACTGCGCGGGCGGTGACGCAGAAGACAGCGGTGCCGGGGTGGGCGGCGAGGGCGGCTCGGATTCGGGCCCGTGCATCGGGCCCGGCTGCGGCGGATCGGGTGGTTCCTCGATGGGTGGTGCCGCGGGCAGCGGGCCGCCGCCGGAGGAAGAGCTCGAGAGCTCGTTCCGATCACCGGTCGCCACCGGGAAATACGTGTGGGCTGCCAATCCCGAGAGTGGCCGCGTGGCGCTGATCGACGCGACGAGCCTCGAGGTGCAGACCCTCGAGGCCGGCAATGGTCCGACGCACCTGGCTGCGCTCGCGGATCCCGCCAACCCGGACGCGGCGCGCGCCATCGTGCTCAACGTGAAGAGCCATGACGCGACGGTGTTGATCGCGGACGCGCAGGGCAAGGTCACGACCGCGACCGCGAAGGTCCACCAGGACGCCAACGGATGGGCCATCAGCTCCAAGGGTCGCTTTGCCATCGCCTGGACCGACGCGGCGAAGATCCCGAAGGCCGATCCCACCGAGGGCTTTCAAGACGTCACAGTGCTCGATTTGGCGGGCAAAGAGCCGACTTCCGTGCGCCTGAGCGTGGGCTATCGGCCCACGCGGGTGTTCATTTCGAGCGACGAGAAGCGCGCGTTCGTAGTGACCGAGCCGGGGCTCTCCGTCATTGAGCTCGACTCCGGCCTCGGGCCCCACGTGAGCGCCGAGGTGCCCGTCACCGACGACCCGCTCGACAACCCCGCTTCGCGCGACGTGTCGGTGACTCCCGATGGGGCTTGGGCCCTGGTGCGGCGCGACGGCTCGAGCGAGGTCGGCATCGTGTCGCTCGCCGACGGCAAGCGCGTGAGCGTGAAGCTGTCGGGGGCTGTGACCGATCTGGATCTCAGCGACGACGGCAAGCGGGCCATCGCGGTGGTGCGACAACCCGGTTCGACCGCGTTCCCAGACGCAGGTCCCGCGGACGATGCGAGCGCGGACGACGCGAGCGCGGACGACGCGAGCGCGGACGATGCCAGCGCGGACGATGCCAGCGCGGACGACGCCAGCGCGGACGACGCGAGCACCGACACGACTCCCGCGCCGCCGCCCAGCTCGGACGTCGTGCTGCTTCCCATCCCGGGCATCTTCACGAATCCCGGCTCCTTCGAGACGGTGAGCATCCAAGGGCAGTCCTTCGGCAGCGTTGCGGTCAGCGCCAGCGGCGGGGTCGCGCTCTTGTTCACCAACGCAACTCCGAACGATCACCTGACCATCTTGAATACCGCCCCGGGCGCGAGCTTCCTCACGCACCGCACCGTGTCGCTCAAGGCTCCGGTCAAGGCCGTGTTCCCCGCGGCTGATGGATCCCACGCCGTCGCCTTGCTCTCGCCGAGCCCCGGCAGCACCAAGGCCGGTGCGTTCAGCGTGGTGCCCCTCTCCGTGGACTTGCCGCCGAAGATCCAGGGCACCGACGCGCCGGCGGTCGGCGTCGCCATCCTTTCGGCGCGCGCGTTGGTGACGGTGCGCGACGACGCCAAGAAGCTCTACGCGACCTATCTCGTGCGCATGCCCGAGCTGCAGGTCGATCCCTTCAAGCTCTCGAGCCCACCCCTCGCCACCGGAGTCGTGCCGGCCGTCAGCGTCGGTTACGTCGCGCAGGAGCACCCCGAGGGGCGCATCACCTTCGTGACATTGGCGGACGGCAAGGCGCGCACCCTGACCGGCTTCGAGCTTGGCGCCAAGGTCGTGGACGGGAGCGAAATGATGTTGCGACTGGCCGGTGTCGGACTGGTGGGCGTGGCGCTGTCGCTGTTCCTCCTGAACTGCGGCTCGGACGACGCGGGCGGTGCCGGCGCACCGATGGGTGGGGCGGGTGGCAGCACGGCCGGCGGCGCTACGGGCACCGGTGGGGCCACAGGCGGAAGCGGCGGTGGACTCGCGGACGCGGGCGTCGACGCGCCGCCGGAGCAGGAGCTCGAGAGCTCGTTCCGCTCGCCGGTGGCCACGGGCAAATATGTGTGGGCCGCCAACCCGGACAGCGGTCGCGTAGCGCTGATCGACGCGACCAGCTACGACGTGAAGATCGCCGAGGCCGGCTACGGACCGACTTACCTCGCGGCGATCCCCGACGCGAGCAGCAACTCGGCCATCGTGCTCAACGTGAAGAGCCACGACGCGACGCTGTTCCGCGTGGCCAGCGACGGCACCTTCTCGCAGAAGACCCTGAAGACCCACGCGGCGGCCAACGCCTGGGCCGTCAGTCCGGGCGGCAAGTGGGCGATTGCCTGGACCGACGCGTCGGCGATCGCGGGCGCGGATCCGACCGAGGGCTTCCAAGACGTGACGGTCATCGACTTGAGCCCGGGCAAGGAGAGCTCGAAGATCCTGAGCGTGGGCTATCGTCCGGCGCGCCTCGGCTTCGCCAAGGACGAAACGCGAGCGTTCGCGGTGACCGAGCCCGGGATCTCGGTGATCACGCTGGACGGTACGGGGCCCAGCGTCAGCGCCCTGGTGAAGGTGACCGACGATCCGCTGGAGAACCCGGCGTCGCGCGACGTGACGCTGACGCCGGACGGCGCGTGGGCCCTGGTTCGACGGGACGGAAGCGCGTCGGTGTCCTTCGTCTCGCTCGCGAGCGGTGCACGCACCGATCTGCCGCTCTCCGGCAACGTGACGGATCTCGATTTGTCCGAAGATGGACTGCGGGCGGTGGCCGTCGTGCGCGACACCTCCGAGGTGTTCGTGCTGCCGGTGCCGGGTGCCGCCAGCGATCCCAGCAGCATCGAGAAGAAGACCGTGAGCGGGGAGTTCTTCGGCAGCGTGGCGCTCTCGACCGATGCGAGCGTCGCGTTGCTCTACACCAACGCGCTCGCGAACGACCACCTGACCATCTTGAACGCTGGTCCGGGGCCGGACTTCCTCACGCACCGCACCGTCGCGCTCAAGGCGCCGGTCTCAGCCGTCTTCCCGGCTCCGGACGCCAAGCACGCCATCGTGCTTCAGAAGACCTTGGCCGGCAGCACCAAGGCCGGCGCGTTCTCGGTGGTGTCCACCGCCGCGCAGCTCTCGCCGAAGATCCTGGGCACCGACGCCGCCCCCAACGCAGTGGCCATTCAGCCCGCGCCCAAGAGCGAGCACGCGCTGGTCAGCGTGCGGGACGACGCCAAGAAGGTCTTCGGCGTCTATCGCATCAAGCTCTCGAGCCAGCAGGTGGACTTCACCAAGCTGGCGAGCCCACCGCTCGCGACCGGCATCGTCGGCGCCGCGGGCAAGGGATACGTCGCGCAGCTTCACCCTGAAGGGCGCATCACCTTCATCGACTTCGCCAGCGGCGAAGTGAGGACGCTCACGGGCTTCGAGCTCGGGGCCAAGGTCGTCGAGTGAGAGGAACCCGCATGAAACGAGTCGTCGTGAGCGCCGCCGTGATCGCCACCCTCAGTGGCTGTGGCGACCGGCCCGAGAGCTGGGACAAGAAGGCGGAGCTGCCCATGCAGACCGCCGGGCTCACCGGCTCCGTGGCCGTGGTGGACACCGCCCTCGATCGGGTCTTGATGCTCTCGGCATCGTCGAACCGATCGCTCTACGCCACGCCGCTCGGCGTAGGTAAGAACATCGTCACCACCGAGGTGTCCCGAGACGCCAGCTCGTTCTTCGTGCTGTCCCGGGGCGTTCAGCCTCGCCGCAACCCCGACGACGAGCTGCCCTCGCTGACCGTGATCGACGGCAGCACCCAGCCCAGGGTCACCGCGCGCTACGAGCTGACCGATCCGCTCCAGGGCATCGCCATCGATCCTCAGGGCGAGTGGGCGGTGGTCTACGACGCCGGCGGCATCGTGGTGAACCCGAACGAGCTGATCTTCGTCAAGCTCTCGGATCCGAAGTTCGAGCCAGTCTCCAAGACTCTGCGCAGCTTCGGCGGTCGCCCGGAGCGACTCACCTTCACCAGCGAGCTGACCGTGCCGAACGGCGCGCCGCGACGCTTTGTCGTGGTCGAGACGGGTCAGGACGTATCGCTGGTGGATCTCTCGGATCTCGCCCGCGACGAGGTCACGCTGATCCTGCCCAAGACCGCCACCGGCGCCACCGGGGTTCCCCTCGAGGTCGCCTTCCACGACGGCGAGGTGGACGACGCCGCCGACGCGCGTATCGCGGTGCGACTGAAGAACGATCCCAACGTGATGGTGGTGGATCTCGGGGCGCCGCCCCCAGGCGACCAGAAGCCCTTCAAGGCCACCGTCAACGTTGCGGACGTCGGCGGGGTGCCCAGCAGCATCGCCTTCGTGCAGACGGATGGCGGGCTGCGCCTCGCCGCGCTGGTTCCCTCGACCCAGAGCGCGACTTTGGTCGATCCGGCGACGACGGTCACCGAGACGGTGGAATTCCCCAAGCCCTTCTCGCGCATCACTCGCGTCACCGACGACGTCTCGAACAAGCCGCAGAAGAGCGACGTGGCCCTGCTCTGGAGCGACTCCACCACCGGCATCGCGTTCTGGTCGCTGGGCAAGACCAGCGGCACGCCTTTCCGAAGCGTTGACGATTACGACATCGGAATTGCGGTCGCGCAGGTGAAGAGCGTCCCCGGCGACACCTACGCCCACCTGAAGGTCCTCCAGAGCGCCAGCGCCAGCGAGTTCTACGTGCTGGACCTCGACAAGCGCCAGAGCTTCCCGATGTTGACGAACGCCTCGGGATTCAAGCTTCAAGTTTCACCGGATGGCGAGCGAGCGTGGGCGCTGCGCCCGGGCACGCCGGACTTCGCCAGCATCGATCTCTCGAACCTGCACCCGACGTCGATCCAGGTCGAGCGGGACGTCGCCGCCGTCTACGACATCGCGCGTCGGGACAGCGGTCGCGCCGCCATCGCGCTGCACGTGAGCGAGAAAGACTCCACGGTCTCGCTGGGCGCTACGGTGCTCGACGGGCTCGACCCTGACACGGCGAAGACCCGCTTCTACCCAGGCGTCCTGCTCGGAGGGCTCGCAAAATGATGCGCCGTAGCATCGCCGCGTTCGTTCTGTTCACCGGCACCGCAGCAGCGCAAGGCGCGCCGCCGGTGGACGAAAAGCCCGCCACCGAGCCGGCGCCCACCGCCGCGCCGGCACCTCCTGCGGCCCCGGCGCCCGCACTCGCCCCGCGCCCGCTCCCGGCGCCCGCCGCGTCGCCTTCGCCCGGACATTACTCACCCTGGATGGCGCCCCCCGCGGCCCCCGAAGCCAGCGCTCCCGTGAAGGACAGCGAGCCCGAAGCGCCGCTGCCGCCGCCGTCGCCCCCCGGATGGCAAGCGTGGCTCGGCGTGCGCACCTCGTTCTTCAAGGGCAAGGGCTTCGACCCATTCTCGCGCAACGACGTGTACCCCACGGGCAGCATCGGCGCCTCGCGCAGCTTGTACGTGGCGTCGCCGCTGTCCTTCGCCGCCGCGCTCACCTTCGACTTTGGATCCAAGAGCGCGGACGCCCGGGGCGAGCCTACGTCGCTCCAGACCTATCGGCTGACGGTGGGTCCGGAGGCACGCTATCACCTGCTGCCGCAGCTCTACGCCTTCGTGCGACCCACGGCCGGTGTGCAGCGCACCGTGGCGACGCTCGACGAGGGGTCCACCGGAGCGACGCTAGCGGCGCGGGACTGGCTCTTTGCTGCGGACGGCAGCGCGGGCGCCGCGTGGTCCTTCTTGGACGTGCGCAGCAAGAAGTTCCCCCTGATGTTCTGGTTGGTCGGCGAAGGTGGCTACGGCATCACGCAATCCAGTGACCTGCTGCTCGAAGCCGACTCGGGCTCCGGTGCCCCGGAGCGCACGGCGGCCCTGGATCTCGGCCAGCTCTCCACCAGCGGCCCCTTCTTCCGCCTGGCGGTAGCGGGGACTTTCTGAGGGGTAAGTTCCCCGAACTCCGATACTCTGTGCCAATGCACGATCCGCGCTTCGTCCCGCCCGCGGTGCGCCTCCCCGCCCAGGCCTTCCCGACGGAGGGGCCCGGCGCCACGCGCAACGACGCGACCACGGTCTTCATCCTCGGGCTCCTCGGGCTCATCCTGTGCCAGCTCTGCGCCCCGGTCGCGTGGAGCAAGGGCAACACCTACGTGCGGTGCTGTGCGATAAACGAAGTGCCGCCGGACGGGCTCGGCGTCGCCGGTCGCGTCATGGGCATCATCGGGACGGTATTGCTCGGTCTGACCCTGATCTGGCTCCTGATCATCTTTGGCATGATGGTGGCCGCCGGCTGAGCATCACTTCGGCGAGCAACCCGCGTTGACCTCGACCTCGGAGCCCTCGACCTTCAGCGTCGAGAGGTCGCCGTCGTTGGGGTGGACGATCAACTTGCGTTGGCGAGTGCTTCCGGGCGGGATCTCGAAGGGCTTCTCTTCGATGGTCTTTCTGCCACCCGGCCACACCAGCGTGTAGCTCGTGAATGTGCACGACGTCGTGGTCGGGTTGTCGAAGCCGATCTTCACGCGCCGATCGTCGACGCTCTCTCGACCCGGGAGCACCTCGATGATCTTGGCCCGCGGTATCGCCGGCGCAGATTCTTCCGTTGGCGCCGCCGGGTCGCCGGCCGCGGGGGCCCCGGGCGTCGGTGCTTCGACCGACGGGGGGGCAGCGCCGCCGCAGGCCGCGAGCCAGACCAGCGAAACGCACGGGACCCAGACGAGGGCGTTCATGAGTCGCGTTTTACCACGACGGCCCGCGCATCCAATTCGCTTGAAGCCCCGGAGCAGGTGGCTAACGGTGCCCGCCATGACCACTCCCATCCGACGCGTCGGCGTCATCGGTGCCGGCGTCATGGGCGCCGGCATCGCCGCGCACCTCGCCAATGCCAGCGTCGAGGTCCTCCTCCTCGACATCGTCCCGCCGAACCTGAGCGACGCCGAGAAGAAGGATCCCCGCGCACGCAACCGCTTTGCCGAAGGTGGGCTCGACAAAGCCACCAAGGCCAGGCCTGCGGCGTTCTTCCACAAGAGCCGCGCGTCGCTGGTGCAGACGGGAAACCTGGAGGACGACTTTGCAGCGCTCGCGGGCTGCGATCTGGTGATCGAGGCCGTGGTCGAGCGACTGGACGTCAAGCGCGCGCTCTTCGAACGCCTCGAGAAGACCCTCGGGGCCGACGCGGTGGTGGCGTCGAACACCTCGGGCCTGCGCATTCAGGACATGCTCGAGGGTCGCGGCGCGGGCTTCAAGCAGCACTTCCTGGTGATGCACTTCTTCAACCCGGTGCGCTACATGAAGCTGCTCGAGTTGGTGGCGGGGCCGGAGACCAGCGCTGAAGTCAAAGGGCGAGTCGAGCACTTCGGGCGCGAGACGCTGGGCAAGGGCATTGTCTGGGCCAAGGACACGCCGAACTTCGTGGGAAACCGCATCGGCACCCACGCCATGCTCTGGGGCATCCAGCAGATGTTGGCGGACCGCTTGGCGCCGGAGGATCTCGACGCCATCACGGGTGAGCCGATGGCGCATCCCAAGAGCGCGAGCTTCCGTACCGCGGACCTGGTTGGTCTCGACACCGTCGTGCACGTCGCGGACAACTGCTACCAGGCGCTGGCCAGCGATCCCGAGCGCGACGTGTTCCAGCTGCCCGAGTACATCCGCGAGATGGTGAAGTCGGGCCTGCTCGGCAACAAGAGCAAGTCGGGCTTCTACAAGAAGGCCGGCGACGACATCCAGACCTTCGACCCCTACGAGAAGGCCTACCGGCCCCGTGGGGGCAGCAAGGAAATTCGCGCCAAATGCAAGGAGATCGCCGCTGAAGAGAACCCGCGCGACCGTGTGAAGAAGCTCTTCGACGACAGCGGCCCGGCCGGCACCTTCGCTTGGAAGCTGACCAGCCGAGCGTTGCTCTACGCAGCCAAGATGATCGGCGAGATCACCGACGACGTGACCGCCATCGACGACGCGATGCGCTGGGGCTACGCCTGGGAGCTCGGCCCCTTCGAGACCTGGGACGCCATCGGCTTCACTCGCGTCCTCGAGCGCATGGAGAAAGACGGCGCGACGATCCCCGAGTGCGTCAAGAAGATGAAGGCCGCTGGCGCCACGGCGTTCTACCAAGGCGACCAGGTCTTCGACCTGAAGAAGAGCGCGTACGTCGCCAGGAACTCTGATCCCAAGGGCGCGCCCATCGCGCTCCTGCGCAAGGGCGACAAACCCGTGCTCGCGACGGCGACCGCGGAGGCCTGGGACGTCGGCGACGGCGTTCTTTCGGTGACCTATCGCAGCAAGGCCAACAGCATCGATCCCGACGTGATCGCCATGCTGCACCAGGCGACCGAGCGGGCGGAGCGAGACTTTCGTGCGCTGATCATCGCCAACGAGGGCGAGCACTTCAGCGTGGGCGCCAACCTCTTCGGGGTCGTCGTCGCGGCGCAGCAGAAGCAGTGGGCCGAGCTCGAGAAGATGGTGAACGAGCTCCAGCAGGCCGTGCAGAGGCTGAAGTACGCCAAGGTCCCGGTGGTCGCGGCGCCCTTCGGCATGGCCGTGGGCGGCGGGCTCGAGGTCTGCCTGGGCGCGGACGCCATCCAAGCCGCGGCCGAGACCTACGCGGGCCTGGTCGAGGTCGGCGTGGGCCTGATCCCGGCCGGCGGCGGGTGCCTCAACCTGGTGTGGCGGGCCCTCGAGGGCGTGTCCGAGGGCGCCGACGTCATCGTGCAGTCGCTGGTCGCCGCGGTGTTCAAGAACATCGCCATGGCCAACGTCGCCACCAGCGCGCTGATGGCCCAGGAGCTCGGTTATTTCCGCAAGACCGACGGCATCAGCTTCGACAAGGCGCGGGTGGCGGGCGATGCCAAGGCGCGGGCCATCGGCATGGCCGAGTCGGGCTACCACGCTCCGGTGCCCAAGAGCTACGTGCTGCCGGGCGAGAGCGGTATCGCGACCATCTCGATGCTGGTGGACACCCTGGTCGCCGGCGGCTTCGCCACGGAGTACGACGGCGTCATCGCGCGCAAGCTCGCCCGCATCCTGTGCGGCGGCGCCGCGGGGGCGGCGGGACCGGTGTCCGAGCAACGCATGTTGGACCTCGAGCGGGAGACCTTCCTCGCGCTCTGCGGTGAGCAACGGACCCTCGACCGCATGCAGCACATGCTGATGAACAACAAGCCGCTCCGGAACTAGTGCCGCGCGGCAGAAGTTTCGCTGGTTTCTTTTCCGTGTGCGTGTCGTCGGTGTAGTGGGGTGACATGATCGACTACAGCGCGTTCGCGGGTCGAGCGCACGGTGGTCGTCCGACGGTTCCGCTCGCGCTGAGGGCTGAAGAGCGCGCGCGGATCGAGGAGGCGTTGCGACCCGCCAGGGCGGAGCAGCGGCTGGTTCGTCGGGCGCAGGCCGTGTTGATGATGGCGGACGGAGTGCCTGCGACGGACACCGCCCGGCTCCTCGGGGTGCACGTGCGCACGGTGGACGACTGGCGCAAGCGCTTCGACTGCGCGGCACCTAGCGAGAGACTGGCGGACGTCCCGCGCTCGGGACGGCCGCCCTCTCTCTCTCGGACAACGTAGCGGCTCGAGTAGAAGCAGAAGCGTGTCGACCGCCGAGCGACGTCGGCGTGCCCGTCACGCACTGGTCAGCGTCGTTGCTTGGCGTGCACGTTCGCGCGCAAGGAATTCAGATCAGCGACCGGTCGGTGGGCCGCATACTCAAGGATGCTGACCTGCAACCGCATCGGCAACAAATGTACCTGACTTCGCACGACGACGAGTTCAGGGGGAAGCGCGACGACGTGCTGCGCGTCTACTACGAGACGCCAAAGAAGGAGCACATCGTGTGCGTCGACGAGAAGACCGGCATCCAGGCGCTCGAACGCCGCTACGCTGACATTCCGATGGTGGCCGGACAGCCCGTCCGCCGCGAATTCGAGTACGTCCGCCATGGCACGCTCTGCTGGATGGGAGCGCTCGATGTCCGCCGCGGCAAGCCGTTCGGCTTCATCTCGGACGGGCACGACAGCGACACCTTCGTCGAGCTACTCGACGTCATCGAGGCGGTCTACCCGCCGGGTCGTGGCCACATCATCATGGACAATCTCTCCGCCCACGACACGCCCGACGTGAACGAGTGGTTTGACGAGCACCCACGCTGGACGCGCCACTTCACGCCGAAGCACGCTTCGTGGCTCAACCAGATCGAGTGCTGGTTCTCGATCCTCACGCGCCAACTTCTCGCACGAGGCTCGTTCACGTCAACCGACGACCTCGCGGCGAGGATCGACGCGTACGTCGCGTGGTATCTGCAGACCGACCGACCCTTTCGCTGGTCGTACCGCCCCAAGTCGTGGGCCGAACCCAGAAGAATCCCCTCACTTTCTGCGAAGAAAGTCGCGGCTGTTTCGGAGTGAGGCCCGACCACACGGGGATGGCACAGGAAGGGCGAAAGCTCGGAAGATTTGGGGATGGGACGGACGAGGTGATCGGTGCGCTGATCGAGGTGCATCGGCATCTCGGTCCAGGGCTGATGGAATCCGCATATGAGGCCTGTCTATCTGCCGAGCTGTCCGAACGACGGCTCAAGTTCGAGCGGCAGCGACCGCTACCAATCCGCTACAAAGGCGCACACCTTGACTGCGCCTATCGCCTCGACCTGGTCGCTTCCAGATCGTATCCTCCTGGAGCTCAAGGCGGTCGAGCGGCTGCTCCCGATTTACGAAGCGCAGGTCATCACCTATCTGCGTCTTTCGCGGTTGCCCGTCGGCCTGCTCGTGAACTTCAACGTGACCGCGCTCAGAAATGGCCTGCGGAGGCTAACGCCTGACCACCCCAAATCCTTCCGCTCTTCCGCCCTTCCTGTGAGAGCCCAAATGAGCGCAGGTCTCAGGGGCGAATCCACTCGAACTTCGGCCGCGCGGCACTAGGTCTCCGGGGGGGGCCCTCGCTCCGGCGGCCGCCGCCGGCGAAGCTGGCGATCGCCAGGGCGCTGGCGGTGCAAGTCTTTGGATTTGCGGTGTCTTGGTGTTGGCGCGCGTGTTGCTCCGCGCCGGCAGGAGGAAGACCAATGACCCAGATCCAAGAGAGCGACCTCGAGATCCGCACCCAAGAGCGCCTCGCCCGCGACCCCCAGGCCCGTCGAGAGCTGCTCTGGCTGATGGCAATGCTCGACGACGATCAGCCGCGCGCTCGCGAGCTCGAGGGGCTCGACGCCGGCATCCGCCGCCGCCTCGCGCCGCTGGTTTCGAGGTGCTGGCACGCGCTGCACGCTCGCAACGACGGCTCGACGGCGGGCCGCGAACTCTACGCCCGTGCCTGGACCGAACGCTTCGCGCACCATGCCGCCCGCTATCGAGGGGTGCGGTGTGGCTGCGCCCAATGCCGCGAAGGAGCCGTGGGCGCGTGATGGCGCCTCGGGCGAGTGACGGCGCCTCGGGCGAGTGACGGCGCCTCGCGCGGTGCTGTATCGCGTTCCTCAACGCGCGCGACGCGAAGCTGAAGGCTTGCATCCAACGCTCGAGCGCAGGCGACCTGCGGCTCTGTTCGGTGGTGAAGGCCGAGCCCCCGCCCGGCGCCCGCAACGGCTCGCGCGCTGCTGATAACCTCCGCTCGCTCGCTCAGTTCTTCGACGCCTTCGAGTCGTTGCCCTTCGATGACGAAGTCGCGGAAGCGTACGGCGTGCTCCGCACCAAGCTGCGGCGATCCGGGCGGCCCATCGGCGCGAACGACATGCTCATCGCGGCGATCGCGCTGGTGAATCGCGCCACCTTGGTGACTCGGGACGACGACGAGTTCCTGCGCGTGCCGGGGCTGCAAGTCGAGGTCTGGTAGCCCATCGGGGCCGGCTGGAGCGGCGAAGTCGCGAACGTGTTATGCCCGCCCGCATGCTGGGGCGAAGCGGTCTGCTATTGGCGGTTCTGATCTGCGGCTGCGGCGGGGCCGGCGCGCCTGCCCCCGACCCGAAGACGCCGGACGAAATCGAGTCTCCGACGCCCCCGGGCGACGCGCCGCCCAGCTCCGAGTCGCCGAGCGAGGCGAAGGACCCGGACGCCACGCCACCGAAGGACGAAGCGCCCGCGGCCGCAGTCGAGCCCCTGAGCGCCCAAGATCTCGAGGCGGTCCTGCAGCAGCTGATGGATGACCCTGAAATGTCCGAGTACCTGAAGCTGAAGAAACCAGGTCGGTTGCCGCTCAGGGTCTCCGGCGAAGGCCTTCCCGCCAAGCTCTCGGTCATCATCGGATCGCACGACCTGAAGGTCGTCGGTGAGCCGAAGTCGAAGAAGGATCCGGTGCTCGTCTTCACCAAGATCGAGCGCGACGGCGAGTCGGTGCGCCTGCGCTACCGCTTCGACGCCGAGGCCATCACCGGCTCCGCGGTCATCCACCGCAAGGGTGGTACGTGGCGGCTTGGCGCGAACCGCGTGTTGGGTAAGTGAGCTCGCGCGGCGCTGGTGCCAGCGTGCCCGCCTCGCTTGCAGTTGGCACGAAAGCGGGTGAAGATCCCACGGCAATGGATCGCGTCATCCGTGTCGTTTCCAGCTTCGCCGAAGCAGATGAGGCTGACCGCGAAGATCTCGCACGCTTGTCCCTCGAGGAGCGCATCTCACAAGTGGCCGAGCTGCGGAGGATATGGTTCGGTGAAAGTAAGATTCGCTCCCGATTGGTCCGAGTTCGTGACGTTGCTTCTGGCGCACCGGGTGCGGTTCGTCCTGGTCGGCGGGCACACGTTCGCCGGGCACGCTGAGCCGCGACTGACCGAAGATCTCGACGTATTCGTCGACCCGACGCTGGCCAACGGAGCGCGTCTCAGGCGGGCCCTCGTGGAATTCGGGTTCGGGGACTCTGCCCCCTCGGCGGAAGCCCTCGCGGTGCCCGGAAAGATCTGGATGCTGGGGAGAAAGCCCTGGCGGATCGACGTGCTCACCGCGATCGACGGAGTGACGTTTCGCGAGGCGTGGCGGGGGCGTGTGCATGCCGACTTCGACGCTGGGGCGCTGCCCGTTCTCGGACTCGAGGAACTCATCCGAAACAAACGCGCGGCGGGCCGTCCGAAGGACCTCGCAGACGTTGCCAGGCTCGAGCAAGTGGTCGCGGATCGCCGCACGAGGCGCGCCGTGCGGCCGGAGAAGGCGCCCCGCGCGCGACCTGCTCGCTCCAAGAAGCGCAAGTGACGCCGCTCACCTGAGCCCGACAATGCGGCCGTCGACCACGTCGATATTCTCCGACGCGGGGTGCTTGGGCAGGCCGGGCATGCGCATGATCTCGCCGGTGAGCGCCACCAAGAAGCCCGCGCCCGCGTTGATCTGAATATTGCGCACGGTCACGTCGAAATTCGTGGGGCGACCGCGCAAGCTCGGGTTGTCCGAGAGCGAGTTCTGGGTCTTGGCCATGCAGATCGGTAAGCCCGCGTAGCCGAGTCGTTCGACGTCCTCCAGATCGCGCTTGGCCGCCGCGGTGAGCTCGACGTCGTTCGCGCCGTAGATGCGCTGGCAGATGGTTCGGATCTTGTCCACCACCGGAGAGCCCCAGTCGTAGAGCGGCTTGAAGGGCACTGGCGTGGCCTCCGCGTGCGCGATGAGCTTGCGCGCCAAATCGAGGGCGCCTTCGCCGCCGCGTGCGTGATGATCGGTGATCGCAAAGGGAATGCCCAGCTTCTCGCAGCAGCGCCGCACCACGGCCATCTCTTCGTCCGAGTCGCCGCCAAAGCGGTTCAGCGCGATCACCGGGGCTTCGCCGAAGCAGCGGATGTTCTCGATGTGCTTCTCGAGGTTCGGCAGGCCCGCTTCGACCGCTCGAGCGTCGGGCTTCGAGAGGTTGTCCTTGCTGACGCCGCCATGCATTTTCAGCGCGCGGATGGTGGCCACCAGCACCACCGCCGCCGTGTCGAGGCCCGCGCCGGCGCATTTGATGTCGAAGAATTTCTCAGCGCCGAGATCGAAGCCGAAGCCCGCCTCTGTCACCGCCCAATCCGAGAAATGCATCGCCATGCGCGTGGCCAAGACGCTGTTGCAGCCGTGGGCGATGTTGGCGAAAGGACCGCCGTGGACGAAGCAGGGGGTGCCTTCCAGGGTCTGCACCAGGTTGGGCATGAGGGCGTCCTTCAAGAGCGCGAGCACCGCGCCGGTCGCCTTCAAGTCCCCCGCCGTGACGGGCTTTCCCTCGAAGGTGAAGGCCACCAAGGTGCGATCGATGCGGCGCCGCAGATCGTCGTAGCCGTCGGCCAGGCACAGCATCGCCATGATCTCCGAAGCGGCGGTGATGTCGAAGCCCGTCTCGCGCGGCACGCCCTGCATCACGCCGCCGAGGCCGATGATGATGTTGCGCAGCGCGCGCTCGTTCATATCGATGACGCGACGCCAGAGCACTCGGCGCGGGTTGATTTGCACGCCCGAGGTGAAGTGAATGTGGTTGTCGAGGACGGCAGCGAGCAGGTTGTGAGCGGCGGTGATGGCGTGGAAGTCGCCGGTGAAGTGCAGGTTGATTGAGTCCGCCGGCATCAACTGGCTGTAGCCGCCGCCGGTCGCACCTCCCTTGACGCCCATGCACGGCCCGAGGGAGGGCTCGCGCAGCGCGAGGCACACCGACTCGCCCAACTTCGACAGGGCCTGGCCCAGCCCGATGGTCGTCGTGGTCTTGCCCTCGCCCGCCGGAGTCGGAGTGATGGCGCTCACCAGCACCAGCTTCGACGGACGCGGGCGCTTGCGAGCCTCGGAGAGCACCGAGAGCTCGACCTTGGCCTTGTCACGGCCGTAGGGGATCAGGCGCTCGTGGGAGATCCCCAGCTGGTCGGCGATCTCCGAGATGGGGCGGGGCGTGAACGAGCGTGCAATCTCTGCGTCCGTCTTCATGTCGCGATGATACCGCGCTTGCTCGCCGCGGGGCGCCAGCGTAAGCGACGGACTCGGAGGTTCGTCGCATGACCGAAATCGCCATCATCGAAGCCGTTCGCTCTGCCGTGGGCCGGTCCCACAAGGGCTCCCTCGCGCTCAAGCGCCCTGACGAGCTGGCCGGAGACGTGATTCGCGGCCTCTTGGCCCGGGTGCCAGGCGTATCGCCGGACATGATCGACGACGTCGTGCTCGGCTGCGCCATGCCCGAAGGAGAGCAGGGGCTCAACGTGGCGCGTCTGGCCGCTATCTTGGGAGGCGTGCCGGTCGAGACCAGCGCCATGACCATCAATCGCTTCTGCTCGAGCGGGCTCCAAGCCATCGCGATCGCGGCGGGCGCAGTGGCCCTCGGCCATCACGACATCGTCATCGCCGGCGGCGTCGAGAGCATGAGCACGGTGCCGATGACGGGCAACAAGATCAGCGCGAGCCCCGAGCTGATGGAGAGCATGCCGAGCGCGTACACGCCCATGGGCATCACGGCCGAGAACGTGGCCAAGCGCTTCGAGATCGGGCGCGCGGAGCAAGACGCTTTTGCGGCGAAGAGCCACGAGAAGGCAGCGGCCGCCCGCAAGGCCGGCAAGTTCGAGGACGAGATCGTCACCGTGCAAGCCATCGAGTTCGCCGGCGGTGAGCGCAGCAAGCGCGACTTCCGCAGCGACGAGCTGATCCGCGAGGGCACCACCATCGAAGGGCTCGCCCAGCTCAAGCCGAGCTTCATGCTGGGCGGCAGCGTGACGCCCGGCAACTCGTCCCCGCTCTCGGATGGTGCGGCGGCGGCCCTGGTGATGTCGAAAGCCAGAGCCACCGAGCTCGGGCTGAAGCCGAAGGCCTTCTTCCGAGCGTTCACCACCGCCGGCGTCGATCCCGCCATCATGGGCATCGGGCCCATCCCGGCCGTGAGGAAGCTGCTGAAGAAGACCGGAATGTCCCTCGCCGACATCGACCTGTTCGAGGTGAACGAGGCGTTTGCCGCGCAGGCAGTCTACGTGCAGCGCGAGCTCGGCATTCCGGACGAGAAGCTCAACCCGAACGGCGGCGCCATCGCCCTCGGCCACCCGCTCGGCTGCACCGGAGCCAAGCTCGTCGCGACGATCATCCGCGAGCTCGAGCGACGCGGGAAGAAGCGCGGCATCGTGACCATGTGCATCGGCGGCGGCATGGGCGCCGCGGGGCTGATCGAGCTGGGCTGAGCAGCTTGCGTGGCGCGTCGAAGCCGAAGGCCTGGCCTGGCGTCCAATGGCTGGCTATAGTTTGCATGCGTGACCGAACCGGCGAAGAAGCTCGCTACGTATCGAGACGTGCAGGCCGCACCGCCTCACATGATCGCCGAGCTCATCGACGGGGAGTTGCGTCTTCAGCCCCGGCCGGCCAAACCCCACGCTGCTGCCGCAAGCGCGCTCGGTGAAGAGCTGGGCCCACCTTTCAAGCGCGGCCGTGGTGGACCTGGTGGTTGGGTGATCCTCGACGAGCCCGAGCTGCATTTGGCCGCGGACGTTCTCGTTCCCGATCTGGGAGGCTGGCGCGTCGAACGCTTGCCCGCGCTCATCGACGACGAGCCGTTCTTTACGCTGACTCCGGACTGGGTCTGTGCGGTGCTGAGCCCGCGCACCGCGAAGTACGATCGAACCGATAAACTGCGAATTTACGCTCGAGAGCAGGTCCCCTGGGTCTGGTTCGTCGATCCTCTGCAGCGAACGCTCGAAGTCCTGCGGCTCGAGGCGAGCAAGTGGACCGTGCTGGATACGTGGCGCGACGACGCCACGGTACGCGCCCGACCGTTCGATGCAATCGAGCTAGAACTCGCAGCCCTCTGGCATCGGGTCGTTCTCCGTGAGCCTTGACCGGACGATGGGCGGAGCCGCTCGCCGGCTGCCGTCAGCCGACCCGTCTGAGCCAAGCCAGGAGCGCGCTGCGCATGGCCTGTCGAGGACCGCCGAGGGCGGCGAGTACCGGAAGCTGGACGAGACCCGAGGCGTGCGCCTGATGTGTCCGGGCACGTTCTGATCGTCACGGCTTTGGCAAGCCCGCGCCCGCGCGGATCTTCTCGACGTCGAGCTCGCGGACGTAGCGAATCAGGTTCTGCCAGATGGTGTGGAACCCGAAATCGCCTTGGGTCATCTCGGCGATGGCGTCCTCCTTGCTCCAGCCCTGGATCACGATCCGGTAGGCCGCGGTCATGGTTCCGGTGCGATCCGCCCCGTGCTGACAGTGCACGAAGACCGGCTGCTTTTCGGGACTGGTGACGATCTTCAGGAAGCGGACCACGTCTTCGTCCTCGGCGTGCCAGGCCTTGGCGCTGATGTGCTCGTAGCCGAGCGGGAGCTTTCCGATCTCGTCGCGATCGCTGTGCAGCGCGCGCAGGTTGACCACGGTGCGGACCCCCATGCTCACCAGCTCCGCCATGCCTTCCGCCGTGGGCTGCGCGCCTCGGTAGTAGGTCGCGTCGACCTGGTGCAGGTTCGGCAGGCCGGGTCGTTCGAGGCGCCGCGCCCAGGTCGCGGGGCGCGTGGCAGGCGCCGCCGCGCGCGCCGACGAGGCCGGCGGGACGCTCTGTGGCGCCGGACGCGCCTCGGGGGCAGGCGAGCAGGCGACCGCGACCAGCAGCCAAGAGCCGCGGAGCCCAGCGCGCGAGCGGCCCGCCATCCGAGCGATCTCACACCGCTGGGGCGGTCTTCTTGCGCGCTTCGCCGAACTTCTTCTTCTTGCCGAGCTTGGCGAAGAATTTGTGATCGAGCCACTCGGTCAAGGGCAGCGCGACGTAGATCGACGAATAGGTCCCGACGCTGATGCCGATGATCAGAGTCAGCGCAAAGTCCTTGAGGGTACCCGTCCCGAAGAAGAACAGCCCCGCCAAACTGATCACAGTCGTGCCGCTGGCCAGCAGCGTCCGATTGAGCATCTCCGAGATGCTCAGGTTCACCAAGCCGTGGAAGCTTCGCCCGCGGAGCTTGCCCAGGTTTTCGCGCACGCGGTCGTAGACGATCACGGTGTCGTTGATCGAGTAGCCGACGATGGTCAGGACCGCGGCGACCGTCGTCAAGTTCACCTCGCGTCGAACCAGGACCAAAAACCCAAGGACGATGACCACGTCGTGCGCCATGGCGATCACGGCACCGGGCGCGAAGCGCAGGTCGAAGCGGAACGCGATGTAGGCCATGATGAACACGATGGAGATCAGGATGGCTTTGAGCGCCGCGTCCCGGAGCTGCGCGCCGGCCTTCGGCCCGATCCACTCGGAGCGCAGCGGTTCGGCCGGAACTTTGTCGGCGCCGAGGTGGTCGCGCAGACCCGCCATGAGCTGGTCGCCCTTGCTCATCAGCTGGATCTCGACCTTGTTGTCCCGCTCGCTCTGGAGTGAGGGGTTGTTGGCGCCCGGCCGGAGCGCGAGGCCGCCCGCCGCCAGGATGCGCTCCTTGATGAACTCCAGGTCGGGCGCCACCCGGAAACGCGCGGTGATCTTGTCGCCGCCGGGGCTGAACTTGACCTCCGTGGCCGTGCGGTTCGGAGTGCACACGTCGGCGGGCTGACCCTCGCCGACGCACAGGCTCTTCTCGACCTCGGCCTGCTTCTCCGGCGCGATGGTCGTCACCTCTTGAACGCGGATGATGAAGTGGTTGGCGTTGTTTGCGTCGTCCACCCGGATCACGTCCGGATGGGAAAACCCCGAGGCTTTGACGGCCTGGCTGACCTCGCTGGCGGCCACGGTGCCGTTGAACGCCACCTCGATCTCGGTCCCGCCCTTGAAATCGGTGCCGAGTTTGAAGCCGGCGCCCGGGGCGAAGATGCCCACCAACGCCGCGACGACGGCGAGCAACGACGCGCCGATGAAGAGGCGCCGGTGCCCCATGAAATCGTAGAGACGGCCTAGCGGAATCAGATTCATGGCATCACCCGATGTCCAAGTGGGTCTTGCGCCCGAAGCCGCGGGCCCAGAGCTCGAAGAAGGTGCGGCTGACGACCACCGCGGTGAAGAGGTTGATCAGCACGCCGACGGTCAGCGTCACGGCGAAGCCCTTGACGGGGCCGGAGCCGTACTGTGCCAGCACGATGGCCGAGATTAGGGTCGTCAGGTTGCCGTCGACGATGGCCGAGAGCGCGCGACCGAAGCCTACTTCGATGGCCGCCCGCGCGGTCTTCCCGGCTCGCTGTTCTTCTCGTATGCGCTCGTTGATGAGCACGCTTCCGTCCACGCCCATGCCGACGGTCAGCGCGATGCCGGCGATGCCGGGCAGGGTCATCGCGGCGCCGAAGGTGGCCAGCACCGCGAGCTGCAGAAAGATGTTGATCAGCACGGCGGCGTCGGCGATGAGGCCGCCCCGCTTGTAGTAGATGAGCATGAAGAGCAGCACGAGCGCCACGCCGATGCCGGAACCGCGGACCGCCAGGCCGATGGCCTCTTGCCCAACGACGGCCCGATGCGTTGCTCGTTCGAAGGCGAGATCGGCGCTGGGAGAGCGCCCGATCGCAGCACCAGCTCCAGCTTGCGCGCGTCGCGGAGCTGGATGTCCGGGTCCTGGGCGCCCATGGTGATCTGGGCGTGGCCGCCGGCAATGCGGTTCAAGATGACCGGCGTGCTCTCGACCCGGCCGTCGAGCATGATCGCGAAGCGCTTCTTCACGTTGGCGCCGGTGATTCGCTCGAAGGCCTTGCCACCCGACTCGGTGAAGGTGAGCGCAACGTGCCAGCCGCCCATGGTCCGGCCGCCCTGTTGGTCCGGCTGAGCCTGAGCCTCGGTGACCTGGGCGCCGGTGATCTCCGCGCGGGACCTGAGCAGGTAGGTGCGCCAGCCTGCTTCGCTCTGCTTGAGCGTGTCCGGGTTGGTCTCGTACACCGGCTCGAAGCCGAGCTCCCGGTCTTGCGGTGGAGTGAGCGTTCCCGCCCACTCCTTGAAGCGCGTGAGCGCGTCCTTGATCTTCTCGTCGGGCTTCTTCTTCAGATAGGCGTAGGTGATCTGCTTGTTCTTCTGATCGCCGCTCTCGTCGAGGCCAATCGGCGCCGTCTCACGAGCGAACTCCAGCCCTTCGGGCAGGCTCTCTTTGGCAGCGGTCTTGGCGACCTCGCCGATGTAGTCGGTCTCGTCGTCGAGCAGCTTGAACTCCAGGCGCGCCGTCTGGCTGATGATGTCGCGGATGGTCGCGAAGCTGGCCTCGTCTTCACCCGGGACCTCGACGATGATGTCCTCGTTGCGGGTCGAGACGCTCGCCTCACGAAGGCCGAGGTCGTCGACGCGCCGCAAGATGATCTCTTTTGCTTGGGCCACCGCGCGCTCGCGAATCGTGGTCTCAGAGGTCTCTCGGACGCGGAACACCCACTTACGCTTGTCATCGCTCTGCGTGTAGGTGAGATCGGAACGGAACTTCTCGACGAAGCGCTCGTCAATCTTGGACGGGTCGTCCTTGACGTCGAAGCGGACCACGTTGGCGGGGGTGCGCGGTGCCTCGATGGCGACCTTCTCGCGCAGCTTGACCAGCGACTCTTCGCTGGGCAGCTCGTCGCCGCTGTGCAGTCCGTAAATTTTGGCGAGCTCGGCCCGCATCTGCTCGTAGTAGCGATCGCGCTTGTCCTTGACCGCCTCGTCGACGTCGACGGAGTAGACGAGGCGCATGCCGCCGCGCAGATCGAGCCCGGCCACCAGGCGAAATTTGCTGTTTTGCTCGACGTAATCCGGGCAGGGCAGCTTCCCGCCGCTCAGCCGCTCGAGGGTGGGCCAGAGCACGAAGAACCCCGTGGTCAGCAGGGTGAAGACCAGGCCCGCACGAATGCGCCAGGCCACATCGACCAACTCGACGGCGACAAAGGCGCTCCAGAGCGAGAGCAGGCCGAACATCACCATTGGCCAGAACGCTTGGAAGTACGCGGCGCCCGCCCCGCAGGCTGCGAGGATGGCGGCGAGCCAGAGGGAGACGCGATGCGCCCGCTTGACCCAGCCGAGGGCCAAGAACATCAATGCGAACGCGCCGTAAACGAAGGTGACGGGATTGATTTGCGCGAGCACGACTCAGTCTTTCTTGGCGGGCTGAACGTCGCCGGTGTCTTTGCCCAGGAGCCCCGACTTCAGCAGCTCCACCTTCACCCCGGGTGCCACCTCGACCTTGGCGTAGCGATCCCCGATCTCGACTAGCTTTCCGACGAGCCCGGACTGAGTAAGCACGCGGTCGCCCTTCTTCAATCCGGAAATCGCGGCCTGCTGCTTCTTCTGCTGCGATCGAGAGGACCAGAACATGAAGAACAGCAGGGGCACCAAGAGCAGCATCGGAAAGAGCATCGACATGCCCCCGGGCTGCTCGCCCCCGGCGGGCGGGGGTGCTTGCGTGTGTCCGGGTGCGGGCTGTGCCGGTTGCGGTGCTGGTGCGCCGGGCGCCTCGGGACGGCCCGGGGCTGGCGGGACTGCCTGGAAGAAAGAGGTCAACCTGATGTCTCCTGGAGCGAGCTGAAAACCTGAATGCGCGTCTGGGTGCGCGGGGGTGCTCGGGCGACCGCACGGCGAGCGCGAGACGCCTCCCCGGCGGAGCGGCGAAGCTCTCGAAGCGCCGAAGCCGCCGGCTCATACCCAGTTTGTGGGGGGTCCGCAAGGACGCGGCCGCGCTGCCGACGGGGTCGCGCCCAATCGCTAAACGTCGGTGCAGGCCCTCGGCGATCTCGCGGCGAGCGTCTTGACACTGAAGGACCCGGAGGGTAGTTGGATTCCCCCTTGGTTTCTGAGGGTTTCAACTTCCAGGCGCGTAGCTCAGTGGTAGAGCACTACCTTGACACGGTAGGGGTCGTTGGTTCAATCCCAATCGCGCCTACGACTTTCTTCATGATGACCGGGACACCTTGAGTTGCTGGCCTTGATGGCGGACGTGCAACGCACGCCGCGCGAGCTCTTGGAGGCCCGCGGGGAGTTCGCTGACGAGATCGTCGCCGTGTTGGTCGACGGCAAGATCGTCGATCTGCACACGCCCGTGGCCGACGGCGCGACCCTGGAGCCGATCAGAGTCGGCGACGCGCGTGCACTCTCCGTCATCCGTCACTCGGCGGCGCACATAATGGCCGACGCCGTTCAGCGGCTCTTCCCCGGCACTCAGGTCACCATCGGCCCGGCCGTGGAGAGCGGCTTCTACTACGACTTCGATCGCCCCGACGGCCCGTTCACGGACAAAGATCTGGCGCGGATCGAGAAGGAGATGAAGAAGATCATCTCCGGGAAGAAGCCCTTCACTCGCGAAGAGATGAGCCACGAGCAGGTGCGTTCGCTCTTTGACGGCATGGGCGAGAAGTACAAATGCGAGATCATCGACACCATCGCTGCTCGCGGTGAGTCGATCAGCGTGTACCGCCACGGCAGTCCCGGTCGAAAAGATGGCAGCTGGTTCGACGTGTGCGCCGGGCCTCACGTGCCCCACGCGGGGCATCTGGGCGCGGTGAAGCTCACCACCGTCGCGGGCGCCTATTGGCGCGGCGACGAGCGCAACCCGATGCTCCAGCGCATCTACGGCACGGCGTTCCCCACGGAGGCCGATCTCGAAGCCTACTTGAAGCAGCTCGAGGAGGCCAAGGCGCGCGATCACCGCAAGCTCGGCAAGGAGCTCGAGCTGTTCGATGTTTCACGAGTACGCGCCGGCCATGCCGTTCTTCTTGCCGCGCGGCGCCAGCGTCTACCACCGCCTCGTCCAGTACGTGCGCGACCTCTACGTCGACTACGGCTACGAAGAGGTCATCACCCCGCAGGTGTTCGACAAGAAGCTGTTCGAGACCAGCGGTCACTGGGAGAACTACCAGGACAACATGTTCCTGCGCGTCACCCGTGACGCCTACCAGGACATCGTCGCCGGGAACCCCGAGGCGCTCGCTGCCATCGAGGGCAAAGGGAACCGCGAGTGGTTCGAGCAGTGGGTCGGCGGCTCGATCCGTACGGGCCTCAAGCCCATGAACTGCCCAAGCCACTGCCTGATCTTCGGCCAGCGCAAGCGCCGCGTACCGCGAGCTGCCCTGGCGCGTGGCCGACTTCGGTCGACTGCACCGCTACGAGCGCGGTGGTGTGGTGCACGGCCTGGCGCGCGTCCGTACCTTCTGTCAGGACGACGCTCACATCTTCTGCACGCCGGAGCAGATGGTCGAGGAGATCAGCGCGTTCAACCGCCTGCTCTTCGAGGTCTACAACGCGTTCGCTTTCGACAAGGTCGCCATCAAGCTGGCGCTCAGGCCCGAGAAACGCGTCGGCACCGACGAGATGTGGGACCGGGCCGAGGCCGCCCTCGAGCAGGTCTTGGTCGAGGCCAATTTGCCCTTCGAGAAGCTCGATGGCGAGGGCGCGTTCTACGGTCCGAAGCTCGAGTTCCACGTCACCGACGCCATCGGGCGCAGCTGGCAGCTCGGCACCATTCAGGTCGACTACGCGCTGCCCGAGCGCTTCGGGCTCGACTACATCGGCAGCGACGGCGCGGCTCACCGCCCAGTGATGCTTCACCGGGCCATCTTGGGTTCGCTCGAGCGCTTCTACGGCGTGTACCTCGAGCACTGCGCCGGAAAGTTCCCGGTCTGGCTCGCGCCGGAGCAGATCATCTTGCTCACCGTGAGCGAGCGGCAGTCCGACTACGCTCAGAAGGTGGCGGCAGAGCTCCGGGCCCTGGGCCTGCGCGTGCTCGTCGACGACGGAGCGGACAAGCTGGGCGCGAAGATCAGAAACGCGCGCTTGATGCGGCACCCCTACCTGGTCGTGATCGGAGACGACGAGGCGACCGCCGGGACGCTGTCTCCCCGCTCCAGGGACGCCGGCGAGCTCGGCAGCATGACGGTCGCGGCATTTGCGGAGCGCGTGCTCCGCGAAGCGAGCGCACCACGACTCGAAAAGACTCACGCGGCCGGACCGCGAGAACAGGAATCGAACATCAGCACATGAGCAACGGGCGCCGATTCAGCCGGGAGCCACGTGCTCCTCAGATCCGCATCAACCACCGCATCCGAGTGCCGGAGGTGCGCGTCGTCGCAGAAGACGGCTCGAACCTCGGCGTATTGCCTACCGGCGACGCGATTCGCCGAGCGCAAGAGGCCGGCCTCGACTTGGTCGAGGTCAACCCCAAGGGTGCGCCTCCAGTCTGCAAAATCCTCGACTTCGGAAAGTACAAGTACGAAGAGAAGAAGAAGCAGCGCGAGACCAAGCGCAAGCAGACGGTGGTGGAAATCAAGGAGATCAAGCTCCGACCCAAGACCGACGATCACGACATGGCGGTGAAGGTCCGCGCCGCGCGCAGGTTCGCCGAAGCCGGCAACAAGGTGAGGTTCACGGTTCGCTTCCGTGGCCGAGAAATCACTCACCCCGAGGTCGCGCAGCGCCAGATCGCGTTTCTGCTCAAGCAGATGGAAGACATCTGCAACATCGAGCAGCACCCGGCGATGGAGAACCGCGCCATGGCGGCCGTCGTGTCGCCGAAGCCGGCGGTCTTGCAGCGGGTCGCGCAAGAGCGTGCGCAGCGCGAGAAGGACCGCGAGAAGGCCCGCGATGACGGCCATAGCGAGCCCTTCAACGCGGCGCCGGAGGAGGAAGACGAAGAGCTTCACGAGCCGGACGACGACGATGACGATGACGACGACGGCGACGACGGAGACGGCGAAGCCAGCGACGGCGAAGCCACCGACGGTGAAGCCGGCGACGGCGGCGACAAGAGCTGACGAAGCTAGCGCTGCGCTCCCTGTGTCTCCGCGCTCCGCGGCGATGGCAGCGAGCGCCAGCGCGGCTCCGAGTACGCGCGGCGAGTTTCTGAAGACGTGAACCGCTGCAGGCGGGAGCGTTCAGCGCTTCAACAGACCGGTGATGCTGGTCGGGAGCACACCCGCGAAGTAAGCGCCAACCACGCCGCCGATCACGATCAGCACCAAGAAGAACACGATCAGGCCGCCCTTGCCGCCGGACTGGGGCGGTGGGGAGAGCGCGGGCACCGAGGGCAGCGGCGCGCTGGGCGGCGACGCCATCACCACCGCCGACGGGGGCGCTACCGATCCGGGTCGGTGGCGCCCGGAGTGCGTGTCGTCCTCGAGGGCTGCGAGGTTCCCGAGCTCGAAGGAGACCGGCGAGGCCCCCGGCCCAGGGTTCGAAGCGGGATTCGGACCCATGCCGCTCCAGTCTTGAGATTCGTCGAACGAGCCGAGGTTGAGCGGTGCTGCGCCCAGCTCGGCGCTCGATCGATCGCCGCTCTCTCCGCCTTGGAGCGAGGTGAACTCGAAGAGTGCCTCCTCGATCAGCGAGCCGATGATCGACTTCTTGTCCTGAAGCTTACCGTCGTCGCGGCTCCTGACGACTGGCTCGACCAGGGCAGCAATGTCGAACGATGACACCGGGTGTCCGGAGTGGAACAGGAGCGTATTCAGGTCGCGGCCGAGATCGCGCGCCGCCTGGTAGCGCTGAGACGGCTCGCGGGCGAGAGCCTTGGCGAGCACTCGGTCGAGTTCGGCGGTCGCGTGCGGGTGAAAATCGCGGATCGACGGGATACGCGCCGCCTGCACCTGCCGCACGGTGTCGAGATCGCTGTCGCCCAAGAAGAGGCGACGACCCGCCAGCATCTCCCACAAGATGATGCCGACCGCAAAGATGTCGGTTCGGTGGTCGATGGGCTGACCCAGCGCGGCTTCTGGTGAGAGGTAGCTGAACTTGCCCTTGATGATGCCCGGCTCGCTCTTCTCGAGCTGGCTGTTGGCCTTGGCCAGGCCGAAGTCCACGATCTTGACCTCGCCGTGACGCGTGATGAGCACGTTCGGCGGCGACATGTCGCGGTGAACGATACCGAGGCCGTGTCCGTGTCCGTCCGTCGCTCGTGCGCGTAAGAGAGCCCCTCGCAGATGCGCAGACAGATCAGCGCGGCGAGCTCCAACGGGAATGGTTTTCCCCCTCGGCGCGTATGGTCGATGATGGCCTTCAGGTCGGCGCCATCGACGTACTCCATGACGATGAAGTAGGTGTTGTCGCCAACGCCGATGTCGAAGACCTGAACGCAGTTCGAGTGCGAGAGGTGCGCCGAGAGCCGCGCCTCGTCCAGGAACATCCCGATGAACTGCTTCTTCTCGGAGAGATGCGGCAGAACGCGCTTGATCGCGACGGTCTTCTTGAAGCCCTCGAGTCCGGCGCTCTCCGCACGGAACACCTCCGCCATGCCGCCGGAGGCGATCTTCTCGATGACTCTGTACCGTTGTTGCTGGGCCATCGCGATCCGCGGCGCTCGAGAAGACGCGCGCTTTCCGGGCGCGAAAGCCAGCCTAGGCGCCTGCGGGAGCGGGGGTCAAGAACCAGGATCTCGGTCGGATCTCGACGCAGCAACGGGCAGGTGCCGGGGCGCTCAGGTTCGGGTCTCGCGGAAGCGACTCAGCCGTCGCAAAAGCCCCAGGTGGCCATCCGGCACCGGGTCGAAGCGGCTTGCTTCGAACAGGGTCTGACTCGTCAAGTCGTCCCTCGTGGCCACGAGCGCTGCGACGATACGCCGTCGACTCGAGCCGTCAACGTGGCGTCCCACGGCGATCACGTCACCCGGAATCGGTCCCACCAAGAGCAGCACGCGAACGGAGTTTGGCGGAAACCCCAGCGCTAGCCAGGACGCCGATGCCAGCTTTCCCGTCACGGGATCGAGCCCCACGTGGGTCGCGCCGACATCCGCGCGTCCTTCGAGAACGGCCCGCGTCACTGCCTCGTGGCTGCCCAAGATCGTCTCGTCTCCGAAGCACTCTTCCAGTCGAAGTCCCAGGGACCTGAGGTGCCAGCGCGGGACGAAGTATCCCGATGCGCTCTCCTTCGACACCCACGCAGCGCGAACGCCGAGCAAATCCTCGACCGCGTTCAGGCGCGATTCGGCCTTGGCGAACAAGGCCGAGTAGTACCCGGCGCGGGTGGAACGGTGCACCACCACCGCGCTGTCGGCACATCCCGCGTCTTCCAGATCGACGGCGACGAGAGGAGGGGCCCAGACGAGGTCCAAGCTCCCGGACAGCGCGCTGTCGCGGAGCTCGGCGTAGGACCCGAGCACCCGGGGCTCGAAGGCCAGCCCGGTCGCGCGAGCGAGCTTCGCGCAGAACTGCTCGAGGGCCTCTCCCGTGGCTGCATCGGCAGAAACAGCGGCAAAAGTCAGCATGCACGCGCCTCCGGACCGGTATGCCCCCGTTGTGCCGGGAAGTCACCTCGGCGCCGGCGCAAGTTGTGCTATGGACCAGCCATGGCGTCCCAGCATCACGATGAAACGGACGGCGTCGTCTTCTCCCATCCGACCGAAGAGCCGGAAGAGCTGGACGCCGACGAGCCGCGGACGCCAGGCTGGATGCCGCTCCTCGGAGGAGTGCTGTTCTTGGGAGCCGCGATCTTCTTCGTCGCTACCCAACCGCCCGGCAAGACCACCGAAGAGCTGCAGCGAGCAGCCCAGGCCGCCGCGGAAGAGGCGAAAGCCAAGGCCGCCCCGCCGGCTCCACCCGATCCGACTCCGGTGCCGGACCAGGTTGCAGCGGCCGCTCAGCCGCGTAAAGGCGGTTGAGGCAGCTGAGCCCGCCGGTCGGCGGGCACGACGAGCGAAGCGAGGGAGCGGTCCATCCGGCGCGCAGCGGCGCGAGCTCGCGCTGGTCAAAAAGCCCTCGCCTTTGTCCACGCCTCATGCAATATGCCGCGTCCCTTCCCGGGGTCGTAGCTCAGCTGGGAGAGCGCCTGGATGGCATCCAGGAGGTCTGGGGTTCGATCCCCCACGGCTCCACGAAACGCAAGGTCACTTCGGACCGGAGCGATCACCTTCGGCGCCTTCTGCCGCGCGCGGAAACACCGGCGAGCGCACCAACTGGTTGAGCAGCCGGAGCGTCGATTGCGGTCGGTCCTGAGAGAGGTCTTTCCAGTCCGGGTCCGAGGCGCTCAGGTCGTACAGCTCGGGGACTCCGCTCTCGAGCTGCACGATCAGCTTCTCGCCGCCAGCGGGCTCGATCACTCCGATCCGCTGCGTGGCCTCGCGACTGCCGCCTAGCAACAGGATCGGTCGTCGGCGCTTCGCCGCTCCGGGCAGCAGGCGCAGCAGGAGATCTTCTCCCTGGTAGTCGCCCATGGTCGCCCGCGGGTCGAACCAGCGGGCCAGCGTCGGTGCCAGATCCACGAGCGAGACCGGCGTGTCGACCACAGCCGGCGGGCGTCCGGGCACGCGCAGCGCGAGGGGAACCCGGAGCAGGACGTCCCAGAGGAAGATCGAGTGCACCCAGAAACCATCCCGGCCGACGCCTTCGCCATGATCGGAGAGAAACACGACGATGGTCTCGTCGCGGAGCCCGAGCTGGTCGAGCCCGCGCAAGAACCGGCCAAATTGCACGTCGATGCCGCGTGCGACGACGGCATAGCGCTTCATGCCGTCTCCCTCGGGCATGCTGAAGGTGCGCGCGGTCAGCGCGACGTGTCGGTCGTTCAGCTCGCGCCAGTTGTGTTGGTCGAAGTGGAAGCTCCAGAGCACGAACGGACGTTCCTGATTCTGCTTCATCCAGTCGAGCGAGCGATCCACCACGTGCTCGGCGGCGGGGTCGTCGGCGCCATAGCCCCAGACGTCGGTGCGAACGGGCGCGTAGTCGTCCACGATCACCTTTTCGTCGAAGCCGAAATCGGGCGACTCTTTATCGAGAAACTCGTTGGCGGACTGCGGAATCACCAGCGCTCGCCGCCAGCCGCCGTCGCGCGCGACCTCCAGGAAGTCGCGCTCTCGACCCGTTCCGGCGACGTAGGTGCCCCGGGTGATCGCCGGGAGCGAACGCAAGGTGTCCGAGCCGGCGGCATAGGCTCTGGAGAAGTGGATGCTTTCGCGGAAGAAAGCGCTGACGTTGGGCATGACGTCCGGATCGGAGGCCACGTCGTAGCGCAGGGTATCCACGTAGAAGATCGCCACGTTGAAGCGCTTGCCGCCGCCGCGCATCTTCGCCAGGGCCGCGCGTTGGTCCGGGGTCTCTTCTGGCGGCCTGCTCCACAGGGGATCCAAGGTCGAGTTTTCGACGTCGTACTGGGCTTTCAAGCGCTCGACCCCGGACGCCGCCGTGCCCTGCCAGCGCTGGGGGTCATCCAGATACGCGCGGAGCGCGTGCACTCGCGAGACCATGCGCCCTGCGTAGACGGGTTCGACCCAGACGCCGCGCAGGGACCGTTCCACCCAGGCTCGCGGGCGGGGGATCAGCCAGGCGACGAGCACCCACGCCAGCGAGCAAGCGCCCAGCACCCGCACCCACCACGCCGGCCTCGCCGCGGGCATCAACACCCAGATCGCGGCCAGCACACACAGGCTTGCCATCGCCTCGAGCAATGAGTGCAAGCGCGCGTAGAGCGAGACGTAGAGCGTGAGGTCCACCGCGACGAAGCTGGCGGCGACGCCGAGCAAGGACAGCGTGACGAGCATCGGGACCACTCGCTCTCCGCGCACGAACCGGTTTCGCCCGACGTGGACCGCGAGCGCCAGCAGAGCGGCGCCCGTGCCGAGGCCGGCGAGGATCAGCCAAGGACCGAAACGAGCGATCCCGCTGGTGCGGACCCGCGCTCCGCCGAACACCCAGAACGCGATGGACCAACTCAGCGCGGCGGCGATCAACGCGGCCAGCGCGGCGCGCAAGCCGAGAGCGAGGCGGGGCCGCCGCTCGGCGACGAGTCGGTGCAGCGCGCCTTCAGCGAGGAGCCCCAGGTGCAGAATGCAGCCGAGCAGGGAGGCCACCGCGACGAAGAGGACGACCGTGGCGGCGCCCTGGGGCAGGTCCGGGGTCCGATGGCCCAACGAGCGGCGCCCGAGGTCGATGGCCGAAAAGGCCAGGCCCACCAGGACGGCGGCGCTCACGCTTCGGAGCAGCGAGTCCAGCGAGCGGACGATCAGCGTTCGCCGCTCGACCTCGGAAGCCGAACGGCGCTCTGGGCGCGCGCCTTCGAGAGCGCGCATGACGTTCACTTCGACGTCGCGCACTGAGCGGGCAGGATAGCGAAGATACGCCGGGGCGGTAGGCAATCGTGCCGCATCAGGCGGCGGGCGCTTCGGTCGAAGCCGTCTTCCCATCTTCGGGGGCGGCCAAGCGTCGCGCCAGGACCTTGATGGTCAGGCCTTGGACCAAGATGGACGACACGACGACCCCGTAGGTGATGGCCAGGATCGCGTCCCGATGGGGTCCGTGGGGCAAACTGAGGGCGAGCGCGATGGAAATGCCGCCGCGCAAGCCCCCCCAGGTCAGCAGCCGCACCGTGCCCCTGGGGATCTGCCACCTCGAGCGAAATGCGAGCAGCGGGAGCCCGACGGTCACGTAGCGAGCGGCGAGGACCAGCAGTGCAGCGAAGGCGGAGGCAACGAGCACCTGCTGATTCAGCTTGATCAAGATCACTTCGAGCCCGATCAGCACGAACAGGACTGCGTTGAGCATCTCGTCGATCAGCTCCCAGAACTTGTCGAGGTTCTCGCGAGTGCGGTCGCTCATCGCGAAGCTGCGCCCGTGATTGCCGATCAAGAGCCCGGCCACGACCACCGCGATGGGT
Organism: uncultured delta proteobacterium; assembly: GCA_963716725.1. GTDB lineage: Bacteria > Myxococcota_A > Polyangia > Polyangiales > Polyangiaceae > JADJKB01. The sequence continues at coordinate 277,953 of CAVQUB010000005.1, forward strand.
CCCGAGACGTGTAGGCGGCGCGCCAGCGCTTGGCTGCTCACGACCAGCGCCAACGTGAGCAGGATCTCCGCCTGATAGTCGTCCACGCGTCGGATCATCAGGTAGGTCACCCAGCCCAAGAGCAGCCCCAGCACGGCGCCCCCCAGGACCTCTCGCACGAACATGATGGCGATCCCCACCGGTTCGGCGCTGCCGGCCCCGGTCGCAAGCCGGACCAACACCACGAACACCACGACTGCCACGCCGTCGTTGAACAGAGACTCCCCGGCGATCTGCGTTGAAAGCCGCTTGGGAACCTTCGCGGTCTTCAAAATGGCGAGCACCGCAATCGGATCGGTGGGCGAGATCAAGGCACCGAAGAGCAGACACACGAAGAACGGGATGCCGAGCCCCATCCAACCAAAGAGCAGCCACCCACCCGCGCCGACCAAGAATGTGGAGCCGACGACGCCCACCGTGGCCAGGATGCCGATGATGCCTTTGTTCTTGGACAGATCCCCGAGATCGATGTGCAACGAGCCCGCGAAGAGCAGGAAACACAACATGCCGTGCAGCAGGGTTTCGCTGAAATTGACCCGCTCGAGAAAGGCTCGCACCGTGGGGCTGAGCCCGATTCCGAAATGATCGACCACCAGCAGGGTTCCCGAAAACACCAGCGCGACCAGCATCAAGCCGATGGTCGTGGGCAAGCGCAGCCAGCGTGTGTTCAGGTAGCTGAACACGGCGGCCAAGGTGACCAGGATGGCGATGACGTCGAAGGCAATCACGGGAGCGCTGGACCCTAACATCTCCACCCAGGCGGACGAATTGGGGCGTCGGCCTGGGAACTCACCGCGCCTCGGCGAATCGATCCTATCGAAGGGGCTCTAGCCGCGAGCTGCCACGAATCCGAGCACGGCTTCGCGCTCGGAACGGCTCAGGTCAAACAGGTCGAACACTCGCTCGTCGAGCTCCAAGCGCGCCGAAGGCTCGACGCCGGACACGGTGATGCGGCGAGTCAGCTCCGCCAGAGCCGCGAAGGCACGCGGCTGCTGGGGTGGACGGGGCAGCGCCCGAAGGTGGCTGACCTTCACCTGAGGGAACGCGGCCTGACGCGCGTCGCGACGCAGAGCCAGGTGCAGGGCGCGGTAGAGCGAGCTGTTCAGGAGGGCAACTGCGAGCTCGGGGGTGATCTCGTCGTGGTCGAAGCCCGCGAGCAGAGTATTTCGAAACGGCAGCCCCGAGTAGAGCGCGGCGATGGGATACTTGGCGGTCTGCCGCACCACGAAGCGGGCACGGTGGAAGTGCTCCGGGGGTCGCAGGCGACACCCGGCGCGAGCCAGCGCGTCTCGATCCGGGTCCAGGAATAGCGCCGGCGCCCCGACGCGGAACTCGCCGACGCGCTTGCCTTCGAGCAAGGGCAGCGTGTGCCTCTCATCGGGCTCGTCCGCGCGAAGAAAGAGCGTCTTGGCGACGTTGCCCGCGCTCTGAAAGCCGAGCTCTCCGAACAGCTCCCGCGGCAAGCTCGGCAGGCTGGCGACGCGCTTCAGCACCTCCGGAACCTCGATCTCGGTCGCCGCGCCCGCTTTGCGCTGGCGCTCCATCAACCGCAACGGTCGGCCGTCGGTCGCGCCGCTGCCGGGTCGAGCGATCAGCGCGAAACACGGCTGAGTCACGCCGTCGAAAGCGTCTTGACCCAGCTCGAGCAGCGGTTCGCAGGGCGCGTGCGTAGCGCCGAGCACGCGACGCACCGGGCGGTAGCCCTCGAGATCGGCGAGCGGGCTCGGGACCAAGAGCGCGATCACGCCGCTCGGAGCCAGCTCCGTCGCGCGCTCGACGAAGAGCCCCTGCAAGGTCGGGTAGCCTCGAAACGATCGAAAGTCGCGCGCCAGCTGCCGCCGCACTTCGGGATCGATGCGCTGAGCTGCGCGGCCGGCGTAGGCGACCCAGGGAGGATTGCCGATCACGAGATCGAATCCGCGCTGATCGACGGCGAGCAGATCGCGTTCCCAGCCACGGACGAGGGCGTCCCCCGAGACCAAGCGCTGGCGCAGCGGCGTTGGATCGAAGTGTGGATCGGCACACCACAGCCAGAGCGCAGCCTCGGTCACGGCGACTGCGAGGGGGTCGAGATCCACGCCGTGGATGTGATCGAGGGCCGCACGCGGATCGAGCTGCGCACGCTGGGCCAACTGGCGCGCGGCTTCCAGTAGGAAGACGCCGCCTCCCGACGCGGGATCACAGATTGAAGGCGAGGTGACGGATTCGTTCAGCGCGGCCTCGGTCACTCGCGCCGCGATCTCTACGGGCGTGAAGTAGCTGCCGGTGCGCTTGCGCCCGACCGTATCGAGCAATACTTCGTGCAGGTGTCCGAGCGAGACGACCGGGGCCCGGCCGAAGTGCTCAGCCAGAGCAGAGATTGCAGGGGTATCGAGCGCGGGCTCGTCGCCGGACATCAGCCTCGAGCGCCGGAACATCTCGCCGTCGAGCCCACGGGCCCTCGCGAGGGCAGAGGCCGCTGCACGCAGCACGGCGCGCGGCGCATCGGGCAGGCCCGAACGCTCGGCCACGCACGCCGCGGAGAGCTTGCGCAGTTCTTTCAGCGGCAGGTCCGTCGACAACGGGATCAATCTATCGAAGGCTGGCACGCATGGAAAGCGCCGGCGGGCGTTCTGGCGTCAGCGGACCGCAGCCAGCCTTTTCGTCGGCTTCATCGGGGCGAGCGTGCGAGCCCTCGCAGACATCACCTTGTCGGCGGGTTTGCTCCAGATGGGCATGAGCGTCAGGGCAGGGGGCCAGGCGTTGCCGGTCGACTCATCGGGCGAGCGGACAGCGGGAACGTGCGCTCAGCTGGAAACATTGCGCCGTGCTTGCAAAGCAACTGGATCGCAGCGCCGAGATCGGCGGGCCGGGGCTGGACATTGCGCGTACGCTTGGCTCATGCAGCGGGGCTTCTATCTGTGGGTGATCGGGTTCGGGTTTGCGATGGCGTGCAGCGCGGCTGCCAACGACGAAGGTGGCGTTGCCGGCGGTGGCGGCGGCCCTGCAGTTGGAGGCGCGGGCGCGAGCGGCGGCGCGAGCAGTGGTGGGGGTGGTGGCATCAGTTTGGGCGGTGGAGGCGCGGCCGGCAGCTCGGGTGGTGGCGCGGGCGACGGCGCCGCATCCGGGGGCGCCGCAGGGCAAATCGGCTGTCAGAGTGACGGAGGCGGCGCGACCGGTCCCGGGGGCGCTGGTAGCGGTGGCCCCGAGGTGTGTGGCAACGGTCTGGACGACAACGCCAACGGCTTCGTGGACGAAGGCTGCTCCTGCACCGCCGGCTCGACGCAACCCTGTTACGGCGGCCCGGCTTGGGCTGCCGCGAAGGGCAAGTGCGCGCAGGCGGTCCAGCAGTGCTCGACGACCGGCGAGTTCCCGCAGTGGGGACCGTGCACCGGCTGGGTACCGCCAACCATGGAAGTCTGCGAGGGCTCGGTGGACGAGGACTGCGACGGGCAGGTCGACGAGAGCTGTGGCTGCTGCAACGGCGATGTCCAGCCTTGCGGCGTGCAGGAAGGCGCGTGCGCGCCGGGCAGCCACACCTGCGCGAATGGCAAATGGGGCGACTGTCAGGGCGGAGTGATGCCGCAGACGGAGATCTGCGGCAACAAGATCGACGACGACTGCGACGGTCAGATCGACGAAGGCTGCACCATCGATCTTCCGGTGAACATCAACGGTGACTGCGTGACGGCGACCTGCCCGCCGCAGGCGCCCTACGCCGTCGGTTGTCAGATCACGATGGCGGGCAACGACGCACGCGGATGCGTGGCAAACAACGGCGGGCCGGTGGTGTATTTTCAAGAAGGTGACAAGTGCGGCGCGGGCAAAGTGACGGGCACCTTGCTCTGTTCGAGCCAGCCCGGCGCGCCGCTCAGCGCCTCCAACTGCGCGATCAACAAGTCGACCAAGTACTACCCGACATCGAAGGCCGGCTGCCCCGCGACCTGAACCAGGCAACCGGGTTCGGGGACCCGGGTTTCAGCGGGCCGAAGCCAGGCGCTTTGCCAGCTTCATTGCGGCGAGCATGCCCGAAGCGTCGGCCTTGCGCTGCCAGGCGATGTCGTAGCCCGTGCCGTGATCGACGCTGGTGCGCGTGATGCCCAGGCCCATCGTCACGTTGACCGCGGTGCCAAAGCTCAGCAGCTTGAGCGGGATGGTCGCCTGGTCGTGGTACATCGCGACCACGCCGTCGAAGTCGCCCGCAAGGGCCTTGCGATAGGCTGTCTCGGCGCCCAGCGGACCGGACACCTGGGCTCGCTTGCCGAGTGAACGGGCGGCGATGCGGATCCCGGGCACGATCGCGGTGCGCTCTTCGCTGCCGAGCAGCTCGCCTTCGCCGGCGTGGGGGTTCAAAGATGCGACGGCGATGCGCGGCACTCGGCGTGACCGCGCGGAGAGCAACTCCGAGAGCGCGAGAATGGACCGTGCGACTGAAACGCGTGTGACGGCGCGAGGCACGCGGAAGAGGGGCAGGTGAGTGGTCACCAGGCTGGTGACGAGCTTGGGCGACGCGAAGCACATCACCACGTGCTTGGCGCCGTCGAGCGCTGCGAGATGCTCGGTGTGCCCGATGAACCCTGCGGCGCCGGGGGCGCCCGAGCGGGCAATGGCCTGCTTGCTCACCGGGCCCGTCACCAGCGCGGTGCCGACGCCAGTGCGGACCAAGCCGTAGGCGACGTCGATGTAGGCGAGCTGAGCCGCGCCGCTGGTCCGAGTTGGACGCCCGGGGCGTCGGTTCGCGGCGCCCAGAGCGGGGCCCACGTGCAGCACGTGCACTTGACCCTTCCTGGCGCGCTCGGTGAAAGCCACGAGCCGGCTCGCGGCGACGCCGACTTTGCGTGCTGCCAGCACCAGCGTCTCGAGATCGCCTACCAGCACGCAGGGCTGACCCAGCCGCGCCGCTGCCGCCACCGAAACCTCGGGGCCCACGCCAGCGGGGCATCCCGTGCTCACTACGATCATTCGTTCTCTATCGCGTCGGGCGGGTGGGGAGTCGGCGGCGGCTCCGAAGCGCCGCTTCGCGCTTCGATGCCCTCGGGGGCCCGCAGCTTGTAGCCCGATCCGCGCAGCGTATCGAGGGGCAGCGCTTCGCCGAGCTTGGCGCGCAGGCGGCGCACGTGGATGTCCACGGTGCGCGCCCCGCCCTCGTAGCGATTGCCCCACACGCGCGCCAGCAGGTGGTCCCGCGTCAGCACACGGCCGCGGCGCTCGCAGAGGTAGGCGAGCAGGGCGAACTCCTTGGCCGTGAGCGCGATGCAGCGCCCTCCCACGCTGACGCTGTGGGCGGCTTTGTCCACGATCAGCGAACCCACCTTCAGGCGTTCGTCGGTCGAGAACTCGCTCCGTCGCCATTCGATGGAGCGGATGCGTGCGTACAGCTCTTCCGGTACGTAGGGGTGGAGCACGAAGTCGTCGAACCCACTGGACGGTTCGACGCGTGCGAGCTGGCCCACGGTCAACGCGATCAGCGCTCCGACCCCGTCGAAGCAGCTCTCTTTGCGGACCGCCCGCAGCACCACGATCGCGAGATCGGGCCGGTCGAGCGCCTCGAAAACTAGGGCGCGGGCCCGGATTTCTCGCTCGTCGTCGTCGTCGTGCACGAGGTTCAAGGGGTCATCCCACAGATCGAGCGTGCGGACCGTGGCGCCGAGTTGCCGCAGTGTGCCCGCGGCTCCGTCTTCGCGCTCGAGCAGCGGGCCATGGCCGATCACCCCCACATAGGCGCGGGAGCGCCCGCCGATTGGACTAGTGGATCTCGGTGCCACCGACGGTGATCTTCTGGATCTTGATGGTGGGGCAACCCACACCGACGGGGACGCTCTGCCCGTCCTTGCCGCAAGTCCAGATGCCGTCGGAGATCTCGACGTCGTTTCCGAGCATCGTCACCTCGCGCAAGGTCTCGGGTCCGTTGCCGATCAGGTTCACGCCCTTGAGGGGCGCGGTGAGCTTGCCGTCCTCGATCAGATAGCTCTCGGTCAGCGAGAACACGAAGTCCCCGTTGGCGATGTCCACCTGTCCTCCGCCGAACGATTTGGCGAAGATGCCTCGCTTCACGCTGCGTACGATCTCTTCTGGGTCGTGGGGACCCGCGAGCAAGATGGTGTTGGTCATGCGCGGCATGGGCACACAGGCGAAGCTCTCTCGGCGGCCGTTGCCCCGGGGCGCGACCTGGAAGTGACGGGCCGAGAGCCGGTCTTGCATGTAGCCGAGCAACACGCCGTTCTCGATCAGCACGCTCTTCTCCGGCGCGATCCCCTCGTCGTCCACGTTGATCGAGCCTCGGCTCTGCAACAGGCTGGGGTCGTCCACCACCGTGCAGAGTTCGCTCGCTACCGGCTTGCCCACCATGCCGGTGTAGTTGCTGGTGCCCTTGCGGTTGAAGTCGGCTTCGAGCCCGTGGCCCACGGCCTCGTGCAGCAAGATGCCGCTGTCGCCGGGGGCCAGCACCACCTCCATCTGACCCGCCGGAGCGTGCTTGGCATCGAGCATGGTGATGGCCTGCAGTGCCGCGCGCTCGGCGTGCCACTCTGGCGACCGGTCGTCGAAGTAGCCCAGGGTCATTCTGCCGCCGCCGCCGCTCGAGCCCGACTCGCGCTTGCCGTTCTCTTCGGCGATGGCGCGGACGCTGAGCCGCAGCAGCGGTTGAACGTCGTGGGCGATGCGCCCGTCGCTGGTGGCGATCAGGATTTCGCGGATCTCCTCCGCGAAGCTCGCCTCCACCCTCGAGATGCGCGGATCGAAGGCGTGGGCGGCTTTGCTCGCGCGCTCGAGCAGTCGGCGTTTGTCGAGCCCGGGCACGTCGATGCTCGGCACGTCGAGCTCGTAGCGGCTCGCCAAGGACAGCGGCTCGAGGCGAACCGGTGGCGCCTTGCCGCTTTCGTTGGCGATGCGCGCGGCGGTCTCCGCGGCGCGTTTCATGGAGTCCAGCGTCAGGTCTTCCGTGTGGGCGTAGCCGGTGGCGTCGCCGCGTTGCACGCGGACTCCGAGCCCCAGGCTGACGCCTCGGGAGGCGCTCTTCGTGATGCCTTCTTCGAAGACCAGACCCCCGCCTGCGCGGTACTCGAAGAACAGGTCGGCGTAGTCGCCGCCCCGTCCGAGCGCGATGGCGAGGAGCTTCCGGCAAGTCTCGGGATCGACCGCGAAGGGTCCCCCGGGAGCGAAGGGCGCGCGGTACGTGCTGCTGGCAGTCATCTGAGTGAGACGATGGCGCCGCTCGGTCCGAGCCGCAACCGCGGGGAGAAAGCTCCTGTCGACCCGCCGACTTGGACCCCACCCACCCGAAATCCCAAGCCAATTTGACGCTGAGGGCAGCGATCGCGTAGCATTTAGCGCTCCCCCTCCCCTGCCCGAGCCACGCCCCAGGCTCCGGCGGAAGGCCCCCAGTGTCGGATCGCGACAAACTACTTCAGAGCGCCCAGAAGTGGGTCGACAAGAAGCGGTACGACCGAGCTGTCGAAGACTATCTCAAGGTCGTTCAGCTCGATCCGAAGGACATGCGGACCTTGCTCAAGGTCGGCGACCTTCAGACCCGCATCCAAGCCTACGACCAGGCCATTGCGACCTACGACCGCGTCGGGCAGTTCTACGCCGAGCAAGGCTTCGCGCTCAAGGCCATCGCCGTCTACAAGCAGATCCGCGAGGTCATCCGCAAACACGCGCCGCAGCTCACGGACCGCTACTCGTACATCGTGCCGAAGCTGGCGGACATCTACACGCAGCTCGGCTTGACCAGCGACGCGCTCGCGGCATGGGACGAGGTTGCGGCTCGGTACCAGCGCAACAACTTGGACCGGGACGCCATCGAGGTGTTCCAGAAGATGGTCGCGCTCGACTCGACCAATCCGCTGCCCTACCTGAGGCTGGCCGAAGCCTGCTGTCGGGTCCAGGACCTCGACGACGCTATCCAGGCCTTCTGGACCGCCGCCGAGCTGCTGCTCAAGCTCGAGCGCCGTGAAGACGCCCTGAAGGTCATCGAGCGCATCCTTCACTTCAAGGCAGATCCCGAGTACGCGCGCATGGCGGCGCAGCTCTACCTGCAGAAGGGCCGGCGTGAAGACGGCCTGCAGGCCCTGGCGAAGCTCCAGATCGCGTTCCAGGCCGATCCCCGAGACCTCGACACGCTGGGGCTCCTGGCTCAGGCCTTCACCGTCATCGGACAGGCGGACAAAGCCCTCGAGGTCTACAAGGAGATGGCCCGAATCGCCCGCGAAGCCGGGCGCCAAGACCTCTTCGATCAGCTCGTTGCCCACCTCGAGCAGGTGGCGCCCGCCGACGAGGGCGTTCGCGCGCTGCGTTCGATGCCGCCGTCGATGCATCCCGATGAAGGCCGGGATCCTTCGGCCGTCCACGTGGCCGACGACGATCTCGAACTGGTCGATGAAGAACCGGAGATCGAAGACGACGAGCCCGAGCAGATCCCGGCCGAGGCGCCCTTCGCGCTCAATCGCCCCAGCCACCCGCCAATGAGGCCGTTTCAGGCCAGCGCCCCGGACGTCATGGTGGCGGACTCCCACTACGTCTCCGACGGCTACTCCGGCGACGACGACTTCGACGTCGAGGCTCACGTCCGGAAGGCGATGGTCGACGCCGAGGCCTTCCGGAAGCTGCGCCTCTACAGCAAGGCGCTGGAGACCTTGCAGATCGCCCTGGAGGTGAGCCCCGGAAGCATCGACGCGCGGGAGAAGTACCGCGAGCTCTTGCTCGAGTCGGGTGATCGCGACGCGGCTATCGGTGAGTCCATCGCGCTCGCGGCCATCTACCTCGATCGGAACGACATCGAGCGAGCCGAGATGCTGCTCTACGACGTGCTCGACTCCGAGCCAGAGCATCCGGTCGCATTGGAGATGCTCGCGCAGATCCAAGGCGGTACCGCGCCGGGGCAGCAGTGGAGCGCCGACTCCGCGACCGAGGCCGTGGCGGTCGACTATTCAGAGCAGGAGAGCGTCGACGTCGCCTACCAGTCGGCACCCGCCTGGGACGAGTACCGGGCCCGCGGTCCCTTGCCCTCCTACGACTTGGAGGAGGTCAGCGCGTCGAGCGTCATGGCCAGCCCCACTCCCATGTCCGAGAGTGGGGGAGCGTTCCAAATGGACGATCCCTTCGCCGTCTCGAGCGATCCGCAGGCGGCCGCCGGGCCCTTGCCGAGCTTTCCGCTCGGCTCCGAGGAGGACTCGCAGCGTCTGGACGACCCAGATCCCTACCTCGACGATCCGGCTGACTACCTCGAAGCCGAGCCCGAGCCCGAGGCCCGCGATGGCGGGCCGAACGCGTTCGACGAGGCCTATCCCACCGCCGCGGGCGAGGTCTCGGCAGTCAACATCGAAGCCATCGAAGAGGCGCTCGAAGAGGCGGAGTTTTTCACCACCCGCGGACTCTACGACGACGCCAAGGCCATCATCATCGATCAGCTGACGCGCGCGCCTGGACATCCCCTGTTGGTGGAGCGCCTCGACGAGATCGAGCAGGTACTCGGCACCGTTCGGGAGAGCACGCCGGTCGATCGCTCGGCGATGCCCGCCCACCCCTCTGGGCATCCCCCTTCGGGTACTTTCAAGGATCGTACCCCTTCGGGTACTTTCAAGGATCGTACCCCTTCGGGTACTTTCAAGGATCGTACCCCTTCGGGTACTTTCAAGGATCGTACCCCTTCGGGTACTTTCAAGGATCGTACCCCTTCGGGTACTTTCAAGGATCGTACCCCTTCGGGTACTTTCAAGGATCGTACCCCTTCGGGTACTTTCAAGGATCGGCCCGTGGCCGTGCACCAGGAGCCCGAGGACCGCGCTTTCGACATTGCCGCGTCACTCGAGGCGCTCGACAGCCTCCAGCCGTCCGCTCCGCCAGCCCCGGCGCCGAGCGCCCTCTCGGATCAGGACGTCGACCAAGTCTTCGAGAAGTTCAAGGCGGGCATTCGGGCCCAGGTCAGCGAGAATGACAGCGCCACCCATTACGATCTGGGCGTCGCGTACAAAGAAATGGGCTTGCTGCCCGACGCGATGAACGAGTTTGGGCTCGCGGCGCGTGACCCGACGCGGGAGTGCATGTGCTACGCGATGATCGGCATGATCCGCGTGGAGCGCGGCGAACTCGATCTCTCGGCCAAGGCCTACATCCGCGGCCTCGAGGCAGGGCAGAAGACCCCCGATCAGGAGCTCGCGCTCTACTACGACCTCGGCAACGTCTACGAAATGAAGGGCTCGACGAAGGACGCGCTCTACTACTTCGAAAAAGTCGCGCTGAAAGATCCACGTTACCGTGGGGTGTCGGACCGGATCGCCGCGCTCCAGCCGGGGGCACGGCCGGCGTCGGGCACCCGCGCGGTGAACGAAGAAGAAGACTTCGACCGCGTCTTCGACGACTTGTTCGAATCAAAGCGCTGAAATCGGCCCGGCGAGCGCCGGTTCATCCGAGCCGAAGCAGCAGCTCCTGCACGTAGTCGTCCCCGCCCAGCTCGGCCTTGGCCTGGCGCAGGCCCTCGGCGAGCGGGGTGCCCTTGCTCCAGATCATACGAAACGCGCCCTGGAGCGCGCGCCGTGAGACCTCCGGCACGCCCATGCGCTCGAGGCCGACGTCGTTCAGGGCGCGCACCCGTGCGCGGTCTCCCGCGGCGATGACAAAGGGCGGGACGTTGCGCTCGACCTTGGCGCCGCCGGCCAAGAAGCAGCCGCGCCCGAGGCGCACGAAGGGCTGAACGGCCACGTGCCCTCCGCACACGACCTGGTCTTCGACCGTGACGTGCCCGCCCAGCGTCGCCAAGTTGCTCAAGATGACGTCGCTACCCAGGTTGCAGTCGTGCGCGACGTGGGCGCCGACCATGAGCAGACAGCGGGAACCGATTCGCGTCACCCCGCCTCCCTTCAGCGTTCCGCGGTGCAGCGTCACCTGCTCCCGGATCTCGTTGTCGTCGCCGATCTCGAGCAGAGTTGGCTCGCCGCTGTAGGACCTGTCCTGTGGCGGCGCACCGATCACGGCCCCCGGAAAGATGCGGTTGCGACGGCCGATCCGAGTGCCCGGACCGAGCACGCTCACGTGCCCCACCAGCTCGCAGCCTTCGCCGAGCTGAGCGCCAGCGGCCACCCAGCAGAAGGGGCCGACGACCACGTCCTCAGCGAGCTCCGCACCCGGCTCGACCACCGCAGAGGCGTGGATGCGGGCCACGGCACTACCCCGACCGATCGACGATGGACGCGAGCAGCTCCCCCTGCGCGCACAGGGTGCCGTCCACCGTGGCCTCGCCCCGCAGCTTCCAGACGTTGGTGCGGTGCTGAATCACCTGGACCTCGAGATCCAAGCGATCGCCCGGAGTGACGGTGTGGCGGAACTTCGCCTTGTCGATGCCGAGAAAGTACATCAGGCTGCTCGACGAATCGAAGGGCTCGGAGGCGTAGGCCAAGATGCCGCCGATTTGGGCCAGCGCTTCGATGATCAGGACGCCCGGCATGATGGGGCGGCCGGGGAAGTGACCGTTCGCCCACGGTTCGTTGTAGCTGACGTTCTTGTGCCCACGGATGTGCTTGCCCTTGACGACCTCGGTGACCCGATCGACCAGCACGAAGGGGTAGCGGTGCGGCAAGATCTCGAGGATCTTCTGGATGTCGAGGGTGGTGGCGCGCGGGCTCATCTCGAAGCGCGAGCCTGGCACGGCGACAGCGAGGGGTACAGGCGCCTGCTCGGCGCTGCGACCCTCAGCGCAAACAGGGCCGCCGATCGATCCGGCTAACGCCTGAGCAGCCGCGCCATGGCGCGCAGCCAGCGGACCTTCGGCACCGCCGGAAAACCCGCGACCGTCGCGCCGGGCGGCACGTCCGCGATGACGCCGCTCTTGGCCGCGAGGCGCGCCCCTGCCCCCACGCGAACGTGGTCCTTCACGCCGACCTGACCGCCCACCTGCACGCCGTCTTCGAGCACCACCGAGCCCGCGAAGCCCGACTGCGCGGCGATCAGACAGCACCTTCCGATCTGCACGTTGTGACCGACGTGGATCTGCGCATCGAGCTTGGACTCGGCTCCCACGCGCGTGGGCGAGAGCGTGCCCGCGTCGACCGTGCAGAGCGCGCCAATCTCGACGTCGTCGTCGATGACGACGCCGCCCAGCTGCGGCATGCGCCGCGGACGACCCTCGGGGCTCCGAACCCAGCCGAACCCGGGTCGACCGATGACTGCGCCGGCGCCCACCCTCACACGCTGACCGATGACCACGTTGCCGTAGATGACGGCGTTCGGACCGACCTCGGAGCCTGCGCCGATGCGCGCGCCCCGAAGCACCACGGCTCCGGGGCTGATGATGGCGTCGGCGGCGATCTCGGAATTGGAGTCGTTCGGCGGAAGATCGTCGAGCAACTCGGCCAGCACCCAGTCGGCGTGCGGGTGGATCCAACGGCGGCCGTCGGCAATTCGGGCAGCCAGCTCCGGCGGGCACAGGATCGGGCCCGCCGACGAGGACGCCTCGCTGAGAAATCGTGGTGACCCGACGAGCACTAGATCGCTGGTGGTCAGCCCAAGGCCGGGCGCCACGATACGATCGACGCTGCGCTCGGCGATCTCGGTATCCAGCGTTCCGCCGAAGCGCGCCGAGAGCTCCGTGAGCCGAAGCGGGCGGCGGAGCGAGAAGCCCGCGCTCACTTCTTGGGGGTGAGCGTCGGGGCGGTGAGCGTCGGGCCCGGGAGCGTCGGGGCCTTGGCTCCACCCTTGGCGTCGCCCTTGGCGTCGCCCTTGGTGTCGCCGCCGCCGCCCTGGTTGTATTGCTGAATTACGCGGTCGGTCAGATCGAGATCGCTGCGCACGTAGGGCACGGCCTGTTTGTCGACGACCAAGTCGAAGCCGTCGTTGGAGGCCATGCGCCGAATCAGCCCCATGGTCTTCTGAAAGATCGGCTGCGTCAGCTCGTTCTGCTTCTTCTGCAGCTCTTTGTTGTATTCGACGAAGACCGTCTGCAGCTGCATCATCTCGCGCTGCCACTTCTCGACGCGCTTCTGGAGCGCCGCCTTGCTCAGCACGTTCTGCTGCTTCTCGATGTCCTCGCGTTCCTTCTGCAAGTCCGTCTGCTTCTTGTCGAGTTCGTGCTGCCGCTTGTCGAAGAGCTTCTTCAACGTCGCTTGAGCGCGGAGGCCGTCTTCGGTCTCCATGATGGCGCGCTGGGTATCGACCACGGCGAGCTTGGCTTGGGCGGCCGCGGTGGCGGTGGTGCCGAGGGCGGCGACGAACAGCGAGATGCTCAGGGCCCATCGAGTCGAATGACGAAGCATGGCCGGGGGCATACGAGACGCCCGGTCCCGGGTCAAGACGCTGGCCGAGTCGGCTCCCGGGAGTGGGCCGTCAGAGCAACACGAAATCGTCGGCTTCGGCGGCTTCTTGGGCGACGACGCTGGTGGTTTCCTCGTCCCGTTTGACCGCCAGCTCGTACAGCTCGGCCAAAATCGCCGGGTGCTCCTTGATCAGCTCGAGGAACCGGTCGCGGGGCAGGTGCAGGGTGACGGTCGGGCAGGCGGCCATCACGTTGGCGGTGGACGGGCGACGCAGGACCAGCGCCACTTCGCCCACGACCTCTCCCACGCCGAGCTTTGCCAGGAGCGTTCGGTCTTCGCCGTCGTCGTGCATGACGACGACCTCCCCCGACGCGATCAGATGCAGGCCGTCGGAGGCCTGCCCCTGACTGATCAAGAGTTCGCCGTCTTCGTAGGTCCGCGTGACGAATCGATCGACCAGCGCCGGGCGCGCGGCGGGCTTCACTGCGCTCAAGATGTTGCTGGTGCGGACCAAGTTCTCGACCATTCGGCGGCGACAGTGATCGGCGAACTCCTGACCGACGGCGGGTTGCCGCGCCGCAACCGCATCGAGGGCGTCCTTGCGGGCCACCAAGATGATGCTGGGGCGCGCTGCCACGACGCTGGCCGCCCGCGGGGCGCGCGAGAGCAGGGCCATCTCGCCAAAGAGCGCGCCGCTGCCGAGGCGGGCGAGCAAGAGGGACTCGCTGCCTTCTCCTTGGCGGCAGACTTCGAGCTCCCCGCGCGCGAGAATGTACGCTTCCGCGCCCGGTGTTCCTTCGTCGATGAGCACCGCACCGGTTGCGACCGTCTTGACCTCGAAGACGTCCAGCATGGCGCGCAGCGCGGATCGATCGAGGGCGCTGAATAGAGGCTGCGGAGCGACCTTGGCACGCGTTGGCCCCGAGGCTGACTCGCGCTCGCGGAGCTTCTGGGCTTCGTGCACCAGCTCTTGCGCCTTGCCGACCAACGCCTTGCCCGAGAGCGCGGCCGGTAGCGGCTGAAATGCTTCGGCCGAGTGGGGCAGCTCCGGGGGCGAGGCGCCCGTGCTCAGCAGCTGCGACGAGCCTTTGCAGAAGGTCTTCGCGATGGCATCGCGGTGTTTGGCCGCGTCGTGGCCCAGCGTCGCGAGATCGCAGCACGCTGCAACGGCCAGTGGCAGGTTGCCGATGTCGATGGCCCGGGCGACGGCCAGCTCCAGCCCCTCGATGCCGACCTCGCGGCGGCCCGCCGCTGCCAGTAGACGAGCGGTGATGATCAGCCCCAGCGGCCCCGCGGGCTCGCTCTTCACCAGCGCAGCTCCCCAGCGCAGCGCGGCGTCGAGCTCGTCGGCGAGGGAGAGCGCCATCGCGCGATCGGCGGGGCTGTCAGCCTGCGGCGTACCCGGCAAACTCGGGGGCGCGGTCATCGGCGTGGAGCCTACCACGAACGTCCTGCCGCCAACTCAGTCCTCGCGGTTCTTTCCGGGGTCGTCGCCGTCGGTCGCAGGCGAAGCCTCCCGCCCGCGAGAGAGCGCGGCGCTGACCGCGCCGGCGGTGGCAGCGACCAGCGGCACGACGCTCGGGTAGTCCATGCGGGTGGGACCGATGATGCCGACCGCGCCTCCGGGCCGTCCGCCCTCGTGGATCGGTGCCGCGACGACGCTCATGGGGTAGCCGACGGCCTGGCTGGTCTCTTCACCCAAGAACACCTGCACGCGATCGGCGCTGAGTGATCGATCGAGCAACAGGACCAAGCGCTCTCGGTCTTCGAGCACACGCATCAAATCGCGGAGCTCCTCGGTGGTGGCGAAGCCCGGACGTTCGAGCAAGCGGGCCTGTCCTTCGATCACCACGTCCACGACGTGGCCAGCTCCCTCAATCGCCGCATTGACGAGCGACAGCCCGAGTCGTCGCAGCGACGCGAGTTCGTCGCGGCCGTCGGAGAGAGCGCGTGCAAAGTGATCTCGCACCTCGACCAGGCTGCGGTCACCCAGCCCCTCCTCGAGAGCGTTGTGCAAGCGCGCGAGTTCTGCCTCTGCGATCGGCGCTTCGATGCTGATGAACCGGTTCTCGACGCTGCCGTTGGAAAATACGATCACACTGAGCAGCTCCGTCGGTCGCGTCGGGATGAACCGGACCTTGAGTACGGTGCGCGTCTCGCTGCGCGGTCGAACCAAGATGGCGGCAGCCCCGGTCAGATCCGAGAGCAGGCGCCCGGTCTGCCTGAGCAGATCGGGTCCCGCGTGGGGATCCAAGAGCAGCTCCTCGATGCGATGAGCTTCTTCTTCGGAGAGCTGCCGGACACGCATCAACGCGTCGATGAACAGCCGGAAGGCCTTCTCGGTGGGAACTCTGCCCGCCGAGGTGTGGGGCTGCGCCAGATAGCCGGCGTCTTCGAGGTCGGCGAGCACGTTGCGGATCGTGGCCGCGGACAGGTCGAAGCCGTATTTCTTGACGAGGGTTCGGCTGCCCACCGGCTCGCCGGTGGCGATGAACTCGGTCACCACCGAGTAGAGAATCGAACGGGCGCGCTTGGGGAGCGGCTGGGACAAGGACACGAAGATTCTCCACCAAGCCCGGACCGTCAATTCCAGGGCCCGCACAAAAGCCGGGCATTTCCCCCGGGGTCGGGGGGGCAAGGAGGGTCTCGGTCAGCGAAATCCTTGACACTTTTCCGGCCGGTGCGGTTTGATCCCGTACCGACCGATTCCTCGGCCGCGGGAGGACACCTTTGACCACGACGCTGCTGGCCATCGACGACAGCAAGACCATGCGAAAGGTCCTCGAGATCACGTTCTCGGGTGACACCTATCAGGTACTCGTCGCGGACAGCGCGCAGCAAGCTCTCGAGAAGCTGCGCGCCGACAAGCCGACCCTGGCGCTGATCGACGCGAACTTGGGATCTGCGGGCGGCGGCTACGACCTGTGCCAACAGATCAAGCGCGAGGCCCCCGGGGTCGGGGTGCTGATCTTGTCCAGCAAGCAGCAGCCCTACGACAAGGCGCGTGGCGCCTCCGTGGGCGCTGACGAGTTCATGGACAAGCCCTTCGACACCCAGCAGATCCTCGACAAGACGGCTGCCTTGGTGCGGCGGCTCGCCGACGCGCCGCCGGCCGCGGCCATGCGTCCCGCGGTTGCCCCACCCGCTGCGGCCGCGCCTGCACCCGCTGCTGCGCCCCCAGTGGTGACCCCGCGCCCGTCCGGTGTGCAGCCGCGCCCCGCGGCGCCGGCGATGGGACTCGGTCCGCCGCGACCTCACGTGCAGACCTTGGTCGGCGCGGCCGCGGCCCCCGCCCCATCGGCGGCCCCCGCGCCCCCGGCTGGCGCGGCGGCAGCGGCGACCTCCGACAACGGACAATTTGCAGAGCGCCTCGCCGGTCTCGGGCTCAGCAAGGACCAGGTGGAGGGCGTCTTGGCGCTCTCGCGCGAGGTGGTCGAGCAGGTGGTGTGGGAAGTGGTGCCCACCCTCGCCGAGACCATCATCAAAGAAGAGATCCGTCGGCTCACCGCCGAGTGATCCCGTTCCTCAGGTCGCGAGCCGAGCCCTGAGGCGGGATGGCGTATCGCGACGAAAACCAGCAACTACGCGTGCGCGTCGAAGAGCTCGAAGACGAGCTCACGGCAGCGCAGCAGCGGATCCGCGTGCTGGAAGACCCCGGTGTGTCCGCGGGACAAACCCTGGGCGAGAAGCTGGCTGGGGCGAGGCTGCGCATCGTGCACGAGGTGGAGATCGCCGGTGAGCTGCCGCCGGCCGCGCACGAGGAGATCGTCGAAGTGCTGCGGCGGCGCTACAGCACGCTCGGACAAGCAAGCAGCGTGGGCAAGAGCCTCGGCTGGTCGAACGTCGTGCCGCAGGGCACGCGCGCGCTGGAGGTCAGCGTCAGCGTCAGGAACGGCAAGACCACGGTGCGCGGAGTCGAGCGCCTCGGCAGCCTGGCGGGCGGTCTCTTCGGGGGCATCGTGGGCGGCGTCGGTGGTGGAGGCATGGCCCTGGTTCTGCCCCTCGCGCTTGCGCTCAAGACTCCGGCGGCCATCCCACTCCTGATCGTGCTCTGGATCAGCATGGTCTACGCCGTCGTCCGCGCGTCCTTTTCCCGAGTGGCGACCGCGCGCGAGCGTGAGCTCCGGGCCGCCATCGACGAGATCTCGAGCGTCGCGCGCGAGAACATCGCTCGAGATCGGAAGGCCAAGCTGCGGGTGGATGCCGACAAGGCCGACGAGGCCGACGAGGCCGACGAGGCCGACGAGGCCGACGAGGCCGACGAGGCCGACGAGGCCGAGGCCGACGAGGCACGGCGCACGCGCCGCAAGTGATCTCGGCGCCCGCGCTGGAACGGCGGCGCGCACTCGGGTAATAGTGCCGATCCCCATGACCGAGCTACCCACGGCCTACGAGCCCGCGGACGTCGAGCCCCGCTGGTACGAGTTCTGGCAGTCCGAAGGCGTGTTTCGAGCCAGCGTCGACCCCGACGACGCTCGTCCCGTGTACGTCATCGCGCTGCCTCCGCCCAACGTCACGGGCTCCCTGCACATGGGCCACGCGCTGATGGGCACCCTCGAAGACGCGCTCATTCGCCACCAGCGCATGCTCGGCAAAAATACGCTCTGGCAACCTGGCATCGATCACGCCGGCATCGCCACCCAGACCGTGGTCGAGCGCCAGCTGCGCCGAGAGAACCTGAGCCGCCACGATCTCGGACGCGAGAAATTCGTCGAGCGCGTCTGGCAGTGGAAGGAGCAGAGCGGCGGCCGCATCGCCGAGCAGATGCGCGCCCTCGGCTGCTCCGCCGACTGGGAGCGCACCAAGTTCACCATGGACCCGGACCTGAGCCGGGCGGTGACCGAGAGCTTCGTTCGGCTCTACGAGGACGGGCTCATCTACCGAGCGACGCGCCTCATCAACTGGTGCAGCGATTGTCGCACCGCGCTCAGCGATCTCGAGGTCGAGAACGAGGAGTCGCAGGGCGAGCTCTACGAGTTCGCGTATCCGGTTGCCAACTCCGATCCCAGCGCCGGGGTGACCGAACTCGTAGTCGCGACGACGCGACCCGAGACCATGCTGGGCGACACCGCCGTCGCGGTTCACCCCGACGATCCGCGCTACCGGCACCTGCACGGCAAGATGCTGAAGCACCCCTTCGTCGATCGCGAGATCCCCGTCATCACCGACGCCATCTTGGTGGACATGGCCTTCGGCACCGGCGCCGTGAAGGTGACGCCGGCCCACGACTTCAACGACTTTGCGACGGGCAAGCGCCACCAGCTCGCCGAGATCAACATCTTGAACCTGGACGGCAGCATCAACGCCGAGGGCGGCAGCTTCCAAGGCAAGACCGTGAAAGAGGCGCGCAAGGCCGTGAAGGCTGCGCTGGCCGAGAAGGGCCTGGAGCGGGGCGGAAAGCCCCACGCGCTGATGCTGCCGCGCTGTCAGCGCTGCAACACCGTGGTCGAGCCCATGGTCAGCACGCAGTGGTTCGTGAAAATGACGCCCCTCGCCGAGCCGGCCATCGCTGCGGTCAAAGACGGCCGCACCGAGATCATCCCGGAGGAGTGGGCGAAGACCTACTTCCACTGGCTCGAGAACATCCAAGATTGGTGCATCTCGCGTCAGCTCTGGTGGGGCCATCAGATCCCGGCCTTCCACTGCGAGTGCGGCGAGATCGTGGTCACCCGCGACGATCACCCGGGCGCTTGTCCCAAGTGCAAGCAGGCCACGCTCACCCGCGATCCCGACGTGCTCGACACCTGGTTTTCGAGCGCGCTCTGGCCCTTCTCCACCCTGGGTTGGCCGACGGACAGCGTGGCGCTCCGCCGCTTCTACCCATCCAGTGACATGGAGACGGGCTACGACATCCTGTTCTTCTGGGTCGCCCGCATGATGATGATGGGCCTCTACTTCATGAAAGAGGTGCCCTTCCGTCGCGTGCTGCTCCACGGCCTGGTCGTGGACGAGACCGGCGAGAAGATGAGCAAGGTGAAGGGCAACACCATCGACCCGTTGGATCTCATCCACGGCTCGGCCTTCGACAGCGTGGTGCAGAAGGCGCTGCCCGGCGCGCCGGTGGCCGAAGCGCTCGCCAAGTTTCGGCGAGCGTACCCCTCGACGGCCCAGATGGAGCAGGGCTTTCCAGCGTACGGCACCGACGCGCTTCGGCTCGCCCTGTGCAGCTACTCGCCGCAGGCCAAGCGCATCGCGCTCTCGCCCAAGCGCATCGAGGGCTACCGGAACTTCTGCAACAAGCTCTACAACGCCACGCGCTTCTCGTTGCCCAACATCGAGACCGTCACGCTCTCCGGCGCCACGCCCGAGCCGCAGCTCTTGATGAACCGCTGGGTGCTCTCGCGCCTCGCCAGCGCCTGCGAGGCGAGCTCGGCCGGCATCACCGAGTTCCGCCTCGACGAAGGCATCCGGCGCGCTCTACCGCTTCGTGTGGGACGAGTTCTGCGCCTGGTACCTCGAGGCCTGCAAGCCCGTGTTTCTGTCCGGCAGCGAAGCCGAGCAGGCCGAGACGCGCCTGACCCTCGCGCACGCCATCGAGACGGTGCTGCGCGCGCTGCACCCCTACGCGCCCTTCATCACCGAGGAGCTCTGGCAGCGCGTGCCGCGGCCGGCGTCGCGACCCAAGTCCATCGCGCTTTCGCCCTACCCGAGCGCCGCCGACGGGCGCCCCGACCCCGACGCGGAGCGGGACTTCGCCGCGGTCACCGCCGCCATTGGCGCTGCGCGCGCCGTGCGCAGCGAGCACGAGGTGCACCCCGGCGCGCGCGTGCCGCTGCACCTCCGCGCCGGCGAAGCGCTGGCCAAGCTGTTCGCCTCCGAAGAGCGGCTGTTCTCGTTCTTGGTCAAGACCCAGGACGCGCCGGTGATCGAGCCGCTGGGATCCGCCCGCCCTGCCGGCTACGTGCTCACCGTCGCGGGCGACGTCGAGGTGCTCGTGGGTCTCGTGGGGCTCGTGGACGCGGCTCACGAGAAGAACCGCATCGAGCGATCGACCAAGAAGATCGACAAGGACATCGAGTCCATCGAGAAGCGCCTGGCGAACAAAGCCTTCCTCGAGAAGGCTCCGCCCGAGGTCGTGGTCGAAGCCCGCGAGCAACTCGAGGCGCTGCGCCGCCAAAAGGCCGCCCTCGAAGCGGGGCTGTCGTTGGTGGACGAGCTGGGGTGAGCGGACTCACCGCGGGCGTGAGCTGGACAGCAGGGCCTGCGGAGTGTCGAGGCCGTCAACCAATCCCCGGCCCCGCCGCGAGCTTCCGGGCATTCGGAGCCTCGAACGAAACGCCTCGTTGAGGCATCAGGCGAAAGCGGGCAAACTGGTCCATATGCCCTGTTTCCGCGTTGGGCCGAGCAACGGCGTGTTGCTGGCAGCATGGCTGGCCTTGGGCTGCGGCGGGGAGTTCGCGCCGACAGGGGATGGGGTCTCAGAGAGCAAATGCAACGGCCCCGGCGCGCTCTCCGACACCTTCGAGGACGGCGAGCTGAGCGATGCGTTCGAATCTCGAATCTACGCGAAGGGCCTGACCATCGAGGAGAGCGGCGGCATGCTCGTCTTCACCCCTCCGGACTCCGGGGGTAGTGGCAGCCGCGAGTCGCGATACGCCGTCGATGTCCGCGGAAGTTACGCAATCGTGGAGGTCCCGGAGATCACGGGTGGCCTGGCGGGCAAGAGCGTTTCTCTGGCAGTCACCCAGGGAAACACGCTGGCAATCACCATGACCGCCAACGAGGACACACAGCACCCCGGTACCGACCTGCTGCGCTTCGATGTGACGACCGACGCCGGAAACACCAAGAGCTCGACGCCTTACGATCCCTTGGCGCAGCGCTGGTGGCGAATCGGCGAGAACAGTGGAGTCTTGAGCTTTGGCGCATCACCCGACGGGATCCAGTGGACAACGCACTACGAGGTTCCCGCCCCCTCGTTCATCGAGGCCGGCACCCTCGTTCTGAGCACGAGCAACAGTGCAAAGGTGCTCCCAGTCGGCCAGATCCGCTTCGACAACCTGAATCCCAAGGCGGGCCCCTTCTGCGGAATCGACAAGCTGAAGGAGTCCTTCGACCAAGACCTCGGTGAGGGCTGGGTCGAGTATCAGGACAAAGCTTGCGTGGCGACCCTGACGGGGGGTGCGTTCGACGCCGCGGTGCCCAGTGGCGGCACCGGATACTGCTCGATCACGACGCGTCATGCCTACGACCTTCGGGGTCGCGAATTCACGGTCGGGTTTGGGTCGCTGCCCGCAGGCGCCTCTGGGATCGGCGTCATCCTTTCCCTCACCTCGGGGGACACGGACCGACTCACCCTCGAGCACCGGCAGGGAAAGCTCACCGCCACCGCCTTGCTCGGAGCGGCGACGAGCACAGGCTCGCTCGACCTCGGAGGCGGCGCCTCTTGGTGGCGGATCCGCGAGAGCGCGGGGCGCGTCGAGTTCGAGGCTTCGTCCGACGGAAAGAGCTTCGCACCCGTTCATTCGCTGATCGTGGACTCGCTCCCCGCCCGGTTCCTGGCTTCGCTGCGCGTCTACGTCACTTCGCCACAGCCAGCCAGCACCAGCTTCGTCGTCGACGCAATCAACTGACGGCGCGACGGGAGACCCGAGCGCATCGTCCCTCCATGGTGCCGTTGGTGCCGTTGCGGTGGGTCGTTCAAGCCATGCGCGGTGCGGCTGCGACCTTTGCCTCAGTTCGCCGAGCGGAAGGAGAGCGTGTTGCTGCCGCGATGAACCGAGAGCAGCTGCTCTTTGATGTCGAAGCTGACCGGGCTGCCATCGAGCACGAGCAGTACTGCGTCCGTCGTCGCCTGATCGCTCGGATCCGCACATGGCGCCCCGTCGTAGGAAAAACCCTGAAACGTCAGCGTTGCGCCGTCGACCTGGTAACTCCCGCTTCCGGTCT
The DNA here is from genome assembly GCA_963716725.1 of uncultured delta proteobacterium. Lineage (GTDB taxonomy): Bacteria > Myxococcota_A > Polyangia > Polyangiales > Polyangiaceae > JADJKB01. The sequence continues at coordinate 300,104 of CAVQUB010000005.1, forward strand.
GGCACGCCGAGAAGACGGTCACGCTAGCGTTCGCGTCGAAGAAGACGTTGGCCTTCGCCAGCCCGGTCCAGGAGCTCGTCGCTTGCCCGTCGCCGAAGCCGTCGCCGTTCCAGTGGGTACCGACTAGCGCGCGGTCCGGACTGGCGATCTTGCGGTCGAGCAAGGTCATTTTGGCAGCTGCGGTCGTCATCACCAGGCGCGGCTCGTTCAGTTGGAGGGCGGGCCCGGCCGTGAGGAAACCCACGAGCCAGTCGTCCTGGGCGTGGCGCTCCGCGTCGCAACCCATCTCGGTCATGCCATAGCCATTCAACTCGAGCTTGTCGCCCTCGATCGCAAAGGGGCCGCCCAGCGAATTGCAGCCGGCACTGGCCGACAGCTCCCCACCTTTGAAGCCGATGCGCACCTCGGTGCCGGCGACGAGCGTCCAACCCTCCACTGACTCCGAAACGAAGGTCCGATCGTTCAGTTTGCCTTGAAGCCCGGCGGTCGTACCGTCGGTTCCGTCGCTCGAGCCGCCGCAGGCCGAAACCAAGAGCACCAGCCCGAGCACCATCCCTGCCCTGGTAGTCATGCCCGGAGTGTGACCGAACGAAGGCAGGGATTCCACCGCCGCCACCCACACCCGCATCCAGTTCGAGTCATCAGTTCCGATTCGCGCGCGCCAAGCCAAGTTGACGAACATGTGGCCTTGGGGCCGGGCGTGCAGCACGCAGAGGAAGTTTTCCACCTGCAAATGCTGCGCGGTGCGGGACTTCACTCAGGTCGTTCCGCAATCGAGATCGCGCAGGCGAGCAGCGACCGATACCAACGACTCCCTGCTGGCTGCCGACTCGGGTATAGGTCGCGGCGCGTGACCAGCGCAGCGTGGACCGGCTCGGCGGAAGTAGCCTCGACGTCTCGGACGTCGGCGCGGACCATTTCCGTGCTGGTCGTGGCCGCCACCGCGCTCGCGTGGTGGTTGGTGCGGGCCGGACCTTATCGGCTCGACGACTTCGCGACGCCCTTGGACGATCCGGCCAGCGCTTCGCTCGCGGCCTTCGTCGAGCACTTGCCCAAGACGCTGCGCCCACTGACGAAGCTGACCTACGCGCTGGAGGCCTTCTTTGGCGTGGAGGGCGCGGCGACTCGTCGGGGAGTGACGGCGTTGATTCACGCGCTTGGTGCCGGCGCGTTGTCGTTGTTTCTGGTCCGGATCGGAACCCCGCGCCTGGTCGCGGCGCTCCTGGCCCTCGCCTGGGCGCTGCATCCCATTCACGCCGAATCGGTGCTGTCAGTGGCGGGGCGCAGCGCCGCGGTGGGCGCCACGCTCGTCCTCGTCTCCCTCGCGCTCCTGGCTCACGACCGACCCCGAGCGGCGGGCGTCGCGCTCGCGCTGGCGGTGCTCGGACGCGAGGCGGCCGCCGGGGCGTCGATCGGAGTCTTCGCCTTTGCCGTGTTTTGGCCTGGCATGAAGGGCACGCGACTCGATCGCTTTGGGCCGCTCTTCATCGGCCTTTTCGCGGCGGTGACTTGGGCGGCGCTCCGTCCGCGTGCGCTTCAGCTCGCCGAGTACTCGTTCATGGGGAGGCCCCTGTCCACCAGCATCGTGCAGCAGGTCTCCGCGCTGCCCGTGGGCCTCTCGCTCTACCTGCGCCCTTGGGCGCTCTCCGCCGACCACGGCGAGGCGCTGCCGAAGAGCGCGCTCTCGCTGCTCTTCGTGGTCGGGGCGCTGTTGATCGCGGCTGTGCCAGCGCTCGCGTTCTCGCTTCGCAAACGCTCGCCGATCGTCGCAGTGGGGCTGCTCCTCTGGCTCGGGGCGCTGCTGCCGACGCAATCGTTCTTCCCGAAGCTCGACCCGCTCACGGAGCGGCCCCTCGGACTGGCTCTCGCCGGGTTGGTCGTCGCAGCTGCGCCGTTGCTGGGGCGGGCGACGACCCGCTCCGGGCGTGCTCTCGCGCTCGGCGCTGTGCTCGCCGTGGCGTCGCTCGGGCTGCGCTTCACCTGGCTCCGCGGCGCGCTCTACGCGACAGACCTCGCACTCTGGTCCGACGCGGCCTCGAAGAGCGTCGCGAACCCGCGCCCCTTCGAGGAGCTCGCCTTCGCCCTCGACGCCGAGGGGCGTCGTGACGAGGCCATCGCCGCGCTGAAGCGAGCCCGCGACCTCGATCCCTTCAGCTCTTCCGTTCAGGCCCGCCTGCGCGTTTGGGAGCGACCGTCGCCTGCTGTGGAGAATGCTCGATGATGAAACCAAGAATTGTTTCGACCTTGCGCGGTGCAACCCTGGTCCTGGTGGCCTTCGTCGGCTTCGTGCCCACGAGCGAGGCCACCGTGCCCTGCCTCAAGCCGGATCCCAAGACCTGCAAGATCCCGGAGGACTGCATGGTCAAACGGCAGATCGCCATGAAGCGCGCCTTCCGAGACGCCTTCGCGTCGAGCGCCATGCGCTGCAAGGCGATGACCGCGGCCAAGAAAGCCCTCGGCAAGGGCGCCACGCCGGCGGCGCTCTCCAAGCAAGCAGCCGCGCTGCTCTATCAGGACATCGCCAACAACCCTGGGCGAGTGGCGAAGAAGCTCGACCCCTGCAAGAAGTCGAAGCTCGCGGATCCGCCCGGCTGGTCCACCGGTGACGACTGCGTATTCTCGGCGTCCGTCAACGATCCGAACTCGGTCAACACGTGCAGCGAGTTCCTGAACGCGAGCCGAACCCACGAGCGCAACCACGCTGCGAGCTGTAGGGCTGTGAAGAAGAACGAGAAGACGAAGCTCGGCGAGGTGAGCAGCTGGGTGGACCACGGAGCGGCTTGCGACGCGGCTCGCTACAATCAAGGCGTCGAAAAGGTCCCGAACCGCGACGACCTGAACGACTTTGCCGACGAGGAAGCCGACTCCTACACCTTGGAGATCTGGGAGCTGGAGGACGAGCGCGCGGCGGCCATCCACCGCTGCACGACCGCTCGTGACGCGGCCAAGGCCGCGGAGGCCGTCAGCAAGAACGCCAAGGCCCTGCTCGCCACGACGGGTGGTGCGCGATGAACCGCTTCTCCCTTGCTCGCGCCTCTCTCGTCACTCTCGGCTGCGTGGTGTTTCTTCACTGGATCACCTCGTGCCGCACCGGAGCGCCACTTCAGTCACCGACGCAGGCGACGAGCAGCGACACGCCGATCGCGCCCGGCGCGCCCGGTCCCTGTGATCGGTCCCCGGACCCTGCGGGCTGCTTCCTCGCTCGGGCGTGGTTGATCGAAGAGATCCTTGGCGATCTCTACCAGCTCGAAGGCGCCCGAGATCAACGTGTGGTGCCTGCAGCCCTCGACGCCCTCGCCACCGGCGAGCCCGACGTGCAGATCGTCGCGCTGCGCGTGATCGGACCATTTGCGGAGGCACCCGGGGTGGGAGCGAAGGTTCTGCCCTGGCTCCTCGCGGACGATCTCCGACGCGAGGAGGGAGCCGCCAAGGTTCTGGAGCAGACCGGGGATGCCGGGCTGATGCGCCTCGGTCTGCAGTTCGCCATGGGGCACCAAGGCGACAACCGAGCGCCGCCGCTCGCCGGCTGGTGGCGCGACCCAGCGCGCCACGGCCTATCCGCGTATCCCAACGCCAAGCGCTTCCCGCCCGGCGACTCGGCGCGATCCATCGGCTTGATGACGGACGATCCGGTCGATCGAGTGCTGGCGCACTATCGTGAGAAGACCAGCCCGCCGCCTTTCAGCGCCAAGGACCACCAGGCCCGAGAGCAAGCGAAGCTCAAGCGCCAAGCAGATGGCTTTCAACAGGCGATGCAGAGCCCGGAGTTCCTCCAGCGGCAGAAAGACATCCAGTCGCTGATGGAGCAGTACCAGAAGAACCCGGATCCCAAGATCCTCGAGAAGGTTCAGAAGCTCGCCGTCGTCCCGGGACCCGAGCTTCCGAAGCTGGAGCAAGCAGGCGCGCTCGACCTGCCGCTGCCAGTCATCGACGGCAGCGCCCCGATGAGCCAGGCGCAGTTTCTCGTGATCGAAGAGCGCGCTGGCGTGGCCCTGCGCGCGGTCGTCGCGTACCCGGAGCCGGCGCTGGGCAAGACCGTCGTGATCTTGGGCTTCGAACCGTCGGCCTATGCCGGCACGCCGGATCCGCGGAACGTGCGGCTCCACTGAGCCCGAGCGGCACCCCCTCTGGAGTTCAGTGGCCTGGTCAATCGCAAGCCATACGAGCCTCGAGACGGTGGTCAAGCGAGGCGGTTGGCTCTAGGTGATCGACGAAAGGAAATGACCCATGGGAGACACCCTTTTTCCTGAGTCCTCAGCCGCCATTCGGCGCGCGCGGCGGCAGGCATGTCCTGAAGTGCACGAAGCGTTCGCCGAGTTCAGCCGTAAAGTCTTCGCCGAAGGAGCGCTGTCGTCGAAGACCAAGCAGCTCATCGCCGTCGCGGTGGCTCACGTCACGCAGTGTCCTTACTGCATTCGGGGCCATGCTCAGGGGGCCAAACGCGAAGGTGCCTCGCGGGAGGAGATCATGGAGGCGATCTGGGTCGCGGCGGAGATGCGCGCCGGAGCTGCGGTGGCCCACTCGACGATCGCGCTGGATGCCTTCGGGTTCGATGACGCCGACGCCGCCCCGAAGTGAAGGGCAGACCGCGTCGGCGCGCCGGGCATCCTCTCTCCATTCCCGGCGTGACTCGAGGCGCTGGTGCCGCACTTCCGCAAGAAAACCACCCCCATTCGTTACTCACACCTCGTTGACGTAGCAAGTCGAGTGCCCCACAGATATTGGTATCTCACGCGACGCATCGGCGCCTCGGAGTTCAAGATGTCCTCGATCAGCGGTTCGCCGGCGAGGCGAGAGCGGAGTCGTGCACATGATCCAAGTCAAGCGCACTTACGATCCGCCGGCGCGAGGAGACGCCCGACGCATCCTCGTGGAGCGGCTGTGGCCACGCGGCATCAAGAAGGAGGCGCTCGCCGCCGACGCCTGGGTGAAAGAGGTCGCGCCGAGCACCGAGCTGAGAAAGTGGTTCGATCATCGAGTTGAGCGCTGGGAAGAGTTCCGGCGGAGGTATCGGAAGGAGCTCGACGCAAACCCTGAAGCGTGGGGGCCGATCCTCGAGGCTAGTCAGCGTCGCACGGTGACCCTCCTCTACAGCGCGCATGACACCGCTCACAACGGCGCTCTGGTCCTGCGCGACTATCTCGCGGAGCAGGCCGCCAAGTCGCGGTCATCGCGCCGAGCGCAGCGAACCCCACCTTCGAAGGGACGCGCTCCATGAGGACGTTCTACGAGTTCGCTCGAGCGTCGTCCCGTGGCGCAGCGCTCGCCGGCGGCTCAGCGGTGGGTCGACCCGCCGAAGGGAGCCGCGCTCGTTCGACGCGGTCGGACCCACGACCAGGAGCTACAAGTGAGAAGGGAACGACAGTCATGACCAGTGAAGCCCAGTCCGCCCATACCCTGCCACTCGAGAGCCGTTCGGAGGTGGCTGAAGGAACCCTGGAGTTCAGCTTCGACAAACCCGAGGGCATGACGTTCAAGGCTGGTCAGTTCGTGGATCTCACCTTGCTCGATCCATCGGAGACCGATGATGAAGGCAACACGCGAGCTTTTTCGATCAACAGCGGGCCGGATGATCCCCAGCTGATCTTCGCCACGCGCTTGCGAGACACCGCGTTCAAGCGCGTGCTCAGAGCGATGCCCCTCGGCACCAAGGTCAAGATCGAGGGACCGTTCGGCAACCTGACGCTGCACAACAACGTGAGCCGACCCGCGGTCCTGCTAGCGGGCGGCATCGGTATCACCCCGTTCCGCAGCATCGCACGACGAGCGGCGCATGAGAGGCTGCCGCACCGTATCTTCCTCTTCTACGGCAACAAGCGGCCAGAGGACGCGCCCTTCCTCGACGAGTTCGTTGGCCTCGAGCGGGCGAACCCGAATTTCAAGTTCATCCCGACGATGGATCAAATGAGCGAATCGCAGCGGTCGTGGCAGGGCGAGACTGGCCGTATCGGTCACGAGCTCATCGCGAAGTATCTGAAGCAGGGCTCCTCGTCGGACAAGGAGGTGTCCCAGCCCATCTACTACATGGCAGGGCCTCCGGCGATGATCGCGGCTCTCCGAGCCATGCTGAACGAGGCGGGCGTCGACGACGATGAGATCCGCACCGAGGAGTTTACTGGCTACTAGATCGCAGCCAGAAATACCCGAAAGAAGGGAGAGCTCACGTCGATACGCAAAGCACATGCACGGTGGGAAGGGAGCCTGAAGGCAGGAACAGGTCGGGTGGATTTCGGAAGTGGAGCGTTCGACGCCGCGTACTCCTTCGCGTCAGGCCTCGAGCAAGGTGCTGGCACCAATCCCGAAGAGCTCTTGGGCGCTGCCCATGCCGGCTGCTTCGACATGGCGCTGTCATTGGTCCTGGGGCAGGCGGGCTTCGAACCGGAGTACATCGAAGCGACTGCGCGCTGCTGCGTGAGGGCGACCTTCGCATGGTCGTTGTCGTGATGAAGGCCGGCGCTCGCATGGCCGAGCTATTGCGCCAACGAAACCGTCGCCATCCACGGGCTCAGCGGACACCTGAAGCTTCACTGTCCGGACAAGACGACGGACTTACGCGGACGGGTGATTGGTCCGAAGCGCGGCGGTCTGTGCCGCGCTCGGTCCGTCGCGGCACGTCGTGTCAGGACCCTTTGTGCGTGCGCATCTCCGCGAGGAACTCCGCTGCACCTTTGGCCGGTTCGAAGAACAGATCGCCCGAGGGCTTGAACTTCTTCACGGTGACAATGACCGTATTCGCGTTCTCCGCATCGACTTCGAACTTCGAGATGCTGGTCCAAGGGATCTCGTGGCACACGAGCCTGCCGAGCTTGCGCTTCTTGCCGATGGCCGTACCGGCACCGATCGCCAGTGAGATCCCCGCGCCAAGAATGGCGTAGTACGCCCAATCCGGCGGGCTCAGCACCATCTTGATGCCCAGCGCGCCGACGAAGAACGCGGCGAACAAGAGCCAATAGATCCCGGCCACGGAAGCGGATTCGGTGCCCCTGACCTTCAATCCCCCGGCGCTGACCCCGCAGCTGCCGTCGCCGGCGATCTCGATGGGCGGGCGCACCTTGCCGATGGCGGGAGGGACGAACTTGCCGTGGAAGTCGATGCGGGCCGACTATACCGCCAACTTCAGCTTGCCGCGCCCGAGCTTTCCGCCGGTGACCTGCGGTGAACCCTTCTCGTGGGACGCCGCACTAGTCCAATCTGATCTTCAAACCCAGATCGCTCTGCATCACCAGCAGCGCTTCGGCGTTGCCGCGGGCGTCGTCGAGGGGATCGTGGGTGTGGCGCGTCTTGCGCAGGTGCTTGAAGTTCTGGAACGTGTCGCGCACCAGTCCTTTGTACAGCGACCCCAGATTCTGGGAGCTGAAGCCAAAGGGGTTTTCGCCGGCAAAGTGGTGGAAGTACCAGTTGATGAACTACCAGTCGAAGCCGTTGTTGTCGGCGATGAACACACGCCGCGTCGGGCAATGTTCTTGCACCCATGCGGCGAAGGCCTCCATCACGGCTTTCGGCTCGTCGAACTCCAGGGTTTGCTCGCGAGTGAAGCCGCTGACGGCGAGTGCTTCTGGTACCCACTGCTCGGAGATCGGACGCAGCCGCCCATAGAAGGTCCGATCCAAGGCGGGTTCCACAATCACGGCCCCGAAGCACACCATCGAGTAGTCGCCGGGGATCGGCCCGTCGGCTTCGATGTCCACCATCACGTAGCTCATGAAGCCGCACGCTAACCCTTTCTTACGAACTCCGGTGGGCGTCTTGGCGTTGGGCGTCTTGTGGCTCGGAGCGTGCGAGTCGCCGAACCCGACCCAGAACCGCAGTCGCCAGCCCGTCCCGTCAACCAAGCCAAACGCCATGCACGAAACGCAGAACAATCCGGCCCGGGATCGCGTGCGGGCGCTGTTGCAAAAGGCGGTGATCGAGCTGGCGGAGCACTATCAGGAAACTTCGCTGTCGAGGGCGGTGCAGTTGCCCAGCGCGCAGGCGGTGCCCGAGCTGTTGGCGATTCTGCAAAGCGGCAGGTCTGGGGGAGGGGCGCACTCAGGCATGCTGAAGTTGTATTCGTCTGTGGGTCTTGCGATTCACGGGCGGGGTGACGGCGCGGAGTTCTTGCGCGACCCGAACGCGGTCTACCAGACGAACTCTGACGTCGAGCGAATCCACGCTTTCGGCGCTCTGCGCCTGCTTGACATCGATGCGCCCGAGCCGGAGGGCGTCGGAGCGGGGGTGGCCGCGGAGCTCTGGCAGGCGATCCAAGCGCTTTAGGCGCATTTCCGAGGCGGGGGGTCGGGCGTGCGTCAAAGCCTTAACGCCCCCGCACCCCGCGGCATGACCGGATCGAGCCGCCCAATTGCGGCCAAAGGAGACGATTCGATCCATGCGCCCATTGTTCATGTCTGCCGCTCTCGCCCTCAGCCTGATTGCCGCCCCCGCCTTCGCGGAGGGCAACAACGACGCCAAGCCTCCCGCGGGCGAGGCCGCCCACAAGAAGGGCGAGAAGCGCGAAGCGCGCATGGTCGAGCGGATGAAGAAGCAGGGCTTGACCGAAGCCAAGGCCAAGCGGGTCGTGACCACGGTCAAGAAGTATCGGGGCGAGCTCCGCGTCATCAACCAAGAGCGCAAGTCGCACCGGGCCGCGCTGAAGAAGGATCCCAACGACGCCAAGGCCAAGCAGGGTCTGGCCGACGCGCGCAGTCGCGTGCAGGCGGTGCGCGGGCGTCAGAAGGCGGAGATCGCGAAGTTCCTGACGGCGGCCGAGCAGGCCAAGGTCGAGAAGATCATTCGCCGGGGCCCCAGGGCCGGCAAGGGCGGCAAGCAGAACAAGAAACAAAGCGCCTGACGCCTGCGACGCCGAGCGCCGGTCGGTGAGCCTCCCGGGCCGCCGAGCGGCGCTCGAGGCAGTCTCAACGTGTGATCTCGATGGCGCCCGTCGCGGTCGAGAGTTGTTCGTAGAGCGGCACATCGAAGGTGAGTTCGTACTTCCCCGGTCGCAGCAGCGCGGACTGCGTTTTCTTGCACGCGGCGTCCAGCCCGCGCTCTCGAGCGTGCACCTCGAGGGGCATGAACACTTGCCCGCCGGGAGGCAGGGCGATGCGAACCAGTGGCCTGGCGCAGCGCGCCGTCTGATCACACCAGTTCGACCAGCCCACGATGGCCTCTTCGCCCGCGGGCAGCAGGAACGTCTTGGACTGTGCGGTCGCTTTCGCGCGGAAGCCCCGCGCGGGATCGCAGTTGAGGGCGAAGTCGAAAGTGACGACCTTCTTGCTCACGTTGGTCCCCGTCACGCGGATGGTCGAAGAACCTGCGGAGGCGAGGGTCACGTTGGCAGGCGCGGTCGCCCAAGCGAGCGCGCCCACCGGGGGCGGCTTGCCTTCGGGTGCGGCACGGCAAGCGTTTCGAGCGATCAGCGCGGACAGGTCGAGTGCTGTTCCGAAGCAGTCGGCTGGCATGTCCGTGGGGCGCTGGGCCTCGGGTTCGGCCGCTGGCGTCGTCGTCGTGGTCCCGGTGCCTGCGGGCGGGCTGACTTCGGGTGTGCTCGGGACGCTCGCCCCATTGGGATCAGACGAGGTCGCCCCGCTCGTGGTCGGTGGCAGCGGGGCAGCGCAAGACAGGACGAAGCACGCGAGAAGGGTGGCACGGCGCATGGGCGCATCCTAGCCGAGGCGCTCGCGCGGCGGGGCCAGAGCGATTCTGGATCGCATGCCCGAGCGGCGAGGAGCAGAGTGCAGCCTGGATTCGCCCGAGCCCACGGACGCTCAATACGACGCACTGGTCGCGCTGCACTGCTTGGTCGCGCTCTCGGCGACCATCAGCCGTGCTCCAGCGTCCAGTTGGAGCCACGGATTGAACAGCGAGATATGCCTGAGCCCCGCGAGGAGCGGTTCGTCCTGCCGTCCGTCCTTTTCGTCACGTAGGACGAAGGGCGTGCCCCTCCGGATCGTGCCGATGCGCGCGCGCTCACCGCCAAGCACTCCGAACAGCTCGACGTCCGCCTCGCAGCGGCGCGCCGAAACCTGCTGTCCTGCCCGCGATCCGATGCCGCCTGCGGACGCACCGCCAGGGAAGCCCCGCACGCTCGGGGTCCAAGTGAGGTCGCGCGTCGCCATCCAACCGACGATCCAATAGTCGAGTCCGGCGAGCAGCACCCGCGTCGCCCCCGCCTTTCGGGCGAGGACCTCGGCTTCGACTTGCTCGACCAGGCGCGCGACCGGCTTGCCGCCGGCTTCGAGGGCGAACTCGGCGCCGTCTCGAACCACCCACTGTTTCGGCAGCTGCTTCTGGCGGGTGATCGACGCCCTCCCGTCGAATTTGCCCGCCGTGATCACGAGCGCATCGCACGCGAGGGAGTCCTCGACGCGTTCGGGTGGCCGCAATACGTCCCTCGCGTCGACGCCGACGCGAAGCTTGCCCGACTCTCCCCCGAGCCAATCGAGTGACCGGGACGCCGCGGGGATCAGAAACCCCGACAGCCGTGCGGCCGCCCGCGTGTAGATCGGCGTCTCTGGCGCCTGGATCACGAGTCGGATCTCGACTTGCCCGTCGTCGAGCACGGCGACGGCGCGCTTGGGCGGCGAATCCAACCCGAAAACCAGCGTTACCGGCGCGCTCACCGCTGCAGCGAAGACCTTGCCCGAGGTGCGCAAACGCAGCCCGTCGAAGCTCCAGCTCTTGTCCTGCAAACGGCAGGCGAAGGCCTTCGGTTCCTGGGGATCGGTGTCTTCGGGCGGCGGACCAAGAGCGCGGGCGGGTTCGGGCTCCGCGCTCGGAGCGGGCACCACGAGGGCTCTGGCGCTTGGCGGGGTCGGTGGCTCCGATCTGGATGCGGGCGCGATTGCTCCGGGGGAACAACTCGCGATCAGCAGGCCGAGCCCGGCCGCGCGTCGGCAGATGCTGGAAGGTCGGTGTGCCATCGGATTGCGAGGACGCCGCTCAGGTCGGCGACGCCCGGGCCGTCGCGGTCGCGGCGGGGCGGGCTTCCTCGAAGGGCGAGGGGAGCGACGTCGGCTTCGCGGAGCGGATCAGGCCCAGGGCGAGGGCCACCGAGGCGCACAGGAACATCATTCGAAACTCGGGGGACCAGCTCTCGGTCCAGCGATCGAAGCCGGCGCTGATCCGACCGGGCCACGACCGCAGCCGGTCGACCCACTCGAGGTCCCGGGCGTCGAGCCGGATGTGGGATGCATCGACCGTGGGCGCGTAGCGGATCCCCCGCTCGCCCGCTTCGAATCCCTCGTCGCGATCGGCGCGCAGCCGGTCATAGACCGCACGCCGCGCGGGGTCCGTCAGGACGCCGGCAGCGACGTTGATCTGGGCCATCCGCCGCTCCGCCCGGCTCATGTCCTTCGGGTTCAGGTCGGGATGACTGATCGAGGCGAGCCGCCGGTAGGCTCTGCGTATTTGCTCAGGGGTCGAGCTGCGAGGCACCCGCAAGACCGCATACAAGTCGATGTCCACGAGCGCCCGTTCGAACCGCATGCGAACCTCCCGGCAGATTAGAGGCCTGACAGCGCCCCGTCCAAGAAGTTCCACGAGCCCCAAATTTCTCCGCCCGAACCCTCCGCCGCGGCCCGTGGCTCCTACCGGCAGGAGACACCCACATGCCCACCACCGAGCTCGGCGCTGCCACTTTCGAGGCCACCATCAAAGACAACTCCATCGTGTTCATTGACTGGTGGGCGTCGTGGTGCGGCCCCTGCCGGGCGTTTGCCCCGATCTACGAGCGGCTGGCCGCGAAGCACACCGACATCGTCTGGGGCAAGGTCGACACGGACGCCGAGCAGGATCTCGCGAGCGGGTTCGCGATCCGATCCATCCCCACTCTGATGGTATTTCGGGACGGAGTTCTGATCTTCGAGCAACCCGGAATGATGAGCGCGGTGGCCCTGGACGGCCTGGTCGAGAAGGTGCGCGCCCTCGACATGGCCGAGGTGAAGCGTCGCATCGCCGAGCAGCACGGCCAGCACGCGCCACACTGAGAACCGGGCTTGCCAAGCTCGGGCCGGTTCACCACGATGGCCGCGCCATGCTGCTGCGCGTCCTTGGTTCAGGCCTCCTGCTCGTCGCTTGCGAGAAGAGCCCGGCACCGGTCCCGTCGGTCGCTAGCGCCAGCGCACTGCCGGCGGTGAGCAGCGGCCTGCCGTCGCCGACCTCCGTCACCCACGGTAGCGCCAAAGAGATTGGTCTGACCTGGACGGAGCCCTCGACTTGGAAGAAGCTGGCGCCGACCTCGCCGATGCGCAACGCGAGCTACGAGGTCCCGCCGGCGGCCGGTGACGCAGAGCCGGGCGACCTCGGAGTCTTCTACTTCGGGGCCGACAAAGGCGGGGCTGCGGACAAGAACGTGCAGCGTTGGATCGACTCCTTCGAGGGCATCAAACCCGAGCAGGTGATCCGGAACGAACGCAAGGCCAACGGTCTGTCCCAGCGCGTCGTCGAGATCCCCGCCGGGACCTACAAGAGCGGCATGCCCGGTGGACCCACGACTCCGAAGCCCGGCTTCGCGCTGATCGGGGTGATCGTGGAGAGCCCGCGCGGAAGTCACTTCTTCAAGCTGGTGGGACCCAAGGCAACGGTCGCGCAGGCCAAGAAGCCCTTCTTCGAGCTGCTCGACTCCGTCAAGGCCAAGGCGGCGCCGCCATGAGTAGGCGCAAGCTCTGGGCCATCGCCGGAAATACCCAGCGTCTCGACGGGGGCGCGATGTTCGGCAACGCGCCGCGCGTGGTCTGGGAGCGATGGATCGCGCCCGACGAACAAAACCGCATTCCGCTCGCCTGCCGGGCGCTCTTGATCGTGGAGCCCTCGGGCCGAAAGGTGCTGCTCGAGACCGGGATCGGCGCCTTCTTCCCACCCAAGCTTCGGGCGCGCTTTGGCGTGGAGTCGTCCGAACACGTGCTGCTTGGCGAGCTCGAACGCGCCGGCGTTCCGCATGCGGAGATCGACGTAGTCGTGCTCTCGCACCTGCACTTCGACCATGCCGGTGGTTTGCTTGCCGCTTTCAGCGACGGAACGCCGCCAGCCCTCGTGTTCCCGAAGGCTCGCTTCGTGGTTGGGCGAGTGGCCTTCGAGCGATCCCGACGCCCCCACCTGCGAGACCGCGCGTCGTTCATCCCCGAGTTGCCGGATCTGCTCGAAGGCAGCGGCCGACTCGAGCTGGTGGACGGCGAGCGATCGGAGTTGCTCGGCGCTGACTATCGCTTCCACTACTCGGATGGGCACACGCCGGGGCTGCTCCTGACCGAGCTTGCGAGCGACGACGGCCCCATCCTGTTCGCGGGGGACTTGGTGCCGGGGGTTGCTTGGGTCCACCTGCCCATCACCATGGGCTACGATCGCAACGCCGAGCAGTTGATCGACGAGAAATCCCGCTTGTTGTCGGATCTCGCCGCGCGTGGCGGCCGCTTGTTCTTCACTCACGATCCGACGCTCGCCATCGCGAAGGTCGTGCTCTCGGGCGACCGCATGATCGCCGTGGACGGCCAGGAGCGCGTCGCCGGCATGGAGGCTTGAGCCGCGGGAATTCCTGAGGAATAGCCGCTGCCGATTGACGCCAGCGGTTCCAAAGGTAATGCGCGTCTCTCATGCCCAACGCCTACATCTCGGGGACCGGCTTCTATGTTCCGCCCAAGGTCGTGACGAACGACCTCTTGTCGAAGGAGTACGGCATCGACACCACCCACGAGTGGATCGTGCAGCGCACCGGCATCGAGGAGCGGCGTTTTGCCGAAGAAGGCGTCGGCACCAGCGACTTGGCCGTGCCGGCGGCGCGGCAGGCCATCGAGCGTGCCGGACTGACGCCGCGGGATCTCGACATGATCATCTTCGCGACGCTGTCGCCGGATCACGCGTTTCCGGGGTCGGGCGTGTATCTCCAGCAGAAGCTCGGTCTGTGTGATGGCGACTCGCCGAAGTTCGTGCCGGCCCTCGACGTGCGCAATCAGTGCTCGGGCTTCCTCTACTCGCTGACCGTGGCTTCATCAATGGTGCAGGCGGGCACCGCGAAGCACGTGCTGGTCGTGGGTGCGGAGACTCACTCGGCGGCGCTCGACCTGTCGGCAAAGGGCAGGACGGTCGCCTCGTTGTTCGGCGACGGTGCCGGCGCGGTGGTCGTGAGCACCACCGATGAAGATCGGGGGATCCGCGGCACCTACCTCGGTGCTGACGGCCGCTTTGCCGACGTGCTCTCGCAGCGCGTGTGGGACATCAAGAAGCGCCCCTTCGTGAAGCTGGACGAAAATGGCGTTGGTCAGGTCCCGCCCGACGACCTGTGGGCCCGCATGGACGGCAAGCAGGTGTTTCGTAACGCGGTCGAACGCATGATCGGCGTCTTGATGCAGGCCTGTGCCGATCAAGGTCTGACCCGGGACGACATCGACCTTTTCTTCTTCCATCAAGCCAACCTGCGCATCAACCAGTACATCGCTCAGCAGATCGGCATCACGGAAGACAAGCTGGTTTCGAACATCCAGCGCTACGGCAACACCACCGCGGCGACGATCCCCATTTTGCTCGCGGAGGCCGAGCAGAGCGGTCGCCTGAAACGGGGCATGAAGGTCGCGATGGTGGCGTTCGGCTCGGGTTTCACCTGGGGCGCTGCCATCGTCGATTGGTGACGGCCGAAGTTGGGGTCGCGGAGATGGCCCAGTCGAGCTAAGCTTTCTGCCTGCGCGAAGGAGTTCTCATGCGTTCGCTCACCATTGTCTTCATGGCCGGCCTCGGCGCCGTCGTCGCTTGTGGCAGCCAAAACGACTCCGGTCTCAAGGGTGGGAGCGGCGGGAGCAGCGCGAGTGGCGGCACCTCGAGCGGTGGCGCCGGTAGCGGCGGTACGTCGAGTGGTGGCACACCCGGTGGCGGAGCCGGTGGAACGACCAGTGGCGGTGGTGGGCCGAGCGGCGGCGCGCCCGGTGGCGGAGCCGGCGGAACGACCAGTGGGGGCGGTGGGCCAAGTGGCGGCGGAGCGCCCACGGGTGGCGCGCCAAGTGGCGGCGGAGCGCCCGCGGGTGGCGGGCCAAGTGGCGGCGGAGCGCCCGCCGGTGGCGGACCAAGTGGCGGCGGAGCGCCCGGTGGTGGTGGAGCGCCGCCGTCGTGCGTCGGCAAATGTGGAGACTCGAATCCAGTGCCAGGCCCCGGTGGCTCATGCTTCTGCGACCAGCAGTGCAGCTCGACGGGCGACTGCTGCCCCGACTACGCTCAGGTCTGCGGCGGCGGCAGAATCGCGTGCGCGGGCGACGTCTGCTCTCGCGCATCCAAGGAGTTCTGCTGCCACAGTTGGAGCAGCGGCAACGGCTGGAGTTCCGCGTGCCAGCAGGACGGCAAGAGCTGCACGGGCGCTTCGTACTGCGACGGTCCCGAGGACTGCGAGGCGGGCACGGTCTGCTGCGGTACGCTGAGCGGCAATCAGAGCTACTTCACCAGCATGACTTGCAAGGCGAGCTGCGAATACACCAGCGGTGTGCGGGTGATCTGCGGTGAGTCGAAGAAGTGTCCGTCAGGCTACGTCTGCAAGCCGTCGAGTTCCCCGCCAGGCTATTCCTACTGCGGTAAGCCCTGAGCGCGCCGGCGATCAGAGCTCCTTCAGCAGAGCGACGAGCGCCCGGAGTTCCTCGCCGTCGGTCACCTCTCGGAGCGAGCGGTTCACCTCCGACAGCGCGTGCGCGGCGAGCACGCACGACGCGCCGCGGTCGCCAGCTCTGGAGAGCAGGGCCGCAGCGTTGGGCTGCGTGGGGCAGAGCATGAGACGTTTCGATTTCGTGTCGTAGCGCAGCGCTCGCTTGGAGCGCTTCACGAACAGCTCTTCGACGGGCGCGCCGGTGAGGTGCAGGTTCGTGACCAAGTCGAGTAGCGCACGGTGCTCGGCCCTGGTGGCCTCGACGGGCTCGTCGCCCAATGAGGTCGCTCTCAGCGCTGCCGTCACCCGGCCCCACCACGAACCGTCGGCCGGCGCGTCGCCGGCGTTGGGCGGTACCAGCACCGGTGTGGGCGGTGGCAGCGCGGTGCTCTCCAGTGACAGGCCCGGCGCGCGCAGCCCCGCAAAGTGCCGGATCGCCCCCACCGGCGCGCGCAGCGCGAGCACGCGGGCCAGCGCCGAGCCTTCGGTCACGAAAAACTTGGGCAGCGCGCCCGGGAAGGAGCCGTCGGCGAATCCTCGCCCATCACTCGTCCACACCGTGCCGGTCGTCTGGAGCTCGCTGACCACGGCGGCCAGGTCGAGGGGCGTTCCGTCGGCCGCCACGACGAGAGGCGGTGACGAATCGAGCCCGAGCAGCGCGAGCGAGAATCGCGTGCTCGTCCACAGCAGGCGCGTTCGAGCCCTTCGCGCGCAGCTCCCGCAGCAGCTCGACGGCGACCTGCTCTCCCAGGGCGTTCAGGGCGTTCCAGGTGTAGGTCAGCGTGGCGAGCGTGGCGAGTGTCGAGCCGAGTTCGGCCGCGATGGCCTCGCTCCCTCCATCCGGCTCACCGACCCAGCGCACCAGCAGATCACCCTCGAGCGGGAGCGCCGTGCCGATGGCGCTCTTCTCGATCCGCGCCTCGAGACTGCGGACGATGGGTGCCGCCTGCTGCCCTGCGTACACCCGCACCCGGGGAGTTGCCGGAAAACCAGCTCCGAGCCAGAGCGCTCCAGTCACGCGAAAGCCTCGGATCTGAACCTCGTCGAGCCAACGGGACGCCAGAGCCTGCCCTGGCGCGAACACCCGCTGCAGCTCGGACCGAGCGCAGAGACGCGCTCGCTGCGAGAGCACGGGCAAGAGGGCGCGAAGGGCAGGCGCTTCGAAGTAGCGGTCGGGTTCGACGCTGTCGTCGTTCAACATCATCACGAGCGGCCAGCCGTCTCCGGAGTCGAGGGGCGAGAGCGGTCGACGCATGACGTGCAGCGTTCCGCCCGCGAGTTCGGCCTGCGCTGGCAAGAGCACGCCCACCTCACCGGTGGTGCCCTCGACGTTGACCGGCGCCGTGACCAGGCAGGCCGCTCGCTGTTCGGTCGAGAGCAGCACGGTCGGGACCTGTGGCGCCGTCCGGCGCCGCTCGGCGTCGCGCATTCGCTCGATCTGAGCGTCGACGTTGACCAAGTCGAAGCTCGAAGCGAGCGCTTCGGCCTCGTTGAGCGTCAGCCGCAGCGTGAGGCCGTTCATCGGCGGGAAGGGGGGGGCCAGGCTGGTGAACTGCCAACGGTTCTCGGTCGCAAGGGCGGCAAGGCTGTGAAAGGTGCCAGCAGTGCCTTCGAACACCGGCGCTGCGGTCAGGCTCGCCTCTTCCCGCATGGACTCGCCCAGGCAGAGAACACGGCGCGCGGCACGTCGCACGAATGCGGGGAGCTGGTCGAACTCTCGGGCCGAGCTCACCACTATCTTCACGGCGGCGTCGTCGAGCTCCGAAACCAAGCGCTCTTTGACCCCCGCGACGTCGATGGCGTCGACGCGGGCCACGGCTCTAAACGCGCACAGTGTCACGGGCATGAGGGTTTCGACGCGCCCGTCCAGCAGCAGCACGCTGACGCTGGCGTCCGCGCCCGCGATGAGCTCGACCTCGCCGTCGCCCGAGCCGACGCCGAGCTCCCACAGCGCCTTGCGCAGCGCCGGATGGGCCGGCGCGCCAGCGAGCTTCGGCGCAGCGACGGAGCTGCCCCCGCGTCGCTGCTGCAAGGCATCGAGCGCCGCGCTGACGTCGTCGAGGGTCGCCCCGAATCGGCCGAACAGCGCCGAGATCTGCGCGCCCGCGTCGCCGGCGGGCAGAAATAGGATGGGCCGGTCAAGCTCGGACGCGCGAGCGTCTTGCGACCGCCAACTGGGGTAGCGTCCCGTCCCGCACAGCATCCGTCCTTCGCGCAGGCTGAGTTGGCTCCAAGGAGCTTCGTCGCCTTGCACGGTAGGAAAGCGGAAGCTTTCACTAGCAAAGAGCTTTCGCAGCTGCTCGACGGATCCAAAATCACAGAGCGCGAGGCAGAGCGCCAGCGCGCGCGGATCCGAGAGCAGCTGTCGCTGTTCCGCCAGGACATGGAGCAGCGCGATGCTCGCGGTCTGCAGTCGCGCGCCGATGCGCCCGAGACCTTCGCGGGTCGGCGCGCCGAAGTCGACGAAGTCGTCCGGCAGGTGAGAACTCAGATTGGCAACGATGGGCAGGCCCACTTCGCGCGCGAGGAGGCCGTGGACTGATCGGCCATCGAAACGCAAATCCACCCAAGCCGTAGCCAGAGAGAGCTCCCCGGGAGGCAGGGCCAGCGCGACTTCGAGATCGTTGGGTGAGTTCGCGTTGCGGGCTGCGGGTAGGTGAGCGACGACATCGCGTGCGCCGATACGCGCGCCGAAGTCCCGGATGTCCACCGCGGGCCGCGCGAGGACGGCCTGTTGGTCCAGCTCGAGCTTGGCCCGCGCACGCCGAGCCTTCAGCTCGGTCGCGGCGGCCGTTGCCCGTGGAAAGCGCCGGAGCAGAAGCTCGCGCTCGCGCTCGTGCCGGACGAGCACCGGAGCCCAGTCGCCGGTCGAAAAGCCGGGAGCGGCGTCGAGGAGCGGCAGCTTCTCCCCGTGCCTCGAGGCGGCCTCGGCGACGGATGTCTGGGACGGTGATCCGGAGGCGTCGAGGCTTTGCAAGATCGGGAGCGCCTCGATCCGGGCCAACATCGCCGACAGCTTTGGGTCGGGTGCTTTGTTCTCCGCTGCCCGAGACAAACGCAACCGCAGTGAGATGGCGTGGCCCAAGAGACAGAGAGAGAGCCCCAGGTCGTCGACGGGCTGCCCGAGGCCCATCCCCAGGGCTCGCCGCGATTCATCGTCGCCCTCGAGGGCCGCGACGGCCTTCTCGACGAAGCGCTGTTCGACCCAGCCGCGGTAGCGCCTGCCCTTCCAGTGAGGCGCGGTCCAGTCCGCATTGGGAACGGTTCGTGGATCGTCCGTCGCCACGATCAGCGCGCAGAGCGCCTTCTCGCGAGTTTCGCGCAGGAGCACCACGCTCACGTGGCTCTCGATGTCGACCGCGACGATAGCGGGTGCGACCAGGACGATGGCGCCGTCGCGTTCCAGCCAGAGCTGCGCGGACCGTGGGGCGAGGCCTTGCTCCGCGCGCACCTCGCCGACGCTGCGAGCCAGGGCCACGCGACCGGATTCCTCCGCGGCTCCAAGGGCGTTCTCCGAGGACACTGCGCGCTGATAGGGGATGCGCGTCACCCGGTCCGGCAGCGCGGCGGCGATGGCCTCGGCTTCGAGGGCGGCGGCAACGAGCACCGGACGCCCATCGGGTGCCGGCCGCGGAGGACCGCCTGGCGGACCGGGCACGACACACAGCGCCTTCTTCTCGCGGGCGTAGCTGGCGAGCGTCTGCAAGCTGACCCGACCGCCAGCCGTCGTGGCCAAGGCCTCTGCGCCGAACAACTGCGCATGGTCGCGGCTAAACTCGGTCGGGTCGGGCGCGAGCAGACCGAGGCGAGCAGGGACGACGCTCCAGGCGATGATCGCGTCTCGCAACACGCGTTCCAGTGCGCTCTGTTCGCGGCCCGAGAGCAGCGTCAGGCGCGCCGCTGCGCGATCGGCGATGCCGACGGCCAGCATGCTCACCGCGTGAAGCGTCTGGTTCAGGTGAGCGTCTCGCTCCACGCCGTCGTAGTCGAAGCGAGGCCTCAGTCCCGAAGGCCAGGCCACCGCCGCGTCGAAGGAAAGCGGGCACAAATCGGGCTCGACGACCACTGCCTCGAGCATGCGTCCTTCGACGAAGACCCTGAGCAGCGAGGGACCTGGCACGCCGAGGGGAGTCAGCAACACCAATTCGCCGGTCAGCCCCGCGGTGGGACCCGTGGTGAGCGAGAATCGCTCGCGCGCGAGCTCGCGGGGCGACGACGGTACCGTCGGAGCAGAGGCTGCATGAGCCAAGAAGCGGGCGCGGCGCGCGGCGCCCGCTCGGGCGCGCTTCAACAGCGTCGAAGCGTCCTCGAGATTCGAGCCCTGCAGGACCCGCTCGACGACGCGTCCTCGAAGCCACACGACCTGCGCGAGCCAGGGGGCGAGCTCGTGCGGGGGCGGCTCACTCTTCTTCCAAACTCGAACCAAGGGGCTCGAGACCACCGCTGCCACCGAAATGCGCCCGCCGCCTGCCGTGTCGAGCAGCGGCAGGTCGAGCAGCGCGCGGACTTCGGGGTCTGGTTCACCACCCGCCCGGAGAGTTTCGACGCAGCTGCACAAAGCAGCGCCCAGGGCGTCGAGCCACGCCCGCGGATCGTCCAGCAGAACTTCGACCCCGTCGGGGTGAGGCGCGCCGGAGGCGCGGGCCACGAGCGCCGCGAGCGCCTTGCGAAATGCGCTCTCGGCGGCTGGCCAGAGTTCACGGGCCAGCGGTGTGTCTTCGCGCAGCGCGGAGCGCGAAGCGTTGGTCGGGAGCTCGTCCACGTCGACCACGACTCGAGCGGACACTGCCGTGTCAGAGGTCGGTGAGAGGCCGTTCAAGGGCACCCAATCGAGGGACAGCAGGAGCACGCCGCGCTCCATCAACTCGACGCGAGCCGGTCCCCCTGCCGCGCCAATCTCGACGGCAGCACGGCGGGCGCCGGGCAGGGTGAATGGAACTCGCAGGAGCGTCGGCAAGGGGAGCGGACGCACCACCGCAACGCCTGCGCAGAAGAGCGCGAGGGGCGCCTCCCGAGTGTTCTCGAATCAGCAGCCTGACCTCTGGCGGAACGTCCCTCGACACCACGCTCCGCAACACTCCCAGTCCAAGCTTTCGCCGAACGTGGATCTGGGTGCCCTGGGCGAAGGCCCCGTCCGGGATGGAGCACGAGACCGCGCGGAGCGGCGGGGACGACTCGCTCTCGTCGGCGATGGCCTCCGATGTGAAGCGGACCGCGATGCCGGCTGATCCGTGGGTCGAGGTCACCGCGACGAAGCTCACGCCCAGGCCCAGCGCGGCGTTCACGCCCAGAGCCAGACAGCGCAGCGGCGCCGCGTGCTCGTCTTCGGCGTCGCTCAGTGCGAAGTCGAGCAAGCAGGCCAGGCGTTCTGCCGAGAGACTTGGTCCGTCGAAGGCGAAGCGAATGTCGTCTGCGTCCCAGGTCAGGTTCATCGCGGTCGCCCCCAGCGCCACCGCGGCTCGAGCGAGCTCGAGGGGATAGGTCCGGAGATCGACCAACAGGTGTTCACGCAGCTTCGCGCGGGCGCGCCGAGCATCGACGCGGATCGAACCCCGGAGCACGATCTTGCGTTCGCTCACGATCCGCCCTCGGCGTAGTCCCTCAGCAACGCGTCGTTGACTCCAGACCCGAGCGGGCCGCGACGTTCGAGCAGCAGCATGCGAGCCAGCAGCTGTGCCGCGGCGCGAGGGTGCCGTCGCGCGCCCTCGCACGCGGCCCAGACTCCCGCGGAGCGACCGTCGAGCAGCAGCACCGCGCCCTCGCCCCAGCGCGACGCAGCGTGCGCCGCAGCCTCGAGGGAGACGATGCCCCGAATCGGCGCCCGAGCGAGCACCAGGTGGTGGGGGAGAGCGCCCTGGACGCGTGCGAAGGTGACGCGCTCGACCTTCGTACCGGCCACGGCGATGCAGCGCTGCACCTCGGCCACGAGCGCCAAACCCAGGCCCGAGACCTCGCCGGGCAGCGCCTCTTCGACCAGGTAGTGACGCTCGTAAGCGGCCTCGACGCCGCCTTTGGGGTGGAGCTCTGCGACTCGGTGCACGACGTCCGCGTGGGGACAGAGCACCACGGGTCGTCCTTGGGCTGCAAAGGCGTCGGTGAGCTGGCTCTGCTCCGTCGACGTGAGGATCGGCGCGCGCCGCGGGGTCCGTTTCGCGACGTCCGCGTGTGTCATCGCGCATTGCCCTTTGACCGCGCTCGCCAGCGGAAGCCAGACGCGATCGGCGCCGAGGCGGCACGGCTCGTGCGCAGCCGCGACCAAGAGCGCCAGGTAGTGAGCAAACGCGCCACCCGTGGCTACTTCTTGGGCCGCGACGCGCAGCGCTTCGGCCACGGCGGCCGGGAGCGCACGCCGCGCGAGCGCGCCTGCTCGAGCCAGCAAGTCGTCGAAGGCCGCTTCGCGCCGGACGTTGTCGCGAGACAGGGTGTGTTTCAGTGCCGAACTCGAGATTTTTACGCGCAAACCCGCCAGGCCGGGGAACGCCTCGCTACTCGTCTCGTAGAGCGTGAGCCCCCGATTATAGAAGCCGACGAAGGCAGTCGCATTTTCGTAAGGCAGATCGTGAGGCGGCAAGTGCTCCGCGCCGATCCCGGCACCGAGCACGATGCTGCCTTCGCCGTCGACGTCCGTGACGCTCACCGCTGCGTGAACTTGGAGCGGTCGATCGAGCCTTTCGCGGGATGAGCCTCGCGGGTTGGCGTAGTCGGTCACCGAGAGCCAGATCGGCACTCGAGCGTGCCGGCACCAGCGCAGGAGGCTGTCCCTGACGAGCGCCGCGTGTGTGTCGAAGTCGCTCGATTCCATCGCGTGCGTCAGCGTCACGCTCGATCCCGAGAGCGGACGGGGCGGGATCTCCTCGACCACGTAGGAGTGGTCGGGCTTGATCGTCGCGCGCCACGCTCCGCCGTCGCGCCAAGTGTCGACGATCACGGTCTCGGGCGAGAGGGCCAAGACCGAGACAAAGCCGACGCCGTACTTGCCGATCTTGGTCGAGTCGCCCTCTTTGGACGACGAGAACAGCGTCAGGAGCGCGCTCTCGATGATCTGCGGCGTCATGCCGACGCCGCTGTCCGTCACTCGGGTCCGCGTCTCACCGCTGGCCTCTCGGATGACGTCCACCTCGACGCTTGTGGTGCCCGCGTCCATGCTGTTTTGCACCAGCTCGCGCAAGAACGCGTAGGGGTCCGCAAACTGACGGACCATGTCGGAGACCAGCCCAGGCTTCCCGGGCTCCGGCGACGTGGTCCGGTCTTTCCCGGCGCGGTACGGGCTCACCTGGCCTTGTTAGGGTCGTTTCTGCCCAGATGGAATGGTCAGGTTCACCTGAGGCACGGCGATCTGTAAGCTCCCGCCCGCGGCGGGCGTTCTCGATGGCACCGCCAATTCTTCGAATCCTTTTTGTCTCTGATGCGTCTCTTCGGTCGCATCACCAGGGAAACCATGAACCACGGAACATATGTGCCGGCGTGGCGCGCGGTCGCGATCGCGGCGGCCCTCGCGCTCCCGGCCTGCGGCGGTAAACCCCCCGAATTGGCCAAGTCAGGCGAGTTCGCCGGGCCATCGAAGGCGGCTTCATCGAGCGCGAAACAGCGCGAGAAGGTGGCGATCACGGTCTACAACCAGAACTTCGGCCTGGTGCGGGAGATCCGGAAGCTCGAGCTCGGCGAAGGCAAGGTGAGCCTCGAGTACCGAGACGTGTCCGCTCACATCCAACCCGAGACGGTGCACATCAAATCGCTCAGCGGGGACGACGCGCTGACGGTGATGGAGCAGAACTATCGCTACGATCTGCTCAACCCCCAGAAGCTGCTCGAGAAGTACGTCGACAAGAAGATCAAGGTCTACCGTTACAACGAGAAGCTCGGCCGCGAGGAGATGAAGGAGGCCAAGGTGCTGGCGGTGGAGCAAGGCACGGTGCTCGAGATCGACGGCGAGGTGACCTACGACGTCCCGGGTCGCTTCGCGTTCCCCGAGGTGCCAGCGAATCTCATCGCGAAGCCGTCGCTGGTCTGGCTCTTGGGCAGCCGGAAGACCCAGCAACGGGTCGAGGTCAGCTACCTGACCCAGAACCTGAACTGGGTGGCGGACTACGTGATGGTGGTCGGCGACGACGACAAGGTCGGCGATCTGAATGGCTGGGTGACGCTGACCAACCAGAGCGGCACCGACTACGAGGACGCGCAGCTGAAGCTGGTGGCCGGCGACGTGCAGCGCGTGCAGCCGGAATCGACTCCCACCATGGACTACGCCGCTCAGGCAGAGGCTCCCGCGGCCCCGCGCGAGCAGTTCAAGGAAGAGGGCTTCTTCGAGTACCACCTGTACACGCTGGAGCGTTCGACCACGCTGCTCGACAAGGAGCAGAAGCAGGTGACCCTGCTCGAGGCCCACGACATCGGCATCAAGAAGAAGCTGATCTTCTGGGGCGCGAGCCACTACTACCGGGGCAACTACGGTCAGGTCGTGTCCAACCAGAAGGTCGGCGTGTACCTGGACATCAAGAACAGCAAGGACAACCGCCTGGGCATGGCCCTGCCGAAGGGCACGGTCCGGGTCTACAAGGCCGACAAGAGCGGGGCCAAGCAGTTCATCGGTGAAGATCGCATCGACCACACGCCGCGGGACGAAGAGATCCGGATCAAGATGGGCGAGGCCTTCGACGTGGTCGGGGACCGGAAGCAGATGGAGTGGAACGCCATCGGCAGCTGTGTGTCCGAGAGTTCGTGGGAGATCGAGCTCCGCAACCACAAAGACGTGGCGGAGCGCGTGGAGGTCTTCGAACCCATCGGTGGCGATTGGTCGATGCTGCAGTCGAGCCATAAACACACCAAGAAAGACGCAAACACCTTCACCTTCGACGTCGAGGTGCCGTCGCGGGGCAAGACCAAGGTCACTTATCGGGTTCGGGTGAGGTGGTGCTGAGCATGAAGCGAGTCGCGTGGGTTCTGGTGCTGGCGGCGGCGGCGCCCAGCGCACTGGCGGCGCCGAAGAAGGTGTCCGGCGGCGAGCAGCGCCAAGAGGTGAGCATCACGGTCTACAACCAGAACTTCGGTCTGGTGCGCGAGGTGCGCGAGATCGAGGTGGGTACCGGCACCGTGGATCTCGAGTTCCGGGACGTGGCGGCGCAGATCCAACCGCAGACGGTGTCGATCAAGTCGCTGTCGGGCGCGAACTCGCTGTCGGTGCTCGAACAGAACTACCGCTACGATCTGCTCACGCCGCAGAAGCTCCTGGAGAAGCACGTCGGCAAGAAGGTGCGGGTCTGGCGCTGGAACGAGAAGCTCGGCAAAGACCAGCCCTTCGACGCCGAGGTCCTGAGCGTGGCTGGGGGCCAGACGGTGATGAAGATCGGCGGCGAGGTCACCTACAATTTCCCCGGGCGCATTGCCTTCCAGAGCGTGCCGGAGAACCTGATGAGCAAGCCCACCCTGGTGTGGAAGCTCGAGAGCAAGCTGGCCAAGCAGAAGGTGGAGGCGACCTACCTGACCCAGAGCCTGAACTGGCGCAGCGACTACGTGTTCGTGATCAACGACGCCGACAGCGCCGGGGATCTGACCGGCTGGGTCACGCTGATCAACAATTCGGGAGCCTCCTACAAGAACGCAAGGCTGAAGCTGGTCGCGGGCGACGTGCAGCGCGTGTCCGACGGAGACGACCACCGTCGACCCATGGGTGGCGCCGGGCGCATGTCCGCCAATCGCGAACGGCAGTTCTCCGAAGAGAGCTTCTTCGAGTACCACCTGTACACGCTGAGCCAACCGACGGACGTGCTCGAGAACGAGCAGAAGCAGGTCACGCTGCTCGAGGCCAAGGGCGCCAAGGTGCAGAAGAAGCTGATCTACTTCGGGCAGCAGTACTGGTACCGCAGCAAGTACGGCGAGGTGCAGAAGAACCAGAAGGTCGGCGTGTACCTGGATCTGCAGAACAGCAAAGACAACGGCCTGGGCATGCCCCTGCCCAAGGGCATGGTGCGGGTCTACAAGGCCGACAAGAGCGGCGCCAAGCAGTTCATCGGCGAAGACCAGATCGACCACACGCCGCGCGACGAGAAGGTGCGCATCAAGATGGGCGAGGCCTTCGACGTGGTGGGCGACCGCAAGCAGATGGAATGGCGCACGCTCGGCAGGTGCACGTCGGAGAGCAGCTGGGAGATCGAGCTCCGGAACCACAAAGACAAGGCCAGCCGGGTCGAGGTCTTCGAGCCCATCGGCGGCGACTGGACCATGGTCGAGAGCACGCACAAACACGACAAGAAGGACGCGCACACTTTCACTTTCGACGTGAACGTGCCGGCCAACGGCAAGACCAAGATCAAATACAAGGTGAGGGTGAAGTGGTGCTGAGCATGAGGCGAGTCGCGTGGGTGTTGGTGCTGGCGGCGGGGGCGCCGAGCGCGCTGGCGGCACCGAAGAAGGTGTCCGGCGGCGAGCAGCGCCAAGAGGTGAGCATCACGGTCTACAACCAGAACTTCGGCCTGGTGCGCGAGGTGCGCGAGATCGAGGTGGGCACCGGCACGGTGGACCTCGAGTTCAGGGACGTGGCGGCGCAGATCCAGCCGCAGACGGTGTCGATCAAGTCGCTGTCCGGGGCGAACGCGCTGTCGGTGCTCGAGCAGAACTACCGCTACGATCTGCTCACGCCGCAGAAGCTCCTGGAGAAGCACGTCGGCAAGAAGGTGCGGGTCTGGCGCTACAACGAGAAGCTTGGCAAGGACGAGCCCTTCGACGCGGAGATCCTGAGCGTGGCCGATGGCCAGCCCGTGATGAAGATAAACGGCGAAGTCACCTACAACTTTCCCGGCCGCATCGCGTTTCCGAGCGTGCCCGAAAACCTGATGAGCAAGCCCACCCTGGTGTGGAAGCTCGACAGCAAGCTGGCCAAGCAGAAGGTCGAGGCGACCTACCTGACCCAGAGCCTGAACTGGCGCAGCGACTACGTGTTCGTGATCAATGACGCCGACAGCGCCGGGGATCTGACCGGCTGGGTCACGCTGGTGAACAACTCGGGGGCCTCGTACAAGAACGCCCGCCTCAAGCTGGTCGCCGGCGACGTGCAGCGCGTGAGCCCCCGCGACGAAATGGACGACGAGCGCAGCTACAAGAAGTCAGCCGAGTCCAGCGGTGCCCGTCGCTTCGCCGAAGAGAGCTTCTTCGAGTACCACCTGTACACGCTGAGCCAACCCACCGACGTGCTCGAGAACGAGCAGAAGCAGGTGACGCTGCTGGAAGCCAAGAACGCCAAGGTGCAGAAGAAGCTGATCTACTTCGGGCAGCAGTACTGGTACCGCGGCCGGCATGGCGAGGTGCAGAAGAACCAGAAGGTCGGCGTGTACCTGGACGTCCAGAATACCAAGGCCAACGGCCTGGGCATCCCGCTGCCCAAGGGCACGGTGCGAGTCTACAAAGCCGACAAGAGCGGGGCCAAGCAGTTCATCGGCGAGGACAACATCGACCACACGCCGCGGGACGAGAAGGTGCGCATCAAGATGGGCGAGGCCTTCGACGTGGTCGGCGACAGGAAGCAGATGGAGTGGCGCACGCTCGGCACCTGCAGCTCGGAGAGCACCTGGGAGATCGAGCTCCGGAACCACAAGGACCAAGCCAGTCGGGTCGAGATCTTCGAGCCCATCGGCGGTGACTGGACCATGGTGGAGAGCACGCACAAACACGACAAGAAGGACGCGCACACCTTCACCTTCGACGTGAACGTGCCGGCCAACGGCAAGACCAAGATCAAGTACAAGGTGAGGGTGAAGTGGTGCTGAATCGAATGTCGAAGACCTTGGCCTTGGCCTCGCTCCTGGCGGCTACGGCCTGCGGAGGCAAAGCGCCAGAGCTGGCCAAGGGCGGCGAGTTTGCGGGGGCTTCGAAGGCGGCGACGTCGAGCGCGAAGCAACGCGAGAAGGTGGCGATCACTGTCTACAACCAAAACTTCGGTCTGGTACGCGAGATCCGAAAGCTCGAGCTCGGCGAAGGCAAGGTGAGCCTCGAGTACCGAGACGTGTCCGCGCACATCCAACCCGAGACCGTGCACATCAAGTCGCTGGATGGCGACGATGTCTTGACGGTGATGGAGCAGAATTACCGCTACGACTTGCTCAGCCCGCAGAAGCTGCTCGAGAAGTACGTGGACAAGAAGATCAAGGTCTACCGCTACAACGAGAAGCTCGGCCGCGAGGAGATGAAAGAGGCCAAGGTGCTGGCCGTGGAGCAGGGCACGGTGCTCGAGATCGACGGCGAGGTGACCTACGGAGTCCCGGGTCGCCTCGCGTTCCCCGAGGTGCCCGCGAATCTCATCGCGAAACCGTCGCTGGTGTGGCTACTCGGTAGCCGCAAGGCCCAGCAGCGCGTCGAGATCAGCTACCTGACGCAGAACCTGAACTGGGTGGCGGACTACGTGATGGTGGTCGGCGACGACGACAAGGTCGGCGATCTGACCGGCTGGGTGACGCTGACCAACCAGAGCGGCACCGACTACGAGCAGGCGCAGCTGAAGCTGGTGGCCGGTGACGTGCAGCGCGTTCAGCCGACCGACGTGACGACGACCCTCAGCCGCGGTCGAGGCGGCAAGTCGCGGGCCAAGGACCAGTTCAAGGAAGAAGGCTTCTTCGAGTACCACCTGTACACGCTAGAGCGCCCGACCACGCTGCTCGACAAGGAGAAGAAGCAGGTGAGCCTGCTCGAGGCTCACGGCATTGGCGTGAACAAGAAGCTGATCTTCTGGGGCGCGAACTACTACTACCGCGGCAACTACGGCCAGGTCGTGGCCAACCAGAAGGTCGGCGTCTACCTCGACATCAAGAACACCAAGCGCAACCGCCTGGGCATGGCGCTGCCGAAGGGCACCGTCCGGGTCTACAAGGCGGACAAGAGCGGAGCCAAGCAGTTCATCGGTGAGGACAACATCGACCACACACCGCGAGACGAAGAAGATCCGCATCAAGATGGGCGAGGCCTTCGACGTGGTGGGCGACCGCAAGCAGATGGAGTGGAACGCGCTGGGCAGCTGCGTGTCCGAGAGCTCGTGGGAGATCGAGCTCCGCAACCACAAGGACGTGGCCGAGCGCGTGGAGGTCTTCGAGCCCATCGGTGGGGACTGGGAAATCGTCCAGTCGAGCCACAAGCACACCAAGAAAGACGCGCACACCTTCACCTTCGATGTCGAGGTGCCGTCGCGGGGCAAGACCAAGGTCACCTACCGGGTGCGGGTGAAGTGGTGTTGAGCATGAAGCGGGTCGCGTGCGTGTTGGCGCTGGCCGCGGCGGCGCCGAGCGCGCTGGCGGCGCCGAAGAAGGTGTCCGGGGCCGACCAGCGTCAGGAGGTGAGCATCACGGTCTACAACCAGAACTTCGGTCTGGTGCGGGAGGTGCGCGAGATCGAGGTGGGCACCGGCACGGTGGACCTCGAGTTCAGAGACGTCGCGGCGCAGATCCAGCCGCAGACGGTGTCGATCAAGTCGCTGTCGGGCGCGAACTCGCTCTCGGTGCTCGAGCAGAACTACCGCTACGATCTGCTCACGCCGCAGAAGCTGCTTGGAGAAGCACGTCGGCAAGAAGGTGCGGGTCTGGCGCTGGAACGAGAAGCTCGGCAAGGACGAGCCCTTCGACGCCGAGGTCCTGAGCG
Source organism: uncultured delta proteobacterium (assembly GCA_963716725.1). Classification (GTDB taxonomy): domain Bacteria; phylum Myxococcota_A; class Polyangia; order Polyangiales; family Polyangiaceae; genus JADJKB01. Next base: position 329,313 of record CAVQUB010000005.1, read on the forward strand.
TGGCCGGGGGCCAGACGGTGATGAAGATCGGCGGCGAGGTCACCTACGACTTCCCCGGGCGCATCGCCTTCCCGAGCGTGCCCGAGAACCTGATGAGCAAGCCCACCCTGGTGTGGAAGCTCGACAGCAAGCTGGCCAAGCAGAAGGTCGAGGCGACCTACCTGACCCAGAACCTGAACTGGCGCAGCGACTACGTGTTCGTGATCAACGACGCCGACAGCGCCGGAGATCTCACCGGCTGGGTCACGCTGGTCAACAACTCGGGCGCCTCGTACAAGAACGCCCGGCTGAAGCTGGTCGCCGGCGACGTGCAGCGAGTGAGCGCCGGCAGCGGCGAGGACTCCGACCTGGGCATGCTCCAATCGGCGCAGCCGACCACCGGCGCGCGCTTCCAAGAAGAGGGCTTCTTCGAGTACCACCTGTACACGCTGGGCCAGCCCACGGACGTGCTCGAGAACGAGCAGAAGCAGGTGACGCTGCTCGAGGCCAAGAACGCCAAGGTGCAGAAGAAGCTGATCTACTTCGGGCAGCAGTACTGGTACCGCGGCCGGTACGGCGAGGTGCAGAAGAACCAGAAGGTCGGCGTGTACCTCGACGTCCAGAACACGAAGGCCAACGGCCTGGGCATCCCGCTGCCCAAGGGCATCGTGCGGGTCTACAAGGCCGACAAGAGCGGCGCCAAGCAGTTCATCGGCGAGGACAACATCGACCACACGCCGCGGGACGAGAAGGTGCGCATCAAGATGGGCGAGGCCTTCGACGTGGTGGGCGATCGCAAGCAGATGGAATGGCGCACGCTCGGCGCTTGCACCTCGGAGAGCACCTGGGAGATCGAGCTCCGAAACCACAAGGACCAGGCCAGCCGGGTCGAGATCTACGAGCCCATCGGCGGCGACTGGACCATGGTCGAGAGCACGCACAAACACGACAAGAAGGACGCGCACACCTTCACCTTCGAGGTGAACGTGCCGGCCAACGGCAAGACCAAGATCAAATACAAGGTCCGCGTGAAGTGGTGCTAGTCGCGGGTCAGGCCCGGCGGCGACGCCGGCCCAGCCCAGCGCCGATCCCCAGGCTGATGAGCAGCGCAGCGAGCCCCGCCGGCCCGCCGGCTCTGCGCGTGCTGCAGCCGCTGCTCTCGTCACTGGTCGAGGAGCACGAACTCGCGTTCATACTCCAGGATGCTGACCTGCAACCGCATCGGCAAAAAATGTACCTGACTTCGCACGACGACGAGTTCAGGGGGAAGCGCGACGACGTGCTGCGCGTCTACTACGAGACGCCAAAGAAGGAGCAATCGTGTGCGTCGACGAGAAGACCGGCATCCCGGCGCTCGAACGCCGCTACGCTGACATTCCGATGGTGGCCGGACAGCCCGTCCGCCGCGAATTCGAGTACGTCCGCCATGGCACGCTCTGCTGGATGGGAGCGCTCGATGTTCGCCGCGGCAAGCCGTTCGGCTTCATCTCGGACGGGCACGACAGCGACACCTTCGTCGAGCTACTCGACGTCATCGAGGCGGTCTACCCGCCGGGTCGTGGCCACATCATCATGGACGATCTCTCCGCCCACGACACGCCCGACGTGAACGAGTGGTTTGACGAGCACCCACGCTGGATGCGCCACTTCACGCCGAAGCACGCGTCGTGGCTCAACCAGATCGAGTGCTGGTTCTCGATCCTCACGCGCCAACTTCTCGCACGAGGCTCGTTCACGCCAACCGACGACCTCGCGGCGAAGATCGACGCGTACGTCGCGTGGTATCTGCAGACCGACCGACCCTTTCGCTGGTCGTACCGCCCCAAGTCGTGGGCCGAATCCCGAAAAACCCCCTCACTTTCGGCGAAGAAAGCCGCAACTGTTTCGGAGTGAGGCCCGACCACACGGGGATGGCACAGGAAGGGCGAAAGCTTGGAAGATTTGGGGATGGGACGGACGAGGTGATCGGTGCGCTGATCGAGGTGCATCGGCATCTCGGTCCAGGGCTGATGGAATCCGCATATGAGGCCTGTCTATCTGCCGAGCTGTCGGAAAACGACGGCTCAAGTTCGAGCGGCAGCGACCGCTACCAATCCGCTACAAAGGCGTACACCTTGACTGCGCCTATCGCCTCGACCTGGTCGCTTTCAGATCGTATCCTCCTGGAGCTCAAGGCGGTCGAGCGGCTGCTCCCGATTCACGAAGCGCAGGTCATCACCTATCCGCGCCTTTCGCGGTTGCCCGTCGGCCTGCTCGTCAACTTCAGGCCTGCGGACGCTAACGCCTGACCACCCCAAATCCTTCTGCTCTTCCGCCCTTCCTGTGAGAGCCCAAATGAGCGCAGGTCTCAGGGGCGAATCCACTCGAACTTCGGCCGCGCGGCACTAGGGCAGCGTCGTGATCGCGACGTTGGCGGCCGCGCTCCCGCCGATGGCGGCGGGAGTGGTCCACGTGCTGTTGATGAGCCGTGAGTGATAGGCCACGCCATCGGACTCGATGAAGGCGACTTCGACGGCAGCGGTCGCCGCGCCTCTGGTGATCGCAGGCGACGACGTGCTGTTCACGTTCGGTGACGAGATGCCCGCCGGGCTCGACCAGGAGCTGCCCGAGAAGAACGAGGTGTAGAGCTTGCCGTCGGTGCCCTTGAACGCCAGCGCCGCGCCGCCGCCGGGCAGCGCCGCGAGCGAAGGTCGCGCGCCCGTGATCGCGCCGGTGATGGCGGCCGGCGTCGTCCAAACACCGCTTGTTCGAGTGGTGAAGAGCAGGTTGCCGGACTGGATTTCGGCGAAGACCACCAGAAGCTCTGGCCCGGTGCTCAGCGCAACGACCGCCGGGACGATGTAGTAGTCCACCGCGCCGCTGATGAACTGCGGGGACTGCCAGACCGCGCTCACGCGGTCGTCGGAGGACAAGGCTCCATCCTGTTCACCGCTCGCATAGACGGCCACGGGCGTGGAGCCGATCACGGTCAGATCTGCGCCGCTAAAGCCGTACTGGTGGTTGCCGCTCGGCCCGATCGCCTCGGGAGCCGAGAACGTGCCCGCGAACGACATGAAGTAGTGCTTGTCGTCCGTGCCATGGAACGCGAGATGAACGGCCGTCGGGCCAACCGCGAGCGCGGGACGGGATTGCGTCGTGATGCCAGTCCCGACGTTGGCGAGTTGGGTCCACCCGCTCGGGGTCCAGGCCGAGTACTGCAGGGCTTGGTCGTTGACGTGGTTGATCTCGGTGAAACGAACCGCCGCGGCCGCGCCCGCGCCGCCCACCGAGACTAGCGAGACTCCATCGACGGACTTGCTCCCGAGCGAGCTCGTCGACCAGCTGCCGCCGACGACCAGATCCGCGCCCAGCACCGCGGTCGCGCTGCCGACCACCGCGAGCACGGTGGGACACAGCGGGCAGGTGCCGCCGCAGTCGACTCCGGTCTCAGCACCGTTTTTCACGCCGTCGGAGCAGGTCGGGGCGTTGCAGGTGTGAGCCGTCGTGTTGCACACCAGCGACGCGCACTGGCTGCTCGAATTGCACTCGACGCACACGCCGGCGCCGGTGCAGAACTTGCCGCCGTTCTGGGTGCAGGTGCTGTTGATGGTCTTGTTCGGATTCGACGGCGTGCCGTTGGAGCACAGGTCGTCCGTGCACTGATTGCCATCGACGACGGGGTCGGCGTCGTCGTTCTGGCTGCTGACCGTGCCCGCCCCGTCGCACATGACCTTCTTGCAGTCGCTCGGGACCTGCTGTGGTGCAGGGCCTGCTGTGACGAAGGACATCCCGCAGGCGCCCGTGCTGCAGGTGCGGGTCTGGCACGCGTTATCCTGGCCCGGACACTCGGACGCTGTGGTGCATCCGCCGGTGCCGCCGGTGCCTCCGGTCGCAGAGCCGCCGGTTCCCGCGGCGCCGCCGGTGCTGCCACCGCTGCCCGCCGCGCCGCCGGTGCTGCCGCCGGTTCCCGCGGCGCCGCCGGTGCTGCCACCGCTGCCCGCCGCGCCGCCAGTGCTGCCACCGGTTCCCGCGGCGCCGCCGGTGCTACCGCCGCTGCCGGCCATGCCACCGCTGCCGGCAACGCCACCGGTTCCACCGCTGCCGCCTGAGCCCCCGCTGGTGGTTCCACCGCTGCCGCCCGCGCCACCGGTTCCACCGCTGCCGCCTGAGCCCCCGCTGGTGGTTCCACCGCTGCCGCCCACCGATGACCCGGTACCGCCGGTCGAGTCATCGATCTCGTCCCGCTCCGGCTTCGTGATCAGCGAGCACCCAATGAGCGGCATGCCGACGGCACCCACGAACCCAATCCGAACCAGCAACGAGCGCATCCAGAAACCCTACCAGACGGGCCGGCTTCGGGTCAGCTACTGCTCGACGAAGTCGAAGACCTCGCCGAGAACGCGCAGAGCCTCGGGGCCCAGCTCACCGTGGCTCGCGCCTGGCAGCTCCCAGAAACGGGAGCGCACTCCAGCGCGGTCGAAATGCTCGGCGGCGAGCCGATAGGTCCGACGGAACTCCCGGCCGCCGCGGAGCACCGCGACGCGCTCGGAGCGGCGCACTTTCTCGAAGGCCGGAGGCTCGGGTGCGCTCATCAGCACGGCGCGCCGGTAGCGCTCCGGGTAGAGCCAGGCGAGGGACTCGGCGCGGGTCGCGCCTTCGGAATAACCCACGATGGTCACGTTCGCAGCGTCGAGCTCGTGCTCAAGCGCCGTCCCAATCGAGCGAATCGCGCGCTGGATTCGGTAGTCGATGAAGCGGATGTCGTTGCCCCATCGGAAGCGCCCAGGTTGGCCGGCGCAGCTCAGCTCACCATGCAGCGCGATCAGGGTCGCGTGGGGTTGAACGGCTGGTGCCCACTCGGTCACGGTGCTGGCGTCGCTGCAGAAGCCATGCAGGTACACCACCACTCGCCTCGAGCCGCCTTCGGCCTGAGCGACCCGCGCTGGAGCCTCCCCCGACACTGGAACGAAGCGCACGGGCGCTCGACCAGGCTCCCGGGGCGGCGTCGAAGTAGTGGGTGCCGCGGCGACGGAGCGCGGCGCCGCCGAGTGGGGCTCGGCGCGGGGCAGAGCCGCGACCGCCTCGGCCGCCGCGGGGCTCGAGAACCAGCTCTCGTACGCCGCCGTCGCACCTGCCGCTCCAACCAGCAGCGTCAGGACCAAAACACGGCGCATGCGATCCATTTTGGCATGGGGCCGCGGACCGCGCCCCTTTTCGGCGACGCGCCTGCTCAAGTACGGGTGACGACGCGATTGCGCCCGAGCCGTTTTGCCTCGTACATCGCCGCGTCCGCCGCCGCCAAGAGCGCGTCGGGGCCAGGGTACGAGTACTCGGGACCCGCGAAGGCAATGCCGATGCTGACGGAGAGGTGGGGGACGTCTTCGAGGGGGAGCGACAGGTTTGCGATGTGCGCGCGCAGGCGTTCTGCGAGGATCATGGCGTTTTCGCGGGTGACCCGCCGCGCGACGACCACGAACTCGTCCCCACCGAAGCGCGCCAGCAGGTCTTCGGGTCGAAGCACGCGCTGCATGGCTGCCGCCACCACCCGCAGCACGGCGTCGCCCATGTGGTGGCCCTGGGTGTCGTTGATCTGCTTGAAGCGGTCGATGTCGACCAGAAACACCGCGATGGTGTCGGAGTGACGTTGGGCGAAGGAAACCTCACTCGCGAGGCGCTCCACCAGGTAACGCCGGTTGTGCAGCGACGTCAGCGCGTCCCGCACGGTCGAGTCGAACAGGGCCCGCGCCGACTCTTCTTCGACCTCGTCTGCCAGCGACAGTTTGAGCAGCGTGTGGCCTCCGAGTCGGATGCGCGACCCAGCCCCGAGGCGGGTGGGCTCTCGGATGCGGCGCTCACCGACGAAGGTCCCGTTGGTGCTGCCGAGGTCCTCGACCCAGATGTGCCCCTCACGCAGGAAGATCCGGGCGTGGGCCCAGCTCAGGCCCGGATCGTCGAGCACGAAGCCCGAGCTCCCGCCGCGACCGATCACGATTCCCCCCTCTTCGACGCGGATCACGCGGCCGAGGGGATCGCCTCGGAGTACCGTCAACAGGTAGCGGTCGCCGGTCGGAGTCGGCTGCTCCGCAGCGACGGCTTCGGCGATCTCGGCGATGCTCGGGGCGCGGATCTTGGTCGTGCTGATCCGAAGCGGTCGCCGCGACGTACGACGAGAAGTGTCGCGCGGACGGCGGCTGGTCGGGATCATGGCGCTCGAGTTCATACAAAGTACGTGCCGGGTCCCGAGGGCGCCGGAGATAGCCGTAGTTCCGCGGCTGTACGCTAGTGGCGTCGGGGCACCGCCCCCGCACGAATTGCACTTTCAGTGTGGGGAAGTGCACCGGATTGCGGCAAAACTCACCAGCGACGCCCGGGCGGGGCGTTCTTCAACACTGCGGTTCCGTGCACTTCTTCGTTGGCTATGCTCTTCGAGATTTCGTCGTACAGCGCGCGCATGCGACGGAAGTCTTCGCGACGGTGCTCGGTGAGGGTCTTGCGTTCCTTCGGATCGTTGGCGAGGTCGTACATCAGCCAGCGTTCGTCGTCCCCCCGGGAGATGAGCTTGAGATCTCCGTCGATGATCGCGCGCCGTCGATCTTGCAGGTTGTCCCGAGGCAGGTCCGCGACGACAGGCCGTGGCGGAAGGCTGCCGCCAAAAAGCTCGGGCACTAGGCTCTTGCCGCGGAGGGGCGGCGCGATCTCGACGCCCATCAGCTCGAGGATGGTCGGGGAAAGGTCAATGTGGCTGCGCGGGGTGTCGATGCGTCGGGGCGCCGCGTCGGGCACCAGGAAGAGGAGCGGAACGTGGATCAACGACTCCCAGAGCTCGTAGCCGTGCCGCACCTGGCCGTGCTCGCCGAAGCTCTCGCCATGATCGGCGCTGACGATCACCGCTGTACGCTTGCCCCACTCCTGCTTCTCGATCCATGAGATCAGGTCGCCCACCGCGCGATCGGTGAACCACATCTCTGCATCATAGAGATCACGCGGCTCGTCCCCGAAGACTGGCGCGTCCTCGTGTTCGATGTATTCGTGGTGCGGATCCATGTAGTGGAAGTAGGCAAACAGGCGCCGCTCGCCGCTGGGGTCGGCGTTCTTGGCCAGGATCCGCTTGGCGGCAGCGGTCAGCCGCTCGCTCGTCGGCTTTGGCTCGGGGTTGTTGTAGATCGTGCCCGAGAGCACCAAGTAGTCGTCGAACCCTTGCTTCATCGACGGGTGGTAGAAATAGGCGTGGGCGTGGGCGGCGATGGCGCGATGTCCGGCCGCCTGTAGTCGCTCGCCCAAGAACAAATTCTCGGGGTACCACTGGGTGAAGAAGTACCCCGTCCGCGCCATCTCGCTCGCGTACTTTCCGACCAAGAGCGGCGCAGCCGAGCGGGCGGTCACGCTGGAGAGCGAATAGGCGCGCGTGTAGCTCACGCTGCGCTTCTCGAGAGCCGTGAGGCGCGGCGCGATCTTCCGTCGGTAGCCTGCCCAGGGCATGTCAGCGCGCATGCTGTCGATCAGAATCAACACCACGTTGAGCGGGGCGCGGCTCGGCTCCGGAGGTCCCGCGTCCACCGCGACTTTGAGGTCGTCGGGCGGGGTTTCTTGGCTCGAGGTGCCCGGGGCGGAGGCTGCGCTCGGGCTCGGGGCCGTCGCCTCGGTGCCAGTCGTCGACTTGCTACGGCTGGTGCTGCAGGCGCCCAAGCCGAGGGCCAGCGCTAGCGTGAGCTCGAGCAGCAGGCGCGGCATGCTCACCACTCGAAGATGGCGTAGTGCTCGACGGGCGTTCGGTTCATCAGTCCGTCGATGAAGATCAGCGTGGCCGTCTCGGGGGTGCCGGCTGCCCCCGCCGCCCCACCGCGATAGTCGACCCGATCGCCGTCCGTGGTCAGCTGCCTCAACTCGCCCGGCTGGGGCTCACCTCGTGCCCAAGCTCCGAGGAGCTCGCGGCACTTGGCGTCGCTGACGTGACCGATGACCTGGGTGAGCCCCAAGGGCAGGCGCCGCGGATCGAAGCGGCGGCCGAGCGGGTCGGACAGGTCGTGTCCGCGATTCGACGGCGCCTCGGGATTCGCTGGTCGATGATAGAGCATCCCGCCGCCCTCGCCCCGAGCCATGTGTCCCGGGCGATGGAGTGACGCGACCACGAGGCCACCCTGCACGTGAGCTGCAACCGCGGCGTCGAGGGCGGTATTGAGCGCGTTCGCGACGGCGACTGCTCCGCCGCGCTGGGGCGCGTTGATGGACTCGAGATGGTCGCGAGTCACGCCGGCGTGACAGAAGAGCAGGCGGTCGTCGGCCGCATGCGCGAGGCGCAAGCGGCGCGCGCGCAGCAACGCCCAGACGAGGTCGCGTTGCGCGACGCTGAAGGCCGAGAGGTCGCGCGCCGCGACCTCGGCCGTGGCGAAGCTGGGGTGAGCGTTGCAAAACTCTCGCTCGAGCTCCCGGTCCGGATCGCCAGCGCGATAGGCCAGGAGGGCCCGCTCGTGGGCCACGCTGAACGAAGCGTCGTCGAACTCGGCCAGCTCGCCGACTCGACCCAGATCGTGGTTGCCCGCGATCAACCTGACCTGATCGGGCGGGTGGCTCGCGAGCCAGCTCAGAATCGCCAGCCCGTCCCGCGCCGCGTCGAAGCGTTCCGCGCTCGAGCCGAAGTCGAAGTGATCGCCGATCGAGACGAACTCGACGTCGGCCGCGAGGCGTCCGTCGTCGCCGAGCAGGCCGTGCCGCTCCAGCACCTCTAAGAACCTGCGGAGCGGTGCTTGGGGATCGCCTACCGCCACCCGGCGCGTGCGGCGGAGTCCATCCGCGGCGCAGGGTTGCCACTGCCCGGACGCGAGGTCGCGAGCGCGGCGTTCAGCGAGCTCGGCGCGCACGGTGGGAGGCTAGCCTTTGTGACGCGCTATGCAATCGGTGCGTAGCTCGGCGCCGCGGGTCAGTGGGTCGGAGCGCTCCCCCTCGGGAATCGCCCCGATTTCCTCCGGCATGGACGCTGCATCTCGTGCGCCCCGGAGGTCGCGATGCGAGGGCGTTGGTTCGTGCTTGGGGCTCTGGTCTGCGGGGTGACGGCGTGCGGGGGCGACGACAACGCGGAGCTGTACGGCAGCGGTGGCTCGAACGCCGGCGGAAGCACCACCGGGGGCGTTGGCGGTGGCGCGGGCGTTGGCGGTGGCGCGGGCGTCGGCGGCGGCGCGGGCGTCGGCGGCGGCGCGGGCGTCGGCGGCTCCGGTGGCACCACGTCGGGCGGCTCCGGTGGCACCACGTCGGGCGGCTCCGGTGGCACCACGTCGGGCGGCTCCGGTGGCACCACGTCGGGCGGCTCCGGTGGCACCACGTCGGGCGGCTCCGGTGGCACCACGTCGGGCGGCTCCGGTGGCACCACGTCGGGCGGCTCCGGTGGCAGCGGCGGTGGCTGCACCATCAAGAAGTGGTGCAAGGACAACGACGACGACAAATACGGCTCTCCCTACAACACTCAATCGTCCTGCGACAAACCGCCCGGCAAATGGATCGAGGACGGTTCGAAGGCTCGCGCCTGCGAAGACTGCAACGACTCGGTCAAGGAAGCGTTCCCGTCGAGCACGCACTGCAGCGCGACCGGCTACGGCACGGCGGGCGGGCTCTCGTTCGACTACAACTGCGACACCAAAGAAGACCCCTGCTCGAGCCTCAAGCAGGCCGGCCAGTGCGCACCCGACCAAAACGACCCCAACAAGTGCATCGGCGAAGGCTACCTGCCGGTCAACACGAGCCCCGCCAAGAACAAGTACTGCGGCAGCTCCCAGTGGCAGGCGTGCCTGCCCGTGTCCGTCGGCCTGGACGGCGGTGGGTCCTTCGGCTGCGCAGCGACCGTGAGTTCGGCAAACCCCGTCACCTGCAAGTGATTCGATTCGGGTCCCACGCTGCGTCGTGGCGCTGATTGGTGTATGGTCGCGGCGCGTGACGCCGCTCGGGTGACCGACAGATGAGGGAGCCCCCCCTGCGCCGGATCTGGCGGACCCGAAGCTGTTGGGTGCCGCGGCTTCCCGCCCTGGTGGCGCTGGCCGTGGCGCTCGTGCTGGTGAGCGACGCGAACTGGTTCTTCCTTCGGCCTGGCCCCGCCGTCCTCAACGACATGGACGAAGGCTACGCACAGGCCATCGCGCGTCGCATGATCGAGGGCCGCTGGCTGCCCTACGTCGACGGGGTGAGCCACCGTGGCCCGGTGTTCTATTGGGTTGCCGCCATCGGCGCGCGCATCTTCGGCAGCGAGAGCTGGCTGTCGATGCGCGTTCTGGCTTGGCTGATGCTGGTTTCAACCCTAACCCTGGGCTTCACCACGGCCGTGTTGCTCAAACGCTGGCTCGCCGGGGGCATCATGGCGCTAGGCTACGTGGCCATCTGTCTCGGCAGCATGAGCGCGCACGACGGTCTGGCCATGAACGCCGAGCACGTGCTGAACGTGTTCGTGCTCGCGGCGCTGCCCTGTTTGATCGTGGGGCTCCGTTGCGCATCGAGCCCGCGTGCTCTGGCGTGGCTCGCGGTCGCGGGGGCGCTCACCATGCTCGGGGGTCTGGCGAAACAGGTGGGCTTGGCTGCCTTGGGTCCCTTCGGACTGTGGGTGATCTGCGCCGCGATCGCGCGCGGCGAGCTGTCTCGTCGGCGGCGCGTCGGCCTGGTTGTGTCCTTCGCGATCGGCGCGCTGGCGCCGCTCGCGGTGGTGCTGGCGCGCTACGCCGTCGCCGGCGAGCTCAGCGCGTTCGTGTATTACTTCTACACCTACAACACCCGCGTCTACGTGGGAGGCGTCGGCGAACACACCAAGTCGCTCTTCGACCTGTTCTGGACCCGCAAGTTCGATCTCTTGGTGATCGCGGCGCCGCTGCTGGGATTCGCGCTCTTTCACGGCATCGCCGGGGCGCGGCGCCTGAGGGATGTGCCCCGGGCCTTCGACGCGCGGGGCGCAGAGTCCACCGTCATGCTCCAGGCCGTCGTCGCCCTCGCCATCTCGAACGGTGGTCGCCGCGATTTCGGCCACTACTACCTCCAGGTGCTGCCCTGGGCGGGGCTGTTCGGCGGCTTGGTCGTCGAACGACTGCTCGAGCAGAGCGCGTACCGAGAGCGGGTGCATTGGCTGAGAGCGACCCTTGGGCGCTCGCTGATCGTCCTGCCCGCCGTCGCCATCGCAATTGCAGGCTGGACCGTGCGCGTCCGCCAGTACCAACAGCGAGGACATGGCGGCTTCAAGTCGGCAAGCTGGCCCATCTGCAAGTTCGTCCAGGAGAAATCCAAGCCGAGCGACTCGATCTTTCTCTGGGGTTTCGACCCCGCGCCCTACACCGCCTGCAAGCGCAGGCCTGCGTCGCGCTACGTGTACACGACGTTCCCAAGCGGCTACATCCCCTTCTTGAGCCGGACACCGGAAGTCGAAGCGCAGCAGGTGGCGCCGGGCTCCCAAGAGATCTTGCTGCGCGAACTCGAGCAGTCGCGGCCGGCCTTGATCTTCGACTCGGCGAGGTCGATGGGTGGACGGTCCATCATGCAGTACGAGCGGTTGGCGAGCTTCGTCAAAGCCGGCTATTGCCGCGCGGACGTCAACGTGGGCGGTCCGACGCCGTGGGTGCAGAAGAGCGGCAACGACTGCCCGAGCCGTTGACTCAGAGAGCCTCGAGAAACGCGATCAGTTCGGCGAGTTGTTGCGCGCTGAGGTGACCGGTGGCGCCGTGCGTGTCGGGCATGCCACGCGTCTCGTTGTGCCCGATCTCGCCCGGCGACAGCGCCGGATGTCCGGGGGTCGCCAGCGCTTCTCGCAGGCTGCGGGCGCGTCCGTCGTGATAAAATGCGCGCGCGCGATCCCAGACGCCACGCAGCTGAGGCACACCAAAGTGGATCCCGCCCTCGGTTTGCACCGCCTGCGGGAAGGTTCCGATGAAGCCCGGCGTCAGACCATCTGCCGCCTTGCCAGTGATCGGGTTCAACGTGGGCGTGATCAGCGCCGGAAACTTGAGCGGCACCGCGAATGGGTTGAACCCGGTCGCGACCGTCGTCAGTGGCAACGGATGGCACGAGTTGCAGCCGGTCTCCGGAGAGACGTAGAGGTCGCGCCCGCGGCGCGCGGCAGGAAGGTCCAAGGCCTGGTTCGGGTTGGGCAGAAAGCGCGGACGCTGCATCAAGAAGAGGCCCAGCGCCCGGGTGACCCCGGCAAAGTCGAGTCCGACGCCCTCGCGCTGGGTTTGACCGCTGCCGTCCGTGTACTCCTGGTACAGGCCATCGCCGAAGCTGGTGTCCCGGCCAAACAGCTGCTTCGCAGCGTCTTTGAAGGCTGCGTTGCGCACCAGGTGCACGCTGCCATAAGTTCGGGTCTTGCACTCGGGCGGCGGGTCGTTTCGACAGTCGAGCACATGGTTGCAGCCGGGCTTCGACTTGTCGGCTTGGCACTCGGTGACCGTGGGGAATTTGCTCCAGATCAGCGGATCGAGTTGCTCGCAACAGTAGTTCTCTTTGCGGCCGAACTCGTTGATGACCGGGAAGAAGTTGGACTCGTCCATGGCGCTCTCGAAGAACCACGGGCGAGTGTCGAAGGCGCCGCGATAGGCCATCACCATGCGTGTTCCCCAGACCGTGTCGCCCTGCAGCGGCATCGCCACCGGCTTCGCGAGGTTGTTGCCTTCGCGGTGGCAGTGGGCGCAGGTCTGGTCGCCGTCGACGGTGAAGCCCGCAGTGACGAAGTTGATGGCCTCGCCGATCTCGGCGTCCGTCGCGGGGAACTCGCCGTCGCGCACGTCACCGACCAGGATGCGCCGCTCGGCGCCGGGGCCGGCTGCGAGGTCGAGCACGCTGACGTACTCGCCCAGGCGCTCGGCGACGAAGGCGCGCTTGCCGTCCGGGTGAGCCACGACGCCGTAGGGGTTCATTCCGGTACGGAAGAGCGCGCCCGCAGCCTGTTTCGTGCTCAGCTTGCCGGCGCTCGAGATCTGGAAGGCCTGCACTTCATTCGAGCCGCTGCAGGCGACCAGCAGGCTGTCGCCCCTGAGGCTCATCTGTTCGGGCAGCGCGCAGGCCACGAGCCAGGTGTCCTTCGCGGGCAGGTAGTCGAGCCGGGACGCGGGCCACGGGTCCGGAGCGGGCAAGAGGGCGCCTTTCTCTGGGTGGTCGGGATCGACGTCGCGGAAATCTCGGCAACAAATGCTGTCGCTCGTGTAGTTCCAGAGCGGCTGACCGTCGTGATCCAGGACCGCGATCTCGTTCTGCAGATCTTGGAACATCACGTTGGCGGTGCCGTCGCCCGGCAGCCCGTCGCCGTCGGTGTCGTAGCCCTCGTCGGGTCGATGCTGGGAGCCGCGCCCCGTATGAGTGACGAGCACGAAGCTCTGGTTGACGACCACGTCGCCCGGGGGCGAGGCCAGGTTCACACGGGTGATCTCCCGGGCCTGCTCGGTATCGATGATGCCAAGCGAGACCCCGGTGCCGCTCGCCACGAACAGACGTGAGCCGTCCGGAGCGATGGCCAGGTCCCGGGGGTTGTCCGCCACCGGGATCCCGACCGGGTCTTCCGGTCGCACGCCGCGGTAGTTGTCGCCGGTGACGCGGAAGCTGGAGCCGACCTCCAAGTCCCAGAAGAGCACGCTGTCTTTCCAGCGATTGGTGAAGTAGGCGCGCTTGCCGTCCGGCGAAAACACGACGTCGATGCTGTACCAAGGGATGGCGATCTCTTTCACGACCTCGTCGGAATTGGTGTCGATCACCGAGGCGAAGTTCGAGAACCGATTGGTGACCACCAGGAAGCGCCCGTCCGGATGCAGGGCCAGGCCGGTTGGGCTCGATCCGACCCGGATCTTCTTCAGCAGGTGCTCGCTGCCCGTGTCCACCACGGCCACGTACTCGCCGGGCTCGTCCTCGACCCCTTGGAGAGTGACGTACAAGCGGTCGCCGTCCCGCGACAGCGCGAGCTCCAGCGGGTGATCTCGCCGCGGCTGCGGAGCCCACAACGGGTCCGACGGTCCAAAGGGGTTCTCGTAGGGCCTGAGCGCATTCTTGCTCAGGGGCGCGCGTTCCTCGCCGTCCGAACAACCCACGAGCAGTACGGCGCAGAGGATCGCCCGACCCCTCACGTTCCGCCGTCCGGGTTGTCGCAGACCAAGCCTCCATCCTCTTGCTGCACGCAGTTCTCGTCGTCGCGGAGCGTCACCGTTCTCTTGGTCGAGCCGACGCAGCCTGCCGCCTTGGCAGTGACGGTGATTTCGGCGTTCTTGGCGACGATTTCCGCGATGGGAATGTCATTGAAAAAGACCAACACTTCGTCAGCGAAGAGCGCGCCACCCTCTTCGCTCACCTTCACGGGCGTATCGGCGAGCGAGTACGGGGTCTGCCCATCGACGACGATGCGCGCCGAGTAGGTGGCGCTCGGCGCTTTCACGTCTTTCAGCTCGAGCGCCGACCGGATGTAGCGAAACCCCTGAAACCCGAGGGTGATCTCGGCGTCGTCTCCGTCCTTGAAGGGCTCGAAGGCGCCGCCCGGGCTCCGGTGGCCCCAGTTCAACGTGTAATTGCAGCTCGGGCCGGCGTCGGGCTTGTTGTCTGCCGGGTCGTCGTTCGAGCATCCGAAGCAGAGGCTGATCGCGCACAGAATCAAGAGTCGCTTCATGGCTCAATACTCCGCGTGGGCTCCGAGCTGAAAGATGAACGCCCGCCGGGCGTCTAGGGGTTCGAAGGTGGAGAAGTGCTGGTCGTAGAACTCGGTTCGCGCCGTGAGCCGCAGGTCATTCGCGAAGGCAACGGGGCCCACGCCGACTTCGCCGCGCAGCCCGGCCAACACCGACCAATTCTCGCTCAGCATCTTGTCCCGGCTACGATAGCGCGGAAGCGTGCCGACGGCCGCGGCGTAGCGTTCTTGGTAGAAGCTGGCCTCGCCCTGGGAGTAGCCCCGCAGGTCGATGCCGACGATGGCGCGCTCCTGACGCGTAGCGTGCTGGATCCCCGCTTCCGCCGTGTGGCTGCCGAGTCCCCAGCTGTCTCGATACAGCCGGTAGCCGCCGGAGAGGAACCAGCGCCGCGAGAGCGCCCGCCGCACACCGACCGCCACCGCGTGCCGCACGCGCCACTCGGGGTGGCGCTCGGGCGCGCTGACGGTGGTCGAGGCAGACCAGTCGATGGGCACGAAGCGGTAGGGCGACGACTGGAAGCCGCTCTGCGCCTGGATCTCGTAGGCGATGTTGGCCACCGTCCAGCGATCGACGACGTATGAAAGACTGGGGCCGAGGGCGACGACCCGGAGCGCGCGCCACTCGCTCTCGGGCTCGCCGGCCCGGCCCACGCGGTCGAAGGAGACCCGCAAGTCGAGGCGCTGCTCGAGGCGCCGCTCCAGCCACTCGTACCCCGCTCGCAGCGCGAGACCGTGGGAGTCGTAGTCCTTCTCCCAGGTCGGCAGGTACCTCAGCCCGAAGGTGACCTCGCGTTCGGGCTTCCAGATCACGCCGGCCATGAGGCCGTGCCTCACTTCTTCGAAGCCGTGGGGGGAAGCGGCGGTGAGCACGTCGATGCTGGCGGCGCTGATGATGTCCGCCTCCCAGGCCACCTCCAGGTCGATGGTCGAGTCGACCTCCTGTCGCAGCGCGACCTCGGGCGAGACCACGGTCAGCCCGTCGTCGTCCGCGTACGCGGAGACGAACGCAGTCGCCCGACTGTCGGCGTGAGCGTTCGCGGCAATGAGCGCGACCGTGAGGCCTACTTGCAGCCGCATCCGCCACCGACCTCGCCGCTCGCCCCGGTGGAGCCTTCACGGGCGCCGAGCATGTGTCCGCGCGCCCGACCCTCCGAAGGTCGCGCGTCGGGAGACATGCAGCGGCTCGCCAGCGTGCCGCGCTGCCAGGCGTGAACCGGCGCGCAGCCCGCGGTGAGCGCGAGCACCATGACGACGAACACCCGAAGCATCACCGTCGCCCGCGCGCCACCCAGCCCTCGAGCTTGCGATACCGGTCGTCGCTCTTGCCTTCGAAGACGGCACCGCCGCCGTGGTGGGTCTTGGCGTAGTCGGCCAGGGGTTTTCGCAAGAGCAGGGTCTCTTCGGCGAGGTCGGAGTCCGACGAAAGCACACAGCTCATCGTGAAGTTGTGGAGGAGCTCCGCTTCGCTCAGCGGCTCGGCCAGGTGCGTGCGCGACTCATCCATGCGCCGCACCATGGGTGAGTAGAGCGAATAGGCGCGCTCGGGGCGCGCGTGACACGAGGGGTTGCTGCAACCTTCGGCGAGGATAGGCTGGATCTCCGTCCTGAATTCCTCGTAGTCGAGCCAGTGGACGCTCTCGGTCCCCGCTTCGGGTGCACCACCACAGCCGAGCGCGAAGACGCCGACAGCCCAGAGCCAGCGCGTCATGGGGTCACTCCTCGGTAGGGCGCGCCGAGATCCACCCATCGCACGAAGGTCCTGCGTTCGTCGTCGTTGAGGGGCGGGTCCCCCACGCAGCTGCCTCCGCCGAGCGATCGCCCAGCGCCGAACTCGCGGGCGTAGAGTCGCTCGATCAAGTGGCTCTGGAACGCGCTTGGGGTCTGGGAGTCCACGTAAGCGAAGCCGTTGCTGGAGCCCTGGCCCTTCTGCAAGAGCGCCAAGTAGGCGCTGTCGAATGGGGGGGCGGGTGAGGGGGTCAAGCTCGAGATCTCCCTGGGGCGCCGCGCTATCGTGGCATTTCTGGCACGAGCGCGCGATGAGGGGTGCAATGTCCGCGACGTAGCTGACCGCGATGCGGTCCGCGCCGACGCTCACCGGCTTCCGCGGTCGGCGGGCGTCGCCGTTTTCGTGGGTGGCCAGGGTGAGCGAGGCCGCGGTGACGATGTCGGGCACGGGCCCGCCCACGTCCTTCGGGTCGCCGCTCACGCCGCCGTGGCAGCCCGCGCACAGCGTCGGGTAGAGATCGGGCGACACACCGCCCGGGAACTTCTCGCCGGGCGCGACGTGATTGAATCGGTTGTGCTGCGTTCCGACGGCCATCCGATCTTTGTTGAGCAGCTGCACGCGGAATGGCGTGTCGGCGGGCACCGACAGGTAGACCGAGCCGCCGAGCAGCGGGGTCTCACCCAGGATGCGCGCGCGGCCGTGGAGGCTGACGCCCACCGGGGCGGTCGAGTGCTCGTTCGGCGTCTGCGGTACGCTTTCGATGAGCCGCAGGTAGACGAGGTCGTCGCGCAGCGTCTTCTTTCCGTGTTGCGACAGGTTCGCCATGATGGCCTCGAGGGTCTCGACGTGTCGGAACGCGACGGTGCCGGTGTTCGTCAGGCGCTCGCTGTCCCAGTCCGGCTCGTGATTGGGATCGTCTTCGAGGGGCCGCGCGACGATGGGTTCGGCGTCGTATTCGGCGACGCCCGGCTCGTCCAAGAGCACGCTCTCGGACTCGATGCGGGGTCCGCCGAGCTCGCGGCTCTCCACCAGCACCACCCTGCGCAGTCCGAACTCCGGCGAGGCACCCGGGTCGTCCAGATCGACCGCGCTCTGGCTGCGAGTCACCAGCAAGCTGCCATCGGGCAGCGGCGCGGGGTGACGATAGAAGCCCGCCGCGGAGGGCCCGCTCGCTGCGACGTCGTCGCCCGAAAGGTAGGTGAACGCGTGGCGGAAGCCGCCCGTCGAGGTCTGATCGGCGAGAGCCTCCGGCATGTCGGGCCCGAACTGCCGATCGAAAACCGCGAGCTTGCCCCCGCGCCAGACGTTGTCCTTGCCGATCATCACGCTGGAGAAGCGGCCGTCGGGAAGCGCCCGAGTCGCGTAGGTGACCCACGGGCTCTGGCTGATGCCGTGGTGGGCGTGGAGCTCTGGATCACCGTGGTACTTCTTGTTGTGATCGAGCGGCATGCGGAACACCGGAGCCTCGAAGCGCCCGCTCAGCGTGCGCCGCAGGGTGAAGGCCAGCGTTCCGTAGGATTTGCCTACGCCAAAGAAGGTCGGCGTGGCCGCCGGGAAGGGATCGTGGGTGAGTCGTTCGAGGGCGCCGCTCGTCGGCTCCACGGCCCAGACGTCGGTGTCGAGCTGGTCGAAGCCGTCGGCCATCGAACCGGTCCGCGTCGAGACGAAGAAGACTCTGCCATCGGGGCCGTAGGTCGGCTGCGCATTGGCGGCGACCCCGCCTCCGGGCAGCGCCGCTGCGTCGTGGGTGAGCTGCTTGGCGTTCGCTCCGTCGACGTCGATCTCCCAGATGTTGAGGGCTTCTTTCGGATCCCGTCGCATCGCGAACACGATGCGCTTGCCGTCGTGGCGCACGGCCGGATCGCGAACGTCGGCCGGCGCTTGGTGGAGCGTCTGGGTCAGGTTCCGGGTCTTGCCCGCCGCGGTCGCGGGCTCGAGGACCCACAAATCGCTGCCGGTCGGGCTGTTCTCGAAGGAGAATGCACGATCTGGAGCGACCGGGCCGCGCACGAAGACCACCCCACTCACGCTGGGTTTCTCGGTGCCCAGTACGCGGGCGCGTTCGGCGTCTGCCCAGGTCACGATGGCCTGCACGGCGGGATCGTCCGCGCCCTCCACGAAGAACATGTCGTTGCCGCCGCGATGGGCGATGCCCCCGAGCTCGATGGGGCGTGTCTTCCGCACCAAGCGCGACAAAAGGGGGTCGCCGCCCAAGAACAGATGCATGCGCGCGGCGTGATGGTTCTGCCTCAGGCGCGCCTTCGAGAACCTGGGCTCGTCGTTGATCACCACCGGCGGCGCGAAATTGGTGAAGGGAGCCACGGCACCGTGGCAGCTCTGGTTCATGCACTGCCGTGAGGCGAGATTCGGCAGCACCGTGTCGCCGAACAGTCGTTCCTCGTCCGTGAGCTCTTCGTCGCCCTCGCCTCCGCCGGTTTCTTCGGCGACCCAGCTGGCGATGGTGCGGTAGTCACTGTGACGGCGGCTCGAGAACTGGCTGCCCCCCAGGTGGGGATCGCCGCCTGCCGAGGCGGAGAGGGGCTTCTGGAGGAAGGTCGAGAGCTCCGGGTGCTCCCGGGTGTTGATGCGCCCCTTGGCCGTCTCGTAGGCCTGTTCGAGGTCGGCGATGGTCCCTTGTCCGGTCAGACGCACGTGGAAAAAGGACCAGTCGATGACCTCCCCCGCGATCTCGGCGTCAGGGCGGACGCCGTGGCACACCGAGCTGAGGCAGGTGTTTTCGAGGATGGGCGCTACGTCCTGGTCGAAATGCTCCCGAGCGGTGGGCGAGCCGCAGCCAGCGCTGGATAGCGCAGCCAAGAGCCAGAGGGGGACGGACCGCATTCGCATGGCACAACCGGAGCGACTCACGTCTAGTGCAACGTACGCGCCAGGTTCAGAAGCGTAGCGCCCCGAGCGGAGGTCCGGGCGTGATGGACGTCAAGTCCAGGTGCGCCCCTGCGCCGGAGCCGACGCCGGTGCTAGCCTGGCGGCGTGGGCTATATCCCGTGGTTTCTGGCGGCTTCCTGCCTGCTCGCCGCCGGATGCCGGGAGAGCAAGCCCGGCGGTCAAGGCGGGGCCGGTGGCCTGAGCGGGTCGGGCGGGTGGGCCGGAGTCGGGGGCAGCGGTGGCAGCGTGTCCTGCAGCAGCGCGCCCGAGGTCGTTAGCTTCGTCACGGACGACGGCGTGAAGCTCGAGGCCGACGACTATCCGACGGGCGAAGGCTTCGGCCCGAGCGTCGTGCTCTTGCACATGATCCCGCCTGCCAACGATCGCACGAACTATCCCAAGGTGTTCATCGACGCGCTCTTGGCGAAGAAGGTCCGAGTGCTCGCCGTCGATCGCCGGGGAGCCGGCGCCTCCGAGGGAGTCGCCCAAGCAGCGTACACTGGCCCCAACGGAAAGCTCGACGTCAAAGCCGCCCTTCGCCACCTGACGAGCGGCGAGTGCGGGGTGGATCCGCTCCGCATCGGTGTGGTCGGCGCATCCAATGGAACCACCTCGGCCCTCGACTACACCGTTCATGCAGCTCAGAATCCTGACGAAACGTTCCCCGGCGCGCTCGTCTTCCTCACTGGCGGCACGTACACGGAGAATCAAACCGTGCTCGGTGATCATCACGCCGACCTCGACGCCTTGCCGATCCAGTTCGTGCATTCGGCGGCGGAGAGCGCCTGGAGCAAGGGCTACCAATCGGGCGCTCCGGCGACCTGGCGCTTCGAGGAGCTGGATCCGGGCGACCACGGGACCAAGATGTTCGACGCGCGACCCGAGAGCGTCGACTTGGTCGCCGGCTTCTTGAGCGAAGTGCTCTGATCATTCGTCGAGGGCGAAGCGCGGGGGGCGCATGCCTCGCCCGGCCTGCGTCTGCAGGTGATCCGCCAGCGTTTCGAAGGCGATCTCGTCCGCCGTCCGCGCGGGCACGCCGAGCATCTCGGCGCAGCGCCTGAGGAACGCGCGCTCGGCCTCGGACAGGCGCCCATCGGCGGCGGTCACGTGGGCGATGCCGCGAAGCAGCTCGAAGCGCTCGGCCCCCGCGTTGTCACGCAGCCAGGCCGCGCTCGTCTGCAGCATCGCTTCCGCCTCGGAGCGGTTCTTGATGCGGGCGACCTCGGCCTCGGGATCTGCGGAGACTGGCAGCAAGAGCTGCACCAGCGTGTTCCAGCCGGCGTCGTCCATCTCGATGTCGCCGTCGGTGTAGGCAGCGAGCAGACCGCCCGCCAGGATGAACTCGCGGGCGTTCAGGTCCAGCGGTTCGCTGGGCGCGTAGTCCATGAGCCGGGCGATGGTCGCTACCTCCTCGTCGACTGCTTCGAGGGTGAGACCACGTTCGCTGGCTTCGCCAAAGAGCTGCAGGGCCCGCACGCGAATCGGGGTCGCCGGATGACTGAACTCGGCGAACAGCTCGCGGCGGCTGGCCTTCTGCAGCGACTCGAGCTGCTCGAGGATCGCGGCGATGTCGAAGCGCAGGTGCTCGGGCCCCAGTCCGCTCTGGATCTTGAAGAAGGCGCTGACCGCCACCTCGAGATCCCCGTTGATGGCGGTGAACCCGGCGCGATCGGCGCTGATCTCGGCCATGCGGTCCCAGCTCTCGAGCCGCCTCAAGAGCAGCGGTGGCGCCTTGCTCTCGCCAGCCGGGTTCCGGCCAAAGGCCGCGTGGGCCAGGCGAGCCCGATAGTGCCGATGGGCCAAGTGCCCCAGCTCGTGCCCGAGCACGAAGGACAGCTCGGCGTCGGTCATGCGTTCGACCAGGGCGCTGGTCAAACTCAGCACGTGGGGCTCGTCCTCGGCGATGCGGTGCATGGCTGCCGCGTTCACCTGCGGGTCCTGTCCGACGAACATCTCCAGCGGTTCGTCGAAGTCGAGCTTCTCTCTGGCGGCATCCAATAGGTCGATCAGCCGCGGCGCGATCATTCGGGTCAAGCGAAGCTCCGACGCCAACACGGCGTCGTAGATCGAGCGCGCACCCCCGGACTCGACGAAATGGTCGATCAGAACGTCGAGGCCGAAGCGCTGGAACAGGTCGTCGATGAGCGTGCGCTCGGGACCGAAACGGATGGGGTCGAGCACGGTACTCACGCCGGCTTGCGTATCACGTTTCGGAGCCCGGGCGTGGTGGAGCTGCTGGCTAGCGAAAGCGCGCCTGAAACCCCCGCACCACCATGTCCACGCAGGCCTCGATGGGCAGCGTCGATGTGTTCAGCAGGAGGTCGTAGTCGTGGGGGCTCGAGTGGTCCTTGTCGAAGTGCTGCCGATGGAACGCGGTGCGTTCGGAGTCGATGCGCAAGATCTTGGTCCGGGCTTCGGTGCGCCCCAGCCCGTCCCGCGCCGCGATGCGCCTCACCCGTGCATCGAGGGGCGCGTAGGCCCGCACGCGGAGCGTACGCTTTGGATCCAGGATGTATTGCGACCCGCGTCCGACGATGACGCCCTTGCCGTGGCGCCCCAGTGACAGGATCACCTTGGTGACGTTCCGCAGGTACTCCGTCGGGGACAGGGCCCCGCCGTCCATCAACTCCGACACCCACTGCTCGATGTCGTCGCGGGCCCGCTCGTCCAGAGACGCCACGAGCTGCTGCCGAACCCGCGCCTGTTTCGAGATCTCGTGCACCAGCTCTTGCGAGTGAAACTGGAACTTGAGACGTTCAGCGGCGAGGCGACCGACCTCCGCGCCCCGCGCGCCGTACTCGCGCGAGACGACGATCATCGGTTTCTGTTCGACCGGTTCCTTCTGCTCGCGCTTGGTCTGGGTCTTCTGCGTCTCCATCCAGCGAAGAAACTGCCGATTGACGAGTTGATCGATGGTGCGGCTCATGCCGCCAGCCTATCATCCATGACCGCAATCCAGGTCTTCAGTCCTCCGGCCCCAATCGACCGAGGGCCCACTTCAGGCAGTCCACCTCGGTCACGATGCCAATCAGATTTCCGTCCTCGACGACGGGAAGGCAGCCGAACCGGCTCTCGAGGATGAGCCGCGATGCGTCGACTGCTCGGGTGTCCGGCGTCACGGTCTTGAGGTCGGTCTGCATCACCTCGTGCACGCCGACGGTCACGACTTGCTTGTCGCCCTGAGCGACGGTGAACGCCTTCACCAACAGGCGTGCGTGGGCCTTGATGATGTCGCGGTGTGAAACGAGGCCGATGAGCTTGCCGTGTTCGACGACCGGCAAGTGTCGGACGCGCTCGAGCTTCATCACGTCATCGGCCAGCGCAAGATCGGAGCCGGCCGTCAGCGTGACGACTTCGCGGGTCATGATGTCGGCAACGACGGTGGTCATGGCCTCATGCTAGCCGCTGGCGGGGGATGGACGCACCCGCCGCCGCGCGCGGCCAGCCGGTCAAATTTCGTCGGGAGTTCCTGGGGTTGCCGACAGATGTGCGAATTTGTGGGCCGATGTATGTTTTTGTGCGTGCGCTCGATCTCGAAGGGCGCTACACCCTGCCCGACATGGCAAACCGCATCCGCTTCTCGGGGCTCGCGGCGCAGCTCGCCGCGCTGAGCATTCTCGTCACCGCAGCTTGCGCCGCGCCGACGTCGGTGGACGGCGAACAGGACGACGGACCTCCGCCGCCGCTCGCCGAGAACGGCTCCGGAAACAACGTCGCCACGGGCCTCGCGCCCGGCGCGGGCGGCTCGACGGCCACTGGCGGAGCCGCCGGCGAGGCGGGAGCGGGCGGCGCGCCTGGTGGCGGCGGCGCGACGGCATCGGGTGGCGCACCGGCCACGACGACCCCGGGCCTCGAAGGCGCCTGGAACTTCGAGGACGTGGGCGTGACCACGACGAAGGACCAGTCGGGACACGCCCACCACGGCGTGCTCGCCGGCAGCGGCGTCGGCATCGTCAACGGTGGCAAGGTCGGTTCGGCGGCCAGCTTCTCCGGTGGAGACGGACGCGTCTCGATCACCTCGAACGCCAGCCTGGACTTCACGACTGCCGCCACCATCGAGCTCTGGGTCAAGCTCAGCAGCACGACGGCGGGAGCCATCGTCGCTCGGCGGGGCGCGGGCGGAGACGGCGTGCGCATCGGCACCAGCCAGGGCAACGTGCAGGTCTCCTTCACCCGTCTGGGGATCGGCTCCGCGATCGTCACCAGTGATCCCGGCGCGCTCTCCAGCGGCTGGACTCACCTGGCGGTGGTCAACGACGGCTCGACGCTGAAGCTGTACATCGACGGAAAGCTGCATCGGACCGAGATCGGCGGCCAGCTCGGCTACGTGAACGGAGACCTCCTCGTTGGCAAGAGCGGCACCGATTCCGCGCTGAACGGCTACGTCGACGAGCTCAAATGGTGGTCCGTCGCGCGCACCCCGCAGGAGATCTGTGGCGACGCTGCCGGCGCTTGGAACAACGGCGAATGCACGCTGTGAGCCGCATCCCGCGCCCACGCCCTTGGTGCTCCGCCCGCTGACCCCGCGGACTCGCGCCCTGAGCTGGGTGGCCACCGCCCCCAGGTCGAGCTGCCAGTGATCGAGATCGCCCTTCGTCCGATCGGCTTCGTCCGCTCGCCGTTCACGGAGCCCGCCCAGGCCCCACGGCAACCGGCTGCCGGGCAGGGCGTCGAGGCGACCATCGAGCTCTTGCCTGGGCGGGGCTTCGAGTTCGCCCTCGAGGACATCGAAGAGTGGCGCTACCTCTGGGTGTTGTTCTGGTTTCATCGCGCCGAGGGCTGGCGGCCCAAGGTGAGGCCCCCGCGCAGTCGTCGTCGTCGCGGTGTGTTTGCCACCCGATCGCCCCACCGGCCCAACCCCATTGGGCTCTCGGTTGTCGAGCTCGTGCGTGTGGAAGGGCTCACCCTCCACGTCCGAGACCTGGACATCCTGGACGGGTCGCCCGTGATCGATCTGAAGCCCTACGTCGCCTACTCGGACGCCGTCGCAGACGCTGGTGCCGGCTGGCTCGAGAGCGAGGCGCGGCAGGATCCGGGGCCGGTCTGGGAGGTGCGTTTCGAGCTGCGGGCGGCCGAGCAGGCGTCGTTCCTCTCGGAACGCTTCGGTATCGAGCTTCTCGATCCCGTGACCGCGGCGCTGTCTCTCGGGCCGGCGCCGCACCCCTATCGGCGCATTCGACGAGATGGGGAGACCTTCGTGCTCGCCCACAAGGAGTGGCGGGCCCGCTTCGTGGTGGAGGGCAAGACGGTTCGCGTGCGGGGCTTCGCCACTGGCTATCGCGCTCGCGAGGTCCACAGCGCTGAGGTTGGCCAAGCGCACCGTGCCTTCGTCGAACGTTTCGGCTACCCCGGCGATGCCGGCTGACAAAGTGTCGCGCCGCCCAAGAACGCGTGGCCGACGGGCGTCAGATTGTCTGGATGCCGACCGGACAAAACGCGAGATGAGCCAGAAATCCAGCTGGGCACGAGGCTTGCTCAGTGGTGCTTCGATGTCTGGTCATGGTCGTCCCACGCAGAGCCGCGTCACTTGGCTCGAGCTCGTGCTGGGGGTGGGGATCACTGGCGTGGTGGTGGCCGGAGCCGTGTTTGCCTTCGCCCCGAGCGCGCAGCTGGGCGACGGCGATCTGGCGATCCGCGACGCCCAGCGCATCCGCGATGCCGCCGTCGAGTGGCGTGAGCGCGAGCCCACCGGGTGTCCGACGCTGACCCAGCTCAAGCACGAGCGAAGGCTCGCGTCCGATGCTCGCACCGACGATCCCTGGGGTGGGCGCTATCGCGTGGCCTGCTCCGGCAGTGGCGTCGTGGTGGTTTCGCCCGGACGCGACCAGACGCCCGGGACTGCCGACGACGTGCGGGTCCCGAAGGGCTGAGGCTCAAGGCCGAGCCGGCAGCTCTCTTCGCGGCGCGCGCCCCGGGGGAGCGGTCAGCATGGCTCGAGACAGGTAGGGCGTCGCCAGCGGCACCAACTCGATGGACGAATCGAGCTGCTTGCCCAGCCCCTCGGCCACCAGCAGCGCGATGTTCACCACGGTGAACGAAGGATCGATCTGCACGCGGTGGCGCCGCAAGATGTTCATCATCCCGCTCACGGCCCGGCTGACCTCCACCTCGCCGAGCTTCTTGTGATAGAGGCCCGCCGAAATAGCTGACGACCTCGCCTTCGAAGGCGGCGTAGTCGGTGCCGATGACCGTCGGCGCGTGCATGTAGAAGAGCCGCGCGCACTCGGCGCCATCTTGCTGCGAGAGCGCGACGAAGGTCTCGACCCAGGGCCTGAGCAAGTCCGCGGGGATCTCGCTGACCATGCCGAGATCGATCAACACGACGCGGTCGTCGGGGGTCAGGATGATGTTCCCCGGGTGCAGATCGGCGTGCACGAATCCGTCGTTGAAGATCATCTTCAGCACGGCTTCGCCGCCGAGGCGTGCCAGCCTTGCTCGATCGCCGCCGACCTTCTCGGGTTCGGTCGCCTTCACGCCTTCGACGAACTCCATGCACAAAACGCGCTCGGTGCAGAGCTCTTCGTACAGCTTGGGCACGCTGACGCCGTCGACCTCGGCGAAGGCTTTGGCGAAGCGCCGGTTGTTGTCGGCCTCGCGCCGGAAGTCGAGTTGGCCGTGCAGCGCCTCGCCGAAACGCTCCACCGCTCCTGGCAGCGAGAGCATGCGCAGCGCCTCGAAGCGATCGAGCAACCTGGCCCAAAAGCTCAAGATCGCGAGGTCGCGCTCGATCTGCTTGGCCGCGTCGGGGCGCTGGACCTTCAGCGCAACGGTGTCGCCGGAGCGTAGCCGCGCGCGGTGCACCTGCGCGACGCTCGCGGCGGCGACCGGCAGCTCGTCAATCTCGGCGACAAGCTCCCGTTCTTTGTCCGCGCCGATCTCGGCGTCGAGCACCCGGCGCACGGCGGCGAAGGGCGCCGGCGGCACCGCGTCTTGAAGGCGAGCCAGCGGCCCGATGAAGCCGGGTCCGAGCAGATCGGGACGCGTGCTGGAGATCTGTCCGAACTTGATGAAGGTCGCGCCCAAACGCTGGAGTAGGTCTGCGACGACTTCGCCCCGCAATCTCTCGAGCTGCTCCGGGCCGATGCGTCCTGCCCACGCCCGGCGCCACAGGTAGCGGAGTACGCCGATGGAGCAGGTCAGGAAGATGCGCGCGAAGCGCAGCCAGAGAGTGAGCAGACCGATCACGACTCACTGTGCGGGTTCGACCGCGTTGTCGCGGTCGGATTCCGGGGTTCCGGCCGCGCGCCGACCACACTGCCGCACCGCGATGACGATCAGCACCACGATGGCGATCACCGCGTACCACTCCCAGCGGTGACGCGACCGCGGAGGTGCTCGCACCGAGACCGGCACGGCCCCTCGGTCCGGTCCGCTGCCGATCGCCGCTTGAATGGCGACCTGGTGGTGCTCTCGGCGCGCCGGCGGGGTCCCCTGGAACGTGATCCAGAACCACCCCGCGCGGGCCTCCGCTTCCCGCGACGCAGCGTACAACTGCATCGCGGTGGGCAGCTCGGTTCGAAGCCAACCCGGCGCCGGAAACGTCGTGGTCTTGGTCGAGCATTGCCCGCACTCGAGGCTGTCGTCGGTGCCAGGCTCGACGAGCATGATCTCGCATCTGCACTTGTCGCAACGCGGAGCTCCCAGCGCGTAGCGCGCTGTCAGCTTGCCTTCCGCGGTCGCCTGCTCGGCCACCCGCGTGTCCGGATCGGAGTCCGGCAGGTCGAAGCTCTTCTCGTCGATCTCGCCGAAGAGTTGGGCCCAGGTCGTGCTTGCGAGCTCGACGGACTCGCCGCAGGCCGAGCACGCCAGGCGCAAGAGCGGCGCGCAGAACCCCACCGGGCGGTGGCAGGCCGCACATGAGGCTTCGATTTCCAGCCGGACGGGGCGCTGGAGGGCTGCCCGGGGCGCGCTCGACATCGAGTCGCATTGTATAGACCCATTCGAGCTTCCAGACAGCCAAAGAGTCGGGTAGCGGTGGGCGCTGGATGCCGTAGCATTCCCTGGCGTGCGCCGACGTCGACCTCCTCTTTTCCTCGAGCCCGGCGGGCCGCTGTTCTTCCCCAACCCGGAAGCTCACGACGACGAAGGCCTGGTGGCCGTGGGCGGCGATCTGTCCCCGGCGCGGCTCCTACTCGCCTACGAGAGCGGGATCTTTCCCTGGTACGACGAGGGCATGCCGCCGCTCTGGTGGTCGCCCAATCCGCGGGCGGTGATCGAGCCAGAGCACCTCCACGTGTCGCGCAGCACCAAGCGAGTCATCCGTGCGTCGAGCTTCGAGCTCAGCTTCAACCGGGCCTTCGACGCCGTGATGCGCGCCTGCGCGGATCGCGAAGAAGGCACCTGGATCTTGCCGGAGATGCTGGCAGCGTACTCGGAGTTGCATCGCCTCGGTCACGCCCATAGCTTCGAGGTTTGGGCCGACGGCGAGCTCGTGGGTGGGCTGTACGGGGTGCAGCGCGGTGGGCTGTTCGCCGCCGAGAGCATGTTCCACCGCGCGACCAACGCCTCGAAGCTGGCGCTGATCGCCGCGGTGAGAGCCGTGGTCGCCCGTGGGGTGCGACTCTTCGACACGCAGCTGCTCACGCCCCACCTCGAGTCCCTCGGAGCCTGCGCGATCCCCCGCCGCACCTACCTCGAGCGTCTGGCCCGCGCGAGGGGCCTGAGGGTGGACCTCTCCGGGATAGAACCGCTGGAATTCATGCATGAAATCCAATCTTGATATTTCCGAGGAAACTAGTGCTAGATTAGCCTCGTGCAGCAGCCTCCGGGCCCTCGAGCTCTGACTCACCTCGCGCGCCTCGAGGCCGAGAGCATCCACATCATCCGGGAGGTCGCCGCCGAGTTCGACAACCCGGTCATGCTCTACAGCATCGGGAAGGACTCGGCGGTGATGGTCCACCTGGCGCGCAAGGCGTTCCACCCGGGTCCGTTGCCCTTTCCGCTGCTGCACATCGACACCACGTGGAAGTTCCGCGCGATGATCGAATTCCGGGATCAGTTCTGCAAGGTGCTCGGGCTCGATCTCCGAGTGCACTCGAATCAGCAGGGGATCCACGAAGGCATCAACCCCTTCGACCACGGCAGTCAGAAGTACACGACCGTGATGAAGACGCAGGCGCTGCTGCAGGCGCTGTCGGCGGGGGGCTACGACGCGGCCTTCGGGGGCGCGCGTCGTGACGAAGAGCGATCGCGTGCCAAGGAGCGCATCTACTCGTTCCGGGATCGCTTTGGCCAGTGGGATCCTAAGAACCAGCGGCCGGAACTCTGGAACCTGTACAACGCGAAGATCACGAAGGGCGAGAGCATTCGCGCCTTCCCGCTTTCGAATTGGACTGAGCTCGACGTTTGGCTCTACATCCACCTCGAAGAGATCCCGATCGTGCCGCTCTACTTCGCGGCAGAGCGCCCGGTGGTGGAGCGTGACGGGGCGCTGATCATGGTGGACGACGAGCGCATGCGCCTCCGGCCCGGCGAAGAGCCGCGACTCGAGAGCGTGCGCTTCCGCACCCTCGGCTGCTACCCGCTCTCGGGAGCCATCCGGTCATCGGCCACGACTCTGCCCGAGATCATCCGCGAAATGCTCTTGACCAAGCACTCCGAGCGCCAAGGTCGCCTGATCGACTTCGACGAAGAAGGCTCGATGGAGACCAAGAAACGCGAAGGGTACTTCTGAGCGCCATGGGCGACGACGAGCTGATCCAGTCCGACATCGACGAGTACCTGCGTCGTCACCAGCACAAGGCGCTCTTGCGTTTCGTCGCCGTCGGCTCGGTGGACGACGGGAAGTCCACGCTGATCGGTCGCCTGCTGCACGACACACACGGCATCTACGAAGATCAGCTCAGCGCCGTCAAGCGCGCGACCAAACAGGGCAGCGACGAGATCGACTTCTCCCTCTTCACCGACGGGCTCAAGGCGGAGCGCGAGCAAGGCATCACCATCGACGTTGCCTACCGGTACTTCTCGACGGACAAACGCAAGTTCATCATCGCCGACACGCCCGGGCACGTTCAGTACACCCGGAACATGGCTACCGGCGCCTCGACGGCCGACCTCGCCATCATCCTCATCGACGCGCGCCTCGGTGTCCTGCAGCAGTCGCGCCGCCACGCATTCATCGCGTCGCTTCTCGGGATACGGCACCTGTGTGTCTGCGTGAACAAGATGGACTTGGTCGCCTTCGACCAACAGGTCTACGAGCACATCCGCGCGGAGTTCTCCCGCTTCGCCGGGCGTCTGGGCTTCGATCGAGTTGTCTTCATTCCGGTCAGCGCGCTCGCTGGCGACAACGTGGTCGACCGTAGCGCCCGGGCAGCGTGGTACTCGGGATCGACGCTGCTCGAGCACCTCGAGACCCTGAGCCTCGATGGCGCCGCGAACGAACGCTTCCGCTATCCGGTCCAAGCCGTGCTTCGGCCGAACCTCGATTACCGGGCGTTTGCCGGGCAAATCGCCTCGGGCAGCGTGTCCGTCGGCGACGAGATCTTGGTCTTGCCGTCCCGAAAGCGTTCGCGCATCGCCGCCATCGACACCTTCGAAGGAGCGATCGAGCAGGCTCACGCGCCCATGAGCGTGGCGCTGCGGTTGACGGACGAGGTCGACGTCAGCCGGGGGGACATGCTGGTTCGACCGGACGAGCTGCCGACGGTGGCGCGTCGTTTCGAGGCGACCTTGGTCTGGATGAGCGAACGGGCGCTGGATCCCGAGCGCAGCTACTTCCTGAAACATTCGACGCAGTACGTGCGCGCGCAGATCGAGCGGGTCGTTCACACCATCGATCTCGAAACCCTCGAGCCCGTCCCGGCGACGCACCTGGAGCTGAACGACATCGGCCGCGTCGTGGTGTCTTGTCACCGACCCTTGTTCTTCGACCCTTACACCGAGAGCCGCGTCACCGGTGCGTTCGTGCTGATCGACTCGATCACGAACAACACGGTTGCTTCTGGGATGATCGCGGCGGCGAGCGTGGGCGAGGCGGAGCGCGACGTCGGTGCTCCGATGAAGCGCCCGCGTTCGACGGTGAGCCGGGCCGAACGCCACGAACGGCTCGGGCAGTCCGGCGCTGCGATCTGGCTCTCGGGGCTGCCTGCGTCGGGGAAGAGCAGCATCGCCTACGCGCTGGAGCGCGTGCTCTTCGATCGCGGCAAGGTGGCCGTCGTGATGGACCCGAACGACGACGTGACGGGCGAGCTGGGGCCTGGCGGTGGCAGCCCGCCTCACGCGCCGGAGGTCGCGCGTCGCATGGTGGATGCGGGGCTGATCGGCATCTTTGCCTTCGAATCGCCGCTGGCCACCGACCGCGCGCAGATCCGCGAGCTGGTGGGCGCGCTGCGCTACTTCGAGGTGCACGTAGCGACCCCCTTGGCGACCTGCCGCGCTCGCGACACGCACGGCGCCTACGACGTCGCGCACGGGACGCCGGCGTTCGAGCCACCGGCGGCCCCGGATCTGGTCGTGTCCGCAGGCACCGACGACGCGGACGCCATCGCCGGGGCGATCTACCGCGCTCTCGAAGCCAAGGGCCTGGTGTGAGCCCTCGCCCGCGGAGTGTCTCGAATTGAGGCAGGCGATCCGGGGTCGCGCGTCGGGTGTTTCGATCTGAGCCACCCAGCGCGCGGTTTTGCCACCTGCGGGTGGCACGACCCCTGCAGAGCCTTAGCGCGTGGTGCGTGCACACAGTCGCTGGTTCCTGTTGGTGGTCTGCGGATCCTCGCTCCTTGCGTGCGGGGATGACGAGCGTCCGAAGGGGGCGGGTGCCGTGGGCGGAGGCTCCGGCAGCGGTGCGACGGGCGGCAGCGCCAGCGGCGGTGCGACCGGCGGGGGTGCCGGAGCAGCGGGGACTGGCGGAACCGCTGGAACTGGCGGAACCGGCGCCGCGGGCGCGGCAGGCGCGTCGGGTTCAGGGAGCGGCGGCGCTTCGGAGGGTGGAGTGCCGCCCGTGGATTCGGCCTGCCAAAAGAGCGTGGCCTTCTGGGCAACCGGCGCGTCGTTCACCTTCCCGACCCCGAAGAGCCTGGCCGCAGCCCTCGGCGAGCTGACCTTTGACTACGAGCAGCACCCCGTCACAGTAGTGCTGCTGACTCAGAGTGGCGGGGGCATGACGCTAGCGGTCAGCGCCACCGAGCAACAGCCGGGGGGATTCGCCGAGGTCTTCGTTCCGGGTCAGAAGCCTGGCTTCGTTCCCGCGACGGTGACCGCCGGCGGGTTCGCGACCGGCGCGTCCCAGGCCCAAGGCTGGTTGAAGGTGAAGGACCAGTCGGGGATCAAGCAGATCGAGCTGTCCAACATCGAGCTGTCGGTCAGCACGAGCAACCAGTGCAGCGTGCTGGTGGGCGTGCTCACGGCCGTCATTCCCATCTCGCAGGGTGCCATCACCCTCGAGCTCGACAGCGGGAGCACGAGCATCGCCGCGCTGGTTGGGGGAGCTGCGGACGGCGGCCAGATCCCGGATGGCGGGACCTTGGGCTGGAACCTGCGGCTGCTGTTCTCCGCCGAGTCCACGGACTTCGACTTCACCTCACTCTGAAGGGCTGGAACGAACGCCATGCTTGTACCGCCAATCTCCGATGGATCTCAGTGCCGGCGTGCCGGCGTGCTCCTGGTCGTTGCCGTCATTTTCGCGGGCATGCTGCTGAGCCCGATGGCCTGCGGCGGCGACAAGTCACTCCCCGGATCCCCCGGAGGCGGTAGCGGAGGCTCGGCGGCGACCTGCGTCGATCGAGACGGAGACGGCTTCGGCGACGGATGTCTCTCGGGAAAAGACTGCGACGACGACGATCCCAAGTCCACCAGCGGCTGCTACGCGTGCAGCAAGCCACGTCCCGGCTGTCCTTGCTCCAACGAAGGTCAGCGGGTGGCTTGTGGTCAGATGGAAAGCAAGGTCGGGGCTCAGGTCACCTGCGGCTACGGCGAAACGGTCTGCGAAGGCGGGTCCTACGGCGAGTGCATCATCAACAACTCAGTGACGCTGCTGCCGGGCGGAGATCCCAAGCAGAGAACGCAGTCGCTGGGTGCTCCGGGCACCTGCAGCGCCAACCCCTGCGACCCCTACTGTCAGACTTGGGTGGATGATCCGGTTGGGCTCGGCGGCGACGGTGGGATCGTGGTCACCGATGGCGGCCTGACCGTCCCGGGCAGCACCACCACTCCACCCGCGTCCACGTGCAGCGGGGGCGCCAGCGGATCGTGCGCCCATCACATCTGCCAGACCGGCGCGAAGCTCAGCGCAGGCTGCGACGCAAGCCCGCCGGCGACGAGCTGCGTGTCGGCCATCTGCGCGGCGATGCCCGCCTGCTGCACGGGCAACTGGAGCGGCGCCTGCGTCAACGCCATTCCGACCATTTGTCCCGGTGCTTCCTGCGCCATCCAGACCTCCGGTCAGTGCGTCTTCTGTTACGCCGACGCCGTCGATCACGACGGTGACGGCTACTCGTATGCCCAAGGCGACTGCAGGGACTGCGACCCGTTCATCAACCCGGGGGCCTACGACTTTCCTGGCGACTCCCTCGACAACGACTGTAGCGGCAGCGTCGACGACGAAGCGACGGGCTGCGACGTCGGCCTGGTGTTCAACACCAGCGACCCCAAGAAGTACGCGCAGGCCATGGATATTTGCCGCTTCCCCAACCCGACCGCCGTCGGCGTGAACAAGACCTGGGGCGTCTTGACCGACGCGCTGGTTCAGGCCAACGGTACGAGTTCGTGCAGCAACACGCTGCAGCGTGCCGTGACGCCCCAGTTCGGGAGCGGCAACTTCCCCAAGGCGGGCCAGCGCATGGCCGTGTTCTCCTCAGGCACCGCCCGCGACACCGACGACCCGGGCTACGTCAACCCGAATGGTCAGTCCGCCAGCTATTCAGCCGGCACCTTCGTGAGTCCGCCCGCGGGCTTTCCGAAGAACGCCGTCGGCTGCCCCAACGGCTCGGCGGCTCGAGATTCTTGCGGCTACAAGCTCAAGATCCGCGCGCCGACCAACGCCAAGTCCTTCGCCTACGACTTCAACTTCTTCTCGAGCGAATACTCCGAGTGGATCTGCACGGCGTACAACGACGCCTTCATCGCGCTCTACTACGGAGCGCTGAACCCCTACGCAGACAAGAACATCTCCTTCGACTCGCTGAACAACCCCGTCAGCGTCAACGTCGGCTTCTTCAGCATCCCGACCGGCCCCACCCAGACCTCCCACCCGCTGCTGAACGGGACGGGCTTCTCCGGCTACTGCTCCAACTACGGGGCGTCGCCCAACGGGATGTGTGGCGGCTCGACGGGTTGGCTCACCACCACCGCGCCCGTGAATCCAGGGGAAGAAATCACGCTGCACTTCTCCATCTGGGACACCGGCGACCACGCCTGGGATTCCACCGTGCTGATGGACAACTTCCGCTGGTCGGCCCAGACCGCCACCATCCAGACGCTGCCCACGGTGCCGCCGCCGCCACCGCAGACCTACGCTGCTGGGGACTTCACCCGGGACTATGACGCGGCGAGCGCCTGTCCCGGCGGGACGAAACCGGTCTGGGGCAGCTGGTCGTGGACCACGACGACCCCGAACGACTCCCGCATCGAGTTCTACGTGAAGACGGCGACCACCCTCGCTGGACTGGACGCCGCGCCGGAAGACGCCGTCCAGTTCACCAACCCGCCCGGCCCCCTCGCGCTAGCCGGCAGCAGCGCCGTCGCCAAGACTGCGCCCACGGACACGCGCAACGGTTCGGCTGTGGTGGACAAGACCTTCGTCGCCAAGTCGCGGTTCCGCCACCACCGGTTCGCGCGCGTGCGTTCGCACTTGAAACCGTCTACGGATCTGCTGAGCGCGCCGGTCCTGCACGCATGGAACCTCGAGCTCAGCTGCACTCCCAACGAGTGATCGACGACTCCCGAATCACGACTCGCCGAAGTACTTGTAGAAGAGCGCTTCCTCGTCGCCGCATTCCGACCAGCTGTCACCGACGCAGAGCTGCACGCCGACGTAGCAGTTTTGGATGGAGCCGTGCTTCGGGAGCATGACCTTGCAACTCCGGGCGGCGCCCTCGGTGCAGAGCTTGGTGTCGCCTTGCTTGGGAGCCGCAGGCTCCGCCTCGTCGGGCATCGCGACGTGCTCCACCGCGGATTCTGACGGCTCGTCAGGCCCGTCGAAGGGCGCTGGACGTTCCGCCGTGCCGGAGCACGCCAAGAGCATGACAGCACCGATGAATGCCCACGACTGTGCGATCGACATGCGATGGGCTCAAGCAGCCGGCGTGCCATCGCCAATACGCACTGAATTGCGCTTGATCTGGCAGTTAATGCGATCCAGATTGGGACATCTGAACCGTCCGCCCGTCTCAACCTGAGACGGCTGACTCACCCTGGCATCGCTCTTGCTCGGTGAAGCTCGGGATGGATCGAAACGAGGCGAAGCGGCGGATAGACTCCGAGATCTCTCCTGCCGGCCTGTCTCACATGTCTCAATCTGCTACAAGGCCCAGCATGCGTCCGGCCGAAAAGCGGGTGGTCGCCGTGGTGGACGACGATCCCACCACGCGGCGAATTCTCCGCCATTGGTTGGGTGCCGAGGGCTACGAGAGCCGCGAGTTCGCCGACGCCCCGAGCGCCCTCGCCGCCGACACGCGCGAGTTCGCGGTGGCTTGCGTGGATCTCTCGTTGGGCGAAGCGTCGGGGCTCGACGTCATGAAGGAGCTGCTGGCGCGCGACGCGGAGCTACCGATCGTGATGGTGACGGCGTCGCAACAAGTGGAGCCGGCGGTGGGCGCGCTGCGCGCCGGCGCCTACGACTACGTGACCAAGCCCCTCGATCGTGAGCGCCTGCTTGGGTCGGTGCGCCGCGCGGCCGAGCGACGCAACCTGGCGCTCTCGGTGAGGCATCTCGAGACCGAGCTCCGCGGATCCCGGGGGCTCGGTGCGCTTGTCGGGTCGAGTTCCGCGCTTCGTCAATTGACCGATCAGGTCGGCCGGGTGCTCGAGAGCGACGTGCCCGTCAGCGTGTTTGGTGAGAGCGGCACCGGCAAGGAGCTCGTCGCTCGGGCCATTCACGACTCAGGTCATCGCCACGAGGGAGAATTCGTAGCCGTCAACTGCGGCGCCATCCCCCAGGATCTCCAAGCCTCCGAGCTGTTCGGTCACGAACGCGGCGCATTCACCGGAGCGCAGTCCCAACATCGCGGGCGCTTCGAGCAAGCCAACGGCGGGACGCTGTTCCTCGACGAGATCGGGGAGATGAGCGCCAGCACTCAAACCGCGCTCTTGCGTGCGCTGCAAGAGCGGACCATCCAACGCGTGGGCGGACGCACGGACATTCCGGTGGACGTCCGCGTCATCTGCGCGACCCACCGCAAGCTCGACGAACTGGTGGCCACGGGACGGTTTCGCGAAGACCTGTTCTACCGGCTGGTCGTCTTTCCAATTCATGTGCCACCACTGCGGGATCGCCGCAGTGACGTTCCGGAGCTCGTCGTCCACTTCTTGCGCAAGCTCGCGCCGGACACGCGGCGGGAGATCAACCGGGTGAGCCCCGAAGCGCTGGACGCCTTGATGAGCTACGGCTGGCCCGGCAACGTGCGCGAGTTGGGAAACGTCCTACACCGGGCCCTGCTCTGCTGCGATGGTCCTCAGATCGAGCTCGTTCACCTGCCTCGCGAGCTCTGGCGGGGAAAGCAGAGCGAAGTCGCGCCGGCGCCGCGCGTGTCGAAGTCGCTGCCGGCACCCGCGCCCGAGACCTTTGACTTGTCCCAGATCGAACGGCGCACGATCGAGCGTGCCGTGGCCAAGACCGGCGGCAACATCACTGATGCGGCGCGCATGCTCGGCATCGGTCGTGCCACGCTCTACCGAAAACTCACGGCGTACTCGGCGCGTTGATCGCAGCTATGCTGTTCGCGTTGGAAAAGCGACTGCTCGATCATCTCCCGGCTCCTGTCGTTTGCGAGGACGGGGAGGGCCGGATCGTTTACACCAACCGCGCGTTTCGCCGGTTGTTCGAGCCCGAGCCTCGCGTCGAAGAAATGGGCGGTCGCTTCTTCGATCTCGTGGCGCAGCGGGGATCGCTCTTCGTTGACCCTTCGGCCTTCGAGCGGCGGGCCAGTGAACTCCTGGGCAAGTGCGAAGCCGGCTCGGTTTTCGGCGTGACCCTGAGTGACGGACGCGAGTTCGTCTGTGACTACGTTCCGCTCGGCGACGGGCAGCGGGAGGTGGCTCACATCTGGAGCTTTCGCGACGTGAGTGAGGCACGTCGCGACGCGGCCCTCGCCCGGGCGGCCAGGGACACGAGTGACGCAGCCATCGCCGCCCGAGACGCCTTTCTCGCGCGAATGAGCCACGATCTGCGCTCGCCGCTGGGAGTCGTGCTCGGGGCCGCGCAGCTCCTGGCCACTGGCGATGCCACTGAAGAGCAGCGCGAGTCTCTCGAAGGCATCTTCAACTCCGGACAGCTCGTGCTTCGGCTCATTGACGACGTGCTCGATTACTCGAAGCTTCGAGCGGGCCGCTTCGTGTTGGCGCCCCGAGTCGTCGATCTCTGGGCGCTCTTGGAAGAGGCAGCAAGCACTCTCAAGAGCTCCGCCTCAGCAAGA
Source organism: uncultured delta proteobacterium (assembly GCA_963716725.1). Classification (GTDB taxonomy): domain Bacteria; phylum Myxococcota_A; class Polyangia; order Polyangiales; family Polyangiaceae; genus JADJKB01. The sequence continues at coordinate 366,073 of CAVQUB010000005.1, forward strand.
AGTCTCGCCTTCGAGCATTCGATCGATCCCGACGTGCCGCGCTGGGCTCGCGTCGATCCGGCGCGACTCCGGCAGCTTCTGATGAACGTGGGCTCCAACGCCATCAAGTACACGGATGCGGGGGCGGTTCGTCTGCATGCGGCGCGTTCCACCACGGCGGGGGAGCCGATGCTGGTACTTCGAGTCGAGGACACCGGCCAGGGCATCGGCCGGGACACCCTTCCGGTCTTGTTCGACGCCTACGCTCAGGGGCCGGGTCACGAGTCGAAAGGAACCGGGCTGGGTTTGGCCATCACCCGTGAGTTGGTGGAGTTGATGGGTGGTTCGGTGCAGGTCGAGAGCGCGCGGGGCATCGGCACGACGTTCACGTGGTCGGTGCGCATCGACCCGGCTCGCCCGAGCCACGTGATGAAGCTCAGCCGGCCGCCGATGGCAGCCCACGAACCCAGCAGCCACGCGCGCTGCAGGGTCTTGATCGCCGAGGACAACGTCTTCACTCAGGTCATCCTGAGAAAGACCGTCGAGCGCCTGGGCCACGAGGTCGAGATCGCCCGCAACGGCCTCGAGGTCCTCGATGCGCTCAGCGTGAGCGAGTTCGACGCGGTGCTCATGGATTGCCAGATGCCGCTGCTCGATGGCTACTCCACGACCGCACGACTCCGTGAAATCGGCTACGGTCGCGCCACCTTGCCGGTGATCGCGCTCACCGCCAGCGCCGTGCCCGGCGACCGGGAGAAGTGTCTGCGATCAGGCATGAACGACTACCTGACCAAGCCCTTCACGCTGGCCGAGGTGAGCGCGACCCTCGAGCGTTGGCTGTCGGTAGCGCCGCGATCGCGACCCTCAGGCTCGTCGCCTCCCGAACAGCCAGAAAGCGACGCCATCGACGTGCGCCGACTCGAAGATCTGAGCGGCGGCGACCGAGACGTGCTCGCGGACGTGTGCGCGGTCTTCGTCGAAGACATGGGCGCGCGCCTCGAGGAGCTGAAGCGCGCCGCCCAGTGCGAGGATGCGGCCGCGCTACGCCGAGTCGCCCACGTGGTCGCGGGCTCGGCCTCCAACGTGGGAGCGTGCACGCTCGAGGCCCTGGCTCGCGACGTTGAGCTCGAGCGGGTGCAGCAGGGTGGGCTCGCCGCGCACGTTGCCGAGCTGGCAACTCAGCTCGAGCGGGCGCGCGCAGCGATGACCCGGCTCTGCGGCGGATCGCTCCCGGGAGGCAGCTGAAGTCAGCCCGCGCTCGCGCCCGCGGCGCACGCCGCCCTTTTGTGACGGATCGAAGACTGGGCATGAGCTAGCATCAGCATCTCAGTGGCTGATCGCTGCGCTTCCCACGGGCTCGCTCTAGGGCCGGACGGCCGCTGCGTCCTGTGTCGGCGCGAAGCGGACTCGGCATCGAAGTCCGGGGGCGGCGGCAGATCATCACGGACCACCGCTGCGTGGGCGACGGTGGGCGTCGTGCTGTTGCTCGGAGCCGGCTGGGCATTGAGTCGGCGGTCGAACGCCGGCGAACCAGGTGCAAAGCGTGAGGTCGTTCCGCCTCGGTCCGAGCCGGCGGAGCCCGCGGAGCCCGCGGAGCCCGCCGCACCTACGGCGCCCGCCGCTGAGCCGATCCGGCGCGGGCCGGGACCGGATGACCTGAAGGCTGCGCGACGTTCGGTGCGCGTCACGGTCTACACGACGTCTTGGTGTCCGCACTGTTCCGCGAAGTTGATGTCGTTCGCCCGCAGCCAGTTGCGTGCGCGGGTGCAAGCGCTTCAGCCCGGCGCGACCGCGATCGCATCAACCCCCAGGGGGGTGTCCCGACGGTCGACATCGACGGACAAGTGTTGACCGGCTTTGGCGAACAAAACTGGGAGCGGGCCATCGCCAGCGCTGCGCAGCGCCGACTCGAGCCGCGCTGATCCGGTGCGGACAGCGACGAGCGCGCGCCCAGCGGGAGGATCGAGGCCCTGCTCGCCCTCACGGCGCTTGCGTCGTCGTGACGAGCGACACGGGCGTCACCAACACATCGCGGGGCGTAGGCCAGAGGTTCAAGGGAACGATGCTGGGGATGAATGGGCTGACGGACATCGTACACGCGGCCTCACTCAGGCTCACCGAAGCGGACAGCGCGCCGCTCGAGAACGCGATGCTGCCGTCCTTGGCGAACGCCTTGAGTAGCCACATGTCGCCTACACTGCTCTTGCCCGCGTTGGAAAATCCTGCCATCAGCGCACCGCCATCGTCCGTGAGTCGAAGCGTTGGAAGAGTGCTCTCCGGAGGTTGCGTGCCTGCGGCGGTCAGCTGGTAATCCCGAACCCATTGAACCCCGCCTACGGAATCCAGCCCGGCGCTGAACAGGTGGCTGGTTTCCGGATAAGCTTGGTAGCGCCCGGTCACGACGAATCCGCTCGTGGGTAGCTCGGCAATGCCGCTGATCACGGCGTAATCGAAGCCCGACCCGCTCCACGGAAAGCTCGCGAATCCAACGGAACCATCGGGCTTGATGCGCGCGACGAAGCTCCGGAAGTACTGGCCGCCATTGCCGGCGAGGATCACGTCTCCCGAGCTGTGCACGATGCCCGTGTTGGGGATGAGGTCGGAGATGCTTCCGCAGCCCCCGTGCAAATTGGCGAATTTCACCTCTCCCGCAGCGTCGAGCGCCAGTGTGAAGCCCTGCCGTTGCACACCGCCCACTTCTTCTGTGAAGCCCGCAATGAAGAGCCCGCCCTGCCACGCGAAGAGCATCGAAGGCATGAGGTGAAGCGTCGGATGCGAGATGCGCCGCGAAGAGAGAACGATCCCGTTCTTGTCCAGGTGCAGCAGCCAGGCGCCGGTACGGTTCGACTCGTTGCCCACGTGGTGGGTCGCGACGAGCCAGCTGCCGCCCGCGCCGTCCGCGACGCCACCGGTCCACATCTGGAGTGTGACTTTGTCGCCGTACGGGCCTCCAAACTGGGTGGGCGCTTCATCAAAAGACTCTCCCCACGCCACGCCGCCACCTTGGCCGATCTTGATGACGGCGTACGGGTGCATCAAGACCAGAAGCCCTGCGTCCAGAGTGTCGACCACGCGCAGCGCTCGCATGCTCGGCAACACCGGGTCATCGAACATCTCGTAGTGGTTCGCCCACAAGAGCTTGCCTTCCGGGTTGACCTTGAAGAGAGTCTCCGATTGGCTGCTGGCGAGGGTGTAGTTCCCGTCGATGGTTTGCTCGAGTTGAATCTGTCGTAGGCCGTCGGCGGTCACGAAGGGGTAACTCACGAAGGGTGACGAGTAGGTGCGTGACCAAGGGGTGAACGCCGGGTTGAGCAGCGTGTTGTTGTCAGGACCGCTGCCTGGCGGAAGCGAGGACTGACCCGGCTTTGGCAGCTGGCACGCGCCGCTGGCAATGGACTCGTCGACGATGGGAATCACCAGGTCATCGGTCTTCACCAGCGTGACCTCGCCGAGCCCCGGCAACTTTGCGCTGATCTTGAAGCCGAGTCGCCCTTCCACTCCGGCATGCAGATCCCAGCAAGGGCTTTGCGACTGATCCGCCGTCAACTCGGCGTAGGCGTGCAGACCGGCCTTCGGTCCGACGAAATCGTAGAGCCGCATGTGAAGATCGGCGCCAATCGAGGCCTTGGCGGAGGCCGCCAGCGTGACCTCCGTGGTCGGCGCCGTGAACGATTGGGAATAGGTCGGGGTCTTGAAGCTGGCTCCGTGCCTGCTCGAGAGGGCCACGCCCGCGGACAACGTCGCGTCTGCCGTGGTCTCCAACGCAAACTGGCTCGAGGCTGCGCCTGCGATCCTGCCGGTGATCTCGACCGACGGAAATATCACCAGGGGACCGATGGGGATCTGAGGCAAGGGGATGTCGCCGATGGAATAGTCGGCTTCGTACTTCTTGAAGGCAGCCCCCTCGAACGCGAGCTTCGCGTTGAGCTCTCCGCTCATGACCAGGCTAGCCTTCATTTCGGGGATGAGCGCTGCAATGGAGCAATCGGGCAGCTGGCCGAAAACGACCTCGAGCGCTGCTTCGATGCAGGCCTTCAGCGCGCTGGGATACGCCGCCACTCCACCCCAGTCGATGTCGACGGTCAGCGTGTAATCGAACCCACCACCCAATTCGCCTTTGACACGGACCTGGTCGTCCTTGGTGGAGAGATCCTTGTCGCCGTCGAAGGCAACGATGTCGAGCGGCAGCGTCGGATGCTTGCCGCCTGTGTAACTCGCGAAGGGGCGACTCCCCGCCGACAACGGAGTCAGGTCGTTCTTCAACCAGTCGGAAGCTCCGATCTCCGGCGTCTTCCTGGGGGCGAGCTCGATGTGCAGCTGGCGAAACGCCAGCTGCAGAGGAGCGTTCATCGTCGTGATGCGGACGCCCGCCCCGTTGGGCTCGACGCTTCGAACGATGCGCAGCAGGCCCTTTGGCGTGGCCGCGGACTGCCCAGCGACGATGACGCTGGCGCGCTCGACCTTGGCCAAGGCGCTCGGTGTGGTCTTGAATACGAGGATCCCATCGCCGGTTTCGGGCTCGAGCTGACTGAGCGCGCTCTTGTCGAGCAAGATCGCCGAGTCGAACAGCTCGTAGCGGATCTTGTCTTTGGTCTTTTCGGGAGCGTCCAGGCCATCGCTGCCCGAGCACGCCAGCGCGGAGATGAGCGGGATCAGAAGCAAGACCGCGCTTCGGCGAAATCCTTCGGACATGCTCCGATCATCGAGCTCGTCGTGGCACTTGGCAAGCGTCCCGCCGGCGGCCGCTCGCGGCGAGTCAAGTCGAGCGCCAGCTAGGGTTTTTCGGAACACCAGCGAAAGACCTGGTACGACGACCTGGCGGCTAGAACGAAGGTCGATCGCCGGTGGAAACGCTTCCCCCGTGGCGATCAGGAATTCGTCGAGACATGGCGCCCGAGGCGTGGACTTCTCCGAGAGGTACTGAGTCGACGCGCGACCATCGCGAGCGTGACGGCGATCATGATCACGCCCACGCCTCCTGCGCCCGCCGCGCCCAGGATTACGGTGACGGTGCGATCGGTGACGTCGCTCACCCGGCCGTCGATCTCGCACAGCACACGATGATCCGTTCCGTGCTGGCCGGGCTTATACGAGTACTTTTGCTTCGAGATCCGAACCTGGCCCGAGCATACCTGCTCACCTGCCGCGACCAACGGGCCCCCCATCATCATCACGACGGCGGCAGCGGCGGCAAACAGCCCCAAGAGCACCGCGACGATGGCCAGCCCTGAAATCATCAGCGTTCGGAGATTGACCTGTTGGGGTTGCATGAAGGCCTCAGTGTGAGATGGGACCGGTCGCGATCACGACTTCGTCGAAGTAGGTGGACTCGTCGTTGGTGGCAGCCCACTCCGCGCCGCCACGATTCCGTCGCGCTGCCCGGGAGCGTTCATCACGAAGTGGTTGCACCCACTCACTCGGAGTGAAGACGCGCTGGCGCAAAGGGGAAGCGCAAAGGGGAAGTGGACTGTCAAAAGCTACCAGCAACGAACCTACACCCTGCCGTCGGAAGCGCACAATATGAACGTGTGGAACCAGCCTCTTCCGACGCTGGCCCGGATGGATTGTGCTCGCGACCAGCGCCGAGCTAGCATCGACCATGTTTAACGTTAGAATCTCGAGACCCATCTGGGCGTTCGTGCTGGTTTCCGCCGTGGGGTGTTCGGGTGAAGACGCGGCCGGTGGCACCGGCGGTTCAGCTGGCACCGGTGGTTCGGCTGGCACCGGTGGTTCAGCTGGCACCGGTGGTTCAGCTGGCACCGGTGGTTCGGCTGGCGCCGGTGGTTCAGCTGGCACCGGCGGAGCGGTTGGCACCGGCGGAGCGGTTGGCACCGGCGGAGCGGTTGGCACCGGTGGTTCGGCTGGCACCGGTGGTTCGGCTGGCACCGGTGGTTCAGCTGGCGCCGGCCAGTCGGATGGCATCTGCAATACGCAGCCGAACATCGCGCCCTTCGTGCAGCCCATGAGCGTCGCCGGTACCCCCGACGCCCCGACAGGCGGCACCATCGTAGACGGTACGTACGTCGCCACCTCGGTTTCGAACTACGGGTTCGGCACAACGGGTCCGCTCGGGAATCCGATACGCCAAACCTGGGTGATCAGTGGGGGCAACACGATCCAGGGCGTGGACCGCTCAGAGAAGTCGGGTGATCCAGACCGATCCTACACCCTGTCGTTCACGACCTCCGGAACGGGCTACACCCAGAGCATGAAGTGCCCGAGCGCCAACTCGCTTCCGCTGCTCTCCTTCACTGCGACGGCGACGGGGTTCACCCTGTTCCAGAGCTCGGGGAGCTACTCGGTGGCGCAGGTGTACACGAAGAAGTAGCGAAGTCGCTCGCCCGGCTCATTCGTCGGCCTCGTCCTCCACCGTCTCCTGCGCCTGGTCCACCCACGAGTGGTCGGTGAAGTCATCGTCGACCTTCGCGGCCTTCTTCCCGGCGTCACCGCCCGGGTCGACCGCGTCGGTGGCTAGCCAAACCAAACCTGTTGGGCGTGGCCAGGCGAGTGGAGCGCTGGGCAAGAAGTCGACAAATGCAACGTCTTGGGTCCGTCACGGAGGGGATTTGGGACTCCGTGGCGCGCCGAAGTACCGAGCCAGCGCCCGCGCCGCAACGGGATACATCGCCAGTTGCGCGCAGTGATCGCGCTTGCCACCACCCGCGTAGCCGCGCAAATGGAAGTTTCCGCGATCGAAGAGCTCGATCAGCCGGAGGCCGAGCGCATCTTCGCGCTCGACGGCCAGTGGTTTTCCGCCGAGCTCCGACGCCAAGAAGTGCATCGTCTCGGTCGTGGACGCGTAGGTGTCCGTGTCGACCGACGAGTGACTCACGAACATGAAGGCTTTGCCGTCGGCAGCCCGCTCGGCGAAGCGCAAGAAGGGGCCGAGCTGCTTGGGCATCATGGCGGGGTCTCGTGAGCAGTGCAGACCGTCCAGCAAGACGACCGCATCGACGCGATCGCGGGACGCCGAGCGCTCGAGGAGCACGCCGATCGCGTCGTAGCCGCCGCTCCACGCGGCGAGCGCAACATGTCGAGCGCGCGCCGGGCGCCCCGCCGTCTTCGAAGCGACCTGCTCCACTGCGGCGAGCAGTTGGTCCAGGGACTCCGGTCCGCCGAACTCCCCGCGATAGTCCGTCAGCGTCGTGCCATAGAGCACGAGGGGAACCTCGGCCTCCGCCAGCATGGTCCAGGCTACGTCGTGGCCGTGGAAGATCAGCATGGCGTCGAAGGCGCCGCTCGAGTCGAACGCCGAGGGCTCCGGAAACGCCACGTAGCCGCGAGCCGCGATCGACTGCCAAGCACCGAACGCCGATCGCTTTGCCTTGGGCAGCGCGCAAGGGTCGACTCCCCCGCGTTCCTCTGCCGTGCGCTCGTGGCGGTAGGCTGGATCTGGGCGGGCGGCCACCCAACTCGTGTCGTCCACTGCGCGAGCCGCCGTACCGTGGAACGCTGCGTCCCTCGGGCCCAACGCGAACGCAGGTCGCTCCGGAGTCAGTGCATCTTGCACGACGCGTGTCTCCGTCGCGAGCGCGCGCACGCCGCGCCCGAGCACCAAGGGGATGGGGCGCACGGGACGCTGGAGCCAGGCGACGGCGCCAAGCACGGCACACGCCGCAAGAAGACCGGCGGCAAGAGAGCTGGAGCGAGCCATGTGCCTGCGCGGACGTTAACACGCGCCGGGCGTGCGCCGAATGCGCGACGTCATCCGATGCGGCTTCACCGCTCGCTCGCCTGGTAGGCGAGGGCGGCGTGGGATCGCCGTGGGCTGCCACGCACGAGCTGACCCGCAACCAGGGCCGCCGCCACGGTACCGCGCCGGTCGAGCGCGCGCTCCACGTCCTCGATCAACGCCTCGCTCACGTTGCGATCGTCGTAGAACGCCTGCGCGATCTTGTCCTCGGATCGCTCGGCGTAGAACGCGCCGAACAGCATCTCCCCGAGCCCCGTGCCCTCGTCGAGGTAGCGCACCCCTCGTGAACGACGCAGCGCCCATTCGCCAACACTCTGGCCAGGACGCGATGAACCCACCTGACGACTACCGTGAGCACGCCGCAGTTCTCTGCCCCGACACCGGCCAGTTCAAGTCTTGTTCGGCGCGGATTGCGGAGCGGTAGAATGGCACTTGGCGACTCCTCGCAGACCACCACCGCTGGCCCAATACACGTCGCCCGCACTGCACACACATGACCGGAGCCGAGATCCGCAGCGCACATGAAATGCAAGTCCCCCCTCGCGAAGCAGTGGTTCGAAATTGAGCGTGTCCTCGCGCCGGCTGTGCGCCGCGAGCAGCACACCGACTCGCGCCCCTCGGTGGATTGGGGTCACATCGATCGCCACGTGCGACTGGGTGCTCTCGCCATTGGCTGTGCCATGCTCGAGGATGCCGGTCGGAAGGGGGTGGACGAACATGTCGACGTGCTCTTCGAGATCCGGAATGCCCTCATTCACAACGCTGGGGACCTTGCGAAGAACAGGAATTCAAGAGCGGTGGACATGGCTCGGACGTATCTTCGAGAGGCCCGCCACAGCTCGCTTTCGACGAACATTCCAGCGGCGTTCTTCAGCCTAACCGGCACCGTCGTCACGCTCCAAGCGAACGTGTTCCTCGCACTTCGGATATGCATGCTGTAGGCCGCAAGCTCACTAGGCTCCACATGGCCATCGACGTCCTCGCCCCGGAATCCGACTTCATCACCGCGTTGACCACAGCATCCGAGTTTCGGAGAGGGCTAGTCCGCGACGGCCACGCCGCCGCTTCTCCCGCCGACGCGTTACTGGCGAGCCGCTCGAGTCTCGCGTTGCTGGTAAACACTCTCTTTTGGACGAGCGTTGCCGCCGAGGAGGGGCGTCCAGTGGTCGGGTCGCTCTGCATTTGCTCACCCGCAGAAGCTCCCCGTTCGCGAGCCTTTGATTCCGCCGTGGCCCTCACATCAAGGAATTTGATCGCGCTCCTGACGGCATCTCCGGAAGCTCCCCTGGCAGTCCACTTGGAAGGCAAAGACCTGCAGGTCTGGGGCGTTCTCGACTCGAGAACCTTGGGTGGCGTCAGTCTTCGCATAGGTGGACCTGGGACCATCGTTGCCCTCAAGGATCGAGCAACCGTTGCGCTGCTCCACGAGGGCTGTGTGCACGTTCTCGGAGGGCTCCCCCACGAGAGCACCGGCCTCGCCCTTCTCTTGATGAATACCCTTGACCCAAAGAACTCGTTTCCGGAGCGGCTGCGACTGGCGAGCAGTCTGACCAAGGCCGTCGTCGCGATGCACGGTCACCATCATGGGGGAGCCATCGTTATCACTCCCGTGGGAGGCGACGACTGGCGCGAGTCCGTAGACCTGCGCTTCGCCTTCGCTCCCGCATCGACTCGCGCGCTCGCGGATCCCCCATCGGATCTCGAGCAAGCCAGGTCGGCCGGGAACGCCTGGGTGGCGGATGTCAACGTGGTGGATGCCAATCTCGCGATGCTCCACAAGACGCTTCGAGCCGTTGGCCAGCTCACGGCGATCGACGGCGCTGTAGTGTTGACGGAGGATCTCGTCGTGCTCGGCTTTGGCGCCAAACTCAACTGCCCGGCCGCGAATTTCACGGTGTCTCGGTTCAACGCGACCACTCAAGAACTGCGGCAACACCGCCCCATCTCCGAGGTGGGTGGAACGAGGCACCAATCCGCGGCGCGCTTCGTTCAAAGGCACCACGAATGCGCCGTGGTGGCCTCATCTCAGGACGGACGATTGACCCTGTTTGCGTGGGTTCGCGATCCTGGCAACGTTGTTGCGCTCTCCGGACTCGAGCATTTCGTCTGGGGGGAGTTGCTCTAGCCGCCGAACGTGGAGTTTGCCCCACGACGGCGCTCGATCGCTTCGCTCAGCCCGGAATTCGCGGGACATCACCGGCATCGTAGGTTGCCGAGCATGGCACTGCGATGTGGGGCAACACTCACGATGCTTGTTGCCGCACTGCCCAGTTGCTGTTCGAGTCCGCCCGACGACGTCGACTCCAACGACGCGGCCGTGATCAGCGACTCCTCGTCGGGCGACGTTGCCGTCGACTCGGAGGCGGGCGGCGCAGCGGGCTGTCCCTCCCCCATGCAGTCCCGGCCAGAGACCGCGCGCCGTGCGCCACGGCGCACTTCTTCGAGCACGTTCGCTGGCGAACACCCACGCGTGGATCGGGCCGGAACCATCGGCGACAGATCGCTCACGGACGTTTGGCGGCCATCCCACAATCGTCGCCCGACCGGGCGCGAAGCACCGCCAAACACGTCCGCGCGCTGCGCCGGTGGTCTCATTCTCGCGAGCAGGGGCGGGTCGTTTCTCGCAAGCGTCGAAGCGGTGCGCGTTCGAGGCAATCTCCTGCAGTGATCAGACACGCTACATGGCGGGGCCGCCAGCGCTACGCTTCGCCCGCAGGAGTCCCTGGTTTTGGGTTGCCCATCTTTGCCTGGACTGCAACGACTCGGGCGCGCGCATCGGCGTGACTGGGGTCTACCCGCAGCACGAGTTCGAACTCAGCGGCGGCGTCCGCGAACATCCCAATCTCCTGGTAAGCGATCCCGAGATCGAAGTGGGTCGCAACGTCGTCGCTCCGCACCTGCTCCTTGATGCCCTGCTTGAACTGCTCGAACACGCTCTTCACGTCTAGCTCGTCGTTCGCCACAACCCGTAGTGTCGCACCAGCCCTTCGACTCGACCAGCGACCGCTCCGCTGTTCGACTTGCCGTTCCACCCGTCGAGCGCCGGTCTTCCCCCTCTCACCCGTCCTCCCCCTTCGACAACGCAAACGTGTGCCGCACCCGTGTTGCCCCCCCTCGCCGCCGCTGCGCGGCGTCGGTCCCCCCCAAATTCGCGCTGTCGCGCGAAAGGGGGGACGCGTTGCGCCGAGTTCGTTGGCGGCGTCGTCGAGCGCGTGCGTGCGTGCCCTGTGTTGCTCGCCCCGGCGCGCTGTGCGGGCCCCGCTCGTTGGCGCACGCTCTGCGCCACGCCGCCCGGTGACGTGAAGCGGAGTGCCGCGCGGGACCGCGAGTGCGCGCAGCAACGTGCCGCAGGCGGCGCGTCACAGATCGTGCGCCTGGGGTCGCGAAGCCCGCCCATCACGCCGGGTCTTCGGAGGAACCCATGCTCGCTCGTCAACGCACGCAGCTCCGTCGTCAGCAACTTCTCGCCCAGCGCGCCGCTGAGATGCGTGCGCAGCCCACCCGGTCGGAGGCCGCGCTCTGGGGAGCGCTACGCGCGCGCCGGTGTGGCGTAGAGGTGCGTCGGCAGGTGGTGCTCGGCGATGCGATCGCGGACTTCGTCGTGCCGTCGGCTCGCTTGGTCATCGAGGTCGATGGGGCGTCCCATCGCACGCGGGGTGGGGCGGATGCCGCGCGGGACCGCAAGCTCGCGAGGCTCGGCTACCGCGTGCTCCGGCTCGACGCCGAGCTCGTCGAGCGCGCGTTGCCAGAGGCGCTGGCGTGGGTGCGGGAGGCGCTGGGCGTCTGAGCTAGCGCCCGCGGCCGTGTCTGCCGCTGCTCGCCGTCTGCTATTATCGCTATCGCCATCGGCGTTCGAGGGAGAACGCCAGCCAGGCGGACCATCTGGAGTTGACATGTTGGTGTTCGAAATCGTGACCCCGGGAACTCGGTTGGATTACGCCGACCGCGCTTGGTCGTGGAACGTCCAGAATCAACTTCAACTGCTCGAATCACAGTTTTTTGAAGCGAACGCCGCGCTCAATCTGTTCATCGACACGCAGGCCATCCGTCCATCGTTTGCGCGACAAGACACATGGGAGCGTGACTCGCAACGCCGCGCAGAACTCCAACGTCAGGTCGAAGCGGAACGCGGCGGACTGGGCTCCCACGAACACCGGGACGAGATGCGTTTTGAGGTCGAACTGCGACTCAAACGCGACAAGTGGGCGAATGGTGGCCTGCCTCGCGAGTTCGAACATAATTTGCCGTTTATCTACGCGCGCGCCTTTCTATATGCGCTCGATGTATTCGACAAGGTTCTCGGCGTGCTCGCACAACAATCTGGCGTGCCCACGGACCTCGCAGAGTTTCATGAGCAGGTCGCGCTAGATTTCCCCAACCTTCGGGGTGTACGCAACACCATGCAACACCTTGAGGATCGCGCTCGTGGGCTGGGCGCAGGCAGGCCCCCGCAGCCCCTCGATCTAAAGCCGATCGCGAGCAAAGTTATTAGTGCGCCGAGCGGAGGAGCGCTCGTCCTGAACTGCCTGAACGGCACGAAGTATTCTTGCACGATGTCGGACGGCCACCTTGGCGAGGTTGACGTGTCGCCGGAATCCATGCGGCGTCTCCAATCGATTCTGGAGGGTGTCCTAAAAGCGTTCAAGTGGCGTGGTCCCAAGCAACACGCACCGGGTACTTGAACCGAGGACGGCCACGCCGCACCTGCAATGCCGCAAGCCGCCTAACATTGATTGCAGGAGTCGGGCGCGTGCCAGGTGTTCTGTTGATGCCTTCCGCCTGGCGCGCGGGGTTCTGCATCGAGCATCGTACGATGCGTTCGACGCAGCCCGGGCGCCCGCTGCGTGACAGCATCTAGAAAGGTTGTGCCTGGCGCCCGCTGCTGAACGCCAGGTCGTTGGGCGGACGACCAGATGCTCTCTGCACGCGAGGCCGACCTCCTGCCCCCTAGTCATTGCATGAACCTCGGCCTTTGCCTCCTTACCGACGCCCAATCGCGCCTCAAGGAGAATCCCCCGGACAGAGTCACGGAGCTTGTTCACGCCGTGTTCGTCGCGGGGGGATTGGAATCATCAACCGCAGAGCGTCACCTTCACAGAAAGGTCACCGCCGTGGTCACCGCCGCATTTCGCGTCGGCGCTCCTCACCCCTCCCCCTTCGACAACGCAAACGCGTGTCTCACATCCTTGCCTCTCACCAGGAACACCACCATTTCGGCGATGTTGGTGGCGTGGTCGGCCACTCGCTCGAGGTACTTGGCGATGGATTGCAGACGGGTGGCGCGGAAGACGCTGCCGGAGTCCTTCATCATCAGCTGGAGCAGCTCGGGGAAGAGCTGCGCGTAGTAGGCGTCGACTTGGCCGTCGCGCTCGATCACCTCTTCGGCTTGCACGGTGTTGCCGGCGACGTAGGCGTCGAGGGCGTCGTGCAGCATGGCGAGGGCCGCTTCGGCGATCCGCGTGACGCTCTGGGTCGCGGGCAGCGGGGGCTCGGCAGAGAGCTCGACCACACGCTCGCAGATGTTGACGCCGAGATCGCCGATGCGCTCGAGATCGGTCACGAGCTTCATGGTGGTGGTGATGAAGCGCAGATCGCTGGCGACCGGCTGGCGTCGGGCCAGGATGCGGAGGCACAGCTGGTCGATGTCGAGCTCGAGCTGATCGATCTGTCGATCGATGCCGATGGTCGCGTTGGCGGCGGCGGCGTCGCGGTCGACGAAGGCGCGCATCGCCTGGGAGAGCAGCGCTTCGGTGCGAGCGCCCATCAGCAGCAGGCGCTCCTTCAACTTCTCGAGCTCGGCCTCGTACTCGCGATCGGTGTGTTTCTGTAGCGTGCTCATCCAAACCGCCCCGTGATGTAGTCCTCGGTCTTCTTCTCGCTCGGCCCCGTGAAAATCACGTCCGTGCGGTCGTATTCCACCAGCTCACCCAAGTAGAAGAACGCCGTGAAGTCGGCGACGCGGGCCGCCTGCTGCATGTTGTGGGTGACGATCACGATCGTGTAGCGCTCGCGCAGCTCGTGGATCAGCTCTTCGACCCGCGCCGTAGCGATGGGATCGAGGGCCGAGCAGGGCTCGTCCATCAGCAGGACCTCGGGCTCGAGGGCCAGGGAGCGAGCGATGCACAGGCGCTGCTGCTGGCCGCCGCTCAGGCTGGTGCCGGCGCGGCCGAGCACGTCCTTCACCTCGTCCCAGAGCGCGACTTGCCGCAGCGTGCGCTCCACCAGCTCGTTCGGATCCTTGGGGCGGATGCCGTTGAGCTTCAAACCGGCCAGCACGTTCTCCCGGATGGTCATGGTCGGGAAGGGGTTGGGCTTCTGGAACACCATGCCCACCCGACGCCGCACCCGGACCGGGTCGACGTCTTTTGCGTAGATGTCCTGGTGATCGAGCCAGACCCTGCCGGTGACCCGGGCGCCGCCCACGACCTCGTGCATTCGGTTCAGGCAGCGGATGAAGGTCGACTTGCCGCAGCCCGATGGCCCGATGATGGCGGTGACCGTCTTGGCTTCGACCGGCAAGGTCACGCCCTTCAGGACCTCGGTTGTACCGAAGTACGCCTTCAGCGCCTCTGCACGCAGCTTTGGTAGATTGGAGCTCGGTGGTGTGCTGGGCCGGGCGCGGGACGTCGCGGAGGCGCTCGGGACGGAGTCGCGCCTCGAGTGGGCGGGGCGAACCAAGGGGATCGAGGTGGGCAGAAGCTGAGTCATCGGATCCTCACGCGGTGGCGTACGAGCAGGCGAGCTGAGATGTTCAGGATCAGGACCATGCCGACCAGGACCATGGCTGCGGCCCAGGCCTTCCTGTGCCAGTCGTCGTAGGGTGAGACCGCGTAGGTGTAGATCTGCACCGGCAGCGAGGCCGTCGGTTGTGTGAGGCCGGCGGGCCAGAACGAGTTGTTGAAGGCCGTGAACAGCAGCGGCGCCGTCTCGCCGGCGACCCGCGCGATGGCGAGCATGATGCCCGTCGCGATGCCTGGCGCTGCCGTGCGCAGCACGACTTGGAGTGTCGCTCGCCACTTGGGAACCCCGAGACCGAGCGCGGCTTCGCGCAGCGATGCGGGCACGAGCCGGAGCAGCTCTTCGGTGGTGCGAGTGACCGTCGGCAGCATCAAGACGGCGAGGGCGATCCCGCCGGCGTAAGCCGAGAAGCTCTTGGTGCGCAGCACGATCAGCGTGTAGACGAAGATCCCGACCGTGATGCTCGGCACGCCGGACATCACGTCCGCCGAGAAGCGAACCAACGTGGCGAAGCGGTTCTGCCCGAACTCCGCCAGGTAGATCCCGGCCAGCACGCCCGGCGGGATGCCGAACACGCAGGCGAGCCCGACCAGCTCGAGGGTGCCGACCAGCGCGTTGGCCATGCCGCCGCCCTCTTCGCCGACCGGCTTCGGCAACTCGGTGAAGAACGCCAGATCGATGCCGCCGATCCCCCGCGAGGTCACGTAGTAGAGGACGAGCCCCAGCGGGATCAGGGCGAGCACCGTCGCGACGAGGCAGAGGCCGCGCACCAGGGCATCGATGATCTTGCGCCGGCTGTGGCGCTCGGTCAGCGGCTCCCGCGGCGCGGGCGGCTCTCTCGGCGCGGGCGTCGAGGGCGTCATGCTCGGGCTCCTTCCGGCGGGCGGCCCACACGCCACACCAGCGCGCGCGCGACGATGTTCAGGATCAGCGTCAGCGCGAAGAGCAGGAGGCCGATCTCCGCCAGGGCGCCCAGGTGGATGTCGCCCGTGGCCTCGGTGAACTCGTTGGCGATGACGCTCGCCATGGTGTACCCGGGCGCGAAGAGCGAGACGCTGATGTCGGCGCGATTGCCGATCACCATGGTGATGGCCATGGTCTCGCCCAGCGCGCGGCCGAGCCCCAGGATGATCGCGCCGACGATGCCCGATCGGGCGTAGGGCAGAATGGCGTAGCGCAGGGCCTCCCAGCGGGTTGATCCGAGGGCGAAGGCGCCTTCACGCAGCGTGTCGGGCACGGCGCGCAGCACCTCGCGCGACACGCTGGAGATGGTCGGCGTGATCATGATCGCCAAGATGATCCCACCGGCGAGCATGCCGAAGCCTTGGTGCGGGCCGCGAAAGAGCGGCAGAAATCCCAGCGCGTTGCCCAGGAAGGGCTCGGCGTGATTCCTGAGGAAGGGCGCCAGGGCGAAGATGCCCCAGAGGCCGTAGATCACGCTGGGCACCGCCGCGAGTAACTCGACCAAGAAGCTCACCGGAGATCGGAGCCAAGGGGGCGCGAACTCGGTGAGGAAGATGGCGACACCGAGCGAGATCGGGACCGCGATGCAGAGCGCGAGGATCGAAGAGACCAGCGTACCGTAGATGAAGGGCAGCGCGCCAAAGGAGTCCCGCACCGGATCCCAGTCGCGTCCGACGATGAATCGCCAGCCCGAGTGGGCGATGGAGGGACGCGCCGCGATCCACATCTCCATGGTCATCGCGCCGAGCACGAGCACGATCGAGAGGCCGAAGAGCGCGGCGACCGAGCGGAACAGCACGTCACCCAGGTTCACCTCCGAGCCGAGTAGCGCGAGCAGGCGCGGTCTGCGCCGAGTCAGAGGCACGTCCGTCCGCGGGGCCATGTCATCCGCCTGGGTTCAGCTTCTCGGTGCCCGATCGCAGCGACCGGAGGCGCTCCTCGGTCTTCTCGATGAGCGGGGCGGGGAGCGGCGCGTAGTCGAGGTCAGCCGCGAACTTCTGGCCGTCGTGAATGGCCCACCACAGGAACTTCGCCAGGGCCTGACCCTTGTCCTTGTCCTTCGCGTCCTCGTAGACCAAGAGGTAGGTGAACGACGAGATGGGGTAGGCGTTGGCGCCCGCGGGATCAGTCAGCGAAGCCGTGAGCGACTCGCCGACCTCGACGCCAGCGGCGGCGGCCGTGATGCTCTCGGCCGTCGGCTGCACGAACTTGCCAGCCTTGTTCTTCAGCTGCGCGATGGGCAGCTTGTTCTGGCGGGCGTAAGCCAGCTCGACGTAGCCGATGGTGAAGGGCGTGGTCTTCACCTGACCGGTCACGCCTTCGTTGCCCTTGGCGCCCAGGCCGACCGGCCACTTCACGCTCTTTCCCGCTCCGACCCTGTCCTTGTATTCGCTCGAGACCTTCGCCAAGTAGTCGGTGAACACCGCGGTCGTGCCGCTGCCATCGGAGCGGTAGACGACGGCGATGGATTGGTCGGGCAGCTTGGCGCCGGGATTCTCCGCGGCGAGCTTGGGGTCGTTCCACTTCTTGATGGTGCCGAGGTAGACGCCGGCGATCGCATCAGCGCTCAGCTTCAGCGGCGAGCTCAGCTCCGGAAGGTTGTAGGTGAGCACTACTGCGCCGAGCGTCGTGGGGATGTGATGCAGCTTGGCCGGTGCCTTCTGCGCTTCGTCGGCGGTCATCGGCGCGTCCGTCGCGCCGAAGTCGACGGTCTTCGCGCTGATCTGCCGGATGCCTCCGCCGGAGCCGATGGACTGGTAGTTGATCCGGATGGTCGGGTTCGCCTTGTTGTATTCGCTCATCCACTTGCTGTAGAGCGGGTACGGGAAGGTCGCGCCGGCGCCGTTGAGTGTCACCGCGCCGGTGACCGTGGGGCCGCCCGATCCGCTCCCCGGCCGAGTGGACGAGTCGGGCTTCGAGCAAGCGAACACAGCAGCGAGCGGCAGGCAGGCGAGACCGAGAACCAGATTTCTTCGAGCGATCATGGTCCGACTCTCTTAGCCGTCGAGAGCGGCGCGCCTGCGACAAGCGCGTGACGATTGGGTGACGCTCGCTCAGAAGGCGACTTGCGCGGCCAGGATCAGCTCGTGGCGAGTCGTGGCGAGGTCGGAGTCGAACACGCTGTAGCTCGCCTGGAGCTTCATCTCGTGCTTCCTCAAGTAGTAGTTGAAGCCGCCTTCATACACCCAGGACTCGTCCTCCTTGGCGGTCGAGTCCTCTTTGGTGTTCGGGTCGATGAAGCCGATGCGCGCGATGGGCTGCAGGCGGTCGAAGAAGGTGTAGCCCGCGGCCGCGTAGAATCCTTGACCGGGGATGCGATCCGCTCCGGTTACCGGCACGTCCCAGGAACGGACGTACTCGGCCTGCAGCAGCGCGCCGGCCGCCTCGACGCGGAGCTCGCCGTCGACGCGGTCCTTGGTGCCGGCACGATCTCGCTCGGTGACGCCCATGTACCCGACCGCGCCCAGCATGATCTGTTTGATAGGGTAGGCTTCGACTCGGAGGCCGACGTCCTTCTGGTTGTTCGAGTCCGCCTTGTTTTGCCCCTCGCCGTTCAACACGCTGAGCGAGTAGTAGAGCTTGTCGCCGAAGAGCTTCTTGTCGACGCGCAGTCCGATGTCGCGCTTGTCGCCAAAACGGCGCACGACCGCCGCACGCTCCGGGAACAGCAGCTTCGACGACCCGTTGTAGCCTTCCCAGGTCACCGGCATCTTGAACTGTCCGAAGGAGACATCGGCGTAGTCGCTCATGAAGGTGACGAAGAAGTCCTGCAAGATCGAGATGGTGCTCTGGCTCGCCGGCTGTTGCTGGACCGCGACGCTGGTCGAGCCGTCTGCGGTGGGCGCCGTGGTCTTCTGCGGTTCGAGCACCTTGGCTGGATCGATCATGAGCTGATACGCGACGCGCATCGGCACGATCTCGCCCTTGATGCGGATCTCAGCGCGGCGCAGCCGGAAGGTCGAGGGCGCCTTCACACCCTTCTGCCGCGGCACGAACAACCAGCCTTGGAGCAGCGCGCCGGGTTGGAACCACCCCTCTTTGCCCACGGACAGCTTCGACGGCTCGTCGCTCCGCTCAAGCGGCGGCGGGGGCTCGGGGGCCGACGGCGGGAGTGCCGGCGCGAGTGAGGGAGCAGCTTCCGCAGCTGCTGCGGCGGGAGGATCCGCGGCCGGAGGAGCGGGCTCGGTCAGGATCGGGCTCCGGGGCCGGCTCGCCCTGGGCGAATGCGGGGACGGTGTGGCATAGCGCGAGCAGGACGCCCGCTGTCGACAGGGAGATGCGCATGGTGTTGACCTCTCGGTGCTTTTGCTCGCCTCGTGTGACGGCGACGTGACAAGGGCGTGAGATTCGAGAAAAATGAGCGGTTCGACGGGAGAGACGGTGATGAACTACCTCAGCTGCGTGGCGATTGCGACGGCCGCGTGGCTCGCCGTAGGCTGCGGTTGTGCGGCATCGAACGAGCGCCAATCGGAACGGGGGGCGACCATCGGGGCCCCGAAGCACGAGGCGTGGGGCGCCTACTTCTCGCTCCCGCCCGGGTTCAGCGGCGGAGAGAACGACGCTGGCGGCATCGAGCTGACCGATGGCGAGATCGCCGTCATGGTCGGTCGTCACCCGATCGACGAAGGTGAGTCGTTCGAGAGTTTTGCCGAGGCGAGACGCCGTTCCCTCGCCGACCTCGGCGCTGCGTCGACGCTGCTGCGGTCGGCGCACCGGATCGGCGATCGCGACGGTTTCGTCTTCTCGGGGCGCGGCGCCGACGGCGTCGAGCTGCGCCTCTTGCTCGTGCCGCTCGATCCGCGCACCGGCCTCAGTTTCTTGCTGGTCGGCGAGGCCGGTCGGGCCGGTCGCCTGGACCTCGCTTGGACGACGCTGCTCGGCTCCCTCGAGCTGCCGAAGTGAACGATTCGCGCTCCGCGGCGGCGCTTGCTATGGTCGGGGCTCGGTGACAGAACCCAAGAACGACGAGGGCTTGGACACCGCGGCCATCGACGATGGCTGGGGTGATGACGACCCTGGAAAGTACCCGGAGGGGCACCCCGAGCTGGTGCCGGCGGAGAGCCCTGCGCCAGCGCTCCCGAAGCCCGTCATCGAAGCGGTTCACAAGCCGGTGCCCCGTGCGCCTGCAGCGCCGCTTCCCTCCGCCTCGGCGGCGTCCGACGACGACATCGAGTTCGAACAAGACGTCATCGCGCGTGATTCGATGCCGACCGTTCAGCACCCGAACCCGCTCCAGTTCGATCAGGATCCCGACGCAAAGACCCGGGTGCCCAAGCCGCCGCCGCTGCCGAAGTTCAGGAAGAAGCGCTAGTCTCGCCGCCGGCCGCTGCGGTGGATGCCGGACGCTCGACCGCAGGCGGCAGCGTCGTGCGTAGGGTGAATGAGAACCGTGCTCCCTTGCCGTGTTCGCTCTCCACTCGCGTCGCTCCGCCCATGGCCTCGACCAGGTGCTTGACGATGGAGAGGCCGAGCCCCGTGCCCCCGAGCTCTCGCGACCGCCCGGCGTCCACGCGGTAGAAGCGTTCGAACAGCCGTGGCAAATGGCGCGCCTCGATGCCGGGACCGTCGTCCGCGACCTCGACTCGGATGAGGTCGCCCTCCTCGCGAGCGCCGATCGTGATCGTCGAGCCGCTAGCGCAGTACTTGACAGCGTTGTCGACGAGATTGGTGAGCACGTGCTCGAGTGCCTTCTCGTCCACCACGACCTTGGGCAGCGATTCGAGCACCGCGCACACCAGTCGAACGCCCTTCTTGTCCGCGCGGTCGCGGAACAAAGCGATCACACTCTCCGTCCGTCGCTGGAGATGCACGGGCGAGAAGCGGAGCTGGTAGGTCTGGGACTCGATGCGGGAAAGATCCAGGAGGTCTTCGACCAGCTCGCGGAGGCGCTCGGCGTTGCGATCGATCATGGCCAAGAAGTGCCGTGCAGCCTCGGGATCCCGCTCCAGGGCCCCGTCCAGCGTCTCGGCGGCCGAGCGAATGGCCGTCACCGGTGTGCGAAGCTCGTGGGACACGTTGGCCACGAAGTCTCGCCGCATGGTCTCGAGCCGACGCGTGTCGGTGACGTCCACGAACACAGCGAGGGTGCCGCCTTGCTCGCCCGGCAGTGGAGCGGCTCGCACCAAGAGGCGGCGCGGTTTGAGCCCGCCGACCTCGATCTCGCGCGACCGGGTCTGGTCATGCTCCGAGCACTCGTCCAGTAGGGACTTCAGCTCCGCGTGGCGGATCACTTCCAGCGGGGTCTGGCCTTGGGCGTCCGACGGCAGCAGGAGCATTTCGCGCAGCGCGGGATTGACCAGCGCGACGCGCCCGTCGCGGTCGACGAGCAGCACGCCTTCGGCCATCCCGCTCAAGATCCCGGCCACGCGATCGCGCTCGACACGCAGTTCCGTGAGCGTCGAGCTCAAGCTGGAAGCGAGCTGATCTAGAGCGCGTCCCAACTCGCCGATCTCGTCCTGCTCGGATTGCCGAGTCCGCGTCTCGAGGTCTCCCGCTGCCATTCGGCGAGCCGCCTCGGTCAACGCATGGGCGTCTCTCCAGACGAGCTGCGCTGCGGCGCTCGAAAGCACGATGGCGATGGCGATGGCCATCAGCGCTGCAACGGTGGCGAGCCGCTGCAGGCCGGAGACGACTGCGTCCACTCGCTCGAGCGATACGGACAGGCGAGCCACTCCCACGAGCTTGCTGCCCTGCTGCACCGGCTCCGCCAGGTAGAGCATGCGTCGTCCGACCGTCGCGCTCAGTCGGACCTCCTCGCCGGGCAGACCGGCGATCGCGGCCTTGACCTCGGGTCGGTCGCGGTGGTTCTCGACCCTCGAAATCTCGGCGTGGTTCAGCTCGGAATCGCCGAACACCGCGCCGTTGGGTGAAATCAGCGTTACCCGCGCCTCGGCGCGCTGCCCGAGGATTTGCGCCAGTGTCTGCCACTGGTCTGGCGAGCGCGCCTTCGAATCGCCGATTTCTCGGGCGACCAGCCGCGCCCGTACCCGCAGATCGGAGCGCACGCTGGCCAGCGTGGACTGCTCCAACGCGCCCCGCAGGTAGGCGTAGCTCACGAAGACCGGAACCAGGATCAGGCCGAGGGACAGCAAGAAGAGCTTGGCACGGATGCCCAGCTTCAAGTCGAGCCCTCGTCGGGAGCGTCCCGGAAGCGATAGCCGACGCCGCGCACCGTCTCCACGTAGTCGCGGGCGCTCTCCAGCTTCTCGCGCAGACGCTTGACGTGCGTGTCCACGGTGCGCGTCGTGATGTCCGCTTGGATGCCCCAGACGTCATCGAGCAGCGCAGCCCGGGTCTGCACGCGATTCTTCCGATCGTAGAGCGTGACCAGAAGGCGGAACTCCAGGGCGGTCAGCTCGATTTCGCTTTCGTCGACCCAGACACGGTGCGCCCCTCGATCGATCCTGAGCGATCCGAACTCGATGCTGGCCGTGGTGGCTGGCGGTCGCTCACTGCTCGAGGCGCGGCGCAAGATGGCCTGAATGCGGAGCAGGAGCTCGCGCACGCTGAAGGGTTTGACGATGTAGTCGTCGACGCCGAGTTCGAAGCCGACGACGCGGTCGATCTCTTCGCCGCGCGCCGTCAGCATCACCACCGGAATCGCGCGCGTCGTCGGATCGTCCTTCAGCGCCCGGCAGACCTCGGTGCCGGCGAGGTCGGGCAGCATCAGGTCCAGCAAGATCAGGTCCGGCGCCTCGGCGCGCGCCAAGCGCAACCCGTCCGCGCCTCGTCCGGCGGAGATGGCTTCGTGTCCCGCTCCGCGCAGGTTGTACGTCAGCACCTGCTGCAGGTCTGGTTCGTCCTCGATGACGAGCACTTTGGCCATCGCCCCTTCAGTACCCCGAGTCTGTGACGAACGGGTGACGACGTCCGCGAGGGGCAGAATCATACTCCGACAGCGCGCGAAAGTCCGTGCGTTCTGCGGTCGCGGGTGGCGTTCCCGACCGCAATTGCTGCGCGTCTCGCCCGTGGCGCGAAGCGCGGGATTCCGGTCTGGCTCGGGTCCCATTTCGAGCGTACTCTCGAAGCATATTCTCGTGTCGGGGGACCGGCGCGTCTCTTTCGTTGGCTTCGCAGCGCGTGGCAACCGGGAGGTGATGGCGATGGCATTTGAAGGAATCGAGCGACGGTCGAACCGGCGTGTCGACGTTCCGGCGACGGCGACGTTGGTGCGTGGAGGGGCGACCGCGAGTCGCTTCATCGTGGCGAATCTCTCCGCCGCAGGTGCGCTCTTGATCGGCGACAGCGAGCTGGGTCGAGGCGACTCGGCCCTGATGCGGATCGAGTCGCCGGGCTGCGAGCCGGTGCTCGTGAGAGCGCGCATCCTGCGCGGCGGCAACGGCGACGGCGTGAACGCCCTGGCGGTCGAGTTCCGACACCGGAGCCCCGATACCGAGGACGCCATTCAAGACGTCGTGCTCTGTGCGCTCGAGGCGGAGGCCCGGTCGTATCGCCACCCGTCGGACGTGGTGGACGCGTTCGTCTGAAGGCGTGTCGAAAAGTGGCGGAGAGCAAGCCGGCGGAGCCGGCCCACCCCGTCGAGTGTCGCGCAGCGCGTCGCGTGGGGTGGGGAGGCCCAGCGCTCCGAATCCGATGCAAGCGCGTGCGAACTGGCTGCGACTCATCCGACCTCTAGCGCGCGCAACGAAAAGAAACCGAAGGCGACCGCACGACGCTGTCCAAGCGAGCCTCGCCGCCCGAACAGCAGAGGGTGCCCACGCTCGACAGTTGAACCGGAGCGAGGTGCTGCGCTGCTGGCGATCAGCCGTCGAGCATTTCCTGAAGCGCGTAGAGCGTCTTCTGCGGAAACCTCGCGAGCGGGTAGAACCGCTCGAGAAGCTCCAGCGCTGCCTCGTACGCCGCCAAATTCAGGTAGCGGAGCAAGTAGCGAATGTCCGCTTCATCGTGAAATTCGGGTCCTAGCCGCATGGCCAGGCACTTCATCGCCAGCAGGTACTCCGGCGTGGCGGTTGAAACCGTGAGGTTCGGCAAGACGAGATACGGGGCGAAAGAGCCGCGCGCACTGAGGTATCCCTTGGCTGCGTCGTTCAGCCAGTCCGCTGCCAGCCCGTGCTCGTGCCCGACTCGAGCCGCTGCCTCTCTCAGCTCCCGCGTGGGAGCAAACAGCGCGTCCACGTCGCGTGTCGCCTCCCGCGCCCCGTATACTAGGCACATCACGGCGCCGCCAATCACGTAGAATCTCACCGTGCACGTTGCGCGTGCCGAGGGCGCCGTCGAGCGCGCTGAACAACACTCTGATTTGCGCCGCGGTGAGCGCACTCTCGCTCACACGCGGCCTCCGACCGATGTGTCGACGAACAAGTTGCGGCGGCGGAACGCGGGCGGTGAGCTCGCCAGCAGGTGCAAGCGAAGACTCCGGAGCTCGGTTGCAAACCACGGCGTTGGGAGGGCAGCAGTTCCGAGCACCCACTCCGGCACACGCGCGTGCTTCAGTGAAGCCGCGTGCTCGATCATCGCCGCCACGAGCGCGTCGTCGGGGCTCGCCAGCCGCAGCGGCGCCGGGTCTTCGAGCACCCGGTAAAGCTCTTCCGAGCCGAGACCGCCAAAGAAGTCGTGCAGGGCAGCGAGGCTGAGCGACCGGCGCTCGCCAGCCGCAAGCTCGCGCAAGAGTCGCTCGAACTGCGCTCGCTTGGGCGGAAAGGCCACGGAGAGCACCCACTCCGACACGCTCATTCCGGCGGCTCGGGCCCGCTGCCGCAGCAGCGCCTTCTGTCGCGAGGAAACGCGGATCTGTAGCTGAGAACCCTTGGTTTCCATGCCACTTCAGGGTGCGCCCAGCCTCGGTCGATGTCAATACTCCTGTATTGACAGGCTGTAAGACGAAGCCAACTCGCGCCCCTCGCGTTCGACGGTCGCCAGACGAGAGACGGTGGGGTCCGACCTGCTGTTGGTCGAGAGTTCGTGAGCGTGCTACCGACCTGACCCCGCACACTCGGTCAGAACTTCTCGCGCGGCCGCGACCAGATCTCGCGGCGCGCCGCCCTCCTCCTGGCGTGGGTCCCAACCCGTGAGTCGCACGAGCGTCGCGAGGGGCTGCTCGAGCCGGCGCTTCCACACGGTCTGCTTCCGCTCGTCGGACGACTCGCGCTCGCCCTCGCGGAGGCCGCTCTCGACCACGCTCACCAGTGCGGGCACCAGCTCCGGCGTGCCCAGGTGTTCGGCCAAGGCGACGTAGCGCTCGCGCACCCACCAGGCGAAGGGCTCGTCGAAGCGAGGGGCCGCCTGGAGGAAGCTCTGCACGAAGAACTCGCGCTCGTCGGCGCTCGCGACGGATGGTTCGAGCGGAACCTTGTCGAGCAGCGGGTCGAGCGCTGCCCGGGCGGCTTGCAGGCCCAAGTAGCGGGTCTGACCGCTGCTGCCTGGGTACCCGGTGAAGTGGCGCACGAGCTCGTGCGAGCCCCCGCTGAGCCGGAAGTAGAGGTGGAAGTTGCCGCTCGACGTCGAGAAGCTGCGCCCCCACATGCCGTTGGGCGGCGGCGGCGGCTCGATCTCGCGGATCCGCACCGTCAGCGCGGGGCGCGCAATGGTGAGGGCCTTGGACAGCGTCTTCTCGCTGAGGCGTCCGCGTCCGATGCGCACTGGCGACTCTCCCGCCTTCGCCGCCGTGTAGTAGCCGTGGTTGGCGATGGCGAGCACCTCGAAGTCGGTCCCGCCACGTTCCCTTCGTAGGCGCCAGAGCTCGAGGCCACCGCCGTGTCCCGAGCCGGTCTCGACCACGATTTCGTCCACGTCGGTTGTGAAGGGATCACAATCGAAGCTCACGTCGACCACGCTGCCGTTGACCGACCGATCGTAGTCTTTGACGATCTGCTTGGCGACCAGCTTCTCCGCCCGCCGATGGTCGACGCAGGTGTCGGCCTCGTAGATCTTTGCCGCGGCTCGGGCCTTGGGCGGGCCGTCCGGCATGCAGCGATTCGGCTTTGGCCTCCTGGGCGGCGGGGCCAGCGCCCGGGTCGGGGCGGGAGCAACCATGGGGACCGGTGGCAACGGCGCCTGGGGGGCTCGGACGACGGGCTGCGTGGCGCAGCCAGCGAGGATCAACGTCAATACGAGCGCCCGGTGCATGCTCGAAGGAACACCGTGTGGCCCATAGGTTCCCGAAGGCCGGAGCTTCATCTACACCAGCGGCCGGGCATCGGCGAATCGGGGCAACCCCCGCCGTGTCGAGGCGGCGACGCCGGGGGGCGATCCCCCCCATGCGCCGGGAATTGCCGAGGACCCGCCTGCCGAGTTGACAACCGCGGTGCGCGGTAAGAATTTGCGGCGCCGACAACTTGGAGGTTCTCGTGATCCTGAAGCGTCTCGTTGCATCTTTTCTGGTTCTGACCGCCGTTCAGGGCTGCGGCTACTCCGAGGACGAGTGGCAGGCCCAGCTCGCCAAATACGGACAGCTCGACCAACAATACAAGGGCGAGCAGTCCGATCACGCGAAGACTCGCGCCGAGTTCGAGAAGACTCAGAAGCGTGTTTCGGACCTTACGGATCAGCTCAAGCGCATGGGCGTCGACATGGATCAGCTCAACAAAGCCCTCGAGCAGACCGGCACCGAGAAGGATCGCCTCGCTGCGAATGTCTCCGATCTCAACAAGGCGCTCAGCGAGTACAAGGCGCGCGCTGAGCAGCTCGAGCGGATCAAGCAGCGCTTCGAGCTGCTCCGAGATCGACTCAAGAAATTGACGAACCTCGGGCTCAAGGTCGAGGTGCGGCGCAACCGCATGGTGATTCGCTTGCCCGGCGACGTGCTCTTCGCATCCGGCAAGGACGATCTGAAAGGCGAAGGCGAGAAGGTGCTGCAAGCCGTCGCGGACGTGATCCGAGGGGACGAGCAGCTCAAGAAGCGCTTCTTCCAGGTGGCGGGCCATACCGACAACAAGCCGCTCAAGGGCGGGCAGTTCGGAGACAACTGGGGCCTCAGCGTGATGCGGGCCCGGCGAGTGCTGCTCTATTTGGTTGCGGCGACCGACGCGAAGAACGGCGGCGGCGGCCTCGACACCAACAACTTGCACGCCGCGGGCTACGGTGAGACTGACCCCGTCGCGGACAACGCCAACGATCCGGGGCGGCAGTCGAACCGCCGCGTCGAGCTGGTGATCATGCCCGACGTCGAAGAGATGCTGGACCTCAAGACCCTGATTTGAGCGGGATTTCCTCGAAGGTCTTGGGGGGGGCCGACGAGTTCGTCGGCCTCGAAACTCGGGGCGACCTGCGGGCGTAGTCGTATGTGTGGCCGGACTCGATTCAGCTCTCCTTCGCCGCTGAGGCCGGCCTCAGCGTGCCCCGGCTGTGGGCGAGGCTCGAGGTGACCGCGCCCGCGGACACGACGCTCGAAGCGCTCATGGAGCGCTACGTGGACGGAGACGAGGCCGCCTTCGACGCTCTGTATCAGCGCTCCTCGTCCCGGCTGTTTGGCTACCTGCTGCGGCTGACCCGAAGTCGGGAGCGGGCAGAAGATCTCCTCCAGGTGACCTACTCGAAGGTCCACCGAGCCCGTGGCAGCTACCTCCGAGGCGCGCCGGTCATGCCTTGGTTCATCGCCATCGCCCGCCGCTCATTTCTCGACGAGCGCCGATCCGCCAAGGTACGAAAAGAAGATCTGAGTTCCGACGGGACCCTGCCCGAGCCGAGCAGCGTGAACCAGGACGTCGGCGACGACGTGGCCGACGCTCTCGAGCGTGCCTTGGATTCGCTGCCCGAGAATTATCGGGAGGCGATCGTCTTGACCAAGGTCACCGGGCTTTCGCTGGCGGAGGCTTCCGAGGTCTTGGGGGCCACCCCCACGGCGTTGAAGCTCCGCGTGCATCGCGGTTACGTGAAGCTGCGCGAACGCCTCGACCAGTACAAACGCCAATGACCTCCCCGCACGAATCCCTTCCAGAGCTACAGTGGCGCGAGCCTCCCGCCCCCGGTGCGGAGGTGTCAGCCGCGATCCGAAAGACCTGCACTCAGGACCTGAGCAAGGGTCGCGGCCTCGCGGCGTGGCAGCGCTCGGTGCTGTCGGTCGTCGTGTCCGGGGGCGTCGTCGCGGCGCTGATTGGTCTGTTCCTGCCCAAGGCGAGGGATTCGGAGACCCTCCGCGCGACCTTGCTCGCGGCCGCGGGCTGGGGCGTCGTTCACCTGGCAGTGCTCCTGGCGGGGCTGGCCCGACCCCCCGGCAAGCGCGGATCGCGGGAGCTGCGTTGGGCCATCGCATTGGGGCTGCCCCTGGCCTTCTTCGGCTACCTCGCGCTGGCTGCCCACACCACGCTGCCCTTCGCGCGCTTCCTTCAAGAAGACACCCACGCGCCGACTTGTGGCCTCTTCACGCTGATGTTCGGTGCCGCCGCGGCCGGGGGCACGCTCTTGGCCTGGCGACGGACTGATCCGCTGACGCCGGGCGTCTCGGGAGCGCTCGCGGGGCTGTGTGGAGGGTTGGCGGCGGCGGCCGGCATCGGGGTCGCGTGTCCGTCCCACGAGGCCTGGCACTTGTGGCTGGCCCACGGTTCGACCGTGGTGATCTTCGTGGCGGTGGGCTGGGCCGTAGGCCGGAAGTGGCTCACGCCCTGACGTGAGCGGTCAGGGCGCGGCGCTCGGCGCGGGCGCGGGCGCCGCGGAGCCCGATGGCGCGGGCGGTGGATCGGGCGCCTTGGGCGGAGGCGGATTCTGCAGCGCCTCGGCCGCTCACCTTCCACTGGGCGCCTTCTTGCTCCAACGTGTAGACCACGGTCTCGTTGCCGCCGGCGCCACCCCGAGACGCGACCCGCACCTTGGCGCTGCCCGGAGCGCGGGAGAGCAGAGCTGCTGTCGCGAGGGCTTGCCCCTCGACTGCCTTCTTCTTGGCGTCGCAGCCTGCGCTGTCCTTCTCGCAGTCCCCTTGGGCTTTCTGAAGCTCGTCGGCGATGCTGCCCTTGGCGAGCTCGAGGGCTCCCTTGAAGTCGTAGGAGTTCCATCGCTGCTGAAGCTCGAGTGCCGCACCCTTCGGATCGCGTGAGAGATCTGCGGTGGTCACCTCGCGGGGCTTGCGCGTCTGCGCGGGGTGAGCGTTGCAGGCGAAGCGCGCCGAGCCCCACATGATCAGCGTCGCGCCGGCCATGACACCCAACATGATCAGTGTTTGGCGGCTGGGGGCAGCGATCTCCTTTTCCGGCGGGAGCGCCTGCCTGGCCGGTTCGGAGCGACGTCGCTTCGGCTCGCGCGGCGCGGTCGCCGTCGCGTTCGATGCCCGCTTCTTGGCTGGGGGGGAGGGTTCGTCGTCGTCGTCGTCGTCGTCGCGGTCGACTGCCTTGGCGGGCGCGTCTTCACGCTCGTCTTCGGCCTCGTCGGCCTCGTCGGCCTCGTCGTCGTCGCGTCCGCGGTCCTGCTCGTCCGCCATGGGGCACGAAGCATCTATGGACCGGGGCCCTTGCGCAACCGGATTCCGTGAACCGGCACCACCCGGTTTTTCCTTTGGTTTCCAAGACTTGAGTTGGCGCTCGAAGAAAATCGGAAACCCGCGACCGCCACGTGCCGACCGAGAGCGCAAATGCGTGCCTCCCTCACTTGGCTCGTCGGGGTGTTCCTTGCGTCTTTGTTCGGCTGCAAGGGCGCCGCGCCGCTGCCGCCAAAGGCCATCGAGCTGAACCGCGCCGGGGTCGAGGCCCTCGAGCAAGGCGATCTCGAGACGGCCGACGCTCGCTTCGCGCTGGCGCTCGAGTACAACCCTCGCTTCGTCGAGGCCTTGGTCAATCAGGGTCTGGTCGAGCTGCAGCGGGGTAACTTTCGCCACGCACGCCAGCTGTTGACGCGCGCGCGCAGAATCAACCCGGATGTCGCGCAGCCGCATCACGGCCTCGGCGTCCTCGCCGAACGCGAGCGCCGACCCGACATTGCCGCCAAACACTACGACGAGGCACTGAAGGTCGATCCGGGTTTTTCCGCTGCCCGCACCAACCTCGCTCGCCTACTCTTCGAAGCAGGCCGCTACGAACATGCGCGTGTGCAGTTCAAGCGCCTCACGGAGGTGGCACCGCTCGACCCGGCCGGCTTCGTGGGCCTGACCGAGAGCCTACTGCAACTCGGTCGCCGCGACGAAGCAGACGCTCTGGTCGCCGTTGGAGCGAAGCGTTTTCCGGAGTCCGCCCCGTTGAAGATCCTCTCGGCTCGTCGGCTCCTGCGCAACAACGACATCGGCGGGGCCATCACGCTCCTCCTGCCCCTGGCGGCTGCACGGGACGACACGGCGGTAGCGGCGCTCGGCTGGCTCGCTACCGCCGAGCTGGCGCGAGGGCGCACGCGCCACGCAGTCGGCGCTGCGGAGCGGGCCCTGGCCCTCGACCCCCAAGATCCCGTCGCCGTGTACGCGATGGCCGCTGCGCTGACCGAGCTTCGGGACCCGGGCGCGCGGACCTGGGTCGATCGGGCCGAGCAGCTGGCGCCCGGAGTCGCACGGAACATCCCGCCGCGCTAGGTCGAGTATGCTGCGCCGGCCGTGGCCACCGCCGCCCTCCGCCCTGCTGCCTCGTCCGCGAGGCGACGAAGCCTTCTGCCTCTGGTGAGGCTCCACGACACCTGCCTGCGGAGTCGGCTCGGCGCGCAGTTCGGGAAGCTCGCCGCGTGGGCGGTCACCCTCGGCTATCTGATCGCGATGCCCTTCGGCGCCCGTGCCCTGTCGGGGGACGCGTCGGACAAGGTCGTGGGGAGCGCCTTGGCTTGGCTGACCTGGCTCGTGGGCTCCGCGCTGGCGCTCTCGGCGGTCTCGCGCGGCACCGACGAAGCGCCGGTGCGTGCCCTCGCGCTGTCGCGCGGGTTCTCGCTTCGAGCCAGCGAGCGAGCTGAGCTCTTGGCCGTTGGCCGGCGCATGCTGCGAGTGGTCGGGCTGCCGGCCATGCTGCTTGCCGTCTTCGCGCTGTCGCTGTCGCGCAACCTGCATACGGCCGTGGCCCGAGCGCTCCTCGTGCTGGGTGTCTTGGGCTACGTCCTTTTGATCTGCGTGCTCGTCGTGGTGCTGGTGCGGGTCGCCCGCGTGCTTGGCAGCCGTCGCCCGCGGTCGGCGTTGCTTGCGTTGGTCATTCTGCCCGACATGTTGAGGGGGCTGTTCCCGAGCGTCCCGAGCGTGCCGGCGCTGACGGGCTTCCTGGCCACCGAGCTGATGCGGATCGGAGCTCACCTCCGATGACCGAACTCGTGCTCGAAGGGGTGTTCCAGGGCGCGCTCGCTGGCGCGTCGCTGTCCGCCACCGCAGGGCTCAACGTGGTCCTCGCGGCTCCGTCCGACGGCGCTGCGGATTTCGGCTGCGGTGATCGGCGGGCTCGTCGTGCCTCGACGCGGGGTGGTGCGCGTGGGCGGAGTCGATCCAGCGCGCTCACCCGAGACGCGAGCGCGGATCGGCTTGGTCCTGTCGAGCGAACCTGCCTTCCTTGCGCGAAGTACCGCCGAAGCGGTGCGCCAGGTGCTCGAGTTGCGCGGCCAGAGCCAAGATCCCGGGGCGATGCTCGCCGATCACGGTCTGGGGTCCATCGCGAACGTGCCGCCCGCGCGCCTCGATCTTCGCATGCGCCGACGGGTCGCGTGGGCCCTGGCGCTCTCGATCCCAGAACCGCTCGCGCTGGTCATTCACGAGCCGTTTTCGCTGGGCGTCGAAGGCGTCGCCCGCGCAATGAGCCTCCGTGCCGAGGCCGGAACGATCGTCGTGGCCATGACCTCGAGCCCGCGCGACGCCTCCGAGTTGGGCGGATCGTTGGTGCTGCTCGACCGCGGTCGCTTCGTGCGCCGACCCGGGACCCCGCTCTCCGCCGAGCTCGCGCCCGGGGCGCGCGCGACGTTGCGCGTGCGTACTTCCGCTGCGCGTGCGCTGGCCCACGCGCTGGTGGTGGACCCGGATGTCGAGTCCCTCGACTGGGACGAGGCGCAGCGCTCGGGCGAGCTCCGTGTGCGCGGTCCGGAGCTGGAGCGGATTTCCTTGGCAGTGCTTCGGAACGCGCGTGCGGTGAACGCGCCGTTGATCTCCGTCGAGGCCGGCTTGCCCGCGCTCGACGAGGTGCGAGCCGCGACCGAGGGGCTCTGGCGGGCCGCCTACGACAACGCCGTGCGTGCCGCCGCCGCCCATGGTCGCGAGCGTGAAGAACGCGGGCGCTTGGCAGCGCTGCCTGCGGCTGCGCCTTCGTCGCCGCCACCGGACGCCAATGAGGGTCCGACCTCATGAGCGCCTTCGTCGCAGGCGTCCGGCTGGTGCGCTTTCGCCTCGCGTCGCGTTCCAGCGTGCTCGGGCTTGCGTTGGCGGTCGCCGCCGTGTCCGTCGCGGCCTGGCTCGAACGTCGTTCCGGCTCCAACGTCGCCGCCGATCGCGCGCTCACGGGCGTCGCCCTAGGGCTCGTGCTGCCGCTGCTTTCCCACGGCACCGTCGCGCGCGCCTTGGCGGGCACGCACTTCGAGACGTCGCTCTCGGAGCTGGCTCGCTTTGGTGGAAACCGACGGGTCATCGCCCTTGGTGTGGGCATGGCCCTGGCGCTGGTGCTCGCGATCTCCGGCGCACTGGTGGCCGCGGCCGCCGTCGTCGTGGTGCGTGCGCCCGCGGATCCCGCACTGGTCCAGGACCTGGTCACCAGCACCTGGATCGGGGCTCTCGCGGGCGCGAGCTATGCCGCCTGGTTCGGTCTGGGATCGACGATTGGGCGCGCCGGCGGTGGGCGGACCGCGCTCCTGATCATCGACTTCATCGCGGGGGCCAGCGCGGGACTCTCCGCGATGTTCTGGCCTCG
Source organism: uncultured delta proteobacterium (assembly GCA_963716725.1). GTDB lineage: Bacteria > Myxococcota_A > Polyangia > Polyangiales > Polyangiaceae > JADJKB01. The sequence goes on from CAVQUB010000005.1 coordinate 398,179, forward strand.
GGGCCACATCCGTAACTTGCTGGGCGGTGAGCCGGTGTGGGCGATGCCGCAGTGGAGTGCCACGCTGGCACTGCTCTTGCTCACGGCCGCCTATTTCGCGTTGAGTCTATGGCGTGTGCGGCGGTGAGCCCGCGGCTCCTCGTCGCCAGGGCAGGGAGCTGGCCCGGACAGAGTGGGCGCGCTAGGCTTCCGCGGCCGTGAGGGGCATCATCCTACAAGCCGAAAGCCACGATTCGCTCGCGCTGCAAATGGAGGCCGGTGGGGACGAGCAGGAGCTCGAGCTGCCCTGCGCCGACGGCCTCAGGGACGGCGAGTGGGTGCTCGCGACCTTTTCGGTCGGAGAAGAGTCCACTGCGGTGGCGGCCTGTGTGGTCGATCGCGGCGACGGGCTGAGACTCGCGCTCACCGAGCGTGACTGGTCGCGGCTCTGGCAATTCGCCAATTCGGACGAGCCGCCGTCGATTCCGCCGCCGAGCATGCCCCTGCCGGCCTTCGAGGTGCGCGCACCAATGGATGCCTGCGTATTGATCGTCGACGATGACGCCGACCTGCAAAACGTCGTGTGCGCCATGCTCAAGTCGGCGGGCTTTCGCACCTCGGCGGTGTCCAGCGCTGAAGAGGCCTTCGACCTGCTGCGCGAGTCCCGTCCGGACCTGATGGTGCTGGACTGGAACCTGCCCGGGATGAGCGGGGTCGAATTCTGCCGCCGTCTGCGGAAAGAGCCACGCCTGGGCCGCCTGCCGGTGTTGTTCCTGACGGCTCACTCATCCACGAGCGACATCGTAGAGGCGTTTTCGGCGGGCGCGGATGACTTCGTGAGCAAGCCCTTTCGCGCGCCCGAGCTGGCGGCGCGGGTCCTTGGACTGATCCGGCGCGCGCAGATGCCGCCGCAGTCGGTGCGCAGCGGCGCCTCGAGTCCCTGAGACTCACTGCTGTTCGCGGAAGGCTTCGGCTGGCCGGAGCCGCGAGGCGTACATCGCCGGCCAGACGGTGGCCGCAAGGCACACCAGGACCGCGAACACGCCGATCATCGCGAACTCGAAGGGTTTCACCTGAACAGGAAGACGCGAAATGAAATACACCTTTGGGTCGAGCGGGAAGCCGTAGATCAACAGCCCCTTGCAGAACAAGAGGCCGAGGCCGAGGCCTATCGATGCGCCGATCAGGCCGATGATGGCGCCCTGGTACAAGAACGAACGAAGCAACGCCGAGTCGCTCGCCCCCATGGCCTTCATCACGGCGATCTCCTTCTTCTTGTCGAGCACTACCATGATCAAGGTCGCGATGACGGTGAACGCGGCGACCACGATGATCAGAGCAAGCACCAGGCTCATCAGAATCTGCTGGATACGCAGCGCGGTGAACAAGCCGTGGTTCAGCTCTTCCCAGTCCATGGTGTGGTAGATGCCGTCCGCTAGTCTTTCGTCGAGCTGGCGCGCGACCTCGCGGGCCTGTTCGATGTCCTTCACCTTCATTTCGATGCCGGTGACGCTGTCTCCGGAGTCGCCGAACACCTGCGCTTCGTACAGGTCGGTGTAGACCAGCTTCGAGTCGTACTGATCGAAACCCGCGTCGAACACGGCGATCACCCGGAACTGCTTGGCGACGGGCGCGAGCACGGCGCCGTGCGAATAGGCGTAACCCACCGTGGGAGAGGTCACCTGCACACACGAGCCGAGCTCGAGTTGCAGGTTCTCTTTCAACGTCTTGCCCACGATGATGCCCGGGAGGCGCTTCACGCTGGCCGGATCCCGGCAGGGGTCTGGGTCCACGTCGGCGGGCAATAGGTCCTCGTCCGGCAGCGCCGTCGCAAAGCCTCCATCGGGCTCGATGGCGCCCGCCGGCGCGCCGCCGTCGAGGTCGTCAGCGGCGGGCTCGCCCTCCGACGCTTCGTCGTCGTGCACAGCGAGCGTGCTGGTGTCGTCCGCTGCTGCGCCCGCGCCCGCGCTCGCCCCCGGTCGCCCGCGCCCGCGTCGCCCGCGCCCACGCCCGCGTCCTCAGCAAGCACGATCTGCTTTTCGATCTCGAGCAGCAGCGGGTTCCTCCCGCCGTCGACGCCGCTCTTCTTCGGGCTGGGTATCGAGGGGTCGTCGAAGAGGCTCTTGCGTCGTCGCGCCGGCGGCGTCGAGTTGGCGAGGCGCAGCCCCTCGACGTTGCCCTCGACGATGTGCCGCGGAAGATCGAGCACGGTGGGCATCCGGACCGGATCGACGCCCTTCAACAAGACGCCGGTGGCAGACCGCTCACCGTGCGTGACCATCATCGGGTTGATGACGAAGGGCGCAATGCCGGTGATGCCCGGAAGGTCCTCCACCTTCTGCATCACCTCGCGGTACTCGCGGAAGTCGCTCGAGTACTTCAAGATCAGTACGTGCGCGTTGACGCCGAGGACCTTCTCGCGAAACTGCGCGCGAAAGCCGCCGGTCACGCTCATCACCGTCGCGAGGGCGGCTACTCCGAGCGCGACGCCCAGAATGGCGAAGACGGTGCCGACGGAGACAAACGCCCGCTTCTTCGACCGCATGTACCGGAGAGCGAGGTCGAGAGGGAATCCCATCTTAGCGGCCCATGTAGCAGACGGTGCGCGGAGGACGACAGCCCAAACTAGCCCCGCATTCCCGCGCAATTAGCCGGCGCTCGCTCGGGCAGGCGCTCTCCGACCCACCCGCGGTGCGCTCGATGAACCCATGAGCAGTGCCCTCGCGGGCCGTCATCCCGTGAAAAGTGGAGTAAGATTAGAGCCTCGCGTAGCTTTTCTCGGACCCTCCCCCGCATGAGTGACGGCATCGACAGACGAGCGCCCGGCGCCCCAGCCCAGGCGGCCCCCGCTGCCCCGGCCAGCGAGCAGGCGCCGCTCAAGTTGGTCACGGTGGTCACTTCTTCGATCGTGGACTTCGAGTCCGAGACCAGTCAGGTCACGCGAGTTCCGACGGAAAAGGAGCGGTCGGATCCGTACATCGGCACCACCATCGATGGACGCTACCGCGTCGAGCGCATCATCGGCGAAGGCGGGATGGGCGTCGTCTACCGCTGCATTCACACGATCATCGGCAAGAAGGTCGCGATGAAAGTGCTGCGGGCAGACCTGGCTCGCGACAAAGAAGTGACCGAGCGTTTCTTGAACGAAGCGCGGGCCGCCTCGGCTATCGGCAACGAGCACATCATCGACATCAGCGACTTCGGTCTCTTGCCCGACGGCTCCACCTACTTCGTGATGGAGTTCCTCGAAGGAGACCCGCTCACGAGCATCGTCGGGGGCGGCTCGCCGGTCCCGGTGAAGCGCCTGGTCGGTATCGCCCGCCAGCTCGCCGAGGGCCTGGCGGCCGCTCATGCTGCGGGCATCGTTCATCGCGACCTGAAGCCCGACAACATCCACCTGATCAACCGCGGTGGCGAAAAAGACTTCGTCAAGATCCTGGACTTCGGCATCGCCAAGGTGACGACCAGCGCCGAGGGTCGCCTGACCCGCGCCGGCGCGGTCTTCGGCACCCCGCACTACATGGCGCCCGAACAGGCCGCCGGCGCTCCCGTCGACCACCGCGGCGACATCTACTCATTCGGCGTGATTCTCTACGAGCTCGCCAGCGGCAAAGTGCCCTTCGACGCCGACAACTTCATGGGGATCCTCACCCAGCACATGTACAAAGCGCCGGTCCCCATCCGCGCGCTCGTGCCTCAGCCTCAAGAGGTTCCGCCGGGGCTCGAGGCCATCGTGCTCAAATGCCTCTCGAAGCGCCCCGAACAGCGCTATCAGTCGATGGCGGAGATCACCGAAGATCTCGACAAACTGACGGCGGGTGGGATCCCCGCGGCGGTCCCCGAGATGATGAACCGCTCCGGCGGGTTCAACGTCCCGGCGGACTACTTCAAGACCGGTGCCGCGGCGGGCATGCCCGCGCCGATCCCGGCGTCTCCGCCCGAGCTCGGCTTCACTCGCTCCAAGTGGCCCCTCTACGCTGGCGTCGCCGGCGTGCTCACCGCGGTCGGCATCGTCGTGGGCATCTTCGCTTTTGGCTCGGACAGCACCGCTCAGCCCGACGCCACCGTGACCGCGGCGCCTGTGTCTCCGCCTCCGCCGCTGCCTCCCGAGCCCCCGGCCAAACCCGCCAAGCCGTCGACCACGCAGGTCGTGATCGCCATCGAACCCATCGACGCGGAGGTGTTCGTGGGCGACAAGAACCTGGGGTCGAGCCCCGTGCTCCTCGAGCTCGCCGAGGGAGAGAAGAAGCAGGTCGAGATCAAGCGCGCCGGTTTCAAACCCAAGTCGCTCACGGTCGACGCGTCGGAGCCCAAGCTGTCCGTCAAGCTCGCGCGCGTCCCCGGCGCTCGTTACATCCCGCCGGTCAAGAAGCCGGAAGAAAAGAAGCCGGGCGGCAAGCCCGGAGGCAAGCCCGGCGGCGGGGATCCGGCCATCGTCAATCCGTGGAAGTGACCTGCCGCCGTCCCAGAGGTGCCGCGTGAGCGCAGTTCCCACACGTGCGCTCGAGCGCTCGCTGCCCCAAGAGCTGCGCGGCCTGTGTCAGCGACTGCGCGAGGCCGGCTATCGCTCGTGGGTGGTCGGGGGCTGCGTCCGCGACCACGTGCTCGAGGAGCTCCGGGGCGCGAGCTTCGGGGGCGTGCGCAACGACTGGGACGTCGCCACCAACGCGCTGCCAGAGGCGGTCATGAGCCTGTTTCGCCGTGTCGTGCCCACGGGCATCAAGCACGGCACCGTGACCGTGCTGCTCGACGGTGTCGGCTACGAAGTGACCACGCTGCGCGGCGAAACGAGCTACTCCGACGGCAGGCGCCCGGACTCGGTGTACTTCGTCGACGACATCGTCGCCGATCTCGCGCGGCGCGACTTCACCATCAACGCGATGGCCTTCGACCCGTTGGAGGGCTCGCTGATCGACCCCTTTGACGGCATGGGCGACCTGAAGATGGGCATGCTCCGCGCCGTGGGCAATGCGGCGGAGCGCTTTGCCGAGGACGGGCTGCGCGTGCTGCGCGCCGCGCGCTTCGCCGCGACCCTCGAGGTCGAGATCGAGCCGGCGACCGCTCGCGCCATCGAGCCTTCGCTCGCGAGCTACGCCAAAGTCAGCCCCGAGCGCATCCGAGACGAGTGGATGAAGAGCATGAAGGCGGCTCGTCCGAGCCGGGCCTTCGAGGTGATGAAGGACCACGGGCTCTTGGCCATCAGCGCTCCGGAGCTCCTCGAATCCGTGGACTGTCAGCAGAACCGCCATCACCACTTCGATGTTTGGGGACACAGCATGGCCTGTCTCGATGCGTGCCCAGAGAGCCCCGTGCTGCGAGTCGCGGGTCTGTTGCACGACGTCGGAAAGCCACGCTCGCGAGCATTCAGCGACAAGACCAACGACTACACTTTCTACGAGCACGAGCGCATCGGCGCCGAAATCGCCGAGCCGCTGCTGGCGCGCCTGCGCTTCTCCAACGACGAACGTGCCCGGATCGTCGGCCTCGTGCGCCACCACCTGATTTGCTACGAAGACTCGTGGTCCGACGCTGCGGTGCGCCGCTGGATCAAGCGAGTTTCTCCGGATTTGTTGCTGGAGCTCTACGAGCTCAACCGAGCCGACGTCCTGGGCAAGGGGCGCGACGCGAGCGACGATCTCGACCGGCTGAGCTCGCTCAAAGCGCGAGTGGCCCGGCTGATGGCCGCCGGCGCGGCAATGTCGCCCAAAGACCTTGCCGTCAATGGCCACGACCTGATGAACGAGCTGGGCATCAGGGGCGGGCCGGAGCTAGGTCGGGTGCTCGTGACGTTGCTCGACGAGGTGATCGAGACGCCCGAGCTCAACCAACGAGAGACGCTCATCGAGCGCGCTCGCGAACTCTTGAGCGGTGGTGGAGCGTGATCCGGGCGCGTTGGCTCGCCGTGGCTGCAGGCGAGCAGCTCAGCCACTTCCTCCGGCCCGATGCCAAGCTGGAGACGAACTGCAGCGCCGTCTGCGATCCCGAGTGAGCTTCAGCCCGGCGCGGGCTTCGGAGCTCCGAAGATGCTGGCCGGGCGCTTCTTCTCTTTGTCGCGCGCCGAGCGCTTGTCGCTCCAGGACGGGATCACCACACGTTCGCGTGGCGGCAAGGGCTCACCGTTGATGGCAGCGGTGATTTCCAGGGAGTCGAGCGTCTCCCGCTCCAACAGCGCTTCGGCCAGGCGGTCGAGTTGCTCGCGATTGTCGCGGAGCACCTTGAGCGCTAGCTGGTGCTGCTCGCCGACCAGGCGCCGGACTTCGTGGTCGATTTCCTTGGCGGTGTCCTCGGAGTAGTCCTCGCGGCGGGTCGTCATCTCGCGGCCGAGGAATACGCTCTCTTCGTTCTCACCGTAGGCAACGGGGCCGAGCTTGTCCGTCATTCCGAGCTCGCACACCATGGCGCGCGCCAGGCGCGTGGCCCGGCGGATGTCGTCTTGGGCGCCGGTGGTGATCTCGGAGAAGGCGACTTCTTCCGCCGCCCGCCCGCCCAGCGCCATGGCGATGCGTGCCAAGGTCTGCGTGCGCGTCATCAGGTGTCGGTCCTCGGTCGGGAGGAACTGGGTGACGCCGAGGGCAGAACCGCGAGGGATGATGCTGACCTTGTGTACGGAGTCGTTTCCCTCGACGAGCTTGCCCACCAGGGTGTGCCCCGCTTCGTGCCAGGCGGCAGTGCGCCGTTCTTGCTCGCTCATCACCATGCTGCGGCGCTCGCTGCCCATCAGGACCTTGTCCTTGGCGAGCTCGAAGTCGAGCATGGCGACGGCTTCTTTGTCCTGACGTGCCGCCAAGAGCGCGGCTTCGTTGACCAGGTTCTCGAGATCGGCGCCGACGAAGCCCGGCGTGCCGGCGGCGAGGATGCCGAGATCGACGTCCGTGGACAAGGGGACCTTCTTGGTATGCACAGCCAGGATGCCTTCACGCCCGCGCACGTCGGGCCGCGGGACCGTGATCCGGCGATCGAAGCGCCCGGGCCGGAGGATCGCCGGGTCCAGCACGTCGGGTCGGTTGGTGGCCGCGATGATGATCACGCCTTCGTTGGATTCGAACCCGTCCATCTCGACCAGGAGCTGATTCAACGTCTGCTCGCGCTCGTCGTGTCCACCGCCGAGTCCCGCGCCGCGGTGCCGGCCAACGGCGTCGATCTCGTCGATGAAGATGATGCAAGGTGCGTGCTTCTTGCCCTGCTCGAAGAGGTCTCGCACGCGGCTGGCGCCGACGCCGACGAACATCTCGACGAAATCCGAGCCCGAGATGCTGAAGAAGGGCACGCCGGCCTCACCGGCGATGGCCCGCGCCAGCAAGGTCTTGCCGGTGCCCGGAGGCCCCATCATCAGCACCCCCTTGGGAATGCGTCCGCCGAGCTTCTGGAACTTCTTCGGATCTTTGAGGAAGGCGATGATCTCTTCGACTTCGTCCCGCGCCTCGTCGATGCCTGCGACGTCGGCGAAGGTCACCTTGTTCTGAGCCTCGTTCAGCAGCCGCGCTCGGCTCTTGCCGAAGCTCATGGCTTTGCCGCCACCGGCCTGGAGCTGCCGCATGAAGAGGTAGAAGAGCACCAGCAAGAACAGCATCGGCAACAGGATCGTCAGCGTCGTCGTCAGGAAGGGATTCGACTCGTCCTTCTGATAAGTGATGCGGACGTCGTGCTTGAGGAGCTCGGCGGCGATCTCGTCACTGGACGGACCGACGCTGATCCCACGCTCGGCCGGGCCCTTGGCGGTCGGGTTCTTGATCTGGAAGACGTATTCGCGGTCCTTGATCTCGACGGACTCGACGTGGCGTTGGTCCTTTGGCGCCTTCACGAGCGTGATGAACTCGCTGAAGGCCATGGGTTGCTTCTGCGGCCCCTCGGAACCGAGGAACTGCCAGATGGCCAGGAATGCGACGATCAGGACGACCCAGAGCAGGAGGGTCTTGTGCGGCTGTTTCACTGAGGGACCTCGGGACCAGAAGACGTCTATTGATGATCGGCGCAGGTGGGGCCGACCCCATGGAGCATACGATTATGAACGGCGTCCGTCGATTTGGTGGCCGTCAAAGGCTGATTAATCACTTTTTCGACGGATGGCAGCCCCTCTCGGTGGCGCCGGATCGACCTGGGCGGTTCCGGTGCTGGGATCGAAGCGGACCGAGCGGCCCCCTGGCAGCCAGATTTCCGCTTTTGGGTCGCGACTTCCGAGCAGGCCGACGAGGGCCCGAGCGTGGGCCCGGCCGAGCGTGATCGCTGCCCCGTCGGCGCCCTGCAGGGTCGGCGCTCCCGGGTCGGAGAGCTGATCGGCGAGCGCGTTGAGGTGATCGACGATTCGGGGCGAGATCGACTCGAGCAGCGGGAGGAGCTCCTGCCGCACCCGCGTGCGCAAGAAGCGTGGGCTCGTATTGGTCGGATCCGTCGCGAATCCGAGGCCGTGGCGGCGGAGGTGGGCCTGCACATCCGTTCTTCGTGCGCGGATCATCGGGCGAAGGAGCGAGTCGGCGCGTGCCGGCAGGACCGCAAGACCCCGCGGTCCTGCTCCACGACACAAGCGGAGCAGGACCGTCTCGGCCCGGTCGTCCGCGTGGTGCGCCGTCGCCACGAAGGTGGCCCCGAACGCAGCAGCGGCCCGGGCCAGCTCTCCATAGCGCGCGGTCCGCGCCCGCTGCATCAGGTTGCCGCCGGGAGCGAGGCCGATGCGCGACCTCCCGAAGGGGATCGCCTCGCGGCGCGCCAGCTCCTCGCACAGGTCGAGCTCCGCCGGGGCTTCGGCCCTGAGGCCGTGATCGACGCCGTGAGCAAAGAGCGCGAAGCCCAGGCGCGGGGCCAGTCGGGCCAACACGTGGAGCAATGCCTGGGAATCGCCGCCGCCGGAGACGCCGAGGAGAATACCGGCTCCGGTGGGCAGGCGACACTCGGTCTTCAGCGTGCGCTCGACAATCTTGAGCAAGGTCGGCGGATGTGACCGCCGAACGCGGGTCATGCGAGCTCGAAGTCCTTGCAGAACGCCATTTCGCCGACCAGCTCCAAGCGCACGCCGCGGTGGGGTTCTACTGGGTAGCCGTTGCCGCAGGCAGCGCGATCCTCGGCGAAGTGAGCGCAATCTTCACAGCAGAACTTGAGCGCGAGGTCCTTGGCCTCGCGTCGGAGCTGGTTGCTCACGCGCGTGATCACGTCCGGCCTATTCCGCGCAGCGCAGCAGGGCCCATCCGCCGGTGGGATCCGTCGACTCGAGGGTGGCCTTGGTGATCCAAGTGACGGCGACGCGGTTGCGGGCCGCCGCCATCGCGATACGGACTCCGTCGAACGTGGTCAGGTTTGCGGGGCCGAAGGAGGCAGGGAAGTCCATCGAGACCGCTGCTTTGTTCGCTAACAGCCCGTCGGCTCCATCGACCCGATGCACGGTGATGCCGCCGCTCCGCCCCTGGGCCACCAGCAAGTGATTTCGAAGCACGGCCAAGGCGCCGCCGCTGACCGTTCCCGCGCCGATCAGCACCGAGGCCTTTGGGCTGATGGCGCCGCCGGTAAACTCCGCGGGTTGAATCGTCATGCCGACACCTGCCGGGATCGCCGCGGCGACTCTGTTGTTCCACGCGACCAGCGCCGCCCACGGCGCGGTCTGAGGCAGGGCGAACTCGGCGGAGAGGTCGAGCGTGTCGCTCGAACGGTCGCCAACTTTGATCACCGTGATGCTCCCGCCCTCGGTCTGTACCGGCGCCAAGAAGGCGCGGAGCTGCGGGCTGGTGGCCACGAGGGAGTAGACTGCGTCTTCGTCACCGAAGGGCTTGGCGATGGGCACCGTGCCTTTGAACGCTGCGCCCTGGAGCACCACCCGCTCGATCCAGGGTGAGCCCGCTTCATGCTGCACGCGGTACACGAGCTCCCAATCGCCGGCGCCGGCGGCGGGAGCGATGGCGCCGCCTTGCGACATCCACAGGTTCTTGAAGGCTTTGTTGCGCGGTCCCGACGCCTGCTCGATCTGCCCGTTCGACTTGAAGGGGATGAACACGGCGCCCGCGCCTTGCCCGCAGTCGGGCAGGCTCGTGGTCATCATGCCGGAACCGCCCGCGAAGGCCATGCCGACTCCGTCCTCGGGCAGCTGGTTGGAACAGCCACCGAGGTCGAAGTTCTGGGCCGGAGTCAGCTCCCCATCGTCCTTGAGGAAGGCGGCGACCGCACGCAGCGTGTCGCCGCTCTGATCGCGGTAGCCCAGCATGAAGCCGTCGTCCGTGGCGACGATGCTAGGCCCGGACAGCCTCGCCGTGGGCGCAATGGGAGTTGGCAACGCGCCTGCTTGCTCGATGACCAGGCTGCAGCCACCGGGGTCCGGCGTCGTCGGCTTCTTGCACGCACCCTCCTCGCAGACGGTGGGCGGGAAGCAGCCGCCTCCCTTGAGCAGCTGGCAGTTGCATCTCGCCGCTGGCTCGTCGTGGTTCGACCAGTCACAGGCGGCGATCTTCACGCCGCTGATGCTCTCGAGATCGGCGACGGTGCAGCCGTAGCCGAGCACGGTGCACTCCTTGTCCCGCAAGATGACCGCGAAGCCGAACTTCGACTGGGGCAGGTCTCCCACGTCGGGCAGGCCTCCGTCCGCCGCCACGGTCCATGTCTGTTTGGCGCCACGCGTATCACCCGCTGCGAGTTTGTCGTCCCCCGGGCAAGCGTTGGGGAACACGGCAAACTGCACGAAGTCCGCGGCCTCGCGGAACGAGGTCCCGCTCGAGGCGCACGCGTCGAGCAGCTCGATCGTCACCGCGCGCTGCTTTGCGCAGGACGAAGAGACCACCAACCCAAGAAAGAGCAAAAGGGCGACCGAGCCCGCTTTTCTCATGATTCATTCCATCGTTACGCGGCGAGCCGTGGTCTGGCCAGAGACGATCGTCACGCCCAGCGACTTCTTGACCGAACCGTAGCGCAAACCCACCCCGTGGTTGCCCGGGGGCAGCGCCGCTCGGACCACGGGCGACGGCCCGAGGCTGCGCCCCCCGGCGCTGACCGAGTCGCAGCCGGGCACGCACATGACCGTCAGGTAGCCGGGCTCGCCCTTGCCCGTGGTGGCGACCGGCGGTTTTGGCGTCGGTGCCGCCGTCGGCGTCCAGGCGGGCTTCGGCGTCGGTCCTGTCGGCGGGGCCGGGGTCGGGGTCGCGACCGGCGCCTCCTTGGGCAAGCTGTCGGGATTCACAGCCTCGGTCGTGGCGGTGGGCGTCGGCGCCGCGGTCACGACCGGCGCTGCCGTCGGAATGGTCGTTGGCGACGGTGTCGGCGTCGGAGTCGGGGCGGTGACCGGTGCCGCCGTGGCGGTCTTCTGGTCCTTGGGGCTGTCGGTGATCCGAAGCACCACCAGCGCGGTGAGCGTGAGCGCAATGAGCGTCGTTGCCGCCGCGATGACCGCGATCAGCACGTTCGACCGCTGCTGCTCCGGATGCTGCAGGCTCGGCGGAGCGGTGGGCAGCGGGTAGGACGCCTCGGGATAGCCGATGTGTCGAATCGTTCCTGTCGCCGCCGGCATCGCACGCTGCGCCGAGTGATCACCGAGCAGCAAGGTGGGAGCCACGACGATCGCGTCGTCGGGGCTCGGCGCCGGCTGCCGGCTCTTTGCGGGCTCGTGAACGGTGCTGATGGTGTGGGACTCTTCTTCGATGTCCATCACCGTCGTGACGAGGTCTTCGTCTTCGGCGGCGTAGTCGTGCATGACGCCCGAGGGCGGCGGCGGCGCGGGTTCGCCCGTGAAGCTCGGCAGCGGCAGCGTATGACCCCGCGGCGGCCCCAGCCCGAGCATCGTCGGGTTGGGCGGAGGCGGCGCGCCGGCCGCAGGTGGCGGGGCGGCTTGGGGCGAAGATCGGTGCGGCATCACCACGCGAGTCTTCGCGAGCTCGTCGTCCTCTTCGGGCTCGAGCAGGTCTTCGGTGCCCGTCTGACTCGTGCTCTCGAAAGCGGGCAGCGGCCGCGTCGGCGCGGCGGGAGAGGGCGGACCGGGTCGCGGGGCCGGCGCCGGTCGCGGCAGCGGCGCGGTCACCGCGCGTGCGTGGGACGCTGCGGGGGTGGGTCCTCCCGTACGATTGGGCATGCCGGCTGCCGGCCGCGGGCCGCGCGGCACCTCTTGCACGTCGGACTCGTAGGTGAGCATCGAGGCTTCTTCACCCGTGATGGCACCCGAGCGCTCGAGCGCGCCGAGCGAAACGGTTTGAGTGACCTCGGCGGCCCACTGCAGGTGCGCCTCGCGTTTCTGGAAGCGCTCCGAGAGCACGTGTTTGACGTAGGCGCCGATCTCTTCAGGTCCAACGAACGCGCCGGCGCGCATCACGTACTGCTGCAGCGCGCGCGACATGTCGCGGGCGGAGGCAAAGCGCCGATTGGGGTCCTTGGCCAGCGCGCGCATCACGATCGATTCGAGTTCGACCGGGTAGTTGTCGATGATGCTGGAGGGCGGCGGAACGACGCAGGACTGCACCCGCTCCAGCGTCTCGAGGTCGCTGTCCATGCGGAATAGACGGCGCCCGGTGGTGAGCTCCCAGAGCACCACGCCCAGCGCAAAAATGTCGGTGCGCCGGTCGATGGAGATGCCGTGGACCTGCTCCGGGCTCATGTACGCGAGCTTGCCCTTCAGCGTCCCCGCGCGTGTGGTCGACAGCCGACCAGTGACCTTGGCGATGCCGAAGTCCACCACCTTGACCGCGCCGTCGTAGGTGAGAAACAGGTTGTGCGGCGTGACGTCGCGATGCACCAGGTTGAGGAGCTTGCCGTCCTTGTCTCGGAGTTCGTGCGCGGCGTGCAGACCCTCGGCCGCATCTGAGATCACTTTGGCGGCGAGGTGTGCGCCCATGGTGGGCGCGCCGCCTTCCTCGACCGCGCGCATGATCTCGCGCAGCGGTTCGCCGTGCAGGTACTCCATGGCGATCCAGTAGGTGTCGCCTTGCTTCCCGAGGTCGAACACTTGCGCGACGTTCGGGTGGGAGATGCGCGCCGCGATTCGCGCCTCGTCCAAGAACATGCGGATGAACTGCTCGTCTTCGGCGAGGTGCCGGTGGATGCGCTTGATCGCGACCCACTTCTGGAATCCGCCCGGACCGTCGGCGCGCGCCAGGTGCACGGCGGCCATCCCGCCGACGCCGATCTCGTCGACGACTCGATAGCGGCCCAGGAAGTACGTGCCCCCCGAGGGCACGCTCGGTTCACTGCCCTCGGCCATGCGTCGCTCGCGATCGTCCGGCCCTCCGAGCTTCGGGCGGTGCGGGTTGCCGGGGACCATGTCGTTCGCCATCGCCTACTTTTTCCAGGCGGGCGAGCCCACGCTCACGTCGGCGGGCTTGCGCGTGACGGCGTAGGCGACGATGCCTCCGACGATCAGCGCGCCGCCGATGATCCACGGCAATGGGCCGGCGAAGAAACCGCCGCCGCCCTTGTCCTTTTCTGGCGGCTTGGTCGGCTCCGGCATGGGCTCGTCGTCCATCCCGCCTTCGCTCGTGCGGGTGCCCTCGACTCGGATCTTTCCCTCGGTGATCGTCCAGGCGTTGTTCTGCGCGTCGACCGCCGAGGCCTTCACTTTGAGGCGAGCGCCCGACATGGCGACACGCTTGGGGAAATCGAAGGTGAGGGAAGGCTCGGAGCTCTTCTTGCGCTTCCACTTCTTGCCGCTCACCGGATCCTCGATGGCGACGATAACCTCGGACACCAACACCGCGAACCCCGGTGGGATCTCCGTCTCGAGCGTGAAGCCCTGGTTGGCCGGGATGGTGTCGGGTGCCTTCAGCGTGATGCTGAGCTTCTCTCCGCCCTGTTGCTGGGACTCTTTGCGGGCTTGCTGGAAAAGCTTCTTGGCTTTTGGCCCGCTCTCCGCCGGCAGCTCGAAACGAGGGTCGATGGCGGCGGCGACGCGGAACGAACTCAATGCACCGTTGGTGTCGTTGATGGCCGCCTTCACCGTGCCCACACGAGAGTGAGCGAGGACGACGTCGGTGGGATCCAACCCGCCCGCAGCCAACGCCTTCTCGTAGAGGTCCTTGGCCTTCTCGAGCTCGCCCTGGTGCCACGCCGCGTCGGCTTGACCGAAGGACTTGGGCGCGGCCACGGCTGTCGTCGCGAACAACGCGATCAGCACCAGCGCCGCGGCAACGACGCGGACTGTCGCGAGCAGGGCTTGTGCTCGGAATACCATCGAAATCTTCGCTCAGCGTACTGGGGTGGGAGGGCCGAATCAACCAAGCCACTCGGGCCCGGTCAGTCTAGCACGTGCCGTCCGCCGGGGGCCGTGAGGGTCGATGTGCGACAGTGTGTGGAGGGCTCAGGGAAACGGCTGTGCAGGCTGGCCGCGCTGGAAGAAGAAGCGGAACCAACCGGTGACCAGGCTCGTTCGCTCGGGGTCGATGCTGCCATCGGGCAAGATGTGCCGCGGATCGGCGAAGGTCGCAGTGAAGCGCGCTTCGCTAAGTCGGTCGTCGGCGTTGCCTTCGTTGGGGTCGCCGCTGAAGAGGGAGTCGAAGCTGATCTTTCCGTCGACGGAGTACAGGGTCCCGTTCTGCTCGTGGCACGTGTCGTGGAGGTAGAGCGAGAGGTGGACCCGGGGCGGATCCGGATTCAGCGTCACTGGCACTCCTGGCGGGGTCACGCCCGCGGGCATCCCGACGGGCAGGTCGGTGCCCAGCGACTCGTCTCGGATCTTGTCGACATCGTGGACCAGAACGATCAAGCCGTCGGACACCTCTTCCAGGTTGTCGCCGCGTTGGATGCGATTCGTGATCGTATTTCGATACGGGTTGGCGCCGAAGAACGTCGGCCCGAGATCGAAGGGACCGTTCCAGCAGTCTTCAACGTACAGGCGATCGCTCTTCACCTCGCCTTCACCTTCGGCGGTGGAGCAGCCCAGGGCGGCGAGCGCCATCGCGAGACCGAGCGCACACCTCATGACGACCCCAGCTTGGTGTTCGAGCAGATGCGCCCTCCGCCGAGCACCCGATCGCCGCGGTAGAAGACCGCGAATTGGCCCGGCACCACCGCGCGGACCGGGGCTTCGAAGGCGACCTCGGCGCCACCCCCGGGTCGCGGGCGGATTTCGGCCGGGTGGGCCGCGCCGCGGTAGCGCACGGCGACGCTGGCGCGGAGCGGCAAGCGCACATCTGCCGCCAAGCTGAGCTCGTCCAGCTCGGCGAGCCGCGAGTCGAGCGCCTCGCGCGAACCGAGGCGCACGGTGGACGACGGGGCATCGATGTCGACCACGAACGCGCGCTCACCCAGCGCGACGCCCAGGTTCCTGCGCTGCCCGAGGGTGAAGCGATGAACCCCCTCGTGCGAGCCGACCACACGGCCTTCCGCATCGACGATGGCTCCAGGGCGAATTCGGTCGCTGGCGCGAGCGCTCACCAGCTCATCGTAGCGGCCCGTCGGCACGAAGCACAGCTCTTGGCTCTCACCCTTGCCCGCGCCGGGCAGGCCGAGGCGCTCCGCCTCGCTCCGGACCTCCTGCTTTTCGCGGTCACCCAGGGGAAAACAGAGCCGGCTCAGCTGCTCTCTATCGAGCATGTGCAGGAAGTAGCTCTGGTCCTTCGATGCATCGCGGGCACGATACAGCCCCAGCACGCCGTCTTCGTCCCGAATCCTGGCGTAGTGTCCTGTGGCAACGCGCTCCGCTCCGAGCTCGTCCGCAAGATGAAGGAGCTCCTTCATCTTGACTCCGCGGTTGCAGCGCACGCAGGGGCTCGGCGTCTCGCCGTCGAGGTAGCTCTGGACGAAGGGGGCGACGATCTCTCGCTCGAACTCCCGCCGGCGATCGAAGGCGTAGTGCGGGATGCCCAGCACGTCGGCCACCCGGCGGGCGTCGTGAACGTCTTCCGGCGCGCAGCACCGACCGCGCACGGTGCCGTCGTCGGGCGTGTCCCAGAGATGGAGGGTGACGCCGATGACTTCGTAGCCGTCCGCGACCAGACGCGCCGCCGCCACCGAGGAATCGACTCCTCCACTCATGGCGATCAGGACCCGGCCCGGCATGCCCGGCATTATGACCCGAAGAATTCAGGAAACTCGGCCTGGGCATGGGCCGATGGGCGCCCATGATCGAAAAGCCGCGCGGAAATCCAGGGCTCGAAGCTCGAGAAACGCCCCCGGCGGCCCCACGCTCGGGCCGCTCCGGCCATCACGAGCGGGTCGGTGGCCAGTCCTTCGCCGAGGTCCTCGAGCGCCTCGGCTCGCAGATCGATCGGGGCGAGGCGTTGGTGAAACGCGCCGTGTCGGGCAGCGGCACTCGCGACGCGGGTGATCTGATCGCGCTGCAAGCCGGGATTTATCGCTACACCGAGGCCGTCGATCTCGCGGCCAAGCTGGTGGACCGCACCACCGCGGCGGTCAAGACGACGCTGCAAGGTTCCGGTGGTTGAGCGCACGCCGCCAAGCCGCTTGGTGAGCCGATGCGCGTCGCGACCTGCGATCCGGGCGCTCACCGCGCGGCCAGGCTCAGCTCTTTGTGCAAGGGATACAGCGAGCTCTCTTCGGCTTGCATGCGCGCGGCCAAGGCGTCGAGCACGTCCGCCCACTCGGCGCCGGCCTCTGCCATGTCGCTCACGTCGCCGTGCCGCTGGAAGAAGCCGCTCAGCACCTCGCCGATGTCGGCCATGCCCGCGGCGAACTCGTCGACCAGCGCGACCATGTCGCTGTCGCCACCGCGCTCGGCCAAGACCCGCAGCTCGGGGTAGAGCCGCGCGTCTTCCTGCTCGATGTGCGTGGCCAGCGTCTCGCGCAGGCGCTTCATCAGGGCCTTGGCCTGTGCCGCATCGCCGGCATCGAGCGCGACGCCGATTTGCTTGGCCGTGAGCTTGAGCGTGAGGTGGTGGCCTTTCAAAGTCGAGATCAGCGTGAGCGATGAGCGCGAGTCGATGGTGCTGCGCTCGAAGCTGCGGGACTTGCTGCTGCTCGTCTTGGGCGAAGAGCCGCCCACGCGGCTGGGCTCGGAGTCTTCTTTGGTGAAGGCCGCGGGCACGTGGCGGGTCGGGTCATCGGAGAACGCCGGCCCGGCCACCGTCGCTGTGGGCGAGCTCGGCCCAACCACGGTCAGGGGCGAGACCTCCAGCGTACGCTGGATGCGGGCGAGCGAGCGCAGCCCGCGGTCGCTGGCCAGGGGGCCGAGCGCCCGGCCGAGGTCCCCAACGTCGCGGTAGCGGAGCTTGGGAGCTTTCTCCAGGCAGCGCTGGATCACCGGCAGGAGCTCGCGGGGCACGCGCTGCCCTTGCTCACTGCCGTCGGGAACGGGCGCGTTCACGATCTGCATGACGAGCGCCGGCAGGGTCTTGGCGTCGTACGGGCGACGCCCAACCACCATCTGATAGAGGATGATCCCGAGGGACCAGATGTCGGAGCGACCATCGACCTCCGAGGCGTTGGCGATCTGCTCGGGCGACATGTACGCGGGCGACCCCATCAGCTCGTGGGCGGCGGTGAGCGCTGGCTCCATGCCCTCGGTGCGCAGCTTGCTGATGCCGAAGTCCAAGATCTTGATCGCGTCTTCGCCATCGGGCCCGCGCACCAAGAACAGGTTTGCCGGCTTCAAGTCGCGGTGGATCATGCCCAGAGTGTGCGCTTCAGCTAGGGCTTCACAGGCCTGAAGCAGGAGGTCCGCGGCCTCGCGCACCCCGAGTGGGCCGCGGGTCTGAATGCGGGCCTGCAGGTCGTCCCCCTCGAGCAGCTCCATCACGAGGTAAGGCGCTCCATCGGGGAGCGAATCGACATCGAAGATCCGCGCGACCCGGTCGCTCTTGATCTTCACCGCGGAGCGGCCTTCGCGCAGGAAGCGCACCACCATGTCGGGGCGCTTGCACTGCTCCGCGAGCAGGAACTTCACCGCCACCACGTCGTCGAGGTGGATGCGTCGCGCGGCCACCACCACGCCCATGCCGCCACGCCCGATGACACGCTCGACGCGATACTTGCCCGCAAACTCATATCCAGGAGTGAGCTCGCGCTGCATGAGCGCTCAGACTAGCAAGCTCGCGTGTCCGACGACATGATTGACATCAGGATTGAGGTTTTCGCGCGCGCGACCGTTCACCGGGTACAAGCGGGCTTTTGTCGCTAGCCACTCATAGGCGCATGGGTGGGCCAAACGGGAGCACAGGTGGAGAGGTGCCCGGCTGAACGCTGAATCCGCCCACGGTCCCCGTCGCGGGCAGTATCGGGCACACGTCTGCCCTGTGCCCGACCCGGCGCGACCCGCGCGCGCGGTGTCAAGCCGAGGATCCCCCTGCGAGGACCACGAAGCGCGTCGGGCAGAGTGCACGCGACGATCATGCCAGAAATACCTCGTGCACGGCGCCAGCGCGCGGCGATCTCGACGCGGTCGTCCAGTTGCATCAAGGTGCGAGCCGAGGATGACCGGAAGCAAGTACTCGCACGCCGACGAACGTGAGCAGACGTTCCGCGACGGCGAACTCATCGTGGAGGAAGGCGACCACTCTCGCGATATGTTCGTGATCCAGTCGGGGAGCGTTCGGATCACCAAGCACGCAGGCGACCAGAGAGTGGAACTGGCGCGCTTGGAGCGAGGCGATTTCTTCGGGGAGATGTCGCTGCTAGAGTCGCTTCCGCGTGACGCCAGCGCGCACGCGGTTGGAGAGACGCGGCTCTTGGTGATCGGCGCGAGCGCGCTCCTTGTCAGAGTGCGACGCGACCCGACCTTCGCCTTCGAGATGCTGCGACGCCTGAGCGGTCGGGTTCGACAGCTGAACGCGCGCTGGATCCAGGTCCTAGAGGAGAGCGGTGCTCCCAGGTCCGTCTCCAGCATGCTCTACGCCGCCAGCTCCGATCGCGACGACCAAGGCTCGTCGTGATCATCGACGCGACGCTCGACCGCGTCCTGGTGGTCTCCGACTTGCACATCGGCAACCCGTTCTCCGAGGCGAGCCGGTCCTTCGGCAGGTTCCTCGACCACGCTGAGCGCGAACGCTTCCACGTCTGCATCAACGGCGATGGTCTCGAGATCCTGCAGACGAGCTTCGCGAACCTCGCCAACGACGCCTCCGAAGTGATCCGTCGAGTCCGCTCGCTGCTCGCGCGGGGCCTGTCCGTCTACTATGTGGTCGGTAACCACGACATCGTGCTCGAGCACTACCTGGAGAGCTGGGCGGAGATCCGCATCTGCCCTTTCCTCAACCTGCGCTCGGGCGACCGGCGCATCCGCGTCGAGCACGGACACCTGTATGACCCGTTCTTCGTCGGCCATCCGCGGCTGTACGAGGCGCTCACGCGGGCCGCCGGCCCGCTCTTGCGAGTCTACCCCGACGTGTACAAGCTCTGGTCCGCCTTCGAGAATCTGAAGGATCGGAGGGCGCGGCATACCGATGGCGCCGAGCAGTCCGCGTACCACGCAGCCGCAGAAATGCTCTTGCGAAGGGGTTTCGACGCAGTGGTCTTCGGTCACACGCACCGCGCGGAGCAAGTGGAGATCGCGCCCGGTCAGCTCTACGTGAACTCGGGCAACTGGATGCACGGCGGCACGTACGTCGAGATCGTCGAGGGGAACGTGGAGCTGCGGACCTGGCTGAACGGCTGAAGAACACTGCTAGATCGACGTCAGCTGCGCCCCCGGCTTCTGCAGCGCAACGACGAATACATACGGGCGCCTCAACAACGCGCGACCGCACCCACCAGCAAGCTCGCCACCGAAGTGATGGCCCCGCTGGGCAGCCTCTGGCTCGACGGGTGCGAGTCGGTGCCCTGAATGCTGCCAAATAGCCCGGACGCGGTCAGCGTATCGAGCGAGTCGCCGGGCAACACCAGGTGGCTGGCAATTGCGTGCACGCGGGCGGCGCCGGCATCCAAATACGCTCGAGCGGCCTGCATCAACGAGCCGCCGGTGCGGATCATGTCGTCGTAGATCATCACGTCGCGGCCGTGGACGTCCGCGTTCACTCCCGTCACCGCCAAGTTGCCAGACTCCGAGTCGCGCCGTTTGTAGACAAACGCGGGCTCGACGTTCAGGCTGTGCGCGAGGCTCTGCACCCATTTCGCCCGGCCGGCGTCGGTGGCGCCGAGCACGTAGTCTTTGCCGAGCATCGCGTGGCGGATGGCCTCGGTCACGACCGGCGCGCCATAGACGTGGTGAGTCACATGGGTGTCGCCGAAGTAGAACTCGATGCCGTCGGTGTGCAGGTCGAAGAGGAACACCCGCGAGCCCGCCTCGCAGGGCGGAATCGCCGAAATCAGGCGCGCCCGCGTCTTCGCGGTGACGATCTCGCCGGGCAGCACCGCGCGCTCCATCGTGGCGTACCCGAAGTACGGCATCACGATGGAGAGAGAGCGCGCACCCGCGCGCGAGATGGCGCAGCCCAAGTCGTAGACCTCGAGCCAGTCGAGGTCGGTTGGCGTTCCGCCGAGGAGCACGACGTCGCGCCCCCACACGTCGCAGGCGATGCGCAGGTAGCGCTCGCCGTCGGGGAAGCTCCTGCGCTCGATGCCTCCGCGCTCGTACTCGCCGGCGGCGATGAAAGCGGACTCGAGGTAGGCGTATGTCGACGTCGTGAGCAGTAGCCGCCGGTCGTTGGCCATGGTGCCGAGACGCTACACTGGAAGCCGCGCTCCTCGCTTGCGCTCATCCGGGGGTGGGCACGGGTGGGCAGGGGTTTGCCCGTCTCGTCGACCAGAAACGCGATCTGCTCGCGTCGCTCCGGGGGTTGCTCAGACGCCGCGAAGCCGCTTGCTGAGTCGGCCCATCGCGCGGGTGTGAAGGCGACTTGCCCAGCTCTTGCTGAGCCCCAGCTCCTGCGCCACCCGATCGAATCGCTCACCTTCGAGGTAGTGGCGGCGAACGAGCTCCGCTTCTTCCTTGGGCAGGCCGCTGATGGTGTCCCGCACGATCGCCATGATCTCGGCGCGAGCCGTGGCTTCTTCCGGTCCGTCGCCTTGGTCGATGGCTGCCGCTTCGCCTTCTTCGCCGTGACCGGTGGTGGCGATCAGGCCCATCGCGACGGCGGTCGCCATGCCCGCGAGGTGGTCCGCGAGGGCGGCATCGGCGTCGGCTCGGGTCGTGCCCGGGGCCGGCGGCGCCGAGAGGTCGTCGAGCGCGCCCTCACTGTGGCGCGACCCTGCGGCGAGGCCCTCGAGCCGAGCGTGAATGCGCCGCGGTAGACGGGCCATGCCGCGAACGCCGTCCAAGATCGAGCCCTTCACCCGGAAGTTGGCGTACGAGCGAAAGGGGACCCCGCGCTCCGGATCGTAGCGGCGTGCCGCGTCGAGCAGACCCTCGCGACCGAAGCTCACCAGCTCTCCCAGCTCCGCGTTGGACCCGACGGTCCGGAGAACCTGCTTCGCCAGGATCTCGACCAGCTCCAGCTCGCCCTGAAAACGGGCCAGAACCTCCGGCGGATCGTCCGTCTTTTTCACCCGGCGCCCAGCGTAGCAACAAACCGCCGGCCCCCGGTAGGCGTACGCGCTGCCCGGTGCCCTTCTGCTGAAGCTGTGGCATAGTCCCGGCGTGTCGCGTTGGGGCCAATTCGCGCTCGCCTACGCCTTCCTCGGGGTCTTGGCCGCGGTGATGGCGGTGGTCTTGCGTGCTGGGTCACCCTTCACGCATCCGGCGCCGCTGTTGACCCTGGCCGAGCCGGCTCGCCACTCCTACAGCGTGATGATGGGACTCACCGTCGGCGCCCTGATCGTGGTGTCGACGAGGCTCAGCGTCGCCCGCTTCGAGTGGGCGAGGCGCTTGCACCGCGAGCTGCGCCCGGTCGCGAGCGTGATGAGCACCCAGGGCATCATCGCCCTCGCTTTGCTGAGCGCCGTCGGCGAAGAGCTGTTGTTCCGCGGGCTGCTGCAACCGTGGGTGGGCATCCTTCCCCAAGCCGTCCTGTTCGGGTTCTTGCATCAGATCCGCGGCAGCAGTCGCTACGTGTGGATGGCCTGGGCGACCGCCGTCGGTCTGGTGCTCGGGGCGATCTTTCACGTCACCGGATCGCTGCTCGGGCCCATCGCGGCCCATGCGCTGGTGAACGGGCTCAATCTCGCGTACCTCCGGCGCCACGATCCGACCCCCGCCCGTCGAGCGCTCGGCGGCCTGCTCGGCTGAGAACGAACGGGTCATGCGCGCTCTGTGCACGCACGCAGATCGCTGCGTCGGGTGTCCGCTCATCACGCTGGACTACGCCGATCAGCTCGCGCGCAAGGCGACGCTGCTCGTCGCCTCGGTGTCGCTCTACCCGTCACTGGCACGGGTTCCAATCGAGAGCGTCGCCGCGGCCGATCCCATCACCGGCTATCGGGTGAGGGCCAAGCTCGTGGTGGGGGCGGGTGGTGCCGTTGGCCTGTTCGGATCCGACGATCACCAGGTGATCGATCTTCCCGAGTGTCGCGTGCTCACGGCGGAGGTGGCCGCCACTGTCGCGGTGCTCCGCGAGTTGATTCGAAACCCGCCCCCGGGCAGCGGAGCCACGCTGATCCCGCGGGCCGACGGCGGCGCGCTCGTCGCCATCGACGTCCGCGAAGCCCGCGTCGGGCACGCCCGAACTCTGGTGTCGCTGATCGTCGATGCGCGGCGCGGCGGCTCCGAGGCCCAGGCGCTCGCGGCCGCCGAGGCCGTCGTCGCCGCGGACCCGTCCGTGGTGGCGGTTGCGCTCAGCAAGCACGCCCAGGGCCCCCGAGTGCTTGGCGGGGCGCCGCGCCTTTTGCTCGGCCAAGGCGAGGTCGAAGACGAAATCGGGGGCGTCGCTCACTTCGCGGCGCCCGGGGCCTTCGTTCAGACCCACCGCGGGCAGGCGGCGGCGCTGCACCGCGAGATCTGCGCGGCGCTGGGCTCCACCCTGGGGCGCTTGGACGGAAAGAAAGTCTACGATCTCTACGGCGGCTCCGGGGCCATCGGTCTTGCGTTGGCGAAGGCGGGCGCGAGCGTGACCGTGGTCGAGTCCTACGCTCCGGCGGCGCGCCTGGCGAAGCTCGCGGGTCTCGACGTGAGTCTGGACGACGCCGCGATCTTCAACGCGTCGGGCAGCGTGGATGGGATCGTCGTCGACCCGCCGCGTCGGGGCCTGTGCGCGCGAGTGCGCGCAGCCGTTGCCAGGGCGCGTCCTCGGGCCATCGTCTACGTGTCCTGCGACGCCGACACGCTCAGCCGCGATCTGGATGCATTCGTGCTGCTCGGATACGCGCCCACGCGCCTCCGACCCTTCGACATGATCCCACTCTCGGAACACGTCGAGATCATGGCGCTGCTCGAACCTGCTGTGCGCCCGGCGCCCAGCGTACTCTTCGAGAACGACGAAATCGTGGTCATCGACAAGCCGGCGCACGAACCCACTACCCCCCAAGGCGAGCATGCGTCGAGCTTGCTCGAACGTGTCCGCGCGCTCCCAGGGTGCGAGGGCGCCGCGCCGCTGCATCGCCTCGACTTGGAGACCAGCGGGGTCAACGTGTTCGCGAAATCAGGTGAGAGTGCGGCTCGCTGGCAACGAGCGTTCGCGAGCACTCGCAAGCGATACTTCGCTCTGGTCCGGGGCGTCACTCGGCCGAAGGGCGCGGTGAATCGTCCACTCGTGGACGCGGGGCGACAGCGTCCCGCACACACCCGCTACCATCGTCTCGAAGTGGCCGGTGGGCACAGCCTGCTCGAGGTCGAGCCGCGTGAGGGCAAGAAGCATCAGATCCGGCGCCACTTGGCTGGCCTCGGGCATCCCGTCGTCGGTGACGGCCGCTACGGGCACTCCCCGACGAACCGGCACTTCGCGGAGAAACACGGCCTCGACCGCCAGCTCTTGCACCTCGGGAGGTTGGAGCTCGCGGCGCCTTCCGGCGCCTCGCCGATCGTCATTTCGAGCCCGCTTCCGGGCGCCTTCATTGCAGTCCTGCAACGCTTGTCTTTCCGAAGTGTGCCCTCCGGCGGCGCTTCGAAGGACGAGGAACTCTAGCGGCGATATTCTGTTACTCTACGAGTCCGTTCACGGCGATGACACAGATCGATCTCGGACCGCTCGACGAACGACCGCGAGTGCTCGTCGTCGACGACGAAAAGTTCATTCGCGACATCCTGGCTGACTTCCTGGGAATGGAGGGCTACATCGTGCGCACGGCAGAGGACGGCTCCGCCGCCGTGGCCGAGCTGTCGCGAGCGAGCTACGACATCGTCATCAGCGATCTGAAGATGCCGCGCATGGGTGGGCTCGAGCTTTTGAAGGAGCTCTCGCACGCACACCCGGACACCATCGCGGTGATCATGACCGGATTCGGCACCGTCGAAACCGCGATCGACGCCATGAAGCGCGGCGCTTACGACTACATTCT
This sequence comes from uncultured delta proteobacterium, assembly GCA_963716725.1. Taxonomy (GTDB): domain Bacteria; phylum Myxococcota_A; class Polyangia; order Polyangiales; family Polyangiaceae; genus JADJKB01. The sequence continues at coordinate 422,371 of CAVQUB010000005.1, forward strand.
CAAGCCCTTCAAGGTCGAGGAGATTATCCACATCGTGCAGCGTGGCCTCGAGAAGCGGCGTCTCGCGGCCGAGAACCTGCGCCTTCGGGAGGCCCTGTCGCTGTACAAGGTGAGCGAGGCCATCGCCGCCAGCCTGTCGATGGACGAGGTCATCGCCACCATCACCGACAGCAGCCTGCACGAGCTGCGCGCCGACGTCGTCTCGACCTGGCTCGATGATGGTGAAGGCAGCTTCTTCGAGCGCAGTAACAACCGCAGCTCGCAGCTGCCCAGCGGCGAGTCCATCGGCCACTTCATGCCCGACGCCGTGGTGGCGCGTCTCGAGCAAGGCGGCCCCATCGTAGAGCACGAAGCTCGGGCCGCAGAGCTGTTTGCGGAGCTGCCGAGTCGCCCGGTTTCCAGCGTGGCCGTCGTGCCGATGAAGACGACCCGGGGCAGCCCCCAGGGTGGAATGCGCGAGCGCTTGATCGGCTGGGTTGGCGTGGTGTCACTGACCTCGAGCCGTCGTTTCGACGAAGGCCAGCGCAAGCTGCTCAGCATCTTGGCGTCGCGCGCGGCTGCGGCCATCGAGAACGCCCGCCTGTACGAGGATCTGCAAGCGACCTTCAAGCAGACCATCAAGAGCCTTGCCCGAACCATCGACAAGATGGACCGCTACACTGCCGGGCACTCGGAGCGTGTGGCGCTCTACGCTGTGGCTCTCGCGCGTTGGTTGGGCCTGGGCGAAGACAAAATCGAGGTGGTGCGGCACTCCGCGCTGATGCACGACATCGGCAAGGTCGGCTGCGTGATGAACCTCAACAAACCTGGGAAGCTCACCCAAGACGAGTACGAGATCTTCAAGAAGCACCCGGTGTACGGCCGCGAGATCCTGGACCCGATCAAGTTCCTCGAGCCCGTCATCCCCGGCGTCTACCTGCACCACGAGCGCTGGGACGGCCGCGGCTATCCGATCGGGCTCGCGGGCAACGACATCCCGCTGGTCGCGCGCATCATTTCCATCGCCGATACCTACGACGCGATGACCAGCGATCGCGCTTACCGCCGGGCGTTGCCCCACGAGGTCACCGTCAACGAGATCACTCGCTGCTCGGGATCGCAGTTCGATCCCGATCTCACCGGGACCTTCACGGAGAAGATAGAGGTCCTGCGCGAAGAGATGCAGGACTCCGGCGAGAACATCCCGGAATGACCCGGCGTCGGCAGCTCCATGGGCGTTGGCTCGGACGCCGGCGCTACGAGGAAGTGCACGAGCTCCAACAGCGGCTGCACGCGGCGCGACAGGCCGACGAGATCCCCGACACCGTGCTCTTGCTCGAGCACGATCCGGTCATCACGCTCGGGCGCGGCGCCAAGGCCGAGAACGTGCTTGCACCCCGGGAGCTGCTCGAGGCCGCGGGGGTGGATCTGGTCGAGACGGCGCGCGGCGGTGACGTGACCCTGCACGCTCCGGGACAGCTCGTGGTCTACCCGATCCTGAGCTTGTCGCCGGATCGGCAGGACGTGCGCCGCTACGTCCGCGACTTGGCCGAGACCATGCGGCGCCTGGCCGCGCGTCACGAGATCGACGCCGGCCCAGTCGAGGGCCTGATCGGGGTCTGGGTCGACAAGAAGTCGCCGCGGGAGTTTCGAGGCCCCAGCCACGCGCTCTCCCTGGCGAAGCTCGGGGCCATCGGGGTGCGCATCTCGCGCTGGGTTACGATGCACGGCTTCGCCTTCAACCTCACCACCAACCTGGAGCTCTTCGGGATGATCGTGCCCTGTGGCATTGCCGCGCATGGTGTGACGAGTGTTCAAGACCTGACCGGGAGATCCCCAGCGGCGGCCGACGAAGCCGAGCACGCGCTCGAAATCCTGGCTGCGGTGCTCGACGCCGACGTGGCCAGCTACGAGGATCACGCTGGCGAGCCGCTGGGTTGACTACTTCTTGTTGCACTTGCCGAGCCAACAGGGCACCCCGATCGGGCACTTGACCCCGCACATGCCGCAGTTGTTGTAGTCGACCTGCGTGTTCACGCAGCTGCCCTTGCAGAACGCGCGCCCTGCCTGCGCGTTGCAATCCGTACAGCTGCCGTGCAAGCACATGTGACCCACCGGGCAAGCATTGCCGCACTTCCCGCAGTGCGCGCTGGCGAGCGACAGGTTGAAGCACCCCTGGCCGCACTGCGCCTGCCCCTCGTGGCAGGCGCAGACTCCCCCGGTGCAGGCGAAGTTTCCTGAGCAATCGGTCTCGACAGTGCACTTGGCGCCGAGGCCGACCGGCGGGATCACGACCGGCGTTTCGGATTTCGCCGTGGGTTCGGCGGGTGCAGTCGCCGACGGTGCCGGCGCGGGTGCTGCGTCGGAGTCGGTGGCGCGCTGTGGCCTGGCGGTGCCGGACTTGGCAACTCCGCTTGCGACAGCGATGGGCTCGCCGACCTCCACCGCGGTCGCGCTCGCGGTTGGATCGCTACCAGGCGCGCCGCCGTCTCGGGATTCGACCTTGGCTTGCTCGTCGAACATGCCGCTCTGGAACGCGAAGTAGCCGCCGGCGCCGAGCGCCAAGGCCAGCCCGCCGATCAGGCCGAGCGCGAGCAAGACCAGGAGCAGCTTCGAACCCCTGCGCCGCGGTTGATTGGCGGGGCCGGGCTGGGGGATGAAGGCCGTGGGCGCCGGGCCGGCGAACGTAGGCGGGTAGCCCAGCGATGCCGGCGCTTGGGACACTGGCGGGTAGCCCAGCGATGCCGGCGCTTGGGACACTGGCGGGTAGCCCAGCGATGCCGGCGCTTGGGACACTGGCGGGTGGTCCAGCGACGCGGGCGCGAGCGGCATCACCGCCGACGGGGCCGGGGCGACGGCGACCGCCGAGGTCGCGAGCCAGTGGTCCAGCGCGCGCCCCATTTCTTCGGCGCTGGCGAAGCGCTGATCTCGATTCGGCGCCATGCCTCGGGCGATGATCTGCACGAGGCCCGGGTGCAAATCAGGGCGCTGCGAGTCGAGGGGAATGACGGCGCCGGACAGGATTGCTTCGAGCAAGGCGTCGGCGGTGGTCGCCGCGAACGGGCTCTTGCCGGTGAGCGCGCGGTACAGCGTCACGGCGGTCGAGTACAGGTCGGCGCGCCCGTCGAGGTCGCCGCCGGTGGCCTGCTCGGGAGACATGTAGAGCGCAGTGCCGATCACCATGCCCGCTTGGGTGATCTGCCGTCCCGACGCGAGCTTCGCGATGCCGAAGTCGAGGACCTTGGCGATCTCGCCGAGAGTCGGCGATGTCGTGAGAAACACATTCCCGGGTTTGATGTCCCGATGCAGGATGCCCGCCTGGTGGGCCGCGGCGAGGGCCGAGAGCACGTGCACGCCGATGCGTGCTGCACGCGCGGCTGCCAGCGGGCCGTCGCGTTTCAGCGTGGCCGCGAGCGTCTCTCCGGACAGGAGCTCCATCACCAAGAACGGCGGCTCGCCTGCGGGCGCTTGGAAGTCGAAGATCTGGATGATGTGCGGGTTGCCGAGGGCGGCGGCCGAGCGAGCTTCACGCTCGAAGCGCGCGAGGGCCTCGGCGCGGGCATCCGGCGCGAGATCGCTGTGCACCAGCTTGATGGCGACCCGGCGCCCGAGGTCTTCCTGGTGGGCCTCGAGCACCACGCCCATGCCCCCGCGACCGAGCAGCCGTCCGAGCCGGTAGCGCCCCCCGAGCAGGCGTCCTTCGAGGTCAGCGGGGCCCGTCATTCGACCTATCCTAAGCTTTGTCCGCGATCAGCAGGTAGTTCGGTGACGGCTTGTCGTCGGGGTGGGGAACGAGCCGGGGCGAGAGACCCAGGGCCTCGAGATCGGCCGAGAGCCGGGCGGGATCGACCCAGTCGCAAACTGCTCCCCGGTTCATGCCTACGCGCGAGCCGACCCGCTCTGCCCATTGGGCGATGCGGCTCCGCAGCCCGCGCTTCGGATCGAGCTCGCGGAGCACGAGGCGGCCGCCGGGTCTCAGGGCAGCGGCCGCGCGCTCGAGCAGCGCCCGCTGCTCTTCACGCGGCAAGTAGTGCAGTACGTCGATGATCAGCACCGTGTCGGCGGGCGCCAGCTCCGCTCGGGTCGCGTCGGCGACGATGGCGCGGCCGTCTTCGCCCGCTGCGACCTGGCACACTTCGACCTTGCGCCGGTCCCAGTCGAGTCCGGTGAAGCTCGTCGCGAGGCCGAGCTCCACCAGCAGGATGGACAGCTGGCCGCGTCCGCACGCAACATCGAGCACCTCACCCAAGGGTGGCTCGAGTCGCGCGAGCTGTTGCACCACCGGATCGCTGTGAAGCTTGGCAGTCAGGTAGATGCGATCGCCACGGGGCGCCCCCAGGTAGCGCAGCAGGGTGCGGTCGATGGCGCTGTCCAATGCGTCGTCCCAGGCCGGCGGGTCCCGTCGCACGACCGCCGCCGTGATCGCGGCTCCCGCGAGGGCCATGGCCGTGCCCATCGCCAGCGCGCCCACCGCGGCTTGAGCGACGAAGCCCGTGACTCCCGTCGATCGCGCCTGCTCGATGGTGAAGGGCACGAAGTGCCCCTCGAGGATCAGGGCGCCGACCTGAACCTCAGCCGCGACGAGGAAGGGCGCGAAGAGCGGATTCGAGATGTTGGCCGCCACGTAGGCGGTGACCAGGTCGAGGGAGAGCGGGACACAGAGCGCCGCGCAGAGCGGGAAATGCAGGCCATAGAGCGGTAGCGCGCCGATGAAAAGCCCAACCGCCACCGATCCGGCGGCGCGCCGACGCGTGAGCTGGCCTCCACGCAGCCGCCGCCAGAGCCTCTTCCACTTCATCGCGCTGGGCGAAGCGGAGCGTGGTCTCAGCCGTCCGCTGCGGGCGGGGTTTCGCTCTTCTTGGGATTCTTGGCGATGCGCAGGTAGGTCTGCGCGCTCTTGTTCTCCGGATCTTGTGTCACCACCGTATCGAACTCGGTGACGGCAGCCTCGTTTTCGCCCGCCGTCAGCAGCAGCACGCCGAGCATGAGGCGGGCTTGCACGTACTTTGGATTGGCCGCCTTGGCGGCTTCGAATTTCTCGCGTGCGCGCGTCGTGTCGCCGCTGTCGCGGTACATGACTCCGAGTCGCGTCAGCAGATCCGCAAAGGTCGGGCACAAGACAGTCGCCTTCTCGAGCTCGCGGATGGCGTCGACGGTCATGCCCACGTCTTGGTAAGCCTGGGACAGCTCGGCGTGCATGTTGGCGATCTTGCCCTTGGCGAAGGGATCGAGCTCGCGTCCCTTCTCCTGACCGCGGCTGCGCATCTGCGAGTACAGCACCCTCGCCTCGTCGTACTTCCCGAGGTCGTTGTAGGTGACCATCAGGTTGAGCTGCGCTTCGGTGTAGTTCGGGTTGATTTCGACGGCGCGTTCGAAGTGTCGCTCGGCTTCGACGAAGTCGCCGCGGCTGTGCACGATGACCCCGAGCATGTGATGCACGTCCGCGAACTTGTCAGCCCGATCGGCTACTTGACGGAGCAGGGGCTCGGCCCGCTCGTACTCACGCTTTTGGTAGTGCTCGCGGCCGAGCAGCAGAAGCTGCTTCAGGTGGTCGTCCATTTCGCTCAGCGGTCTCCGGGAATGAGGGGCTCTCGCCCTTCTCCTCTATCACTGCTTCCGGCCGGCTTGCTCCGTCAACGCGCCCCTGCTAGGCCCTGCCCGTGGCGGCTTCAGGGACGCGCCATGTCGGCCGGGTCACTGATCCACTGGTGCGCGACGATGGCGAGACGGAGCCCGAGCTGGAGCTCGAGGCCAATGGTTCTTCCGGGGAACCTGCGTCCGGCTCGAGCTCCGGTGCCGGAGCAGTGACCGAAAGCATCGGAATTCAAGAGGAATCTCTGCCTGCCGGGGACGAACTCCCTCCCTCCGATCCAGGGCTCGACGGCGTGCACCCGGTGAGGGCACGACTGCTCGCACGCGCAGCAGGTCTCCGCGGGAGGGCGCCGCAGGTGCTCGCGGACGAGGGGCCCCGATTTGGTCGGCCGGGCGAGGTCGCCGAGCGCTCCAGGGACCGGCTGGGCGACCTGGACGCGCTCGGGGCGCCCCACGGGGGGCCACCCTCCGCCCCCGTCGCGGGGGGCGCGCTGCCGCCCAGGCCCCGCGCCCCTCTGTCGCCGAACATGATCGCGCTGTTCGGAACGCTGATCGGGCTGGCGACGGTGGCGTCGATCATCGCGTTGGTGATGCGCATCGGTCCGACTGCCTTCCCGACCCCGAGCCCGGCGACCAGCACCGGCGCGCCCGACGCGCCTCGGCCCGAGCCGAGCGCAGTCGCCAAACGCCAGCGCGCCAAGCTGCCGGGGCCCTGGCGCATCGCAGATGCTCGCAGCGACACCGGGGTCCGGGTGGTCGAAGGCAAGGTCGGCAAGAACTCGTTCCTCAAGGCCGTCGAGGAGGCAGGGGTCGACAAGAAGGAGGCCTATCGGGTCTTCAACACGCTCAAAGACCTACGCAACCTCGACAAGTGCGATCGGAACGACAGCTTCCTCGCCCTGGTCGACCGCGCGAGCTCCCGTGTGAAGGCCTTCGAGTACGTCGTCACCAAGGAAGAGGTCTATCAGTCCCGCGAAGGGCAGAACGGCGAGCTCGCGACCCAGCGGCTCGACTTCAAGATCGAGCGCGCCCGGGTCTCCGGCGCCTTGGTCGTGGAGGGTGACGTCGATGATGCGGCGGAGAGGGGTGGCCTCGAACGCGGGCTCGGCTCCGCGCTGGCCCGTGCCCTCGACGGGCACATGAGCCTGGACCAGCTCGAGCGCGGCGACGTGGTTCGCGTCGTGGCACAGGAGGTGACGGTGCTCGGAGAGTTCTCGCGATATTCGGGGATCGAGGCCGTGGAGATCCGCCGCAAAGACGGGCAAGAAAAGCCGTTTCGCCTCTACTACCACCGGGGAAAGAGCGAGCGCGGCTACTACGACGACAAGGGCCGCTCGCCCTACGAGGGCGGCTGGCGCAAGCCCGTCAAGGACGCTCCCATCACCTCGCGCTTCAACCCCAAGCGCATGCACCCGGTGCTCAAGAAGGTGATGCCCCACAACGGGACCGATTTCGGCGCGCCCACCGGCGCTCAAGTGGGAGCGTCTTCCTACGGCACGGTGAGCTTCATCGGCCCCGCGGGGCCGAGTGGAAACCTGGTGAAGCTCGATCACCCGGGCGGCGTCGAGACGGGATACGCGCACCTGTCGCGCTTCGCCGAGGGGCTCAAAGTGGGCGACAAGGTCAAGCGCCTGCAGCTGGTTGGCTATGTTGGATCGACGGGACGATCCACCGGACCGCACCTGCACTTCACCGCCAAGAAGAACGGCGAGTTCTTCGACGCCGAGTCTCTCAACCTCGACGGCATGCGCGTCATCGGCAAAGAAGAGCGAGACGCCTTCGCCAGGAGCCGGCAAGGCTACGACGAGCTCATCGACGCCATCGCGCTTCCCCTGCCATTGCCGGAGAAGCCTGAGATCGCGGCGGCGCCCAGCGCCGACCAGCCCACGAAGCCCTCGACGGCCGATGCCGACGAGTTCGCCAGCGGCGGACCGGAGGCGCCGGTCGCGCCGGCAGCGCCGGCGCCGGCCGGACCTGCTGGCAAGACGGCGCCCAAGGCTGGGAGTCCGGTGCACCTGACCGACAAAGATTTGCTCGAGTCCCAGGGCACGACCGACGACGGAGAAGTCGACGAGTGACCCGTCACCTGCCGGGGTGAATCACGCAGCCGCCGGTGACCTCGCCCGACCATTTGGCGCGCATCGCATCGTGGATCGCGCTGAGCGCGAAGCGGTGGGAGACGTGTGGGCGAATCAACCCTTGCTCGGCCCAGTCCAGGATCTTCGCCAGGCGCGGGGGCCGAATCGACGGATCGCGCAGCGTCGCGATCACAGTCGGGCAGCCGAGCACGTCCAGGCTCTTCATGATGATCAGGTTCGTCGGGAGCTGATTCACGTTGGGTGCGCCGCGTCCACCCTTGCCCTTGGCCACGAAGGGGGTCGACGCCCAGCCGACGATCAAGAACCGCGCACCGTAGGCGGTGGCGCGCAACGCCTCGGCGGAGAGCGCGCCGCCGACGCCGTCGTAGACGACATCGACACCCCGGCCGCCGGTCAGTGACTTCACTTCGTCTTTGAACGAGCCCTCGCCGGTCACGATCACGTGATCGGCGCCGTGTTCGCTGACAAGCGCGAGCTTCTCAGCCGAGCGCCCCGTCGCGATCACGGTCGCTCCGCTGAGCTTGGCGATCTGCACGGCGGCGAGGCCGGTCGCGCCGGAGGCGCCCAGGATCAGCACCGACTCCCCCGCCGACAGGCGTGCCCGCGCGATCAGGCAGTGGTACGCCGTCTCGTAGTTGCCGAGCAGGTTGCAGCCCTCGTCGAAGGAGAGCGCGCCGGGTATGCGCAGCAGCGCCTCGGACGGCGCGACGGCCCAGCTCGCCCAACCACCCCAAGCGCGATGCGCGCCCAGCGATCGCGGACCGGTGAGCGCGCCGTCCGCGATCACTGCGTCGCCCACCTCGACATGGTTCCCGACGGCGCTGCCCTTCCAGCTCACGACGCCCGCGTACTCGAGACCCGGCGTGTAGGGCGGCGTCGGCACGTGTTGGTACTGCCCGCTGGACATGATCAGATCGACCCAACCCACCGAGGCGCTCTTGACTTCGACGATCACATCCGTGGCCGCCAACGCCGTTGGATCGGGCCGTGGTTGTTCCACCAGGCTCACGTAGCGTTCAATGGCCTCGAGAGGCGTCTCAGCGAGCTCGGAGACGACGACGCGGTGACCGGGGGCGAGGGACGGCATGGCTCGCACAGACTACTTCTAGACGGAGCGGCGCGGGCGTAACATGCCGAGGTCATGGCCGCTCGCGCGTATCTCGGGGTGGACGTCGGTACCGGTAGCGTGCGGGCCGGGCTCTTCGACGGCGCCGGCGGCAGACTCGGGATCGGCGTCGAACCCATCGAGACCTTTCGCCCCGAGGAGGACTTCGTCGAGCAGTCCTCCGACGACATCTGGCGCGCGGTGCGCGTCGCTGTGCACCAGGCGATGACCGGGGCAGCGCTCGAACCGAGCGACGTCGCCGGCATCGGCTTCGACGCGACCTGCTCGCTGGTTGCGCTCGACGGCGAGGGCAGCCCCGTCAGCGTCAGCCCCACCGGAGCCGAACGGCAGAACGTCATCGTCTGGATGGACCATCGCGCGACCGAGCAGGCGCTCCGCATCAACGCGCTGGGGCACGAGGTCTTGCGCTACGTCGGCGGCGTCATCTCGCCGGAGATGCAGACACCGAAGCTGCTCTGGCTCGCCGAGCGACACGCGACGGCGTGGCAGAAGACCAAACTCTTCTTCGACCTGCCCGATTTCTTGGTCTGGCGGGCGACGGGCAGCGACGTGCGCTCGCTCTGCACCACGGTCTGCAAGTGGACCTACCTCGGTCACGAAGACGGCGGACGCTTCCGCGAGGACTACTTTCGCCAGATCGGACTCGGGGCCCTGGCGGACGAAGGCTGGGCGCGCATCGGGACCCGGGTGCGTCCGATGGGCGAGCGCGCGGGCGGGCTCACCGAAGCCGCGGCTACGGAGCTCGGTCTCGCGGCGGGCACGCCCGTCGGCGTGTCGATCATCGACGCGCACGCAGGAGGGCTCGGTCTGCTCGGCGCGCGCCTCGACGGCCGGGCGCCGGACGCCGAGACGCTCGAGCAACGCGTCGCTTTGATCGGCGGCACCTCGAGCTGCCAGATGGCGGTGAGTCGCGAGCCCAAGTTCGTGCCGGGGATCTGGGGACCGTACTACTCGGCGATGATCCCCGGGCTGTGGCTCACCGAGGGCGGCCAGAGCGCGACGGGGGCCTTGATCGATCACGTGATCGAGAGCCACGCGCGCGGTCCCGAGCTCGCCGCGGAGGCCCGACGGCGGGGCACGAGCGTGTACGCGCTGCTCAACGAGCGCCTCGAGGTGTTGGCGCAAGGCGCGCCCTTCCCTGCGGCGCTCGCCCGCGAGCTGCACGTCTTGCCCGACCATCACGGCAATCGCTCGCCCCGGGCCGACCCCTCGCTGCGGGGCATGATCAGCGGGCTCAAGCTCGGCGACGGCGTCGACTCGCTGGCCCTGCTCTACCTGGCGACCATTCAAGCCATCGCCCACGGCACGAGGCACATTCTCGACACCATGAACGCAAACGGCTACCGAGTCGACACCATGATGGCCTGCGGGGGCGACACCAAGAACCCGATCTTCTTCGAGAGCACGCCGACGTGACGGGCTGCCGCATCGTGCTTTCGAAGGAGCCCGAAGCGGTGCTGCTCGGCTCGGCCATGCTCGGCGCCGTCGGCATCCGGCGATCATTCGAGCGTGCTCGACGCCATGGCCGCGATGAACACGGCCGGTCGCGTGGTCGAGCCGGCCGGGGGCGCCGTCGCCAGCTTCCACCAGCAGAAGCACGCGGTGTTTCAGCGTATGCACGCCGATCAGCTGGCGTATCGCCAGCTGATGCGCTGAAGTCCGGGGCTGATCTCGCTACTGGTACCGTGCGATGTCATCGGTGAACGAGCTGATCTTGCTGTCGTAGCCGCCGCATGCTTTCGGCACACCGGGTTCCGTGCTGCTGCGCTGGTACAAACACTGAACCAAGAGCGCCTTCTTGTTCCCGACCCGTGACTCGGTCGCGCCCCCGCCTTTCTTCAGGCTCTCGATGGTCTTGTAGCCATCGTCGCGCCCCGAGACGTCGAGGAGCAGCACCTTGTAGATGTGTACCTCACCGTAGGGTCCCTTCTTCCCGAGGCTCACGGTGGCTGACCAGCCGACGGAGTTCGATTGCTCGCCGCTGATGTCGTAGCCGTAGTGCATGTACGCGGAGGAAATCTTGCTGCGAACGTCCGAGGACGAGAGCGAGTCGACGGGATAGGTCTTGGTCGCGTCGTCGTCGTCACTCTTCGACGCGGACGCGCTGGCGCCCTTGCAGCCCGACGCGCAAGTGACGAAAGAGGCCGAGTCCTTCGCGTCCCCGACGCATTTCGTGGTGCATTCGTAGCGTTCGGGCTCGTCGCTCTTCATCTTTTCGAGACTGGCGACGCAGCCGGCCATCTTCGTCTCCGACGACTCGGGCGACTTGCCCTCCGACTCCTCGGCTCCCGCGAACTTCATCGCCTTTTCGCAGAGCTTCTTGGGCGAGGGCTTCAGCAGCTTGCAGGCGAAGAGCGTGCAGCAGATCACGACAAGCGGGCCGAGTGCAGAGCGAGGTGTGGTCATCGTTGCCTTGGGTGTGGCGCCGTGCAGAATGCCCGCCGACTACTACGAACCTAGAATGCGCGGGCCCGGGTCGCAAGCAGCTTCGCGGCGCTCAGACCTTCCTCTTTTCTCGGAGCCGGTCGAGGCCCATCGCCACCAAGATGATGGCGCCGGTCAAGAATCTCTTGCACCCAGTTCGGAAGGCCGACGTGGGTCGAGCCGGTCTTGATCTCGGTGAGCAAGACCGCGCCGAGCAGCGCGCCGGCGATGGACCCTCGCCCGCCTGCGAGGGAGCCACCGCCGATCACCACCGCGGCGATCACCTCCAGCTCGAGACCGATGGAGTCGGTGGGATCGCCCACCGTCAGCGTCGAGAACTCCATCACCCCCGCCAGGCCCGCCAGGGCGCCTGCCAGCACGTAGACCATGACCGTGACCCGGCCCACGGGCACGCCGCAGAGGCGCGCGGTCTGCACGTTTGAGCCCACCGCCACCACGTGGCGCCCGGCGCGCGTGAACGCGACGAAGGCCGCGAAGGCGATGGCCAACCCGAGCGCGATCCAGACGCCCGTCGGCAAGAGCAAGCCGCCATGAGCGCCGCCGGGCAGCGACATCAGGCCGTCGAGCCCCTTCGGATCGGCGTCCACCTTCTGCTCGTTTGCGAGCCCTTTGGCCGCGCCTCGCAAGGCGCTCATGGTGCCGAGGGTGACGATGAAGGGCACCAGCCCCAGGCCCGAGACCAAGAGCCCGTTGATGGCGCCGACGCAGGCTCCCAGCGCGACGCCGCTGGCCGCGGCGCTCCAAGGGCCCGCGCCGCCGTCGAGCGCCTGCGCGACGATGACCGTCGTCAGCGCCACGGTGGACCCCACCGACAGATCGATGCCGCCTTGGATCATCACCAGCGTCATGCCCACCGCCGCGATGGCGACCACGACGGTCTGGCGCGCCATCGTGAGCACGTTCGCCGATCGCGGAAAGGTGTCCGGCGCGAGCAGTGCAAAGAGCGCGTAGACCGCGACGACGGCCAGCAGCGGACCGAACCACGGCGCGCGGAGCACCTGCCTCAAAGCGCCCCCGCGGCGTCGAGGGCCAGCCGATGTTCGTCGAGCTCGGCGACGGGAGTCGCGCTGCCGAGCCTACCGCGGCGCATGACGGCGATGCGGTCACACACCGCCAGCAGCTCCGAGAATTGACTCGAGACGACCAGCACGGCTTTGCCGCTCCGCGCCAGATCGTCGATGATCGCATACACCTCCGCTCGGCTCGTCACGTCGATGCCTCGCGTTGGCTCGTCGAGCAGCGCGACGTCCACGTCGTGGTGCAGGAGGCGCGCGAGGGCGACCTTCTGCTGATTGCCGCCCGACAAGTCACGCACCGGTTGGTCGGGGCCCGAGGTGCGGATGCCGAGTCGGTCGATGAAGCGCCGCGCCGCGGCGCGGCGGCGAGCCGGCAGCACCAGCCACGGGAGCTTCGAGAGCGTAAGATTCTCCGCGAGTGAGAGGTTCTCCGCGAGTCCTTCCCGCTTGCGGTCCTCACTGAGAAAACCCACGCCTTCGGCGAGGCGGCGGGTCGGCGACGCGGGTCCGACCTGCGCGCGTACTCGCAGCTCGCCGCTCTTCACGCGGTCGAGCCCGAAGATCGTCCGCAAGAGCTCGCTGCGACCCGAGCCGACGAGGCCCGCGATGCCCAGCACCTCGCCCTGGCGCAGCTCGAAGCTCGCGCTGATCGGCAGCCGCGCGCCGGCGAGTTCACGCGCCGACAGCACGACCTGCCCGCCGGTACGAGCCTCGGCCCGTCGCCGTTCTTCGATGGCGTGTCCGGCCATCAGCTCGACCAGGGCGCTGGCGGTGGCGGCAGCGATCTCGCCGCTGCCGACCTGCCTTCCGTCCCGGAGCACGCTGTAGCGATCGGCGATCCGCAGCACCTCTTCCAAGAAATGCGAGATGTACAAGACGGCGACGCCGCTCTCGGCGAGCCGTCGCACCACCGCGAACAGGCGCTCGACCTCCGGCGCCGCGAGGCTGGCGGTGGGCTCGTCGAGGATCAGCAGGCGGCAGTTTGCATGGGCGAGCGCCCGGGCCAAGGTCACCAGCTGCACGTCCGCGGGTCCGAGTTCGCTCATGGCCGCATCGGGCGAGAGCTCCGGTGCGACCCCTTCGAGGGCGCGTCTTGCTTCGTCCCGCAACCGCGGGCGGTCGACCCAGCCGAAACGCGCGGGCTCGCGCCCGAGCATGACGTTCTCGGCGACCGAGAGGTGCGGGCAGACCGCCGGCTCTTGGTGCACGATGGCGACACCCGCGCGGCGAGCCTCCGCGGGCGAGCGTGGCGAGAAGGGCTGACCGTCGAGGGCGAGGGTCCCTGCGTCAGCCCGCAGCACGCCTGACACGATCTTGGTCAGGGTGCTCTTGCCGGCGCCGTTCTCTCCGAGCAGCGCGTGGACCTCGCCAGGGCCGATGCTGAGATCGACCCCCGAGAGCGCAAGCGTGCCGCCGAAAGCCTTGCCGAGGCCGCGGATCTCCAGCCGCGGCGTGACTACTTCAACCACTGATCCAGCTCGGGCCTGAGCAACTGCTTCATCTGGGGCTCGCTCATGTTGACCTTGGTGACGAGCTTGCTCCCGGTGTCGATGCGCCGTTCGACCTTCTCGCCCTTCAAGTGCAGGACCATGGTCTTGACCGCGAGATAGCCCATGTTGAAGGGGTCTTGCAGCACCAACCCCGAGATCGCGCCGCTCTCGACTCCTGCCACCAGCTTCTCGGACGCGTCGAAGCCCACGAAGCCGAGCTTGCCCGCGAGGTTCGCCTTCTCGACGGCGCGCAGCATGCCGAAGGTGGTCGACTCGTTGGGAGTGAACACACCCGCGACCTTGCCGTCCGGCGCACCTTGGGCGAGCAAGAGGCTCTCGCTGGCTCTGTGCGCGGTCTCGGTGGTGGCTCCGCCGTACTGGTTGTCGGAGAGGATCTTCACCTCTGCTGCCCTCAGCGCGTCGAGGCAGCCTTCTTCGCGATGGTTCGTGCTTGCCGACCCTTCCTGGTAGCGGAGCACGATGGCGCCGCCCTTGCCGTTCACCTGCTTCGCCAGGTGATCGCAGCCGAGCTTGCCGGCGGCGCGGTTGTCTGTCGCGACGAAGCTCACGTGGTCCTCCGAGGCCAAATCGGAGTCGAAGATCACTACCGGGATCTTGGCCTGCGTGGCGCTCTTCACGCTCGAGACCAGCGCCTTGTCGTTGAGCGGCGCCAGCACGATGCCGGACACGCCTTGAGCCGTGAAGCTCTGCACGAGATCGATCTGCTGCTTGAGGTCGTCCTCCTTGAGCGGGCCTTTCCAGACGATCTCGACGCCGAGCTCCCGGGACGCCTTCACCGCGCCGGCGTGCACGCTCTTCCAGAATTCGTGGGTCGTGCCCTTCGGGATGACCGCGATGCGGATGGTCTTGGCGCCGGCTTCGGCGGTTGCGCCGGGCTGGGGTGTTTCACGTTTGCAGCCCGCGACCGCGACCGCCACCAGCCCCCACAGCACGAGCGCCTTGCCCACACCTCTCGACATCGGCGCGAGGGTACCCTCCAGCGTCGCGCTCGGCTAGCGAGCTTGCTCGGGAAAGAGCCCGCGAAAGCGGCATTCTCGCGCTGCCCCTTGATGTGTCGCCGGGGCGGCCACAGCTTCTCCGCTGATGGAGCTGGGTGAGCTTTGGGCTTGGGTCACCGCGATCGCGCTCGGCGTCGGCTTGGCGGCGACGGCGGGGCTGCGCGCCTGGCTACCGCTACTGCTCGCCGGAGCGCTCGCGCGCTTCGACGTGGTGTCCCTCGGCGAGAGCTTCGGGTTTCTGTCGTCGACGCCGGCGCTGGTCCTGTTTGCCGTAGCGACCGTGGTCGAGATTGTCGCGGACAAGATCCCCGCCGTCGACCACGTGCTCGATCTCGTCTCCACGGTGGTGCGTCCCGCCGCCGGCGCGCTCTTGGCCGCCTCCGCGCTCTACCAGGTGAACGATCCCTTGATCGCGGTCGTGATCGGGATCTGCGTGGGAGCGCCCGTCGCTCTGGGCCCCCACGTCGCGAAGTCGGCGTTCCGCGCGGCGTCGTCGGCCACCACCGCTGGCATCGCCAATCCCATCGTCAGCTTCGTCGAAGACGGCCTGGCCATCGCGCTCTTCGTGCTGGCGGTGGTCCTGCCGATCTTGGCGGCGCTGATGGTCGCCGTGATCGCCTACCTGGTCATTCGACGACTCCGCCGCCCCGCGGTCGCGCCGGCGTGAGTCACTCGGGGAAGGTCTCCCAGAGCCCGATCGTTCGACGTCGGCGTGCTTTGGCCACCGAGAAGGCATCGAGCGCGACGATGGCCGACACGATGTAGCCGACCCCGCAGGAAGCGATCACCAACGCCATGATCACCAGGCCCTTGGCGACTTGACCGAGGATCACGTGGCCGAGCCCGGGGGCGAGCACGCTCAGCACGATGGCCACGAGGTCGGTGCCGTCGAGCTGGCTGGTGGTCGGGGAGGGCAGTGCTTCCATGGTTTCGAACGCGTCCTTTCGAGGTGCCGGGGTCGATCGGCGCCGTCGAGGAGCTGTTCGTGGAGGCGGGGGCGATTATTTCGCGAGCGTCAGGGGCTGAACTGGAAGGTCCAGCTCGCCGCCGTGGCGTCCCGGGCCGCGTTGAACGAGATCGCGACGATGCCCTGGGTCAGACACGCGTGCAGGGCGCGATCGGCGAGGGGAACGCCTGGCAGGGTGATGCCCGGCGGCGGGACGTCGGTGGCTCGGACCACCTGACCCTGCTGCGCGATGTCGAAGAAAATCGTGGCCGTCCCGCTCTTGCCCAGCACGAACGACTCACTGCGCCGGTAGCAGTCGGAAAAGCGCGCGGTGTTCGCGGTGACTGCCGCAGAGATGTCCTCGCGGCTTCGCTCCGGCAGGTGCGCGACGGAGGGCGGTGCCCCTTGCGCCGGCCCGGGCTCGAAGGGTGGCGGGTAGCGCGGCGGAGGGCGAGCGGGAGCGCTGGATTCGCAGGCGATGAGCCCGACCGCAAACAGGGTGGGTACAACTCGTTGCATTTCGCCTCCGCCTATTTCGCCCATCGTGGAGTCGTCCGCCATCGATTTTCCGGCGGACTGGTTTGACGAGCCCCTGCGCCTCTGCAAAGACCTCCGAGTTCATGGGCTCCCCGCTCCGCGTGTTGCTCGCAGCGCTGACGTTCAGCGCGCTGTTCGTGGCCACGCGGCCTGCGCACGCTTACACCTGGATGATCCGCCACGGCTACGGCGGTTGCACCACCTGTCACACCGATCCATCCGGTGGCGAGACGCTCACCCGGTACGGACGCGCACAGAGCGACCTGCTCTTGCGCATGCGCTACGGCGGTGCCAGCGCATCGACCGCGGCGGGCGGCAGCGAACAACCGAGCGCTTCGTCGGGCTTCTTGTGGGGACTCTTCGAGCAGCCCGACTGGATGCTCTTTGGAGGCAGCCTGCGCAGTGCGGGCCAGCTCAGCGGCAGCAAGTTCCGTTACTTCCCGATGCAAGCGGACGTCTACGGCCAAGTCGCTTTCGGTCCTGTGCGGATCGGCGGCAGCCTGGGCGCCGCGAAAGTAAAGTCCGGTTCGCCCCACGCTCGCGCTGCGCAAGTGACCGCCAATCAAGGCGATGAGCTCAATTTGATTTCGCGGACCCACTGGCTGGGCGTCGACTTCGGAGGCCCTGGTGATTTGCGCCTGCGAGCGGGGCGACTGAACCTGCCCTTCGGCATCCGCATGAGCGAGCACATCATGTGGGTTCGGGAGGCGACGCGCACCGACCGCGAGTCCGATCAGCACCACGGCGCCGCTATCGCGTTCAACGGCAGTCACCTGCGCGGCGAACTCATGGCCATCGCGGGCAACTACCAGGTCAGCCCCGACCGGTATCGCGAGCGCGGTTACAGCTTGTACCTCGAGGCGCTGGCGTCGCGCTCCGTCGCGGCAGGCGCGAGCAGCTTGCTCGCTTTCTCGAAGGCCGACCGGATCACGTTGGAGCAAGGCAGCACCGCTCGGGGCGCGCACGGAGCCTTTGCGCGCTTCGCGCCGGCGCCGCCCCTGGCCATCTTGGTGGAGGCCGACGCACTGCACCTGTCCCGGCGCGACCTGGGCTACGTGGGGTTCATCCAGGCGGACTACGAGCCCGTTCAAGGTCTGCACTTCAGCGCGACGGGGGAAGTGGCGGACCTTGGCTACCAGCGGCGGCCCGGCGACTCGCTCGGCATCGACCGACCGCGGCGGCCCGGCGCCGGCGAGCCGCGCTTCGGCGGCTGGCTCACCGCGGATTGGTTCTTTCTGCCGCATTGCGAGCTACGCGTCGACGCCATCGTTCGTCAGGACGACCCCTTCACCCTGCTCAGCCAACTGCACGTCTTCCTGTGACCGCCATGATCTCCAAGCCCCCATCAACGCGAGGCCTCGGCACCACGGCATTGCTTCTGCTTTGGGCTGCGTCCGCGGTGGCCTCGCCGGAGTACCCGACCGCCGTGCAAGAGGCAGCGGGGTCGCCTTGTCCGCCTCCTTGCACGCTGTGCCACGAGACCACCAACGGCGGCTTTGGCACGGTCACCAAGCCCTTTGCGGACGCCATGCTCAACGACGGGCTCGAGGGCGAGGACGTCTCACTGGTGGCGCCCGCTATCGAAGCGCTGCGAGCCAATCAGATCGACAGTGACGACGATGGCGTCGGCGACATCGCGGAGCTGGCGAGCGGTCGGGACCCGAACCTCCCGGGCGGGGGCGACCTGTGCGGGCCCCAGTACGGTTGCGGCGCGCAGGTCGCATCGGCCCCGGCGGTCGGCGTCCACGCGCTCGCGCTCGCACTCGCGGGTGCGGCGTTGCTTGGCGCTCGCCTTCGTCGCCGTCGCAGCGCAGCGCGCGGGTGAGCTCGAGCCCTGGACGCCAGGGATCGCCAAGACCGCCACCCGTGGCGCCGCGTCGTCGGATTGGCGACCGCTGGCGCCCGTTCCGCCATTTTCTCGGTTTTCTGGGGTTGCGCTCGCGTCCTTCTTCGAAAATCCCGACAAATAAGGGCTGACGCGCCCTCGCCTGGGAGAGTACCCTCCGCCCCCGTTTCGGCCCCATCCCTGCCGTGCTCCGCAGGCCGAAAGCTCCGGTCATGGACCCCATCGCATTTGGCATCGTCGCGGCCTGCCTGCTGCTAGCAGCGCTGCTCGTGGTGACGAGCAAGAACCTGGTGCACGCGGTGCTGTGGCTTGCCGTGACGCTGGCGACCACCTCGGCGCTCTTCGTGCTGCTGCAGGCGCCGTTTCTGGCTGGCATTCAGGTCCTGCTCTACACCGGCGGCGTCATCACGCTGATGCTCTTCGGGGTGATGCTCACCCGCCGTCACGAGCGAGTATTCATCGAGAACGAGACCTCAGCACGGCGGCGTTTCCCAGCGCTCCTCGCCGCCGGCGTCCTCTTCGGAGTCATCGCGTGGGCCACCGCCCGGACGCCCAACTTGCCGAACCGACCGGGTCGCTACGTTACCGCCGACGAGATCGGGAAGTCCTTCCTCGGGGAGCACCTGCTCGCCTTCGAGCTGCTCAGCATCTTGCTCCTGATCACCATGATCGGCGCCATCGTGCTGGCGCGAAAGGTCGATTTCGGCAAGCAGCAAGCGCGGGGCGTCCCAGTTCGCGGCGAGAGGGCGGCCCGATGACGATGCAGCCGCTCATATTGCTGTCTGCGGCGCTGTTTTGCGTCGGCATCTACGGCGTGGTGTCGCGCCGCAACGTGATCGGCATCCTGCTCAGCGTCGAGCTGATGATGAACGCCGTGAACATCAACTTCGTGGCTTTCTCGCACCACCACGGCAGCCACGTCGGCCAGACCTTCGCCCTGTTTTCCATCGCGCTCACCGTGGCCGAAGTGGTGGTGGGGCTGGCGCTCGTGATTTTGCTCTACCGCTCGCGCAAGGACGTGGCGGTGGACGGCGCGCGGGCGCTCGGGGAGTGATGAGATGATCCTTGGTCTCACCCCCGTGACTTGGGCGCTCGTGGCGCTTTTCGGGCCCGCCCTCGCGGCGCTGATCATCGGCGTGGCTGCGCCGCTGCGCAAGCAGGGCAAGCCAGCGGCCTACTTGGCGGTGGCGGCGGCCGCGCTGTCGCTGCTCGCGGCCGTCGCGCTCATGCTGCGCCAACTGGGCGCGCCGGCGGAGGCGCTGGTCACGACCACGCGCTGGTTGCCCTCCGCGGGCCAGACCATCGCCGAGATCGGCGTGCGCATCGACGGCATCAGCGTGCCCATGTTGCTGGTCGTGACGCTGGTGGCCACCTGCGTGCAGGTCTTCTCCCTCGGCTACATGGCCGACGAGCCGCCGCCGGCCTTCGGCCGCTACTTTGGCTACCACTCGCTGTTCATCTTCAGCATGAACACCCTGGTGCTCGCACCCAACGTGCTCCAGCTCTTCGATTGGCTGGGAGCTGGTCGGGCTGACCAGCTACCTGCTCATCGGCTTCTACTGGCAGAAGCCCAGCGCAGCGCGCGCGGCGGTGAAGGCCTTCTGGATCACCAAGCTCGCCGACATCGGCTTCGTCGCCGGCGTCGTGTTGCTCTTCGTTTCGACGGGAAGCTTCAGTTGGACGGCGCCATCGGATCCGACGCTGCACATGTGGATCGGCTTCTGCCTGTTCGTCGCCGTCATGGGCAAGAGCGCACAGTTCCCGCTGCACGTCTGGCTGCCCGACGCGATGGAAGGCCCGACGCCGGTGTCGGCGCTTGCTGCACGCCGCCACCATGGTCGCCGCCGGTGTCTACCTGGTCGTGCGCGCAAATCCGCTCTTCGAGTCCGCTGCCGGTGCGCGAGCTCATGACCTGGCTCGGCGCGTTCACGGCGCTCTTCGCCGCCGTGCATCGCGGTGGTGCAGACCGACATCAAGAAGGTGCTCGCCTACTCGACCTGCTCGCAGCTCGGCTACATGGTCAGCGCGCTGGGCGCGGGCTCGCTCATGGGCGGCTACTTCCACCTGACCACCCACGCGTCGTTCAAGGCGCTGCTCTTCCTCGGGGCCGGCAGCGTGATCCACGCGGTGCACTCCAACGAGCTTTCGGACATGGGCGGGCTCTGGAAGCAGATGAAGCTGACGGGCGCCACCTTCGTCGTCGGCGCGCTGGCGCTGGCGGGCGTGCCGGGCCTGGCGGGCTTCTTCAGCAAGGATCTGATCCTCGAGGCTTTGTACGAGAAGCAGCAATTCGGTCCCCTCGGCATGCTGATGGTCGCGGCCTTCTTGACCGCCTTCTACATGGGACGCGTCGTCTTTCTGACCTTCTTCGGCAAACCCAGCAAGAAGGCGAAGCACGCCCATGAAGGCGGGCTCAGCATGCAGGCCCCGCTGGTGCTGCTCGCGGTGCTGGCGCTGGTGGCGGGTTACTTCGGCAACCAATTCGCCGCTCTCTATGGCACCAAGTATCACTTTCACCTGGGCGCGGTCGGCGGCATTGCGACGGTGCTCGGCTTGGGCGGCATCCTGCTGGCCTATTTGATCTACGGCAGGCGCTCGGTGCCCGAGTCGACCTTCGCGTTCCTCGGGCCCGTCGGGCGGCTCGCGCGTTCGGGCGCAGTGGACCGCGCGTACCTGTTCGGTTTCCACAAGCTCGCGCTCGGCCTCGCCGGGGCCATCGGCTGGTTCGATCGCTACGTGATCGACGGTCTGATCAACCTGTTGGGCTGGGCCACCATCATGGCTGGCCGGCGTGTGCGCAGGATCCAGACCGGCAACGCCGCTGACTACGTCTACGCGGTCATCGCCGGCGCGGTCGTGCTCGCCACCTGGGGCGTCCTCCGATGATGGGTCTGCCGCTGCTCAGCCTGATCGTGGCCGCGCCCTTCGTGGCCGCGCTGATCTTGTTCGTCGTGCCTGGCGCACAGCGCGGGCTGGTGCGCTGGATTTCGCTCCTGGGCGCGTCGGTGTCGCTGGCCGGCAGCGTGCAGGTCGCGCGCGTGTACGACCTGGGCCAGGGTGGCCTGCAGCTGCCGGAGCGTTATCCGCTGGTGCCGAGCCTCGGCATCGAACTCAACCTGGCGGTCGACGGCTGGGGCGTGTCGCTGCTCCTGCTCACCGGCATCATCATCTTCGCCGGGGTGCTCGCGAGCTGGACGCTGAAGGAGCGCGACAAGGAGTTCTTCATCTTCTTGCTGGTGCTCGTCACCGGCGTCTTCGGCGTCTTCGTCTCGCAGGACCTGTTCGTCTTCTTCCTGTTCTACGAGATCGCCGTCCTGCCGATGTACCTGCTGATCGGCATCTGGGGTTCGAGCCACGCGGTGACCGAGGCAGGGCCCTTCCGCTTCGTGTGGAAGCTACTCGACATCGGCGGCCAACGAGTACGCGGCGATGAAGCTGACGCTGATGCTGCTGGTCGGCTCGGCCTTCATCCTGGTCGCCATCTTCGCCATGTACGTCGAGGCGGGCGCGCGCACCTTCGACATGGCCGTGCTCGGTAGCCACCCTTACAGCCGCGGATCTGCAGCTGTGGGCGTTCCCGTTCCTCTGGCTCGGCTTCGGCTCGCTCGGCCGGCGTCTTTCCCTTCCACACCTGGTCGCCCGACGGCCACGCCTCGGCGCCGACCGCGGTGTCCATGCTGCACGCCGGCGTGCTGATGAAGCTCGGCGCCTTCGGCGTGATGCGAGTCGGCATGGTGATGCTGCCCGAGGGCGCTCAGGTCTGGGCACCCTGGGTCGGCGGCGTCGCCGTCATCAACATCGTCTACGGCGCGCTCTGCGCCATGAGCCAGAAGGATCTCAAGTACATCATCGCGTACTCGTCGGTCAGCCACATGGGCATCGTCATGCTCGGGGCGGCGACGCTGACGCCCAACGGCTGGAACGGCGCCGTCTTCCAGATGTTCGCCCACGGCATCATGACCGGCCTGTTCTTCGCCCTGGTCGGCCTGGTCTACGAGCGCGCGCACTCACGCCACGTGCCCAGCATGGGCGGCTTCGCCAAGACCGATGCCGGCGGTCGCGGTGTTCTTCACGCTCGCCGGCCTGTCCTCGCTCGGCCTGCCGGGCACCGCCGGCTTCGTCGCCGAGATCCTGGTCTTCCTCGGCGCCTGGCAGAGCCCGCATTGGTGGTGGGCGATCCCGGGCATCGTCGGCGCGTTCATCACGGCGGTCTACGTGCTGCGTGCCGTGCGGCAGATCTTCTGGGGTCCCGGACCCAGCGAGAAGTTCCACGATCTCTCCGACGCCTCCAAGACCGAGTGGGGCGCGCCCATCGTGCTCGGGACCTGCATCGTGGTCTTCGGCGTCTACCCGGTGATCGTCCTGGACTACATCGACAAGGCGACGCCGATGTACCTGCAGCAGGCCAAGGGCACATCGCGCCTGGCTCGAGCACCGGCAACAACGCAGCCGCGAGGTGAGCGGTGAACGTCTCCCTCGCCGATCTCCTGCCGCTGAGCCTCGATCTGGCGCTGTGCGCCGGCATCTTGCTCACCTTCGTTGCCGACCTGCTCTCGGGGCCAAAACCGAACCGCGCCATCGGCGTGATCCCGGCCGCCACTTTTGCCGGCGCGCTGATCGCGTCGTTCCAGATGGATCTCGACGGCAGCGCCTTCGGTGGCGCGTATGTCGGCGATCATTGGTCGCTCTTCTTCAAACGCGCGTTCCTGGCGGCGGGTCTCTTGACCACGCTCGGCAGCATGGATCACGTGGCGGAGCGTCAACCCCACCGGCAGGGCGAGTACTACCTGCTCTTGATGTGCAGCGTGCTCGGCATGACGCTCCTGCCGGGCGCCCGAGATCTGGTGCTGCTGATCGTCGCCTTCGAGCTGATGGGGCTGCCGCTCTTCGTGCTGGCTGCCTTCGCCAAGACCGAAGATCCGAAGGGCGTCGGCAAGGACGGACCCGAGGCGGCGCTCAAGCTCTACCTGGTCGGCGCCGTGAGCGCGGCCCTCACGCTCTTTGGCATGTCCTTCGTCTACGGCATGACTGGCGCGACCCGCATCGAGGCCATCGCCCAGACCCCGGTGACGCCCCTCTTCGTCGTGGGCGTGATGCTGGTGCTCGCGGGCATGGCCTTCAAGATCGGCGTCGTGCCCTTCCACATGTGGGTGCCTGACACCTACCAGGGCGCGCCCACGCCCTTCGTGGCCTTCCTGTCAGTGGCCCCCAAACTCGCTGGTTTTGCCGCCCTCGCCACGCTGCTCATGCACGGCTTTGCCCAGGTGCGGAGCGAATGGCAGCCGATCCTGATGGCGCTCTCGCTGGTCAGCATGGTGCTCGGCAACCTGCTCGCGGTGGTGCAGACCAACGTGAAGCGCATGCTGGCGTACTCCGGCATCGGGCACGTCGGCTACATGCTGATGGCCTTCATCTCTGGTGCCGGTGGCACCACCATGCTGCTGTTTTACTTCGTCGCCTACTTGGTCACCAATATCGGCGCATTCCAGGTCGTCGAGGCCGTCGAGCGCGAGAGTGGAGACTGCTCGCTGGCAGCATTTCGAGGCATGTGGAAGCGCTCGCCAATGCTCGCTTTTGCGATGCTGATCTTCCTGCTCTCGTTGGCGGGCATTCCCTTCGTGGTGGGCTTCTGGGCCAAGCTCTACGTGTTCATCGCCGCCTGGCAGAGCGGGCTCTACCTGCTGGTGATCTTGGGCGCCGTGCTGGCCGTGGTCGGGCTCTTCTACTACATGCAGGTGGCTCGCTCGATGTACATGACGCCGCCTGACCACGACCGCCCGTTCCGGGCCCCGCCTGCGCTCATGCTGTCCGTGGTGCTCTGCTTGGTAGGCGTGGTGGCCTTCGGCGCCTGGCCGCGGAGCGTGCTCGACGACGCGACCCGCGCGACGCAGCCCTTCGTGTCGGCGCGAGCGGCGCTGCTGCGCTGAACGCCCACGTGTTGGCGTTCACTGCCTGAGCTGCTCTGCGCTGAGTTCGGCCCGCGCGCGCTCCAGCACACGCAGGGCCGTCGCATGCCCGACAAGGTCGCGCTCCGTCATGATCGGAGGTACGTCGTCGATGGGGACCAAGCTCACCCAACGCGCTCGCTCGGAGCGACCAACGTGCTCCGGATGCGAGCGGAGGTGGTCCACGGCGACGCGCGTCGCGACGGTGGTGAGCCAGGCCACGAACGCCGCCTCGCTCTTGCCGCCCGTTGACTGCAAGAAGGCCCGCAAGCGACGGAAGCCGCCCTCGCGCAGCTTGGCCATGACCCGCAGCACGATCTCGCGCCGGTCGTCGGCGCTCTTGCAGAGTGGACCGGTGAGTTGCCAACGGCCGCTCACGGACCAGATGCGGGGCTCCACCCGCTGCCACAGCGCGTGCCACGCGCTCGTGTCCCCCTCGAGGACCCGGGCCGCCAGCTCGGTCAAGTCGTCGCCGCTCACTTCATGGATTGAACGGCGCTTGCGGGAAAACTGTCACGCGAGGAAATGCCGAATCTGAGTTCGGCGCCGAGGAGGCCGGCCGGCTGCCCCTGCCTTTCGACCGGCCGTGGGCGGTTCGCTGGGCCAGGTTTGAAAGAAGCTTCGCGCCCCAGGCGGACGACCCCCGAGTGATGCTGCCACCGGGTCCAGTGGTATGCTCCCGCCATCATGTCGCGACGCTCGAGGTTGGTGCTGGGGATTTCGGTGGCGACGATCGCCCTCGCGCAGGCTTGCAGCTGTAGCGACGAGGGCGAAGAGGCATCGAACGTCCCGGGGACGGGCGGCCAAGGGACCGGGGGCAGCGCAGGTGACGCCAGTCAGGAGGGGCTCATCTTCCCGGATGGTAACCCCGGCGAGGTCAGCGTCACCTGTCCGGGTGGCTGCCCCGAGGGGCAGATCTGCATCAACGGGTTCTGCGTCACGCAGACCGCATGCACCGACGACAATGACTGCAAGAACGACACTTATTGCGAGCCCGGGACCGGGTGCGTTCCGTGGGGGCAACCGCCGGGAAAAGACTTCGATCCCACCTGCCAGGTTGGTTTGCCTCCCGGAAACTTCGCTCCGGCCATCAAGTGCGAGTTCTCATCGGCTCCGGCGGGTGATCCCTTTCCGAACCACAAGGACGTGCAGGCGACGCCCGTCGTCGTGAACTTCAACAAGGCCGGGCAAGGCCCGCCGAGCATCGTCTCGCCCTTCACGGCGACCGTGGTCAGCTCCTACACCGAGAACCAGGGCGTCGTGCGCGTACTGCGTGGCGACAACTGCCAGCTCGAAGCCAATCTGGGCGGTGGTCAGAGCGGGCACGCGGGCTTCCTCATCTCCTCATCGTCGGTCGCAGCCGGCGATCTGGACGGCGATGGCACGGCGGAGATCGTCGCCAACGCCGCTGATGGATCCCTGGTCGCGTTCACGCGCAAGGCTGGAGTCTGGGGCAAGCTCTGGCAGTCGCCCACCGGACTGGGCGGCGGACAGTGGGCCGGGCCGGCCATCCACGATCTCGACGACGACGGCGTGCCCGAGGTCATCCGGCAAGGTGCGGTCCTCGACGGCACGACCGGCGCGTTGAAGAGCGGGAATCCGCCGGGCTACGCCAGCTACAGCCAGGGTCTCGATCCCGTGCTGGCCAACCTCGATCAAGATCCCGGCGTCGAAATTACCAACGGGCAGTTCGTCTGGGAGTGGAAGGGCGGCGCGTGGGTGCAGGAGACCACCTTCCCCGGTGCGACGCCATCGGCGCCGGGCTTCGTGGCCGTGGCGGACTTCGGTGCCTACGGCGCGAGCGTGCCGGCGACGAACCCCGAGATCGCGGTGGTGCGCGGCGGCTACGCGATGATCTACGCCATCGACGGCGCCCTCGCGATGCCGGCCCTGAGCGTGCCCGGTGGCGGCGGCGGTCCGCCGACCGTCGCAGACTACGACGGCGACGGCCTGCCGGAGCTCGGCGTCGCGGGGCAGGCGTTCCTCACCGTCTTCGACATCGACTGCACGACGACGCCGCGTCCCAGCGGCACCTGTCAGAATACGAACGGCTGCGACGACGCGACCGGAACGGCTGGGCCCTGCACGACGGGCATCCTGTGGTCCCGTCGCACTCAGGACATCTCGAGCAACATCACCGGATCGAGCGTGTTCGACTTCGAAGACGACGGCAAAGCCGAGGTCGTGTACGCCGACGAGTGCTTCGTGCGCGTCTACGACGGCACCAATGGTCGCGCTCTCTTCAGCCAGTACCGTTCGTCGTGCACCTGGTACGAGAACCCGGTCGTAGCGGACACCGACGGCAACTTCCGCGCCGATCTGGTCACGCCCTCCAATCTCGCCTGCTCCGACGGCGTGAACGGAATTGCCTGCTCGATGCTGAACGCGGACGGCGTCGATCCGCAGTTTGCTGGGGCGGGCTGCTCGTCAACAAGGACTGCGTCAGCAACGTCTGCGACAACGGATACTGCCGGTGCACCTCGACGGCGCAGTGCTGCGCCGCGGGCACCGACGCCGCCTGCCTCGATCAAGGCGTAAAGTGCGCGGCTCCGCCGGCGGGTCTGCCGGGCAGCGGCAATACCTGTCGCGCGAACCACCCGAAGGGTGTGTCGGGCATCCGCGTCTACCAAGACGCCACCGACCGCTGGGTGCGCTCCCGCACGATCTGGAATCAGCACGCCTACCACGTGACGCACATCAACGAAGACGGCACCGTGCCGAAGACCAGCGCTTGGCAGAAGAACTGGACCGATCCCAAGCTGAACAACTTCCGCCAGAACGTGCCCGGTGACGCCAGCGGCCAGGACATCCCAGACATGACGGCGGGAATTGCCGGGTTCAGCTGTGGCTCGGGCGGCGCGCTGCTCAACGCGCCCGTCTGTAACCGCGGCACCGCGCCCATCGGCTCCGGCGTCAAGGTTGGCTTCTACGACGGCACCACCAAGGTGTGCGAAACGCCCACCACCCAGGCGCTCGCTCCGGGCAAGTGCGAGACAGTGACCTGCCTCTGGGCCACGCCGCCGACCAGCACGCCGACGGACATCAAGGTCATCGCTGACGACGACGGCGCGAAGACCGAGTGCAAAGAGGGCAACAACGAGGGAACCGTGGTCGGCGTGAAGTGCAAGCCGCCGGCGTGACGCGCGCGCCAATTCAGCGCACGAAGATCATGCCCTGTTTCCCGTTCATGTCGGCGTTGTAGTTGCAGTCGGTGTCCTCCCCCATCTTCCAGCCGTCCGAGAGCAGGCCGAAGGCCTCGAGCTCCGTGGTGTCCCGCACGTAATAGGCATTGTTCCGATCCGTGTAGCCGACGTGCGCCATCATGGAAACCGTGCCGGTCAGCGGGCAGTCGCCCACCACCACCTTCACCGCCGGCGTGAGCAGATACGGGAGCTGGGCATATGTCTTCAAGAACGCCAGTGGCACCTTGGCGACGAAGCCCTTGACGATCCCGTAACCGCTATCGCGCTGAGCCAACAGGATCTCGGTGAACACGAAGCCGTTGGCGCTCAGGTTGAGGGAGTAGGGCAGGCTCGGGTTGTCCGGTGCCCCGGTGCCGAAGCGCCAGCCGAAGGTGGCGTCGTCCGGAGCCGCCTCGACCGATCGCGCGACGAGCGTCCAGCCGCCGCCGGCGAGGCTCATTTCGCAATGAGCCAGGAATTGCTTGCCTCCCGCGGTCCTCAGCGTCTGCACCCCACTCTGGGTCGAGCCCGCTGCCCGGAGTGTCTCGCAAGTGACCGCGCCCAGGCCCCCGTCGGCGCCGCCCTTTCCGCCGACTCCGCCACTTCCACCGCCACTTCCACCGCCGCTGCTGCCCGCGGCTCCGCCGGTCCCCGAGGACGAGAACTCTTCGCCGGAGCACGCGGCAAGCAGCGAGAGCAGCGTGAGCGCCAGACACGGCCGGACCATGGATCGAAGCGAAGCAGGCGCGGGGGCGAACGTCAATTCGGATCCGTCAGCTGCGCTCCGCCGTGGCGACGAGCACCCAGCCGAAGGCGATGGCTTCGAGGGTCGTGCGCTCCGCACTCACCCCTTCGAATAAGCGGCGCAAGCTCGCCGAATCGAGCTTGGAGGGGTGGAGCGCCTTGCGACTGAAG
The DNA here is from genome assembly GCA_963716725.1 of uncultured delta proteobacterium. Classification (GTDB taxonomy): domain Bacteria; phylum Myxococcota_A; class Polyangia; order Polyangiales; family Polyangiaceae; genus JADJKB01. Next base: position 450,508 of record CAVQUB010000005.1, read on the forward strand.
CCTTGCGCGCGGGCGATGACCTCGAGCACCGTGCGCTCGAGCAGGATCAACGAGCGCGATGCGTAGTTGGGCGTCGTGAGGAAGACGCGACCGCCGGGTCGAACCACACGGAACGCTTCCGCCAACCAAGCCGCAGGGTCGGGTACATGCTCGATCACATCCATGGAGACCAAGCCATCGAAGTGCGCGTCGGGGTAGGGCAGCGGATCGCCGGCAACGATCACCTCCGCGCGCGCGATACGCTCGCCGTGAAGCGCGTTGGCCAAGCTCATCGCCCTTGGGTCGATGTCCGCGAGCGTGAATTCCTTGCCGACAGCATCGATCGACTCGAGGTCGAAGAAGGGACCCGAGCCGAGATTGAGGATGCGCGGCCCAGGCACTCGCCGGACGAAGTGATCGAGCGCTCGGACGATGGGCCCATGGTAGAGGCGCCAAGGGAATCGCAGCTTGAGCCGGTGATTCGAGAAATAGTCGACCGCCTCCGTCACGCAGTCACTCCGGTCGCGAGCAGACCACCAACAACTCCGCGGTGGGTGCCGACTCCCCTTCCGCTTCCAGAGCAGCGCGCACCAACTCGTAGGCCGGCCGTGCTGCCCACCTCCGAAGCCGCGGAAAGTTCGTCCAGCGCGTGGTCATCTTCTTGTTCACCAGACCCAAGAGCGAGGGCAACAGCAAGAGCTCGAAGGTCACGGTCGTCGCAGTGCTCAGCACGGGGTCCACTCGCTCGACCACCAGGCCGGCCTTCTCGACGCGACGCCGCCACTCGGCCTCGTCGTACAAGTGGCGGTGCTTGAACACGCGGTCCACCGAGTCCTGCAGCGCCCGACCCGCTCCTTCGAGCCCCAGCGCCCGGAGCAAGCGCACGCTGGCGAACCAGCTCGCCCAGTCTCGGTTCGGCACGAACAGATACGCGCGGCCGCCCGGTTCCAGGCTTCCGCGGATGGTGGCGAGAGCTGCGTCGAGATCGGGAACGTGCTCCAAAGAACAGTTCGCGATGCAGGTCGCGAAGAACTCCTGGGGCAGCTTGGCGCGAGCGATGTCGCCCAGGATGATCTGCGTGTAGGCGCGGCTCGCGAGGGCCCATCCGCCTTCTTTTGCGTCGACGTCGATGCCCCAGATCTCTGCGTCCTTGAAGGCTATTCTGGCGAAGAGCCCGTCGCCGCAGCCGACGTCGAGGATGGGCCCGGGGCAGTCGTAGCGGCGGATCTCGGTCAGACGCGCGCACTCTTTCACGCACAGGGCGGCGGGCGCGAAGGGGAAGTACTTCGTGAAGTCGTCGAAGGATACCTCGTTCGGCGGGCGCATGGGCTGGTCGAGTCTAGCTCGAAGCGAGGGCATGGCGTCGTGTCATCCCGCGCGCAAGAGCAAGCGGACGACCTGCGCGAGCTTGGCTTCGCCGCGCTTCTTGCTCTCCGCCGAACCACGGGCCGCAGCGCGGACGAGATCACTCAAGTGGCGCCGATCGGCGGCAGGGTGTGCAGCCAAGAGCGCGTCGAGGGCGCGAGGTCCTTCGCCGACCAGCCGCACGGCCCACTGCCGCGCCGCTCCCTCCTCGGCGCTCGGCTCCGCACCTTCGGGTGGGGCCTCTCCGCGCGCCAGCAGCGCATCGAGGCGGGTGGCAATTGCTCCCCACTCTCCGCCGCGGAGCAAGCCGCGCACGACGCGTACCTGACGGTCGTGGGCCCGCGCGCTCTTGATGGCGCGAGCAGTCTGGATCGCGTCGACGAGCCGCTCGTCGAGTCCGAGGCGCGAGAGGGTGGCGCGGCTCACTGCGACCAGCTCTTTCGCCAAGCGAGTGAGCGCGTCTTCTCGTACGACACGCGCACGCTTCTTGTCGCTGCGCGAGACCAAATCGTCCGCGTCATCCGGGGCGCCGGCGCTCATCGCGGGAAACTAGCGAACCCGCGGGATTCGAGCAAGCAGCAGTCGGCGCAGGGCCTCGCGGAGCTCGGGCTCCGACAGGCTCGCGTACCCAAGGCGCAGAAAGGGCCGCGGCTTCCCGTCGAAGGCGAAGCGTCGCGCGCTGTGAATGGCCAGGCCGTGACTGGCCGCCCGCGCGCACCAGGCGTCCACGTTCACACCTCGAGCGCGGGTCCAGAGTGCCAGGCCCCCGGTCGGCACTCGGAACGAGAGCACCTCAGGCAGCTGGCGCGTGAGCGCCTCCACCAAGAAGTCCCGCCGTGCTTGGTAGATGCGTCGCGCCTTCCGCGCGTGTCGCTGCAGGACGCCGTCCTCCAGCAACTCGGCCAGCGCCGCTTCGACGGGCAAGTCCCCCTGTTGGTCCACCTGCACGCGCAGACGCGCGAGCGCGTCGATCACCGGTCGCGGCGCGACCACCCAGCCTGCGCGCAAGCCGGGCGCAAAGATCTTGGAGAGCGTGCCGACGTAGATCACGACGCCACCTGCGTCGGCGCTGGCGAGAGGCAGCACGGGTCGCCCTTCGTAGTGAAACTCATAGTCGTAGTCGTCCTCGATCAGGGCGAAACGGTGCCGACGGGCCAGCTCGAGTAACGCGAGGCGACGAGGAGCGCTGAGCGTCGCCAGAGTTGGATACTGATGGTGAGGAGTGAGGTAGATCGCGCGCGGCGCCTTGCGCTCGCACAGGCGCGCGACCGCCTCGACGTCCAACCCCGCCGTGTCGGTAGGCAAGGCAACCAGCTCGACACCGCGCGAGGCGAACGCATCCCAAGCCGGACGGTATCCCAGCGCTTCGATCCCAACGACGTCGCCGGGTTCAAAGAGCGCGCGGGCGATCAGGTAAAGCGCCATTTGGCTGCCCCGGGTCACGAGCACGTCGTCCGCGCCGACGGCCAACCCGCGGGTGGTCGAGAGCATTTCGGCGAGGGCGGCGCGCAGGCGTGGGTGGCCTCGCTCGTGCCCGTAGCCGAGCACGCGGGTCTTTTCTCGTCGGAGCGCGCGACGAATGGCGCGGGCGAGCTCGGTGCTCGGCGCGAGACGCACGTCTGGGATCCCCCCCGACATCGACAGTGTGCCTGGAGCGAGCACCGATGCGCCTGGCGCTGACGGCGATCGCAGCTCGAAGCCCGGGCGCAGTGCCAGCGCGGTGCGCCGCGCGAAGCGGCGTGGCGCCACCTCGGGCAAATCCGTCGAGACGAAGGCGCCGCTGGCTGGCCGGGTCACGAGCCAGCCTTCGGCGGTCAGTTCGGCGTAGGCTGCGATCACCGTGTTGCGATGCACGCCCAGCTGCTCGGCGAGCGTGCGCGAACCGGGCAGACGCTCGCCGCGTCGGAGGCGGCTCCGCCGGATGTCGTCGGAGACGGCCCGGGCGATTCTTGCGAACAGCGGGCTGTCGTCGCCGTCGTCGAGGGGGAGCGCGAGGCGCCACTCCCGTGCTGGTCTGTCATAAATATCCAAACTGGACCTGCCAGAGGATCCAGTAGGCGGGCACGGATGGCAGGTCAATTGCGAGGTCCGAACCATGCGCCTGCTCGAGCCCACCTCCCGCACCACCCTCCGTCGCCGCAAGGAACGCGGCTCCTTCGACCGTGAGCTGATCGACTCGATCGTCGACGAAGCCCTGATCTGCCACGTGGCTTTTGTTCACGATGGCCACCCTTTCGTGCTCCCGACCAGCCACGTGCGCGTCGGGGACCGGCTGTACGTGCATGGCGCCCGTCGGAGCCGACTGCTCGAGGCCACCACCCAGGGCGCGCCGGCCTGCATCAGCATCACCCTGCTCGATGGCCTGGTGCTGGGCCGATCCGCCATGCACCACTCGATGAACTACCGGTCGGTGGTGATCCTGGCGAGCGGACGCGAGGTCACGTCGCAGGAGGAGAAACTCCTTGCGCTCGAGGCCTTGGTCGATCGCGCAGTGCCCGGTCGATCGCGCGAGGTGCGACCACCGAGCGAAGCGGAACTGAAGGCCACGAGAGTGGTGGCGTTTGCCATCGAAGAGGCATCGGCCAAGGTGCGCCAGGGCCCGCCCGTGGACCTCGCCTCGGATCTGGACTCGCACTGCTTCGCGGGTGTCATTCCGCTGACGCTGGTCGCGTGCGCAGCGGTGCCTGACCCGCAGCTGGGCCCGCTGGCGGCGGCCGCGCCGGCGACGCGTGTGCCGGCTCGTTGAGCGCTCCTGCAGGCGCGCGCCGGCGGCATCGAGCTAGTTCCGGCGCGCCTTCTTCGCCTCGTCGCCGACCTTCTCGAGCATGCGCGCGAGTTCCTGCATGGCCTCGGGGCTGGCTTTGTTCTTCGACGGCGTGGCGGGCCGCGCGGGCGGCGGATTCGACGGGGGCTTCTTTCCCGCGGCGCGCCAGCCGGACCAGGTGGGCGGCGGGCGCCAGGCCACCGCATCCACGCGTTCGGAGCCCGATGGACCTCGCTTTCGGCGCCCGCTGCGGGCCAGGTGGCCGATCAACTTCCACGCTTCGTGGCCGTCGAGGGGCGGAACCGGCAAGAGGTTCAACGCAATGAGCCAGAGGTTCGTGAAGGTGAACACGCTCACGAGCTCCGCAACGAAGGGTGTGCGAGGGTTTCCCAGGAGCGCGAGCCCTGCGAAGGTCCCGGCGAGCAGCAGCGCTTGAGCGACCACGCCTCCCCAGGCGATGAAGCCGCGCTCGGTGGCGGTGGCGCGCCCGGACCAGTGACACAGGCCCCCGAACCCCGTGATGTCGATGCCCTCGACGCGCAGTCGGAAGGCCCGGACCAATACCGCGTGACCCAGCTCGTGGATCAGGACCAGCAGCAGGAATCCCGCCCAAAACCCCGGAGCGAAGCGGAAGCCGCCGAACACCAGGGCACCGATGGGCACGGTCCAGTGCAGGCGGATCGGGATCCCTCGCAGGCGGGCGACGGTGAAAGAGCCGCGGTCGAGCATCGTCAGAGCATCCTAATCACCGGAGGTCCACTGCCCAAGGGGTGTCCGGCCTGCTAGTGGGACCCGGATGGAACCCAAGCTCTTTGCCACCGTGTTCCTCACGGTGTTTCTTGCCGAGCTCGGCGACAAGACCCAATTGGCCACCCTGCTCTATGCCTCGGACGGCAAAATCTCGAAGTGGACGGTGTTTTTCGCCGCGTCCGCGGCGCTCGTGCTCACCACCGCGCTGGGAGTCGCGGGCGGCGCGATCCTCTCGCGTTACGTGTCCGAAAAGGCGCTGCACTGGGTCGCCGGGCTGGGCTTCATCGCCGTCGGGGTCTGGACCTTGGTGAAAGCATAGGAATAGGCTCGGCAGGTGGCTGCACGCTCACGCATTTTGGTGGCATTGCTCAGCGTAGGCTGCGCGCAGAGCGCGCCGCGCACCGGCGAACCCCAGCCCTCGGTCCCGAGCCCGGCATTGAGCGTGCGCCCCGCACAGCCGCCCTCCGCCCAACCCTCGGCGTCCATCCCGACGCCGACGGCGCCGATTGACCTCGAAGCCAAGTCGAAGCAGCTCGCGCGGCGCTTCATCATCCTCGACGGTCACATCGACGTGCCCTACCGGCTCTGGGGATCCCGAGACAAGGCCGGGAAGATCACCGAAGACGTCACCCAGCGGACGGCAAAGGGTGACTTCGACTTCCCCCGCGCCAAGGCCGGAGGGCTCGATGCGCCCTTCATGAGCATCTACGTGCCCGCCAAGCTCGAGCGCGGCGGAGCCAAGAAGCTCGCCGATCAGCTGATCGACCTGGTGGAAGACATCGCGAAGAAGTCTGGCGACGCCTCGCGCGTCGCGCGCTCGCCCGCGGAAGTTCGGGAGAACTTTGCTCGAGGCAAGCTCTCGCTCCTGCTCGGCATGGAGAACGGGTCGCCGATCGAGAAGAAGCTCGAAAACCTGAAGCACTTTCACGGACGCGGTGTGCGCTACATCACGCTGGCTCACTCCAAGGACAACCACATCTCCGATTCGTCCTATGACGACCGCCACACGCACAAGGGGCTCAGCCCCTTCGGTGAGAAGGTCGTGGCCGAGATGAACCGTCTTGGGATCCTGGTCGACGTTTCACACCTCTCGGATGATGCGTTCTGGGACGTGATCGGCGCCAGCAAGGTCCCCGTCATCGCTTCCCACTCGTCGTGCCGCCACTTCACGCCGGGCTGGGCGCGCAACATGAGTGACGAGATGATCCAATCGCTGGCCAAGCAGGGCGGAGTCATCCAGATCAACTTCGGGTCGGGCTTCATCGATCCGAAGATCCAGAAGTCCGAGAGCCAGCGGTGGAGGCGGCGCGCCGCATTCTTGAAAAAGCACAAGCTCGAGTCGAGCGACCCCAGCGCCAAACCTTTGCTCGAGCAGTTCGAGAAGGACAACCCAGCCAGCTTTGCCACCGTGGAGCAGGTCGCCGATCACGTCGATCACGTGAAGAAGCTCGCGGGGGTGGATCATGTCGGTCTGGGCAGCGACTTTGACGGTGTGGGGGACTCGCTGCCCACCGGGCTCAAGGACGCGTCGCAGTATCCGAACCTGATCAGGGTACTGCTCGAGCGCGGCTACAGCGAGGCCGAGATCGAGAAGATCTGTTCGGGCAACGTGCTGCGCGTGTGGGAAGCAGCGGAGCGCTTCGCGGCTGGCGTGCGCTAGCCTAAGCGCCGCGTTTCACCCACGGCACGTCGGGCACACCTGCCTCGTGATTGGCCCGTCGCGCCAGGACGAAGAGCAGATCACTCAGCCGGTTGAGGTAGACGATGAGCTCGTCGCGCACCGGAGACGCGCGCCGCAGCGCGACCACCGCGCGCTCGGCGCGCCGGCAGGTGGTCCGCGCGGCGTGCAGCTGCGCGGCGCCCGTCGTGCCGCCCGGCAGCACGAAGCTCGCGAGGGGCGTCATGCCTTCTTCGGCGCTGTCGATGGCGCGTTCGAGGCGCCCGATGTCGGCGCCGTCGACCAGCGCCATCTTCAAGCGCGACTCGTGGCCTGGCACGCAGGCCAGCTCAGCGCCCAGGGTGAACAGATCGCTCTGCACTTCCCTGAGCACTTCGTCGATGGCCGGCACCAGACCGGCTGCTCGCGCCGCGCCGATGGCCGCGTTCGTCTCGTCGACGGTGCCGTAGGTATTCACCCGGGCATCGTCTTTGTCGACGCGCGCGCCGCCGAAGAGCCCGGTCGAGCCGGAGTCGCCGGTCTTCGTGTAGATCTTCAAGCAGAAAAGATCTCTTGGATCTCACCTTCGATGCTGGCGGCGGTCACCTTCTTCGCCAGCGCGAGCTCCTGGATCAACAGCGATCGGGCCTGATCGAGCAAGCGTCGCTCGCCGAAGGAGAGATCTTTGTCGAACTTGAGCCGGTACATGTCGCGCAGCACCTTGGCGATCTCGGCGGGCAGCCCGCTCTTCAGCATCTCGGTATACGCACGGAAGCGTCGGTTCCAAGGCTGGACGTCCACTGCGACTTCCGGCGCACGCAAGATGTCCAGGATCTTTTCGGCTTCCTTCTTCTTCATGACCGCACGAAGTCCCACGCGGGACGCAGCCTCGGTGGGCACCATCACCTTCAGATCCGAATCGACGATCTTCAGGACGTAGCAAGTCGTGCGATGTCCTCCGAAGTCTTTTTCCTCGAGCTGAACAACTTCACCAACCCCGTGCGAAGGATGCACGGCCCGGTCACCAACTTTGAAACTGGGCGCGATCGAACCATTAACCTGCGACTGCATGTCCACTCCTGCTCGGCTCGTCGGGGTCCCCCTGAACGACAAGTCGGTGGCGCTTACTACGAGCAGACTGCCCGGGTCAATCACGACGCGCCCTCGGCCGAGAAATGGGTCGGCAAAGCCAGCGGGATCAAGGCAAGTCGGTGCTCTTCTCAGTCGGAGGCTTCAAGTCCAGGATTTCCCAGACTTCGGCCATCACCGCGGCTCGCAAGCCCTGCGCCAGGGGCAAAGCGTCCACCTCGACGCTCAGGCGCACGGAGTCTGGGGTCGCAACCACCGTGGGAGGCGCAGCCTGGTCGAGCCCCAGGAGCTTCCCGAGACCGCTCCGGCTCAGATCCTCCCAGGCTAGCCCCACCTGCGTCGTGGGATCGACTTCGGCTGAGCCAAAGCTGCCCGAGATGACCACCACCGCAGAGAGGCGACCGTCGGCGGCCGGGCGCACGGCGATGGCGACCGCTGTGGCTGCCACGAGCAGGCCGCGGGCACCCCGGGTCCACTCCCCGCTGAAAGGCCCCGGAGCATAGAAACGCACGGGCGCCGACTCGAGGTCTTTGATCGGAAGCGACGACAGGGCCGAGCCTCGAAGCGCAGACGGAGACTTGGTGAGCTTCTTGCGCGCATAGAGCTCGACGACTCGAGCGGGCAGCGCCGAGCCGACGGAGACCGCGACCAGCCGTTCATCGACGCGCACCATGGTCTCCGGGGTCTGACCCACGACGCCCGACAGCCGATGGATGCGCGGGTGAGGGCGGGCAACGCGAACTCCAGCCAGCAGTCGCTCGGCGAAGCGCTCCTCGGCGAGCGTCGAGCGCGAGCGCGAGTCAGCGACGTAAAGCGTCGCGTGATCGAAACCGGCGACGAGCCCGGCGTCGAGCGTGCGCAGATCGACGCCGCTCGACTTCGAGAACGCGTCGAGGCGTTCTTTTGGCAGGAGCAGATCGATGGCCCGGGCCAGCGCGGGGTCCGACGCGATCTCTTTGGGGCGTCCCAAGACCATCCAGCGCAGCCCGGCCGATGGCACGTAGTCGCTGAGGGGCCCGTCGTGCAGCGGTGGTGCTTCGGAGGTTGCGCTCTTGGGCGGTGGGGGCGTCGCGCCGCCGCCGCAGCCGAGGGTGAGGACCGCAGCCAGGCACAGCGCGCCGAGCGCCTTCACGGGGCGACCCGGATCCGACAGAAGCGGCGGTTCTTGGAGCCGACCCGGACCAGGTAGCTGCCACCCGCGTCCAGGGCGTGCAGCCCGTCCTTCACGACGCTGCCGTCGACCTCCACGCCGCCGCCTTGAATCAAGCGTCGGCCCTCGCCGTTGGAGCTGGCCAGCCCCGCCTGGGCCAGCGCCTTGGCGAGCAGCAGCTTGCCGCCCTGCGACGGGAGCTCGGTCTCCGGCACTTCGTCCGGCACGCCGTCGCCCAGGTAGGTCGCTCGGAAGGTCGCTTCCGCGCTCGTCGCCGCTTCCGCGCTGTGGAAGCGCGAGACGACCTCGGTAGCGAAGGCCGCCTTGGCCGCGATCGGATCGCCGCCCTCGCGCAGAGCCGCGATTTCCAGCGACGTGCGGGCCGACAAGAGCTCGAAGAAGCGCCAGATCACCTGGTCGCCAATCTGCATGCACTTGCGGAACATCGTGACCGGCGCCTCGGTGAGGCCCACGTAGTTGTCCGCGGACTTGCTCATCTTCTTGCCGACCACCCGGCCATCTTCGATGCGTGCGTCGATGCCTTCGAGGATCGGCGTGGTCAGCACCAGCTGTGGCTTCTTGCCGTAGCGCTGCATCAGATCGCGGCCGACCATCAGGTTGAAGAGCTGATCGGTTCCTCCCAGCTCGACGTCGGATTCTAGCGCCACCGAGTCGTAGCCCTGCAGCAGCGGGTACAGCAGCTCGTGCAGGTAGATGTCCCTGTGCTGGTCGAGGCGCTCACGGAAGTCCCGTCGCTCGAGGGTTCTGGCGACCGTGCGCTTGGCAGCGAGCTCGACCAGTTTGTCGAGCGAAAGACCGGCGAGCCACTCGCTGTTGTACCGAACCACCGTCTTGTCCGGGTCCAGCACTCTAAAGGCCTGTTCTTGATAGGTTTTCGCCGAGGCGAGGACCTCGTCGCGGGTCAGCTGCGGGCGCATCTCGTTCTGCCCCGTGGGATCACCGACCATCGCGGTGAAGTCGCCGATCAAGAACGTCACCTCGTGACCAAAGTCCTGGAACTGACGCATCTTCTGGAGCAAGACGGTGTGCCCGAGGTGCAGATCGGGACGGGTCGGATCGAACCCCGTCTTGATCTTCAGCGGTCGTCCTTCGCGCAGGCGATCGAGCAGCTCGTCTCGCTGGACGAGATCCACGACCCCACGGGTCAGCTCAGTGAACTGTTCTTCGGCGCTGGCCATACGAAAGCCTCCGGAAGGAGAGTGATTTCTCGCTCTCCTTGCCGCGTCCTCGCCGGGAAAGCTACTCGGGAAGCGCGCTCAATCGTCGTCGTCGTCGCTGTCGTCGCCGCCGCTGATCGCGGTGTGTCGGCTCGCGTTCACGAGCTCTTTGAGTTCTTTGCCGACCTTGAAGAACGGCAAGCGCTTCGCCGGAACGGGAACCGGCTGGCCGGTGCGCGGGTTGCGGCCGTCGTAGGGTTTGTACGGGCGCACCGTGAAGCTCCCGAAGCCCCTGATTTCAATGCCTTCGCCTTTCTGCAAGGCCTCGGTCATCGCGTCGAAGACGCAATTGACGACCATCTCGGCGCGGGCCTTGGTGAGCTCCCCACGGGCTGCGATGGCTTCGATGAGCTCGCTCTTGGTCATGCCCCTCGAGCCTCCTCCGGAAAGCCCGATGTTTTGCCCTAACGCCTCAATTGTCAACGCCTTTTCGTGGCGGAACCTAGCGGGCCACGGGCCGGAGGGCCAGTTCGTCCAGGACCAGGAGGTCTCCGGCCGCGGCAATTCGCAGCCGGAAAGGCCCTTTGTCCAGCAGGATCGGGGGCCCGGACGCCTCGAAGCACTCGCCGGCCCGAGCGCCCCACCGAGCGGTCCAGGAGACGCCCCCGGCGGCGAGGTCGGCGTTCGCGGGGCCGTCCCGAAGGGGTACCCAGCGGGACACGACCTGGTAGCTCCCGGCCCTGTCGGTCATCAGCTCGAGATCGACGTCGGCGTTCACCAGCGCGAGGCCGTAGCCACCGCCGGCGCAGGTCGCCCCCGGGTAGGCGGGGTGCGCGTAGCCGCGCCGCACCGCGAGCGGCGGCCACTCGGCGCCGGCCTCGACCTCCCGGCTCTCATGGGGCAGGTAGGGTTCGAGCCGCGGCGGCGCCGCGCGGGGGCTGGCGTCGAAGATGTATCGGAACGTCGGCGGACGGCCCAGTGCGTCGAAGAGAAGCCAGTCGTGCGCATCGTCGCGGAAGCGAGCGACCACCAGCCCGCGGGTGGCGTCCCGGGCGCCGGGCGCCAGGCCCAGGTTCAATCCGTGATCGGTGTTCACGAGCACGAGCCCACGGGTCACGCCGGCGTGCTGCAAGACCTTCGGCTCGAACATGGGTCGTCCACCTTCGCGATCGCGCAGCGACTCGTGCATGCGGCTCGCGTGAACGCCGAACGCGATGCACATTGCTCCCGGTGCGAAGCGTGCGAGTCGCAGGCGCATGAGCCCCCACGCGACCAGCGCGTGCTCGACGGGCAAAGCCTCGGCGTAGAGTCGGGCTCCACCGCCGGGGTAGTTGCCATCGAAGTAGAACGGCGCGTAGGCCGCTATCACTGCCAGCAGCACCAAGCCGGAGAGACGAACAGCGCGCTCGCGGCGCCCGATGAAGAGCGAAACGGGGACCAGCGCGTAGAGCGGCCATGCGTTGAGCAGATCGCCGAAGTGCATCCAGAGTCGCCGCGACGTGGTCCCGAGCACGGACGCCAGGTCATGGCCCCGGGCAAGCCGCTCGCGCACGAAGTCGCCGTGCTCGAACACACAGCCGATGCCCTTGCCGAATCCATAGCGAAAGCAGCCCGGGGGGCCGTCGGCGAGGGCGTAGTACCGAAGCTGCGTCGAGGCGAGCCACGACCCGGTGGCGGCGTGCTGGTGCAAGGCGAGCAGCGCGAGTCCGGGCACTGCCCCGGCCGCGAGCAGCGCGAGGTCGACGCGACGACGCCGACCACAGATCGAGGCGGCGAAGAGCGCAGCCACGACGCCCGTCACCGGTCGTGTCGCGATAAGCCAACCCAGCGCGAGCCCGGCGACGAGGGTCCAGCGCCTCCCCTTCAGCGATCCGAGCAGCGTCGCCGAAAACAGGATCGCTGCCCAGCCGTGGGACATGGTGTCGGCGGTGTGGTAGCGCAGCGCCGCGCAGAGCACTGAGAGCGTCGCGGCGAGCAGCGCGACGTCGTCTCTGCCGAAGAGTTCGCGCGCCAGCGCGTAGGTGACCCAGACCAAGAGTGCCGCGAGCACCGGACCGACCGCGAGGGGCGCGCCGACCAAGAACCCGATCGAGAGCAGGGCCGGGTAGCCCGGCGGGAAGAGCACCGTGAGCGTGGTCGCTTCGGGGGGAGTGAGCAGAAACCGACCGCGGAACGAGCCTGAGGGATCCGGGACCGGAAAAGCGAAGTACCCTTCGGAGAGCGCCCGCGCCTCGAGAAAATAGCTCGTCGCGTCGATGATGCGTGGTCCACCCTTCAGGTAGTGGAGCAGGTAGCCCGTCGAGAGCAGCGTCGCTGTCAGCGCCAGCAGGCCGAGCGTGAGTCGAGGACGCGCGCGCACGAGCCTCGCGATGGGCTCTGCCCCCAGTCGTCCGGCGGCGACGGCGCCGAGACCCGCGAGCATGATCGCCCACGGAAGGCCTTCTCGCGGCAATCCGAAGGTGTCCATGACATCAGCGTGGCTGAACCAGCCAGAGGTGATGGAGCGCGTGCTCGCCTTCGATGGCTTCCACCTCGACGGGCAGGCGCGCCTCGGCGAGGTCAGCGGGTAGCTCGAGGCCCAGCTCGATGAACCCATCGGCATGCTCGAAGGCGAGCTCACCCACAGGTCGATCGCCGATCTTCACCGCCAGCCGTCCGCGCCGTGGCGGAGCCATGCGCACGATGATCCGTGCCGAACGCCCCCTTTCGGGCCCGCGGAGGTCGAAACGTGCCCTGTGCCCCTGGGGAACGATCCGTCCGGCGTCGAACAAGTCGCGGTGCGGCTCCCGAGGGTGAGCCAAGCGCTTCATCTCGACGTGGGGGATCCCAATCGTGGTCGAGTAGGCATGCTCGCGCTCACTGACCACGTCGGCTAGATCGAGCTCGTCCACCACTGACTCGCGATCACCCAGGGAAAATGGCTTGTCGCTCCCGTCGAGGGCGCTCCAATCCGGTCGATACAGGACCTTCGCCGCTCCGCCGCAGATCACGTTTCCGGTGACCGGGACCTCGCCTATCACCTGGCCGAACCAGAGCGGGAGCACGCCCCACCACGACGGGTAGAGGGCCATGATGTCCGGCCGCTCACCGGGCGGCATACGCTCGATGAGCTCGACCGCGGCGCCAACGCCCTGACGAGTGGCGCGGGCGAAGGGCAGTCCGTGCATGCCGCCGAGCCCGATGATGTCGAGGGCGGGTAGATCCGCGGCGTAGGGGATGGCGCCCGCGTCACCGAGCAGCACGCGGCGAGGAGGCGTGGGCCGCATGTCGCGCAGCAGTCGTCCGGTGCGGATGTGCTGGTCGCGGATGTTGCGCGATGCGCGGCCGAAGAACCAAACCTGATCCCGGAACTTGGGTCGGTGCAGGACCGCAAAGGTGCCCGCTGCGGACAACGCCAGCGAGGCCAGGACCACGCGCAGCACCACCCCGCGCCGGCCGAGAGCGAGCGTCTTCGTCACCGCCGCTCCCAGGCCGAGACAGGCGGCCAGGAGCACCCAGCTCAGAGCAGGCATCGTGTAGCGCTCGTTCTGCCAGCGCACCTGACCGTTCAGCGCCACCATCAGCACCCAGCAGATCGCGCTGGCCCAGAGCAGCAACGCCCAGCGACGAGTCTCACCAAAGGCGAGCGCGAGGGCGCCCAGCGCGAACGGCACGTAGCCCACGGCGAAGGTGCCGCTGAGGTGGTACTCGGCGACCCGGCGTACCTGGTACTCGACGTGGAACTTCCAGGCGTTGTAGGCCTCAATGGCGCTCAGGTGCGGGTGGTGGAGTTCGAGCTTCACCAGGGCGCCGGCGGCAGTGGCGTCGCCCGTGAGGATCTTGTTCGCGAGGGTCTGCGCGACGAGGACGGCGGCGGCCGGAGCGCCGGCGATGATCGAAACCCAGAGCGCGCGTCGGGTCCCCAACGATCTTCTCACCGACCACCCCGCCGAGAGCGCGAAGACTGCGACGACCACCGCGGCCTCGGGCCGCGTCGCCACCAGCACGGCGCACCAGAAGCCGAGCAGCCCCGTCGCCAGCCACGGCCTCGCGGGCGCGCTCGAGCCCGGCACGCCGCGAGTGAGGTCGTCCCACGCGATCAGGGCCGCTCCCCAGACCGCCAAGAAGAACGCCACCTCCATGCCGCTGAACAAGCTCCACGCCAAGACGCCGATCCCCAGGAGCGCCGGCGGTACGAGGTAGCTCGTCGCGTTTGGCAGATCGCGGAACAGCCTGCGCGCAGCGAGCAAGAGCGCGAAGGTGGACACACACGCGATGACGCCTGCCCACACCATCAGCGAGAGCTTGCGGAAGCCGATCAGGTAGCCGAGCGACAGGACGAAGGGGTAGAGCAGGCTCGTGCCGCCGCTCGAGTAGCCGTTGCCCTCGGACCACTGAAAGGGATGGCCGCGGGCGCTGGCGCGGGCAAAGTCGAAGTGAATGAAGACGTCGTCCAGCGGACCGGACCAGTCGTTCGGGGACGCCAAGGCTTGTCCCGAGGTGTAGAGGATCTGCTGGCGCATCGACCCATAGAACAGACACGCGACCCACAGCGTCGCCACGCCGGCCCACAAGGCATAGACGGCGCGCTCTGCGCCTGCGCCGAGCCAGCGCGGAGCGTGACGGTCCCCGCTGGGTCGAGCCGCATCCATCGCGGCCGCTTCTAGCATTTGGGCTTGGACGAAGGCCGTGGTGGCGGTTCTGGCTGAGAAATCGAGGCTTGCCCGGAGGCGACGGAGGCGCTCTACTACCTGCCTCCCCAAGCAATTCCTGCTTTGGACTGCACTTCCTCCACCCCCCGCTTCGCCGGATGACGATGCGCTGGTTCATAGAGGTGTCTCGCCTCGGCGAGGACACACCTCTCGAAAAATACTGCCTCGAGGCCAAGCAGTGGCAAGCCGCGCTTCAAGAAGCGCGGAAGCGTCGCGGTGACACCGGGCCGCTCTCGAAGTTCTCCATCGAGCTGCTCGAGCACGGCTACCGCGCCGTCGATCCGAGCCAGAAGATCCGCTACCTCGTCAACAAAGCGCCGCCGGACGCCTCCCTTTCGCAGCCGCCGCCGCCTGGCCCCGGCCCCGCCGCCGCGCCGGGCTCGTTCCCCACGCCGACGGTCCTCAGCGAGCCGGTGATCAAGTCAACGGAGGACGTCGCGGCCTCCACCGATCCCATGGCGTCGCCGGCTCCTCACAGCGATCCCCTCGCGTCGGCGCCGAAGACCGATCCCATGGCCGCGCTGCCGCCGGAGTCCCACGCGCCGCGCACCGATCCACTGCCGCAGCCGCCGCCCATCCCGCCGGACGAAGTGCCGCCCATCGGCGCTGGCACGCCCTCGTCGACGACGCAGCCGATGTCCGCGCTGGGGTCGCCCTCGGAGCCGCCGCGGCCTGCCATCCACATGACCCAGCGCAGCATCGAGGCCGCGCGCGAGCCGGATTTCCAGGTCGTCAAGAAGCGTGAAGAAGAGCCGACCGATAAGACGCCGATGCTCTATCGCGAGTACGCCTACGCGGTCAGGCCGGGCACCGAGCGCGCGAGCACCGAGGTCCTGCTGTGGCTTCGCTTCCGCGAGCTCCGCACGGCGCTCGAGCAGCGATCCGAGCGTAAGTTCATCCAGCTGGCCGTCTTCGACCACGTCTTCGAGAAGAAGCCCGCGCGCGCGCCCATCGCCACGCTGATGTGGAAGGACTGGCGGGGCGACGCGGTTGTCCAGTTCCCGGATCCGGACGGGCCCGTGATCTCAATGGCGCCGCCGGCGGTGACTGCGCCGCCACCGGCGGCGGAGGCCGCGGTGACGCTGCCGCCGACCAACGTCGTGTCGATAGAGCCCGCGCCGGTTGCTCTGACGGAGCCTGGGGCGCCGCCGACCATTCTGACCGCCCCGCAGCAGGACCCGGCGCCCGCCGTCTCGCAACCCTTCGCGCCCGCGCCCTCATCACCCACCGCGTCGCAGCGCCCGCTCGCGGAAGAGGTCCTGGGGTCCGCCTCCGTCGCACCGACCGCTCCAGGTGCCGAGCCCGCTCCCTCGGGTCCGGTCACGACTCCGCTCACACCCGGACCGGCCGCGGCGGCTCAGCCGGTCCCCGTGGAGGCTGCGAAGCCAGCGCCCACACCATCGGCGCCGCCACCGCCGTCGGAACCCGCGAAGCCCGCGCCCGCGCCCGCCGCTGCAGCGGAACCGCCCGCTCCGACCCCGGCCACCGCGCCGCTCAAGCGCCGCGCGGATGAAGATCTGATCGGCGAGCTCTTCGAGTCGATGCACGATCTGCATTTCATGCCGGACATGATGAGCGGCGTGGAGTTCGTGCTCGGCATCCTGAACAAGACGCTGCCGAGCGAGGCCGTGCTGATCCACGTCTTCGACATCAATCTGCGCCAGTTCGTGGTGGTCCGCGCCTTCGGCGCGTCCCCGCAAGCCGTGACGCTGCATCGGACGCCAGACCGCGAACCAATGTTCCAGCGCGTGATGCGAGGCACCCGCTCGGTCGTCACGAAGAACGCCTCCAGCGAAGCGGCATACCGCGCCGAGCGCTGGGGGCTGCTGAACGTCCTGCCCGAGGTCGCCATCGTCGGGCCGGTTCAGCAGCAGGGTCGCTTCCTCGGAGCCATCGAGTTGGCCAACCCACTGGGCGGGGGCGCCTACACCGAGCACGAGTCCCACGCACTCGACTACATTTGCGAGCAGCTCGCCGACTTCTTGGCAGCGCGGCCCATCATCGTCGATGCCGACGTGGTGCTCGGCAAGCACTGAATGTGTGTTTGAAGGGCCATGGCCGTCCGGACCCGGCGCGAGCGTGTCCTCACGTTCTTCTTCGTTCCGGCGCTCGTCTTCGCCGTGATCGTCCTGCTCGGCGTCACCTTCAGGAACAGCTTTCAGCTCGAGAAGCTCCGCGAGCAGTCGGTCGTCGAGGCCACGCTGACGCTGGCCAACGAGAAGGCCGATCGGCTCGACAAGCGCATCATCGAACAGGACAACGCCGTTCTGTCGTTGGTGGACGTCACCGACCGCGACGGCTTTGGCCAGCAGTGGTTGAAGGTTGCGGCGCGACAGACGCCCACCATCAGCAACCTGTTTCTGGTCGACCTCGACTCGCCGGCGCAGGAGGTGGTCGCCTTCGCGACCCGCGTCCCCGCTGCAGGCCGAGGCGGAGCGCCGGGTCTTCGTCCGAGAACTCTTGCCCGAGCTGGAGCTGGGCGAACCACAGACGCAGCTCCGCCACCTGCACAAGACCGTCGACGGGCAGAGTCACCTGGTCAGTTATTGGCAGCGGGAAGCGCGTGGTCGGCGGCTCCTCTTGGCGGCCTGGCACGACGTGCCGCGAGTCGTGCACGACCTGTTTCCCGCGCTCTACTCCGAGCGTGATCAGAACACCCGCGTCAACGTGGTGGACGAGAGCTCCCGCGTGGTGTTCGGCCCGAGCCTGACCCGTGGCAGCTTCACGCTCGGTCGGCGCTTCGAGACCACGCTCTACAAATGGCGAGTCAACGTCACCTTGGTCAGCGCTGCCGAACTCACCGAAGCGGTGGCCCGCCGCCGCACCCTCGAGCTGCTGTTGGTAGCCACGTCGTGGCTGGTCGTGCTCGTCGGGCTCACGGTCGTGCTCGTCGCCGTGGCACGAGAGCGCAAGCTCTCGAACCTGAAGAGCGACTTCGTCGCAAACGTCTCCCACGAGCTCAAGACGCCGCTCTCCTTGGTGCGAATGTTCGGTGAGCTCCTCCAGAGCGGGCGGGTCGAAAACGACGAGAAACGCGACCAATACCTCAAGATCATCGTGTCGGAGAGCGAGCGTCTGGGCTCGCTGATCGAGAACGTGCTCGACTTCGCCAAGGTCGAGCGAGGCAAGGCGGCGTACCATTTTGCGACGGCCGATGTGCGAGACGTCGTGACCCGAGCGGTGGAGGTCTGCCGTGTTCGGGCCCAACGCGAGCAGGTCGATCTGGTGCTGACGCATGCCGACGACCTCCCGCCCGCAGAGATTGACGAGCGCGCGCTGGAGATCGCCGTGATCAATCTGGTCGACAACGCGCTCAAGTACGCGCCAGACGGGCGTCGGGTTCTGGTCTCAACGCATCGCACCAATGACCACGTCGAGATCCGGGTCGCGGACGAGGGCCCCGGAATCGCCCTGGAAGACCGCAAGCGGATCTTCGAGAGATTCGAGCGAGGACGCGGCGTGCAGTCCAAGCAGATCCGCGGCAGCGGCATCGGGCTGGCCTTGGTCAAGCACATCGCGGAGGCGCATGGGGGCCGGGCCTGGTGTGAGCCGGTGGACCCTCGGGGGAGCGCGTTTGCGCTCACCGTGAAGCTGGCCGAAAAGGGCGGACGCTCCCCGAGCATCGCGCCGCGCCCCTCCGTGGTCTGAGCGTCAGCGAACGCCTTCGTCTTGCTGCTGCGCGTGGTCCAGCACCAAGGCCGAGATCGCGGAGCGGATCTCGTCGGCGCCGCCCACGCGATCGAGGCTGAACTCGAACTGTCCGGCCTGCCAGTCCAGGATGGCGAGCAGTCCGTCCCGAGACGACAGCGCCGGGCCGTCGCCCTCCATCTCGACGCGAAGCGCGCGGCCCTCCCGCATGAACACCCGCGCGACGCGGTCGCTGACCACCAGCAAGATCCCGGTCTTGCGTTCTACCGCGAGAAACGACAGAAGCGAGGCTGCCGACACGTTGTCGAGATCGCCGCGCAGTGTCCCCGCCGTGTCACTCTCCTCCGCCTGCCGCCGTCGCCGCACGACTCGATGCACCCGCATCAGCAGCTCATCGGGGTGGAATGGCTTGGGAATGTAAGCGTCTACGCCGAGCTGGTAGCCCTTCAATCGCTCCTCGTCGCCGTTGAGCGAGGTCAAGAACACGACGGGCACGCCCCCTAGGTTCGGGCGGGCGCGGATCATACGCAGGAGCTGCCAGCCGTCCATGCGCGGCATGTTCACGTCTGTCAGGACCACGTCCGGCGGATCGCTGACGCACATCGACAGCGCTTCGAGTCCGTCCGAGACCGTCCGGACGCGATCCCCGCGCCGCAAGAAGGGCTCCGCGGAGTACTCGCGCCAGCGCGGATCGTCATCGACGACCAGCACGTCCAGGACCTCTGGAGCACGCACCGACGCCGGAATGCTCTGCCGGGGGCGAGGGCCGGGTTCGTTGGGCATCTAAGGGTCGCCCATCTTAACCAAACTCGGGGCTGCTGCCGAAATCATTGATTCGAGGTCAGGATCCTCAGCTTGAAGCCCAACTCTTGGCTGAGTGCGACCATCTCGCCGAAGACGTCGCCGTAGGCGACGGCCACGTGGTTCGACAAGAAATGCGCCATCAGATCGTCGCGGGAGACGCCGAGATCCGCTGCCATGAAGGGCCACTGACGCGTGGTGCCTTCCCACCAAGCGTCTCGCACGGCCGGCGGCAGTCGCACCACCTCACCACGGCCGACGTCCATGCACAGCTCGTTTGCTTTGAGATAGGCCCGGGCCCAGGTGATGACGCCGGGCAGGCTCTCGCCCGCGAAGGTGCCGCCCGGGACCGGGAAGTAGCCCGCGGGTTGTCGGTAGCTGTGAACGCCCGCGAGCGTGCTCGGGTCGTGATTGAAAGCGTACGCGCCGCAGGAGCCGCTGTTGAGCAGCAGCCACAGAAAGCGGCCGTCGTGCTCGGCGCCCCAACGCAGGTCGTGGAACATGACCGCCTGGTGGAGACCCTTGGCCACCAGCAAGCGTTTCAACATTTCCATCGGCAGGGCGTTGCCCTGATCGGCCTCGGTCGCGCACGCCACGGTGTCACCGTTCGACTCCGGGCGACAGGTCGAGTTGAAGAGACCCTCGGCGAAATCACTGGGGGGCCTGAGCGGCAAGAGGCCCAGTTGGTACTGCCAACCCAGGCAGTCGGCTTTGTATTCGGTGAGTAAGTCCAGCACCGCCAGGTAGTCGCGAAGCTGCTCGCGCGTGGCGTTTTCGTCGAAGTCGGCCGCATCGGCCTCTTTCCAATGAAAGGCCACACCTTTGTCCACGACGAAACGGAAGGCGTCGTCGATGCGGCGGGCGTCGATGCTCTTGCCGCGGTCGATGATCCACGCTTGATCGATCTTGTGTTCGGCGAAGCCGTGCTGCGCGAGCAGCCGGGGGCCGAAGTAGCCATTGATCATGCCCATGCTGGTGTCGCCCAGCATCATCAGCAGCGGGTGACGACCACGGATGTTCGCCGCCACCTCACAGGCCAGCGCCGCCGCCTCGGGGCTCACGGGAGCATGCCGGGCCAGCGCCGACTCGGAGTAGCTCACTTTGCCGGTGGTGCACCACTCGTCGAGGCGGTCCATGAACGTCGCGTCGCTGCCGAAGTCCTCGGCAGAGGACCAGATCCGGGAGTGCGGCCGCCCCATCGTCTCGAGACACGCTCCGGTGTTCAGGAGACCCACCAAACCAGGCCACTGGCCACTGAAATTGGAGGCCAGGAGCAGGGGGTTGTCTTTGCCCACGACGCCGTCGCAGGTGTGCGGCCCGTACACCCAGTGCACGAACACGCCGATCATCGGATCGGAGATAGGTCCGAGCCTCTCGATGGACTCGTGCGGCTTGGTCAGAAATCCCGGCACTCGATAGGGCGCGCGTCCGAGCTTCTTCAGCGCGGACTCGAGCTTCTGCGTCGCCGCTTCAACGCTCGGAGCGGCCAGCTCGTTGGGGCGGGCTCGACCGTCACCCGGCCAGAAGACTGCGACCTGCTTCGCCATGCCCCGATCTGTAGCTCACTTGGGCGGAGGTGGAATCACCACCGCCTTGGTGGTCACGCCCGCACCGCTGAAGTCCGCGTTGGGGAAGGCAGTGAGCAGGCAGGCGGTCCCGTCCGAGGTGTCGATTTCGACCAGGTTCCCCTTGCGAGAGAAGCCGTAGACCTTGTCGGCCCAGGTCGTGATCCCGTACATGCTGCCGTAGGCCGTGTTGGCGGCGTCGGCGCAGCTCGGGTGCTTGACGATCTGCCCGCGCACGGCCTTGGTCACTGGCAAGATCGACGCCTTGGCCAGCTTGATGACGTCGATCTCGATCAGCGTATCGGTGGTGTTGCAGTTGCTGGTCGCCGGCGGATTCGGGCAATCGCGTACGGTGGCGAAGCCGATGGGGTTGCCGTCGTTTTCCACGAAGACGATGTCGCCGGACAGCTCCCAGGCCTTGTTCTGGTGATTGCTCGGATAGACGTGACCGTTGCCGTCGCTCACCGGCACGTTGCCGAACACTCCGCGCTGGGACAAGCCGCCGTTTTGGTCGATGGCCCACAGTTCACCGGCGGTGTTCCCGGCCACCAGCACCTCTTCCGTCGCGGAGATCACGCCGACGGGTGCGAAGGTGAGGGCGTAGAACTTCACGTCCAGGGTGGCGCTCAGGGTGATGGATTTGGCGCAGTGCACCACCTGGGTCGAGACGTCGAGCTGGTGAACCTGAGTGTGGCTGATGCCCCAGAGCTTGCCGTCTTTGTCCACCGCCACGTCGGTCATCGCCGGATCTTGTCCGCTCGCGCCCACGCAGTCGAAGTCGCCCAGCTGTTCGAGAGCGGGGGTCGCCGCGGTCGGATCGATGCGGAACAAGGTCGTGTCCGTGTGCACGTAGACGATCGACGGGCTGCCTGCGGAACCGTCCCCGCCCGAGTCGATGACCAGCCCACCTGAGCCCCCGCCCGAGCCTCCGCCCGAGCCTCCGCCCGAGCCCCCGCTGCCCGCGTCCGGCCCCACACCCCCGCCCCCGCCTTCGCCTGCGGCGCAAGCTGCGAGCAACACTCCGAGCGCGAACGACGGCGAGAGCAGGGAAAACCAACGACGCATGCCGCGAACCCTGGCAGCGAGCCGGCCGCGGTGCAAGGCGACTGTCAGCCCTCGTAGACTTCGTCTTGCTCGATGCGTGAGAGCACCCAGTCGAACTGGCCGGAGGTGAGCTTGACCTGGCAGTGCCCGCATTGGCCGGCTGCGTTGATGGCCAGGGGCGCGCCGCAACTTGGGCACGCCGCGTCAGTGCGGGCCGGGCCCTTGGCGCCGCTGGCCCGGATCAACGTCCAGTACTCGGTGTACTCGCGGTCCCGGTTGCGATCGCCGCCCACCACGACGCCGTCGGCGTCACGGATGGTGTAGTCGCGCCCGGCCGCAAACAAGCGCACCGTGATCGCATCGAACCAGCGGTCACTGGTCAAGCGTGCGAACTCGAGCCGCCCGATGCGTGGGTTGTCCATCATGTTGCGCAGGCCGGACTTGCGGTAGGCGTCGATCCAGTAGGTCTGCGCCGTCCACAGGTTGTCGCTGAGGTAGGGCCGGGCTTGATCCCAGGCCAGTGACGACCACGCGACCTGCATGGTCTGGAACACGAGGCCGACCCGGGCCAAGAACGCGTTCTGATCGAAGCTGGGGTCGCGCTGTTGGAGTGCCGAGAGCGCGGCCGAGAGCCCCGCGTCGATGTGCGTCGGCAGATCGCTGCCTTGCTCTTCGGTCGTGCCCGTGAGCATGGGCGGTCGCGCTTCGCGCTCGAGCACCGAGATGTTGCTGACCACCCAGTCGAAGGCGCCCGTGTCCACCACCGCCTGGCAATAGCCGCAGGTCGAGCCCACGACGCGATCGAGGGGGCCGCCGCAGTTGGGACAGGAAAACACGCGCACCCGATCGGGAGGGCGGCTCTTGGCCTCGGCCTTTCGGGTCAGCACCCACGACTCGCGCAGCCACGAGCTCTGGGGCGCAGCCCCCGACGGCGTTTCGGTGAAGTTCGCCTCGAACTCGATCACGACCCGAGCCCCGTTCGCGCCCACCTGCACCGAGTCGTAGCGCATCGAACCGACCACGACGGTCGTGACCGGGATCTGCCCCAGTGCGGCCAGGGGCCTGCGCGCGCTCTCTTGCAGATAGGGCGCCAGAGTGTCCAGCTTGCCCGCGCCCCGTGCGGTGTGGGCTTCCGCGTACAGCGCGTACGCAAAGTCCTCGAAGCTCACGATGGAGAAATCCGGGTCGTTCGCCTTCAGAGCCTCGAGCTTCGAGCGTGCCGAGTCGACCGTCCGCGGGGGCGGCGGAGCTGGCAGTGCTCCAGCCCTTGGGCTTCCGCAGCCAACGCAGGAAGAGCACCCCTCCGAGACCGAACATGGCGGTGGCTATCACGCCAACAAAGCCCAGGAAGCTGAGGGCCACGATGCTGGCTTCGCGCTCGTTGTTGCCACGGATGCGGGTCGCCGCCGGTCGGGGTGGGACGCCGCCGTAGACCGACGGCGCACCGAGCGTCCAAGACGTGGCGCGCTCTTTCCCGCTGCCCACCCGGTACGTGTAGACCGGCTGCGCCGGCGCGCTAGGAGTCGAGCTGCCGCTCTTGGTCGAGGAGCCCGAGCTGGAGCTGCTGCGTGACGAGCTCGAGGAGGAGCGCGAGGACGAGGACGAGGACGAGGAAGACGAGCGCGATGACGAGGACGAGCTGCTCTTGAAGGTGCTGCCTCCTCCCGGCCGCGCCTCGGAGGAGCCCGAGGAGCTGCCGAGCACGAGCAAGACGACCGCGGCACACACCGGGGCGCGCATCACGACACCATCCCGTCGGGCAGCTCGTTCACGTCGTCGTCGGCGCGTGGCAGCTCCCGAGCCAAGGGGGCGGCCATCTGCAGCAGCCCCTGCTCGAGCTGCCGTATACCGTCACCCCGAATCGCCGCCGTCACCTCGACCACGGCCTTGCCAAACTCAACGCCGAGCTTCTTGGCGTCGACACCCACATCGGGCACCACCTCGACCATGCGCTCGAAGAGCGACACGTAGATCAAGATGCCGGTGCGGGCCGAGGTCCCGTCGATGCGCTGCTCGTGGAAGGCCGTCAGCGCCGCGCGGCGCACATTGTCGCGGAGCGTGCTGCCTCTGACGAACCTGCGCCGGAGGGCGGGCACCTGCGCGCAGAAGAACGCCGCGCATGCGTAGAGCACGAGCAGGGCCGGGGGAACGGCGTCGTCGGCGAACTCGGCGGGGTGGTACACGTAGACGAAGAGGCCGAGCCCGGCGACGAGGGAAGCGAAGCTCAGATCGGCGGCCCGATAGTGCCCGGAGCTCTGCCGGACCGTGACCACCAGCTCCGCGGAGGTCTGCGCCTCGAGCGCGACCACGGCGCGCTCCACGCGCGTCTTCGCATCGTTACCCAACCAGTCGTGGTCGCCCGCCATCAGCTCGGCCCTCCCTCGACTTTGACGTTGGGCATGTGTTGCTTGAAGCCGGCGGTCAGCGCCTTCTGCAGGTTCCACTGCAAATCGAACTCGACCTCGAAGGCGGTGGCGCCGTCGAGCTTCTCGTCGCTCTCAGCTTGTACGCGAAAGCCTCCTACGCGGCGCTTGTTCGCCAGATCGAAGGCGAGCACCTCGGCGTCGACGAATCCTCCGTCGAACTCCGGGCGCACCGCCCCGCTCCGACCCACCGACGGGCGAGCGAACCCGCGAGTGCGGATCACGAACACGAAGTCGAGCTTCTCGCACAGGTCGAAGTACTTCGTGCCCGAGTACCCGGTCCCGGACGCCGGTGCCGCCTCGGGATGCCGCGGGTCCCACGGCTGCCGCTCGGTGTGCACCAAGGCCGAGCAGGTGTTGACGACGTCGCTGCCGGCGACGCGTGCGTACACCAAGCCGAGCTCGTCGAGCTCCCTCAGATCCTCCACGTAGAGCAGCGCTGCGTTGGCGGCGCCCGGTGTGCCGGACTTCATGTAGATGGTGGCTCGGAGATCCACCGGCTCGTCCTTGTCGAGCAGCGGCGTCTTCGCGGTCTCTTCGGCCAAGCCCCGCACCAGGGCGAGCTTCTGCTCGACGCCTGGACCCCGTTCCTTCACGACCTCGTCGATGTACGGCCCGCAGCCGGCCGTCATCGCGCACCCTCCCCACAAAAGCAGAGTTTGGAGTCTCGTCACGGAATGGCCTCGCCTCCGGTTCTTGCGTTGTCTTTGGTGAAGGCACGGGTTCCCAGCACTTGCTTCTTGGGCACGCTCTTGCCGCCGAGTAGCTGGAGCGCCGAGTCGATGGCCTCGGTGCCGCCGGTCGGATAGAGAAACGTTGCGTCGAGGAGGCCCTGCTTCACGTATTCGACGCCTTCGTGGGGGAGGGCGTCGATGCCGATCAGCTTCATCTCCTTTTCGCGGTTCGCCGCCTTGGCTGCCAGGTACGCGCCGTGGGCGCCGGGATCGTTGTGGGCGTAGACCAGATCGATCTTCTTTTGGGTGGTGAGCGCCGACTCCATCTCTTTGCGGGCGTTCGGCTCGAGCCACTGCATGTCGGCCTCGAAGACCAGCTTCAGGTCCGGGTTCTTGTCGAGATCGAGCCCTTCGCGAAAGCCTTTGTTCCGGTCCTGCCCCGGGGTGCTGGTCATCAGCCCCTTGAGCTCCACGATCAGGCCCTTGCCGCCCAGGGCCTTCACTGCCCACTTGCCCGCTTCACGCCCGATCTTGAGGTTGTCGGCGCCGATGAAGGTCGTGTAGGCGTCGCCTTGAACCGCCCGGTCGAGCACGATCACGTGGATCTTCTGGTTGTAGGCCTCGGCCACGGGCTGAGTGAGCGGCGCCGCCTCCTTCGGGCTGATGATCAAGAGATCGATCTTCTGCGCGACGAGCTCTTCGACCTGGGCCCGCTGCCGGAGCGAGTCGTTCTGCGCGTCTTTGAACACGACCTTCAGGTTTGGGTGTTTCTCCGCCGCCTTCTTCACGTCCTCGTTCATCTGCACGCGCCAGGGCTCGCCCAGGTTGCACTGGCTCATGCCGATCAGCCACGGGCTCTCGGCGGTCCCACGCTTCGAAGCGGCGCTCGCGGCTGGTCCCGCGTCGCTCCTTGCCGGCTCTTTGCACGACGCCGCCACGAGTACGGCGGAAAGCGCGATGGCTGCCCTCGAGACTGCCGACATGAAGGCGGACGCTAGCACGCAGCGATTCTGGTAGGATCTCGGGATGTACCGCGTCCTCGCGCTCCTTTTCGTAGCTGGCGGGTTCACTGCATGTGGGGGCTCCGACGAGAGCAAATCGAGCGCTGGCGGAGGGACGGGCGGCACCGTCGCGACCGGCGGCACCGTCGCGACCGGCGGTTCCGGTGGGTCGGGGACGGGCGGCAGCTCGGGGGTTGGCGGAGACGCGGGCACCGACGCGGGGTGCACGCCCGCGAGTTGTGCCGCGCCCGGACACGCCTGCGTCGCCGGTGCTTGCGTCGAGGACTGCCGCGCCCCCGGCGCGAACGCTTGCGATACGGGCAAGGTGTGTCACGTCGGGAGCGACAACCCAGGCAAGTGCGTGGCGACCGGCAGCGCCTGCGTGATCAGTTCTGTTCCGGCCGCATGCTCGGGGCCGAACGGGACCGTGACCTGCGGGCCGGGAACCCGTTGTGACGGCGAAGGCGTGTGTTATCCGGCGCTGCCCTGCGCGTCGATGCAATGCCAAGGCGGCGTCTGTCACGGCACCGAGTGCGAGTGCACGAGGCCCGCGCCAACCTGCACGCCCGCGCCTCTGGGCAAGCCGGGCGACGCCGGCACGCTCAACGACTTCAAGTTCTCGCGCTGCGGTTCGGTCTCGAGCTGCGACGGTGGCATCTTCGATCTCGACTTCGACCAGAAGTGCAACGCCTACGGCGTGACCATGATCTCGGGTACCGATTACTTGAGGAAGATCGCGCCCTCGGGGACGGTCACCGAGAATGCCGGCGTCACGAACCTCAACATGGGCGAGGTCGCTGCCATCCAGGGCAAGGGTGGCCTCTTCGGCGGCGGCCTCCAAGACGTGGCGCTGACCTACATCTGCTGCGCGACCTGCGGCTGCGTGCTCTCGGGATCCGGCGGCAACCCTCAGGGCGTCGCGTCGGTCGACACTTCGAACGGCTCGCTGCCGATGAAGATCCCGACCGTCAACTTCAGCTCTGGCGCGGGGCCCTTCGGCGATTCCCAGATCGACACCGGGCCCTACGGCCTGACCTGGGGCCTCGATCAGGTGCTTTACGTGGGCAATGTCGACGCCAACGGCGACTACCACGCGCTGGACCTGAGCACGCAGACCAAGAAGGTGGTCGCGACCTTTGCGAAGCGCGTGATCGCCAGCGCACCCTTCGACACGACGCGCATGATGGTGGGCCTCGAGGGTGGAGAGGTCCAGCTCGTCCCCGTGCTTGGCAAGACCGGCACGCCGAAGACGTTGATCAAGCTCGCGACCCACATGACCAGCCTGGTCCGCGATCCCTGGAGTGGCCGGATCTACACCGAGCTCAGCGACAAGAGCATCGTGTCCTTCGCCGAAGACGGATCGGATCTGAAGCCTTTTCAGACCGCGCCTGCCCTCGGGCGGATCGCCATCGCGCCCGACGGACACGTCTATCACTTGACCCTCGGTTGGCCGACCAAGGCCGAGATCGTGCGCTGGCCGCTGCCGACCACGCTGTGATCACCGCGCAGGCCGCGCGCTGCCACCCGGATCGGCGAGCGCACCCGTGCTACGCTCGCGGCGCGATGGTGCTGCCCGCTCCGCTCCACAACTACTCCTACGCGGACTACACCGCTTTGGAAGAGCGCAGCCCGGTGCGGCACGAGTTCGTCTCCGGGGAAATCTACGCCATGGCCGGCGGCACACCGGAACACGCGGCGCTCGGAGCAGCGGTGCTCCGCCACCTGGGAAACCAGCTGCCGGCGGGCTGTCGCGCGTACACGTCCGACCTGCGCGTTCGCGTCGCCGCCAGCGACGTCACGACCTACCCGGATGGCGCGGTGGTTTGCGGGAAGACCATTCGCGCGGCCGACGATGCGATGGCGGTGACGAACCCCGTCGTGTTGATCGAGGTCACGAGCCCGTCGACCGAGGCCTACGACCAGGGCGCGAAACTGGAGTTCTACAAAACCCTCCCCAGTGTTCGAGAGGTCTTGATTCTGTCTCACCACGGTCCGCGCGCGACCTTGCACCGCCGGGGTCAGGATGGGGCGTGGACCGTCCACGAAGCGGTACAGGGCGGGGTCATCGAGGTCCAGTCCGTGGGCGCGTCGCTCGCGATGGACGAGGTCTACCGGGACTTCGCAGCGGATTGAGGCCGCGCGACCACCAGCACGTTCCCGTCGGGATCGGCGAAGTACGCGGCTTCGTCCCCCCAGGGGCGCGGCGCCAGGGCGGACAACTCGCGCGCACCCGCGCGCTTCAGTCGGTCCACGCAGGCCGGCACGTCGTCCGCGTAGAAGTACAGCTCCGTGGCCGCGAG
This sequence comes from uncultured delta proteobacterium, assembly GCA_963716725.1. Taxonomy (GTDB): domain Bacteria; phylum Myxococcota_A; class Polyangia; order Polyangiales; family Polyangiaceae; genus JADJKB01. The sequence continues at coordinate 478,587 of CAVQUB010000005.1, forward strand.
CCGCCCCGCGGCGACCAGCTCGGGCACCTGCCCCGTGTTGTGTCCGAAGGCGTTGCGCTCGTAGAGCCCGAGGCGCATGCCGCCGGGCAGCTCGTGCTCGACGTACACCGGCACCTGCACGCTGCGCGGCCAGCCGAAGGCCTCGGCGTAGAAGCGCTTGGACCGCTCGAGATCGCTGACGGCGAGGATGGTGAGCACGTGGCGCGCGGTCATGGCGCTGGCATAGCCCGAGCGGCGGCGCGGGTGAAGAGGCGCGCCCGGGCCCCGACACGTTGACCTGTTGGACTCGCGGCCGGATGCGGCTGCTCGTCCACGGGGCCTTCGCGCTGCTCGCGCTGATCCAGTTGAGCGCCGGCTGCGGGACAGCGGGACCTTCACCCACCACCTTTCAATCCACCGCCCCTGAGCGCGTGCGCCACGGCCTCTGGAACAGCACCGCGAATACCAAGATGGCGCCGGTCAGCATCAGGCGGGCCTCGGTGCTGAAGGCGTTGAGGCTCAGGATCTTCTGCAGCATGCCCAGCGTCACCGCGCCGATCAGCGTGAGCCCGACGCCGCCGCGGCCGCCGGCGAGCGACGTGCCGCCGAGCACGACCATGGCGATCGCATCGAGCTCGTAGCCGGTGCCGGTCTCGGGATCGCCGTGGGTCTCTTGGGCGGCCTGGCAGATGCCCGCGATGGCGGCGAAAGCGCCGCACAGCGCGTAGGCGAGGGCCAGCGTGCGGCCCACGGGCACTCCGGACAAACGCGCGGCCTCGTAGCTGCCGCCGACGGCATAGAGGTAGCGCCCCGCGGTCAGCCGCGCGAGCACGAACCAGGTGACCAGGGCGCAGGCGGCAAAGATCAGCGTGACGACGGACACGTTGTCGCCGAGCACCTTGCTGTCGATGGTACGGAACACCGAGGGCAGCTCCACGGTGGTCGAGCTGCCGTCGGGCAGCACCACGTAGTTGGTGACCTTCTTGCCGCCCGCCAGGAGCTTGGCGAGGCCGCGCGCGAAGACCATCATCGCCAGCGTCACGATGAAGGGTTGCACCCGGAAGCGCGCGATCAGGGCGCCGGACGCGAGGCCGAGCAAGGTGCCTGCTGCGAGCACCAGGACAATGGTCGCGCCTGCGCCAAGACCCAGGGGCATGCTGAGGGTCGCGAACAGAACAGCGGCCACTGCCATCACGCTGCCGACGGACAGATCGATGCCGCCCGACACGATGACCAGCGTCATGCCGCAGGCCAGAATGCCGAGCACGCTGATCTCTCGCAGCATCGCCCGCTGGGTGCTCCACTCGAAGAAGGCACCGTTCTGGTTGAAGACGCAGCCGACGAGGATGACGATCAAGAGCGGCAAGAGCGCTCGCCCCGCGCTCGATCGCATCCAGCCGCCCGCCTTCACGCCGCCGCTCCCTCGCCGCCCATGGCCAAGGCCAAGAGGCGCTCGCGATCGAACTCGGCGCGCGACAGATCAGCGCGGCACTTGCCGCGGAACAGCACCAGGACGCGGTGGCAGAGCGTCATCAGCTCGTCGAACTCCGACGACGCCACCAGGACTGTCGCGCCTCGCGCAGCGACCTCGCGCACGAGTCGATGCACGTCGGCCTTCGCCGCCACGTCGATGCCTCGGGTCGGATCGTCGAGCAAGAGCAGCTTCGGCTTCGAGAGCAGGCAGCGCGCGAGCGCGACCTTCTGCTGGTTCCCGCCAGAGAGGCAGCCTGCGGGCGCCGCCATCGATGGGGCCACGAGGGCGAGGCGATTGGTCATCGCTGTAGCGAGCCTGCGCTCGCTCGTGAGTGAGAGCAGACCGTGGGGGAAGAGCCTGCGGAGGCTGGTCAGCGTCACGTTGTCCGCGACCGGGCGAGCGGAAAACACGCTGTGAGAACGATCGCGGGCCAGGAGGGTGACGCCGCGCGAGACCGCCTGCACTGGCGAGCGCGGCGCGTAGGCGTCGCCCGACAGTGTCATCTTTCCAACTGGCCGCGGCGCGATCGCGCCGAACAACGCCAGCAAGACCTCGCTCGCGCCGGAGTCCGAGAGCCCCGCCACGCCGACGATCTCGCCCGCGCGGGCCTCGAAGGAGACCCGGTCCAACAGCGGGCGCCCGCCGGGCCCGCCCGGGACGCCGAGCCCCGACACCGCGAGCGTGACCGGCCCCGGCTGCCCCTCGGCCGTCGCGCTGTCGCGCTCGACGCTGCGTCCCGCCATCTTCTCCACCAACGACCCTTCGTCGAGCTCGCTGGCCGCCCCCGAGAACACCCCCCGTCCGTCGCGCAGCACCGTGACGCGATCGGCGACGCGGAAGATCTCCTCCAACCGATGCGAGATGAACACGATGCCCTTGCCCTGCTCGCGCAGTTCAGCCACGCGCTCGAACAAGAGCTTTGCTTCCGGCTCCGAGAGCGCGCTGGTGGGCTCGTCGAGGATGAGCACCCGCGCGGCTTGGTGCAGAGCGCGCGCGATCTCGATCAGCTGTCGCTTGGCCAATCCGAGACATTCCACGCGCTCGCGGGGGTCCACGCCGACGCCGACCTGCTCGAGGATCTGCCGCGCTTCATCGAGTCGGCGCGCAGCGAGCCAGGGCGCGGCGAGGCTTCGCCGCTCTCCCAAGAACAGGTTGTCGATCACCGAAAGCGATGGGACCAGTGACAGCTCTTGGTGAATGGTCGCGACCCCGGCGCGCACCGCACTGTGCGGTTCGTCGAAGCGCACCATCTCGCCGCTCACACGAAGCTCCCCCTCGAAGTCGGTGATCGCGCCCGACAGGATCTTGATCAGCGTGCTCTTGCCGGCGCCATTGCCGCCGGCCAAGACGTGGACCTCGCCGGGTCGCAGGTCGAACGAAACCCCCGACAGCGCTCGGGTCGAACCGAACGACTTGGCGACGGCGCGGAGTTCGAGCAGCGGTACGGTCACGCGAGGGAGAGTAACCAAACCGAGACGAAACGTGGCATGATCGGCGGACGCGGAGGTTCAACATGCGTGGATTGGCACTTGGCTTGGTGTTGGTGATGCTCTCGGTGAGCGCTTGTGGCGACGATGGCGACGACGGCGGCGGCAGCGGCGGCAAGAGCACCGGTGGCACTGGCGGCGGCAGCGCGGGCAGCGGCGGAGCGACTGGCGGCACGGGTGGCGGAACCGCAGGCAGCGGCGGAGCGACCGGTGGCACTGGCGGCGGCAGCGCGGGCAGCGGCGGAGCGACCGGCGGTACGGGCGGCGGCAGCGCGGGCAGCGGCGGCACCAGCGGCGCCGGTGGCAGCACCGACGGCGGCAAGCCCGACGGCGGCAAACCCGACGGCGGCAAACCCGACGGCGGCAAGCCCGACGGCGGCAACACCGACGGCGGCAACACCGATGGCGGCAAACCCGATGCCAGCCCGAACACGGATGGCGGCGGAGCGTGCACGGCCGACAAACAATGCAAGCTCTTCTCGTCGTACTGCAGCACGGCTCCCTGTCAGTGTATCGCTCTCCCATCCGGCCAAGCAGATCCCAAGTGCGGTGGCACGCTGGTGAACTGTCTGAAAGATCCCTGTCTCGGCAAAGTCGCGACGTGCAACGGCGGCACCTGTCAAGTGAAGTGAGAGCGGCAGCGCTCGCACTTGTCGTCAGCGTCTCGGCCTGCGGCTCGCGCTCGGGCTTACTCGAGCCCGGGCCCAGCGCCGGCGGTGCATCGGGCAGCGGCGCGACCAGCGGAGCTGGCGGTGGCGGTGGAAGCGGCGGCGGGGGGGTCGGCGGCGTCGGTGGAAGCGTCGGCGGCGTCGGCGGCGGCGGCACCGGCGGCACTGTCGCGTGCAATAGCCTGTTTCAAATCGAGCCCAGCGTCGTGGTGCAGCAGCTTGCCGGCGATCAGGACTCCGCGCCCGACCTCGTGTTCTCGAGCGACGGCGGCGAGCAGGTCAGCGTCGCGTTCTTGCGTCAGCCCCTGGGTCCGGCGAGCTTCCGACAGATCCGCCACGCGACCCTGTCGCCGTGGTCGGACTGGCCGACGGCAGGCCAGCTCGCGCCGGCCTACGAAACCTTCAAAAGTCCCCAGCTTTCGCCCAAGTTCCGGGCCGGTTCGGGCTTCGGTGAGCACCTGTCGCTCCTGGTGGCGCACGAGGCGGGCGCTACGGCCGTCACCAGCTTCGCGCCGATGGTCGCGGCCCAAGCGTCGAGCGCCGGGCCGACCGTGGGCGTCCAGGGTTCGACGCCGGCCTTCGTCGCGCGCGGATCGGGGGGCCGCCACTTGGTCGGAACGCGGGACGACACGTTGCTCTGGGGCCAGGTCGTTCAAGGCAACTCGGTCGTTCAGAGCAGCATCGTGGGATGCGCCGCCTTCGCGCCCATCGCGGATGCGGTTCAGTTCGGCGACGGTTGGTTGGTGGCGGTGGCGTCGGGTCAGAAGACGCCGATCTTGGGCTGCGAGGCAGATCCGGGCCCGCCGAGTCGCGTCGATGTGGTCCGAGTGAATGCAGATGGCACGGCAGAGTTCGTCACCGGCATCGATGCTGGCGCGCCGATCATGCACCTCGCGGCGGCGCCTCACCCCGACGGCCTGTACGTCGTGTATCGCGTCGCCAGCGGTGGCGTAATGGCGCCCATCCGATGGTTGCGCGTCTCCGCGTCGGGTGCGGGCATCGTCGGTCCCGGAGACGTGTCGGGGCCGGCGGACGTACCCCTCGACTTCGACGCGACCTCCCTCGGCGATCGCCTGGTCGTGGCGTGGGGCAACGATCCGGCGGGCAACCCGCCAGATCTCGTGATCTCCGTGCTCGACCCCTTCGGAGCACAGCTCGCTCAGCACGCCTGGGAGCCCGAGTTCTTCGGGCCCGTATCGGTGATTGGCGCCCCGTCGGGCAATTCGCTCTTGGTCGCGTGGCAGGGCCCGTCCCCGGCACTCGTGACCGGTGTCTCGCTGACCCGCCTCGACTGCGTTGGCGATCTGTAGAAACACGAACGCCGCGGATCCCCGAAGGAACCCGCGGCGCGCGTGTGGCAGAGGCGACTGTCAGCCAGTGCCGGGCAGGGTGGCGTTCGACAGCCACTTGAAGCCGTCGAGCAACACGCTCGAGTCGAAGGCCGTGTCACCCACGTCCCAGACCACGATGCGCAGCTCGACGATCTGTCCCGGAACGACGTTGCCCGCCGTGGTCAGCCAGAACGATCCGCCACCGACCGTGCATGCGCCGGACTTCTCGAAGCCGGTCCCGAGCAGACCGCCGATGCCCGCGCCGCACGAGGCCGCGTTCACGCTGCTGTCCCAGCAACCCGGGTTGCTCGCCTGGCTCTCGCACACCGCGAACAGGCTGGTGCCCGCCGCGATGTTGATACCGATGGGCCACTTCTTGCCCGCCGTGTCCAGGTAGGTCATCAGGTTCTTGTCGATGGGGTTCGGAATCGGCGAGGGCGCGCCGCTTGGCGTGTCCACCAGCGCGACCAGCTGGTCGTTGAAGTCCGTGCACACGTACTCGGGGTACTCCGCGCTCAGGAAGTACGAGTTGAACGAGAAGGCCCGAGCGTTGGTCGGCGCGCGCAGGCGCAGCCGCAGCATGACCGAGTCGCGAGCGAGGTTCGGTCCACCCGAGGTCCCCGAGCCGCAGTTCGGCGCCACGGGCAGCGCGTTGGCGGCCTTGAGCGGCGGGTTTGCGGTGGTGAACCAGTCCTTGATGCAGCGCGCGTCCGTGCAGGTCGAGACGTTGACCGAGCTGCTCGGACCGTGCGTCGTGCTGACGTTGAACCCGCCCGGCGCGCCGCCGTTCGGACCTGGGTTGGTCTGCGTCGCGTCGGAGGCAATGCCGCTCGAGAAGACCGCCATCGAGCCGCCCTCGATCGGCACGTTGTTCGTGCCGAACTTCGGTCGGATCGAGCGAGCTCGGACGTCGCCCAGGGCAGAGCCGTCGGCGCGCAAGAGCTCGGCGGTGATCAAGCCCCAGGTCTTGTCCTTCTTGGCCGCGGGGGTTTCGGTGGTCGTGCGGCAGACCCCAATCGCCTTGGCGTAGTCGCCCGCCGTCGCGGAGTTGGACGCCAGCGTCTGATCGCAGGGCAGCGCGTCTTCTTGGTCGAAGAGATCGATCTTGGCGTTGCAGTTGTCGTCGATGCCGTTGCCCACGACCTCCACCGCGCCCGGGTTCACGTACTGCGGCTCACTGCCGCAGGTGCCCGGCTTGTCGCAGCAGTCACCTTCGGAGGCCAGCCAACCGTCGCCGTCGCAATCGGTGGTGGCGCTGTTGCACTGCTGGCAGGTTCCGGTCACGCACTTCGCGCCGGGCGCGCAGGCGTTGCCGCAGGTTCCGCAGTTGGCCAAATCGATCTGCGTGTTGACGCACGAGTTGCCACACTTGGTGAGGCTGCCGCCGCATACACTGGCGCAGGTGCCGTTGTTGCAGATCTGGCCCGACGTGCAGGCGGTGCCGCAGGTGCCGCAGTTCGCGCCGTCGGTCTTGGTGTCGACGCAGGTCGAGCCGCACTTGGTGGTGCCGCCGGAGCACTGCAAGCTGCAGGTGCCCGTCGAGCAGACCTGGCCGCTGGGGCACGCATTGCCGCAGCCGCCACAGTTCGCGGGATCGGTGTCGGTGACGACGCAGGCTGTGCCGCATTTGATGGCGCCGCCGGAACACTGCAGGCCGCAGGTCCCCGTCGAGCAGACCTGCCCGCCGGTGCAGGCGTTTCCGCAAGTGCCGCAGTTGGTCGAGTCGCTGTTGGTGTCGACGCATACGGTGCCACACTTGGTGGTGCCGCCGCTGCAGGTCAGACCGCAGGTGCCCGTCGAGCAGACCTCGCCCCCGCTGCAGGCGGTGCCGCAGGTGCCGCAATTGGCCGGATCGATCTGAGTGTCGACGCATTTGTTCCCGCAGAGCGCGGTGCCGCCGAGACACTGGCTCGCGCACTGCCCCGCGGAGCAGACCTCGCCGGTCTTGCAGGTCGTGCCGCAAGCGCCGCAGTTGGCGGGATCGATCTGGGTGTCGACGCACTTGTTGCTGCACTCAGTGGTTCCGCCCAGGCACTGGCTCGCGCATTTTCCGGCGGAGCAGAGCTCGCCGGTCTTGCACGCGGTGCCGCAAGCGCCGCAGTTGGCGGGATCGATCTGGGTGTCGACGCACTTGTTGCTGCACTCGGTAGTCCCGCCCAGGCACTGGCTCGAACACTGCGCGGCCGAGCAGAGCTCACCGGTCTTGCATGCCATCTCGCAGCCGCCGCAGTTGGACGGGTCGATAGTGGTGTCGACGCACTTGCCGTTGCACAGCGTGGCGCCAGGACACTGCCCGCCGCCGCCGCCGGTGGCGCCGCTGCCGCCCGTAGCGCCGCTGCCGCCCGTAGCGCCGCTGCCGCCGGTGGCGCCGCTGCCGCCTGTGGCGCCGCTGCCGCCTGTGGCGCCGCTGCCGCCTGTGGCGCCGCTGCCGCCAATGCCCGCAGATGACCCGCTGTCGCTGCCGCAGCCGGCGAGCGGGGCGGCCGCGAACGCGGCGAGCGCAGCGACGGTCAGAGCCGCCGAGCGCAGTTTGGATCGATGATTGGTTTTCATTTCAGCTCCATTGCTTGCGGACCTGCCCGCAGCGACCCCGCGGACGTGCGCCTGCCAAGAGGTGGGCGCACCGTCGCCGGGTCTCATACCTGCGCCGCAGGCTCGATCTTCCTCGAGCCCGCATGTCGCAGTTTTCATGGGAAATTTTGCCGTGGCGCTGGTTGCCGAGCAGTCATGTTAGAAGGCGGGTCCCGACTGAGAGTGATGTCACCTCAGGTTCTTCCACGGAGATCGTCGTGAGCCACTGGGCCTCAGCGCTGGCTTTTCTCGTCCTATCCGCCGTCGTCGGCGCGAGCATGCTCCTCATCGCGAGACTGCTCGGGGTGCGCGCGCGCGTACACTCGCCGCTGAAGCACCAGACCTACGAATGTGGCGAAGAGCCGGAGGGGCCGGCCTGGCTCAAATTCCATCCGCGCTACTACGTGGTGGCGCTGGTCTTTGTCGTCTTCGACGTCGAGGCGGCGTTCTTGTTCCCCTGGGCCGTGAGCGTCGGCAAGCTCGGGCTCATCGCCATCATCGACATGGTGATCTTTGTCGCCATCCTGATGCTCGGCTGGTGGTACGCGGTCAAGAAGGGCGCCCTGAAGTGGCAGTGAACGAAGACGACCGGTCGTTTCAGCACCCGCTCTACGACAGCCTGGCCCGCATGCCGGGGCTCGACGTCGCGACCACGAGCGTGGACAAGCTCCTGAGCTGGGGTGCGTCCAACTCGCTCTGGATCTTTGCCATGGCCACCAGCTGTTGCGGCATCGAGCTGATGGCCGCCGCCGCGAGCCGAGTCGATCTCGACCGCATGGGCACTATCGTCCGCGGCTCGCCGCGCCAGAGTGATCTGATGGTGGTCGCCGGGACCATCACGGTGAAGATGGCGCCGCGCGTGAAGAAGCTCTGGGATCAGATGCCCGAACCGAAGTGGTGCATCGCCATGGGCTCGTGCGCCATCAGCGGCGATTTCTACCGAGACATCTACTCGGTCGTGCCGGGCATCGACACCTTTTTGCCGGTCGACGTCTACATCCCGGGCTGTCCGCCCAACCCAGAGGCGCTGATGCACGGGCTCATGCGCCTACAGGAGAAGATCAAGGCCTTCCGTGCTGGAGAGCCCCGCGACGCCGCCGAGCGGCCGCCGACGCCCGAGCACATGCGGCTACCGCGCCTGCCCCGCCTCGACGATCCAAGTCGGCCCGAAGAGCTGAGCCTGCTGCAGACTCGGAGTGCCGGAAGCCTTGGCCTCGGGACGGAGCTGAACTTGGTCGAGCTTCGCCGCTCCAAGGAAGGCGAAGCCCTGGAAGCCAAGCTCGCGGGGCTGCGTGCCCCCGTGAAGAAGGAGTAGCCCGTGAAAGGCGCTGCGAAGAACCAAGAGCTCGAGAAGCTGCTTGCCGACGAGTTCGGCGTGACCGATTTCCCGGCCGATGCGCCGGCGATCGTGGACCGCTCACGTCACCTCGAGCTTGCCGAAAGGCTCAAACAACTCGGCTACCGCATCTACGTGACCGTGGTCGTCACCCACTACCTGCCCCAGCTTGCGAGCAAGACCGGTCCGGAGCAGCCGGAGCACTTCGAGGTGGCCACGGCGCTGCGCAAGCCGACGAAGGGTGCGGCCCTCGCCGTCTGGCGGACCCGACTCGCTCCGGGCGAGAGCCTCGACTCTCTTGTCTCGCTGTTTGCGGGAGCCGACTGGCAAGAACGCGAGCAATACGACCTGCTGGGCGTGACGTTCGAGAACCACCCGGATCTGCGCCGGCTGATGATGCCCGACGACTGGGAAGGGCACCCGCTACGCAAGGACTACGCCATCGATACGGCGTGCACGCCTTGGAGGTGAGCCGATGGAGCTGAGCGTCGATCCCAAGCCAGGCAAGCCCGCCAAGAAGGCCTCGGAGCAGACCGGACCGCCCTGGTTCGTCCAGGGCGCCGCGGCGCCCATCGAGCGCGCGAACCCCTACCTCGAGATCGAGGACTACGATCCCGAGGCGGATCTGATGGTGCTGAACCTCGGGCCCCAGCACCCGAGCACTCACGGAGTCTTCCGCGTCAAGCTCTACCTCGACGGTGAGTTGATCGTGAAAGCCGTGCCCTACGCCGGCTATCTGCATCGCGGGGTCGAGAAGTTGTGCGAGAAGCTGGCGTTCACCCAGATCACGCCCATCGTCGACAAGAACGACTACGTGTCGCCGATGATGAACGAGCAGGCCATCAACATGGCCTTCGAGGCCCTGCTCGGCGCCGAGGTGCCGCGACGCGCTCGTTACATCCGCACCATCGTCGCGGAACTCCAGCGCATCGCCAGCCACCTGCTCTGGCTCGGGACCTTCGGCCTCGACCTGGGCGGCGCGCTTGGCGGCGGATCGACGGTGTTCCTTCACTGTTTCCGCGAGCGCGAGCTGATCATGGACCTCTTCGAGGCCCTGACCGGCTGCCGCTTCCACTACAACACGCACACCGTCGGCGGTAACCGTCACGACATCCCCGAGGGCTGGGCTTCGCAGGTGAAGCAAGCGCTCTCGGTCATCGACTCGCGAGTCGGCGAGTACGAAGAGCTGATGACGCACAACGCCATCTTCGTGAAGCGCACGCGCGGGGTCGGGGTCGTCGACGGCGAGCTGTGCTTGGAGCTCGGGATCACCGGGCCCATGCTCCGAGCCGCGGGCGTCGACTACGACATGCGCCGCGATGCGCCCTACCACGCCTACGACGAGATCGAGGTGCGGGTTCCGACCGAGACCGCCGGTGATTGCGAGGCGCGGACGGTGGTCCGCATCCGCGAGATCGCGGAGAGCACGCGCATCGTGCGCGAGCTGATCGACGGCGTGCCGGAAGGCCCGATTTGCGGTCACAAACCAATCAAGATCGTGCTGCAAGAGCGCAGTGCTGGCGGGCAAGCCTACGCGGCCCTCGAGAGTCCTCGCGGAGAGCTCGGCACCTGGGTCATCGGAGGCGGCGCCAACAAGGGCACGAGCCCCTATCGACTGAAGATCCGGCCTCCAAGCCTGCACGCCGCGAGCTGCTTGCCCTACGTGCTTCCCGGCCACAGCTTGAGCGACGCCATCGTAATTCTGGGCAGCGTCGACCCCATCATGGGCGAAGTCGATCGTTGACCCCGGCGTCGCTCTCCGCGACACTGCCCGCATGAACGGGGTCAAACTCTGGGGAGTTCGAGGCGTTGGACTGATCGCGGCAATGGCCATCGGCCAAGCCTGTTCTGGGGACGGCGCGCCCGCAGAGCGCGGTTCTGCCGGTCAAGTGTCTTCGCCCGTGCAGGTCGCGAGCGGCGGCGGCTGCACCGTCGAGTGGGTGCGGCTCAACTACGACACGCCCGGTACCGACAGCGGTGAGTTCCTCGAGCTTCGGGTCACTAATTCCGGCTCGGCGGCGACTACGCTGGGAGCTTGCGGACTCGCCAGCATTCGATTGGTCAGCGATTCGGACTGCGGCACCTATCGGACCATCGCGCTATCAGCCGTCGCCATTCCGAACGACGGCATCATCGTGATCTGCGACTCGACCCAGATCACGGGCGGAGTGTGTGACGTGGACGTCAGCGCGGGCGCCACCGGCTGGATCCAGAACGGCGCCCCGGACCACCTCAGCTTCGTGGCGGGTGACGACAGCGTCACGCTCCACGCCACCTACGAGGGTTCCGCCGCGGGGTGTCTGCCCGACGGCGGCGCGGTCCCAACGCTGCTCCTCCAGACGGAAGACAACGCCGCCCCCGACATGGTCAACACCTGGTGCGACAACAAGTGGATCCTCCAGGATGTCACGGACTCGGGACCCGGCACGCCGCTCAAGTGTCCGGTCGACGGCGGCGCCGACGCCGGGGACGAAGGCGGGGACGCCACGGCCGACGCGACCGCCGACGCCACGGCCGACGCGACCGCCGATGCCACGGCTGACGCGACCGCCGATGCCACGGCTGACGCGACCGCCGATGCCACGGCTGACGCGACCGCCGATGCCACGGCTGACGCGACCGCCGACGCCACGGCTGACGCCACGGCTGACGCCACGGCTGACGCGACCGCCGACGCCACGAGCGACGCGACCGCGACGGGTGGGACCGGTGGCACGGCAGGTGCCGGCGGCACGGCTGGAGCCGGTGGTACGGCAGGCGCGGGTGGCGCATCGGGCGGCAGCGGCGGCGCGAGCAGCGGCGGCGCGAGCAGCGGCGGCGCGAGCTTCGGCGGCGCGAGCAGCGGCGGCGCGAGCTTCGGCGGTACCGGTGGCAAGTCGGACGCCGGCGTGGGCGGGTCGAAGTTTTCCGGTGGTGGCTCTGACGACGACGGTGGCTGTGGCTGCGCGCTGCCGGGCCGTCAGCCCGCGTCTCCGGGTGCGTTTGCGCTCCTGGCGCTCGGACTCGCGGCGCTCTCGCGTCGCCGACGCTGAGCTACCTCACACGAAAGATCGCGGCGCCCTTCGCGGGCAAACTCAGCTTGCCGCCAGCGGCGTCGTCCGCGCATCCCGAGAGCGCCAGGCACAGGCTCAGACCAGCGCCGAGGCGTCTCATTCGACGATCACTCGATCGCCGGCGCCGCGCCCGAAGGTCTCGGGGTCGTACATTTCTTCGACCTTCGGCGGTGGCACCACGAACTCTCCGGGCGTCGTGGCTCGCGCGACGTAGGTGTAGTCGTAGACGCCCGAGTAGAGCAGCGAAGCGAAGGCCTCCACGCGTTCGTCCCGCATGTTCTGGTGTTCGTACCAGGCGCGGCTCCACCACCACGGCGTCTTCGATTTGCCCTCCTCGGCCTTGGCGTCCACGGGGATCGTGCCGGTGGTGGCCAAGGCCGGATTCAGGGGCTCGAGGCCAGCTGGCAAGGGATCGACCAGCGCGACGTGATAGCGCCGCCCCGGCGCGACCATGGCCAGGCGCACGCGCACCAGGGACCCGGCTTTGACGCGCCATGTGCCGTCCGGATCGCGACGCACGTCTTCGGGCTTCTCCGCGCCCTCGTAGAGTCGGCTCACCGAGAAGCCGTGCTCGGCGGGCGGTGGCCGAAGGTCCCGTGGTGCGTACTGCATCCCGAGGCGGTAGTAGAGGCGTCCATCGCCTTCTTTGGCGAGCACCAGAGCCGCGGGCTGCGGCAGCTCAGCGAGCATGGCCAGGGGAATGTCCACGTGCTTGCGATCGGTGGTGCGACCTTGAAACCGGTGCTCACTGGCGAGGCGAGTGCCGAGCCACGAACGCGCCGTGAAGTTCGGCGTCACCTTCTCGTAGGTCGTGAAATAGCGGTGCAGCGCGAGCAGCACGAACGCGTTCTCTTGAGTCGAGAGCCAACGCCCGCGCTTCTTGTGGGCGAGCAGACCCGACACGACCTTCGGGATCACGTCGCTGTCCGGGCGGTCTTCGATCAACGCCTCGAGCAAGATGGAGTCGCTCCTCCGGCTCGATGCCAAGAGCACATGCTCGTCGCTCTCGTCGAACTTCGTGACGAAGTGCGCCTTGCCCGCGGTCTCACTGGTCCGGTTGTCGACGTGGCGACGGATCTGTTCGACCTGGGCCGCCGATGCCCCGTCTTTGCTCAGAACCGGCAAGAGCCAGCCGAGGGCGTCCAGCGGCAGCTTTTCGACCCCGCCCGCCTCCGTGATCAGCGCGCGCGCTCGGGCGGGATCCCCATCCTTCGCCAGCCACCGCACGTTCAGAGCGTAAGCCTCGATCACGCGTCGTGCGTCCGGTGGATACCAGTTCGGGAAGTAGTTGCGGATCGTTCGGAGGAAGCTCAGCGCAGAGCCGCGCATCTCCTGAGGGAGCGAGTAGCCGGCCTTCTCTGCGCGGATCAGGGCGTGCGTCACATGAACGCTCACGTAGGGTACGGGCGCTCGATCGCGCCGCCAGTAGTCCCAGCCGCCGGTGTAGCTCTGGCGGGTCTTGAGCTTCTCGATGTCGGCCTTCACCGTGGCGTTGAGCGCCTTGGGCGACGGCAGCCCCTCGGCGTTGAAGGCTTCGAGCACGTCGCGCAGAGCCGCGATCGACAGAATGCGCGACGAGATCTGCTCGTTGCACTCGAAGGGATATCGCACCAGGTAGAGCAGCGCGTCCGTCAGACCCTGGAGCGCTGTCGAAGAGGTCGTGATCTCGACGTTGCCGAATTCCTTGAAGACACCGCTCGGCAGCTTCACCGGCTGCGAGATGGCGCCTTGGTCGATCTGGCCGTAAGTCGCGAAGGCCTCGGTGGTCGCCGGCGTCCAGACCGGGAGCTCGATCTCGGAGGCGTCGTCTCCGGCGGCAGACACCGCCCCGACCTGCAGGCGCGCGCTGCCCGCGGACATGGCCGCCGCCGGGAACCTGACCTCCACGCGATCGTTGGCGGGCACGCTCACCCGCAGCGCGTTCGGTCCGGTCACCTTCAGGTTGTCCGCTCGAAACGCGACATCGACGCTGAGCGGGGTCGCGGTTTGGTTCTGCAGGACCACCGGTAGCGTGAAGCGATCGCCGAAGTTCAGGAAACGCGGAGCCGAAGGTCGGACCATCAGAGGCAGGCGTGCGGTGACCGCGCCTTCGCCGGATCCGAAGCGGTTCTCGCCGGAGGCGACCACCGCCATGATCCGGTACCGCGTCAGATTGTCGGGCAGCTTCACGGTGGCTTCCGCCCGCCCGCGAGCGTCGGTCACGAGCTTCGGCACGAACGCCGCCAGCGAGCCGAAGTCGGTGCGCATCGCGATGGGTTTGGGCTTGCCTTCCTTGCTTTTGTCGGCCCGTCGTTCCACCACGGATCCGGGCGGCGCTGGCGGCGGCGGCGGAGCCGTCATGGCGCGCCGCGTCGCTCCGGGCTTGGCGGCGGCGTAGCGGCCGCTTACGACCGAGGGGCTAAGCCCGCCCCCGCTCTTGAAAGGCATGTCCGGCGCGAAGCGCCCGTTCTGCTTCTTCGACTTCGCCTCGAGGTGATGCCGCGCCGTGTCCGGTCGCATCAACGCCACGTTGAGCCGGGTCTCGTAGTCCCGCACGCCAGCCCCGCGGGTCGGGTAAAAGACCTCGAGTGGATCCGGCAGGTCGTAGCCTGCGAGGGCGAGCACGCTCTCGTCCACCGCAACCATGGCGAGGGAAGCGCCGCTGACCGGGTGTCCGCTGGAGTCGCTCACCTGGAGTGCAACGCGGGTCTTGCCGCCCGGCGAGAGTTCCTTCTTCTCGGGTGTGATGCGCACGCTGAGCGAGCGATCCTTCGGCGGGATCTTCAGCGTCGCGGCGCCCGACGCAAAGGCGGGTCGCTTGGGCAAGCTGAGGTCGGGCTCTCCTCGCTCGTTGTCCCGCGCAACAGCGCCCACGATATCCAGCTCAACCGTCACGTTGGGCAGCCACCGGTCCGAGAGCGGCAGCTTGATCGTGGACGAGCGCCGCTCGAGGCGCACGCGTTCAATCTTGACCAGGCCATCCCGACGCACCGTGAGCAGACCTTCGGCCGGAGCAAAGGGGGCGACCACCAGGATCTCCGCGGTGTCCGTCGGGCGATACTCGCGCTTGCCCGGCACCAGCTGCACCTTGGACCCGCGCAGCGTGGGGTTTTCGGGCGGGTCCTCCCCGAGCACCCACAGCTCGATCTGGGTCTGACTCGGCCGACCGTGAACGTCGGTCACCGTAGCCGTCACCCGGTGCAGGCCGCCGGCTCGCGTCGCCAGGATGCAGGTCACTGACTCGGTCGTGCTGGTGACGGAGCAGGTCTCTGCCGGGCCGATGTCCTCTTCCGAGGTCGAGCCGTGCCAACGGGTAGTGACCCGTTCGAGCTTCACGCCCACGGGCCGTCCAGCAATCGCGGTGCCGTCCAGATCGGTGACGATCATGTCGAGGTTCAAGCTCTTGCCCGCGGCGAGCACGGTGCTCTCCTCGCGCAACCCGACCGTGACGTTCGCGGGATGCACCAGCATGGTGGAGCGCGCCGTCCAGCTCTGTCGATTCACGTCCGTCACCGACGCTTCGAGATCGAGCTGCCGCGCGTACGCGGGTTCCAAGCCGTCGAAATCGACTCTGAGGCGATGTTGGCCGGCGGCGTCGGTCTTGGCTTTCCATTCCTCCCGCGCCGGGCGGTCTTTTTCGGACCGGCTCCACCACGACCAACGATTCGGCTTCCCGAAGTGGTAGCCCGCGCGGTTCGGCGGTACGAAGCTCGCGTCGGCGGCGCTCACGTTCCACTCGACCTCCGCGTCGGGCAGTCCGCCGCCGGCAAAGTAGCTCGCGGACACCGTCCCGATCGCGTGCTTGCCGACGTAGTGCGGGCCTTCGGTGGATTGCGCCGTGACCTCGAACTCCGGCTTGCGGAACTCCTGCACCTGGAACGGGTGCCGGTGGCTCTCCCCATGGAATTGTCGAGCCTCGTCGAGTTCCAGCGCGATGTGCGCGTTCCCGAGGTTGGCGGCCTTCGGAATGTCGAAGGCGAGGTGGAAGCCGCCGTCGGAGTCGACCGAGGTGCTGCCTTTCGCGATCTCGTTGCCCATGGGTTCGTAGACTTCGAAGGTGACGCGGGTGGCGCTGCCCGCGGGCAGGCGCGTCACGTCACCGCTCTTGCCGGCTCCGGCAAGCCGCACGAAGCCCTTGGCGTTGACCCGCTCCCCGGGTTTGTACAGGTTGCGATCGTCGAACACGAACCAACGGACCCGATCGCTGATGGGTTGCGCGACGAAGGAACCGCCTCCGAGCCACACCAAATCGTCCGCCTGACGTCCGACCAATTGAGCCCCCTCGTTGACGAGCGTGAGGGTGGCGAGGCCATCAGTGCCGGTCTTCTGGCGACTGCCGCGCGGCTCGACCGTGACGTCGACGCCCGGCAGCGGTGTGCCGTCCGCGAGACGCGTGGCAAACACGTGTCCCGAGTCCGAGTCCGTGAACGCCGTCAGGCCGATCTTGGTGACCTGGAGCCAGACGCGAACCCACTGCCTCGAGCGGTAACCCCAACGATCGGGTGGCGGATGCGTTGGCGGCTCGACGATGGCGAGCACCTGTCCGACGCCGTTCTTCAGCGCCGGCGAGAGGTCGACGGAGGTTTCGGTGAGATCGTCGGCAACGCCCTTGACCTCCACCGTGCGATTCGAGATCAGCCGACCCGGTGGCGTTCCCAGCTTGCCTTCCCAATCCCAGTCCCGGCGCCATTTCTGGTAGCTCTCGAACTCGCTGGGGGTCACGGCGTAGAGCCGCACCTTGAGGCGCGGGCGGTTGATGCTGAACACGCCGAGCTTGGGTCCGAAGCCCGGGTCGAGCACCACCATCTCGTCCTGCTCGGCGAAGAGGTACGGCTCCGCGGAGTCCACCTGGATCTCGAGCGTCGCCGCGGAGCCGAGGGTCTGACCAAACTGGTCTCCGAGCTCCGGGCCCACCGTGACTTGGTACTTGGTGCGCCCCTTGCTGCGCCCGCGGATCGCGATGTCGCTCCCGGATTGCTCGACGCGCATCTCGGGCAAGTTCGGAGCGACGCTGATCAACCGCTTGTCGAAGGTCTTGGGGTCGAGCGGGTTGGTGAAGCGCACCGACCATGCAGCGAGCGGCGGGCAGTGTTCGTCCCAACCGCAACTGATCCGCTCGGCCTTGAGGGGGCCGAAGGTGCGGAAGTTGAAGGACTGATCCTTCGCGGTGAGCCGTTTGCCTTCCGCGCTCGGCGTGCCGGCCTTGAAGACGGCGTGCAGCTGCGTGTTCTTGGGCAGCGGGCTCAGGGGCTTGAGGGCAATGAAGCGGTCTTTCTTGGCGCGATCCCGGGCCGAGCGAGCGTCCTGCGACCGCTCGATCTCGTCCTCGTGGGCCAGCCTCACCGGAAACGAAGCTTGCCCAGCCCGCAGCGCAAAAGCGGCGAGCACCGCGTTCCGGTCGATGCGCTGGTCGAAGGTGGCAAACATCATCGGCTCGAGCTCCGACGGATCACCCCAAGGTCGCGGGGAGAAGCTCTGAACGTCCACGGTCGGAGTGGCGAAGCGCCAGCTCTTGGCCTGCGCGAAGGCTTGTCCGTTTGCTGAGCGTGTCCCCGCCGGGACCTCGACCTGATACTCCGTGGCCATCGGGAGGCGCTCGTCGCTGGGATCGAAGACCAGCGTTTGCGTTCCGACCCAACGCCAGCGCCCGGGTGGTTCGGGCACGAGGCGCACCGGCACGCCCTTCTTGGCGAGATCGTCGTGCGAGGTCAGCTCGACCATGGGCTCCGAGAAGGTCACGCTCAAGCTCGGCGCCATGCTCACTTCGCCTTCCGGTTGGAAGCGCGTGACTTCGACCGGACCCTTGGCGGTCGGGGTCGCCGGCGGCGGCGCGCCGCGTGGTGGGAAGTCCGTCTTGACGGTCTCGCCGGGGCGCGGCGGCGCCATGGACTTCTCCCGCAGCGCGAAGGCCTTCTTCTCCGCCGCGACCTTGAAGGGCGGCAGTCTCGCCATCAGGCGGTCCGCATCCGCGCCGGTCAGCGGAGACGCTGGTGCGGACTTGGCGCGCGAAGGGCGTTCGGGATCGGCGTCACTCAGGCGAAAGCCGAGGCCAGACTTCGAGACGCGCCACACCACCTTCTCTTCGGCCAGCGCAGTCGGTGGTTCGGCCTTCTTCACGGGCGCCACCGGCGGCGGCGTTCCCGGACAGGCGGCGGCCAAGAGCGCGAGCAACACGACCAGCGGTGCGGGTGAGCGTTTCATCGGGGTCCCTCTCGGTGGCCACGGATGCTACCGCGTGCGCGCCCCGAGTCGCTTGGCGATCGAAAGGGCGAAGAAAACCAGGTTGGCGATCGACGCCGCGGCACCGCCGACCACCCCGACCCCGAGCACGAGGAGACCCAAAGTTCGAAGCATTGCGCTCGACTCCGAGATCCCCACCACCAGGCAGACGACGCCCGCGACGCCCGCGACTCCCCCAGCCGCCACCCCGAGACAACTCAGGCGCGTGAGCTGGCGGTAGCGTGCGGCTTCCGCCTCGGCGGGGGTCGGGGCAGGTTGCACGGCGGTCCAGGCTGTGTACCGCACAAAACCTGCGTGAGCTTGAAGGGTCGCTGGCCTTGCTGCTAAATGGCCCTCCCCGCGTCGGGAATATGACGTTACGTACGCTTCATGCGTTGCCGGGCCGCGCCCGGCCAGCGAGCGATCTGTGCCCACCGAGTTGTTGAAGAACCCCTTCGTTCACGGCGCCGTCTACGGCGTCTTGATCGTCACCGTGCTGATGACCATCACGGCGTGGAGCATCTGGTTCGAGCGCAAGTTCGCCGGTCGCATGCAGAGTCGCGTCGGGCCCACGCTGGTCGGCCCCTTTGGTTTGCTGCAGCCCCTCGCCGACGCGGTGAAGCTCCTCCAGAAAGAGGACATCGTCCCGGCCGCCGCTGACCGCACGCTCTTCAATCTGGCGCCGCCGCTGACGGTTCTCTTCGCGCTGGCCACCGCGGCCGTGATCCCGTTTGGCCCCGAGGTGATCGCTGCGGATCTCGACATCGGTGTGCTCTGGGTTCTCGCGATGGGCGGGCTCACGGTGTTCCCGGTTTGGATCGCGGGCTGGGCCAGCAACAACAAGTACGCGCTGCTGGGCGGGATGCGCGCGGTCGCCCAGGGTATCTCCTACGAGATCCCGCTCGTGCTCGCCGCGCTCGTGCCGGTCACCCTCGCCGGATCGATGAGCATTTCGGACATTGTGCGCTACCAAGAGCAGCACGGCTGGATCGTGGGCTTCCCGCCGGGCCCGGGCTTGATCGCTTTTCTGATCTTCTTCATGGCATCGCTGGCGGAGGCCAACCGCATCCCATTCGACATCCCCGAGGCCGAGAGCGAGCTCATCGCAGGTGTGACGACCGAGTACACTGGAATGAAGTTCGGGCTGTTCTACTTGGCCGAGTACCTGCACACGTTGATCGTGAGCGCGCTCGGCGCCGCGCTCTTCTTTGGCGGCTGGGCGGGCCCGATGGGACTCGCGCCCGGGCTCCACTGGATGGTGATCAAGTCGCTGCTGCTGTTCTTCGTGGTTTTTTGGGTGCGCTGGACGTTCCTGCGCTTCCGTGCCGATCAGCTGATGAGCTTGTGCTGGAAGTACCTGGTCCCGGCGGGCCTCGTGCTGGTCATGCTCGCCGCCTTCTGGGTTCACTACGGCGTCGGCAAAGCGGGAACGAACTGATGGGCTACCTGGGCGACAGCCTGCGCGCCCTGGCGCTCACGCTGAAGAACGCGTTTCGCCAACCGGTGACCGTGCGATTTCCCGCCGAGAAAAGGCAACGTGCGGCGCGCTTCCGCACCAGCTTCGCGCTGCTCCACGACGCGGAGGGTGACGAGGCCTGCGTGGGTTGCCTGCAATGCGAGAAGGTCTGCCCTTCGCAGGTCATCACCATCGTGGTCGAGAAGCGCGACTCCCCGGTGACTCAGAAGCGGCGCGGCTACGCCACGGATTTCACCCTCGATCTCAACGCTTGCATCTACTGTGAGCTGTGCGTCCAGGTCTGTCCGACCGACGCCATCGTGATGACGCGCGAGGCCGAAGTGCCGGCGTACTCTCGGGAGGCACTCGTGCTCACGATGGACCGGCTCTACGCCAACGAGAAGAACAAGCCGCTGGCGTGGGGCACCGCGACGAACCTGATGGAGATGCAGAACCCGAAGCGGGGTCAGGCCGCGGAGGCACCCAAGCCGAAAGCGGAGCCTACGTCGCCCGCCAAGCCCGCGTCGCCTGCCAAGCCCGCGTCGCCTGCCAAGCCCGCGTCGCCTGCCAAGCCCGCGTCGCCGGCGGAGCCTGCGTCGCCCGCGGGGGCTGCGTCGCCGGCGGAGGCTGCGTCGCCGGCGGAGACTGCGTCGCCCGGGCCGCCTGCGTCGCCTGCGTCGCCCGCGTCGCCTGCCAAGCCTGCGTCGCCCGGGTCGCCTGCGTCGCCCGGGTCGCCCGCGTCGCCCGCGTCGCCTGCGTCGCCCGCGGAGCCTGCGTCGCCCGCGGAGCCTGCGTTGCCCGCGGAGCCTGCGTCGCCCGCGGAGCCTGCGTCGCTCGCGGAGCCTGCGTCGCCTGGCAAGCCTGCGTCGCCCGCGGAGAGCAAGCCGACAGCGGAGAGCAAGCCGACAGGCGAAACCGATCCGCCTCGGGCCGAGTGATGCACTCGGGCGGCGCGTGCTAGTCGAAGCCTGGCGGCGCCACCGGGTGCTCGGGCCAGGCGGACAGGCGAGCCGCGGACGGTCCGGGAGTGGCCGTCGGATCGAGCAGTCCGTAGCGGCGCCACCCGATCCGCAACAGCCCGACGCGCGGCGGCTGGATCCCCGTAGGCAGCTCGACGCATGGGTCGCGATCCAAGGCGAGCGCGCGCACCAGCCCCCGCGTCGATCTCCAGCCGTCGAAGTGTCGTGCTGACGAGAATGGGTCGAGGAAGTCGGTTGGCAGTTGCCTGCCCACCTGCGCTTGATGCCGCCGGAAGTTGGCCAGCACGTAAAGCAAAGCACTCCGCACCTCGAGCGGTGTCCGAAGCGGACGAGCGTAGTACCGACCCGTGAATACAGGGCCACGCGTTCCCATGAGCGCGTTTAGGCCGCGCGCAATCCGAACACAGAGGCCTTTCATTGCCCGCGAGAGGGCGACTCGATCCGGAGCTTCGGCGATCAGGTGCAAGTGGTTGCCCTGCACGGAGTAGTGCACCAAGCGAAACCCGAACCGTTCGCAGCTCCCCGCAAACGCACGGCGCAGCGCCTTCAGACCACGTTTGCTGCGCAAGTTCCAGACGCGGTCGAGCACGCGAAGCGTTACATGGACCGGGTGCGCCGATCGATGCGCCGGGCGCTCTCGGTGAGGCACGGGGCGACGTGCCCCCGGCTTGCGACCGGCGCCCGCGCGGCGCCCGCCGTGACCGTGACCAGGATCGCCCGTGCGATCGGCCTGCGCGCGGCGCCTGTCGTGTCCGGAGTCGCCTGCGCGCCCGGAGTCGCGTGCGCGCCCAGAATCGCCTGCGCGCCTGGAATCGCCTGCGCGCCTGGAATCGCCTGCGCGCCCGGAATCGCCTGCGCGCCTGGAATCGCCTGCGCGCCCGAAGTCGCCTGCGCGCCTGGAATCGCCTGCGCGCGCGCTCGGGGGCGGCCCCGAGTCGCCGGATCGCCTGCGCGAAGGGCGGACTGGAGCCGAGCGAGCGGCATTCAGACGGGCCGACGGCCGAGTTGGAGACGGATTCACCACTTGATTAGGGCGGACATTAGCGCCGCCGGCGCCATCTCGCAAGCCCAGAGTGACCGGCCCAGCGTGAGTCGGGTGCGAGCCCTGAGCCGAGTGCGAGCCCTGAGCCGAGTGCGAGCCCTGAGCCGGGTGCGAGCCGTGGGTCGGGTGCGAGCCGTGAGCCGGGTGCGAGCCGTGAGCCGAGTGCGAGCCCTGAGCCGAGTGCGAGCCCTGAGCCGAGTGCGAGCCCTGAGCCGAGTGCGAGCCCTGAGCCGAGTGCGAGCCCTGAGCCGAGTGCGAGCCCTGAGCCGAGTGCGAGCCCTGAGCCGAGTGCGAGCCCTGAGCCGAGTGCAAGCCGTGAGCCGCGTGCGAGCCCTGAGCCGCGTGCGAGCCCTGAGCCGCGTGCAAGCCGTGAGCCGCGAGCCGCGGGTCGGTTGCGTCAGCGCCGTGCGAGCACCCGCGAGATACTCGGGACGACGTCTGCCCGGCCGGCCATCAACATGTTGAGCTCGACCGATCCGCAGAATCCGCAACCGGCGCAATCGAATCCAGGCAGCTCGCTCAGGGCGCGAGCCACGCCGTGGGTCCGGACGTTCGGTGCCGGCGCGTCGTATCGGATGCGATCGCAGGGCACAACGTCGCCGTTGGCTTCGATCATCGCGAATACCCGCCCCGCCCAGCAGTCGAGTCCGCGAATCGCTGGCCAACTCGCGATGTGTCGGAGCCCCCCCAGGCTGTTGCGCAGGCGGCGCGGGTCGCGGAGCTTGGTCCGAACGAGCAGCGCGATGGCGCGGCGATAGTCGCTGGCGTCCGGAAAGAGGTCCTCGCAAACCCGGTCGGCCGAGTGCTCGGTGGCCATCACGGGCTGGAAGGCCACGAACGTGTCGTGCTTCCGGGCGAGTTCGATCGCGAACGGGATTTCGGAGAGGTTCTCGCGGGTCATGGTGAAGGCGAACGAGAACTTCACGCCCAGCTCCTTCAAGACGGCGATGCCGCTCGTGAGCTCGGCGAACGCACCCGGTCGGTCGCGGATGTGGTCGTGCACCGGCGGGCTGCCATCCAGCGAGAGCTTCACCAGTTCGAGCGGGCGAAGCGCAGCTCGTCGTTCCGAGAACAAGTAGCCCGTGGAGTTGAGCTCGGTGGCGATGCCTTGGTCGACCGCGGCGCGGACTATCTCTGCGAGATTCTCGGCGCAACGTTGGCTCTCCGCCGGAGAGCGAGAGGCGCCGGGCCCCGAGCCGCGACAGATCCGCGATCACGGTGCGCCATTCTTCGGTCGAGAGTTCCTCGGTTGGGGTCGACCAAAAGGAGCAAAACCGGCAGCGCGAATGGCAGCGATTGTTCAAGTTGATGCGGACGGCAACGGGAATGCGGCGCCCCAGGGCACGAACCTTCGCCATGTCGACCAGGGCAGCGACCTTGTCCGAGGCCCTCATTGTCCTGCGGGCCTGCGCGTGGTGCTCGCCAACGCCAACGCGGGCGCGCGCAGGCCGTCGAAGAAGGTCTGGTAGCGCCCGAACGCAGGCACGGAGCCGCCGCGCGTGGGGCCGAGCTCGGCCACTCGATCCCGTGTCAGCGCGGGATCGGGCCCAGCACGCTGGGCCTCCTCGCGGGCCAGCGTGAGCGCGCCGCCGAGCCCGCCGCCGCGGGCAAACACGCCATGCCGCGCGCCGGGGCTGGCGACCGTGATCGCCGCTTCCGCGAAGGTCATCAGCGCACGGGCCAACCGGCGTGCGATCCCCGCCGTCGTCGCCGGCCTGAGGGGCCGCAGCGCGAGTTGCGCGCCGACGCGCGCGTAGCGGCCCAGTTCCTCGAGGCTCTGAACGCGCCGCAGCATCGAGAGCGCATAGCGCGGTCGCGAATAGAAACGCAGGTACGCTCGCCGCGCCATGTGTTCGAGTTCGGCGCGCTCGAGCTTCGTCCACGGGGTGGGGAGCAGGTGCTCGCCCACGCGCCCCGCCACGTACTCGCGCCAATAGTCGATGCCGAGTTCCTCGATGACGTGGCGCCGTTCGAGTTCGGTATGGGGCTTGATGACGGCGATCTGGTACTGCGCGTAGGCGAGCGGCAACGACAGCGACAAATCCACGGTGCGGCGCACGCTCGCCCTCGTGTCGCCGGGCGCTCCGAGAATGAAGAATCCCAGCGCCATGATGCCCGCTTCGTGGACCACGGCCAGCGTCTTTCCCAGATTCGTGGAGGCAGACTGACCTTTCATCATGTGCTTGAGCACGTCGTCGTCGCCGCTCTCGATGCCGAAGTAGATCCGCCGACATCCGCCCTCCGAGAGCGTTTCGATGAGTTCGTGGTCCGCGCCGCTCTTGCTGCCGTGGAAACTCAGGGAATCCACCCGGGAACGACATGACCAGATGACGTCGAGCTTGCGGCGTCGCACTTCACGGGCAATGTCCAGAGCGCGCTGACGGTCATGGAGCATCAAGGGGTCGAACCAGTCGATCTCGCGAATGCCGAGCGCGATGCACTCTTGCATCTCGTCGACCACTTGTTCAGCTGTGCGAGCGTCCCACCCGCTCTGCCGCATGCAGCAGAATGTGCACGGGTACGGGCAGCCAATCTCGCTCATGCCGACGGTGAAGCTCCTGCGCTGCGAGACGTGGGAGTAGTAAAGACGATTGTCGAAGATGCTCCGATCCGGGGTCGGGTAGTCCCGGAAACGTCGGCGCTCGCCCGCGAAGGTGTGCCGAAGCTCGCCGCCGCGTCGCCAGAACAAATCCGCGACCTGCTCGTAGCCGCGGCCTCGTTCGAACGCGGGCAAGAAGGCCGGCAAGAAGTCGTGCCCCTCGGCGCCGCACAGGTAGTCGAAGCCGCCTTGGTCGACGATCTCGTGGGGAAATGCCTTGGCTTCGTAGCCGCCCACCAGCGTGGGCAGCCCGGTACGCTGCTTGATGGGCTTCGACCATGCGTACAGGTCGCGAATGGTCTGACAGGCGTGGGCGGAGAACGCCACGAGGTCGGGGCTGAACTCCGAGATCTCCCGCACGACTTGGTCGAGGGACTTCTTCTCGGCGGGCGCGTCCCAGAGGCGGACCTGCCAGCCGGCGGCCTTCGCGCCGCGCGCCGCCCATCCGAAGCCGATGTGCGGGAACAAACCGAACTCGTCATCGACGGTCGGCAGGTTCTCGTTGAACGACTTGGCGAAAAACGGGGGGTAGACGAGGGCGAGCTTCACGAGTCGACCGTGCGCTCAGCGTACACTGGGCCGGGGCGCTGCGCTTGGTGCTCGGCGGCCGAGCTCGCGGAGCGCGCGAATGGCCACCAGCGCCCAAGCCGCGTAAAACGCGACCTGAAAGAAGCCCAGCGCGCCGCCGATGGCATCGCCCGCGCCGGCGCGAGGAACGTAGCCGAGCCCTCGTTCCAGCAGCGGAAGGCCGTCGATTACCACCGTTACGATCGCTGCCACGAAGAATGAAACGCCTTCGACGGTGTGCGAACTCGCGGGTGAGCACCGCGCCCACAGCGCCCGAACCCGGGCAAATGGCAGCAAGGGAAGCCCAAAGAACAACACCATTGGGCTGCTCATCCAGATCAGCGCCCAACCCAGCACCGAAGCGTGGGTCGCCTGAGCGTTGTGAAAGTTGGGCGAGCCGCCGGTGATCGTTGCGACCAAGCTGTGTCCCAGGTCGAGGCCGTACACCGCGCCCCAGTCGATCTCCTCTTGGAATGTCGCCGTCAGGTAGACGACCACTGCCATCGCCAACCCGCGGGCCGCGCCCGCCGCCCGGGCCGCCACCCAGAGCCACAGCGTGGTTGTCAGCGCCAGCAGCAGGTGCCCAGCGTGCTCAATGGGTCCCTCCTTCGCCGCGAGGCGAAGCCAGAGCTCCGGCGCCGCGAGCACCACGGCGAAGTACATTGCGACCATCGCAGTGAACAGCTTTGCGAACGGCAGGTCGAAGAGCCTTCGCATCTGAAGGCCGGCATTCTACAGCGGTTCGCACCCAAGGGAACGCTGACGTACAGTCGACTGATGTCGCTCCGGACCACGCTCGGCAGTGCGGCACGCTTCGGAGCCGCCTCGGTCTTGGGTCGGCCACAGCTCTTGGGTTTGGGCTGGTCGATCACCCGGATCTGCAACGCCCGTTGCACTTTTTGCAGCCGGCATGGCGGCCCCGGAGGGCCGCCCACCGCTCTGGCCCTGGGCTTGATCGATCAGCTGGCAGAGCTCGGGTGTCGGCGCGTGCATTTTACGGGCGGCGAGCCGCTGACGCGGAGCGATCTTCCGGACCTGCTGCGTCGCGTTCGATCGCGCGGCATGACCAGCAGCGTGAATACCAACGGCACGTTGGTGGCCGAACGCAGCGACGTGGTGCGGGACGCGGGGTCCTTCTTGGTCAGCGTCGACGGGCCCCGAGCCATCCATGACCAGTATCGCGGCGCGGGAGCCTTCTCGCGCCTCGTCACCGGGCTCGGCGTGCTCGCCCGAGCGCAGAAGCCCATACTGCTCTCGGTCACCTTCTTCGACTTCAACCTCGAACAGATGCCGTTCTTCTTGGAACTCGCGCAGCGTTTCGGCGCCCGCCTGGTGCTCCAGCCGGGGGCCACTCACGTGCTCGGATCGACCGAACCGAACCCCGTAGCACCTAACGTCGAGCGCTACCGCGCGTTGCTCGCATCGCTGCTGGACGATCCCCAGGCGCTGGGGCTCGTGTGGAACTCTGCGCGTGGACTTCGTGAGCTCGCGCGATTCCCGGAGCAGCACCGACTACGCACCCACGCCGGCCGCATCACCGCACGCCTGGAAGCGGATGGGCGCCTCTTTCCGTGCTCTCGCAGCGTGAACGATCCAGCGGCACTGCCTGCCCCCGACGCCTTCGAACTCGGGATGCGCGAGGCCTTCCGACGGTTGCCGCGAATCGACTGCTCCGGTCACGTCTGCCAGTGCGCCAACAACGTCGAAAAGAGCCTGCTCTACGCCCTCGACCCCGGCGCCTGGTACGACGCCGCGACGCGCCGATTTGCCGAGATGCGCCGGATGGCTGGGTGACGCCCCACCGATCTCGTGGGTGGCACTTGGCCGTGGCCGTCGGGGTGTCGGCCGGGCTGCTTTGGCTTATCGCGACCCAGGTCGACGTGCATCGAGTTTCAGCGGTCCTTGGCGCAGCCGACGCTTGGCTGATCGCCTCGGCCGTCGTCGCGGCGCTGTTCGTCAATCTACCGCTCTCGGCGCTCTCACTCGAGCGCGCGCTCGCCGCTCACGGCGTGAAGCTTTCCTTGGGCGCCGCCCTGGGCGCAACCGTGGGCCACCTGGCGCTGCACGCGGGTGGGACCGCGGTGGTGGGGAAGGCCGCGCGGGCGCTGTACTTGTCGAAGGCTCACGGAGTGGAGGCGGCAGCTGCGGTTCGCGCGGAGGTGACGCTTCTCGTGATCAAGCTGGCGGCGTTGTTGGTGCTGGCTGCTGCTGGAGCGGCGCTCGCGCGCGCGTGGTGGAGCGCGCCCTGCTTGGTGCTGGTGCTCGGCGCACTCGTGGCGTGGGGCGAGCGTCGAGGCGCCCGCGCGGCTGCGCTGTCGGGGGCGTTCGCCTGCGCGCTCGCGATGGGGATGGGGCAGCTCGTGGTCTTCACGCTCGCCCTCCGATCGCTGGACGTGACGCTGCCCGTCATCCAAGTGCTCGGCCTGTTCCCGCTATGTCTCGTGGGCGCCAAGCTCCCCGTTTCGTTGATGGGACTCGGCGTCCGCGAGGCGCTGGTATTGCTGATGTTTCGCGGCAGCGTGCCGGCCGAGGCGCTGCTCGGCGCGACGCTGCTGTTCAGTTTGACCGAGCAAGTCTTGCCAGGTCTGCTTGGTCTTGGGTTTTCACCGCGTTTCGTCGCACGCACGCTGCGCGGCTGACTCAGCCGAGCAGCGCTTCGATTGCACCGGGCTGGTCGAGATCGCGGAACACGAAGTGAGCGCCACGAGTCCGCAGCACCTCGAGTTCTTCGCCGCCGGTGCCTACCGCGACGACGTCGGCTCCGATGGCCAGACCTGCGTCGACGTCTCTCACGGTGTCGCCGATGACGACCACACGGCACTCGCCGGGAGGGCGGCCGAACAGCTCCGCTCCGCGCTCGGCGCCGGTCCGCAACAGCTGCGCTCGGTCCTCGTGGTCGCAACCAAAGCCCCCGAACGCAAAACGTTCGTAGAGCTCCACCTTCGACAGCTTGATCCGTGCGCCGCGGCGTAGGTTTCCGGTGCCGAGCCCGATGGCCGTGTGGTCGGCCCCGAGCGCCGCGTCCAACGCCCGAATGATGCCCGGGTACACCGCGTACTCGGTCGCCGAGCTTACCTCCTGCTCGAGAAGCCCGACGTAGAGAGATAGTAGTCGCTCGATGCTGGCGTCGTCGTCGTCGTGCCCGACGTGAACGAGCCCCGCCCGCACGATGGCGCGATCGGTCATGCCTGCAAAGGGGAAGTGCGTGGCGTCCCCGCGCCCCGTCAATACCTCGAAGGCGCGATCCATCGCGCGTCGCCCGGCGCCGCCCGTCGTGACGAGCGTGCCATCGATGTCGAAGAGCAGAACCGTGTGCGCGCGCAAGCCAGCATGATAGCTTCATCTCGCGATGGAGATGTTCAGAGAGTGTGGCTGGCCCGCGTTCGTCGTGCTGGCCTTGGCGATGGTCGCCGTGCTCGTCGGGATGGTCGCTCTCGGTGTCGCGATCGCTCGTCCTCGCGCCGGTCTGATCCTGGGCGTGGTCGCGCTGGCGACCTCCTGCTCCGTAGCGGCGATGGGAGCCGGGGGGACGGTCATCGGCAAAAACGCCACCGACCGAGCGTTGTCAGGGGCCGGCGTGAACCCGGAGCAGCGCGAGCGGATCCGCGTGGTGGGTTATGCGGAAGCGGGCCAGTGCACCAGTTTGGGCGCGGGTTTCGGCGCCTTGCCGCTGGTACTGGCAGCGGCTGCCATTGTTGTGGGGTTGTTGCGCAAGAAGTCCGCGTTCGCTCAGTAGCCGACGTCGTCCTTGGGCAACGGTTTCAGTCCCGAGCCCAGCGGCGGATATCCTGGTGGCGTGGTCGTCAGCGGCACGGCGGTGGGGTAGGGCGCGGTGGAGGACCCGTAGGGTGTCGGCGCGAGATCGATTCGAGGCGCCCAGCCCGACTGCAGCGCGGCCTGCCCCGGCCCGCGGCAGCGGAGCAAAAAGCTCTCGCGATCGGAGTGGGTGCGGGACAAGTCGTACCCCGTCGGACAGCGTTCGCCCGCGAGTTGGTAACAACGCGCCTCCTGGCCCTTGCAGCTCAAATGGAACATGCGCGAGCCATCCGGCCCCACGATGGGCGAGACCGTCGCTTCGACGGCGCACGATAGGGCCAACGAACACATGATCGCTGCGGCGAGGCTGCGCACAGGCGCAGTCTACCACGAGTCGATTCAGCCTCGCGTCTCGAGCAGCTTGGCCCGCAACGTCGCCGTGTCCCGCCTCGAGCTTCGCTGCGGCGAAAGGCGGCTGAACAATGGCAGCGCCACGGAGCGCAACGCTTCGGGCAGCACGTTCTCGAAGTACTCCAGCGCCGTTCCCCTCAGCGCGTCGTCTCCACTCCTCAGGGCACGGTAGGCAAGTGAGAGCGGCTCGCGTTCGAGCACCAACGACAAGAGCACGATGGCGTGCTCCACGGACTCGAGCGCTGAGTGGTCGCCGGAGTGGTCCATCCCGCGCCGAGCCAGCGCCTCCGACCCCCGCCGTAGCTCGATTTCGACAGCGGAAAGCAGGCGATCCTTCGGCAAGGCATGGTCGACGGCCTGACGCTGCAGGGCAAACGCGGCCTGGTGACGGACCTCGGTCTCGGTCGCGAACAGCGCGTCAGTCAGCGCCGCGCGGGAACGTGGATCCGTCGAGGACTCGAGGGCGCGGGGAATGCGCCGACGAATCACGGCGCTCAGGCGCGCGTCGCCGAGCGAGCGCACCAGCTCGGTGGTGGCCCGCGGGCCGGCGCGCCGCAGGGCGCGCAGCGCATCTCGGGAGAGTTCGTCGTCACCCAGCAAGTCGATCACGTCCGCGATGAGCTCGGGGGCGATGTCCGCGTCGTTCGTCAGCCGCGCGCGCGCCCGACTTGGATTTCTGGAACGGAGATCGTCTCGGGCTCGGTCCAGGTCAATCTCGTCGCCCGACAGGAGGAGGCGCAGCGAGACGGGCGCTGATCCGAATCCTTCTTCGCGGACGTCGGGCGGCAGGTCCCCCAGCGTCTCCTCGGAGATCGACTCCGGAGGTGGTGCTTCAGTGGGCTGGGTGCCGCTCTGGCGCATGCGCTCGATGCTCGCGAGCAGCTTCCGGCGGTCGAGCGCTGAGGTCTCCGCCAATGTTCGTCGTGTCGTCGCGTCGAGCGCGTCTCGCGCGGTGAGGCGGACCGCGCCTCTCCGAAGGCTCTCGGCCAACGCAGACACGTACCCGCGATGCAGTCGGATCGTCGTGAGCAACGCTGCCACGGCGGCCCCCGCCGCGAGCAGCAAGATGATGCTCTCGGCGTCGGCGACCCGCGGCAGGATCTGAAGCGTGAGACCGCTGCCGAGGGCGGTGCCGATGCGGTCGAAGCCCACGTCGATCAGCATCTTCGCCGGGCGTTTCTGGGCCCGGGGCACCGGGGTGTACGCCACCTCGTACGCCGCCCGGTACACCGAACTCTGCACGAGGGCGTCGGTGCCCCGCGCAGCGACGGCGGTCCCGAAGCCCGGGACGAAGAGCGCGAGCAGCGATGCGCCCGTCACGCTGATTGGCAAGATGGCCATCGTGCCCGCAAGGCCCAGCCGACCCAGCGTGGCGCGCGTCGCCAGCCCCTGCACCGCGAACGACGCCAGGCCGACCCCCATGTGGAACAACGCGAAGAACGCCATCAACTCGGGGCCCTTCGGGACCCGCGCGACGACCCGCGCGCTCATCACGTAGTCGAGCAGGGCACTGGTCATGGCCACCAAGACCACCAAGACTCCGAGCTTCCCGAGATAGGGGTGAGCCTGGATCACTTCGAATCCGGAGCGCGTGCCCACGCGCTCGGCTGGGGGAGCGAGCTTGGCGCGCGCTCCGAGGACCCGTACTGGCACGATCGCCAGCAGGTTCATCAGGGCTAGCACGGCGAGCATCACGGGGACGCCACTGGTTCGCCCGAGCGTGAACGCCAAGAGCCCCCCAGCGGCACCGCCAGCGGTTCCACCCATGGCGATGCGGCCGACGACGCGGCGGGCCGTGTGTGGATTGAAGCACTCGTTGATCAAGGCCCAGGTCCCTGCGGTCAATGCCGCACCCAGGAACGCGACCTGGAGATAGAGCGTGATAGCGGCGCTCGCGGGCGCATGCGTCGACAGCACCCATTCGGCTCCGAACAAGATCGCATTGACGACCAGCGCTACGGGCAGCACTCGCGCGGGCGTCCAGGACGCCATCACTCGCGCCGCAGCCAGGGCGGCGACCAACGAGACCCCGGCTGCCGCTGCCATCATCTCGGGCAATCGGCTCACGTCGTGATGCGAGAGGAATAGGGCGTCCCGCGCCGCCTTGGCGCCGACCAACTGGGCGACGCTGGCCCCGGAGGCCAGCGCGGCCATCAGCACCGCTCGGCCCACTTGCTCGCGACGGTCGGGGCCCATGAACTCAGACCGAGGATACGCCGCCTGGGGTCCGGGAGGACGGCTACCTCGGGGGTCGATGCTTGAAAAAAACTGAACAAATACGCACCACTGCGGCTGCTGGTTATCGAAGCGCGCAGGCGCGCGAGCCGATTCTCTGCGGCCGTGCGTCTGGGCTGTGTTGGGCCGGGCTTCGGTCCACCACAGGAGGATCTTCGAAGATGAATCTGCGTACCGCTATCGCTCTCGTTTCGCTCGTTTCCATCAGCGCCCTCGGCATTGCCTGTGGTGGCACCCCGGCCCCCGAGGCGAAGGCCCCGGAGACCCCCGCGGCCCCCGAGGCGACGCCTCCGGAGACCCCCGAGGTTCCCGCCGCTGGCGGCGACGAGAAGAAGGAAGAGCCGGCCGCCGAGCCCAAGGAAGAAGAGAAGAAGTGAGCCCGCCGTCGAGCCCCCTTCCGGGAGCTCGACGCGATTCACGGAGGGCGGCCCTCGGGTCGCCCTCTTTCTTTTGTGCGCCGACCGTGGGCGCGGGTTCAAGGGGGACGCCCTAGCGCGCCGCCTGTGATGCGAGCGCACAGGCGTTGCCACGGCGGCACTCGAAGCGCGGCAACGCGCTCACGGTGAGTGCTTCGATCGGCGCTGTCCCTCGCGATCGAGTACCGGCACGTCCGTTGCAATCGTCCGTTGCGATGGATCTTCCCACGCTTGCACGTGGGCTTGGCGCACGTTCGGGGTTCGGTCCGGCACCGATCTCCATCGGCTTCGAGCTCACTCATCGCTGCAATCTCGCGTGTAGCTACTGTGATCGGCACACGCCGGCACACAGCGAGATGACACGCGCCGAGATCCTGAAGGCGCTGTCACAGCTGCACGACTTGGGCATGCGGCACGTGTCAGTCGACGGCGGGGAGCCGCTGACGCACAAGCACGTGGACGAGATCACGGCCTTTCTCGTCCAGCGGCAGGTGCGGGTATACATGAATACCAACGGCATCCTCGTTCCGAGGAAGCTCGCGACTATCCGCCTGCTCTCGAAGGTGAAGATCAGCCTGGACGGTCCGGCAGCGTGCCACGACGCGGTGCGGGGCGAGGGGTCGTGGCGGAAAGCCGTGGTCGGGGCCCTCGCTGCGCGCGACGCGGGCGTGCCCGTGGAGCTCACCTGCGTCGTCGGCAGACACAACGTCGATCAGATCGAAGAGCTCTTGGCTTTCGCCGACCACGCTCGCTTCTCGGTGGTCTTTCAGCCGGCTCGCAACAGCCTCTTCGTGGGCAGCGCCCGTGACGGCGGCGCGTTCCAGCTCGAAGCGGCGGAGGTGCGGCGGGTGTTCCGTCGTCTCGAGGCTGCCAAGCTGCGGGGCTGCGCGGCGGTGGCGAATCGCTGGTCCAGTCTGCGACATTTTCGCGACTTTCCCCGGGATGTCGCGCCGCCCTGCGCCGCGGGCTTCATCAACGCCACCCTCGACCCCGAAGGCAATCTCTTTCATTGCGGGCAGCTGAGCCGGCTCGGCCGCTCGGCGAACGTCGTCGCGATGGGAGCGCGAGCTGCCTTCGAGGGGCTGGCGAGGCACGGATGCTCGCAGTGCTGGTGCGCGCGAGTGGTCGAAGAAAACTACGCCTGGGGTGGGCGCGTGCACCGCATGTTGCCGCCGCTGGGCGTCGCCGAACCGACACCCCGAGCGTCGCGGCGCCTGAAGGTGGTGGCGTGACGCTCGGCTCCGCTGCGGCGCTTCGCTCGGCCCGCCCGCTGCGCGTGTCCATCGATGCGCGCTACGTGCGAGAGCGGCCCAGTGGGATCGGTGCCTACGTACGCGCCCTCGTCGATCGCCTGCCGGCCCTCGACGAAGCGTCGCATTTTCACTTCTGGGTGGACCCGCGCGCGCCGCGCCCGCTCTCGACCGGGGACAATACGAGCGAGTCGTTGGTGCACAGCGCGGCCAACGGGTTCTCGACGTTGGCCCTGCCGACTCGACTGGTGAACCTCGAGGGCATCGACGTGCTGCACGCGCCGTTCAACATTCTCGGACGCGGCATCCCGTGCCCGACCGTGGTGACGATCCACGACCTGATGTGGCTCGAGGCTCCCGCGGACGCCGAAGGGCTCTCGCTGGTTACGCCCTTCAAGGCCGCGTATTACGCCGATGGGATCCGTAGGGCGCTGCGACGAGCCGACTGCCTGGTAGCGATCTCGAAGGCAACGGCCGACGCCATTCGGCGGGCGGAGCCCCGCGCGTCAAGCCGCGTGCACGTCGTTCATCACGGCGTCGAAGCGCGTTTCTGCCCGCCTTCCGACCGGGAGGCCGCGCGCGACGCGGCGTTGGAGCGATTGGGGATCCGTGGCCGCTACCTCTTGGTGGTGGGTCAGAACACGCCCAGCAAGAACCACCGCGCCGTGCTCGAGGCCTTTGCTGCTGCGCGGCTGCCACGCGACGTATCCCTGGTCGTGCTCCAGCGGCTGTACGCCGGGCGCCGGCCGGGAGTGCTCGGCGCCTCACCACTCCACCAGCGCGCGAGGGAGCTTGGGGTCTCCGAGAGGCTGGTCTTGCCCCGCGACCTCTCGGACGATTCCTTGATCGGCGTCCTACAAGGCGCCGAGGCCCTCGTGCAGTTTTCGCGATACGAAGGCTTCGGAATGCCAGCGCTGGAAGCTCTCGCGTGCGGAACTCCGGTGGTCGCGAGTGACATCGCCCCGCTCGTCGAGGTGCTGGGCGGCGCGGCGCTGGCGGTGCCTCTGCGCGTCGAGGCGTTGGCGCGGGCCCTGGAGCGCGTCACCAGCGACCGAAGCCTCGCGGCCGAGCTCTCGGCGCGAGGACCCGAACGCGCGAGGGAGTTCACCTGGGACCGCTGCGCGCGACTCCACCTCGAGCTTTACCGAGCAGCCGCCCGCTGACGCGCGGTCACTGCGGGACTTGCTGTGTGCAGAAGCCGCCCAGGCATTTGGTCCCAGCGGAGGCGCAGCAGTCGGTGTCCACCACGCACTTGTCGCCCACCTGAGAGCACCCGGTCTTCTCTCCGCAGACCTTCGGAGAGCTCGGATTCCCCGGGTTCTGTGTGACGCAGAAGCCCTCACAACACTCATCGCCGGTCTCGCACGACGCGCCCTTGGGTTTGCAGGGGTCGAGCGCCCAGAAGCCGCGCTCGTTCTTGCTCGCGGTCTGGTTCGGCAAAAAGAAGGGCGGATGGCTGGGGTCTGCCGTGCCGTTGGGCGTGATGGCGGCCACCCAGAGTTGCTTTCGCACCTGGGCGCCTTGGAACATGTTGCCGTACTCGCGGATGCTGGTGAAGACCACCCAGTAGTAACCACCCGCGGGCACAGGCAGCGCGAAAGGCTCGTAGTTGTGCTCGGCGTCCGCCGGTACATTGCCCGCGTTGGTCTTTGCCAGTTCGACGTGACCACTGTTCGCGATGTCGATCAAGTAGAGGCGACCGTCGGCGGCGCCGTAGGTCCCACTGGCGTCTCGGCTGGCCAGCATGCCGCCGTGCGCCGGGTCGAACTTCACGCTCTCTTGCAGCACGATCAGGTTCGAGTCGGGCAAGAAGGTCGAATACTTGGTGATCCGGCCGCTTGCGCCGTTGTCGAGCACGACCTTCCGATTCGTGAAGGTGAGGCTGCCCGCTGGCCCAGCAGTCTCGTCGATGCTCAGATCCATGATTTGAATCGAGCGAGCGGCGGTGCCAGGTGGGCTCGTCTCGCCGTGACCCTGGGTGAAGGCGTAGCGCTTGCCGTCGTGGGAGATGGTCGGCAAATAGGCGCTCACGCCCGCGCCGAGCCCGACGACGGTCGCGGGGTCGAGCTTCTTGCCCACCGCGTCCACCTTCCAGGCGAGCTGGTTCACGCCACCCCAGAAGTCGTTCTTGCTGCGCATCACGTACTTGCCCGTCGGGGTCCAGGTGCCGAACGAGAGGCCGCGAGTGTCCCCTCCCAATCCGGCCGGTGACTGCGAGACCTGCGAAGCGTTGCCGGCCAGGTCGACCTGATAGACGCCGCTCTCTGCGCTCTGCACGTTGACCTCGGCGCCCGTCGACAGCATCTGCCCGTAGGCGGCGACGGAGTGGCACACCACGCAGCCCTTCTTGATCTGGGTGGCGGCGCCGATGTTGCCGGGGCGTGCTGCCCACAGGCCCGTGTGCGGCGCCTCGTAGGTCATGTAGTACACCGCACCTTTGAGCGAGCCCGGAGCGGCGACGATCTGGGTGGAATAGGGGCCGTAGGCCTGGCCGCTGGCAGCCTTGGTGATCTCGACAGAGAGCTTGCCGCCCGCCGCCGTCGCCAGCGCCGCGTTCCACACCTCTTGAGGCAGCGTGAAGCGCGGTGTGGCGGGGGCCGCGACCTTGTAATATCCCTCCCAGGTGAAGAGCGGAGCGCTGAGCTTCACCTTGGCGTCCACCGGCGCAACGCTGCCGGCGCTGATCATCAGCAGCGGAGCGACGACGCCCTTGGGCATCACCGTCTGATCGTAGGGGTAGAGGAACGTGCTCGCGGTGGGACCGGGATCGGCGCTGGGCGGGCCGCCGAGGGCGGCCTTGTTCGCGGCGTCGAGGTTGGGATCGACGTCCTCGCTGAGCTTGACCTCGATGGTGAGATCCGCGGTCGCCGTCTTGCCGCCATACGATGCGATGACCTTGACCTTGCCCGCCATGATCCCGGTCGAGGTCGCGATGCCTTGAGCATCTACGCTCGCGATGTCGTAGGTCGAAAGGGTCCAGGTCGCGGCCACCTGACCGGCGCCCGCCATGGCCTTGAACGGTTGACTCTGCGGACTGCTCTTGCCCGTGATCGTCAACGTCGCCGTCGCTGGCTCGACCTTCAGATCGCCCGCGGAGCTGTCGATGTTGATGCCACCTCCGGTGCCGCCACCGCCCGTGCCGCTGTCGTTCTTGCCGCCGCCGCCGCCCCCGGCGCCGGCGTTCGAGACGGTTCCGCCGTCGTCACCGCCGCAGCCCGCGAAGCCCGCGAGCGTGCACGCGACCACCAACAGCCAGAGCATGCCCCAACGCCGGATCGTTTTGCCCATCTCAGGAGTATAGGCTGGCGCACCCAGTGAGCCGAGCTGTTACAATGACGCTGTGCTTTTGAAGTCGGGTCGGGGCCTCGGCGATTGCCAGCCGCCACGCTGATCGCCTGCCCGGTCGTGGCGCCCGCGGGGGCAGGCACTGGGGCGGCGGTCATGCTCGCGGCGGGGGAGCGGACCTCAAGACGACGACGGCGCCGACGCGCCGCCCTCGGAGAGTCGTGCACGCAGGCTCAGGTTCTCCCAAGAGCGAGAGACGAGCAGCAAATCTTCCCGACTCTTCTTCTTGGGCGTGCACAGCGGCGCGAGCCGGTCGAAGAAAGCGTCCGGGTCGATGATCGCCTCCGGCGCAAACACCCCGCGCGGCACGTCGCCGTCCGGTCGCACGGCTGCCAGCCCCACCGCGAGTGGGACGCCCGTGGCTCCGCCCATGCCGACCGCCGGCGCCGACATGATCGACGCCGCGACGCTCTCGCGCCGCCCGTTGCGCCGGCCGTTGACCACCGCGAATAGCGGCGGCAGCGTGCGCTGTCGCCCGCTCAGGAGCTCACGGAGATAGTCTTCGGGGGTCTTGACCGGTTTGCCGACGCCCTCGGCCCACTCGATGAAGCCCGCGGCGCGCTCGACCGAGAGCCAGCCGGCATCGACCAGTCGGGCCAGGACGCGCATCACCGTCATGTTGGTCCGCGACATGGTCATGAGCACCAGGCAGCGCGAGAGCTCGGGGTAAGACGCCGGAAAGGTGATCGCCTCAGGGTGGCCCATGGTGAACGCTTCGCAGCGGCCGAGGCCCGGATACTCGAAGCTGACCCGACGCAGGGGCGGTTCGTCCACCACTTTGCCGCCGTCGAACACGCGGATCGTGCCGGTGAGCTGGTGCACGCCGTGGATCGTGGCAGCGCAGGGCTTCTCGCCTCGGCTCTCGGGCATCGCGGCGTCGAGGTCGAAGCCCGCGTAGACCTCGTCGACCTGGTCCAGCTCGCGCATGGCCGTGACCGCCAACAAGTTCGAGATCCCCGGGCTCGCACCCATGCCGATCACGGCAGTGATGCCAACGGCACGGGCGTCCGAGTTCAGGGCCATCATCGCCTCGGTCGACTCCCAGTCGTCGTTGATGTCGAGGTAGTGGCACTTCGCGGCGATGGCAGCGCGGAGGACGGGCGGACCCAGTCGAAAGAAGGGCCCGACCGAGTTGAGCACGGCGTGGGCGCCTTCGAAGGCCGTCGCCAGCGACGACGCGTCCGTCACGTCGACTCGCATCGAGCGTGCCTTCGACCCGATCGACTCAGCGAGCCGGCTCGCCGCGCTCTGGTCGAGGTCAGCGATGATCAGCTCATCGACGAAGTCGAAACCAGCGGCGGTCTTGGCTGCGTAACGGCCCATGCCGCCCGCGCCCAATGCGACGACCCTCATGAACACACAAACTACCACGGTCACCCGCGGGCGGGGAGAAGGGTGCGGCGCGCCCTCAGTGAGTGACTTCGACCTCGGGCTTGTAGCTGGTGCCAAACATCACCCAACCCACCGGCGTGATGGTCAGGCCGCCCAGCAGCAGCACCAAGCCGCCGCTCACCCGGGCGCGATCCGATGCCGAGCGTTCGCACTCGGGTCCACAGGACAGCGCGACGCCAAGACCCACGATGGTGATGACGGGCCCCACGATGCCCATGATCAGTCCGGCGGTGCGGTGCATTTGGGTGTCGGGATCCACGCTCACCTGCGCCGGACCGCGCGTCTCGAAGACCCGACGACCCGCCACAGTCTCCGAGCCCTCGCTCACGTGGATTTGGTAACGACCGGGCCACAGCGGCACGCGGCAGGGAGGCGAAGCGCAGTAGACTAGCGGAGCGTCGCGCGCAGGATTGGCCCGCTCCGGGAACACGCTGAGTGACACTCCGGGCTCGGTGCTGAACAGCTCGACCGGCGGCGGGAGGGCGAGTTGCGGCGGCGGTGGCCAGCCCCAGCCCGGTGGCGGCGCGGCCGCGGGGCCCTCGGCTCGTGCTCTCGACGGCCAAGTGAACACCAAGACCAACGCCGCGCAGAGGGCCGACCGCATGTGGTCGTCAGACTAGCACCAGTGGCCGCCGGGATCAGATCTCCGAAAACTCGAAGCTCTGCGCGAGCAGTTCATCGATGGCGTTGAAGTCGTCGATGGCGACCGGGTGCAGTGACGCGCGGTATTCATCCGAGCCGTCACCGAGCCCGGACAAGGTGCGCGTGCGTTGTCGTCGCCGCGTGGAGGGCGGCGGCGGAATCGACGAATCCGTCTCGGCATCACGGACGATTACCGCGGGCTCGCGCTCGAGATCGGGGATCAGCGGCAGCGAGTGGGCATGATTTCTGGCGTTCACTGTGCGTCCGGCATCGCGCACCCTCGGCCTTTTGGCCAAGAAAGCTGCGCCGCAGGCCCCGCCGACGCCGCTGGCTCACTGGATCGTCGAGTTGGTCACCGTGGGCGCGGTCTTGGCGAGCACGAAGATCCCGGGAAAGCCCTGGGTCTCGAACTTCCCGCTCTTGTTGTTACTCAAGAACGAGTCCTTGATCACCAGCGAGCCGCTCTTGTCATTGCTGACGAAGAAGATGGCGCCGCCGCCTTCGTTGGCCGTGTTGTCGACGATCTTCGTGCCGCAGAGCGTGAGCGTGAAGGTGTTTCCGTCGTTGTAGATGGCGCCGCCGCTGCCTCCCCCGGGCGTGCCGGCCTTGGCCGGGTTGGCGCCGTTGCCGACGGCTTTGTTGTGGGAAAATAGGCTGTTGATCACCGTGTACGACACCCCGATGCTCGACAGGCCCGCGCCGTTGGAGCAGGTGTTGCCGTAGCCCGGGGCGCCGCCGAAGGTGCTATTCACCACGTACGCGGGCTTGCCGTCGAACTGACTCAGGACGCGGACCGACGCGCCGCCGAGATCCGGGCCCACGTCGTCGCACACGTTGCCGAAGAAGCGTGAGTTGATGATCTTGACGCGCCCACCGCGCACGAACACCGCGCCGCCGCCGCCGCCGTCTTTCGTCTCACCCTTCGAATTGCCGTCGATGAAGCTCAGGTTCTGCAGGCTCAGCTGAGGGTGGTCCTGGTTCTGACAATGCGACGTCGTCCACTTCTGCGCTTGGTCGCAGGTGTTCTGATACAGGATGCGCACCTTGCCGCCGCCAGAGAGCGTGACCTTGCCACCTCCGTCGATGACAATCTTGGGGCCCTTGTCGTTGAAGATCTTCGCAGTCTTGTCCAAGGTGATGGTGACCGGGTTCGGTCCGCAGCTGAAGGTGATGACGCCGCCCTTCGCCACCGCGTCGACGAAGGCTTGGGAGGTGCAGCTGGCTGGAGTTCCGGCGCCCACGACTGTCGTCGGTGCAGCAACGCTCTCGAGGTTGGCGTCGGCGGGCAAGGGATCGGAGCACTTGCCGTCGGGGTTGCCTGCGGGCGGCCCGCCACCGGAGCTCGACCCGCCGGTGCCGCCGCTGCTGGCGCCGCCGGTCGAAGCCCCACCGCTGCTGGCGCCGCCGGTCGAAGCCCCACCGCTGCTGGCGCCGCCGGTCGAAGCCCCACCGCTGCTGGCGCCGCCGCTGCTGCTGCCGCCGCTGCCGGAAGCGCCCGCCGTGCCGCCGCTGCTGGTGCCACCAGTGCTGGCCCCGCCACTCGAGGTGCCGCCGGACGAAGCTCCCCCGCTGCTGGCGCCGCCCGTGCCGTCGTCACCGCCGTCGTCACCGCTGCAGCCGCCCGCCACCGCACAAGTCGTGAGCACGCCGAGAATTGCCCAAGCGGTTCGCATGATGGACCTCCAGCGCCGAGTATCTCACGGCTCGTGCCGGCGTGTCGCTTCTCGAATCGCGGAGCGCTCGCGACCCCTCAGTCAAGCGCCGCCGGGGACCGAGAAGTGCCGCCCGCGCTCAGCGGAGCAGCTCGCCCGTCAGCGCGCGCTTCACGAAGCGTCCGCCGCCGCGGGTCCGTTGTTTGCCCTTCTCGACGATCACGCGCCCGCGCGAGAGCACCGTCTCCGGGTAGCCTTGGACCTCGAAGCCTTCATATGCGCTGTAGTCCACTTTCATGTGGTGGGTCTCGGGGTTGTTCACGCTGATCGTGACGCGCTTGCCGGGATCGAAGACCACAATGTCGGCGTCGCTGCCGATCGCGACGGTGCCCTTCTTCGGGAACATGCCGAAGGTGCGCGCGGCTGCCGTCGAGCTGATCTCGACGAATCGGTTCAGGTCGTAGTGACCCTTCAGAACGCCCTGATAGAGCAGCGTCATTCGGTTCTCGACGCCCGGCGCGCCGTTCGGGATCTTGGTGAAGCTCTCGCGTCCGAGCTCCTTCTGGCCTTTGAAGCAGAAGGGGCAGTGGTCGGTGGCGACCAACGCCAGGTGGCCCATGCGTAGGCCCTGCCAGAGCACGGCTTGGTTCGACTTGTCGCGCAGCGCCGGGGTCATCACCCACTTAGCACCCTCGAAATCGGGTTTCTCGTAGTAGCTGTCGTCGAGGAAGAGGTACTGCGGGCAGGTCTCTGCTTGCACGTCGACGCCGCGCATGCGACCGAGCTTCACCTGTTCGAGGGCGTCGGCGCAGGACAGGTGCACGATGTGCAACGGGACGTCCGCGACCTCGGCGATGGCGATGGCGCGATGCACGCCCTCGGCCTCCATCCTCGTGGGGCGGGTGATGGCGTGGTACTTCGGCTCGATCTTGCCGTCTTTGACCGCGCCCTTGATGATCTCGTCGATCACGATGCCGTTTTCGGCGTGCATGCAGATGCGGGTCTTGTTCTCGCCCGCCTGGCGGAAGGTTCGATACAGCGTGCCGTCGTCCACGTAGAGCACGCCGGGGTACGCCATGAACAGCTTGTACGAAGTGACGCCCGCATCCGCGAGCGTGCGCAGTTCGGGCAGGCGCTCGTCGGGCATGTCGGTGACGATCATGTGGAACGCGTAGTCGATGGTGGCCTTGCCCTCGGCCTTGGCGTGCCAGGTGTCGAGCCCCTTCAGGGTGCTCTCGCCTTTGGTCTGGATCGCGAAATCGACCAGGCTGGTGGTGCCGCCGAAGGCCGCGGCGATGGTGCCGCTCTCGAAGTCGTCGGCGCTGTTGGTCCCGCCGAAAGGCATGTCGAGGTGGGTGTGTGGATCGATGCCGCCGGGGATCACGAGCTTGCCCGTGGCGTCGATGACTTCGTCGGCTCGCACCGAGAGATCCTTGCCGATGGTGTGAACCTTCTCGCCCTCGATGAAGACATCCGCGACGTAGTCGTCAGCGGCAGTCACCACCCGTCCGCCCTTGATCAGAATGCTCATGGCTCCGTCTCCCAAGATCGAATGTTAGACCACGTCAGTCAGCTCCGGCGTCGGCCGGGGCGCCAGCTGCGCCTCCCGTGCCGCCACCGCTGCCAGCTGCGCCTCCCGTGCTGCCACCGCTGCCAGCCGTGCCGCCGCTGCCCGCGCCGCCGCCGGTGCCGCCGGTGCCGCCGCTGCCCGTCGGCCCACAGCCGTGAATTGCCTGCGCATTCGGCAGGTTGATCAGCGTGACGCTCGCGCACTGAGCGCCGTTGGCGCAGGTATTGTCCTTCGCGCAGAAGGGCTCACAGGTTCCGGCGGCGCTGCCGGACTGACCTGGGAAGCACATGAGTCCCGCGTTGCACTGCGCTGAGCCGACCATGTTCTGGCAGGTCGCACCTTGCGCTTTGTCGGTGGTGGCGGTCAGGCAGGAGTAGCTGCCGTTGGCATCCGCCAGCCAGCAGGTCTTGTCGGCCGGACAGCTCAGCGGATCGGTGGCGCACGACGTCGTGGAGTTCCCCTTTTCGTCGTCGCTGCTGCTGCAAGCGACCAGACTCGACCCGACCGCGACGACCCAAAGCAATGCTCGAATGCGCATGTGAACCTCCGAAATGCGGACCAGAACCTCGCACGGCGTGTGCGACGCCGCAACACGGGCGGGAAGCCG
The DNA here is from genome assembly GCA_963716725.1 of uncultured delta proteobacterium. Taxonomy (GTDB): domain Bacteria; phylum Myxococcota_A; class Polyangia; order Polyangiales; family Polyangiaceae; genus JADJKB01. Next base: position 520,604 of record CAVQUB010000005.1, read on the forward strand.
CGAGTCCTGGTAAACGTACGAGGAGCGATGCGCCTCACGACTTGGGCTCTCGGCATGCTGGCCTTGGCCTGCGGGGCAGCGCAGCAGCCGCCCGATCAGTCGGCGAAGGCCCCGTCGGTCTCCGTACCGCCGCCCGAGCAGGCGCCGGATCCGGAGCCTGCCGCCCCCACCGGCCCTCTGATCCTCGATGTCCGCGCCGAGCGCGCGCGCTGGCTCGACATGGAGATGCCGGAGCGCTCCGCACGGCGCCGCGCCTACGACACCCTGCTCGCGTCCGGAGATCGCGCTGCGGTCACTCGGAGCACGGTCGGAGAGTATTTCGGATTCCACGAGGCCACGGGCGTGGTCGGGCCTCTCGCGCTGCCGCGTCCGCTGAAGAAGGTGATGTTCGGGCCGGCGGACTCGGTGCTGGTCGTGACCGTTGACGGCAAGTTGCACTCGGCCATGACCGTCAAAGCGGCCATGAGCTGGCAGGGATTCGCGCCACGGACTGCGCCGGAGAAAGCCGTGAGCTGGGACTCCGCCGGCGACTATCTCGTCGCTGCGGACGACAAACAGGTCCACCTGTCACGGGACGGTGGCACCTCCTGGAAGAGCACCAAACGCGCGCCGTGGGGCACCCCTCGCACGGTGCTCGTGCGCTCCGACGGCGTGATGGCAGTGCAAGGCGGCCCAGCGAAGGCCCCCGTCACCTTTCTTTCGCGCGACGATGGCAAGAGCTGGCAACGGTCGTCCTTCCAGCCCGAGCGAATCAGCCGGAGCGGCGCCTTCATCTGGTCCGATGTGTGGCGATGCAACGCGGTGCTGAGCGAGAACGGCAGCACCTGGACCAAAGATCGCCTGGAGCGCACCACGCGGGCCTGGACCGAGAGCTTCCGCACGACCTCGACACCAGAGGGCGTCATCGACGGAGCCCATCGCGCGCTGGCGGACCCTCCACCTCCGCGGGTGCCGCCGGCCAAAGACCGACGCACCGGGCGCGGCTGCACGCCGCCGCCACGAGCGAAGGGCACGCCGACGAGCATGGGCATCCTCGGCGCGCTCAGCGGTGGAAGCGTGAACGGTCTCTTCGGGGCCAACGGGGCCGGACTCGGCGCCATTGGGGGGCTCGGCTCCGCCGGCGGGCTCACCGGATCCGCCTTTGGCGTTCGACCCACCGCCGAGCCAGCTTGGGGGACCTGTCGCGGCGCGAGCTGCCTGCGTCCGCCGCCGGTCGAGGCTCGAATGACCCGCACGCGCTTCGAGCTGTTCCGCGACGGTCGCTGCGCCGACTCCCGCGCAGGCCGGATGTGTCGTGAAGGTTTCGAGCGCCCGCCCCACGTTTCCATCGTCAATGAGGCGACAGGTGAACGCCGGGTCGCGGAGATCCCGGTCGGCTGCGCACCCAGGCACGTGACCGGAGTCGCGGGGCTGGGGATTCTGAGCTGCGGCGGGCCGCAGGGACTCACGCTGCACGTCGCGGATTCGAGCGGTACGTTCAAGGAGGAGGGGTCGATCTCGGACGAGGCCATGACGAAGTGGTCGGCGAGCGTGCAAAGCGACGGGACCTTGATGTTCCACGAGGCGTGCAGCGAGCTTCGGAAGTGTCGCGCGCTGGTTCGGCGCCCCGTCGAGCCTGGGACGCGGGGCGCGTTCCGCGAGCTCAGCCACGCGAACGCTGCCGCATACCGTGCTCTCCCCGGAGGGCGCGTATTGGTGGTCTCGCGTGGCAAGTCAGAGCGCTTCGTCGACCTCTTCATGGCGGAACCGGGCAAGTCCGCCGCGGCCCTGGTGACCGGGGTCGAAGTCCCAGGCGACCTGCTGGAGGTCCAGCTGGACGACGCCGGCCGAGTCGTCATGCGCCAGCGGCTCGACCGGAGCACGACCGAGACCTTCCTCGTGGGCGTTGACGGCAAGCGTCATCCCCCGTGAATTTGCGGGGTATCTGCCCTGTCCGCCCGAGCAGGGGGCGGGAACGGGTCGAATTGGCTAAGATGGCGTCGGATGGCCGGATCTCAGAGTGTCGGTCGCTATGTCCTGTACGACCAGATCGCATCTGGGGGCATGGCGACGGTCCATCTTGGACGACTGATCGGTCCCGTCGGGTTTTCTCGCGTCGTCGCGGTCAAGCGTCTGCACCCCATCTACGCGAACGATCCGGAGTTCGTCACCATGCTGCTCGACGAGGCCCGGTTCGCCTCGCGGATCAGGCATCCCAACGTTGTTCCCATTCTGGACGTTGTCGCCTCGGACGCCGAGCTCTTGCTCGTGATGGAGTATGTGCACGGCGAGACCCTGGCGCGCCTGCTCCGGGCCGGTAGCAAAGCCGGCGAACGCATGCCGCCGGAAGTTGGAGCTGCCGTCGTGATCGACATCTTGCGCGGGCTGCATGCCGCGCACGAAGCCCCTGACGCTGCGGGGCACCCGCTTGGAATCGTCCACCGCGACGTGTCCCCGCAGAACATCTTGGTGGCCACGGACGGCTCGGCGCGCTTGCTGGATTTCGGTGTCGCCAAGGCGGCATCGCGGTCGCAGAACACCGCCGACGGGCAGCTCAAGGGCAAGCTGGGCTATTTTGCACCTGAGCAGATCGCCGGTGGCGAGGTCGATCGGCGGGTCGACATCTTCGCGGCTTCCATCGTGGCGTGGGAGTGCATTGCTGGCCGCAGGCTGTTCACCGCTGACGACATGATCGCCACCTTCGCTCAGATCGTGGACGCGGAAGTCCCCTCGCTCCGCGGAGCGGGCTATCAGATCTCCGAAGCGCTCTCGAGGACCATTCAGCGCGGGCTGGAGAAGAACCCGGCGGATCGATTCCAGACCGCCGAAGAGATGGCACGCGAGATCGAGGCGGCGCTGCGGCCGGCTTCTCGCGAGGCGGTGCGCGCTTGGGTCGAGAAGCTCGCGGGGCCGACGCTGGCCGCGCGGCTCAAGGTCATGCAGCGAATCGAGACCGGCGACGTGGACGCGACCGTCGCGCAGGTTCCCGTGGACATCAGCCCCGATCAGTCTGGAAAACTCCCGACCCTCAGGGCTGCGCTGGCCGCCACGCCGGGGGACGACGGAGGCACTTTTCCGGCGACGCTGGCGACGCTGTCCATCGCGTCAGCGGTGCCCCGTGGCCGCGGCTGGCGGATCGCTGCGGCCCTGGCCCTGGTGGTCGTCGTCTTCGGTGCAGGCGGCGCCTTCGCGCTCTTGAGTCGATCGGTCACGAACGAACGCCAAGCCGGCACGCCCCTCGCCGAGGTCACGCCGCCGCCGGCAGCGCAGCCGGCCGCGACCGTGGCGCTGCCCGCAGCCGCCACGACCGCGGAGCCCGCGAGCTCGGCGGTGGAGGTCGACGCTGGAGCGCCCGTGGCTGCCACCGCGCTCGAGCTCTCGCCCCCACCGGCGACTCGCTCGACTCGACCGGTGTCCGCGGCCGCGCCCAAGAAGCCGGGCTCGGCAGCCTCCGGCGTGGCGGCTCCGTCCCCGCCGCCCCCCGTGGATCCGCTCTCGGACCAGCGTTGAGCTGGTCAGGCGAGGGACCTTGTCGCATGATCGCGCGGTCGCATGCGTTCATGGCTTGCAGGGATTTCCATCGTGGCGCTCGCCGGGAGCGCGGGCGCGGACGTGAGCCCGACCCAACGCGCCCTCGCCCGGGAGCTGTTCCAGCAGGGGCGAGCGCTGATGGCCAAGAAGGACTACGTGAAGGCTTGCGCCAAGCTCGCCGAGAGCCAGCGCATCGATCCCGCAACCGGCACGCTGCTCAACCTTGCGGTGTGTCACGAAGCGGAGGGCAAGACGGCGTCGGCGTGGGCCGAGTTCAACGACGCGCTGTCGCTCTCTCGACAGGACGGTCGTAAAGATCGCGTCGAGCTCGCGACCAAGCACATCGCCAATCTGGAGCCCCGCCTGTCGCGACTCACCATCGACGTCCCCCTGGACGCACGCGTCGCCGGCCTCGAGATCAAGCTTGACGACGGCCGCGTGGGGCGCACCGCGTGGGGGACCGCGGTCCCCGTCGATCCCGGGACTCACACGGTGCGCGCGCTGGCTGCGGGCTGGAAAGAGTGGCAGACGGAGATCACCGTCGGCGCTGACTCCGATCGACAGACCGTGTCCGTTCCGGCCCTCCAGCGGGTGCCGACGCAGGCCCGCCCGCCGCCGTCCTCTGAGAGAGCGGCCCCCAAGGACTCGGGATCGAGCTCCGGAGCGAGCCAACGCACCGCTGGCTACGTCGTGGGCGGGGTCGGCGTCGTGGCGCTGGGAGTCGGCGCCTACTTTGGGTTGCGCGCTTACTCACGCTGGGACGAACGCAACGCACACTGCTCAGATGCCGGATGCGATCCCACGGGAGTGGCCGCCGGCGACGACGCCGGTCAAGCCGCGACCTTGGCAAACGTCGGGATCGGGCTGGGCGTCGCGGCTTTGGCGACGGGCGCCGTCCTCGTGCTCACCGCCGGGCCCTCCGAGCGCGCGACGGCCTCAGTGACGCGGGACGGTCGCGGGTTCGTGCTGGGCTACGGCCGAGCGTTCTGAGGCGCGTCAGCAGCTGTCGTCCTTCGGATCCTTACCCGCAGCGCAGGGGCTCGGCACGAGCACGTTGGTCCAGACCTCGCCGAGCTTGGCAGCATCTCCGCGCATCTTGAAGCCGAGTGAGAAGTGATCGCAGGGCTTGGTCGGCGTTCCGAGCACGGACATGTCTGGGAAGTCACAGACGATCTGCTTGACCCCGGGGTAGAGCAGGTTGTCCGTGCACAGCGGCTTCTTGGTCACGGGATCGTCCACGGCGGAGAGCACGCCGAGCACCTCGCCGACCGCGGTGATGCCTGCCAACACCCCGTCTTCTAGGGCCCAACTGTTGCCGGTCTTCTGGAGCTTGGCCGTGAAGAATGCGGCGGTGAAATTGATCGACTGATTCGGGGTCAGCGCGAAGACACCGGCGGGCAGGCTGGCCGAGAGCGTGCCGTTGGTCACGTACCCAAGTTTGTCTACGTACTTCGCGTGATCGACGTCGTAGGTGGTTCCGCCGTCCGGGGCGCTGAGGGGCTGGAGCGACGTCGACAAGACCGGCCATGGGTCGCTGCCGTCCCACTTCGGCGGATTCGGATTGGTGTCGTCGAAGTCAGCGCTGGAGAACCACGTGACTTCCACCTGTGAGTCGTTGGCCTCGCCGTTGTAGTTGCGCACGCGGACCAAGATCGTGTTGGTGCCGCCTTCGATCTTCGTGCTCAGCTGCTCGGAGCTGGCATCCGTGATCTTGAAGACGTTGCGCATTTGGTGCAAAAATGCGCCAAGGGAGTTGTCCTTCCCTTCGAGCCCGTCGCAGACTGTCTCTTTGGGGGACTTGCAGCTGCCCGCGCTATCGACGCTGCAGGTGCAGAGCTTGTCGAGGTCGTAGCCGATCTTCTTCCAGGTCGGGCCGTCCGAGTCGTTCCGGTCGCCGAGATCGAGCTCGCGAATGGCGAACACCAGCTCGACCTCCGCGCCCGGACCGCTGCTCGTCGGCGGCCCCGGCGGCTGCGCCGAGTGGCAACCCGAGTCCGCTTCGCCACCCGAACCGCCCGAGCCGCCCGAGCCGCCGCCGTCGGAGCCGCCCGAGCCGCCCGAGCCGCCGCCTCCGGAGTTCCCACCGCCGACCGACAGGGGTGGTGAGTCCTCGATCCCGACGAGGGACTGGCAGGCCGCCACGAAGCACATCGCTGCGACGCCGCACACCACCACGGGTCGAACCGTCGGCATGGGGCCATGATAGCGCGAGCTTGCTCGCGACCCAAACGTCCAGCTCAGGTCCGGTTCGTTTGGCGGAAGGGGACCTGCCGAATGCTTCGAGATTCGCCGTCGCCCCCGCCGCCGGGCAGATCCGCTACGCTCCGGGAATGTCCACTCGCTTCGTCTTCGACCGTGCTCCGGCGCGCATCTACTGGGAGACCACCCGCGCGTGTGACCTCGCGTGTCGACACTGTCGTGCGGAGGCCGCGCCGATGGCAGATCCACGGGAGCTCACGACGGAACAGGGCAAGAAGCTGCTCGCCGACCTCGCGGCATTCGGTGCGCCGCTGCCCCACCTGGTGCTGACCGGCGGCGATCCGCTCAAGCGTGCCGACCTGTTCGAGCTGATCGCCGAGGCGCAGGCGCTGGGGCTGGCGGTCTCCGTGTCGCCGAGCGGCACGCCTCTGCTCACGGCCGACGCCATCGGGAGGCTGAAGCGAGCAGGCGTGGACGCCATCTCGCTGAGCTTGGACGGCGCGACCGCTCCGCACCACGACGACATTCGACAGGTGCCGGGCTGCTTCGAGCGGACTTTGGAGGCCGCACGCGCGGCGAGCCACGAGCAGCTGATGTTCCAAGTGAACACGCTGGTGGCCAAGGAGACCCTCGGAGATCTCGAGGCCATCTACCCGCTGGTGAAGTCCATCGGCGCTGCGCGCTGGAGTCTCTTCTTCTTGGTCACCGTCGGCCGAGGCACGGTGCTGAGTCCCATTTCAGCGGACGAGTGCGAGACGCTCTTTGGTTGGCTCGCCGACTTGCCGCGCGGCCGCGGGCTACCCATCGTGACCACCACCGAGGCGCCGCACTACCGACGCATCTTGCTGGAGCGGGTCAAGGCGCGCCCGCCGGGGACTGCACCCGCTGCCGGTGGCCATCCCGGCGGCGGTCACCCCGGCGGCGGGCACCCCCACGGCGCAGGAGCACCGGTGCCCGGTCTCGGCATCCGGGACGGCAATGGCATCATGTTCGTCTCGAACGTCGGGGACGTTTCGCCCTCGGGGTTCTTGCCGCTCGTCGCCGGCAACGTGAAGCTGGAGAGCCCGGTGGAGATCTACCGCAGCTCGCAGATGTTCGTGGCGCTGCGCCGCGCCGAGGCATTCGAGGGCCGCTGCGGCATCTGCGAATACCGGGGTCCCTGCGGCGGTTCGCGATCCCGAGCGCTGGCCGCGACCGGCAACATGCTGGCCGAGGATCCGCTGTGTGCCTACCAGCCTCGAGTGGGTGCGGCGCTTTCGGCCGAGTGAGCGGTGTGAGGGGCTTCGTCATCGTGACCGAGGAAGGCACCTCGAAGGGGCGTCGCTGGCTGGCTGCGCTGCTCGCGGCGTTTGCGCTCTACTTCGCGCTCTTCGCCTGGTTCGCGCCCCCGGGCGTGTTGTTCTCCAAGGATCCCGTCATCGTCGTGGACTACGCGTTGCACGCGTACCAGGTCGACCGCGCGCTGACCGCCTTTCGTGGTTCGGGTGCCCTGTGGGGCTGGGATCCACTGGTGCTCGCGGGGCATCCCGCGGGGGCCCTCGAGGATCTCACCAGCAAAGGCACCGAGCTGTTCGTGATCGGGCTGCGCGCGCTGGGAATGCACGCCGGCGTTGCCTTCAACCTCTTCATCGCCCTGGTGATGGCGCTGGTTCCCTTCGTCGGCTACGCGTCGGCGCGACTCTTCGGACTCGATCGCCCGGCGTCCGTCGTGACCGTGCTGCTCTGGACGCTGCTCTGGTACTTCGACTCCTTTTTGCACTGGAACTGGTGGATCGGGATGATCTCCTGGTCCTTTGCGGCCTACGGGGTCGTGCTCTTCATGGCGCTCTTGCACCGCGCGCTCGAGTCGAGGCAGACCCGATGGTTCGTCGCGCTGGCGGCCCTCGCACCTGCGCTCGCCATCGTGCACCCCTTCTCGGGGATCACGCTCTTGGTGCCCGGCGCGCTGGTCTACTTTCGGTCACGCAAGCAGCTGTCGGCGAAGCACCACGCCCTGATTTGGCTCGTGGCTTTCGTGGGCGCGTCCACGGCCCTGGTCTGGGTCTTTCCCGCGTACCGCTTCAAGCACTACGTGACGACCGCGGATTCGTATCTCAACGCGCGCCTCGAGTATGTGTTCTACGATCTCTTCGATCTGCTCCGGAACGCCGACAACACCGGGTTGCCGGTTCGCACGGTGGTGCGGGCGCTGTGCTTCGCCGCCGGCGGCATCATGCTCTGGCGCTGGCGTGCAGCTGCCGACCGTCGCGCGCTGCCGCTCGCGTCACTCGTGCTCTGGGCCGCCGGCTATGCGTACCTGGCGGCCTACACCAACGCCGGCCGTCAGACCCAGCCCTACCGGCAGATCGCGCCGGCGATGCTGGCAGCTGCCATCCCTGCTGCTGCGCTCTTGCGGGAGCTGTTCTCGCCCGAGTCGCTCCGCGGTCTGAACAAAACGGCACGGCTGCTCTTGATCTTGGCTGCCCTGTTGATCCTTCCGCGCTTCGGTCGCACGGTGATCTACTTCTTGCCGGATCTCCTGCCGACGCACCACAACTCGGTGGTCGCCATGAACGAGCCCAAGCCCTTCTCGTCGCGGCTCTTCAGCGCCAACGTCGAGGCGCGGGACTTGCGAGACTGGTTGCTCGCTCACGCGCAAGGACAGGGGCGCATCGCCGTGCGGGGGGCACAGCCGTCGCATTGGGTCTTGGCCGAGTACCTGGCGGCGACCACGCGCCTGCCCATCTTGGGCGGGCTCGAGCACCGCAACATTCACCACGCCGACGCGCATCTGTTTCGACGGTACCGCGCGGGCAACCCGCCGGGCGAGGAGCTCCAGCGGTTCTTCGAGACCTACGCTGTTGGTTGGGTCGTGCTCGGAGGCGAGTACGGGTCGCTCGACTACCGGCAGGAGTACATGGAGCTCGTCGCGACGGTGGCCGAACACCGCATCTACCGGGTTCGCAAGCCCCCCAGCTACTTCATGCGCGGCAGCGGCCGAGTCAGCGAGCAGGCGATGAATCGAGTGAAGGTGGAGGGAGCGGGCGGCGACGACGTGGTGCTGCGTTTCCACTGGTTCGAGCCGCTGGCCTGCCGTCCGAACTGCACGGTCGAGCGCTTTACCGTGGACGGCGACCGCGTCGGGTTCATCCGCGTTCCGAACCCGCCGTCGAACTTCGAGATCTACGTGAAGTACTGAGGGAGGCCTCACGGAGATGTGACGGGCACACCCCACTTGGGGTCGACGATGGGCCTCGGCGGGGTGCTGGCCGCGGGGCTCGACGACGGTGGGTTCCGTGGCGGCGGAATGCCAACCGGCGTCGCGCTGCGGATCGATGTGGCGTCCACCGCCGCGTCCAGGCGGAGGGATGGGTTGGCGGTGGGAGCTGCGGTCGCCAGGGCCTCGGCGGGCGGAGCGGGTGTCGAGGCCGTCGGCTCCGACTCGGGGCGCCCCGTGTCGCGACGCCGAATCGCGAGCACCGAGATTGCAGCGAGCCCGCTCACGAGGAGCAAGATGGCTGCGGCGCGAGCCTTGCGCGGCGGCCGGCCGGTCGCGGCGACGGGAGCCGCCAAGGTCTCGGCGTTTGCGTCTGCCGCGGCGCTGCGGGCACCCAAGGCGCTGGCAACCGCCGCCAAGAGCTCCGCCGGTGATTGGAAGCGGTCGGCCGCCGAGCGGGCGAAGGCTCGCTCGAACACGGCGTCGATCCCTCGAGGCAGCGCGGAGACCCGGGTCCGCGGCGTCGAGACCTTCGCTTTGACGATTCGGTCGAAGACCTGAGCCAAGACCTCGTGCTGAAATGGGTTCTCGCCGCTCAAGCACTCGTAGGCGACGACTGCCATGGCCCAGGTGTCCGCGTCGGTGCTCACCGCATCACCCCAGACCTGCTCCGGGCTCATGTACGCGGGCGAGCCGACAATCCCGTTGGCCGTGGTGCGGTCGCCCCCCTCGGGCGCCTGGCGAAGATCCTTGGCGATGCCGAAGTCGAGCACCTTGACGACCTCTTCGCCCCCCACTTTCTCCAGGAAGATGTTGGCGGGCTTGAGGTCGCGGTGCACGATCCCGGCTCCGTGAGCGGCGGTGAGCGCCTTCGAGACACCTTCGAGCACCCGCAGACAGAACGCTGGATCCACGGCGCCGCGGTACGCGAGCCGCGTCGCCAAGTCTTCGCCGTCGAGCAGCTCCATCGCCAGGTACGGGTGCCCATCGTGAGTTCCGTAGTCGAACACCTGAACGATGTGGGGACCGCGCAGCCGAGCCGCTGCGCGCGCCTCGCGACGAAAGCGCTTCTCGGCGCTGGCCGTCCGGGGCAGCTCCGCGCTCACGAGCTTCAACGCGACGTCCACGTCGAGCTCGAGGTGCCGCGCCCGCCACACGGTACCCATCCCGCCGGCAGCCAGGGGCTCGACGAGGCGATAGCGCTCGGCGATGACTGCTCCCGGTTCGAGGGCCATTTCCAGGGAAAACCCTACCACGGCGAGGTCGACGGGCTCGCCTCCGCAGGTCATGGCGCCGGTGCTAGGGTTGTTGGCGCGATGAAGGACCCGGGCACGGTCGCCATCAAGATGCCCGGCGCGATGCCGGTGCGCACCGTCGGCGTCCAGGTGGTGGAGGGTCCCGACCGCGGAGCCCGCTGGGAGGGCGAGCAGGGGACGCTGGGTACGGCCCCCGGGAACGACCTCGTCCTCACGGACGATACGGTCTCGGGATACCACGTCCGTGTCTCCGCAGTTCCAGAGGGGATCCGAGTTGCGGACTTCGGCTCGACGAACGGCACCTTCCTCGGCGAAGCCCGGCTGGAAGCCGCCGTCCTGACGCCCGGGACCACGCTGCGCCTGGGGCGATCGGTGGTGAGCCTCGGCACCGGCGAGCCTTCGAGCGTGGGGCTGCACGACGAGAACCGCCTGGGCGAGGTGCGGGGAGGCTCCCGGACCATCCGTCGGTTGATGAAGGATGTTCGTCGCGTTGCCGACAGCAACGTCGCGGTGCTCCTGCTGGGCGAGTCGGGCACGGGCAAAGAGCTGGTGGCGCGGGCGATCCACGCCGAGGGAGCACGCGCTGACCGTCCTTTCGTGACCATCGATTGTGGCTCGCTCACACCCAGTCTGGTCGCGAGCGAGCTCTTCGGGCACGAGCGCGGCGCATTCACCGGAGCACACCGAACGCGGCACGGCGCGTTCGAGCACGCCAACGGCGGTACACTGTTTCTGGACGAGGTCGGTGAATTGCCACCGGAGCTGCAGACCACCTTGCTCGGTGCCATCGAGCGTCGGCGATTCTGCCGTGTGGGCGGCCACGAGGAGATCGCCGTCGACGTCCGTGTCGTGGCCGCCACCAACCGTGATCTGCGCAGCGAGGTCAACGCCGGGTCATTTCGCCTGGATCTCTACTATCGCCTCGCCGTGGTCACGCTCGAAGTGCCGCCGCTGCGCGACCGGACCGAAGACATCCCCGGCCTGGTCGAGCACTTCTTGGAAGAGGAGGGGTTCGGGGGGCGAGCTGGCGAGCTCGTTCCGGCGGCAGTCATGCAGCGACTGAAGCAACATCGCTGGCCCGGCAACGTTCGCGAGCTGAAGAACTTCGTTCAAGCCACGCTCGCGATGGGAGAGCCCGTCGCGCTCCACGATGCGCTCGAGGCTCCCCGGGTCGAGCTTGCGTCGATGCTCGAGCGCTTTCTCCCGCTCCCCTACGCCGAGGCTCGGGCCAAGCTCGTGGCCGAGTTCGAGGCCGTCTACGTGCGGCGTTTGCTCGAGCAGAACGACGGCAACGTCGCGCGGGCTGCCCGCAATGCCCAAGTCGCACGTTCGCATTTGAACGAACTCCTGCGCCGTCACGGGCTCCGCTGAGCATCACAGCCCCGAGTACTCCACCAGCTCGACCCGCTCGCCGCCCTCTTCTTCGAGGACGAGGCCGACGCCTGGGCAGTAGTATTTGAAAGCGTCGATGGTCGCGTCCAGGACCGAGCGATCGCGGGTTTTCACACAGCCCTCGAAGCTGCCGGCTGGGACGCTCACCTGGAGCTTGGTCGCGATGATCTCGGCGTAGTCCTCGGCTTCGCCCGGAGCGTATTCCTGGCGGTAGACGTGGCCGACCACCGGTGCGTTCGGCATGATCACGCCGGGCAGCGCGCTATTGACTCCCGCTTCCCACGCGCCGCAGTGGCAGACGGGATTACCGTTCTTGAACTCGGTGGTGTCTTCGCCCAGGTACCAGACATGTCCGTTGTCGTCCTGCGCGTACCAGTCCCAAGTGTCTTCGATTAGTTCGCCGTCGAGCGTGACGGTGTCGCGCACGATGCTGGCTTTGGTCCCCCAGACCTCCTTCTCGCCGGGCTCGACGGAGATATCGATCCGCTCGGTGACGCCGCCGGCCTTGTTCTCGTAGACCCACTTCGCCCCAGCCTTGACCGGAAAGAGCGGATTGGTGAGGTGTGAGGTGAGATCAGCGGCGTCGACGTCGATGCCGTAGGTCTGTCCGGGCTGGTACACCGCTGGCAGATCCGCCGGTAGCTCCTTGTCGGGCGCTTCGGAGTTGGACGAACAGCCCGCGCAGAGGGTGAGGGCGAAGGCGAAGGTGGAGATGATTCGGAGGTTCATGCGGGCGTGCTCCTGATTCGAATGCGACTGACGCGAGCCCAAGCGGCGGCGTCGAGTGTTCATGGAGCAAGGGCCGTGCCGGTCGCGCATCCGCGATTTCTTGCAGGTGTCGCTGTCGGGTGTCCGCTCCAGGGGACACTCGTTGGCTGCTCGAGCGGACGGCGCGATGAGTGCGACCCGCGCCGATCGCGCCGCAGTCCGCTCGGCATGCAGCGTGCTAGCCTGCGCGCGGATGGTGCCCGCACTTCTCCGCACCGCGTGGGTCTCCGGAATCCTGCTCCTAGGGACGGGTTGCGGGTCGCTCGTGGACCTGGACGTCGACTATCGAGACTGCGTGCCAGTCACCGCCTCGCGCCACACCGAGAGCTTCGAGCCGGGCACGAGCCTCCAAGATCTGCGGGATCGCTGCTGGCAAGTCGAGAACCCGGGCACCGCTCCGGGTGGGCTGAACGAGAAGTTCTTCGTCGACGACGGGGATCTGGTGCTGCGCGTCTTCCCGCCGGCGGACGACGACTTCGATCAGTGGTCCGGGCTCGATCAGGGGCCGATGATCGCCTGGAGCGTTCCCGGCGATTTCGTGGCGGTGGCTCGGGTGGAAGCGCTGCGGAAGTCCGTCCCCAGCCACTGTCTCGATCCCGGCGAAGGTGCCGGGTTGGCGGTCCGGCGCAGGTCTGATCCTTCGTCTTGGGCCACCTGGTTGGTCGAGCCTTTCCTCTGGGAACGCGACGGAAAAAAGGCGGTCTGCGCCGAGGACACCGACGACACCAACAACCCCAGCGTACAGGCCCGAGCGCACACCAGCGTCGCCGGCGCACCCGATTTCTCCGCCCTCGACTTCGGCGCCGACGGCGAGGCCGACATCGCGCTGTGTCGGATTGGAGCTGAACTCTACTACTTCCTTCGCGCCGGCGACGATCCGAAGACCCCAGTCTGGGTCCAGCCCAAAGGGGCTACCCACACCCTCGGCAGCGGGGTGGTAGAGGTCGGGCTGACCGCGAGCGGAGTGGACGCCGATGGGCTGGGCGGCGATCCCGGCTTTCACACTGAAGCCCACTTTGCCTGGGTAGTCTTCAACGAGGGGCCCGTCGCGGACGGATGCGTCGGCGCGTTGGAGTCCATCGCGCTACCCGAGGGCGACTGATGCGTGTCGCTTGGGTTTGGTGGTCGTTCGCACTCCTGCTCGGAGCGCCCAGAGCATACGCGGGCGAGCCCGAAGCCCCGCCCGTCTCGGCGCCCCAGGCAGTCGAGAAGGCGAACGCCGGCGTCGCGTTGTATCAAGACGGGAAGTGGCGAGAGGCGCTCGCGCTCTTTCGTCAGGCCGAGAGTCTCTACCACTCGCCGGTCTTCGTGCTCTACGCCGCGCGTTGCCTCCGGAGCTCCGGCGAGTTGCTGCTGGCGCGGCGGGAATACCAACGCCTGCTTGCCGAAAACTTGAAACCTGACGCGCCATCGAGCTGGGTTGAGGCCCAGGTCGACGGCCGCGCGGAGCTCGCGGTGCTGGCGGACGAAATCCCCAGCGTCATCGTCACGATCGCGGGCGGGTCGGCGGCCGCGGACATCAGCGTCGACGGCCAACGGGTCGCGGCGAATCGCGCGCTGGAGCTCGACCCCGGAGCGCACACTTTCGCAGCATTCGACCGCGGACGCCGTGTGCAACGCGTTCTGACGCTGCGCCCCAAGGACGGTCTTCTGCGCGTCCTGCTCGAGTTGCCGGTCGTCGCACCGGGTCCGCGAAAGCGGCCACCCCCGCCTGAGCGTTCGGTAGAGCGCGGGCCAAACCTCACTGGCATGGTCGTGACCGGGCTGGGAGGAACCGCGCTCCTGGCGGGCGGAGTGATTGGCGTGGTCGCCCTAGGCAAGGCGGCAAGCGTCCGCAACGCTTACCCAGACAGCTGCGTGGGGTCCACCTGCCCGATCTCACAGCGAACGAGGATCGAAGATGACGCCCGGCCAGTGCGGACGTTGGCGGCCGTTTCCGACGTGTTGCTCATCTCAGGCGCGGTGATCACCGTGACTGGTGTCGTGCTCTTGCTCACCGGAACCGGTGCGCCGACGCGGCTTTCCGTCGGTGCCCCGGCTGGGTTTGCGTTCTGACTCGATCTACTTCTTCAGCACCAGCTCCAGGACTTTCTTGGCGATCGCGGGCTTGCCGTCGACCACGATCATGATCACGACCTCGGCCTGCTCGTCGAGGAAGACCGCGCCGCGGTCTTCGCGCATCTTGGCCTGATCCTTGGGCGACATCATGCTGCCCGACGACCCAGTCGGCTTCGCCGCTCGTCGCACCAGCTCGAAGGTGCCCTTGTCGGTGCCCTTGAGGATGCCGAACTCGATGCTCTCGAACTTGCCGACGGTGCCGTGATTGATTTGCACATCTTCTGGCGCCCAACCCGCCTTCTGAACGGCAGCGATCAAGGTCTTCGGATCGATCTCGCTGATGCTCACGCCGCCGATGGTGGCGGTGCTCTTCGGCGTCTCCGCGGCAGGTGGAGCCTCCGGCGTGTCCTGCGGCGGCGGCTCTTCGGCCTTGGGCTCCGGCTTCGCTTCGGGCGCTGGCGGCGGCGCCGGCGCCGGTTCGGGCGCCTTCGGTGTCTCCGGTGGAGGCGGTGAGCCACACGCGGCTAGCAAGAGCCCAACCCCAAGCACCCACCCTGCTTTCGACTGTTGCATGCGCCGCTCATAACGCCGCCACGTGCGGTCGTCCACTTCGCGGCTCATCGCGTGATATCTGATGATCTCCAACCCTCCCGATGAGCCTCTCGTACCACTCCGCTGTCGCGCTGGTTCGCACCCTGGTGCGCGCGTTCTTCCGGCGCGTGGAGGTCAGCGGGCTCGAGAACGTCCCCGAGACGGGCGGCGGCATCATCGTCGCGTGGCATCCGAATGGCCTGGTCGATCCGGGTTTGATCTTGGCGCAATGCCCCCGCCGCGTGGTGTTCGGCGCGAGGCACGGCCTGTTCCGCGTGCCGATCCTGGGCTTCTTGATGCGCGGGGTCGGCGCCGTCCCGATTTACCGCGCGGCGGACGCGGCGGCCGGGGGCAGCGACCGGCGCGCAAAAAACCAGCAGAGCCTCGCCGCCTTGGCCGAGGCCATCGCCGAGGGCTCCTTCGCCGCGCTCTTTCCCGAGGGCGTGAGCCACGACTCGCCGCGCATGATGGAGCTGAAGACCGGGGCGGCACGGCTCTACTACCAGGCCAAGGCGGCGGCGCCGGACTCGCCCATCGAGATCATTCCTGTCGGCCTGCACTACGACGACAAGCGCTCGTTTCGTTCGTACGCGTTCGTCGACTTTCATGCGCCGCTCGAACTCTCGCCCCTGCTCGCGGCCGTCCCGTCTCCGGAGCAAGCGCGTGAGCGTGCGCAGGCGCTCACGGACGAGATCGAAGCGCACCTCGCCGAGGCGGTGCATCCGACCGAGAGTTGGGCGCTACACCACCAGATGCATCGCGCGCGCAAGCTCGTGCGTGCAGAGCGAGCCCACCGGGCCGAAGCCGATCCTGGACGGCCCGACATGCACGAGAAGGTGCTCGGCTTCAGTCGGATCTGGGCCGGCTACAACGCGCTCTTCGCCACGCACCCCGCGCAAGTCGAGCTCTTGAGATCGCGACTCCAGCGCTACGACGAGACATTGCGGGCCCTGGCCGTCGAAGACCATGAGCTCGATCTCGATCCACGCTTGGTCTCGCCCTGGCTCGGCTTTCTTCTGATCTTGCAGCTCACGACCGTGTACCTGGTCCTGCCGCCCATCTTGATCGTCGGCTACCTGGTGAACGTACCCGTCGCGCTCGTGCTCATCGCGGCGTCGAAGGTCGCGTCACGGGCCTACAAAGACGAAGCGACGGTCAAGCTCTTGCTCGGCGCCATCTTGTTTCCGCTCACCTGGGTCGCGGTCGGGGTTTTGGCCGCCCAGGGCAACATCTGGCTGCGCGCCGCGCTGCCCGGAGTGCCAAACGTGCCGGTGCTCACGGGCGTGCTCATGGGCGTGCTCGCGGCCGTCGGCGGAGCCGCGGGCCTCCGCTACCTGCGGGTGGCCCGGGAGACGGCCCGCGCGGTGCGCGTGCGGCTCCTGCGCCGCTGGCGGAGGCGCGAGGTCGAGCGTCTCCGCGTGGAACGCAGCGAACTCTTCGATGCCATCATGGCGATCTCGTCGGGGCTGGCCCTCCCCGGACGCGTCGCGGACGACGGCCGGATCGTACGCTGATTCAGCCTCCGGAGATCGTCACGAAGCGGATGGCGGAGGGCCCGTCGTCGGTCTTCTTCTTCTTCATGGTCAGCGAGACCTTGTGTCCTTGCTTCCAGACCCAGGTCGCTTCGAACTCGGCCATGCCGCTGTCGAGGCAAGTGGTGAAGGTCTCGTTCTTGCACTCGTCGGGGATCTTCTGGGTGTCGACCGTGGCAGGACCGTGCAGTGCGACGAGCGCCTTCTTGAGCTCGTCGAAGCGCGCGTTCCACGCCGCGAACTCGCTGCCCTCGACCGTGACCGCGACGCCGACCGCGCAGAGCGAGTCCCCGCAGAAGCTCAGCACCGGCTTGCCATCAATGGCAGCTCCATCCACGCCGCGACTACACGTGTAGCTCTCGCCGCGCTTGCCCCAGGTGCCGCGCTTGCTGCACTTGCGCATGGTGTCGTTCTTCGAGTGCCCCAGGGTGAACCCCAGTCCATCGGTCGGGGGCGCCGAGGTCGGTTCGGGGGGCGGCGGCGGCGGCGTGGGCTTGGGTGTGTCCTCCGGTTCGGGCTCGACCCACTTCTCCTCTTGGCCCGGAGGAGCCGGCGTCGTGAACTCGTCGAGGCCACTCTGGTTCTTGGCCGGCTTGCGGTGGCAGGCTGCGGAGGGGACGAGCAGGAGGGGGAGGAGCAGGTAAACGCCGCGCATGGCCGCGCGTTTTATCACAGCTCAGGGCAGGTGTTCGAGCAGCTTCAACACCCCGAGCTTCACGGGCGACCGATGGTGGGAGGCGCCGTGGCGGGTCAGGACCTCGTCGCGGTGGGCGACGTACCAGTCGTAGCTGTCGGCGATCATCTCGGCGTTGCTGAATTTGGGCTTCCAGCCGATGGCCTCCGAGGTGCTGGTGATGTCGAAGTACATCTCGCGGCCGTAC
The DNA here is from genome assembly GCA_963716725.1 of uncultured delta proteobacterium. Classification (GTDB taxonomy): domain Bacteria; phylum Myxococcota_A; class Polyangia; order Polyangiales; family Polyangiaceae; genus JADJKB01. Next base: position 537,987 of record CAVQUB010000005.1, read on the forward strand.
ATCAGCGAGTGGTAGTCGCCGAGGGGCGAGACGCCGAGCTTGCTGGTGACCTTCATGGCGGCCACCGTCGGCCCGAAGGGCAGCGAGCGCACCGGGCTCCGACTGCCGGCGTGGGCCACCAGCCCCTCGAGCAGGTCGCGCATGGTGCCGAAGCGATCCGTGCCGCAGAGCAATACGTCGTTCTCCTTGCGGGCGTCGGCGAGCAGGCACGCCGCGGCGAGGTCGTCGGCGTGCACGAACTGGTAGCGGTTGTGCCCGCTGCCGAGCAGGTAGACGGGGCGGCTCTTTCGCACCCACTCGAACAAGATCTGGAAGATGCCGAGCCGACCGTGACCCAGGATGGTGCGCGGGCGCACCACGCTGACCGAGAGGCCGCGGCTCGTGACCGTCTTGGCATACTCTTCACCCTCGAGCTTGGCTCGCCCGTAGGCCTCGCGTGGTTCGGGGCGGGTCGCGAGCGTCACCGGGTTCGAAGCTGGCACGCCGTAGATCGCGCTCGAGCTCACCAGCACCACCTTGCGCACGCCGGCCTTCAGCGCCTCGTCGAGCACGATGCGGGTGCCATCCACGTTGACCGACCAGAACTCGTGGCGGTTCTTGGCCAACGGGACCTGCGCCACGTTGTGATGCACCACCTCGACGCCGGCCATCGCGCGGCGCACCGACTCGCGATCGCGCACGTCGCCGCGCATCAGTTCGACGTGCGCCGGTCGGTCTTCGTTGTCGACCAGATCGAAGACGCGCACCGAGTCGCCGCGCTCGAGCAAGCGCTGGACGACGACCTCGCCAAAGTATCCGGAACCACCCGTAACGAGAGTTTTCATCAGAGCTTCTGTCCGTTGTCGAGCATCCAGCGGATGCTCCGTCGCATGCCTTCTTCGAGATCGATCTTCGGATCGTAGCCCAGCTCCTTTTCGGCCTTCTTGACCGAGCAGGCGATGGTCTTGTTCATCTCGGACAGCACGTGGATCTTCTGGTGATAGACGCCGAGCCCCTGCAGGACGCTTGTCCACCAGCCAGGCCACCTGGCTCATGATGCCGGGCAGGCGCATGCGCTTGTGGGCGACGGTCACGCCGAAGTCCTTCTCGATGCACGCGCTCCACCGTGTCGATGATCTCGTTCATGGTGTAGGGGCGGCGGTCGGCAATCCAATACGTGCCGCCCGGCGGCGCGATCCACGCGCTCGCACAGGTGCAGGCCCTGGCAGATGTTGTCGATGAAGGCCATCGAGCGACGGTTCTCGCCGCCGCCCACGATGGGCCCCTTGCCGTCGCGGATCATCTCGAAGAAGAGGCGCCTGCCGCGCGGGCTGCCCCGGACCGTAGAACCAGGGCGGCCGGATGATCACGGTCTCGAGCTTGCCGCCCTTGCCGGCGGCGTTGACGATCTCTTCGCCGAGCATCTTGCTCTTGCCGTAGCCCATGTACGGCGCGTACGGGCTCTGCTCGTCGAAGACGTGATCCGGGCGAGGGTTCACGCCGATGGGCGAGTTGGACGACACGTGGACCAGGCGCCGCGCTCCGGCGCTCTCGGCCTCGGCGGCGATGCGGCGCGTGCCTTCGACGTTCACGTCGGTGAACTGCTTCACGCCGCGGGTCGGATGAATGACGCCTGCCGAGTGAAACACCGTGGCGCCCTTGGCGCCCTCGAAGAGTCGTTTCACGGACGCCGCGTCGGTGAGATCGCCCTCCACCAATTGCACGCGATCCGAGAGCTTCGACAGCGACGAGGTGTCGCTGCCCGGCAGGCACAGGCAACGCACGCGGCGCTCGCCGAGCGGCGCCTCGAGGCCGGGCACTTCGGACATGCCTGTGACGAGGGTTTCGACGAGGCGGGTGCCGAGCCAACCGGGGGCGCCGGTGACGATGGCCAGAGGTGAAGACTGGGTCATGAGATCTGGTTCAGGAAGTGGAGCACGTTGCGCCGAGCGAAGGCCATCACGCTACCCTGCGGGTTTACCCCAGGCGAGTCCGGCAAGACACTGGCGTCGTTGACGTAGAGGTTTTCGTAGCGGCGCAGCTTGCCGAAGGAATCGGCCGCGCAGCGATCCGAGCGCTCGCCGATGGGGCACGACGAAAACGCATGCACCGTGGTCAGGCTCAGGTTGGCCTTGGGCAGGGGTTCGTCGAGCCAGCGGACCGCCTCCTTTTCGTTGCGAATGACGGGCATGCCACGCACCGCCGGCAGCACTTCTTCGGCGCCGGCCGCCAAGAGCAGGCTGGCCAGGCGCCCGAGCCCGCGTGAGAGGTTCTTCAGATCTTCGGGACCCACGTCGTAGTGCAAGAGGGTCGCGCCGTCGCCCAGCTTCGACGGGCGGACCCAGCCGCGCCCGGCGCCCCGGACTGCCACGTAGTACGAGGCCATGTTGCGGTAGCGCGCCATGCGGTCCGAGGTCTCGGGCCAGTTGTCGCTCAGGCCGAGGGCCAGGTGACCCGGGGTGAAGAACGCGCCGCCCAGCGAGACGTCGGGCCAGAACTCCTTCACCTGGAGCAGCGGCAGCACGCTGTCCTGGGCGTCGATGGTCTCGGGGAAGCGCGCGGCCACCTTGAGCATGGGGTGCACGCGCAAGGTCTCGCCGACGTGGAACTTCACGCCGCTCCGCCGCAAGAGCGCCGGCGTCTCGGTCGGACCCGCGCAGACGATGACGTGATCGGCGTCGATGCGAGCCAAGACGCGGCGCCCTTCGTCGACCTCGACCTCGGCCAGCACGCCGATGCAGCGATGGCGTTCGAAGAGCAGTTGGTGCACGCGGCAGCGCGTGACCAGCCGCGCTCCGCGCTCGCGCGCCTCGGGCCAGATCGCGCGGCTCATTCCGCGCTTGGCGCCGGTGGGGCAGCCCGACGCGCAGGCGTTGGTGCTGCGGCAGCCTGGCGCCGCCCGAGGGACTTCTTGTGAAGCCCAGCCCATGGCGTCGATGCCCCGCGCGAACACCTGGGTGCTCTTGGGCCACTCGCCCTCGTACTTCGAGATGCCCAGGCGCGCTTCGGCCCACTCGAAATGTGGCGTCATCTCGCCGACGCCGACGTGAGCGAGATCGAACTGCGCGTGCCAACGTGAGAGCACCTCGCGCGGCGTGCGGTGCCAGAAGCCGCTGTTGATCTCGGTGCTGCCGCCGACACACGCGCCCTCGACGTAGCCCAGGGGCACCTTGCCCAGGATTGGCGTCATGCCGCGCCGCCGGTACAAGAGCCGCATCGCCTCCGGGGAGCTCTTCCCGTACTCGTCGTCTGCGTGCTCGCCGCCTTCCTCGAGCACCGCCACGTCGCGACCCGCTGCCGCGAGCTCGAAGGCCGTCACCGCGCCGCCGGCGCCCGATCCGATCACGAGCACCTCGGTTCGCTCACGCGCCGGCTCAGCCATGGGCCTCTTCCGTGCTCGAGGTTGCGACGGGCAGTCGCCGGTGCTCTTCGGAGCCGAGCGTAGCGATGCCCGCCGGATGTTCGTAGAACGCCAAGAGCACCGTGCTGCGCGGCGCGCGGAAGAGCTGCCGCAGAGGCGCGATGCTTCCGAAGGCCCAGCCGTTCACCACCGCGCGCCGACGCTCCAGCCCGAGCCCGCAGAACGATCGCAGGGTGCGCACGCGAACCCAAAACCGGAACACGCTCATGCCGATGGCGTAGAGCGTGCGCACGCGGGTCGGCAGGGCGCCGATCTGTCCCGCGAGGAACCGCGCAGAATCCCGCACGGCTTCGCGGTCGCTGCCAGCGGGCAAGATCGCTTCGGCGAGCGCGAGGTCGAACTCGGTGCAGTCAGGAGCTTTCTCGGCCGCGCCGAGCTGCGCGATGATCCGCATCGGCACGCCCCGAATCGGTTCGACGCCGCCAGAACGCCGCGCCGCACGCGCCAACGCGGCCGTGGCGCCGACCTCGACGCCGTACCAGAGCATGGCGCCCGCGCCCCAGAGTGTGGCCGGCGCGAAGAAGGCGATGTGAACCAGCACTGCGTAGGCGAGCGCAACCTCGGCGCCCACGCCTTGGGCCATCAGGGCCTGCGAACAGAAGAAGTGGAAGGGCCCAACGAAGCCCGGCGTCGAGGGCACCAGGATGCCCAAGTTCGTCACGCTCATGGCGATGACCGCGGTGCCGAGATCGAGCTTCAGCCCCAGGGCGGGCAACACCGCCGCGAACATGCCCGCCTCGCAAAGCCAGACCACGACGCTGAGCAGGCCGATCACCAGCGCATCGAGGGGACGGCGCAGGCTGGCCGCCCCGTTGACGACGCTGGTGATGAGCCCGACGCCGGTGTCGTGCGCCCGACGGCCGAGCGGTTGCGACATGCGCGAGGCCAGCGCGCTGAGCGCAGCCGGGAAGAACACCGCCAGCGCCAACCCGCAGAGAGCGAGTCCGAAGACCAGCGCGCCCACTCGCGCGAGATCCGCGATCCAGCCCGCGGTGTGCGTGGCCCAGGTCGCGCCGATCAGCAGAAACAAGATCGCTACGCCGTCGACCAATCGCTCGATGAAGGTGACGGTCAGCGCTTGCGTCAACGGAATGCCCGTGCGCTCCGCGAGCATGCCCGCGCGCACCAGCTCACCGAGCCGAGCGGGCAGCACGTTGTTGCTGGCGTAGCCGACCACCACGACATTGGTCGCCGTCGTGACCGGTAGCCCTGCCTCGCCCCGCACCAGGTACCTGAGCCGCGCTCCGCGCACGAAGTGCCCGATCACGTACGCGAGCATGGCCAGCGGGATCCACGGCAACGGTTTCGCCGTGCGCCAGGTGTCGCGCACGCTCCCGAGGTCGATGTGGCGCACCGCGACCCACAGGAACACCGCGCTCACGCCGGCTCCCACCACGGTGACCCATCTCCGCGGCGACCGAGAAGACATCTTCGCGCCCGGTGTTCGCATGAAAGCCCCGGGCCGTCCACGAGTCCCCGATCCGAGCGAGCTGCCCCCCTTCGCCCGGCGCTCGGCGCGGCGACAATGGGGCGCCCATGCCGCGCCTCACGGCGGGCGATTCCCCCCAAACCCTCGCCTCACTGCGGGAGATCAGAGCTTGAAGTCCGCCGCGAGCGCGGCGTTTTCGGCCGTGTCGGCGCCCTTCTTCAGCAGCACGAAGTCGCCCGCCCGCTTCACCACACCGTAGCGGTTTTCCTTGACGGCCGCGGTGAAGAGCTTGCGCGTGTCCTCGAAGTCGAGCTCGGTCTTCGAGGCCAAGATGTAGTCGGCGTCATAGAGGCCCCGCCGCATGGCGTACATCTGCGTCCGGGACGAGACGTGGGGGCCCACGTTCTCGCTGGCGACCACCGAGGCGTCCTTCGGCAGCGCAGCGATCACGCTCCGGAGCTCGGCGTAGCGTTGCCGCTCGGCGTCGCTGTAGCTGAAGTCGATGTGGAAATAGACCCCGCGCACGCTATCGGCGCGGCGCGCGAAGGCGCCAAAGTTGTAGCTGAGCGCGGCGCTCGCAACTCCCAAGGCGACGACGGCGCCGCGCATTCGCGAAGCGCCGTCGGGGTCGGTCTTGGCGATGGCCGCCAGCGCCAGGGGCACCGCCAAGAACAGATACGGGATCCAGTGCGCGGTGTACTGGAACGAAAACCCGAAGATCGGCTTGTAGTCGGTGACGAAGAGCGTGAGGGCCGTGCCGGGAATGAACGCCGCCCACAGGTACCAGCGCCGCGCCGGCAACAAGATGATGGGCACCAGGAGGTGCAACACGTAGTGCAGCTTGTCCTTCCTGAGGATCTCGTTCAGCACGTACAGGGGATTGGACAGCGCGGTCTTGAGCACGCTGCTGTAGCCCTCTTCTCCCGGGGCCCACAGGCCCTTGTACATGCCCGGGAACCACCAGCTGCCCGCCCGATCCATCATCGCCCGCAGAACCAGGAACCAGCCCAACGAGACCACCGCCATCAGCGTTCCCGCGACGGGGCGGTGACCGGTGAGCAGCAAGAAGACGCCACCGACGGCGAGCCCGATGGGCACGTCTTCGCGCATGATGAGCGCAGCAACGAAGGCAAACCCAAACACGACCCACTTCTTGCGCTCGGCGGCCCAGAAGGTCGCGAGCACGAAGAAGATCGAATACGACAGGTACTTCGACTCGACGAAGTTCGAGCAGTGCAGCGGGTAGTAGGCGAGGTAGGCGAGGGCGACGGCGACGGCGGCCCAGTCCGAGATGTGGCGTCGAGCGAAGCCGAAGAGCGGCAGCGCGCCCGCACCGAGCAACACGCCCTGGATCACCATCAGCGTCTCCGGCCGAGGCACCAGGGCGTAGATGGGCAAGATCACGTACTGCCCGAGCTTGGCGTGGGTCGCCAGGTACGCGCCCGGAGCGTCGCCGTGCGTGACGGTGCTTTCCATGTGCGCGCCGTGCATTGCGCGGAAGATCAAGTTGTTGTCGATGGCCAGATCGAAGTTGTGCGTCATGAGCTTGTGGTGCCATCTGACGCTGTAGAAGCTCATGAACGCGGCGTAGCCGACCACCGCGAGCAACACGACGGCCAAGGGGCCGTATTTCTGCCACCAGCCCGGAACTCTGTCTCGGAGTCGCGCCAGTCGTTCGTTGAAAGCTTCCGGGATCTCACGGAGCGATCGCGTGACCAACACCTCGGTGGCAAAGGCGAGGCCCAGCACCAAGGGCAGCAAGATATCGTGCCGGTTGATCCAGGGTTTGGCGCGGAACACCTGGGGCAAGAAGGGTAGGAGCATCAGTGGCGAGGCGATCCAGAGTGCGCGCTCGATGCCCGCCGCGGGCCAGCGCTTGAACCGCGCGGCGATCAGCCATCCGACGCCGAGCAGCGCCCCGCCGACTCCCGAGCCGAGGGTCCAGCGGATCAGGCTCATGCGTCGCGCCATGTCGAGCTGGTTGGCCGACAGGAAGGGGGACACCCATCCGCCGCCGAAGCTGAACACGACCCAGGTGGCGACGGCCGCGCCGAGCAAGAATGACAGCGCCACGATGCGCGCCGCCCGCGCGAAGCCCTCGGAGAAGACGCGGCGGCGCTCCGCCTTGTCGGGCTCGACGGGGGCGGAGGGAGGGGCGGTGGGTGCTAGGGACATTGGGCGGTTCCGCGGCGCAGCCAAGGAGTCGCCGCGCGGCCGTCCTTGGCGTGGATTGTGGGCATCTCACAGTAGTGGTCTTTTAGGTGAGCGACCAATTCCGGCACGCTGTGCAGGGACACACCCTTCAGGTTCTTGGGCATGTCGAGCACGACGCCAGGCTTGCTTTCCGTCAGATCGGCGATCAGCTGTTCTCTTGCCCGTGGGGCCACGGCTGCGGCCGAGGGCGGGCGCCAGGACCGATCCGGGACCACTCCAGCGACCATGGTGAGATAGACGAAGCGCGTGGCGGGCGGGCGCCGACAGGTGACGTAGACGTCCCCGTCGAATCCCCAGACGAAGATCGGTGATCCCGGTTGGGAGTTCTGGTCCAGGTAGTCGCAGATCGGCTCGGGCAAGACCCCGGACCAACCGCCACGATCGCGCGCTTCTCGCAGTCCGCGCATCAGGCGGTCTTGCGCGAACAGCGTCATCAGGAACACAAAAATGATGGCCGTCGCGCTGGCTGCCACCAGTGCCCAGCGGCTGCCGCCCGCCCCCGCCATCGCCCGCTCCATGCCGATGCCGACCAGCAGCGCCGCGAAGGGGAATAGGGGGACGAAGTAGTGGTAGAAGAAGCGCATCGGTGCGAGGGCTCCGACCAGCGTCACGACGGTGAGCAGCGCCACGCTGATCTCGAAACCGCCAGCGCTGATCAGGCTCACGAGGCTGCGATCTGTCTTGCCAAAGGCAGCGATCCGGGCGCACACCGCGGTGGCAACTGCGAGCCCGAGCGCGAGCAAGGCGTAGTTGCGGTGATCGAACAAGGGATCGAAGGCCGTCCGCAGCGAGTCGTCGCGATGCGGGCCCATGTACACCTGCGCGTTGTACACGTAGTACCAGTACCAGAAGGCTCCCAGCCCGCGGCTCAGTGCGTAGCGGAGGATGACGAGCGCAAACGGCACCACGAAGCCCAGCACCAGAGCGGCGACGAGCCACCAGCGCCGCCGCGCGCCCTCCCTGCGTTCGCTCAGCGCAGTGGCGAGAGTCCACAACCCCAGCGGAGCCACGGAGAGCAGCGCGGTCTGCTTGGCGAGCCCGCTCATCGCGGCCAGGCAGCCGGCCGCAAACAGCAGCCCGGCGCGGGTGCCGAGGCGTTCCGCTCGCATCAACGCGACTGTGGTCAGCGCCAGCGCGCCCACTGTGAGAGGCGTCGAGACTTGTTCTCCCCCGACCCCGAACACCGCGGAGATCTCGTAGACGCTGACGAGCCAGACGTAGACCAACACGGCGATGGCCGCCGCCACTCGCTGCCGAGCTGCCACCGCCGCGGCGAAGATCGACAGCAGCGTCGCCACCGACAGCAGGTTGGCCAAGTGCCGCGCGCTGCTCCACTCGAAGCGACCGAAGACGGACTGGGAAATTGCGTGCGCCCAATAGAGGAGGGGGCCGCGGTGACTGACACCATCGACGTATGGCAGCCAGGCCTTGTCGATGATGCGTTCCGCGAGCGCGACGGTGTAGCCGTCGTCGAAAGCGACCGGGCTGGGGTGTTTCAGGAAGAAGCGCAGCGGCGCCCACAGCAACACGATGGCCGCCACCAGCGCTGGCAACGACAGCCATGTCCCGAAGGGAACTCGGCGAATGCCGCGGAGGAACCGCTCGCGAAGCATCACGGACTCGGCGCGGCGCAGTTCGTGAGATCCCGGCGGACCCAGACCTCGGCCTTACGCCCGGTGGCGCTCGTTGCGGCGGGGGCGCTGCAATAGTTCTGATCCAGCCACTTTCCCAACTCAGGGACGGTGCGGATGCCGACATTGCGCATCGTACCGGGTGAGTCGAGCACGACCGAGGGCTTGCTCGATTCCAGGTCCTCCAGGACGTGGCGTCGTGCATCACGTGCTTCGCGCTCCGGACGAATGTCGTTCCAGAAGGGCGGTACCGTGCCCGCAACCAGCGTGAGGTACGTGAAGCGCGTGGCTGGGTGCCGCTTGCAGGTCACGTAGTAGTCCCCGTCGAAGCCCCAGATGAACACCTTGTCCTGCGGCGTGCCGTACTTGTCGAAGACGTCGCAGATCGGCTCGGGCAGGGCCGCCCTGCGCTTGCCCGACTTGCGGGCTTCGACCAGGTCGGCCACGCGGAGCCGGGCTCCATTGGCGACCCAGCCGCTGAGCACACCGCCCAGGATCAGCGCGGCGATGAATCGCGCCCAGGGGTGTCCGTCCGAACGCTCCATGGTCGCCGCCATTTGCACGCCGGCGGCGAGGCCCAGGTAGGGAAACAGCATGACGAAGTAGGGTGGCCAGAAGCGCTGAGGGCTGGCAATTGCGGCCATCGTCACCAGCACCAAGGCGGACGACGTGACCTCGAGGCCCGCCTTCGAGTAGCCGCTGAAGAACCCACGGATCGAGGTCATGCCCGCGAAGGGGCGGGCGAGCCCCCAGCTCGAGAACAGCGCGACCGCGAAGAAGGCCCAGTATTGGCCTCTCATCCAGGGATTGAAGTCGTCCCAGAACGATCTGTCGCGGAGCGGGGCCATGTAGACCTCGCGGTTGTACGTGAAAAACCAGTACCAGAACGTGCGCAGGTGCCCGCCGATCACGTATCGGCTGAGCACCGCGACGACGACCAGCAGCAGACCGGCCAGGAAGGCCCCAACCAACGCCCAGCGCTGGCGCCGCGGGGTGTCGTCGATGCTCATCGCGCCGGCGAAGACCCACGCGAACAAGGGCACCGCGAGGGGGAACGCAGTCTGCTTGGTGAAGCCCGCGAGCGCCGTCGACGCTCCCGCCAGCGCGAGCAAGATCGCCCGGTTCCGGAGGCGGCGGGCGCTGACCAGCGCCCACGCGCAGAAGCAAAGCGCGACCATGCCGAACGCAGCCGCGATAGCCTCGCCGGTCACCGCGAAGGCGCTGTCGGCTTCGTGCGTCACGAGCCCGAGGTAGACCCACAAGATGGAACCCAGTGCCCCCGCCAGCGGGAGCCGCGCGGCGATCCCCGTGCCCACCATCGCGAAGAGCGTGACCAACGAGGTCGCGAACATCAGGCTGCGCGGGCCCAGCCAGTTGAAGCGTCCGGTCAACTTCTCGGCCAGCGCCACCAGCCAATAGAGCATCGGCCCGCGATGGCTACAGCCGTCGACGTAAGGCAGCCACTTGCCGTCGATGATCCGCTCAGCGAGCGCGACGGTGTAGCCGTCGTCGAAGCCGACCGCGTTCGGAAGCTTGAGGTAAAGCCAGTGCAGGTTGACCAGGATCACGAGCGCGGGAATGCTCACCAGCACAGCGGCGATCCAAGGAAGCCAGGGGCGAATCGACCTCACGGTGGGCGGGAGTATCGACAACGCGCGGGGGCGAGTCCACTCCGGCAGACCGCGTGGGCGCGGGAGGGGCCAGACCGACCCTCCCGGCGGCCCGCTTTCGCGTTGGCCGCTGGGCCGCTACCCTTCGGTGCATGGTGCGGGGACTCCGGTGCGGCGGCGTTCTCACTTGTCTGATCTCGTTGGCGTCATCGGCGGGGGCCACCGGCGGTGACACCTGACAAGATCGAGCTGCTCTGCGCCCTCGACGACGGCACGCTCGTCGCGCTTGACGCGGCGGGCTCATACCTGAACGACGTGCAGCCCGATCCGCCCGACGGCGGCGTCGGTGGAGCGGCCGGCGCCGGCGGAACGCCCTCGGGCGGGGGTTCGTCGGGGAGCGATGCGGGCGTGGGCGTCACGGGCGGTGCGAGCGGCGGAGTCGGCGGCAGCGGCGGAGCAGGGACTGGCGGCGGCGCCGCGGGCGGCAAAAAGGGCGACTCCGATTCGGGTGACGACGGCGGCTGCGGCTGTCGCGCGGCGGGGCGCGACGGGCCGGGCATGCTGCTGCTCGCCGGGCTGATCCTGCTCATCGGAGCACTGCGTCGACGACGAAGTTAGGCGGCCGCTTGTCCGAGCGCCGGTTCGCCGGCACACTTCGCCCATGTGGCGACTCCGGGCCTTCGCTCTGTCGACTGTGGTGTTTGCGCTGGCGTGCTCCGCGGCGAGCAATGAAGGTGGGTCGGAAGGCGGCACCGGCAGCGGCGCTGCCAGCGGCAGCGGTGGCGGCGGCGGTTCGGGCAACGGCGGCGGCAGCGGCGGGCTGGTCGGCACTGGAGCGGGCACCGGCACCGGCGGAGGCGGAGGCTTCGCGGGCAACACCTGCGCGGGCGTTTCTCAAGTTGCCGCGAACACGCTGCCCGTCGATGTGATCTGGGCCATCGACACCTCGTGCAGCATGTCCGAAGAGACCGCGGCCGTTAAGGCCAACATGAACAAGTTCTCGCAGATCATCTCCAACGTCGGCGTCGACGTGCGCATCGTGCTGATCGCCGAGCAGTGGGCGCCCTCGCCCTTCCCGGGCATCATCCCCGAAGAAGGCATCTGCATCGACAAGCCCTTGGGCTCGGGCCAGTGCCCGGGCGACACCAACTTCCCGAAGTACGCCCACGTCTACGAGACGGTCAACAGCAGCGACGCGCTCGTGAAGTACTTGGAGCAGTACCCGAACTACAAGAACATGCTGCGCCCCGAGTCCGTGAAGATCTTCGCGGTGGTGACCGACGACAACTCGCAGATGCCCGCGGCCGAGTTCACCACCAAGGTGAACGCCCTCGATCCCTCGATGATCAAGCCCTCGCAGTGGCGCATGTACGGCATCTACTGCTTCAGCAAGTGCCCGAGCGCGGCCCAGCCCGGCGCGGTGTACGCCGAACTCGTCAAGCAGACGAGCGGCGTGGCGAGCGACATGTGCGCGCAGAATTTCGATCCGGTCTTCAACCAGCTCGCGCAGGGCGTGGTCGGAGCGGCGAAGCTCGATTGCGCCTGGGCGATCCCTACGCCCACCGGTGGCGAGAAGCTCAACCCCAACAAGGTGAACGTGATCTTCACGCCGGGCGGCGGCACGGGTTCGCCCATCGGCAAGGTTGGCTCCCAGGCGGATTGCGGTGCGGCTGGCGGCTGGTACTTCGACAACGATCAAGCGCCGACCAAGGTCGAGGTCTGCCCCAGCACCTGCCAGAGCATCCAGTCGGATCCCAACGGCAAGATCGAGATCCAGTTCGGCTGCGACACGATCTACGTGCCGAAGTGAGGGCGGGCGGGCGGCGCGAGAGGCGTGCTAAGATCCGGAAACGATGGCTCACGCCGATCTCCTCGCCCGCATCTCAATCGACCCGAACATTTGTTTCGGCAAGCCGTGCATCCGCGGCCACCGGATCTGGGTTGCGCTGGTCCTCGATCTCTTGGCATCCGGCCAGAGCATGGCGGACATCTTGCGGGACTACCCCGGACTCGAAGAAGCAGACCTGCTCGCCTGCATCGCTTACGGCGCGGAGACGTCGCGCGCACGCTTCGTCGATCTGCCCGTGAAACGCTCCGCGTGAGGCTCAAGCTCGACGAGAATCTGGGCCGGCGGGCGGCCGAGGCATTGGAGAGGGCCGGTCACGACGTTGCGACCGTCGTCGGCCAGCAGATGACCTCGGCCAGCGACCTCGTGCTGATCGAGGCATGCAGAGACGAAGGACGTTGCCTGCTCACCATGGACCTCGACTTCGCCAACCCCTTCCGCTTCGATCCCACCGCACGCCCAGGCATCGCAGTCCTTCGTCCGCGGGGTGCCAATTCAGTGTTGAGCATCGGCGACTTGGTGCAGACTTTCGTTCGTGCGCTGGAGCATCGTGGCGTCCACGGGCGGCTGTGGATCGTGGAGTTCGACGGAATTCGAGAGTACGCGCCCGAGTCGAAGGGGCGGGTGTGAGCCTCGATCGAGATCCAGTTCGGCTGCGACACGATCCACGTGCCGAAGTGAGGGCGTGCGGGCGGCGCCAGCCGCGAGCTACGCTTCGAAGACCGCGTCGGTGATCTCGAGTCCGCGGTCGACGATGGCAAAGCCTTCCATCAGCTGCTCTTCGGTGATGGTCAGCGGCGGGTTGCAGGTGAAGCTCGACCAGCGCACGAAGGTGAACAGGCCCTCCTGCTCGAAGAACTTGGCGAGCTGGCCCATGGCCGGGTGCGTGCCGTTGTAGGGCGCGATCAAGTCGCCTTGCTCGTTCTTCTGCACGTCCATCATGCCGAAGAGGCCGATCACTCGGCCCTCTTTCAGGCTCGGGTGCTTGGCCGTCAAGCGATCCATCTCGCGGCGCACGACCTTCTCCAGGCGGGCGGCGTTCTCGACCAGGCCTTCGTCGATCATCACGTCGAGCACCGCCTCGGCCACGGCTAGGCAATAGGGGTGCGAGTTGTAGGTGAGGCCACCCCAGAACACGTTCTTGTGGAAGTAGTCGCGGATCTCGTCGGACACCCCGAGAGCGCCCAGCGGCACGTAGCTGCTGGTCAGCCCCTTGGCCATGGTGACCATGTCCGGGACGATGTCGAAGTGCTCGAAGGCGTAGAGCTTGCCGGTGCGGCCCATGCCCGCCATCACCTCGTCGCAGATCAGCAGGATGCCGTGCTTCTTCAAGAGCGCGCGCAGGCCCTGCATGTAGCCCTTGGGCGGCACCAACATGCCGTTCGTGCCGGTGACCGTCTCGAGGATCATGGCTGCGATGGTCTGCGGTCCCTCGTACATGATGACCTCTTCGAGGTACTGGAGGTTCCGCGTCGTGATCTCCTCTTCGCTCTGGCCGAAGCTGAAGTTGTACGGCGTAGGATCCATCACGCGCACCACGCCGGGCATGCCGGGCTCGTTGGCCCAGCGGCGCGGATCGCCAGTGAGCTGCATGGTGGCGTTGGTGCCGCCGTGATACGCGCGATACCGCGAGATGATCTTCTGCCGGCCGGTGAACTGCTTGGCCGCGCGGATCGCGTTCTCGTTGGCCTCGGCGCCGCCCAGCGTGTAGTAGAACGTGTTGATGTTGCCGGGCGTCAGTTCGGCCAGGCGCTTGCTGTAGCGCGCGCGCATCTCGGTGGCCGTCTGCGGGTAGACGTAGATCAGCCCGTCGGCGGCCTTCTTCATCGCTGCGACCACCTTCGGGTGGCTGTGGCCGATGAGCACGCTCATCAGCTGGCTGTTGAAGTCGAGGATGCGCTTGCCCTCAGGCGTGTAGAGATACACGCCTTCCGCCCGCGCGATCGGCAAAGGGTTGACCGAGTCGGTGGCTGCCCAGGTGTAGAGCGTGTGCCGCTTGCAGAGATCGATCATTTCCTGGGTGTCCATCGTCGTCACCTTTCTTCCGAAAATTCGGCTGATGCTACGCCCGATTGAGCCGGACGCTCAAGGGTACAAGCCGCTCGAGCTGCGTAGGCTGCGTGGGCTGCGTGGGCTGCGTGGGCTGCGTGGGCTGCGTGGGCTGGGGTCACCGGAACGGGTTTTCGACCCGCACGCCCTCGATCACCTGGCCGTCGTTCATGTCCTCGCTCAGCAGCACCGCGCAGCCGCTGGAGCCTGCGCTGCGGACGATCAGGGCGTCCCAGAACGAAATCCGATTCTTCCGGCAGGTCTCCATGGCCTCGAGGACCAGCTGCGTGTCGACTTGGGTCACGGTGAGCTCGCTGGCTTCTCGGACGGCACGCTCGGCGATGTCCAGGCTGGCGATCGGCGACTTGCCGCGAGTCAGAGCGACGTACAGCTCCTGGAGAACCTGCGTGCTCACGACGAGCTCCCGCTCCCGCTGCTCTGCCTGGAGGCGCTTCGCGGCCACTGACTGCTTCCGTGGCTCGGAGTCGTCGAACAGGTACACGAATACGTTGGTGTCGACGAAGCTTCGGTCAGCGCTCATGCAGGTCGTCCCGCTTCCAGCCTCGCCCGGCGCGAGCCTTGGCCCGGGTTTTCCCGCCGGCTTTGCTGTTTTCGGTCGCGAGCGCGACGAGCGATCGGGTCGCGCGGAGCTGGGTCTGGTTCTCTCCGGCGAAGGATCGCAGGTACTCCGCCAAGATCGCGTTCACGCTCGTGCCCCGCTCGAGAGCCCGGATCCGTGCCCGCTTCAGCAGCTCGTCGTCGACGGTGATGGTGAGGTTGGCCACGGGATCCGTGTAGCACGGATCCCGTGTTGGAGCGATGCCGCCGGCTCGGCGCTCGGACCGCTGCCAAGGGCGAATGAGCTGGGGCCTCAGCCCATCCAGGTCGTGTCGGTCTGAAGCTCCCACTTCACCGTGACCTTGCGCGGTCGCGTCCAGAAGCGGAAGCCGTCGAGGCCGGTCAGGTTGCCGTGACCGAATTTGCTCTGGTTCCAGCCGCCGAAGCCGAAGGGCTCGCGCGGCACCGGCACGCCGATGTTCACGCCGACCATGCCAGCCTCGACCCGACGGATGACGTGCTCGGCGACGGCGCCGCTGGTGGTGAAGATGGCCGCGGCGTTGCCGTAGGGGTGGCTGTTCTCGAGCGTGATGGCCTCCTCGAGGTTCTTCACGCGCACGATGGAAAGCACGGGTCCGAAGATCTCGTCTTGCCACGCGCCCATCTCGGTCGTCACGCCGTCGATGACCGACACGCCGGTCCAGTAGCCATCCGGGCCGCCCTTCTTGCCGCGTCCGTCCACCAGCAGTTTGGCGCCGGACTTCTCGGCCTCGCTGACGTAGCGCTCGATGCGCTCGCGAGCCGCGGCGTTGATCACCGGTCCGATCTCTTTGCCGGTTTCGAGCTGCTTGGCCTTCTCGACGACGGGGCCGAGTACGTGTTCGACGTCGCCGACCGCCACCAGCACGCTGGCCGCCATGCAGCGCTGGCCGGTGGCGCCGGTGAACGAGGCCACGATGTTGTCGACCGAGAGCTTCGGATCGGCGTCGGGAACCACGATCAAGTGGTTCTTTGCCCCGCCCAGGCAGAGCGCGGACTTGCCGGTGGCAGCCGAGCGCGCGTACACGAGCTTGGCGACCTTGGTCGAGCCTACGAAACCGATGGCGCGGATCGTCGGGTGATCACAGAGCGCGTTGACCACATCGACGGACCCGTTGACCACGTTGAACACGCCGTCGGGCAGGCCCGCTTCCTTCAGAAGCTGAGCGAGCTTCATGCTGCACAGCGGCACTTGCTCGCTTGGCTTGAGCACGAAGGCGTTCCCGCCCACGATCGCCTGAGGCAGCATCCACAGCGGGACCATCAGCGGGAAGTTGAAGGGCGTGATGCCGGCGACCACGCCCAAGGGCTCGTGGATCTCTTTGCACACCACGCCGCGGCTCACCTCGAGCAGTTCGCCCGGGCCGCCGCCGTTCGGCAACCCCGCGCCGAATTCTGCGCACTCGATGGCCTTCTCGACGCTGGCTCGCGCGTCTTCGATGTTCTTGCCGTTCTCGTGGGTCACCAGCCACGCGAGCTCCTCGAGATCGCGTTCGAGCAGCTGCTTCAGTTTGTAGAACACCTGCGCGCGCTCGCGCATGGGCGTTTGGCCCCAGCTCTTCTGCGCGCGTTCACCAGCCCTGACCGCGAGATCCACGTCTTCTGCCCCGCTGAGCGGGACGCTCGACAGCGCCTTGCCCCAGCGCGGGTTCTCCACGGGCATGCTTTTGCCAGTGGTGGCCTCGCGCCACTCTCCAGCGATCCAGTTCTTGACCGGGACGTACTCGACGAAGTCGTAGCTTCGGGCGGAAAATGCGGGCAGCTTGCTCATGGCGTGGGTCTCCTGTGCGGACTCGGGTCCCCGGGCCGAGGGGCGATGGCGGGTCCGATCGAGGCGCGAAGCATGACGCGACGGTCGGCGTCCTTCAAGCTGCGAGACCGTTTAGTGGCGGTGCCACGTGCGCCCCTGGGATACCGTGGCGGGATGAGGTCGCGTCTCTGGTTGCTCATGTCGTTCGCGTTGATGGCCTGCGGTTCGTCGGGCAGCGGGGGAGGCGGCATTGGTGGGGCGGCCGGCGGTGGCGCATCGAGTGGCGGCGCGGCGGGTGCCAGCGGCGGCGCATCGAGTGGCGGCGCGGCGGGCGCCAGCGGCGGCGCATCGAGTGGCGGCGCGGCGGGCGCCAGCGGTGGCGCATCGAGTGGCGGCGCGGCGGGCGCCAGTGGCGGCGCATCGAGTGGCGGCGCGGCGGGTGCCAGCGGCGGGAGCGGTGGCTCCTCCGCCGAGTGCAAGGGCTCCGCGGACTGTACGGGCGCGACGTGCTGCAAGACGGGATCGGGCCCGGCCCAGTGCGTCAGCTCGTGTGCGGGCCTGGTGATGTGCACCAAGCTGGCCGACTGCGGCCAAAACGGACCGTGCTGCCCGCAAGGGTTCTGCGGCGGCTGCGACTGATCAGCCGATCACGCTGTCGACGGCGACCGTGACGTCGGGGAAAGCGTTGAGCCGCACCAGGTCGCCTGATCGGTAGATCGCGACCTCGGCGTAGACGCCGCCGGTCGGGCGCGTGCGCACTTCGATCACGCGGTCCCGCAGGTTGACGATCCAGTACTCGGGCACGCCCGCCTCGGCGTAGAGGCGCGCCTTGAGGCCACGGTCTTTCGACAGCGACGAGTCCGCGACCTCGATGGCGCAGAGTAGCGCAGGCGGGTGGTCGCGGCGGTAGTCTTCGCGCGCCGCGATGGCGACGTCCGGCTGGGGCTCGGACTCGTCGCTGGCGGCGTAGGGCAGCCCGATGCGCACCGAGGCGCGACCCAGGAGCGGGGGCAGGAGCAGCTCGTTCAAGACCTGCACGCTCCAGCAGTGGGGCGCTCCGATGGGCGACATTCGGACGATCAGCCCGTAGAGGAGCTCGAGGCGCTCGTCCTCGAACACGCCCAGCTCGACGAGCTTGTCGTATTCGGCTCGCTTGAGCGGACGAACCTGATCCGGCGTGATGGCGTGCAAGTCCGACACCTCCCTGAAAATAGCATGACGGCCCCCAATCGGCTGCCAGTCCAGGGAGTTGCCGGATTTCATCGCGGCGCTCAGGGCCGAACCAGCTCGTCGTAGGCGTCAGGCCGGCGATCGCGGAAGAACTGCCACGACTGCCGGACCTCGTCGATCAGATTCAGATCGAGGTCGGCCACCACCAGCTCGTCCTTGTCTTCGCTGGCCTCAGCGAGGATCTGACCGCGCGGGTTCACGAAGTAGCTGGTCCCGTAGAACTTGCCGATGTTCCAGGGCGGCTCGGTGCCCACGCGGTTCGAGGCCGCGACGAAATAGCCGTTGGCCACCGCGTGGGCGGGTTGCTCGATCTTCCACAGATACTGCGAGACGCCGGCGACGGTGGCGCTTGGGTTGAAGACGATCTCGGCGCCGTTGAGGCCCAGGCAACGCGCGCCCTCGGGGAAGTGGCGGTCGTAGCAGATGTAGACGCCGACCTTGGCGAAGCGCGGTCTGGAACACCGGGATAGCCGCCGTTGCCGGGGCGGAAGAAGTACTTCTCCCAGAAGCCCGCGACCTGCGGGATGTGCTGCTTGCGGTACTTGCCCAGGTACTTGCCGTCGGCGTCGATGACCGCGGCGGTGTTGTAGAACACGCCGCGCATCTCTTGCTCGTAGAGCGGCACCACGATGACCATGCCGTGCTTCTTGGCGATGGCCTGGAACATCTCGGTGCGTGGGACCGGGAATGCTCTCGGCGGCCTCGTACCAACGCTTGTCTTGGCTCGGGCAGAAGTAGGGCCCGTTGAAGATCTCCTGCAGGCCCAGGATCTGCACGCCCTTCTTGGCGGCCTCCTCGATGAAGGGCATGTGCCGGGCGAGCATCGCCTCCTGGATCCTCTTCGACGGGCGCGCCCTCGTCGTTGAGCGCGTTCGCGCATTGGATCAGTCCGCACCGAACAATTTGGGCCATGCTTCGAGTCCTCCCTCGCAAAATGAGAGGCGCGCAGGATAGCCAGAGTGCCGCGCGAGCGTCAGCGGACCGATGTTCAGTGCGGTCCGCCGCCCGAAACCCAACTCATCCGTTGTTGCTCTCCCGGATCAACGGGTCGAGCAAGGGCATGAGGCCGTTGTGTTTGATCTCGAGCACCAACGCGAGCTGCCGGCCGAGCTTGCCCGGCGGGAACCCCTGACGCGAGAACCACACCAGGTAGGCCTCCGGCAGCGCGTAGAGCGGAGACCCCTGGTAGCGACCGAAGGGCATCCTGGTCGCCACGAGCGCTCGCAGGATCTGGGGATCGAGCTCGTGGGGCTGCATGAGCGGCTCAGGTCAAGACCAACTCTCGACGCGGAGCCCGGGCATCCGCGCGAAGTGGCGGACGTTGTCGGTGACGATCGTCGCGTCGCCGGCGAGCGCGTGGGCCGCGATGGCCACGTCGAAATCGTCGACTCGGACGCCGCGTCGTTCGAGTGTGGACTTGAGCTCTCCAAAGCGGCGACTGACTTCGTCGGTCCATGGAGCGCGAGCCAACGCGAGCAAGATGACGTTCAGGCGCGCTTCGAGTTGCTCCCGCCGCCGCGACCGAGGAAGTCGGCTGATCCCGTAGCGGAGTTCGGCCAACACCGGCTGAGGGACCGCCAGCTCCGCGGGACGGTGTGCGAGGAGGCGCCGGGCCGGCTCGGGATCGGAGCGCATCAATGCGGAGACCGTCGTGGTGTCCAATACGTAGCTCAAAGCTTCGGTCCCCGGCGACGATTGACTCGCCGCGAACGAACCACCGCCAGCGATTCGTCCAGCGCATCAGCAGCCTGCTGGTCGAGCGGTTCCTTCATCATTCGAACCAGCTCGGGCGCCCAGTCCGCCGTCGGCCCCAGGCTGGCCTCTATCGCAGCGGTGATCAACCGATTGCGGCTGACGCCGAGCGCCATGGCCCGCGCATCGACGCGAGCCAGCAGAGGTGGCGGGATGTGAACGGTGGTGGGCATGAATAGGAGTATATTCGGAGCGGCCGTTCGGTCAATTGCCCCCGAACACCTCGAGCTCCACCAGCGCGATGGCCATCACGGCGGTCGCGCGCACCAGATCGTCGATCACGATGTGCTCGTCCGGTTGGTGCGCGAGCTCCAGCGTGCCGGGCCCGTAGGCGACGCAGTGGTCGATGCCGCCCAGGCGCGCGAAGTGTTTGCGATCGTAGGTGCCCGGGCTCGCCACCAGGGTTGCGGGTCGATCGTACACGCCGCCGATGGCGCGCTCGAGGGCCGCGACCAGCGGCGAGCCCTCCGGCGTCTGGACCGGGTGGAAGACCAGGAGGTCCTCGAGGGTGTAGCGGCGGGCTGGATCTTCGGCCTGCGCCCGCGCCAGCAGGTCGACGATCTCTTGCTTCGCGCTGTCGAAGCCTTCTTCGAGCAAGAAGCGCCGGTCGAAGATCGCCTCGGCGAGGTCAGCGACGCAGGGCGTCTGCGGCTCCCGCCCGGCCTGCCCGCCGATGATCGAGTTCACGTTGAGGGTGGCGTGGCGCGCGTCGCCGGGCACCACGGGCATCTGGGTCGTTCGCCGTCGGAGCCCGGGCTGAAGCTCGGTGCGCATGCGCTCGACCAGATGGGCCAGGTGATCGATGGCACTCGTGCCCAAGAAGGGCATGCTGCCGTGGGACACGCGACCGTGCGCCGTGACCTTGAACCAGTAGACGCCGCGGTGGCCGACGCAGATGCGATCCGGATTCAAGGGCTCGGGGATGATCACGTGATCGACGCGGTCGCGACGGATCACTCCGCGCTCGCACAGCCACGCCACTCCGGCCTGTCCGCCGCTCTCTTCGTCGACTGTGCCGGAGATCTCCACGCTGCCCTGGAGCGACAGGCCGGCACGCCGCGCCACTTCGACCGCGATCACCGCCGCCGCAAGCCCTGCTTTCATGTCGGCGGTCCCACGGCCAAAGATCTTTCCGTCTCGGACCACGGCAGCGAAGGGATCGACGGTCCAACCCGCGCTCGCGGGCACGACGTCGAGGTGGCCGTTGAGGTGGACGGCGGGGTGAGCGCTCTTTCCCAGGCGACCCAGCACGTTGACGCGCGGATGGGCGCGCGTGTGCTCGGGACGCCCCTCCGCTTCGTGCAAGCGCACGTCGTAGCCGTTCTTGCTCAGCTCGGCGCCCAGCGCTTCGGCCGCGTCGCGATAGTACTCGCCCGGCGGGTTGACGGTCGGGATCCGAACCAGTCGCGCGGTGAGCTCGCACAGCTCGTCGCGAGCGCGCTCCGCTTCGTCGAGGAGGCGCGTGCGGAGCTCCGGTGTCATCGCGGTGATTATGCCGCCGTCGCGCCGGATGTCACTTTGCGTGACGGCTTGGCCAGCGCCAGCGTGAGGCCTGCGTAGACGGCGAAGGACAGGCCGAAGCCCACGAACCAGGCGTAGTTGTAGAGCTTCAACCAGAACTCGCCGACGGTTGCCCATTTGACCACGCCGAGGAAGCCCGGGAGGTTGGGCAGGATGCCCGCCAGGAGCGCGACGATGGCGATGGGGTTCCAGCCGCCCTTGTACCAATACGGCCCGTTCGCTTGGTAGAGCCCGATCAAGTCGAGCTTGGTCTTCCGCACCAGATAGTAGTCCGCGATCAGCACACCGCCGATGGCGCCCAGGAGCGCCGAGTAGCCCACCAGCCAAGTGAAAATGTATCCGCTCGGATCCGACACCAGTCGCCAGGGCTGGATCAGGATCCCGATCACGCCGGTGATGAGCCCGCCGGTGCGGAACGAGATCTTCTTGGGCGAGATGTTGGCAAAGTCGTTGGCGGGGCTGACCACGTTGGCGGCGATGTTGGTGGCGAGCGTGGCGAGGACCAGCGAGCCGAGCGCGATCACCAAGACCACTGGGTGCTCGAAGCGCGCGATCAGGACCACCGGATCCCAGATCGTCTCTCCGTAGATCACCACCGTCGCGCTGGTCACAGCGACTCCGATGAACGAAAACAGACCCATGGTGGTGGGCAGTCCCAAGGCCTGCCCGACGACCTGATCGCGTTGGGAGTAGGCGTAGCGCGTGAAGTCGGGGATGTTGAGCGAGAGCGTGGCCCAGAAGCCGATCATGCCGGTGAGAGCCGGGAAGAAGAAGGCCCAGAACTGCCCCGCTTTGGGCTGCCCTGCGTCGAATGCGCTGGGCTTGTCGAGCATGGGGCCGAAGCCGCCGGCGCGGGAGTACGCCCAGTAGAGCAGCGCGAGGCCAAGGAGGATCAGCAGCGGCGCCTTGATGTTGAGCAAGAGGCGGATCGACTCGATGCCCTTGTAGATGACCGCCATGTTGATGGCCCAAAACAAGAGGAAGCAGCCGAGCTGCGGCGCGTTGATGCCAAGGAAGGGCAGGTTGCCCAGCTGCTCCCAGCTCGGGATCCACACCGTCAGGATCTTGTAGATGGCCCAGCCGCCGATCCAGGCCTGAATACCGAACCAGCCGCAGGCCACCAGTGCCCGCAAGATGGCCGGCACGTTGGCGCCCAACATGCCGAACGACGAGCGGCAGTACACCGGAAACGGGATCCCGTACTTGGTTCCGGCGTGGGCGTTCAAGACCATCGGCACGAGCACGATGGTGTTGCCCAGGAAGATGGTGAGCACCGCTTGCCACCAGCTCATGCCCTCGGCGATCACGCTCGAGGCGAGCATGTAGGTCGGCACGCAGGCCGACATCGAGATCCAGAGCGCCGCGATGTCTTTGGTCGCCCATTTGCGATCCTTCAGTCGCACGGGGGCGAGGTCCTCGTTGTTGTAGGGCGAGACGATCTCGCCCTCGACCTCGAACAGGTTGCCTTGGCTCAGAACTCGAGCAGGACCAGCGCTCAGGTCCTCCTCACGCGTGACCGTCGTCATGCCGCCTCCCAGAGAGGAGGCCGCGTACCACGTGGCCCGTCGGCGAGACAACCGCCGCGCGTGGACGCACGTGGACCGCGAGTGGGTCGAGCGCAGCGGTGGCGCTCAGCGAGTCACTTGGGCGAGCTGCAGACTGCGCTGGCCGCAGCCGAGCTGTTGTTGTCGGTGCGGCACTCGACGACGCCGCCCGGTGGGGTGATGGTCGCGTAGACCGGCGTCGCGCCGCTCTTCACGTCGGCCGGGGCGGCCGAGAGATCGACCACCAAGACTTCAGCCTGCGCCGCGTAGAGCGGCACCGTCGTGACCGTGGACGCGAGCAAGGTGCCGCTCGGCGGACTGCCCGAGTAGACGTCGACCTTGATCCCGGCAGGCAGCGGCGCGCTGCCGAGGTTGCGGACTTCGACCAGCACGCCAAACGCGCCCGAGCAACGCGGCTTGACCGTCACTGTCGCGTCCGGCGCGCTGAGCTCGTTGCCAGGCTGCTTGTTTTGGCGGAAGTTGTTCAGACCCGGCACGGTCCAGTTCGCGACCTCTTTGGTCGGGATGGTGCCGTCCTCGCCCACGTTGGTCACGTGGTAGGTGTGCTGGTTCCAGACGCGGCGCGTGCGCACCCACGACTTGCTCTTGCTCTGGATCACCCGGATGCCGCTCTGCTTGGTGCCGCCGCAGTTGAAGGCGTAGGCGTTCGAGGCGACGACGATGTCGGCCTGCCCGTCGTTGTCCACGTCGGCGATCACCGGGTACTCGATCAGCGTGCCGGTGGTGTTGCAGGTCTTCCAGAGCTCGTTGCCGGTCGCTCCGTCGTAGACGCGCAGATAGAGCTCATCGGAGTACACGGCCTCGGCCTTGCCGTCGCCGTTGAAGTCGAAGACGGAGCTGCCGGTCGCCGCCGACGAGCAGTCTTGGGTGATGCTCTGCCAGAGCAGGGTGTCCTTGCTCGCCACGGTCGAGTCCATCAGCTTCTTGCCGTCGAAGATCACGTAGGCGATGGAGCCGGCCAGGGCGACGTCGGGCGTGCCGTCGCCGTTGAAGTCGGCGATGGTGGGCGGTCCGCCGCCGGCGGTGTGGCCGCAGGGGTTCGAGGGGGCCGTCTCGTGGATGTCGAAGGGCTGACGCACGACCTCGTAGCCAGGAGCCCCGGCCTTCACCCGCCAGATGTGCATGCGCCGGCTGCCCGTCGAGGGGTTGATGCCCACGATCTCGGGCTTGCCGTCTTTGTCCAGATCGCCGACGGCCGACCACGACGACGGGTGGGTCGAGTCCGCGAGCAGGGTGGCGTCGGCGCGATAGGCGAGGTGGCCGTTGGTGATGTCGAGCTTGCCGTCGCCGTCCAGATCCGACACCGACGGAATGCTCACCCCGGTGGGGAACGCCTTCTTCAAAGTCCCGTCTTTGCCGTTGAGGATGCCGCCCTCGACGATCACCTCCACGTCGCCGTCACCCTCCAGATCCGCCAGCGCGGGCGCGCGACAGGCGATGGACGGGCTGGTCCAGAGCACGTTGCCCTTGCCGTCGAAGGCGGTGACCGTGCTGCCGGAGCAACCGACCACCTCGTTGCCGGGCTTGCCGTCGATATTGCCGCCAGCCAGCTCGCTCATGGCGTTGACCACGCCCGGCACGCTGAACTTGTCCACGACCTTCTTGTCCACGATGGAGATGGCGTGCAGCGTTCCGATGCCGGTGTAGGCCCCGCCAGCGAAGGTCACGAAGAGGATCTCCGGGATGTCCTGCTCGGTGATCTTGCCGTCGCAGTTGTCGTCGTCGAGCTGCACGACGATGGGCGTCATCATCACGTCGCTGCTGAAGGGCGACGACGTCACTCCGCCCCAGGTGTAGGTGATCTCTGGATCGAAGGCCGCCGTGCTCGGCGGCAACTCGCATTTGGGCAAGCAGTCCGGCTTGGGCTCGGTGCCCGAGCACACCGGCGGGGTGGGCAGGCACTTGCCCTCGGCCAGCGCGAAGCCCCCGGTGCAGCTGCCCGCATCGCTCGGCGTGCCGCCGTCGCTGCCCGAGCCGAGGGCGAGCTCACAATACTCGGTGGCGGCGCAGTCGGAGCTCTCGGTGCAGGTCTTGCCCGGGGTCACGCACTTCTGAAAGCTGCACACCTCGCTGGTCGAGCAACAAGCGCCGCCGCAGGCGTTGGCCTTGTCGCAACAGACGCCGCCGGCGCAGATGCCGCCGTCGCCGCAGGCGTTGCCAGTCTGACAGCTGCTCGAGTCGAGGTTGACCGACGCATCTCCGCCGGTTCCACCCCCGGAGCCGCCGCTCCCGCCCGTGTTTCCCGCGCCACCTGCGTTCGACGCGGTGCCGCCCGAGTCGTCGCCGCAGCTCGCGAAGATCGGAATCGACAGGATGAGAACCGCCGCCGCCCGTCCGAGCCCCGTGACTGCCTTCATGGGGAAAGATGATGGCACGCTCCCCGATGCGTGGCCACGGGCGATCAGAAGCGCCGGGCCCAGCGGTAGCGCACGCCGAGAAACCCGTAGCTGCCGGCGTAGGCGCCCAGCTCGTCGGGACCGGACACCACGACGGTGGTGGTGAACAGCCCCTCGAAGTCTTTGCGGAAGCTCACCACCGCCAGCGGCCCGATCCGTGTGGTGTTCATCGGGCGCCCGGGCGTGACCAGGTACTCGACCATGGCGCCGAACTTCACGTCTTGCGAGTCACCGGCGCCGTACACGTAGCCGAGCCGCGTGCGCATCGCGAAGGGCGGCACGACTACGGTGCGCATGACCTCTTCGAACACGTTCTTGTCTTGCGGCGCGTCGAACCACATCGGGTGAAATTCGACGAAGACCGCACCGTGCAGCACCGGCGCGAGCAGCGTGAGCTCTCCCTCCGTCACCGCGTACGCCGAGCGTTCGGCGCCGTCGGTCAGCTCGAGGTCCCGAGGCCGGTACTTGTCTTTCTTCGGCAAGTAGCGCCGGTTGAAAGGGTAGTTCCAGCGGCGGCCGAACTGCACGTCCAGGAACGGCAGGCTCGCCCGCCAGCCGGCGTAAGCGGCGGCGAATCCGGGGGTCGAGATCAGATAGCCGTCGAAGCCCGAGAACTGCCAGAAGGGCGCGCCGTAACCCAGGGTGAGCTGTGGTCGCGCGTAGACGATGCCCGCGTCGCTGGCGCTCGAAGCGTAGAAGGTGTGTTTGTCAGACTGCCAGGCCGAGTACTTTTGCTCGTCGTGCTCGAGCGGCGTCCCGCTTGCGCCGCGGGCGAACGTCACGCCGGCGAGGCACGCCACCCATCTCGAGGATCCCCGCACTCCCACGCGCGGCTGGTTAGTCCGTCGGCGCTGAGCTGGCAACCGTTCAGCGCTTCTTGCGGCGCGGGCGCGTGGTGGAGAGCGCTTCGAGGTGCTCGACGTCGTCCAGATCTTTGTGCCGACCCGCGTCACGCTTGCTCTGAATCAAGTCGCGAGCGCCGATCAGGTGGATACGACAGCGCTTCCCCGATGCGGTCGTCAGCGACTCGGACGATCTGCGCGTCCACGCTCGCGCGAAGCTGACCGTTCCAAGTTGTCCCAGCAGGTCGATGCGGTTCGGCGGACGACCGAACTGAACGACGACACCGGGGGGGAGAAGTTCGTCGGCGCTCTCCAGCGCTGGGACCTCGCCACCCCAGAACTCCTGGAGCGCGAGAAAGAGGCGTTTCACGTTTGCCGGGGTCCGCTCGTAGAAAAGGTCGACGTCGCCGGTGAGCCTCGGATACCCGTGAAAGATCACGGCCTCACCGCCGACGATCAAGTAGCGCACCCGATGACGCTGGAGCAGCTGGAGCAGCTCCTGAACGTCGGCGGAGAGGTGTTCGCCCGTCATGGTTCGCCGCGCGTGCGGCGGGACCCCGCGAACACGCTGCGCACGTCCGGCGCGTCGCTGCCGTAGTACCGGACTCGCAGCGTGCGGGCGACGCGGCGGCGCTCTTCAACGCTCATGCTTCGGTACTGCTCGAGCTCCCACGCCCGAGCCTCGGCGAACGAGCTGGACTTCTTGGCGACGCGCTCCACGTCCGAAGCTTCGCATGCGTTCCGCCTCACGTCCACGCCAGCTCAGCCCGCGAGCGCGGCCAGCACCCGCTGGTGGATCCCACCGAAGGCCCCGTTCGATAGCAGGGCAACCACGTCACCCGCTTCGACCCGCTGTGCGAGCGCCGTGATGATGGTGTCGATGTTTGCGTGGGCCTCCGCGCGCGGTCCGCGCCGCGAGAGCTCTTCACAAAGCCGCGTGGTGTCGAGGCGTTCTTCGGGCGCGAGGTTGTCGCGGCCGAGCGGCGCGAAGTGAACCTCGTGGGCCAAGTCGAAGCTCTTCACGTATTCGGCTTGGTGAAGGTTGCGACAGGCCGTCGCGCTGCGGGGCTCGAAGACCACGAACAGCCGGCCCGCCGGGTGTTTCTGTCGGAAGGCAGCCAGGGTCTCGCGCACCGCGGTCGGGTGGTGCGCGAAGTCGTCGTACACAAACACGCCGCGGGGCTCGCCGAGCAGATCCTGCCGCCGGCGCACGCCCTCGAAGCGAGAGAGCGCGTGGGCGAGCTCGCCGAGCTTCGCGCCGTAGCCCTGGGCGCAGGCGGCCAACGCTCCCAGAGCGTTCTCGAGGTTGTGACGGCCCGGCACCCGAAGCGCGAAGCGACCCGCCGCCACGCCGCCGGCGAAGAGATCGAAGGTCGTGCCCTCGGGCTTCTGTTCGGCCGGCGCCGCGAGCCAGTGCGGGGGCATGCCGTGGGTGTCTGCGCCTTCGAGCGCGTACCAGGCGACGGGCGCGCGGGCGTTCGCGTTGACCACCTCGACCACCAGGGGATCCGAGGCCGCCGCCACGATCAGCCCGGACTCGGGGATGCCCGCGACGAACCTGCGGAACGCATCCAGATACGAGTCGAGGGTCGGGTAGATGTCGATGTGATCGTGCTCGATGCTGGTGATGATCGCGACCTCCGCCGAGTAGTGGAGGAATTTGGCGGTCTTCTCGAAGAACGCGGTGTCGTACTCGTCGCCTTCGATCACGAAGGGCGCCCGGCGCAGCGCGCCCTGGGCCGGCAGCGTCGTGCGCGATGGCGGCGCGCGGAAGCTCTGGCTGAAGTTCTTCGGCAACCCGCCGATCAAGAAGCCCGGCTCACGCCCGACGGCGTCGAGCAGCCAGGCGGCCATGGCGCTGGTGGTGGTCTTGCCATGCGTGCCCGCGACGACCAGCGGCGAGGTCTTCGAGAGCACGAACTCTTGCAGCGCGCCCGCGATGTGCGTGTAGCGCAGGCCGCCTTCCATCGCCGCCATGGCCTCGGGGTTGTTCCGGCGGCACACGTTGCCGATCACCACCAGATCGGGCTCGGGATCGAGGTGCTTCGGATCGAAGCCGGTCAGCTTGCGCACGCCCCAGGCGTCCAAGGCCGGGCCCATCGGCGGATCGAAGGCCACGTCGCTGCCCGAGACGTCGTGCCCCAGCGCTTTGAGCAAACCGGCCAACGCCCCCATGCCCGTACCGGCGACCGCGACCACGTGAATGTGCATGCCTTCTCTCGCTCCCTGGTGCTCGGGACTTTGCCCTGCTAAACGCTTCGGCTTCTCATGAAGATCATCGAGAAGCTGGCCGCCAAGAAGCCCTCGTTCTCGTTCGAGTTCTTCCCCCCGAAGGACGAAGAAGGCAAGCAGCGTCTGTTCGAGACGGTGGCTGATTTGGGCCGGAGCGTGTCCGCTCCGACAGGCAAGCGCATGGTCGACCGGGCGAAATCGAGAGATGGTCGCGGCCGGGCGTCAGGGGCGACGTCGGCGCGCCTTCCGTCGCCAGCGCGAGCGCTGATGGCTCATCGCCGCCAGTGCTCGCGCGTGCGCCCGGCAATTGCTCAGTGGTAGGTCCACCCGTTCGGACTGGAGTGGTAGAAGTCCCCCGAGTAGACGGTGGTGGTGCTCGCCATGGAAACCGGAGTCACTCTTAGCTGTAGCCGGCGCCCCCAAATCTCGGAATCTCGCAACTGAACACGCTTGGTCATGCTCGAGCTGTAGTCGCCGCGGATCACCGCGCCCGTGTCTGCATTGATCACCTCGATGGTGATTCTCGGTACAGCGACGAAGTCGGCGTCCTCGAAGTACAGCACCCAGTTGTACTGACGAACCGAGCTTGGCATGGGATTGCACCCGTTGATGCAGCCCCATGCCGTCACGCCCGGCGGACACGCCCAATACGTCGGCGGACTCGGCCAGGCTCGCTGCCGCGACGGACGATAGCCGGAGAGTTACCAGGTTCGCGAGCCAGCTCCTGCCGACCTCGGATCCTCCACGGGCTCGTGCTCGAGCGACGAGTGCGTCTTGGATTGGGGCAAGCGAGCGCGCCCGACCAGCGATGGCAGCCTCTCGTGCCGAAGCCCCCGGTGGCAGGGGGCGGAGCGGTGGAATTCCGTTTTCCGAGAGTTCGAAGGTCACGGATATCTCCTGGGAGGGGTCAAGTCCCCTCAATGTCGCAATCGCGTCGGCGACCGGGGAAAGCCTGCTCGGCGAGTCGCTTCTCGGCCCGGTTTCCGCCAGCTCTCGGAGCCGCTCTAGGTCGCCATCGGACGTGCGGGTGAACGCCCAGCGCGGAGTGTGCCCGAAGACCTGCCCGCGTCCGTCGTTGTCGTCCGTCACGAAGAAAGACGTCGCATCCTGCTCCACGTCTGCTTTTTCGCCCGCGAGCAACCCAGCGCTCGTCTCGCTGTTGCCCCCCTCGTCGTCCATCGAGCAGGCCAGAAACACGAATGCCACTCCAAAGCATCCATGCCGTATGTTCGACTTGAACCAATTGCGCGTTGTATTTCGCATCGCGAACTCCTGTTTCTTCACGACCGGCGCGGTCGCGAGTCCCGCGATGATGGTCGGGACGCCTCGAGCGTCAGCGTTAAGAAGGCGTTTGATTGCCCCCTCATGTTTGCCTGTTGGGCTTGGACCGAGCGCCGCAGCAGGGCGCCCCGTGCGTCGCCCACGGGCGCCCGTGATGGAGCGAAACCGACCTTCGCTTGAGTTTCGCGACCGGACGTGCGACTGACGGGCGGATTGCGGAACGCCCGCCGCGCTGGGGAAGCATCGGCTGCCAGGAGGCTGGCGCGAATTCGGTTTGGCCGAATCGTTGCGCTGTTCTCGGTGGGAACGGTCGTCCGACGCTCACATGGGTGGTGGCGTTGACGAGCGTCAGCATCGCGAAGCGAGCTGCCTTCCCCTTCGACCTGCTCTACTGGCCTGACGATTACTTCATGACGGTGTTGATGAAGATCGACGCTGGTCGGTCGCCGTATTCGCCCCCGGCAGAGGCCAATTCCTGGATCTACGCGCCGGGTGGCCCCTATCTCCACTGGTTGCTGCTGGCGCCGTTGGGCCTCGTGCGGAGCTTCGCGGCGAACAAGGCCCTCGCGTTGACGTGGCTGGTTGGCGCCGTTGGCCTCGGCACCTGGGCCGGCTGGCAACTTGCATCTGCGCTGGCGTGGCTTCCCGTCGGAAGGGTCTCACGCGCTCTGTTCGCCGTGGTCCTGGCGTTGATGTTGGCGCTGGCCGCGTGTACCAATCCGGTCGCCGACTCGCTCCACCCGACGAATCTCGAGCTCATGTTCATCACGGGCGCCGTCGGCCTCGCAGCGCGATGGCCTTCCCTCACCGAAAAACAGCGCGTGGTCATCGCGTTGGTGTTGCCCGCGCTGGCCGTCGCCGCGAAGCAGACGGCCGGGCTCGTGACGGCCGGCACCTTCACCGCGCTCGCGCTCCTGACAGGCGGCTCGTGGCGATCCCGAGTCGCCGGAGCATTGCTCCCTGCGGCGGGCGTGGGTGCGATGCTCGCGCTACTCACGCTCACGAGCAGAGGCTGGTTTTGGGTGTGGTGCTACACCATGCCGCGGGGCGCCCCCTGGGAGATGTGGAAGACGCGCGACCTCACGCACGGCATGGGGCTGTGGCTGTACCCCTCACTGGCTGTGATTGCCGCCAAGTCGCTTCATGCGCTGGCTCAGCGTCCACGCGAGTGGGCCTGGTTTCGCGGGCTCTTGCCGATCGCTGCGTACACCCCGCTCGCGCTGATTGCTCTGCTCAAGGCTCTCGGCGGCCCCAACAACCTGACAGTCCTGTCGTTTCTCTACGCTGTGCCAACGGGGACCGTCCTCGCGCGCCACATGACGACAGGGGCGACCTTGCGGCGCGTGCTCGCGTGCAACCTTGCGGCGCTATTGGCCTTCGCGATTTGGCTGCCGCAAAAGCGAGTCCCCGCCGCCAGGGACTATGAGCATGGTGAGACGGTGTGTCGGTATTTCGAAGCCAGAACACGCTGTGGCGAGCGAGTCCTCCTGCCCCGCGGGGCGGCCTGTTTCGCTCGCACCGCCATCGCATTTCCCCGCGATCGAGCCATGCCAGCGATGGATGCGGCCGTGGCGGGGCACGGGCTTCAGATGACGGAACGCTTGCTTCGACGGGAGTACGACATCGTGATCTTGGAAGAGACCGATTTGCGCTCGGCTTGGCTCCGCGGCGCGCTCGCCCCGCTCCGGACTCACTACGCGGAGTTCGGACAAATTGAAGGCGGCCAGGCTGGCGACCTCTGGCTCGAGGGCTGGGGCGACCTCATGGCTGGTCCCGTCTCGCTCTTCGAGAGGAACACCGAGGCGGGACGGCACCGGGTGGACCAGAGCGCCTTCGAATGCCCCACTCAGCCCCCGCCGACCAGGCGTTAAGACGGCGTTAGGCCGAGGCTCGCCCTGGTCGCTGCGAGCCCACCCGGCTACGATCCCGCGGTCACATGGGGAGACCGGCTTCGGGCGAATTTCACTCCCGGCTTCCGGTGCTGATCGCGGAGGGAGTCGGCGAGTACCGTCCGCTCTTGGACGAAGTCGTGGCGTGCACTCGTCCGGCATTCGGTCCGGACCGCCTGATAGTCGAGTGCGACGACGCCGTGGCCCCCGGTGACGCACCGAGCGGTGACGGCGTGATCCTGCTCGATGCGAAGTGCGGGCGCTGGGCCGTTGAACGGGCTGCCGCGCTGGCGTCGCTCCGATTTCACGGCGTGGTGGTCGTCGTCGGGCTCCCGCGGGCGGAACCCATGGCGATCGACGGCTGGCGCGCCGGCGCCCACCTGTGGGAGACGGTCCCGCTGAGCCACGCTCGGTTTGCTGCGAACATCCGCGCGCTCGCAAGGCGCTTGGTCTTCGATGACCCCGACGACGAAGTCCCCGTCGGTGTCCACGCGGCATCGTGCTCGCTCCTCGTCGAAGAAAGAAGAGTTCGGTTGACGCCGCGCGAGTTCGCGATCGCGCACTTCCTGCTCGAACGCGGTGGCCACTGGACGAGTCAGCGGCAAATCGTCGCGGGTGCGTTCGGGACGCACCACGCGAACGACACGTCGGTGGTGCGTGTGCACGTCTTCTCGATCCGAGCGAAGCTCGGCAACGAGTTTGCGTGGATCGTAGAAAGCAGGGAAAACTTTGGCTATCGGATTGTGCTGAGGCGCGACTGCACGCCGGCGCGATTGCGGCTGCCGCATGCTAGGTATGGCCGTCGGCACTGACCGTCCAAGGCCGGGCCCATCGGCCCATCGGCGGATCGAAGGCCACGTCGCTGCCCGAGACGTCGTGCCCCAGCGCTTTGAGCAAACCGGCCAGCGCCCCCATGCCCGTACCGGCGACCGCGACCACGTGAATGTGCATGCCTTCTCTCGCTCCCTGGTGCTCGGGACTTTGCCCTGCTAAACGCTTCGGCTTCTCATGAAGATCATCGAGAAGCTGGCCGCCAAGAAGCCCTCGTTCTCGTTCGAGTTCTTCCCCCCGAAGGACGAAGAAGGCAAGCAGCGTCTGTTCGAGACGGTGGCGCAGCTGTCGCCCTACGCGCCGACCTTCGTCTCCGTGACCTATGGCGCGGGTGGCAGCACGCGGCGGCTGACGGTGGAGCTCACCCTGCGCATCGAGCGCGAGACCGGCATCGAGTGCATGGCTCACCTGACCTGCGTGGGCGCCACCCAGGCCGATCTGCACGGCGTGCTCGGGCAGCTCCGGGACGGCGGCGTGCAGAACGTGCTGGCTCTGCGCGGCGATCCGCCCCAAGGCGAGACCGGCTTCGTGGTCACCGACGGTGGCTTCTCCCACGCCTCCGAGCTGATCGAGTTCATCCGGAGCCAGTACGATTTCTGCCTCGCCGGGGCGTGTTACCCCGAGAAGCACCCCGAGGCCTCGAGTGCCGAGGCCGACCTCGCGAACCTGAAGAAGAAAGTCGATGCCGGCGCCGAGTTCTTGGTGAGCCAGCTCTTCTTCGACGCCAAGGACTACTTCGACTTCGTCGGGCGGGCCCGCGCCATCGGCATCCAGGTGCCCATCTTTGCGGGCATCATGCCCGTCACCAACGTCAATCAGGTCAAGCGCTTCACGGCCATGTGCGGCGCGCACATGCCCGGCGATCTGATGGCTCGCCTCGAAGCGGTCCACGGCGACGCACGGGAAGTCCGCCGCGTGGGGGTCGACCACGCCATCGGTCAGTGCCGCGCGCTGCTCGACGGCGGCGCCCCCGGGATCCATTTCTATACGCTGAACCGATCGACGGCGACGGTGGAGATCCTGGAAGCCCTGCGCTGAAGTTGGCGGGACGCTGCGAGCCCGCCCAGCCCGCCCAGCCCGCCCAATTCGCCGGTGCCGACAGGCGGCCAGGAGCCTCGCGATCACGGCGCTGGTGATCGCTGGAGAAGTGTCGCCTGGAGCCGACAGCGCAGCTGCTTTCGTCGGCTCTTGCCTACAGGCGTGGACGAGGAGAGGCGCGAGAACCTCGCGAACCTGCTGCGGCACGCCTGTTGCTGAGCCTGCTCGAAGCGGGCGAGGTGGGCCCCACGACCACGGTACATCCCCATGCGACGAACTCTCCTCACTGCTCTGTCTTCGCTTTGCTTCCTTTCCGCCGCCACGGCGTCGGCGCAGTCGAGCGGTTTCTCCCTCGATCGCTACGAACCTTCGGAGCGTGGCAGCGACTGGTTCGCAAACGAATCGCTGGATCTGCGCGGACACCTGCGCCCGGCCTTCGGTGTCGTGGGCGACTACGCGTACAAGCCACTGGTCCTCTACGATGCCAGCGGCGACGAGCAAGCGGCCATCGTCGAGCATCAGCTGTTCGTGCACATCGGCGGCGCCCTCGTGCTCTTCGACCGCCTGCGCCTCGGGGCCAACTTGCCGCTACTCGCCTTCAGCAAGGGCGAGTCGCTGAAGGTCGCGAATTCGTCGTTCGAGACCAAGGACGGCACCACTATCGGTGACCCGCGCCTGAGCGCCGATCTGCGCCTGCTCGGCGACTATCGAGGCCCCTTCTCGCTGGCGCTCGGCATTCAGGGGTTCATTCCGGTGGGCAGCCAAGACTCCTTCGCGGGCGACGGCAAGCTGCGCCTGCGGCCGCGTCTGATGGCGGCGGGTGACATTGGTGCCCTGGCCTACGCCGGACAGCTCGCTTTCAACTACCGCGCACGTGGCGAGGACATCGGTGGTGACCCCTTCGGCAGCGAGGTCACGTTCAGCGCCGCCGTCGGCGTTCGCGCGCTGGACGACAAACTGATCGTCGGCCCCGAGGTGTTTGGCTCCACGGTGGTCAGCGACTCCGGCGACGGCGCGTTGAAGAAGCGCACGACGCCGCTCGAGGTCATCCTCGGCGCCAAGTACCGCGTGACGCCCGAGTGGCGCGTCGGTGCCGGTGTCGGTCCGGGCCTGACCCGCGGCGTGGGAGCTCCCGCTGTGCGCGGTCTGCTCAGCATCGAGTGGTTTCCCGAGGCCCAGAAGCTCGCGGCCAAGCCCGGCGACCGCGACGGTGACGGCGTGCTCGACCGCGATGACGCTTGCCCCGATCAGGCGGGCATCCGTACCGACGATCCTCGCACCAACGGCTGTCCGGCGCCGCCCTCGGACCGCGATGCGGACGGCATCTTGGACGAGCAGGACGCCTGCCCCGACCTGCCCGGCGTGGCCAGCGCCGAACCCGCCAAGAACGGTTGTCCGGCGCCGAAGGACAGCGACGGCGACGGCATCATCGACGAGCAAGACGCTTGTCCGACGGTACCGGGAGTGGCGAACGCCGATGCTGCGAAGCACGGCTGCCCGCCGCCCAAGGACACGGACGGCGACGGCATCCTCGATCCCGAGGACGCCTGCCCGACCGAGGCCGGACCGGCCGACCCGAACCCTGCGAAGCACGGCTGCCCCAAGGCGCAGATCTCCGGCGGCCAGATCAAGATCATCGAGCAGGTGCAGTTTGCCACGGCGAGCGCCAGGATCCTGCCCGCCAGCGACTCGGTGCTCCAGGCGGTCCTGAAGATCATGCAGGACCACCCGGAGATCACCCGGATTGGCGTCGAGGGTCACACCGACAACCGCGGCGCCAAGGGCTACAACAAGAACCTGAGCAAGCAGCGCGCGGCCAGCGTGGCCAAGTGGCTCGTCGATCACGGCATCGACAAGCAGCGGCTCGAATCTGCCGGCTTTGGCCAAGACAAGCCCATCGACAGCAACGACACCGAAGCCGGACGCCAGAACAACCGCCGCGTCGAGTTCCACCTCAAGGAACAGACGAAATCAGGCTCGACCGAGATCAAGAGCAAGTGACGGAGATTGAATCATGAGACAGCTTTCGATTCTCAGCGGGTTGGTGGGTCTGGGCATTCTGGCTGCGGCCAGCGCTGCCAACGCGGTGCCAAAGCTGCGGGCGCAGGTCGACCAAAAGGGTGATTTCTTGTTGATCGGCAACACGCTCGGTCACGACTGCCGCAGCGGCTTGCCCGCGCCGATCGTGGGCACCGTCGGCAACTGCGGGAGCAACACCAACGACTCGTCACCGGACGTGTTCTGGCGTGCCGACGACCCGGCCGCCGGTCAGGCCAGCGCCAACCAAGCCGTCACGCTGGCCCAGGCTCGCTCCACGGCCGTACTCACGGTCCCCGCGGGGGCCACGGTCACCAAGGCCTGGCTCTACTGGGGTGCGCGCCGCACCGGCAGCTCGGCGGACACCAGCGTGACCGTTGAGCGTCAGGGCGGTTTCAGCCAGTCGGTGAGCTCGCTGGAGACCTACACCAGCACCGCGGGCGGCGGCGAGGTGTACTACCAGTCGGTCGCGGACGTGACGACGCTCGTGCAAGCCAACGGTTCGGGTGGCTACCGCATCGCAGGCGTCGACTCGGTCAATCTGCCTGGCCTAAACCAGAACGTGGCCTTCACCGGCTGGTACATGGTCGTGTTCTATCAGCTGGCCAGCGAACCGCCTCGGAACCTGGCGCTCTTCGACGGCTTGGATTTGGTGGACGGTGCGACCAGCCAGTCAGCGACGCTCTCGGGCTTCTTGGTGCCGGCGGCGGGCTTCGACGCCAAGCTCGGCGTGATCACCTACGAAGGCGATCCAGACGTGACGGGGGACTCGCTGCGCTTTGGCAAGACGCCGCTTGGCAACGCCGACCGGCTCACGGACGCAGTCAATCCCATCGACAACTTCTTCAACAGCTCGCGCTCGCGCCTCGGTGCTCCGGTCTCGGTGGCGGGCGATCTGCCGCGGCTGACCGGCGGCCAGGGCAGCATGTCGAGCTTCGACCTCGACGTGGTCAACATCACCAATCGGGTGACGGCGGGCCAGACTGCGGCCGACATCCAGGCGACCAGCACCGGCGACGTCTACCTGCTCGGCGCGTTCATCACCTCGATCTCGACCTTCAAGCCGGATTTCAGCACTTCTGGCAAGACGGTGACGGATCTGAACGGTGGCT
This sequence comes from uncultured delta proteobacterium, assembly GCA_963716725.1. Lineage (GTDB taxonomy): Bacteria > Myxococcota_A > Polyangia > Polyangiales > Polyangiaceae > JADJKB01. The sequence goes on from CAVQUB010000005.1 coordinate 574,239, forward strand.
CCGCGCTGCCCGGTGACGTGTTCGAGTACACGATCACGGTCACGAATACCGGCAACGACACCTCGGTGGGCACGCAGCTGACAGACGTGATCCCGACTGGCGTCACCTACGTTCCGGGCTCGACTCAGATCGTGAGCGGACCCAACGCGGGTGCCAAGACCGACACCGCAGGCGACGACCAAGCCCAGTTCACCACCGGAACCAAGACCCTGACCGTTCGCCTTGGAACCGGCGCGAACGCCACCACCGGCGGCAGCGTGGCGCCGGGTGCGAGCAGCGTCATCAAGTTCCGGGTCACGCTGGACGCCACGGCCAGCGGCAACATCGAGAACCAGGCCAACATCTCGGCCTCCGGTCAGCAAGGCGCGCCGCAAACGACGACACCGACCGACGGCAACAACGCAACGCCGGGAGCCCAGTCGACGCCCATCGACACCGACGCCACCGACACCGACAAAGACGGAGTCAGCGACTTCGACGAGACCGTCGCGGGAACCGATCCCAATGACGCAGACAGCGACGACGACGGCGTGATCGATGGCGACGAGCCGGACTGGAACAAGGATTCGGACGGCGACGGACTGATCAACGCCCTCGATCCCGACAGCGACGACGACGGCCTGTATGACGGTACCGAGTTGGGGCTCGACTGCGCCGCGACCGGCACCGACCCGTTGAAGGGTCACTGCATCGCGGACGCCGACAAGGGCGCCACCAAGACCGACCCGCTGCTCTGGGATACCGACGGCGGCGGCGCCAGCGACGGCAGCGAGGGCGCCAACCTGAACGGCGCGAAGGACTCCGGCGAGGGCGATCCGACCCTCGGCAATGGGGCCGACGACGCCAGCGTCGTCGACACCGACAAGGACGGCCTGTCGGACGCGCTGGAGAAGTTCCTTGGCTCTGGCGTCAACGACGCCGACAGCGACGACGACGGCTTGCTCGACGGTGACGAGCACAACCCCGCGGACGACACCGATGGCGATGGTCTCCGGAACGTGATCGACGTCGACAGTGACGACGATGGCCTCTACGACGGGACCGAGAACGGAGCAGGCTGCGACGATCCGGCCACCGACAAGACCGCCAAGCACTGCGTCGCCGACGGCGACAAGGGCGCCACCGTCACCTCCAGCCTGATGAAGGACACCGATCGCGGCGGCGTCAGCGACGGCAGCGAGGACATCAACCTCAACGGCGTCATCGATGCCGGCGAGTCCAACCCCACGCTCGGTCACGGCGCCGACGACGGCACAGGCAACAAAGACTCCGACAAGGACGGCCTCTCGGACGGCCTGGAAGCGACACTGGGCTCCGATCCCAACGACGCTGACAGTGACGACGACGGCGTGCTCGACGGCGACGAGCTGAACCCCGCGGATGACACCGACGGCGATGGCCTGAAGAACATCGTCGATCCGGACAGCGACGGCGACGGCCTGTTCGACGGGACCGAGCTTGGTAAGGACTGCGGCAACGCTGCGACGAACGCAGCTGCGGGCAAGTGCATTGCCGATGGCGACAGCGGCGCCACCACCACGAGCCCCCTCATCTCCGACACCGACACGGGCGGTGTGAGGGACGGCGACGAGGACACCAACAAGAACGGCGTCGTCGACGCGGGCGAACGCGACCCGAACGATCCAAGCGATGACAACACCGGAACTGGCGGCACGGGCGGTCAAGCCGGCGCTGGCGGCGCGGGCGCGACGGCCGGAAGCGGTGGCGGCGCGGGCACGGGCGCGACCGCCGGCAGCGGCGGCGTAGGCGGCGGCGGTGGCAGCGCAGCCCAGGGTGGCAATCCGACCTCCGACCCCACCGGCACGCTCGAAGGCGGCGGCTGCAAGTGCTCGGTGCCCGGCTCGAGCTCCAACACGCCAGGTGCGCTGGTGCTCGCCGGCCTCGCGCTCGCGGCCTTCGGCGGCAGGCGTCGTCGGCGCTAGCTCTGCGCGCAGCCGCTGGCGGCTTTTGGCCCTCGACGTCCCGGCGGCGTCGGGGGCCGAGTCGCTCGCCGCCTGTAGGCTGCAAACGGCAGCCGTTGCCAACAGCCCGCAAGAGCGAAGCGGGAAGGAGGCGAGTTTGCCGGCGCTGCCAGTTTGGGCCCGGGTGGCACGCAACTTGAAGTGCTCACCGGCACTACGCAGAATGCGTGCCAAGGGAGGTGGCGTGCTTGCGCCGGATCAGCCCACCCAAGCGTCGCATCGAGCCTGCACTTGTGGGCCGTTGACGACAACTTCGCGTCCCCGCGAGCACGAACTTCGAGCGAAGCGTCTGGCACGCGCGCTGCAAGGCACGGGCGACATCCAATGGAGCAACCGGATCGCCAACTCGCTCAGAAGTCCCGAATCGGCCAGGAGCAAGCCTCACCGCGGAAATGAACTTCCGGGCTTCAGTCGGTCCCGTCCGGGGGCAGCGAGGAGCGCTGGTCCCGGAAGCCATGTCGTTGGAGCAGCTTGATCAGGTAGCTGCGATCCATCCGGGCCTTGCGCGCAGCTTCGCTCACATTCCCGTTCGACGCGGCCAGCAAGTGCTCCAGATACTGATGTTCGAAGCTGTTGAGTACCGCGTTGCGCGCGTCCTTGTAGGGCAGGTCGAGGGGCGCTGCGACCTCGCTCGGGGCAGGAGCGACCGAGTCGTGGCGAAACAGATCCGGCGCCTCGCCCATGGCGACGGTGGCCTCCACCCAGTTGCGCAGCTCGCGTACATTTCCCGGCCAGCGATAGGTCCGCAGCGCCTCGAAAACGTCGGGTTTCACGATCTCCGACCGGGGCCCGTCGTGGCCGCACTCCTTCAAGAAATGGTCGACCAGCAAGGACAAGTCATCGGGCCGCTCGCGCAGCGGGGGGATGCGCACCTCGACCACGCCCAAGCGGTAGTACAGGTCCAGGCGGAAGGTCCCGGCGTTGACCTCGGCGCGCAGATCTCGGTTCGTCGCGCTCACGATCCGCACGTCGACGCTGATGTCGGCTCTTCCGCCGACGCGACGAAAACGCCGGCGCTCGAGCGCGCCGAGCAGTTGTGGTTGGAGCTCGGGCGGCAGCTCGCCGATCTCGTCCAGAAACAGCGTGCCTCCGTCGGCTCTTTCGAAGGCTCCGACGTGGGTGCGCTCCGCTCCGGTGAAGGCACCCCGGTCGTGACCGAAGAGCTCGCTCGCGACCACGCCGGGGGCGAGCGCTCCGCAGTCCACGACGACCAGCGGCTTGTTTGCCCGAGGGCTCTGCTCGTGCAGCGCGCGGGCGACGAGCTCCTTACCGGTGCCCGACTCACCGACGAGCAGCACCGGGACGGTGGTCTTGGCGACGCGGTCGACCTGGGCCATCAACCGGCGCATGGTGGGGGTGGCGCCGAGCAGATTGCACAAGCGATCGCTGCCGTGCATCTCCACCGTAGTGCCACCGCCGTCGGCCACCCGGATCGAGGTGCGACCGAGCTGAAGCGTCGTGCCGGGGCTGACGATGCCACGCAGCAGGCGGATACCCCCGGCCTCCGTGCCGTTGGTGCTCTCGAGATCCGTCACGATGATGCCGCGATCGTCCCGCGCGAGCTCCAGGTGGAAGCGCGAAACCGTCGGATCCGTCAGCATCAGCACGTTGCCGTTGGCTGTCCCGATGCTCATCAGCTCGCTGTCGGCTTCCGCGCGCACGCCACTGTCCGGACCCGAGATGACCTCCACGGCCAGCGTGCGCACGGGGATGCGAGTTCCAGCACTCGAAAGGGGGGACGTTGCGATGGACGGCACGGCGCGGTTATACCACGGGCCAGGATCACCGATGGTGGGCTAGCCCGGCGAGATCGAGAGCAATTGCAATGATGCCATTGGGTCTACGTTCCGGTCTCGCGTTGCTCGTTTCGACGTCGGTAGCCGTCGCGGCGCCGAGCATTCCGTTGGACCGCTTCGAGCCAGCTCCGACAGGCGACGCGTTGATGGCGGTCCCCGATGCGCGGGCCGACGGCCGACTCGAATTCGGCCTCGGGGCTCGCTTCGTCTACGCGCGCGATCCCCTCGTGATGCGCGTGGTCGATGGCAGCGGGAACGAAACCTCGACCACCATCGTGGACCACCAACTGATCGTTCATGCCTTGGTCGCGGCCACGCTCGGACAGCGCTTGGTCCTCGACCTGGACCTGCCCGGACTCCTCAGCCAAGGCGGCAATGACGGCCGGTTCGGTCAACTGGATCTCAGCGGACCGAGCGGAGCCGACTTGGGGGATCTGCGCTTGGGAGCACGCATCGCCTTGGTCGAGCAGCGCGACAGCTTCCCCGGTCTCGCGCTCGCGACTCGCGTCTGGCTCCCGACCAGCTCCGGCGCTTTTGCCGGCTCTGACACCGCCCGCCTGAGCTCGCAGGTCGTGGTTGGTCACGACTCGTCGACCTGGCTCTGGCGCGCGACTGCCGGCGCATTGGCCGGCGCTTCCCAGAGCGGATACTCTGGCCTGTTCGGCAGCGAGGTCTTCGCCCAGCTCGGGCTCGGCTATCGGCTGGGGCCAACTCAGCTGGGCGCCGAGCTCTCGGGCGCGACGGGCGTCGACGTCCCGTGGTTGCGGCGAAACTCGACGCACGTCGAGGCACTGGCCTCGGTGAGGCAGCGCTTCGGCCCGCTCTCGGCCTTCGTGGCGGCGGGTCCCGGGCTCACTCCCGGCGCCGGCACGCCTGCGTATCGCGTGTTGATTGGTGCCGACCTGAGCTTTGAGTTCGCCCCGGAGGGTTCGGGCGCTGGTGCTGCTGGTCCTGGTGGTGGCCAGCCGACTCCCGTCGCTCCCGCATCCGGATCGCTGCCTGGCGCCTCCGGCGGCGCGGCCGATCGGGACTCCGACGGCGTGGTCGACGCGCTCGACGCGTGCCCGGATGCACCCGGAGATCCCGCGGCTCTGCGCCCCGGCTGTCCGCCCGACCGCGACAGCGACGGCGTCGCCGATCTCGACGACCATTGCCCCGATGTCCCCGGCGTGAAGAGCGCCGATCCCGAGCGCCACGGCTGCCCGGCGGATCGCGACGGCGACGGGATCTACGACGGCGAGGACGCCTGTCCCAACGAGCAGGGCGCGCGCACGGCCGATACCAAGACCAGCGGTTGCCCCGAGTCGGTGCGGGTGGTCGGCAGGCAGATTGTCATCAGCGGTCAGGTCAACTTTGCGACGGCCAGCGACGTGCTCGCGGCCGAAAGCTCGAAGGTGCTCGAGCAAGTGGCGGGCGTGCTGCGCGATCACCCGGACATCGCGCGTCTCGCCGTTGACGGGCATACCGACGACGTCGGTCGTGATCCGACGAACCTGGATCTGTCCCGGCGCCGAGCCATCGCGGTCGTTCGTTGGCTCGTCGATCACGGAATCGACGAGCGCCGCCTGGAAGCCCGCGGCTTCGGAGCACGGCAGCCGCTGATTCGCGAAAAGACCGCCGAGGCTCGCGCCAAGAACCGACGGGTCGAGTTCCAGATTCTGAAGCGCAGCGACAAGGGCGAGCGAGGGTGGAAAGACGGGCCGATCGATGAGTGAAGTCCGGCTGTCGATCCGTGTTCGGGCCGCGATACTTCTGGTCGCGATCGCGGCGGTGCCAGCCGCGGCGGTCGCATGGCGTCTCACCGGCATCAACCAGAACGCCGTGGAGCTCAGCGAAGCCAATTTGCAGGCGGCTGTCGTTGGGGAGGTCGCGAACGCAGTCTTGGGTCACGTCCGGTCGGCCGAAGAGGACACCCGAGCGGTTGCCCTGGCCATTTCCCTCGCCGCAGCGAAGCCGGATGCAGGCGCGAAGGGCGTCGACGCGATGCTGAGTGGGCTGCTTGCCAGTCGGCGCAACCTCGCGGCGTTTCGCTTCGAAGTGCCGTCGGCGAACGTTGATACCGTCGTCAAGAAGCCAGGCGTTGCCGCCTCGGAGGTGCCGCGATCCACCCCGGAGATGCGACGGCGAGCCAGTGAGAGTGGGGTGAGTTTCGAGTTGCTGAGCCCGGGCGTCGGGGCGGTCGTCGTGCCAGTGCCCAAGGTCGATCCCGCGGGTGCCGACGGCTTCGTGACGACCGCTGCCGACTTGGCCGGGCTCTCGGGAACTCTCGAACAAGCCGCCGGTGCTCGCTTCCGCGCAGGCGGCGTTTCGATCGTCGTTGCGGACGGGACGAAGCGCGCCGTTGCCGCCCGGGGGGCCGACCTACGTGCCGGCTCCGACGTCGCGGAGTTGCCGGTCTTCGCCTTGATCCCCGCTGGTGCATCCTGGATGACCCGAACCGCGGTCGTGAGTACATTTTCGCAGGGCGGAGAGCCGCAGGTCGGGGCGGTAGAGACGGTCGAAGATCTTGGTTGGGCGGTCGGACTTTGGCGGCCGGAGCGCATCGCCTACTCCACGCTCTACGACATGCGGCGCACTAGCGCGTGGGTCGTCGGGGGCACGCTGTTCATCGCCCTCGTCGTCGGGCTATTTGCCGGTAGCGCCATCACCCGACCCGTGATGCGGCTCGCCAGCCAGGCGAGGCTGATCGGGCAGCGCCGCTGGCGCGAGGTCGCGCTCGACAGCAATCGACGTGACGAGCTCGGCACGCTCTCCCGAGCTATCGGGCAAATGGCACAGGATCTCGAGAGTGGCGAGACCGAGATCGAACGTCAGGCCAAGCTGCGCGGCGACTTGAGCCGCTTTTTGAGCAAAGACTTGGTCGATGCCATCGTGCGCGGCGAGCACTCGCTGGCGCTCGGGGGACAACGCCGCGAGGTGTCCGTCCTGTTCGCGGACGTCGTCGCTTTCACGCCTCTGGCCGAGAGCCGTCCCGCCGAAGAGGTCGTCACCATCCTCAACGAGCTGTTCTCGATCTTGAGCGAGATCGTGTTCCGACACGAGGGCACGGTCGACAAGTTCATCGGAGATTGCATCATGGCGGTCTGGGGCGCTCCGCAGAGCCAGCCCGACCACGCGCGTCTCGCGCTGGCGGCTGCCGAGGACATGCAGCGCTTCTTGGAGAGTGCGAACCAGATGTGGTCGGAGAAATACGGTACGGAGCTGCGCCTCGCGATCGGCATCAACAGCGGCGAAGCCATTGTCGGGAACATCGGATCGGACAAGCGCATGGAGTACACCGTCATCGGTGACGTCGTGAACGTGGCGGCTCGGCTCGAAGCAGTCGCCAAGCCCGACCAGGTGCTGGTGGCGGAGCGAACCCACGAGCTCGCGGGAGATGGTTTCGAGCTGCGTTCGCTCGGCTCTCAACAACTGACGGGCCGCAAGACTGCGACCGCTGTGTACGAGCTGCTTTTGGATGTGGGCGATGCGTGAACGAATGCTGTTGAGGAGATTCGTGCCGCTCGTGGCGGTCGTGACCACGATTCGGCCGGTGTTCGCCGCGGACGACGTCACCCCCGGCTATCCGGAGCGCGTCTTGCAATGGACGGTCAAGAACAAGGAGAGCTGCGACGACGTTGCTTCGGCGCTCTATGGCTCGGCCAAGCATCGTGCGCTGCTCGAGCGCTACAACTCGGTGAAGTGTGGCACCAAGACGCCCCTCCCGGACGGCATGACCCTGGTGGTGCCGGCCAAGGTGACGAATCTTCCTTCGGCCAGGCTGCGCTCCCTGCAGCCTGACGTGCGCGAGCGACCCTCTGGCGGCGCCTGGCAAGAAGCGTCACCTGGTATGCCGCTCTACAAGAACCACAGCGTCAACACGATGGAGAAGGCGCGGGCCGACATCCTGTTCGTCGATAGAACGCGCGTCGTGCTCGCCGAGCACACGCTCGTGATCATCTACGGCACGGCGAAGCAGACGGCCGTGGCGAAGGCGCCGCCCACCATCGAACTCGAGAGCGGCGAAGTTCAGGCGGGGCTCGCAGCGCTCCGAGGCAAGCCCGTCCAAGTCGGAGTGCAGGGCGGCGAAGTCACGGCCGAGTCGCGAGACACCGCAGTCCGCGCGAAGCAAAAGCGCGCGACCGTGTCGGTGTTCGACGGCAAGGCCAGCGTCTCGTCGGCTGGTAAGAAGGTGCAGGTCCCTCAGAACTTCGGTAGCTCCTTCCAGCAAGCGAAGGCGCCGACGCCGCCGCGACCGCTGCCGCCGGGACCCAAGTGGCTGCCGTCCAGCGTTTCGGGCGTGGTGTTGTTTCCGCACGGCAAGGGCGTCGTGAAAGCGGGTTGGGAGACGGTGCCGAAAGCGGCGGTCTACCGCGTCGAGATCGCCAAAGACTCCGACTTCACCGACTTGATCGCGCGCGAAGAAGTGCCGAGCGACGTGCGTAGTTTCCGGGGCGAGAAACTGCCGCCGGGCGCCTACTTCATGCGCGTGCGCGCGGTCGACACCGAGGACTTCCTGGGCATCGCGTCCGACGTGCGAGCCTTCGCCATCGTCGCAGCGCAGCCGAAAGCGGGTGCGATCGACGGGGGTACCATCGAGGTGAGCCCCTACGGCGAGCTCCAGCTCGCCGCCTTCGCTGGCCTCGAACTCGCGGTGGACGAGGGGCCCTTTGGCGCGGTCCCGTCCAAGATCGATTTTCTGACGCTCTCTCCCCGTGCGCTGTCGCTTCAGGTTGCGGGCGCCAATGCGGCGACGCGTTACGAGGTGAAGTACCTCATCCCCGAGCTGAAGATTTCGCTCGAGCAGCAAGGTCCTCGCTCGGCGGCGGTGGTCGTCCGCTTCGCAGAGGTGGAGGGCATCGACGTAGCCACCCGGGTTCAGCCTTCACTCCGAGTGCGCCGCGGCAATCAAACGCGGCGCTTGCCGCTGTCGGCCGCGGCTGACGCCACCACCTGGCGAGCGAACGTCACGGGCTTGCAGCCGGGTCCGGTCTTGGTCGAGGTCGTGGATCGGCGCGGGCGACTTCTCGCGTCGACCGAGGCGACGATCGGCGAGCCGGAGCGGGCTCCCGGTGCACCGCCCGCTCAGCGGCGCTTCATCGGGATCAGTGCGCCGCTGGTGCAGCCGTCTCCGCTGACCAACGTCGTTTGGTGGAGTCCCACTCCCGACAGCTCGGGTGCGATCAGCGGGACCGCCTACAGCGATCATGGAAAGCCCGGCGAGCAGCTGGCGATCCGAGCGTCGGGGGCTGTCGGACCGATTGGAGTGGATGGGCTGGTCACGACGCGTGAGCTCGGCGGCTCCGCCGCCGACGGCAGCGCGTGGTTCACGCTGCGCTGGCGCTCGGCACGCCTGGGCGAGATCGAGCTGGGACCGGCGCTTCAGCTCGCGCTGCCAACCACGGCCCACAGCCCCGCCTCGCGGGTGGGTGGCGGCATCGCCATCGGCAGCATTGGCGACAAGCTCGGCTGGCTCATAGACGTCGGCGGTCGGGCGCCGCTCGAGGCCAGCGCCGAGCGACAGCCGGCGCCGGATGGGCAAGGTTTCGTGCTGGCCGGCGCCACCTACGACGTCGTGCCCTGGCTGAGGGGCTACGCGCTGCTCGACGCTCACGGGCTGCTCGACCCTCGCTCCGACGACCTCATCGGTCGCGGTGGCCTGAGCCTTGGTGTGGAAGCTGGCGGTCGCCTTTACGGCGGCCTGTCGCTTCGTGGCTCGGCGTGGGACGATGCTGGCGGCTACTTCATGGGGCAGCTCGCCGTGGGAGTCCGCGACCGGCCATGAGCGGAGCAGACTCGGACGACTCGCAGGGCAGGCCTCCCGCCGCAGAAGCGGAAACCGAGCTTGGCAGCTTCGAGTCCGCGGCGGCACGACCGGTCGCACTGCCGTCGGCCGTCACACAGCTCTCCAACGCGGCTTCGATCCCCGATCAGACGCCGGCCGCGGGGTTCGTGCTCGCAGGCAAGTACCGCCTGACGGAGATGTTGGGGCAGGGCGGGATGGGAACGGTGTACGCGGCCGAGCAAATTGAGCTCGCCGTGCCCGTCGCGATCAAGCTGATGCACCCCCACGTCGCCGCCCACGCCGAGTACGTCGAGCGCTTCCGGCGCGAGGCACGGGCGGCGATGCTACTGAATCACCCCAAAGTCGTGCGCGTCATCGACTTCGGGCAGCACGACAAGACCTTCTTCATCGTCATGGAGCTGATTGAGGGTGAGCCACTCGATCATTGGATCTTCGCGCATCCGGGACCGCCGCCCTTCGCAGACGTCGTTTCCATCATGTGCGATGTGCTCGAAGCGCTGGAGGCCGCCCACGCGCTCGGCATCGTGCACCGGGATCTGAAGCCAGAAAATATCCTACTGACCCACGACAGCCAGGGTCATCGCTACGCCAAAGTCGTCGACTTCGGACTGGCGCACGTGGACGCCCCCGACGATGGAAGACCGACGCTGACGCGGGCCGACGCGGTGGCCGGCACTCCCGCCTACATGAGCCCGGAGCAGAGCCGTTCGCTGCGTGTCAGTCCAGCGGCGGATCTCTACTCGATGGGCTGCATCCTCACCGAGCTCCTGCAGATGTCTCCGCCCTTCGACGGCGCGCCCATGGAGATCGTTTCGCAGCACTTGTTCATGGCGCCTCCTGCCCTGAAGCGCCCCGATGGCGCCGAGCCGGTGCCGGCGCTGCTCGAGAAGCTACGGCTCGAGCTCTTGGCCAAGCACCCTCACCAACGTCCGGCAGACGCGGCCGCCGTTCGGGAGCGCTTGCTCGAGGCAATGGACCCAGCGGCCCACGCCAAGCGCCTTCCGAGTCGCAAGGGCGAGCTCTCCGGCGGCGGACGGCAGGACCGCATCCCCGACTGGAACGAAGCCGAGGCCGCCGGTCCTTCGACCCCGGAGCCCCGCGAGAGCACCGCCCTCTTGGTCGCCGCCTCGAACTCCAGCCTGCACGACGTCGCGGTCGCCACCGGGCTCGCCGCCCACGGGATCCGGCCGGCGCGAGCAGAATCAATGGTCGATGCCCTGGCGGCGTCTCCAGACGTCATCGTGCTCGACGCAGTGGGTGACATTGATGCGGCCGTCGCCGCCCTCGCGGCCGGATCCGCCGGTGTTCCGGTGGTCATCCTGGTCCGGCAGCTCGACCCAGGCTCCATGCGACGCCTGATCGAGGCCGGCGCCGCGGACGTGATCGCTCAGCCCGTGGCGCCGGACGTGCTGTCGAAGAAGCTGGCCCGCTTGCTGCGGCGCCGCGCTCACAAGAGCTGATACACCAAGCTGACGGCGGTGGACGTGTCGAGCTCCTTCACGCCGGGCAGCGGCGCATGGTCGTACTTCAGGCTGAAGGTGGTGCTCAGCGAGAAGTCGCCGCCGATGGCCGAGGTGAGACCGGCGTCCCAGTTCAGGCGCCAGCGCTCTGTCTCGGGAAGGCCTTGCAGATACTCCAGACCGGTAGTGAATTTGACGTGCTCGTTGAGGGCGTTGTTGTAGCCCGCGAACAGACGACCGCTGTGCTGCACGTCGGTTTTGTCGACGGGATCGCCACTGGCCTGGGCGGCCGCGACGTTCTCGTCGCGTCGCACGTCGTACTGCAAGTCGTAGCCAATTTCGGACCAGAGCTGCTGGCTCTTTTGATCGACGAAGTAGTAGGCGACGCCAGGGTCGAGGTTGAGTCGCAAGTCGAGGCCTTGGAAGCGATCACGTCGGGCCGAGGTCGCCATGAACAGCGCCAGATTACCCGCGATGAAGCGATCGTACCTGACCTTGCCCTGATAGTTCTCGACCGTAGTCTCCATGTCGCCGGCGGGGTTGGGCGCCGAGCGCGAATAGTTGACGGCTGCGGCAGCGCTCAGCTGGTTCTTCTCACGTCGCACGCGCATGGTGCCGGCGCCGGTTGCCGCCAGCGAGCGCGAGTTGCCGGTCGTGAGCAGGGCGCCGGCCGAGATCTTTGCCTCCGTCGCGTCCTTCGCTTCGGGGTCGTCCTTGGCGACCGCTTCGAAGCCACTCGTGGCGACGTCCGTCTTGCCGCTCGTAGCGGCGTCCTGTTTCATCAGCCCCTCAGCTTGAGCAAGCGCTTGTGGAGAGAGAGCGAGCGATGCGCCGAGCGCGCCGGCAGCGAGGATGAGTTTGTTCATGGGGCTTCCGAACGTACGCGAGTCCTAGAGCAATCCCCATGCCGTCCGCGATCCGGCTCTGAATCGGCGGCGCCAGGACTGGGCTGTTGGCTGGGGGCGCCAGCCTGTCGCATCCAGCCAGCAAGTCCGGCCCGGCCGCGCAGGTCCGCAGCGCTATTGGGCCAGGCACGCGGCTTGCTCACCCCGAGCGCCAGCCGGTCAGCAGAAGAACAGACGCATCGAGTTCAAGCTGCTCTCGAAGTGAGGCCAGCGCCAGCAGGCGCCGGCAATCATCGGCCCCGGGTGTCTTCGCGCTGGGAACGCCCCCGCCCTCACCGCCCGCGGGCGACCTTCGCTTCGAGTTCCAGCACCCGGCGCTCGAGTTCTTCGGCGCGTGCGCGCTCTTGTTCCTTGGCAGCGCGCTCTTGTTCCTTGGCAGCGCGCTCTTGTTCCTTGGCAGCGCGCTCTTGTTCCTTGGCAGCGCGCTCTTGTTCCTTGGCAGCGCGCTCGATCTCGAGGGGCGTCTGCCAGCGCTGCACAAACCCGGGATCGTCGGCGATCTCGACGCTCTCGCCCGCGACGCGCACCCAGGCGCCGAGGGCTTCGATCTCGACGGGCCCCCCTCCGCGGTAAACGCAGCGGAACGGTCCGCCGCGATCGCTGCGCCAGAGCTGCAGCGGAACCGGTCCGCCGTGGGAGCGCGGCCCCTGCAATCGGGCGTCGATCACCCACAGCTCCCGGACGCCCGACACGGCGTACTTGTCTTGCACGACCGCGTAGTCTTTGTACGGGTGGCCGGGGCTCACGACCTCGATGGCCAGGCGCGGCACGCTGTGGCCTGGCGTCCAGGTGCACAGGCTGGTCAGGTCAGCCGCGCCCGGCGGCGTGGGCTCGATCAGGCACAGATCGGGATCCACGCCGACCTTGGGGCGCTCCTGGATCCATCGGAACGCGAGGTTGCGGGCCACGATTGCGTCGCGCTCGGTGCGCTCCACCCAGGCCACGAGCAACCCCTTCAAATGCTCGACCAACAGCTCATGAGGGCGCGACTCGGGCACGAGGATCTCCGGCAGCTCCCACGCGTCCGGCACGGACCGCACTTCGTAGTGAAGCTCGATCCGCGCGCTCGTTCCGATACCGCTGACCATCATCGGTAGCTTACCTCGCCTGGGGAGCGACTTCACGGGCCGCTCGCCCCCTGCGCAGTGCAGCGCGCATGCCAGGGCGGAGGGCCCGAATTTTCAGCCACGGCGCGCGCTCGCCTGCGCTGGCCGCCGCTGGCCGCCGCTGGCCACGCCCTGGCGGTCACCACGCTTGCGTCGCTGCGCTACCCGGGAGAAGACCGCGAGGCATGCTCTGGAACGAAATCCCCCCCGACGCCAAGGGCCCCGTCTTCGAAGCCCTCGAGCGCGAGGCCGATCGGCTCGAGCGCGACGCGGTTCACCTTCAGAACGCGGCTCAGCAGCTCGGTCGACCCTCGCTCGTCGAGCGGACCGAGCTCAGAGCCAATGCCTTCCGTGCCGCCATCGAGGCGCTGGGCGGCCCCGGCATCTTCGACGATTGACCAACCGCCGCGCCTGCCGCCCGCTCGCTACTTGCGAACGACGACGTGAACCTTCTTCTCGCCGGGCAGGGACACCCCGTGCCAGCCCTCGGGCACCTCTGGCTCGACCCACTGCCAGACGCGCAGCGCGTCGTGCGGTGACATTTGGATCTGGCCCTGACCGTTCTCGATCCCAAAGCGGTTGTGCCAGGGCGCCCCGATCAGCATCTGCCCGCTCGTGAGCTGGATGGCCCACGGCGCGTCGTAGACGTCGAACAGCTCCTCGATGCCCTTGGGATTGAACTTGGAGGCCGTCACGTGCTTCCCGCTCAGCTCGAAGCTGCCCTGGGCCGTCGAGGCTGTGGCTTTGGGATCTCCCAGGCGGTCGCGGCCGGTGCTGACCAGGGTGACGAAGACCGGCTTCTTGCCTTCGTAGAGCACCATCGTGTTGGTCACGATGCTGACGTCGATCCACTTCTGATCGCCCTCGGCGAAGTCCGGCCAAGCGTTGCGCCGGCGCACGGTGATCACGTCACGGTGTCGCGCGTAGCGCCCGTCTGCAGTGCCCCAGTATTTGAGCGGGCCGACGGTCCGGAACTTCCCGGTCAGGTGCAAGACCTGATGGAACTCGAGCGGATCGAGCTTGTCGGCCTCGCCCTTCTCGACCTGCCACGCCCGAACGCCGCGCTTGACCACGAAGGCCACGGGCAGCTCCGTCTTGTCGTTGAGCTCGACGCCTTTGAACTCGCTGCCGGCGACGGGCTCGAGATCGGTGGCCTTCACGAACTGTCCGCTGGGCGTCAGCGCGAGACGCTGCATCTTGCCCTCGGGGTCCATGGCGTTCCACGAGCCGACCACCGCAATGATGCTGCGACGCCGGAGCTTGCCGACCTCCTTGACCGCGCTCTCTTTGTCGGTGTCGCGCTCGAAGAGGCCGCTCTCGTTCTTGAGCCTGCCGTAGACGAAGGGCGCGGGCTGATCGAGCTTGGGCCCCTGAGCCATGGCGACCAGAGTGGGGTGCTTCAGATCGACCGTCGCGGTGTCACCCGCGCAGACGAAACCCCGGGGTCGCACCGGGTACCAGCCCCCCGGGCACTTGTCGTTGTTGAAGGGCTTCTCTGCCCGCGCGACCAGCGCTCCGGCGTGCAGGTAGCCGAGCTGCTTGCCGGTCGTCGACGGGCGGTCCATCACCGGCGTCACCTCGGCGACGGCGCCGAGCTTCGGGCCATTGGCTGGCGGGATCGGCACGCTGGGCACCTCGACCTCCTCCGTCTTCGAGAGCGACGGCAGGTCGTCGTGCTTCTTCGAACAGGCGGGTGCGGTGGCGAAAACGACCAACGCGAGCGTCAGAGCCCCGGAGGGGACGGCGGTGAACATGCGACGGGCCATGCCCTCCGGTGGCATGCGCAGCGCAGATTGGCCCAATTTGCTGCCGAGAACTCCCGAAACTTTCCCGGGGCCGCGCACGATCCGACCGGCGAAGCCCCAGCTCAGTCGCCCGGCACCGGATTTGCGCAGCAACGGATGCCGACGTACTCGTCCCCGGCGCCCGCGGACATCGTCGCGTCCGACTGGCAACGCGCGTCCTCGAGCGGCGAGACCACGCTGCCTCCACGCAGCCGGCAGGTGCCGTTGCCAGAGTCCGCGGTGTTGCAGGAGTCCTCCCACTCTGCCACGTTGCCGCTCAGGTCGAGCAAGCCGGTGAAGCCGCCTTCGCACGCGCTGTTCCAGCCGACGTAGTTCGCCTTCTTGGCGGTCGGGTGCTCCGCCGTAAAGCACCTCATGCTTTCGAAGGTATTGCCGTAGGGGTACGTGCGCTCACCGCCGCGGCTGCACGCGAAATACCACTCGCTCTCGCCGGGAGCGGCGAACTTGCTGAACTTCGCGGCGCCTCCGCCGGGGCGTCCGCACAGCCGCTGACCCGCCCACTGGCAATACGCCCGAGCATCGCACCAGTCCACGTTGACCCGCGGGCGCAGCGAGCGGGGCGTCTTGGAGGCCCACGGGATTTCGTAGTGGGTGTTCGAGGCACAGCCCGCCGGCTGACCGGCGATGGAGGGATTCTGGTCCAGGAAGTCGGCGTAGTCGTGCTCGGTCACCTCGGTCGAGCCGACGCAGAACCAGCCCGCCGGTGACTCGACGGCGACCAGCTCCGGCCCCGGGCCGTCCGGGCAGAAGACCGCGAGCCCACCCGAGCCGCCGACGCCGCCCTGTCCGCCGCTCGCACCGGCCGCGCCGCCGTCCGGCGCGCCGCCTGCGCCTCCGGCCACGACGATGGTCTCCGTCCGGCCGGAACACGCGGCGCCAAACAGGCCGAGCGGCAGCAGCCAAGCGCAGCGCCACATGTCAGCCTCCCCCGCTCAGGTAGGCGTCTCGGTATTTCAGCGCCCAGGCTCTGGCCTCGTCGCACTCGAGGTCGAAGTCGATCTTCGGAGCGAGCTTCCCGACGGTCTCGCACATCAGCCACTTCTCCGTGGAACACTCGGACTTTGGCCGGTGGTTCATGGACAGCACGTGCCCAAGCTCGTGCGACAGGACCAAGTCGGCGTTTACCCCGCCGAGGTTCTCCAGACCAACCACCACAAACCCGGCGTCCGAGCAGCCCGAGTCCTCGGGGTCGCACGCGACGTCTACGACGGGAATGGCCTCGTGGCACGCTGTGGGCTGCACAGTCCAGTTGAAGATGACCCGCGGGAGGTCGCTGCGCACGCCAGGCAGCGCGTTTGCGAGCGCATCCAGGGAATACAGGCGGGGGCGGATCTCGTAGGCGGAGTCGCAGAGCAGCTTCTCGGCGCGCCCGTCGAGCCGCTTCAGCTCGAAGCGCTCCCCACTTCGTGTCGTTCAGGCGCTTCGCCTGCTCCCCGAATGGCGTGTTGGTCAGAAGAACGTCCTCGCTGAGCACCGGGTTGTCCCGATCCACCACGATGCAGTCGCATCCTGGATCCTCGTCGGCGTTGCCGTTGGCGGCGACGTTCTCGTTGGTCTGACAAGCGCTAGCCCCCAACGCCAGCGCCACTACCCCCCCCCTGCAATAGACGTGCTCGCATTCTGACCTCCCAGTTGGAATGCTACGCGCATGTGAGCGCTTCATCAAGCGAGGGCGCGTGGTCGGCGTCTTGGATGCCTTCGCGCTGGGCTCGAGTGGTGAGACCCCAAATGCAGCACGGCCACGCGAGCCGAGACCCACGTGGCCGAGTTGCACCGAGAGCTGGAGCTCAGTTGTTGCGCGGGCGCGCCTCGCTCCAGGGCGTCTTCGGATCACGCACCGCGGTCCGGTCGTAGTTCCACATCACCCGCTGGTAGGGCCGGTTGATGTAGTGCAGGGGTGCCACGATGATGTGCACCAGCCGCGTGAACGGGAAGAGCGCGAGGATCAGGAAGGCGTTGATGATGTGCAGCTGGATCATCAGCGGCATGGCGCTGACGGCCGTGATCTGCGGATCGAGCTTGAACAGCGACCACAGGTAGGGCGAGAGATCCGCGGCAAACCACGAGGCGCCCCAGCGGTACGCCCAGCGCGATCCACAGGCCGAGCACCATCTGCACGAGCAGCAGCAGCTCGAGCACGACGTCCATGCCGCGTCGTGACCATCTTCACGCGCGGGTTGGTGAGCCGGCGCATGATCAGGCCCAGCAGGCCCACCAGCACGCTCAGGCCGAAGGCCGAACGCGGTGACCTCGCAGCACGATCAGTCGCAGCGGGTTGCTGTTCCAAGCCAGGATGCCGCTCGGGATCAAGAAGGCGATCAGGTGGCCGAAGAACACCACCAGGATGCCCGAAGTGAAAGGGCACCGAGCCCCAGAACAGCTGCTTGCCCTCGAGGAACTGCGAGGACAGGGACGAGACCTTGAAGCCCGTGTTCCGATAGCGCTGAATCGTGCCGATCAGGAAGATGAGCAAGGCGGCGTAGGGGAGGCCTACGAAGAGGAACAGGTTCGGCAGAGTTCATCGTCGTACCTCTCACGCGCCCGTGGCGCAGGTGCCGCTGGCTTCGATCCCCATCTCGGCATCGACGGAGCGCTACGAAAGTCGACTTCCTGCTCCATGGGCAGGCTCGACCTTCAGGCCGAAATCCGCTTGCAGCACCTCGTAGCAGCGCCTCGAGGGCGTGGCGGTAAGCGGTGCGCTGAGCTCGCCCTCGGCGGCTCGATGATGGTCTTGTGGTGCTTCTTGTAGATCTCTTCCTTCTTGGCGATGCGTGCGGGCTCGAACTCCCGAATCATCTCGCGCAGCGCCGGCGCCGAGGAGCACGCGCACCAGCTCCTCCCGCACCTCACCTGTCCGCCATCTTCGGCAGCAGGCGCAGCACGTTGGGCAGGTGGTCCGCCAGCTCGATGCCGCAGTCGTTGCTCGGCCTGCGTGTGCTCGGCGCTCAGGTTGGCCAAGAGCGCGCCGCGCTTGTAGTCCTCGCCGAAGAGCGTGTAGCCGATGTCGAGCGAGGTGATGGCCTGGACGTCGAAGGTGCGCGGTGCAGCTCCTGCAGCGCGAGCAGATCTCCCTGGGCAACAGCCCGCGAGAGTCTCGATGGAGCTCGCGGCGGCGCGGGTAGGTCGCCCGGCAGATCCGCGGCGATGCCACGGATCCGCTCGGGGAAGCCCGGCGTCGGGCGCCTCGAAGAGAGGCGCCAGCCGCGCGTAGTGTTCGAGATTGACGGTCATCTCACATTCCTCGCTCGGGCTTCTCGCGGAAGCCGAAGCCGGTCGAGCCCTTCACGTCGCCGGTGAACTCGAGCATCTCCATGGCCTGCTCGCGGTGCGCCGGCGGGATGACGAAGCGGTCGTTGAACTTGGCGAGCGAGGTCAGGTAGTAGATGTCCTCGGCCGACTCCTGGGTGAGCCCGGTCTCCTTGAGCGCCTGGTTCACCTTCGCCTCGGGGATGTCGCCGACGGTCTTCCAGCGGCGGTAGATGCGCACGGCCATCAGCTTCTTGAGCCGGTCGGCCACGGCCTTCGTCGTCGCCCGCGCTGAACAGGCTCGCCATGTACTTGAGCGGGAAGCGCGCCTGCTCGATCGTGCCCCAGAGCTCCTCGGTGCTGGTGTCGTAGAGCCAGTTGTCGGTCCACGTCTTGGCGATGGGGTTGAGCTTCTCCTTCTGCGCGCCGTCGGTCTGCGGTCACCGAGGCCATGACCGGCAGCAGCGGCGGCACGTAGAAGAGCATCGGCAGCGTTCGGAACTCGGGGTGCAGCGGCAGGGCCATGCCCCACTCCTTGACGAACTTGTAGGTCGGCGAGTTCTGCGCGGCCTTGATCGTCGAGTCGGGGACGCCGTTCGCCTTGGCCGCGGCGATCACCTCGCGATCGAACGGATCCATGCAGGATGTCGAGCTGGCGCGTCCACCAGATCCTTGTCTCGGCACGACGCGGTCGCCTCGATCCGGTCGGCGTCGTAGAGCAGCACGCCGATGTAGCGGATGCGTCCGACGCAGGAGTGCATGCAGGCCGGCGCGTAGCCCGCCTCCATGCGCGGGTAGCACAGGATGCACTTCTCGCGACTTGCCGGTGTGCCAGTTGTAATACGACTTCTTGTACGGGCACGCGGTCACGCACATGCGCCAGGCGCGGCAGACCTTCTGGTTGATCAGGACGATGCCGTCTTCACCGCGCTTGTAGATGGCGCCGGACGGACACGACGCGACGCAGCCCGGATTCAGGCAGTGGTTGCAGATGCGCGGCAGGTAGAAGAACGCCATGCGCTCGAGCTGGAACATGGCTTCCTGCTCGGCGGGCGTGAGCTTCTCCAGGTTCGGATCGTTGCGCGCGTAGTCGGGCGTGCCGCTGAGATCGTCGTCCCAGTTGGGACCCATCTTCACGTCCATCGGCTCGCCGGTGATCAGCGAGACGGGGCGCGCCGTCGGCTGATCGTCGCCGGGAGGCGCCTCGATCAGGTTCAGGTAGTTGTAGGTGAACGGCTCGTAGTAGTCCTCGACCGTCGGCAGGTCGGGGTTGTGGAAGATGTTGAGCAGGCCCTTCTTCTTGCCCGCACCCTTGAGGTGGATGCGTGCCGTCGCCGTCCGCGCTCCCAGCCACCCTTGTAGATGTCCTGGTCTTCCCACTTGCCGGGATAGCCGGTGCCCGGCTTGGTCTCGACGTTGTTCCACCACTGGTACTCGGCGCCTTTGCGGTCGGTCCAGATGTTCTTGCAGGCGATCGAGCAGGTGTGGCAGCCGATGCACTTGTCGAGATGAAAGACCATCGAGACTTGAGCTCTGATATCCATTTCGTTTCTCCCTGTCCTCAGAAGACGACCGTGGTCATCTTCTTGACGATGACGTGCGTGTCCCGCTGCGGCGCGATCGGGCCCCAGTAGTTGAAGTGGTAGCTGAACTGCCCGTAGCCACCGCTCAGGTAGTTCGGCTTCAGGTGGATGCGCGTGAAGCTGTTGTGCCCGCCGGCGCGCCGGTTGCCGCGCACCTGCGACTTCGGGAATGCCCACCGTGCGCTCCGGCACGTGGTAGACGATGCAGACGCCCGCGGGATGCGCGAGCTGACGCAGGCGCGGGTGCAGTACACGCCGTGGTCGTTGTAGACCTCGACCCAGTCGTTGTCCTGGATGCCGAGCTCTGCGGCGTCGACCTCGCTCAGCCAGCACGGCTCGCAGCCGCGCGACAGGGTGAGCATCCGGTGGTTCTCCATGTACGTCGAGTGGATGTGCCACTTGCCGTGCGGCGTCAGGCAGTTGAGCACCAGCGCCTCGCCGCCCTTCAGCGTCTCCTTCAGATCGCCGTAGGCCGCCGGCTTCGGCGAGGGCTTGTAGGTCGGCAGGTTCTCGCCGTAGGCGAGGTACATCTCGTGGTCGAGGTAGAAGTGCTGGCGGCCCGTCAGCGTGCGCCACGGCACGCAGCCGGTCGTACGTTGTAGGTGTACGGCGCGTAGGCGCGGCCGTCGTTCATCAGGCCGCGACCAGAGCGGCGAGGTGTTGTAGCGCCGCGGCTGCGCCTGCAGATCCTCGTAGGTGATGCGCACGTCCTTGCTGCCCGCGCCGAGGTCGGCCAGCTCGAGGCCGGTCTTCTTCTCCATGTTCTCGGTAGGCGCGCACGTTGAGCATGCCGTTCGTCAGCGTGGACAGGTGCAGCAGCACGTTGGCCGCCTGGTTGTCCTCCTTGCAGCGACGGATAGACCTTGCCGTCCATCGTCTCGGTCGGGAAGTGGTTGGACGCGATCATCTGGTCGTACTCCTCCTCGCACATGTAGTGGTTGCCGTGGCCGCCGAGCCCGTTCTTGCGGACGCCGTCACCGAGCGTGATGAACTTGTCGTAGAGCTTGGTGTAGTCGCGCTCGACGACGCCGAGCTTGTGCATCGTCTTGCCGGGGATCGGCCTCGCACTCGCCGCGGTACCAGTCCTTGATCGTCGGCTGCGTGATCTCGTCGGCGCGTGTCGTGCGACAGCGGCGTCGCGACCATGTCCTTGTGCGTGCCGGGCAGGTGCTTCTTGGCGCACTCGCTGGTCGCCTTGGCGAGCGCCTTGAAGATGTCCCAGTCCGACTTCGACTCCCACACCGGCGCCACCGCCTGCGAGAGCGGGTGGATGAAGGAGTGCAGGTCGGTGCTGTTGAGGTCGGCCTTCTCGTACCAGGACGCGGCCGGCAGCACGATGTCCGAGTAGAGCGCCGACGAGTCCATGCGGAAGTTGAGGTCGACGATCAGGTCCATCTTTCCGGTCGGCGCGACGTCGTGCCACTTCACCTCCTTCGGGTGCTCGTCGGAGTCCTTGCCGATCGCGTTGGAGTGCGTGCCCGAGGTAGTGCTTGAGGGCGTACTCGTGGCCCTTCATGCTGCCCATGATGGCGTTGCCGCGCCAGATGTACCAGACGCGCGGGAAGTTCTCTCGCGCGTCGGGGTCGGCGACCGAGTACTCGAGCTTCTTGCTCTTCAGCTTGTCGAGCACGTAGGCCTGTGATGTCGTCGTCGGTCTTCGCGCCGCCCTTGCTTGCGCTTCGCGGGCCAGCTCGAGCGTGTTCTGCTTGAACTGCGGGTAGAAGGGCATCCAGCCCATGCGCACCGACTGGAAGATGGTGTCGGCGGTGTGCTGCGCGGTCCAGCTCGTTCTTCGGGACCGTGTTGTAGCTGGAGAACTGCCCGTCGTAGCGGTACTGGCAGGTGTTGATGTAGTGCCACAGCGGCGCCTGCTGCAGGCGGCTCGGCGCCACTGCCAGTCCTTGGCGAAGGCGATGGCCGCCCAGGAGTCGACGGGCGCGAGCTTCTCCTGGCCGACGTAGTGGTTGAGGCCGCCGCCGTTCTTGCCGACGCAGCCCGACAGCATCAGCGCCATGGCGCCGGCGCGGTACATCAGGTTGGCGTGGTACCAGTGGTTGATACCGGCGCCGATGATGATCATGCACTTGCCCTGCGGTCGTCGCGGCGGTGTTGGCCCACTCGCGCGCGAACTGGAGCACCGTCTTGGAGTCGACGCCGGTGAAGATCTCCTGCCAGGCCGGCGTGTAGGCGGCGTCCTTGTCGGTGTAGTCCTTCGGGTAGTCGCCGGTCAGGCCGCGGCCGACGCCGTACTGCCCCATGATCAGGTCGTAGACCGTGGTGACCGGCGACCTTGCCCTCGGTGGTCTCGATGTAGCGCACCGGCACGTTGCGGATGGCCGTCTTGTCGAGGCCGAACTCGGTGAACTCGGTCGGGCAGCGTCTCGTCGCGGTTGCCGAGCAAGGTCAGCGATCGGGTCGTAGGGCTTGTCGTCGACGCGCGTTCTCGAGCTTCATGTTCCACTTGCCGGTGTCGTTCTTGTCCCAGCGGTGCCCGACGCTGCCCTTGGGGATCGACCAGCTCGTTGGTCTTCTCGTCGATGTTGAGGAACTTCCAGTCGCCGTTCTCGATGTCCTTCCACTTGGCGATCTCGTTGGCGCGCAGCAGGCGGCCGGGCGCGATAGTGGTCGCCGACCTTGTCGAGCTTCACCAAGAAGGGGCTGTCCGTGTACTGCTTGACGTAGTCGATGAAGTACGGGGTCTGGCTTGTCGTGGTGGAACTCCTTCAGGATCACGTGGGAGACGGCCATCCAGAACGCGCCGTCGCTGCCGGCGTGCAGCGGGCACCCACTGATCGGCGTACTTGCAGACCTGGCTGAAGTCCGGCGAGAAGACCACGGCCTTGGTGCCGTTGTGGCGTGACTCGGCGAAGAAGTGACAGTCGGGCGTGCGCGTCATGTTGAGGCACGCGCCCATGTCCGCGATCATCTTGGCGTTGTACCAATCGGCGCTCTCGCAGACGTCGGTCTGCTCACCCCAGATCTCGGGGAAGGCCGTCGGAAGGTCGCAGTACCAATCGTAGAAGCTCAGGTTCACGCCGCCGAAGAGCTGCAGGAAGCGACGCCGGCCGCGTAGCTGAGCATCGACATCGCCGGGATCGGTGAGAAGCCGAAGACGCGGTCGGGGCCGTGCTTCTTGGCGGTGTAGATGTTGGCCGCCGCCATCAGCTCGAGCACCGTGTCCCAGGTGGTGCGGCGGAAGCCGCCCTTGCCGCGGGCCTTCTGGTAGGTCTCGCGCTTCTTCGGATCCTTCTGCAGGTTCTCCCAGGCGACCAGCGCGTCGCCCTTGGCCGCACGCCTTCTCACGCTCGAAGGCGTCGATCAGCGCGCCGCGGATCAGCGGGTACTTGATGCGCAGCGGGCTGTACAGGTACCAAGAGTAGGAGATGCCGCGCTGACAGCCGCGGGGCTCGTAGGGCGGCAGCGAGTCCTCGAGCAGCGGGTAGTCTAGCTGCTGGGTCTCCCAGACGACGATGCCGTCCTTGACGTGGATCTGCCAGGAGCAGCCTCCGGTGCAGTTCACGCCGTGCGTGCTGCGCACGATGCGATCGTGCTGAAAGCGGTTGCGGTAGAATTCTTCCCACTTGCGCGTCTGGGGCGAGATGATGTCCTGAATCCAGCTCATGGCTCTAAATCTCCGTCTCGAATGACTTGGTTCGGGTGAGCGTCAGTGGGGCGCTTACTGGGATTTGACCTGGCGGTCGAAGATGGCTTGGTTGACCGGGCCCGACTTGCGGCGGCGCCAAGTGAACGAGTAGAGGCCCATGAGGACCAGGAACATGGCGACGCCGCCGATGACCAGCTTGTTGCCGTAGTCCACCGGCGTCTGCATCGCGCGCTTCTTGTCGACGTCTTGCAGGAACGCCACCAGCGCACGGGTCTCTTCCGGAGTGATCTGGGCGTTCTTGTAGGCGGCCTCCATCACTGGGAAGGGCGGCTTGCCGAGGATCGCGCTCATGCCGGGCGCGCCCATGCGAGTGAACACCTCGGTGAGGTCTTTGGCCAACACGCCGCCGCCGATTACGGCGTCGTTCGTCACGTGGTGGCACGAGTTGCAGGCCGCGCCGCCGTTCTTGAGCCGCGTGAGCCCCTGGAACAGGCGACCGCCGAGCTCGATGTCCGCCGGCGTGACGGGCGTGGCCGCCGGAGCCGCGCCTGCCGCGTCGCCGGAGCCGCCCGCCTTGATGAATCCGAGGACCTCTTTGATCTCCGCTTCCGAGAGCGCCACGTCCGGCATGGGCGTCTTGTTGTGTTCCTCGAAGAGCTTCACCGCGACCGGATCGCCCGAGGCGATCACGGTTTGCGACGACTTGATGAATTTGAGCAGCCAGGCCTCGTCCCGGCGTTCGGTCACGCCCTTGAGGTCGGGCCCAACCCGCTTGCCGCCGCCGATGGTGTGACAAGCGGCGCAGGTGCCGTTGAAACTCTGCTCGCCGGTGGCCTGGGCGGTGCCCATGCCGAGCGAGAAAACCAGGGCCAGAGCGGCGCTCGAAACGAGCGTGCGCAAGAGCGTGTTCAGATTCATCTTCAGGCCTCCGTTGAGCGGCGTCGCTGCAAGCTCGTCGCCGTCGCTTGGAGGCATAGCCCCGGGCACTTACACGGCGCTTACGGCAGATCCTGGCCAAAAGCGCCGTCCATCGGGTGTCAACGGGGTGTCGAGGACGAAGGGAGCGCCCGGCCGAGGGGCCAGTTGACGGATATCATGGGTGGCGGGCACCGGAGGTCGAGGTACCATCGTCAGCCATGAGGGTGCTCAGGGGATCATTGGTCGCAGCGCTCGGGCTGGCGACGCTCCAGTCCTGCTCGGAAGACGAATCCAAGAAGGCGGTCAAGGACGCCGGCAGTGACACCAACGTCGGTGGTAGCGGTGGCAGCGTCGGTGGCGCCGGCGGGACCAGCGGCAGTGGCGGGACCAGCGGCAGCGGCGGGACCAGCGGCAGCGGCGGGGTGACGGACGCCAGCGTCGATGCGGACGCCGGGCCCGCTTGCGCCGATCCGGATGCGACCACGGCTCAGTGGCGCGATTGGGCGGCCAACGTCTGCAAGCCTTGCCCTGCCTCCAAGGCGACATGCAAGGATCTCGTCCTGGCGAGCTCCGCGTTCGATGCGTCCGCGAAGCAGCTCACGCTCAGCTTGAACTCTGGCGTGACGGAGATCGTATCGGGGACGGTCTCGTTCACCTGGAACACGATGGCGACCGATGGAAGCGTGAACACCGGGACGGTGACGAACCACGTGCTCGGGGTGAACAAGAACACGCTCACGGCAGATCTGAAGAGCCCGCTCCCCGCTGGCGTGACCAGCCTGACCCAGCTCACCGCATCGCTCACCGACGCCTGCGGCCAGACGTACACGGTCTCCGACTTCGGCGCGGTCATCGACTCGGATGACGGCGGCACGACGTTGAACATCTACTGCGAGCAGTAGCCGCCCGCGATCTGGCACACGAAATCCTCGAACTTGCCGCCAGGCGAGCGCGCGATGGTCTCGCGGTACGCGATGTCGAGCGAGAACGGGTGGCCCAGCGTCTCGAGCACGAAGCTGCGCAGGCGCTGCTCTTCGTCCGGGTCGAGGGGCCGGTCTGCCACGATCTCCAGGACCAGGGATTCTATGCCGGTCTGAACCAGCCGGAACTGCCGCAGGGGAAACAGCTTGCCCAGCACCGGCGAGCCGTAGCGGGGCCAGAGCACGTCGCCATCCGGTAGCCGCAGCATGTTGCGTGCGCGTCCCAAGATGCGCTCGATCACCGGCAGGCCGCGCCCGCAGGGGCAGGGGGCGCCCACGGTGGCGTAGTCGCCGAGGTCGTAGCGAATGAGCGGCATCGCGAAGGCATGCAGGGCAGTGGCCACGACGCGCCCCGACTCCCCAATGGCGCACGGCGCGCCATCGTCGCGCAGGATCTCCACGAAGACGTGCTCCGACTGCACGTGGTAGTGCTCGTGCTCGGGGCACTGCAACGCGACGTAGCCGAGCTCGACCGTGGAATAGGCGTCGACCAGCGGCACGCCGAGGACGCGTTGGCAGCTCTCCCGCAAGTCCGCTGGGAGCACCTCGCCGAGAGTACCCAGCTCGAGCAGATCGGGTAGCTCCGTTCCTTGGTCTTCGATCTCGGCGATCAAGGCAGCGGCGTTGTTGGGATAGGTCACGAGGTACGAAGGGGCCTCGCGCTCGAGCCACGCCAGCTGATCGCGCACGGGCGTGTGCACGTCCAAGAGGGCTAGCGGTCCGCTGCCCGTGCTCGGAGCCCAACGCGGCTCGTGCTTGCCGTGCGGAGCGCGTGCGCCGGATTTGATGGCGCGGATCCCCGCTGCCTTGCGACCGAGGTCGCGTCCGTGCCAGCGGTGATCGCGCAGCGCCAGCGCCTCACCGATGGCGGCGCTGATCGCGTCGATCTTCACCGTCACGTGCTTGCCGGTGGAGCCCGAGGTGTTGGCCTCGTGGAGCACGCGGTGAGCCGCCGGGGTGTCGCTGCTCACCAGGGCGTCGGCGTGATCGCGCAGGGATTCGCGCGTCAGGAGCGGGATTTCACGAAAGCGTCCGGGGTCCCGTGCATCGGTCGGCAAGTTCGCATAGTGCGGCACGGTCGCTCGCGCGTGGGCGAGGAGACGCCCCAGCCGCGCCCGTTGGTGGGTCTCCAGCTCCCGCGCGCTCAGGCGCTCGGTGGCTGTCAGGAGCTCCGCCATGTGTGCTCGCGAGCTGCCTCGAGCCGCGAGCTCGGCCAAGACCTCGAGCACCGAATCCCCGGAGCCGACCTCGGGCACGGGTCATCGCACCATCGCCGGCGGGCGGCTCGTGGGGCGGAAGACTTTCCGGCGGAAATCTTCCAGAGCGCGAGAGGGTTCGGCGCCCAGCTCTCGCTCCAGGATCTTGCGGAACTCGTCGTACTGCGCCCGCGCTTCACCCGGGCGTCCCATGTGCACGAGCGTATCGAGCAGCGACACCAGGAGGTCTTCGCGGTAGGGAGCGAGGCGTACCGCGCGGCGCATCAGCTCGAGTGAACGCTCGGCCTCGCCCTGGGTGGCGAGCACGGCGGCCAAACGCTCGAGGGCGGTGACCTGTTGTTCCGCGAGCTCGCGGCGGTCGAGCTCGCACCACTCGGCGTAGGGCTCGTCCTCGAAGAGCTCGCCGCGGTAGAGCGCGACCGCTTGCTCGAGAGCGTCGATGCTCTGGGGCGCGAAGTCGTGGACCGCGCGGAGCCCCCGGTTCAAGAGCGAGCGGTAGCGCAGAAGATCGATGTCCAGGGGCGCCTCGAGGTCCAGGTAATAGAGCTCGCCGCGGTTGCGCACGTAGAGCCAGGTTCGTTCGGCGCGATGTGGCTCGATCACGGATCTGAGCGCGTGCACGACCCCGTGCAAGCGGTTGGCGCCGCTCTGAGGATCGGCGTCCGGCCAGAGGTGCTCGATCAGGAAGTCTTTACTGAGCGGCGTGCCCGCCTTGAGCGCTAGCAGCTTGAGCAGGCCCAGGGCCTTGCTCCGTGGGAACTGCTCGGCCGGGATCGGTGTGCCGCGCTGAAGCAGCTCGAAGGGGCCCAGACAGCGGATCTCGAGGTCGGGCGGGGGGGCGCTGGTCACGACCACCTCGTCGCTGGCCGGATTGAGCTTCAGCCCTGGGTGGGTGCTGGCCAGGTGGATGGCCGCTTGTTGGGACATCACGAGCAGCGGCACCAGGCCCGCGGCGGCATTCGACTCGCCCTTGCGACCCAAGTCCAAGGTGAGGAGCCCGTGAAAGCGTCCATTTTCCATCAGCGGCAAGCAGCAGGGGCTCACGACCCGGCGCGGCACGCCGCGCCGACACGGCACTGGCCAGGCCCGACGCCCGGGATCCGGAGCGAAGCCGTGCCCATCGAGCACCGAGGGACACTCGGCCCACGCGCCGGCCTCGGCGTGGGCGCAGAGGAGGGTTGCCGGACCGGTGGAGACGACTCGTGCCGGCAATCCGGTGTTCGGATCCACCAGCGCGATGCTGCCGTAGGTGGCGTCGGCCGAACGACGGACGCACTCGAGCAGCGCGCGCAGCTGAGCCGATGACCCGGACTCATGGGGAGCGCAGGCCTCGTCGACCGACTGACGCAACGACGCCAGGCCGGCGCGCACTGCGCTGGCCAGGGGCACCGCTACCTGCTCCAAGAGCGCGACCGCGCGGTCTGCCGGGAAGTCCTCCCGGCGAGACAGCAGGTGGATCGATCCGAAGGATCCGCGCGGTTCTTTCAGCGGAGAGCAGGCGTAGGATTTGATGCCGGAGTCGAGCACGCGTCTGCGCAGGTATCGGGGATCGTCTGCCAGGTCACCCTGCTTGAAGAACGACTCTCCCGTTGCCGTGACGATGCCGGGGTAGCCGGCCCCCGGCTCGAAGCGCGTGCGCTCGACGAGGGCCTCGCCATCGGTTCCCACCCACACCGAGAGCAGGACGTCCTTGCCGTCGGGTTCGGACAAGAAGAGCTCGCAGTCGTCGGCTCCCGCGGCGCTGCGCAGGGTCTCCAGCGCGTTCGTCAGGCTGTTGAACAGGTCGTCGGGCGAGAGGTGGGCCGCGACGGCGGCCACCACGGCTGGGATGTCGAACTCGTCGGCGCTGAGCGCAGCGCTCAGGTTCCGCTGCACCACGTCGATCAGCGCCGCATTGTCGAAGGGCTTGGTGAGGTAGTCGCTGGCGCCCTCTTTCATCGCCTCGACGGCCGAGTCGATGCTGCCGAAGGCCGTGAGCAACACGACTCGCGTCCGTGGCCAGCGCTGCTTGATCTCGGAGAGCAGTTCCACGCCGTCCATGTACGGCATGCGGATGTCACTCAAGACCAGCGCGAACTCACTCGACTCGAGGCGAGCGAGGGCGTCGCTCGCGGAGTACGCGACGTTGACCGTGAGCGGCAGCTCGCCCAGCAGCATGCCAATGCCGTCCGCCATGTCACGGTTGTCGTCGACGACGAGGACGTTCGGGCCCGTCATGCCTTGGTTTCCATGGCGCGGGACTCGGCAGTCGGCAAGAGGATGCGGAACGTTGTCCCGCGATTTTCGGCACTATCGACCGTCATCCGCCCGTGGTGAGCCTTGACGATGTTGTCAGCGACGGCGAGGCCGAGGCCGGTTCCCGAGGGTTTCGTGGTGAAGAAGGGCTGGAAGATCTGCGCGAGCTGATCCGGCGGGATGCCGCTCCCGGTGTCGCTGACCTCGACCACGCGGGCGGTCGCGTCCCGGTCTTGGGTCTCGTACGCGCGAATCGAGACACGATCCCCCTCCTGAGAGGCTTCGACGGCGTTCAGCGCGAGGTTCAGCAGCGCCTGGCGGAGCTGCCCGGCGTCCCCTTCGGCCCACAGCGGGGCGGCGTTGGAGCGGCTCTCGTCCGCGACCTGTACTCCGTAGGTCGCCGCCAGCGCCTCCACCGACTGCGCCACGTCTTTGCACAGTAGCCGGAGATCGACCCGCTCGTGCTCGGGAGTTCGCGGCCGCGCCAGCTCCAGCAGATCACCGGTGATCTTGCGGCAGCTCTCGGCGTTGCGGCGGATGGTCTCGAGGTGTTTCTGAATGGGGCTGCCCGGCGGCAGCTTCGCCAAGGCGTGCTGCGCGTAGAGCGAGACCACGCCGATGGGGTTGTTGATCTCGTGGGCCACGGCCGCGGCGATCTTGCCCACCACGGCCATGCGCTCGTCGTGCATCAGGTGACGCTCGAGCGCCAAGCGGTCCGTGATGTCGCGAGTGACGGTGACCAGACCGAGCGGTGCCTCGTGGTGGTCGCGCACCACGGAGCAGGTGGCCTCGTAGCTCATGCCACTCCGCGTGAACGCAGGCTGCGTCTTCGAGCCCCGCCCGCGCGCCACGGACTCGAAGAGCGCTGCCAGCGTCTCGGGGCCGTTGGGATCGGTTTCGTCACTGGGGCCCGCCCCGCGGCGGAGTTCGCGCGCCCGCTCGTTGCTCAGCAGCACACGCCCTTCGGGATCCGAAAACGTCACTGCGTCTGCCATGCAGTCGATGATGGCCTGAAGACGCGAGCGTTCGAGCTCGATGGCCGTTCTGGTCTCGGCCAGACGCTCCTTTTCGACCGACAAGTCGTCGACCGTGGTGGCCAGGCGCAGCTCGCTGTCGTGGAGCCGCGCCGTCAGATAGCGCGCAGTGTACGAGCTCGCGACCAGGGTGAGGCCTAGACCTCCCAGGGCACCCAAGGACCAGGGGCTCAGCGTCCGACCCCAGCAAGCGTGCCCGCCGCGCAGACAATGATGCGGCAGCCAGCCGGCGCCTTCGCCGACCACGACGACGACCGCCAAGGCCAAGGCCACCAGCAGAAGCGCGGAGGCAGCGCGGGGTCGAAGCACGATGTTCGCGTTGACGACGTGCAGCACGAACAGAGAGAGGAACGGGTTTTCGACGCCGCCGGAGAAGTGCACGAGCGCCGCCAGCGCCAGGCAGTCGATCACGATCTGGCCGGCGAAGTGCGTCAGCCAGGGGCGGCCCCAGCTCCTGCCGAGCAGCGTCAGCGCGGTGTTGTACGAG
Organism: uncultured delta proteobacterium; assembly: GCA_963716725.1. Lineage (GTDB taxonomy): Bacteria > Myxococcota_A > Polyangia > Polyangiales > Polyangiaceae > JADJKB01. Next base: position 604,382 of record CAVQUB010000005.1, read on the forward strand.
GCCAATGCGGCGAGCACCGTCCAGAGCGCGGGCGCCGAGTTCGGCGGCAGGATGCCCATGACCGGGCCCGTGACGCCGAGCACGATCGCGACGCCGACGATGGCGATCCAGCGCAGGCCCACCAGCCATCGAAAGACGGCGTCACCCGGCTCGGAGCCCGACAGCGGCGTGACGCCCCAGCGGGAGATCGCGTCGCGCAGTGTCCGTCCGGCCGTGGCCATCGGCGCGCGGGCGGGCATCTGAGAAGGAGCGTGCCACCCGCCCCCGGTGCGATCAAGTCGCGATCCGACCGATGGCGCCCCAGCGTGCATCGAGGCCGAAACGCCAGGACATTCCCTGGGGGGGAAGGAGCCGTCTCACCCGGACACGCACCGGGCGCGAACTCAGAGCCTGTGAGGGGGTCCCCGCCGCCCACGAAGGAAGGAGCACCGGCAGCGCTTCGGGGTCGCCGGCATGGGGGCGAGGCGCGCGAGAGACGCTGGGTCGGGTCTGTGCGGAGCCGCGAGCAGCAGTGTCGCGGACTGGGCGCGAGCGCTTCCGACCTGGACGCCTTCCCGCCCGGAGCTCTACCGCGCTCGAAGGCGAAACGGTCCTGCCAAGCGTCAGTTCCGGACCCACTGCGCTGCCGCTGACAAGGACCTGAGGGGGCGTCCCGTGCACGACCCTTGGAAGTCCCTGGCGAGGGACGACCCTTGGAAGTCCCTGGCGAGGGACGACCCTTGGAAGTCCCTGGCGAGGGACGACCCTTGGAAGTCCCTGGCGAGGGACGACCCTTGGAAGTCCCTGGCGAGGGACGACCCTTGGAAGTCCCTGGCGAGGGACGACCCTTGGAAGTCCCTGGCGAGGGACGACCCTTGGAGGGGGGCGTGCAAGCACCGTCCCACGCTCGGCGTCACGAGGGAAAGAGCACCGCATCCCCATTTCTTTCTTGACGCGTTTCCAGGCGACTCGGGCTCGCACTTCGCCGGGCATGTCACCGAAGGCCTCTCTGTTGCGCGACGAAGCTCGCCCATCGTGTTTCGCTCGAGCGACGACGCGCGACGCGTTTGGACGCGTGAAACGCGCTCACCGTGTCGGCCGCGAGGCCAAAAAACAGCGTGTTATGCCAGAAAGCATGCACGCTCTCTCTTCGGTCTCCGATCGCGAGCTTCGCGAGCGCCTCTCCTCCGCCGTGAGCGCCGAGCAGCTGGCTTCTGCCGACGTCATCTTCCACCTGGCGGAGCTCGACCGCCGAAAGCTCTACCTCGAGGACGCCTGCTCCTCACTCTTCGCGTACTGCGTGGAGCGGCTCGGCTACTCCGAGGACGGCGCGAGCAAGCGAGTCCGTGTCGCCCGCTTGGTTCTGCGTTTTCCCCAGGCCCTCGACGAGCTCGCGAGCGGCGCCATCCACCTGACCGGACTGTTCCTGCTCTCCGGGCACCTCACGGAAGACAACGCCGATCGACTCATCGCCGAGGCTCGCGGCAAGTCGAAGCGGCAGCTCGAGGAGCTGCTCGCTCGGTGGGCGCCCCGGTCCGACGTACCGGCGACCATCACCCCGAGCGGGCCCGAGCCAGCTCGAGCGGAGTTATCAACAATGTCCGGGACAGGTGGCTCCGAGCTGTCGGCGCCGCCGCCATCGGCGCACCGTCCTCGTGTCGAGCCGCTCTCGGCCACGAGCTTCCGCGTGGAATTCACCGCCAGTGCCACGCTCCGCGACAAGCTCGAACCCGCCCGGAACCTCCTCAGCCACGCCGTGCCGAGCGGGGATCTCGCGACCCTGATCGAGCGAGCCATCGATCAGCTCATCGCCGTGGAGACGAAGCGCCGCGCGGGCGCGGGCCAGCCACGCAAGCGCCGTGAAACTCGCGCCGGCTCGCGCCACGTGCCGGTGGAGGTCCAGCGCGCGGTGCGGGAGCGGGATGGCAACCAGTGCACCTTCGTCGATGCCGAGGGACGCCGCTGCTCCGAAAATAGACCGTCCGGCCGGGCCGGAGGAGCGCCGTCCGCTGATGCGAACAGTCGCAAGGAGCCATCTCGAGTCAGGACGCTGAACACGAGTGGTTTCCTGACCATCGAGCACGTCGACCCGTACGCGATGGGAGGACCAACGACAGTGGATAACTGCTGCCTGCTTTGTTCGGCTCACAACGCCCACCGGGCGCGACAGGTCTACGGCGAGCAGCACGTCCGGAAGAAGGTCTCGGAGGCTCGCGCGGGCCGGGAAGCGAGCGGTGTGTCTGCGGGGACTGCGGCCGAGCTGAAGAGCGAAGTGTTCGAGAAGGTGCTGGCGGCTCTGCTTCACTCGGGGTTCAAGCGGCACGAGGCGCGGCGAGCCCTCGAACAGGTGCGCTCGCTCGGAGTCGAGCCGCAGCTCGAGCCCGTGCTGCGCGGAGCGCTGGCGGTACTCACTCCCTGAGACGGTTCGTGCACACCCCCGACAAAGGGGGGGTGCACGGGATGCCGCCTTTGGTCCCGGCAGCGGCAGCGCCGTGGGCACGAATGCCGACGGGTAGAAGTGTTCGTGATGAGCTCTTCACACTCAGATCCGAAACGCGGCGCCCGACTTCGACAGGCCCATCGTGAGCAACTCGGCTGGGGGCGCATCGATCTGGACGCGCAGGTACCTCACGACCACCCCGTGCGTGCCATCGCCGCGGTGATCGACCGCCTGGACCTCTCGAAGCTCTACGCTCGCATCGATGCACGCGACTCGAACCCCGGAGCGCCGGCCATCGACCCCAAGCTCTTGCTCAGCCTGTGGGTGTACGCCACCAGCGACGGCGAGAACAGCGCTCGGGAGATCCAGCGCCTGACCGAGCTGCACGCCGCCTATCGGTGGCTGTGCGGCGGGGTGAGGCTCAACCACCACACGCTCAGCGACTTTCGCAGCCACAACGCCGAGGTGTTCGACGACCTGATCACGCAGGTGCTGGCCTTGCTCATGAGCCACGACCTGGTGGACCTCATGCGTGTCGCGCAGGACGGCACGCGCGTACGGGCCAGTGCTGGGGCGAGTTCTTTTCGCAAGGGCACCACGCTGGAGGCTCTGCGCCAGGAGGCTCTTCTCCCATCTGGCCGCGGTCACGGCAGACACCGAGAGCAGCTCACGCCGAGCCGCGGCGCAGAAGCGTGCAGCCCAGGATCGCCTCGACCGGCTCGACGCGGCGCTCGCGCAGTTGCCCGGGGCCGCGAAGACCAAAAGCAAGAGCGGCGCCAAGGACCCGACCCCTCGAGTGTCGACGACCGATCCGCAGGCACGGGTGATGAAAATGGGCGACGGAGGATTCCGGCCCGCCCACAACGTGCAGCTCGCCACGACCGCCGACGACGCGCGGGTCATCGTCGGTGTCGCCGGCACCCACCGCGGCAGCGACATGGCCGAATCGACTCCGATGCTCGAGCAGATCGAGAAGCGGACTGGCGTCCGGCCACGAGAGCTCCTCGTCGATGGGGGATACGCGAAGCATGAAGCCATCGACGAAGCAGCCGCGCGCAACGTCACCGTCTACGCTCCGCTGCCCAAGCCCCGCAACGACGACGGCTCTGACCCTCATCGGCCGAGGGATACCGACAGCTCAGCCGTTGCCGCCTGGAGACACCGCATGGCCACCGACGAGGCCAAGCAGATCTACCGGCAACGGGCCGCGACCGCCGAGTCCGTCCACGCGGACGCCAAAACGCACCGCGGGCTCGACTCGCTGACCCTGCGGGGACGGGGCAAGGCTCTCGCCAGCGTGACGCTCTTCGCGCTCACGTACGACATCCTGCGCGCCATCACGCTCGGCGTCTGACCCCTCCACCGCTCTGCTTCCGCGCTCGGACCACCCGAATCGCGTCGCGCCCCACGCGCTCCCGCCCTGCGCCTGGGACTCGCCCTCGCTCGATCCCCCGGCGGCGCATGCTCAACCGATTTCTTCTCACCCGCTCAGCAGGGGTGTGGGCAGCCCTTGCGCGTGTAGTACCACCAGTTGATGGCCACCGCGACGACGTAGAAGATGGAAGCGCCGATGAAGAACGGCACCGCCGACTTGATGCCCGTGGAGGCGTGGGTGGACGCGATGACCTCGCCGATCGCAATCGCGAAGAAGAACGGACCATAGGCAGCGACCGCGGACGTCCACCCCAGCACTTGCGCACCCTGGCGGGGGCTGTGGGCGAAGATCAGCGGGAACTGGCGGAAGGTCGAGGCGTTGCCGACGCCCGAGAAGAAGAAGATGGCCAGCATCAGACCGACGAAGGTGCTGAAGCTGTCGAGCGAGGTGGGGGCGATGGCGCCGGTGAACCAGAGCGCGCCGCTGCAGACGATGAGTCCGATCCCAGCGAGCTGGGTGAGGATGGCGCCGCCGACTTTGTCCGCTACGAATCCGAAGAGCACCCGCATCGCGGAGCCGATGAGCGGGCCGTAGAAGGCGTACTTGAGCGGATCTGGCGCGTTCGGAAAGCCGCCGTAGAGGCTCTTGATCATCATCGGGAACGCGGCTGCGAAGCCAGCGAAGGACCCAAAGGTCATCACGTAGGTGATGGTGCAAAACCAGGTGTGCTTGTTCTTGAAGATGTCGAGCTGTTCGCGGAACGAGGCCTTCACCGGCACGGAGCGCAGCCCGAACCAACAGGCGACGCCGGTGATCACGAGCAGCGGTACGTACCAATAGACGCCGTTCTGAAGCCACATGTCGCTGGTCTTCCCGGCCTTGGTGAAGGTCTGCGGCGATCCAGAGACCGCGCCGAGCGCCGCGACTCCGACGATCCACGGGGTGACGAACTGGGTGAGGCTGACGCCGAAGTTTCCGATGCCGGCCTGAATGCCGAGCGCTGCACCCTGGAGGCGCTTGGGAAAGAAGAGGCTGGTGCTCGGCATGTGGGACGAGAAGTCTCCACCGCCGAACCCCGCCAGGAACGAGAAGACCATGAACACCCAGTACGGAGTGTCGAGGCTGACCACCGCCATGCCGAGGCCAACGCAGGGGATGATCTTCAGGAAGGTCGCGACGCTGATCACCTTCCTAGTGCCCAGGATGGGGATCAGGAACGTGTGAATGATGCGGAAGGAGCCGCCGGCGAGTCCCGGCATGGCAGCGAGCCAGAACAGCTCTCGCTCAGTGAACTTGAAGCCAATGGCGGGGATGCGTACGACGAGCGCGCTGACCACGAACCACGTGGCGAAGGAGAGCGTCAGCGCGATGGTGGTCAGGATCAGCGTACGCCACGCGATCTTGCTGCCTGTGCGCTCCCAGAACCCCTGGTCTTCAGGCGTCCATTCCTTCAGCCAGTCGCCGTCGGTCTGGGGCTTGCTCGCTTCAGCGCTCATGGGATCATCTCCTCTCGGGCCGGCCCCTACTTGCCCCAGCCCCCTTACGTGGGGCTTACAGCACAAAACGCGCAACTCTTGCGGTCCGGGCGGGCGTAGAGTCTCGGGATGACCGCCCGGGATTTGGCAGCGTTTCTCGCCGATCTTTCTGGGTTCGTCGGTCAAGCGCACGTCTCAGCCGCCCCCGAGGAGCTCTCGCGCCTCGGCACCGCGACCTTCGCGACCGTCGCGCGCGTCCTCGGCCGGGTCGCGCCGGGCACCGGCGCCGAGGTGCGCGAGATCCTGCTTCGAGCCGCCCGAGCGAAGGTCCCGGTCTACCCGGTGAGCTGCGGGAAGAACTGGGGACTCGGCTCGCGCGTGCCACCGACCGACGCGGTCGTGCTCGATCTCGGACGCTTGAACCGCATCCTCGACTTCGACGAAGAGCTAGCGACGGTCACCCTAGAACCGGGAGTGAGCTTCCGGCAGCTCCATCGCTTCTTGTGCGAGCGGCAGTCTCGCCTGTTTGCGGCGACCACCGGCGGCAGCCCGGACGGAAGCGTGATCGCCAACGCCCTCGAGCGAGGCGACGGCTCGGGCCCGAATGGTGACCGCGCGCTGTACATCGCCGCGCTCGAGGTCGCGCTCACCACCGGCGAGGTCCTGCATACGGGTTTCGATCGTTTCGACGGTGCCAGCGCGGCCCGCCTGCACCGCTTCGGCGTCGGACCCGCCCTCGATGGCCTATTCACCCAATCGAACCTGGGCGTCGTCACCCGAGCCACCATCTGGCTCTCGCCGCTACCGCGCTTCCTGGCAGCGGTGCGGTTCTCAGTGCGCAGCGACGACCAGCTCGCCCCGCTGATCGACGCCGTCCGCCGCTTGCGCCTCGACGGGACCTTGCGTTCACCCGTCGGCATCTGGAACGACTACCGCGTGCTCTCGGTGGCGGAGCGCTACCCCTTCGAGCGCACGCAGGGTGTGACGCCGCTGCCTCGGGAGGTGCTCGCGGAAAAGAGCGCGGCCTTCGGCGGGAACCGTTGGCTGGGTTTGGCGTCGATCTACGCCGGCAGCCGCAAGCTCGGGGAGGCCGCGGTCGATCACGTCGAAGCCGAGCTCCGTCCCTGCGTGGACTCAATCGACATTGTGGCCAACAGCGGCGATCCGCGCGCAGGGCGGGAGCTCTTCCCCAGCACCGATCCCGCGTTTGCGTTCTTGCAGGGCGTGCCCCACGAGCAGAGCCTCCGCAGCCTGTATTGGCGCAAGCCCAGCGCTCCCGCCGGCGAGTTGGATCCGGACGCCGACCGGGTGGGGGCACTGTGGGTGTGCGCAGCCCTGCCGCTCCGCGGCGACGTCGTGCGTCGTGCGACGGAGCAGGCCGAAGCTTGCATGCTCGAGCACGGGTTCGAACCGTTGGTGGCGTTGCTCTGCCATACGGAGCGCACGCTGCAGCTCTTGCCGATGATCGTTTACGACCGCGACCAAACCGGCGCCGACGCCCGCGCGCTCGCGTGTCACGATGCGCTCTTGGCCGACCTCGCCGCCGCGGGCCATCACGCCCAGCGTCTCGCGCTGCCCGCGATGGGCGCCCTGCCCGCGCCGCGGGACGACTTTGACGTGGTGCTGGGGCGCCTGAAGCGCGCGTTCGATCCCCAAGGCGTCCTGGCGCCGGGGCGTTACGATCGCGGATCGTCCGGATAGTTCAGCGGTTTCTGCCGAAGCGACATCCGTCATGGGCCTGATGCCCGTCATGGGTCGTCGGCGTGTGCGGCCGGCATCCTGGTCGAGTCATGAAGATCACCGAGGGCCTCCTGGGCGAGCACGCGCTTTCGTACGCGATCTTCGACCAGGTCGAGGCCAATGCCGAGACCGCGTGCTCGCTCGTCGAGATCGCGGCCATCGGTCGGGTCGTGGCGGGCGCCGTCGCCAGCCACATGGCGCTCGAGGACGAGGTGCTGTTTCCGGCGCTGGTCGAGGGTGGCCAGAGCAGCGGCGCGCTCGACGTGCTCAGAGCCGAGCACATGGAGATCGGGCTCTTGACCGGGGCCGTCAGCGCTTCCACCACCCTGGAGGAAGGGCGCGGTGTGTTGCTGCGCCTGCTCTACACGCTCAGGGAGCACTTCGCGAAAGAAGAGCAAGTGCTCTTCCCGATCTGCGAGCGCACGCTGGGCGAGCAAGCGCTGAGGGATCTCGGCGAGCACTGGGCTCGACGGCGCGGGCTGACCTGAGGGTTGCCCGCGCTGCTCGCGACCAGGCGATCAGGGCGGGAGAGGGATGCAGGCGACGCTCATGGGCGCTCCGTGCAGCACGCTGCGTGAGACCGATCCCTGCCAGAGGCGTGCGATGCCGGCGCGCTGGTGAGTGCCAACGACGAGCAAGTCGACGTTGGACTCTTCTGCGAGCAACCTGAGATGGCTGTCCACGCGGCCCCACCCGGGCTTCACCATGAACGCCGCCCGGCCCGACGCTTGTCCGATGCTTGCCCACTCTTCGAGGCGGGAGCGGAGCGATTGCTCCAGCTCGGGCCGCAGGTGATCGAGGGGGATCGGTGCGGCGAGTCCGGCGCGGTTGTGCTCATCGGCGGGCCAGACGATTTGCGCGACGAGCAGCTCAGATGGCCCGATGACCTCCAGCCCGCGTGCCCAGGCAAGTGCCGCCTGCGATTCGGTCGTGAGCTCGACGCCAACCATCACGCGCAGCGCGCCGTCTCCTCGGGCCCAGGCCTCGAGCTTCGATCCGTCGCGCACCACCAGCACCGGAACGCTCGATGTCTGCGCGACACGTTCGGCAACGCTGCCGAGCGTCCAGCGGCTCTGCTTGCGCGCGCCGATCGGGCCGACGACGAGCAGGCGAGCCTGCAACTTGCCGGCGAGCCCCACGAGTGCCTCGTCCGGAGCGCCGGCCTCGGTCATCGGAGTCACTTCGATGCCGAATTCCTCGCGGAGCGCTCCGGCGACGGCGTCGAGCGACGTCGTCCCACCATCAGGTTCCTCGGCCGCTCTCACCCGCACGAGGCTCAGGCCACGACCCAAGCGCCTCGCGATCGCGGCGGCCACTCGGGCAGCCCGGGCGGCGCTGTCCGACAGATCCGTGCCGCAGACGACGGTCACGACTCCAGCCCTTTCGCCGGGGGCGGCGCCTGCTCGGCGGGAGCCCGTCGCAGCATCGAGGCCAAGATCGAGCCCCCGAGCAAGGCGACGATAGCGAGCAAAGAGGCCAAGATGGGGATCTTGTACACACCGGCCACGAGCATCTTCACTCCAACGAACACCAGCACCAACGACAGCCCGATCTTCAGGTAGTGGAACTTCCCCATCATGCCGGCGAGCGCAAAGTAGAGGGCACGCAGGCCGAGGATCGCGAAGATGTTCGAGGTGTAGACGATGAAGGGATCGGTCGTCACCGCGAAGATGGCGGGGATCGAGTCGACGGCGAACACGATGTCGGTCGCCTCGATGGCGACCAAGACCAGGAGCAACGGTGTCGCGTAGCGCTTGCCCTTCTCGACGACCGTGAACTTCCCGCCGCGGTAATCCGATACCGAGGGCACGAAGCGCCGGAAGAGGCGGAAGAGCGGGTTCTTCTCGGGGCGCACCTCGTCGTCGCGCTGCAGCAGGAGCTTGACGCCCGTGAACACCAGGAACCCGCCGAAGACGTAGATGACCCAGTGGAATCTCTGGAGCAGCGCGGCGCCGAGCACGATGAAGATGGCGCGCATGACCAACGCGCCGAGGATCCCCCAGAACAGCACGCGGTGCTGGAGGTTCGCGGGAACGGCGAAGACCGCGAAGACGACGATGAAGACGAATATGTTGTCGACCGAGAGCGCCTTCTCGATGACGTAGCCGGTCAGGAACTCGAGGGCGCGCTGCGAACCGAACCAGGCATAGACGCCTAGGTTGAAGACGAGCGCCAGGGAGACCCAGACGCCAGTCCAGATCAGCGCCTCGCGGACACTCACTTCGTGCGCCTTCTTGTGGAAGACGCCGAGGTCGAGGGCCAGCATCACGAGCACGAACAACGTGAACCCCAGCCACAGTGTCGGTGTGCCGATGCTGTTGACGCCCATGCGCAGCCTTTCGTGGTCGAGGCCCTCTGGCTCGCCCGCGGATGTTTAGGCTCGGAGTGACCATTCGGCCATTAGCAAATTATGGATCCACCGTTCGGTTTAACCGAAGTAGGATCCCGGGCCGTGGAATGGCTCAACTACCACCACCTGCTCTATTTCTGGGTCGTGGCCCGGGAGGGCAGCCTGTCCCGGGCGGCCGCGGAGCTGCGTCTGGCTCAGTCCACGGTGAGTGCGCAGGTTCGCTCCCTCGAAGAGTCGCTGGGCGAGAAGCTCTTCGTTCGCAGCGGCCGGCGGCTGGTGCTCACCGAGATGGGACGCATCGTCTTCCGCTACGCGGAAGAGATCTTCTCTCTCGGCCGGGAGCTGCGCGATGCCGTCAAGGGCAGACCGGTCGGAAGACCGCTGACCCTTTCGATCGGTGTCGCCGACGTCGTCCCGAAGCTAGTCGCGCGTCGGCTGATCGGGCCCGCGCTCGAGCTCCCCGAACCAGTTCGTCTGGTCTGTCGGGAAGGCAAGCCCGAGTCGTTGCTCGCGGACTTGGTGGTGCACAACCTCGATCTCGTCCTCCTGGACGCGCCCGTCGGACCCTCGATTCGCATCCGCGCCTTCAGCCATCTTCTGGGCGAATGCGGCGTGGTGTTGTTCGCGACGGCCGAGCTGGCCGCGGCTCACCGCCGGGGCTTTCCCAAATCGCTGGATGGCGCGCCAATGCTCCTGCCCACCGAGAACACCACGCTCCGGCGGTCCCTCGACCACTGGTTCGCATCACGCGGCATCCGGCCCAAGGTCGTGGGCGAATTCGAGGACAGCGCGCTGCTCAAGGTGTTCGGTCAGACTGGGCTCGGCATCTTCCCGGCGCCCGCGGTCATCGCGAAGGAGGTCGAGCGCCAGTATCAAGTTCGGCGGGTCGGCCGCCTCGATCAGGTGCGCGAGCGTTTCTTCGCCATATCCGTCGAGCGTAAGCTCAAGCACCCGGCGGTGGTGGCGATCAGCGAATCGGCGCGCCAGAAGCCCTTCGGGTGATGCCCTGGAAGCCTTCGCTTCAAACGCTGCGCTCCTCGTCGCGGCGCGGGCGCCGGTTGGTGTCGAGGACGCGCTTTCGCACCCGGACCGCGTCCGGCGTCACCTCGACCAACTCGTCCTTGTCGATGAACTCCATGGCCGTGTCGATGCTGAGCAAGTGAGGCGGCGAGAGGATCACGTTCTCGTCCCGGCCCGCGGCGCGGATGTTGGTCAGCTTCTTCTCGCGCGTGACGTTCACGTCGAGGTCGTTGGCGCGGTTGTGCTCGCCGACGATCATGCCCTCGTAGACCTCGGTGCCCGGGTCCATGAACAAGACCCCGCGCGGTTGCAGGTGGAAGAGCGCGTAGGGGGTCGAGCCGCCAGCCCGATCCGAGACGATGGCGCCGTTGGCGCGGCGGAGCATCGGTCCTCGGTAGGGCTCCCAGCCCTCGAACAGCGTGTTGAGCAGACCCATGCCCCGAGTCTCGGTGAGGAAGGACGAGCGGAAGCCGATCAAGCCGCGCGACGGCACGATGTACTCCATCCGGGCCCGGCCGAAGCCGAGGTTCGACATCTTCACCATCTGGCCCTTGCGCTCGCCCAGCCGGGTGGTCACTGCGCCGACGAACTGCTCGGGCACGTCCACCACCACACGCTCCACGGGCTCCATCTTCTGCCCGTCGACATCGCGCACCACCACCTCGGGCATGCCGAGGGCAAACTCGTAGCCCTCGCGACGCATGGTCTCGGCCAAAATCGCCAACATCAGCTCGCCACGCCCGTAGACCAAGAAGGTGTCCGGCTCCGGGGTGTCCTCGAAGCGAAGCGCCAGGTTCCTCTTCGACTCTTTGATCAAGCGCTCGCGCACGTGGCGCGAGGTGACCCACTTGCCGGCGCGCCCGGCGAAGGGCGAGGAATTCACCAAGAAGCTCATCTTGATGGTCGGTTCTTCGACCTGGATGCGCGGCAGCGGGTTCGGGTGCTCGGGGTCCGCGACGGTGTCGCCGATCTGCACCTCCTCCATGCCGGCGATGGCCACGATGTCACCCGCGGAGACCTTGGTCGCTTTGACGCGTTTGGTCCCCTCGAAGGTGAACACGCTGGAGAGACGACAGCGCGTCTGGCCGGTCTCTTGCAGCAGCACGATGTCGTCGTTCACTTCGACGGCACCTTGCCAGAGGCGCCCGATGGCGAGCCGGCCGACGTACTCGTCGTGCTCGATGTTGTGAACCAAGAGTTGAAGGGGCAACTTCGGGTCGCCGCTGGGGCCCGGAACCTTGCCGATCAGCGTGTCGAAGAGCGGCTTCAAATCCGTGCCTTCGTCCTCGAGCTCGTGCTTGGCGATGCCGAGCTTGCCGATGGCGTAGAGGGTCGGGAAGTTGGTTTGGGCGTCGCTGGCCTCGAGCTCGCAGAACAGGTCGAAGACCTCGTTCAGCACGTCGTCCGGGCGGGCGTCTTTTCGATCGATCTTGTTGATGATCACGATCACGACCAGCCCCAGCTCGAGGGCCTTCTTGAGCACGAAGCGAGTCTGGGGCAGCGGCCCCTCCGCGGCGTCCACCAGCAAGATGGCGCCGTCTGCCATCTTGAGCGTGCGCTCGACCTCGCCGCCGAAGTCCGCGTGGCCGGGCGTGTCGATGATGTTGATCAACACGTCCCCGCAACGAACGCTGGCGTGCTTGGCCAAGATGGTGATGCCGCGCTCCCGCTCGAGATCGTTCGAGTCCATGATCCGCTCGGCGACGATCTCGTTCTGGCGGAACACGCCGGTCTGTCGGAGCATGGCGTCCACCAGGGTGGTCTTGCCGTGATCGACGTGCGCGATGATGGCGACGTTGCGCACGTCGGGGCGGATGGGAGTGCTCATGCTTGGCGCGCGGACCTAGCGCAAAGCACCCGGCGCGTCCAAGCCGATGAGCGATTAAACCACTTCGAGCCGCGTCAGCACGGGCAAGCGCAGCTTTTCGAAGGCCTCCGCTTGGAGAGTCAGCTCGCGGCGATTGTCCTCTTCCGGCTCGATCCGCTTGCCTTCGAGGGTGAGGCGCTGTCCCTGCGACGACAGCATCTTCCAGGCGTGGTCGACCCACTCCGAGGGCCGAGTCTTGCCCTCGGCGTGCGCGGACAAGAAGAATTGGTCGACCCGAGACGCGACGACGCCGGCACCCGATACGGGGGACGCGAGGTGGTTTCGCTCGGAGTTGCTGCGGGAGATCTGCATGAAGTGGCGATTGAGGGCGCGGCTTCGCGGGCGTGCCTGCTCGATGTCGGCGTCGGACTGAACCAAACACGCCGAACCCTTGCCGAGCAGCACCGTCACGGCCTGCACCAACTGGCCGAAGCTCAGTTTGGGCGTTGCGGCATCGAGCTCTGCCAAGCTCTTCGCTCGTGAGCCGTCGGAAGCGAGCGCCTCGATCAGCGGCGCGTAGACGGACTCTTGCAGTTTCGCCGTTCCGCGGGAGCCCGCCACCTCCAGGGTGATGGTCGAGGGATCTTCGGCCAACACCACCCGGAACTGCCGCAGCGCTTCGCCCTGGGCCAAGCTCGGCATCTTGCGTGGACCACGCACGAAGTAGTCCCGTCGGAACTGAGTGTTCGCGAGGAAGTCACGCACCGTCTCGCGCAGCCACACGTCGGTGATGCTCGAGACCAGGGCCTGACCGTCGGCGGACAGATTCAGTCCGTCGATCTGCTCGAGCAGGGTGGCGTTGGCGCCGTGGGAGAGCTTCGCGTCCTCGAGCTCTTCGGCGATGGCCGAAAACGGCATCGGGTACCAATGCTCGTTCATCAGCTCGTGGACCGCGTATTTGCCGGGTTTGGCCTTGAACCGCTTGAGTCGGTTCAGGACCTGCGGATGGGCCTTGAAATAGAGCGCGCCGGAGTCCCCGAGCTTCTCGACGAAGGCGAGGGCGTCCTCGAGACGAGCGCTCACGCCCGCGCCCTCGCTGCCGGTCCGCGCCGCGTGAAGCTGCAGCATGTGTCGGACCGGGACCATCGGTGACCAGCCCGGGGTCACGTTGTACGAGATGTAGACCACCCCGCCCGGCGCCAGCTTTCGCCGAAGGATGTCCACGATCACGCCGCGGTTCTCCTCCGAAATCCACGACCAGATGCCGTGGAGCGCGATCATGTCGAACTCGGGCAGGTCGTCGCGCTTCGCGAGCTCGGCGAAGCTCGCGTCGAGGACGTGGGCGTTGGCGCCAGACGCAGCGATCATGTCCAAAGTGCTCGCGGCCTGTGCGGGGTTGAAGTCGTTGCCCCAGTACTCGCCCGCTCCGACCGCGGAATGGACCGCAAACGAGACACCCTGCCCGAAGCCCAGCTCCAGGTACTTCGGCCGCGTGAGATCGCGGGTCTTGATACCGCGACAGGTCAACGCCCATCGCGTTTGGAGCGGCGACAGCTCCGAGAAATACCCCGCCGTGTAGTCAATCTCGGAGATGTAGCCGTCCGTCCAGCTCATGAAGCTCCGGGATACCACGGGAGGTCACGCGGCGGGTGTGAACAGGCCGCTCCAAGTCCGCTGAGCAAGCCCGGAAAATCCAGGATTTTGGCCTGGCCCGACTCCTGCTATTCGCCGGACCATGCGCTGGACGATGGTTTCGGTTGGGGTCTTGGTCTCGGTGGTCGCCTGCGGCGGGAGCACGGACGACGGGCTGAGCGGCAGCGGTGGGACGGGCAACACCGGAGGGGGCTCTGGAACGGGGGCTGCCAGCGGAGCTGGCGGCTCGGCCGGAGCGGCAGGCGGTCCCAGCGGGGGCGCCGCGGGAGCCGGAGCGACCGGCGGCGTGGCGGGCGTCGGAGGGCTGGGCGGTTCGAGCTCCGGCGGGTCGGCCGGGTACACCCTCGAGAACGTCTGCCAGAAGACCCAGCCGCAGGGCTGCGAGTGGGCCAAAGACTGCTGCACCACGAGCGGCTTCGGCTATGACAAGAGCGGCTGCGAGAAGAGAGCGCTCGGAGACTGCGAGAAGAGCGTCGCCGAGGTCAAGGCGGGCAAGATGAGCTTTGACCCGACCAAGGTCGACGCCTGCCTCGCTGCGTACAAGAAGCTGCTCTCGCAGTGCACTGTTGGCGTCAATGACCTCTACCTGGCGCTCGACGAGCTGAAGGCCTGCAACTACGCCTTCCAAGGCAAGGTCCCGACCGGTTCGAGCTGTGACCGTGACGCCGACTGCGCCCCCTCCGCCGATCCGAACGTCTTCGTCGGGTGCGACGACGCCGCCAAGAAGTGCACGTCCTCCAAGCGACTTCAGCTCGGGGCAAACTGCGCCATCGGTGACGGAGTCGCGGACTTTTGTGCCGCCGGGCTCTACTGCGATGCGACGTGGGCCGCGCCGCCTCCCTTCCCCGGCGTCTGCAAGACCGCGACCCCCGTCGGCAAGAAGTGCAACGGCTTCAAGCCCTACAACCTGGAGTGCGGCGCCGGCTTCTACTGCAACAAGAGCACCAGCGTCTGCACCCCAGCCAAGGCCGGGGGGGCCAGCTGCTCCGAGACCCTCGAGTGCCAGAGCTACGCCTGCGAGAGCGGCAAGTGCGACCCCGTCGAGCCCGTAGTGGATCAAGAGGCGTGCACTGGGTAGGCTCGGGGGGTGACCGGCCCCGACGACGAGGAGCCCGAAGAAGTCCGCTCGGTTCGCGTCGAGCTCGACAGCATTCCCGACTTCGCTGACGGGCTAGCGGACTTCTCAGAGTCGTCTTCGTCCAAATCCAAGGAGCTTCCCTCGCTCGATCCCGAGCACGAACTCCACGTCGAAGTGGCGGTCCCGGACCCTCGCCCCTCCCGGGGGCCCGAGAACTGGCTCGACGACGACGCGCTTCCAGACGTCGAAGGATTGGACGACGAGCTGCCGGTGCTCGGAGCGGAGCACGAGGTGGCAGACCTTGCGCTGCCGGTGCTCGGAGCGGAGCACGAGGTGGCAGACCTTGCGCTGCCGGTGCTCGGAGCGGAGCACGAGGTCGCGGACGACGAGCCACCGGTGCTCGGAGCGGAGCACGAGGTCGCGGACGACGAGTTGCCGGTCGATCGACGCCCGGATCTGGCTGCGACGACCGACGAGCCGGACGCCGAGCCGGCGGCAGACCTCGACGACCCCGCCACTGCCGCTTCAGATGATCTGGCCGACTCGGAGGAGTCGCGCAACTACCGCCAGATCTACGAGACCGAGCTCCGCCCCCTGGAACGCGATGCGCGGATCGCGCTGGCGCACACGGCTGATGGATCGCTCTTGTGCGCCCTGTGTCTCGATGCCGAGCCCCAGGTCGTCCGGGCTGTGCTCGACAACGCGCTCGCGGGCCTCGATCACGCCCGGCTGATCGCGCGCCACCACAAGAACCCTGTCGGGCTGGAGCACTTGGTTCAGCGCGCGGAGTTTGCCCGTGACACGCAGGTGCAGCGCTTGCTGGTGCGCAACACGCAGCTCACCGAGAGCTTGCTGCGCCGCCTGATCGGACGCAAACCGCTGCGCGACCTGTACAAGGTGTGCGTCGATCGCGACGTCGCCGAGAAGAGCCGCATCGGCGCCCGCGGGCTACTACGTACGCGATGGAGCAGCTCTTCCAGCGAAGAGCGGGCGGACTTCGTGATCGCGACCGAGGCGCGCTGCTTGTCGTTGCTGGTCGGGCAGACCTTCGACTCGAGGATGACGTCGATCCTCTGCGGGCGGCAGCTCACCTCGGTGCTGTTCGTCCAGAACCTGGCGCGCTTTCCCGCCTGCCCGCCGGCGTTGCTCGTGCACCTCTTGAAGCAGCCCTTCGTGCGCAGACACGCCGCGCTCAAGAAGGCGATCTTCCAGCACCCGAACCTGCCGTCGCAGGCCAAGCGAAATATGTAGCGCTTCAGCTCTCGGGGCTGAGTTCCCAGGTCTCTGGGCTGCGCCAGAGCCGAGATCGCAAGAGCTCCCGTTCGTAGAGCAGCTCCTTCGGCAGGCGATCGTAGAAGCGGTCGAAGTGCTCCTCGTGCGCCACGGCCTCTTTTCGTCCGGCCTCGCGGCTCACGACCATCAGCTCGTGGAACAGCTTCGGATCGTAGTCGAGCCCTTCCCAGTGCAGGTCGTCGTGCCGCGGCATCCAGCCCAAGGGGCTCTCGACGGCGTAGGCGCGACCGCGGACGCGGTCGACGACCCACTTGAGCACGCGCATGTTCTCGCCGAAGCCGGGCCACATGAACTTGCCGTTGTCGTCTTTGCGGAACCAGTTCACGCGGAAGATGCGAGGCGGGTTCGGGATGCGCCGCCCCATGTTCAGCCAGTGCCCCCAGTAGTCGGCCATGTTGTAGCCACAGAAGGGCAGCATCGCCATCGGGTCGCGGCGCACGGCGGCCTGTCCCACGGCTGCCGCGGTGGCCTCCGAGCCCATGGTCGCGGCCAAGTACACCCCGTGGCTCCAGTTGAAGGCTTGGAATACCAGCGGCATGTCTTTCGAGGTGCGTCCGCCAAAGATGAACGCGCTGATGGGGACGCCGTCCGGCGAGTCCCACTTTTCGTCGGCTGTTGGGCACTGCGAGAGCGGCGCCGTGAAGCGCGAGTTGGGGTGCGCTGCCGGGGTCTTGCTCGTCGGCGTCCAGTCGCGGCCCTGCCAGTCGATGCAGTGCTGCGGCGGATCGGACAGCCCCTCCCACCACACGTCGCCGTCGTCGGTGAGCGCGACGTTCGTGAAGATGCTGTTCTTGGTCAGCGAGGCGATGGCGTTCGGGTTGGTCTTGGCACCGGTGCCCGGCGCGACGCCAAAGAACCCCGCCTCGGGGTTGATGGCGTAGAGCTTGCCGTCCTTACCTGGCTTGATCCACGCAATGTCGTCACCCACGGTCCAAATTTTCCAGCCCTCGAAGCCGCCCGGCGGGACCATCATGGCGAAGTTGGTCTTGCCACAGGCGCTGGGGAAGGCCGCCGCGACGTAGGTGCGCTCCCCGTCCGGGGCCTCGACCCCCACGATGAGCATGTGCTCGGCCAGCCAGCCCTCGTCGCGGGCCATCACGGTGGCGATGCGCAGCGCGAAGCACTTCTTGCCGAGCAGTGCGTTGCCGCCGTAGCCCGAGCCGAAGGACCAGATCTCGCGCGTCTCGGGGAAATGCGCGATGGTCGTGTTCGCCGGATTGCAGGGCCAGGGCACGTCCTTCTCGCCGGCGCCCAGCGGGCGTCCCACCGAGTGCACGCAGGGCACGAACTCGCCGCCGTCGCCGAGCACGTCCAGGGCACGTTGGCCCATGCGCGTCATGATGCGCATGTTCGTCGCCACGTAGGCGCTGTCCGTCACCTGCACGCCGATGTGCGCCATGGGTGAGCCGAGCGGGCCCATGCTAAACGGCACGATGTACATGGTGCGGCCGCGCATGCAGCCGTCGAAGCTCTTGCGCAGCTTCTCCTTCATCTCTTTCGGCTCCATCCAATTGTTGGTCGGACCGGCGTCGACCTTCGAGGCCGAACAGATGAAGGTGCGATCTTCCACGCGGGCGACGTCCTTCGGATCGCTCCGCGCCAAGAAGCTGTTGGGTCGCTTTTCCGGGCTCAGCGCGATGAAGGTGCCGCTCTGCACCATGAGCTTGCACAGTCGGTCGTACTCTTCCTGGCTTCCATCGCACCAGTGGACGTGATCGGGCTTGCACAGCGCAGTCATCTCGTCGACCCAGGCGAGGAGCCGGGCGTGCTTGGTATTTGCGTGACTCATCGGCTCTGACCTTTCGAAAGCGGAGGGTGAAACTACCAGTTTTTGAATCGAATTGGGGAAGGTTCGAGGGGCCAGGCGCGCGAAGATTGCGTCGTTGCTAGGCTGGCATGGCAGATGAGCACGAGAGCACTCCGGCTGCTCGGTCGGCACCAGCTCGCGTCGCTCGTGGCGACGGCGGCGGATTTCAGCGCCATGATAGCGCTGGTCGAGCTTGCCAGGTGTTCACCGGTGCTTGCGGCGGCGCTCGGGGCGACCTTCGGCGCCGTCGTCAACTTCGTGCTCAACCGGCGCTGGGTCTTCGCTTCGGCCGCTGAGCCGCTCGGGGGTCAGGCGCTGCGCTACGCAGCGGTGTCGGCGGCCAGCGCCGCTTGGAACGCGCTGGGCGAGCACACGCTGTTCAAAGTGCTCGGCTTGCACTACGTCTGGGCCCGCGTGATCGTCTCCGTTGCCATCAGCTTGGGCTGGAACTTCCCGATGCAGCGGTATTGGGTGTTTCGTCCGAGGAGAGCGAGCCGTTGAGCGATCTGGACAAGGTTCCCGAGCGAACGCGCCGCTTCGTCGCGTTCACGCTGCGGCACGCCAAGTGGATCTGGCTCGTGGCGCTGCTCGCGGCGGTGCCGGCGGTCTGGCGCACGGCGTCGCTCTACGCCAACCTTCGGAGCGAGCTCGAGCATTTGCTACCGCGCAGCGCGCCCAGCGTCGCCGCTATCGAGGAGCTGCGGGCGCGGTTGCCGGGTCTGCAGCACCTGGGAGTCGTCGTCGATGTTGGGAGCGCGGACCACCTGCCCGACGGCGAGCGCTTCCTCGACAATCTCGCGGCGAGGATCCGGGCCTACCCGCCGGAGCTCGTCCGCTCGGTGCGGCTCGGGAACGACGCCGAGCGGGCGTACCTGGAGAAATACGCGCCGATTTACCTCGAGCAGTCCGAGCTGGTCAGCGTGCGCGAGCGCATCGAGGCGCGCCGCGACTGGGAGGTGGCCAAGGCGGCGGATCAGCTCCTCGACGAGGACGAGAAGCCTCCGCCCCTGGACTTCAGTGACATCGAGAAGAAGTACGAAGCTGAGGTCGGCGGCGGCGAGCGCGTTCCGACCGGGCGGTTCTCGTCCAAGGTCATCGCTCACACGCTCTTGGTCGTGGACGTTGCTCCCTTCTCGACGGGGCAGGGCAAGGGCGCCGAGCTCTTGCGCCGGGTCCAGGCAGATGTCGCTTCGCTGGGAGGTCCCGCCCGGTACGCGCCGGGCATGCGCCTGGGCTACGCCGGCGACATCGCCATTTCGGTAGAAGAGACCCAAGCGCTGAAGGACGACCTCTCGCTGTCGTCAGTGCTGGTCTTGTTCTTCGTCGGGGGCGCGCTGCTCGCCTATTTCCGATGGTACAAGAGCATCCTCGCGCTGATCCCGCCGCTGCTCCTGGCCACGGTCTACACCTTCGCGCTGGCCTCGTTGCCGCCGTTCCGGGTCACCGAGCTCAACTCGAACACGGCCTTTCTCGGTTCCATCATCGTCGGCAACGGAATCAACTTCGGAGTGATCCTGCTCGCTCGCTACACCGAAGAGCGCCGCACCGGGGTGAAGCTACAGGACGCGATCACCATCGCGGTGTGGGGAGCGGGGCCGGGGACCTTGTCGGCTTCGCTGGCTGCCAGCGCCGCCTACGGATCGCTCATCTTGACCGAGTTTCGCGGCTTCCGGCAGTTCGGCTACATCGGCCTGATCGGCATGGTGCTGTCGTGGGCCGTGTCGTTCGTGCTCATCCCGCCGCTCACCGTCTGGCTCGATCGCGACGGCGGCTCGGCGCGGAGCTCGGCGGCGACCACCGGGGCGCTGATGGGCAAGGTGGCCGATGTCGTCACCCGATACCCGCGGCTGATCCTCGCTTTCGGCGCCGCCCTCACCCTCGCGTCGCTGCTGAAGCTGAGCACCGTCGGCGAGCAGAACTTGGAACACGACTTCTCGAAGCTGCGCCGAGCCGACACTTGGATCGACGGCGAGGGCTACTGGGGACGCAAGATGGACGCCGTGCTCGGCAGCTACCTGACGCCGACGGTTCTGCTCGCGGACTCGCCCGAGCAGGCGCGGGCAGTCCGCGCGAAGCTCGAGGCTGCCCGCCATGAGCCCCCGCTCTCCGAGATGGTGACGCGCGTGTTCTCCATCGACGACGTCATTCCCACCGGCCAGGTCGAGAAGCTGGCCGAGGTCCAGAAGATCCGCGCCGCGCTGACGCCGCGAGTGCGCGAACAAATCCCGAAAGACAAGCGCGACCAGGTGGAGCGCCTGCTCGCGAACGAGATCACCGCGCCCGTGGGCCCGGACGATCTGCCGCCGCGGCTCTTGGTCGGGCTTCGGGAGCGCGACGGCAGCGTGGGCAGGACGGTCGTGGTCTTTCCCCGGCCCGCGCGCGAACTCTGGCAAGGGCCGCCCTTGGCCGCCTTCGTGGCGGCGCTGCGCAGCGCCGCCGAAGAAGGCAAGCCCCACGCAGGTCCGGCGGCACGCGTGGCGGGCTCGCTGCCCCTCTCGGCCGACATCCTGGCCTCCGTGCGGCGCGACGGCGTCTTCGCGAGCATCGCCGCCTTCGTGGGGGTGTTCTTGGTGGTCCTCAGTCTGTTTCGCTTCACCCGCACCACGCTCTTGGTCATGGGAACCCTGGTCGTTGGCGTCGCGTGGCTCGGGGCCTTTGCGATCATGACCGGCGTGAAGGTGAATTTCGCCAACTTCATCGCCTTCCCGATCACCTTCGGGATCGGGGTCGACTACGCGGTGAACGTCATGAGCCGATTCCAGAGCGATGGCTCCCGCGACGTCCGCCCGGCCATCCGCGCGACGGGCGGCGCCGTCGCGCTCTGCTCCGTGACCACCGTCGTCGGCTACTCGTCCCTGCTCTTGGCGGAGAACCAGGCGCTGTTCTTGTTCGGCCTGCTGGCGGTCCTCGGCGAGGTCGTCTGCCTGGTCGCGGGCGTGCTGCTCTTGCCCGCGGTGCTCACATTGACATCCAAAGCGCGTACGGCTCAGGCCGGCTGAGGGTCGCCTCGGGCCGCGCGAGTCACCAGCCGCTTCGCCAGGATCGTGGCCACGATCGCGACCGCCCAGCCGGCGATGGCGTCCAGGATCCAGTGGTGGTCCAGGTACACGGCCGCCAGGAACATCACGATCGAGTAGAGAATGTGGATCGGACGGGTCTTCCAGGTCGTGGCCTTCCACGCGGTGAGCAGCCCGAGGACTGGGTAAGCGCAGTGCATGCTCGGCATGGCGCCGAACACGCTCGACGCGCGCGAGTAGAAATCGTGAAAATAGGTGATGCCCAGCAGGGCATCGACGCGCGTGAGCGCAGCGGGGCTCGGCAGCGCGGCCATGTCGATGACGCAGCCGTGAGCGCGCAGGTACCAGGGAGGGGCGGCGGGCACCAGCAGCCACATCAGGAACGAGATGTAGTTGGCGATGGCGAAGGCCCACAGGTAGTGGCGCATGCGTGGGCGATCGACGAAATAGAGGTAGGCCGCGTAGAACAGCGCGAGATACGCGAAGATCGCGTAGGGAACCGCGAAAATCAGGTCCAGCACCGGGTGAGCGTGGCGCTGCGCGAAGTCCTGGAAGGTCTGATCCGGCCCCGTCGAAAACAGCGCCAGCTCGGCGCTGCGCAGCCCGCAACCCATCACGCGATCCGGCGTCACCAACAGCTGACGCGGGTAGCGAACCGCGTCGTAGCCGATGGCCACGGCGAGATAAGGCCACACGTCCCCGAAGAAGCGCTTCGACCGCGGCCCCGCGTAGGCGAAGCCACAGGCGACGGTGGTGAGCAGCACGTGCTCGAACCGCGTGTCGCCCATGGCGACCACGAAGGCCAAGTAGGCCAGGGGGAGGCCACCCGGCAAGAACCACCACTTGCCCCAGAGCGCGCGCACATGTCGCAGCGGCGACGTCACGGCCACCTCGTCGCCGCCGAACTCAATCCGATTCTGCTCGCGACCCGGGGCCGGGTGAGCTCAGCGCGCGCTTGGCCGAACGCAGGGCCGCGACGATGCCGACCAAGCTGGATGCGGCGAGCACCGCTACGCCCAACAGCGTGAGCGGACCGTCGAGACGCCCTTCGTCGCAGGGCACGATACCAACGAAGAACGAGAGCGTGAGCAGGACCACCCGCTCGGCGCGGCGCATGAACAAGGGCGGCAGCACCGTGCCCAACGCCTCTGCCCGGGCCCGGACGTAGCTGAGCGTGAAGGAACCCAGGATGGCCATGCCGGGGATGGCGGCGAGCCAGCCGTGCTCCGCGTAGAACACCGTCAGCCCGAGCAGGGGAAGGCCGTCCGAGAGGCGATCGACAGTCGAGTCGAGGAGGGCACCCCAGCGCGAGGTCGTGCCGGTCGCTCGGGCGACGACGCCGTCGAACACGTCGAGCGCTCCGCTGGCGATCACCAGCAGCCCGGCCGTGACCAGCGAGCCCGTCGCCGCCGCTACGCCGGCGAGGGCTGCCAGTACCAGCGAGACGTAGGTGAGCGTATTGGCGGAGACCCCGGTGCGACCCAGCGATGCGCCGACCACCAAGGTGCCGTGATACGCGGTCGCGGCCAGGGGCACGCGTTCCCACACGCTCCCGCTCAGGCGCTGGGCCACGTACTGCGCGGACGTCGGCCCCGGTTGCGGTTCGACGATGGCGTTGGGGTTGAGGGCTCGATCGGTCACGGCTGCTTGGTGAGAGCCTAAGGTCTGCGAAAGGAGTCGCAACCACGCCCGCTGCAGTTCGGCCGGCTGGCTCACGCTCGTTGTCGCTCATCGTCCGACGAAGCCTACCGATCGTCCGCACGACTGATAAATAACCTGGTTCCCGCATATTTTGCAGCAGGGAGATTCACGTGAGATGACCCGAGCCATGCGAAGCGTTCCGACCCTGACCCTGATGCTCGTGCTCTCGACCACGGCCTGCGAAGACAAGCAGAAGCCCGCGCTACCGCTCGTCGAGCCGCCGCCGTCAGCGGTGACGACGACGACTTCAGAGACGCCCGCCATCGCAGCGTATCCGCCCGGCATGGCTCCCCCCGAAGACGCCGGCAGCGACGCGGCGCCGCCCGAGCCGAAGACCGGAGTGTGCGCGTTCAATGAGTCGGGCTACGACGGACAGGACACCAAGAGCAACGAGAAGCTGATCGTCAAGATCAAGGCCGACAAGATCGTCGCCGCCGAGTACAGCTATCGCGGCTCCTACGCGCTCGACGGCAAGAGCGACAAGCTCGACATCCCCGTGGTGCAGAACAAGTGGCTCTCCTTCGAGCTGCCGATGACGAGCGGCACCAAGACCTTCGAAGTGAAGATCAAGGACGACGTCATCGACCTGAAGGGCGTGGCGGCCCAAGACGCCGATGGCGATTGTCAGTGGGAGAAACCCGAGCCCGACAAGGTCAAGAAAAAGAAGCAGTAGCAGGCCTGGCCTTCGGCTATGTCTGGAGCATGCTCCCGCGCAGAACCTTGCTGGCAGTCTCGGCGCTCTCGGTGCTGTCTGCGGCCTGCGAGGCCATCGGCCTCAAGGCCACCATCGTCACCACCAAGACCCAGAACGGTCAGACCACGACCCGAGTTCGCGAAGCGAAGAACTGGGAAGAGTTCGAGCAAGCCATGGGCGAGGTTGCGACCGACTTCAGCGATTTCGCCAAGCAGGTCGGCGCCACCACCCTCGAGCTCGCGAAGAAGCTGGTGGACGTGCCTCCGCAGGGCCAGGTGCAGCTCGGACAACTGGCGGCCTCGCTGAAGCCTTACGAAGGGGACGTCCGCTACGACTACCTGAAGGTCGCGCGCATGAACCCCAACGCGAAGTACGACTTCAAGTACGTGCAGATCGGCATGCCCGAGTACGACAACTTCTTCCGCGCCTCGGCCGAGATGTACGCGACGGCCTACCAGCTGATGGAGACCGGGCGGCACGTGCACCTGGCCAGAGCCAAGGTGAAGGGCGAAGACCCGCCGTCGGACGTCGAGAAGGGGCAGCGCAAGATCAAGAAAAGCGAGATCTCGTCGGCGATATCGGAGCTCGAAGAGCGCGCCGGGGAGAGCTCGGCGAAGCTGACGACGCTCTGGCTCACGATGGCAGAGCTCGGCACGAAGCTCGGGGGAAAAGCCATCGAAACGGCCTCGGCAGGCGCGGCGCTGGTGGCCAGTGCTCCCGCTCAGATCTTGAACCCGAAGCTCGTGCTTCACCTGAAGCTGATCGTCAAAGGGCTCGATCAGAGCGTGAGCATGGTGAAAGACACCGGCAAGATCCTGGGCGAGATCGTGGGCTGAGCTCAGTCACGCGCGACGCGCTTCATGCAGTGCACGCAGCGGGTCGCCTCGGGGTGGATGAGGCCTCCGCAATGCGGACATGGGGTGCGGGGCGGATCCTGCGGCTCAGATGTGACCGGCGTGGCTTGGACCGGGGCAGGGGCCTCGGGCTTCGACGACTCGGGCCCGCGCTCGGTGGGGATCGGTGCGGGAGCCGTTGGTGCGGGAGCCGTTGGTGCGGGAGCCGTTGGTGCGGGCGTCGGCGCGGCGACGGCCGCGACCTCGCCTTCGACCACTGGCGCTGCGGGCACCGCGGGGGCTGGCCGCGCCGCTGCTGCTGCTGCCCGCGCCTCGAGGGCCTCGAGCCGTTCGTCGATGCGAGTCAAGAGCGGCACGCTGCGCGCGATGGTGCCGTGGAACACGCCCGTTGCCCACACCACGACGGCGATCAACAAGACGCCCAGCGCGATCAGCGAGAACCCGAGCCGGTCACTCGAGCGGTTCTGTCCGAGCGCTGCGAGCAAGCCGAGCACCGAGCCAAGCACACCGACGATGCCCAGGCCGCGGGTCAAGGTGCTGATCGCCGAGAGGTAACGCGCCATGCGACGCGCTTCGTGACGATCCTGGAAAGTCCCCGGAGGGGGATACCCGGAGGGGTGCAGTCCCTGTTGCGAGGTCGGGTCGAGCTGCATCGCGAGGGCAACTTACGCCGGCTGGCGTTCGGGGGATACGCGCGGGCCGCTTCCCCCGAGATCTGGGCCGATCAGGGCGTAAGATCCACCAACTCGACGCCGTAGGGGCCCTGGGGCATCACCAGCGTGTCGCCGATCACCGTCGAGGGGTAGCTCGAGTACCAATACGACTGGCTCTGCGTCGACACCGTGCTGATCGACGGCGCGGCCGGGTTCTTGGCGTCGATCACCATCACCCGAGTTGGCGCGCTGATCGCGATGGCGCGCGTGCCGTCCGAGATGAGCTCGTTGACGTAGCTGGACTCGTTGTCGGGGGGAACTTCGACGCTGCCCACCTGGATCTTGCCGGCGCCGAAGCCGCTCACGACCAGGACCTGCCTCGAGTTCGAGGGGATGGTGGTGGCGCTCATGAACAAGCGATCGGTCCCAGGCTCGATTTGAGACAGATAGAGCGTGTCGCCCAGCGGGTGGGTGTCGAGCACGCTGGCGGTCGCGCCGCCGAGCTGCACCAACGAGAGCGCGCGGTGGTAGCCGATGCACGTGCCGCCTTCGTCCCAGTATTCGCCGTACGACTGGTTCACGGGCACGAACTCGGCGGAATAGCCCCACTTCTCGTGGCAGGCCGAGTAGTCGAGCTTCTGCACCACCTTCTGGTAGGTGACGGTCAGCGCGCGCTTGCCGGTGACGTCGACGACGAGCAGCGAGCCCGGGACGTTGGTCGATGAGAGCTTGGGCGCGGCCGGGTTGGTCAGGCTCACGCGATCGACATAGAAGCGGACCTTCGAGGGATTCGTGGGCGAGGGTGCCCAGTGGCTGAACAGGGCGTCGCCTCCCGCCGCGACGAGCCCAGTGGCGCCGAGCGCGTTGGAGAACGGTAGCTTGGTGTGCTTCGGGCTCTTGGGATTCGAGAGATTGACGACGTCCAGGGAATACGAAAGGTTGTACTTCTGGTCAGCGGGCTTCCACTCGACCATGCGCCGCAGCGCGACCAGCGTGCTCCCGATCTGAACCGTGGGCTCGCCCGCGTCCAGGATGGTGGCCCCGCCGTAGTAGCCGGAATACCCGTAACCGTAGGGGGAGTTCGAGCCCAAGGCCGGGAGTGTCAGTTTGCCTTCGAGCACGGGCGCCCCGCTCGACACGTCGAACACCGCGATGCGCCGCTCGTCATGCCCAGCAACCACGTACACCCGGCTGCCGTGCGCGAAGAGGTTGACGTTGTTGTAGCTCCAGTAGCCGTACCAGCACTTGGACTCCTCCGCCGAGCCCAGCACGGCCTCGATATTCACGGCGTTCGACCCTGGAGCGTCGATGGCCGAGAGCGGGACGACGTCCAACACCGTGCGAGACGTGTACCAGTCGGAGCCGATGCGAGCGACCTTGTCCCCGACCGCCACGACCTTGGTGACCACGGTGGCGAGCGCGAGGTTCGCCTTGGCCTTCGGCGCGTCTTGATTGGAGATGTCGAAGGTCTCGACCGCGACGTCGGAGATGGAGAAGAGCCGTGAGTCGTGCAGCAAGGCGCGCCGAGCGGTGCCTCGCGACGGAGCGGTGCCTCGCTTCGTCAGGTCGTCCTTGGTGAAGTTCACGATCTGGATGCCGCTGGTCCAGGTCCCGCAGCCGTAGCTCTGGGCCGAGTCGTAGCTCCAGCCGCTGAACGGCACGAAAATCAGGCCGAGCGAGTCGAGGATGGTAAAGGCCTTGTGGATTCGGTCTTGGTCCTCGGCGAAGTTGCCCCAGTCGCCGCCAAAGTCCACGCGATCGAGGAGCTTGGGCTGGGTGGCGTCGGCGACGTCGAAGAGCGAGACGTTGAGCGCGCCGCCCTTCTTGTCCGGGTCGAAACCCAAGCCGAGCAGCCGATCGCCGCGAGGTTCCAGGTGGTAGACCCAACCGGGCATCACCAGCTCGCCGACCTGCTTCGGGGCTTTCGGGTCGGCCAGGTCGATGACAAACAGCGGATCAGTCTGGCGGAAGGTGATGGCGTAGCCGCGGTCTCCGTCGAAGCGCACGGAGCGCAGGCGCTCCGGCTCCGGCAGAACCATGGGCAGGCTGGCCAGCGGCTGGAGCTCTTGCGACGATACGACCTTGAAGGTCTGCACCACCGGCGAATCGGCCGTCGACCACCAGCCCGGCTGGCTGATCACTCGCAGCACACCGTCCTTCTCGTCCATCTGCCAGCGGCTCTCGATGCTGCCGGTGACCGGGACGCTGGCGCCCTTGAGCATCTTGCCCGACGGATCGGAGATGTCGACGATCTGAATCGTCGAGCCCTGCGCGCCGGACCCATCGCGCCCGGCGACGTACAGGCGATCTTGAGTCGCCAGCACGCTACGCCGACCCCAACCGTAGTCAGCACCGCTGCTGTCGAACGCGAGCTCTCCGACCTTGGCGACCTTGGCCGGCACCTTCACGTCGAGCGAAAGCACGTTGGTGCGCTCGTTGGTGGCGCAGTTCCAGCACGAGCCGTTCTCGTAGGATACGACATACAGAATGTTGCCGACGATGCGCGAGTCGCTGATCTGTCCCGGCAGGAGGAACTCGCCGAGCTTGGAGATCTTTGCCGGGTCCTTGACGTCGAGCGCAACGACTGCGCTCGAGTGTACCCACTGCCACGAGTTGCCCGAGCCCACGTAGTGCCCGAACGACGAGTACATCGCGAAGGCGACGCCGTCCTTGACGTACATCTCGAAGGGCTCTCCCGAGAGCTCGAAGCGCCCCAGGAGCTTCAGTTGGTCCTTTACCGAGACATCGACCACGCTCAGCCCGCCGTACTTGGACAGGGCATAGAGGCGATTGCCTTGGAGCTGGATGATGTCGGCTTCTTCGATGGCTTTCTCGGCACCGCCGCTGCCCCCGCCACCGCCCGAACCGCCGGTAGCGGACCCGCCCGAGCCCCCGGCGGAGAGCCCGCCGCCGGTACCGTTGCCGTCGTAGCCCGCGCTCCCGAAACCGGGGGCGTCGGAGTCGAAGTAGCCCGAGGCGCCGAACTCCTCGCCGTCGCTGCAGCCGAAGAACACGCCCGCAATCAATGCGCCCAATAGAAACAGCCATCGGGGGGTCATGACGGGTGGCACTAGCAACCTGCGTGCCCGGCTCGCGTGCCAGGGTGTGCCAGCCCGGGCCCGCGTCGGCGTCACAGAACGAAGCGTGAAGCTCGCCCGGCGTCCAGGTTGGTGATGGTCACCGCGATCACGCCGGCGGCGTCGACTTCGTAACGCTCTTCGACCAGGGGTCCCTCGGAGGTGAGTCGGTTCACCGGCGCCACGGGCAGCGCGTCGGCGTCGAGCTGGCTGGCAAAGGGGAAGAACACGTCGGCGTGTGGGGTGAGATCGCCCGTGGGGTCACCGCGGTCGTCGACGTGCGCCGACTCGACGAAGCGAAAGTGCCCGATATCGTGGGCGGCGCGGTAGCGGCGCAGGGCCACGATCGGGTCGGCTCCCTGGGTCGGCATCGGAGTGCCTTTGGTGAACACGGGATCGAAGACCGACCGCTGCCCGCGTTCCGCTTCGCGAAAGACTCCGAAGTGTCTGGAGAGGCGCTCACTCAGGCCGAGCGGCTCGGCGCGCTGGTCGTTTGCGGCCAAGATCGCGCAGCCGATGGCCGTTGCGGCGGCGGGATGCGGCGAGCGGTGCACGCGGCGACCGAAACGCTCGCGCACCACCCGGTGCACGATGGGCAGCCCGCTGGCGCCGCCCACCATGTAAATGCCGGCGAGGTCACCGCCGACCTCGTCTCGTGTCAGGGCGTCGACGATGGGGTCGAGGGCCGCGAGCGTCGTCTCGACCAACGGGCGGACGCGTTCGTAGTACTCCGCGACGGGGATCACGACCGGATCGGCGGCGCCGAGGTCGACCACGATCTTCTTGGTGTTGGCGTGGATCGACTCCTTGACGTTGCGACATTCCGCGAGCAAAGCGGGCAGTGCCGGCGAGGCCTTGCCCGAACGCTCGAGGGCGAGGGCGAGCAGTGCGTGATCGAAGTCGTCGCCTCCCAGCGCTGAGATGCCCGCGGTGAGCGCGACGTCATGATGGCCGCCGGCAATGCGGACCAGCGCTGCGTCGAAGGTACCCCCGCCGAGGTCGTACACGATCACGTGTTCGCGGCGCGACGAGAGCGTGTTTGCGTGCCGATGGGCGTATTCGATGCCCGCCGCCGAAGGCTCGTTGATCACCGCGCGCACCGTGAATCCGGAGCGCCGAAACGCGTCCAGCGTCACGAAACGCTGGGTCGAATGCGCGTTGGCCGGCACGCTGACCACGACCTCGAGGGGCTCGTGGAGCAGCGACGCGATGTTCGACTGCGTGAACAACTCATGGCGAAGTGCCGACAGGAATCCCGTCACGAGCTCTGCGGGGCAGACACTGACCGATCCGATCTGGATCGCGGCGTCTTGGCGCGTGTTCGCCAGGAGCCGCTTCCACGAGCGCAGGCTGGGGGCGCCGTCGCGCTCGGCACTCTCGGCCTCGAGCCCGTGCACCAGCCGTCCGCCAACCTCGGCGCTGATGGTCGGAAAATGCTCCACCAGATCGCCGTCCGGAGTCGTGAAGGCGACGTTGGGGTAGTTGCCACGGTCGTGAAAGGCCACGAGGGTCCGAGTCGTGCCGAGATCGATGCCCAAGCGCATGCGGGCGGAAGATACCTCGACTCGGCGCCTCGGGAAGGTAGGCTCGCGCCCAATGGTCCGTTTCAGGGGTAAGGTCGCGCTGGTCACGGGCGCCTCCACGGGCATCGGCCGGGCTATCGCGACGATGCTCGCCGAAAGCGGCATGCGCCTGGCGGTGTGCGCGCGGCGCCTCGACCGCCTGGAGCAGGTCGCGGCGGAGGTGCCCGGCGCCGAGTGGCTGTGCCGGGCGACGGAGCTCCGCGACGAGGCCAGCATCCTCCAGCTCTTCGGCGCCGTGCGTGAACGTTGGGGGGGAGTGGACGTGCTGGTCAACAACGCCGGGCTCGGCCACGACTCGCCGCTGATGAGCGGGAGCACCGATCACTGGCGCGAGACCCTAGAGGTCAACGTGCTCGCGCTCTCGGTGTGCACCCGCGAAGCCGTCGCCGACATGCGCCGCCGCGGCGACGACGGTCACGTGGTGCACGTCTCGAGCATGGCTGCGCACCGAGTCCCGCCTGGCAGCGGCATGTACTCCGCGTCGAAGTACGCCGTGCGTGCCTTGACCGAGGCGCTCCGGCAAGAGCTCCGGGCAGCCGGGAGTCAGATCCGAGTCGGCGCAGTGAGCCCGGGTTTCGTGGAGACCGAGTTCGCCGCGCGCTACTCGAAGAGCGACGAAGCGGCCCGGGAGACCTACGGGCAATTCAAGGTCCTCGAGCCCGGCGACGTTGCCGAGGCCGTGAAGTACCTCTTGTCCACCCCCCAGCATGTACAAGTCCACGACATCCTGATGCGGCCGCGCGATCAGCCGACCTGACCGCCCGGCGCCGTGATATTCCCGGAGCAGGAGGGTTCCCCCATGAAGGTCTCGCGTCTCGTTCTCGCTCCGCTCCCGGTAGTCGTCGTCGCGCTGGCGCTATTGGCCTGCAAGAAAGCAGGTGGCAGTACGGCTGAGGTCAAGGGCAGTTGTGACATGCGAAGCGCCGCGAGCGGCAGCAGCTCGATCTGCATCGACTTTCATACCGAGCCCAACGAGAAGGTGAAGTCCATCTGCTCGCCCGCGAGCGGCTACGTGCTCTCGACGGCGCGCTGCGACACGTCGACGGCGCTCGGTGGGTGCCAGAAGGGCAAGCTCACCAACTGGTACTACAGCTCCAGCAAGCACACGTCGGCGGACGATGTGAAGAGCGAGTGCTCCGACAGCTTCGTGGCGCCCGGCGCGAAGTAGTCGCAGCGCACCCACGGCCGTTGCCGGCCGATTTCCTTCAGATTTGCTGATAGTCCGCGGGCGTCGTGCTAGAGGACGCGGGTGGCTGCACGACGAATGAACCGGCCGCTCAGCGAAGCGGCGCAACGGGCTGCGGAGCGGCGGCAGCGGGAAGACGAATCCCCTCGCATTCACGAGGTCTTGCCCCGGCTCGCGAGCTTGCGGCTCGAGATCGACGAGAGAACCGCGGGTGGAGGCCAGGCCGGCGCGTCTCACATCCGGCGCATCGTAGTCGAGCACGCCCCGGCGTTGTTCTTGGTGGCTTGCGGTGACTCGGCCTGTCGCGACGGCGGCCACGACATCACCACCTCGGTGATGGGGGCCCTGCGACGCGGCGAGACCCGATTCGAGGGGGACGATGCCTGTCACGGGGCCCTCGGACCCGGCCACTGCTCGCGGACGCTGCACTGGACTGGCGTGGCCACCTTCAACGCGTGATTTCGAGCTCGCTCTCGAGCTTCTTCACCATCAGCCGCTCGTAGAGCCGCGGAGCCACCCGCGACAGCACGAACGCGAGCTTGCCCACTGGGGTGTGGACCAGCAGGCGTCGGCGTCGGCGTGCTGCGTCGAAGATGGCGCCCGCGACGTCATCGGGAGAGGCCTCCACGCCCACCCGCGAGCGCCCGCGGGTCACGCGGCCGCCGATGCCATCGAAGGCGCGCTGCTCGAAGGCCGAGCGCGTGAACGACGGGCAGACCATCAGCACGTCGACGCCCTCGCCTCCGAGCTCGGAGCGCAGCGACTCGAACAAGCCGTGCAGGGCGTGCTTGCTCGCCGAGTAGCCGCTGCGGCCGTAGAGCGGCGCGACACCGGCCACACTGGACACGACGAT
The DNA here is from genome assembly GCA_963716725.1 of uncultured delta proteobacterium. Classification (GTDB taxonomy): domain Bacteria; phylum Myxococcota_A; class Polyangia; order Polyangiales; family Polyangiaceae; genus JADJKB01. The sequence continues at coordinate 636,017 of CAVQUB010000005.1, forward strand.
CACCAGCCCCTGGCTGGCGACGAGCGGCTCGATCAGCGCCTTGGTAACCTGAAGCGAGCCGAAATAGTTCACCTCCATCACACGTCGAAATACCTCGACCGAGGTGTCTCGGAACGCGGAGCGATGCACGACGCCGGCGTTGTTGACCAATACATCGACTCGACCGAAGCGTTCCAGTGCCGAGCGAGCGGCCAGTTCGCAGTCGTCCAGGCTGGTGATGTCGCAGCGCTGGGTGAGCACTGCGGCGGGAGAAAGCAAGCCGGCCGTCTGCTCGAGACCGGCCGCGTCGACGTCGAGCGCGACGATGCACGCTCCCGCTTTGGAGAAGCGCTGGGCGATGGCGCGGCCGATGCCGCCGGCGGCACCGGTGATCACGACCACGCTTCCGTTGAAGTTGCGGGGGAGCATGGTTCGCATCGGGCGCTGCACGATAGCCTCGGTCCCCGGCCTTCCGCTAGGCTCGCGCGGTGCGAAGCTATCTGTTGCTAGCCGTGGCGCTGGCGGGGTGTCGCGACAAATCCCCGCCAACACCGGCTCCGGCGGCGTCTGCGGCGGCGCCCGCAGTGTCCGCTCTCGCCCCCGACACGGTCTCGGCCGCCACCGAAGTCGCCTACGACGCCGGCCCGAGCGGGCTGGGCGGCGAGCAGGTCGACGGAGCGGCCCTCCGCAAGCGCCACGTCGAGCGACTGAAGCAAGACAAGAGCGCTGTGACGGTGCTCAGGGGCAAGACCCCGCGCGAGTTGGGTGAGGCGATCTGCGAGCGCGTGATGCCGCGCCGGCCCAAGGCCACGCCCATCTTGCTCAAGCCCAACCTGTGCGGCTTCGACGGAATCGTGGACCCCGCGAAGCGCAAAGGTGACGACGGCATGGTCGGTCGCACCACCGACGTCGATTTCACGCGTGGCGTGGTGCGCTGCTTGAAGAAGCGCGGGCACACCGCCATCACCATCGCGGAAGGCTGTGGCATCTCCCACGAACATTGGAAGCGCGTCGCTGCGTTGACCGGCTACGAGAGCATGGCCAAGGAAGAAGGCGTCAAGCTCGTAGCGATGGACGACGATGGCGTCTACGACGTCCAGGGCGATCGCCCCGGGCTGCCGCTTCGGATCAAAGGCATCGCGAACTCGCGGGTGCCGACCCTGCTGATGCCCAAGATCCTGGCCGAACACCTGGACCACGGCCTCTTCGTGTCGCTGCCGAAGGTCAAGGCTCATCGCTTCTCGGTCACGTCGATGGCCATCAAGGGCATGCAGGGCACGGTCATGCTCAGCGACGCGCTGCCCGCCTACAGGCAGAAGTTCCGTACCCACCGCGAGCTCAACGAGCAGATCAAGGCCAAGAAGGCAGCGAAGGCTGCCGACGCAGCGCCGCCGGACCCCGCCGAGGCGCGGCGGGCGCACGTCGCCGCGCTCTTGGCGTTTGCAGAGCGCATGGCCGACGTGCTGGAGATCTCCACTCCCGACGTGGTGCTGGCCGAAGCGGCGCCGGCCATGGGCGGCGACGGGTTCTGGCAGCTCTACCCAAGCGAAGAGCTGGTCGCCATCGGAGGAACGAACCCCGTCAGCGTCGATGGCGTGGGCGCCGAATTGTTGGGGCTTTGGGACAACGCGCGGCTCGCCAATGAGCTGGGTGGCCACCGGACCTCGCCGCTGATCACCGTCGCTGCCAAGCGCTACGGGCTCGATCTGAAGACCGTGCCCATCGAGGGCGACGCCGCGGGCCTCTTGGAAGCGCCGCGACCGTTCCACTTCCGATCCATGGCCGGGTTCGAGCTGCACTCGTCGCCCGAGGCGCCGTGGTCACCCGTAGCGCGGAGCGCGCCGCCGCCGGTTGTCGTCGCGGCCCGCGAGCTGCACGCCGCCTCGGTTGAAAGCGATTCCGTGGTCATCGACGGCAAGGCCGATGACGCGGTCTGGGCCCGCGCGCGAGCCGTCAATTGGGATACGGATTGGTCCGGGGCCCCGACTGGAATCACGACGCGCGCGCGCTTCGCGTGGTCGAAGGCCGGGCTCTACGCGCTCTTCGAGCTGGAAGGCGCGGGGCTCCACGTGGACCGCGCGCGGCCGGTGGACCAGGAACGCGACAAGCTCTATCAAGAGGACTGCGTCGAGATATTCTTGGGCCACGACGCGGCCAACCCGAAGCACTACGCCGAGATCGAGATCGGGCCCTTCGGGCACTGGTTCGACCTGGATGTTCGTCCCGGCGCGAGTGACGTTGGCTGGTCGAGCGGGCTCGTGATCGGCACCACGCGCGACGCGAGCGCGCGACGCGTCACCATCGAGGCCAAGATCACCGCCAAGGAGATGGTTGCGTTGCTGCGCCCGGGCGCGCGCATTCCGCTGGGCCTCTACCGCATGGAGGGCGCCGCCCCACGCAAGTACCTGGCGTGGAGCCCCACCCTGACGCGAAAGCCCAACTTCCACGTGCCGGATCGCTTCGGCGTCCTGGTGGTGGACTGAGCGTGGCCCCTAGTCGAAGGTAGTGCTCTGCGGCAGCGAGTCTTCGCGCTCTTGCTCTTCCACCGCGCGGTGACGCCAGAGCGCGAGGGCGACTGAGGGCGGTGTCAGCACGCCGATCACCGAGAAGACCACCGGTGAGAGGCCGGGTGAGGCGAGACAGTAGGCGGCGCCCCCGAGCATGAGCAGCGCCAGCGGAGCCAGCCAGGGCAGCAGTAACACCGAGCTCACGCCCGCAATGGCAGAGAACACCAGTAAGTCTTGGGTGAAAATTAGCGGAGCGGGCATGCGCATCCACACCCCGAAGGAGCGGCTCGCGAGCAAGAGCAGGGACGAGAGCACCATCAGCGCCGTCATGCGCCGGCTGAACTGGTTCGCGAACAGGCGCTTGCGCCAGAGCGCGGTGACCAGCAGCGTGGCGGTCAAGACCACGACGGCGAAGGCCAAGAGGCCTTCGGGCTTGATCTTGGCGGGGTTGGGCTGCGAGAGCGCAAAGGCCGAAAGCGCAACCGCAGCTCCCGTCATGGCCGCCAGCCCCTTGGTCCGCTCACGCACGGCCACGCTGCTGTCCTGCTCGCGAGCGAGGGCACGCAGTCGCTGGTCCTCGGCGAGCGAGCGAGCCAGATCTTTCCGAGCCAGGCGCAGGAACTCTTTCATCTCGGGTGGAGCGTCGCCGAGTTCGGCCAAGAGCGCTTCGGCGACCTGAACGTGCCCCTGCCGAAGCTCGAGATCGATGGCTCGCAGCACCGTCCGCGAGAGCCCGGACCGCGCCTGCGCGTTCTCGTTCCACTCCTTCAGCGCTTGCGCAAACCCGAAGCGGCACTCGCTCACCAATTGGTAGGCGCGCCGCAGATCCTCGGGCGGGGTGTCTGCTGCGCATTCGTCCAAGAGCGACTCCAAGCGGGCGAGCCGCTCGCTGGCCTCGTCCGCCAGGGTGATGGAACTCTTGTGTCGCAGGAAATCCGCGAGCGCATTGCGAAAATCGAGGGCGGTGGTGAGGCGCGCGGCGGGTGCGCGGGCGGTGGCGCGGTTGCACAGGGCCGCCAGCTCCTCCGGGACCTCGGCGCCGTAGCTCACGGGCTCCGAAAGGAACGCGGACATCAAGGCGTCCTGGAGCTTGTCGCCTTCGTGGCGGAAGCTGCCCGTCACCACGTGGTGCAAGGTGGCGCCCAGCAAGTACACGTCGGTCCAGGCGCCGATGCGACCGCCCGACACCAGCTCCGGAGGCATGTACGCGGGAGTGCCCACCAAGCCCGATCGCTCCACCATGCTCGGATCGTCGCTGCGCACGGCGATGCCCCAGTCCACCAGGTAGACCTCGCCGTAGGTGCCGAGCATCACGTTCTCGAGCTTGATGTCGCAATGAATCACGCCGTGGTCGTGGGCGAAGTGCACGGCTTGACAGACCTGCATCAGGATCTCGAGGTGGGACTCGAGCCGGTCTCCGGGTCGGGACTGCCAGGCAGCATGCCGAGGGTCGGCCAACAGCGCTCGCCACTCGACGCCTTCGACGCGCTTCATGACCAGCACGGGGGCACCGTTCTCGTCGAGGCCGAGAGCGTGGACGGGGACGATGTTCGGGTGCTCGAGGCGGCCGGTGATGATGGCCTCGCGCAACAGCGCACCGGTCGGGCCGTCTCCCGCGCTCCGCGACTTCAGGGTCTTGAGGGCGACCTCGCGATCGAGGGACCGCTGCCGCGCGGCGTGCACGACGCCCATGCCGCCTTCGCCAATCACGCCGCGGACTTCGAGATCCGCGCGGGTGCGCGCGTCCGGATGCGAAGGCGGGACCGAGGCGAGGGCGAAGGACAGCGAGATGCGAGGCAGATCGCCTGGGTCTGGGCGGGTCCAGGCGCGCGTCGACGGCTCGCCTCCCGGACGTTGGGTGGCGTCCAGCGCCACGGCGACGGCGGTGTCGGCGATCCCGAGCTGGCTCACTCGTTCGCCGAAAGTCCGCAGCAACTCCGCTCGATCGTTCACGCGCCCGGCATCTTCGCATGCCAACCCCCGCGCGACCCTGCCAACCACAGGTTGGCGATAGCCGGCCCTAACCCAGCGAAAATACGCGGACCGGCCCTGGTGCGGGACTTGCGAAGGCAATGGGCGTGAACCTCCGCCTGGCCTCGGTCCTGCTGGTCTTCGCGCTCCTGCTCGGGGGCTGCGGTCCCTCGGCCGACCCGGCGCCCCGGGCGGCCCGCGCCGAGCTGACCGGTGACTCGCCCCTGATCGCTCACTTCCGGGACGCCGAGCGCGCGCGCGGAGTGCCCGCCGAGTTGCTCGCGACCATCGCCTACGCCCAGACCCGCCTCAGCATGAACCTGAGCGCTGGCGAGGAGCACGCGTCGGACCACGATCACAACCCACGCGAGTGGGGCCTGATGGCCATTGGCACCGGTGGCCTGACTTCGCCCGATGCTGCCGCGCTTCTCGTGGGCACCGGCGTAGAGCGCGTGAAGACCGAGGCCCGCGTCAACATCCTGGCCGCGGCTGCCCTGCTCCGGACCTCGGGTCATGCCCGCGGAGTCGGCGCCGAAGACGACCTCGTGAGCTGGACGAGCGTCGTCGAGTCTTACGGTGGATTGGCGCTCGTGGAGCAGGTGCGTGCGCTCCTGGCGACCGGGTGGAAGGGACACGACGACAGCGGCTACGCAGTGGCGGTCAGTGGTATCGCGCTCGACGCCGACGAGCTGGGCAGCGTGCAACAAGCACTGGGCTTCCCCGGTGCGATTTGGAGCCCTGCCTACTCGGGCAACTACACCAACGCGTCACGCGGCGCCGCGCAGATCAACTACGTCATCATTCACACTACGCAGGGCAGCTACGCGGGCGCCATCTCGTGGTTCAAGAACTCGACGTCCAACGTGTCGGCGCACTACGTCATTCGCTCCAGCGACGGACAGGTCACCCAGATGGTCGACGACGCCGACGTCGCGTGGCACGACGGTTGTTTCAACACCAACACCATCGGCATCGAGCACGAGGGTTACGTCGCCGATCCCGGCAAGTGGTACACCGAGGCCATGTACAAGGCGTCGGCCAAGCTCACGGGCTGGCTCTGCGATCAGTACGGGATCCCCAAGGATCGCAAGCACATCATGGGTCACGGTGAGGCGCCGGACTGCTCGGACCACACCGATCCGGGCAGCGGTTGGAACTGGAATCACTACATGGATCTGGTCGTCAACGGCGCGTGCACGCCCAAGACCGAGGTCTGCAACGGCAAGGACGACGACTGCGACGGCAAAGTGGATGAAGGCGACGCCTGCAACCAAGCGCCGACGGGGCACGTCGATGAAGTGAGCTGCGACGCCATTCGTGGCTGGGCCCAAGACCCTGACGCGAAGACCAAGGCCATCGACGTTCACCTCTACTTCGGCGGGCCGCCGGGCTCGGCCGCCCCGGGCGTCCCACTGACGGCCAACGTCAAACGTGACGACCTGTGCACGGCCCTCGGATCGTGCAATCACGCCTTCGACATCCTCCCGCCGCTCTCCCTCTTCGACGGCAAGGCGCACGCGGTTCACGCTTACGGCATCGACACCGCGGGCGGCACCAACGCGGCCCTGACCGGCAGCCCAAAGAACATCAATTGCACCGCGACCGTGCCCAAGGGTGTGCGGCGCCATGTGGTGGATCCGACCAGCCTCGATGCCTGGAAGCTCGACCTGTTCTGGGACGCGCTGCCGCTGACCGACCAGCAGATCGCGACGCTCGACCCGGCGGATGCCTGGCCCGAAGCGCCCCAGCTGGTGCAAGCCGACGACGGTTCCCCTGAGGTGTGGATCGTCGACGGCGAGTGGCGTCGTCACGTCCCGAGCCCCGAAGTGATGGGAACCTGGGCGCTCTCCTTCGACGCTGTGAAGAAGGTCCCCGCTGCCGAGGTGAAGGCGCTGCTTGAAGGACCCAAGCTCAGGTCGCGCCCCGTCCTGGTCAAAGACAGCACGGGCAAGGTCGAGATGATCGACGCCCCGATGCCCGCACCGGGAGCTGCTGTGTCCTTGCCCACGCCAGACGAGCAGGGCTGGGGTGGTGGCGGCGGTGTGGGCGGGAAACCCGGCGCGAAGCCTGGACCGAAGGCCGCGCACGACTCGGACGCCGACGACCTCGGGACCTCGTGCGCCGTCGGGCCGCGGCCGCGGTCGGGCGGCGCTTGGGCGCTCTTCGCCCTGCTGGGCGTCCCGCTGCTCCGTCGTCGTCGCGGCTGAATTGACGCCCGCCGGCGAGTTCACTCTGGGCGCGTAGCGCCGCGTTCACGCTCGTCGCGCGCACCGGCACCATTTCTTGGACTTCCCGCACTGGTACGAAAGCTGCTCAGCTGGCGGAATGATTCTCACGCGTGCTGGATGGGTCGTCGCCGTTCTCGTCGTCACCGGGCACGCGCAGGCACAGCCCGAGGCCGCGCCCCAGCCCGACGCGACCCCGCCGCCCCCGCCGGCACAACCGGGCTTCCATCCCTCGGCGCCGGCGACCGCGCCGCCCCCGCTCCCGCCGGAGGCGCCGCCGCCCGAATCGAGCCGCGCCACCCGCGAACCCGTCGAGCTGCACCTGCTGCTCGGCTTTGGCAGCGCGGTCTGCGACAACAAGAAGCCCGACAGCGACTGCCCCGTCGACGGAGGCGCAGCCTTTGCTCTCGGGGGCGGATGGCGCTTCCACGATCACTGGTCGGTGGGGCTCGAGCTCGCCGCCTGGAGCTTCAAGGTACGCGACTCGTGGAAGGGTCAGCTGCAAGACGACGCGACCGACGTGAAGTTCGGCTCGACCTACTTCGCCGCGTTCGCGCGTTGGTACTGGTTCGACCCCGGCACCATCAATCCGTACCTGCAAGCCGGGATCGGATTTGGCACGGTGACCGCCGAGGCATCGAACAAGAACGCGACCTACACCTACAGCGCGCCCGGCATCGTCTATCCGCTGGCCATCGGCGCCGAGTTTCAGGTCTCGAAGCTGTTCCGCATCGGCCCGCAGTTCGGCGCTTACCTGCACGTCGCCAACAAGGTCTGTCAGGACCCCGGCGGCAACGAGACCTGCACCAGCCCGGGCAAGAACGAAGACGGCGAGCGCGAGGGGCTGGCGCTTCCGTGGCGGCTCGTCGCGGTCGGCACCTTCACCTTCGGGAGCTGAGCCGGGGTAGCGCTTGCCGTCGCTCTTGGGGTAAGCGAAGAGCGGCATGCGTCTAGCTCACCTCGGACCGGCGGGAACCTTCGGCGAGAGCGCCGCGTTTGCGTGGGCGCCCGACGCCGAGTACCTGCCGGTGTCGAGTCACGCTGGCGTCGTGGCGGCGGTGACCGAGGGCGCGGCGCACGCCGGGGTCCTGGCCATGGAGAACAGCATCGAGGGCTCCGTGAGCGAGACGCTCGACCTCTTGATCCACGACACCGACCTCGCCATCACCGGCGAGGTCATCGTGCCCGTCGGGCATTGCCTGATCACGCGGGCGGGCACACCTCGGGACGCGATCCAAGTGGTCTACTCGCACCCCCAGGCCCTCGCCCAATGCCGCAAGTACCTCGAGCGTGAGCTGCCCGCGGCGCGGGTCGAAGCCACGCTCTCCACCGTGGCTGGCGTTGAACGCGCGCTTGAGACGGACGCTGCCGCTGCCATTGGATCGTCGCGCGCGGCCCAGCGTTTTTCGGCAGAGGTCCTTGCGAGCGGCGTGCAGGATCGAGCAGGCAACGTCACGCGCTTCGTGATCGTCGCTGGGACCGACGCGGCGCCCAGCGGGTGCGACAAGACCAGCCTGGCCTTCAAGACCGCTCACGACCGGCCCGGCACGCTGGTCGACGTTTTGAGCGATTTGGCTTCGAGAGGGATCAACCTCAGCAAGATCGAGTCGCGCCCCGCTCGCGATGCGCTGGGCATCTACGTGTTTCTGCTCGACTTCGAAGGGCACCGCGGCGACGCGGTCGTGGCCGAAGCCCTGGCGCAGGTGCGGCAGAAGACCAGCTGGCTCAAGGTCTTCGGCTCGTATCCTCGGGCCTGAGTTCCCGCGACGCTTGTCAGCCGATCCGCAAGATCACCAGCGCGGTCGCCACGTAGGCCATGGCTTCGATGGCGCCCATGCCCACGTTCTTGTCGCGAGCGATCTCGGTGTCGAGGGTTCCCCCGCGGAGCGAAAACGATCCGAGCAGGATGGTCTGGACGATGAGTTGGCGAACCACGTAGAGGCCCGCGCCCCAGGAGAGCGCCTTGCCATACGCCAGCATCGAGTCACCCCAACCGGTGAAGGTGCCTTCGACGGCCTGGCCGACGATGACGGCGACGGCCACCGTGAGGCCAGCGTAGCTGAGCGCCGCCGCGACGTTGCCGTTCTGTATTTCAGCCGAGTCGTCGTACTTGGTGAGCATCCGGAACAAGAGCACCAAGATGTGGAGCGTGACCTGGGCGATCGCGAAGAACACCAGCGACAAGCCCAAGGTCTTGAGGTCGCTGCCGGCGACCGCCCGAGCCACGATGATGCCGGTGGCCAGGGAGTGCGCTCCGCCGGCGATGCCCGCGGCGATGTTGCCCGCCTCGATCTCAGCGTTCATGCGCGACTTGAGCAGCAGGCGCACGCCCAAGCGCGAGGTCACGAGGTAGAGCACGAGGGCCGCGACGCCGAAGGCCGTCACCCAGAGGAGGTCGGCCTTCCAACTCTTCTCTTCCATGCTGCCCGTGGCGATGTTCGCCGCGATCAAGAAGATGCCGAACACGTCGCCGCCGTGCAGCATCGCGCGGGCCGCGTTGCCCTGTTCGAGATCCGCCTTGACTGTCTGTTTCGGGGACAGAATGCGGAGGCCGAGCTGGAACAGCAGCAGGAGCACGAGCGTCGCGCCGAGCGCGAACGCGAGGCGGTAGAGCGGGCTATCGGGTTGCATGGCGGGTCCGAGCCTATCACGGCCCCGGTGGCGCCCTTGACCCCGTTCGGCACGCGGACGATGCTGGCCGCGAGCCGTGCTGCCGTTTTCGGCTTCCGAGCTGCGAGCTGGTCGCCGCCATCACGGGCGGCTTGCTGGCCTACCGCGCACTCACCCGCGCCGGTCCCGTCTCCGCACGTGCTTCGGGCTCGTAGTACGCATAAGCGACCGACGGCGGCGCCAGTGCGCTGACCCGCATCACTGCGCGCAGACGGAAGGCGAAGCGCTTGCTCGTGGCCGCGGGAAGGCGATCCAAGTAGACGACGACCCCGCTCGACGTGGGTTGATAGCGCCGCAGCGTGCCGTCGCTGACCAGTTTTTCGAGATCGCTCGTCTGTAGCTCGAAGCCCGGCGGAATGCCGATCTCGAGGGTCGGCATGTTCATGGCGTTGTTGCGCTTCCAGCCCAGTTCCACCCGGCACTCCAGGGTCTGGCCGACTGATACGCTGGCAGGGGAGTAGCCGACCCGAAGCGAGACAGCGTCGCTCTCGCCCGCTCGTCCTGCTCCGGTCCACGGCAGATGATGAACGAAAGCGAGCTGGTACGAGTGGTCGGCGCTGGCGGCGCCTTCGAACTCCACGACGTTTTCGCCGGACCGGACGTGCTCGGTCAACCCGAGCAACTGGTGAACGTCACGATTGCCCGCGTTCAAGCTGAGCTCCGCGGAGGGAACTCCGTTCACGCGCACCTTGACGAGCTGGTCCCCCGATTCGACATGCTTCGCCCCATCGAGCAGAGCGCGCAACGCCGCGACGCTGGCTGAAGCGCTGGCCCAAGCGCCGGATGCGTCGCGGCGCGAGAGCAGCCAAGCGTGCGCCTCGACGCGAAGTTCAGGCTCTAGATCGAGCTTCGACAAGAGATGGGCGACGAGGGCCGTGACCTCGACCTGGAGGGATTCACCGTAGCTGAACATCACGCCCTCTCGCCCGGACTTCCAATGGGCCTTTCCGTCTTTTCGCTCCACGAGGGTCGCCAGCCGCGCCGCGATCTTCGACGCGGCGTCGCGATGACCGCCGCTCGACAGGGCGTTGCCAAAGAGCGCGAGTTCGTACGCATCCGTGGTGGAGTCGTCGCTTTCCAGCTTGGCTAGCGCACGCACGAGACGCTCGTCCTTGATTCCCGACTCGGCGAGCGCCCAGGCCACGTACGCCGTGGTGGCGAGCAGGCTCGAGCGGGACGCGGACACGGCCGAAGACCCACCCTGGCTGGAGGTGGCCCAGCTGCCGTCGTCGCGTTGGCCTGCCAACAAGAAGCGGCGAGTTCGCTCGATGAGCTGCTCGTCCACGGGCCTGACCTTGGCCATGTCGGAGAATTCGAGCAGCCCATAGGCGCTGAGGACGACGTCGCCCGTTGCTCTCCCAAACCAGCTGAACCCGCCGCCTTCGACCTCGAAGGTGAGCAGGCGTTGATACCCCTCGTCGATGTAGGCGCGGGCCTTCTTCTCGACCTCGGGACTCTGCAGGTTGGAGCGCCGGAGGAAGTCGAGCACGAGCACGTTCGGATAGGTCGTCGACGAGGTCTGCTCGAAGCAGCCGTACGGTCGCCGAAGCACGCCGTCGAGCGACTCCGCGAGCTGACTGAGCACCCCCCCATACAGCTTCAGCGTCAGCAGGTTGCCACCGGCGATCGCGTCCCTGGGCACCGTCACCACGAGTCGAGTGGCCTTGCCCAGAGTGCCGCTCTCGACGTGCTCCACCGGCAGCCCGTCGGGCTTGACGCTGATCTTCCGCTCGACCGCGTCCGCCAGGGACGGCGCGCATGGATCCGGAAGCGCACGGTCCCGCCCGGAAACCCCGTCGCTGCGCCGTCTATCGCGAGTGCGGGCACGACACCGGGATTGCCCCTGAGCGGGCCGCGCAACGCCGAGAAGAACCAGGCGCCGAGGGCGACGAAGACAACGGCAACCAGGACCCAAAATCGATGATCCAACCACGGAATGTCCCGCTCGACCGGAGTCGGCCCCATAGAGCGGCATCATGAACGTGTCGTGTCCGGGCGCGCAACGGTTGTGTCGAAACCCCGTTTGGTCGCGCCCTTGACCCCGTTCGGCACGCGGACGATGCTGGCTGCGAGCCGTGCCCCCTCTGCCGTTTACGGCTTCCGAGCTGCGTTCGGTGCTCGCGCCCGTCGCGAGGGCCGAGCCCCTGCCCAAGGCGGCCTACGCCGATCCGTCGGTGTTCGCCCTCGAACGCGTGCAGCTCTTCGATCGCGCGTGGCTCGCTGTGTGCCACGGTTCGGAAGTCGAGGCGCCGGGGTCCTTCGTGAAGGCGCCCGTCACTCCCGAAGGCATCCTGGTCGCGCGCGGCGCCGACCTCCGACTCCACGCGCACTACAACGTGTGTCGGCATCGCGGGGCGCTGGTCTGTCACGAGCGCGCGGGCCGCACCGACGCGTTTGTTTGTCCGTACCACGCTTGGCGATACGAGCTCACGGGCCGGCTCTCCTCCGCGCCGGGAACCCGCGGCCTCGAAGATTTTCGGCTCGCCGATCGAGGCCTCTCGCCGGTCCGGGTCGAGGAGTGGCAGGGCTTGGTGTTCGTCAATCTAGCCGCCGACGCGCCGCCCTTGGCCGCCGCGCTCGCTCCGGCTCCCGAGCACCTCGGGCGGCTGCACCTGGCTCAGCTCCGCCTCGGGCGGCGCGTCGAGCACGAGGTCGCTGCCAACTGGAAGCTCCTGATCGAGAACTTCCAGGAGTCACATCACTTCCGCAGCGTGCATCCGATGCTCGAGCGTTGGACGCCCTTCGAGCGATCGTCGAGCTTCATCTCCGACGGAGCGTGGCTCGGCGGCACGATGGAGCTGGTCGACGAGGCCGAGACCGTCTCGCTCGACGGTCAGCGACACGGTCGTCCCTTGCTCGGTGGGAGCAGTGACCTCGATCGGCGTCGGGTCTACGACTACTTCTGCTTTCCGAACCTGCTCTTGAGCGTGCAGCCGGACTACCTGCTGACCTACCGCATCTGGCCCCTCGCCCCCGACCGCAGCCGGGTGACCGCCGACATCCTGTTTCACCCGGGCGCCTTCAGCGACGGCTTCGACCCCAGCGACGTCTACGAGTTCTGGGACGTCACCAACCGCGAAGACCGGGAGATCTGCGAGAGTCAACAGATCGGAATCGCCTCCCGGGGCTTTGACCGCGGCCGCTTTGCCACGAGCGAAGACGGAACGCACGCCTTCGACGGGCGCATCGCCCGCTTCTACTTGGAGCACATCGACGTATGAGCCAACTCTGGGGTGTCTTCGGTCAGCCATTCCTCGATCTCGAGCCCCACGTGGACCTCGGGTTGCTCTCGGAGCTCGACGACGAGATCTGCGCGGGCCTGGCCGAGGTCGAGGTCGGCTACACCGGCGGCAGCCTGAAGTGGATGGAGGTGGCCGCGCCCTGGGTGCTCGACGACCCCTACGAAGATCTGGGCTGGGTCATCGAGCGCATGACCCGCGAAGAGCGCGAAAAGCTGGTCTCACTCGCCGACGATCCGAGCCTCTTCGAGGCTGACAAGCTGATGCAGTACCAGTTCGGGGATGAAACCGAGCACCCGCTCTCTCGGAAGCAAGCGCGCTGGCTCGAGTACCGGTTCGGCGTCTACTTTCCGTGGAAGGTGGTCTTCCACCTGCTCGAGAACTTCAGCTGGGACGACAACCAGAACGGGCGGGGCAAGGAGTGGAACCCCGAGGCGCTGCGCCACTTTCCCAAGACCGTGGCTTTCGTGAAGTCGCTGCCCTTCACCGAGATCGGTCGTTGCGTGCTCTTCGGCCTCTCGCCCAACGATCACGCCACCGTGCACCGCGACAGCGAGCCGGGCAGCAGCGTCTCCGTCGCGCAGTGCATCAACGTCTGTCCGCGGGGCGACAAACGCTTCTTCTTGGTCGATCCAGAGGGCGAGCAGCAGACCTTCGTGACCCCGCGCGTGTACTGGTTCAACGACATGGACTACCACGGCGTCGAGGCCGATCCGTGGTTTCGCTACTCGATCCGCGTGGATGGCAAGCTCGACCCCGCGTTCGTGAACAAGCTGAGCCGCGAGGCGCGGGCGAGGTGAGCGAAGCTACGCGTCGCGCCGGACCAAGGTCGCGACGCTCATGGCTTCGTCCGTCGTCGCGCCCTTGTGCGTGCGCGAGTAGATGCCCGCGGCGCAGCCGGCCACCAGATAGACCCCGTAGTTGACCACGTCTCCGTTCTCGTTGGCGCGGGCTTCGAAGTATCGTTGAGCGACCCAGTGGCCGGGGCGAGCATGCAGCAAGCACTTGTTCCAATCGTCGGCCGTGGACAGCTTGCCGATGATCACCTCTTCGCCTTCGGCGCCGTAGTCGCTCTTCAGCACCCACTCGTCCTTCTCGGCGACCAGGGCTGCTTCCGCCATCGTCTCCAGGCGGAAGGTCGCCGGAATGAACTGGCGAATGACGTTCTGCGCCGCGGGTCCAAAGCGGTGGATGTGCTCCCACATCAAGGCCATGGCTCGCTTGTTCTGGGGCAGCACGGCGCCGAAGGGGTTCACGACGCAGAGCTTGCCGGCCAGGGAGGCGGCAATGGCGATCCCCAGGGGTTCGCGCAGAGGCTCCGTGTCCGGGAGGTTCTCGTCGTCCCAGGCGGTTAGCCGCTCGCCCCACCAGTCCGTCTTGTAGTGGCGGAGCATGACGCTGAAGGGCACGTCGAACAGGCACGCGCGTCCTTCGCTGTCGAGCGTCAGGTTGTAGGGCGACCCGAGCACCACCTCCCAGCCGCGATCCTCGAACCAGCGTTTGAAGAGTCGGATCACGCCGAGGTCCTCGGTGAACTCCGTGGGGTACACGATGCCGGCGACGCGGGCGTGCTCCGCGCCCAGCGTGTAGCGCGCCAGGCCCTCGACCATCTCGCAATAGGTCGCCTCGAGGGTGGCGTTTGGATCATCGGTCTCGGGGTGGCTCGGGTGCACGACCCGGTTCAGGATGATCGCCTCGGCTTCGCCGGTTGGCGTGTCGCTGTTCAGCTCGGCGAAGGCGAAGCCCTCGTCGGTCGAGAATACGTCGGCGCGGGCGATGCCGTGCCACGTCGGTCGCGAGGACTCCCACATCGCCTTCTGGAATTCCGTGAGCTGAAAGAAGGTGTCGAGCAGAGCCGGGTCGTCCGCGCACATGCAGCAGACGTCGTTGTAGACGCCGGCGACCTGCTCCGAGGCGCGGTACAGCGCGTCCCGCTCCCGCGGCGAGAGGATCAGCGGTCGCTCGGCGAGCCGCGGTTTGCCTCGGATCCACGGGTCAGTGACGATGCCTGACTCGACCACTTGGGCGGCAAAGTCGTCGTAGCTCGGTTCGCTCATGCGGGAGGGCGCGAGCCTAGCGCAGTCGAAAGACTTTGAGCACGCTACGCTCTCGGGATAGCGTGGCCGCGCGGTGATACACGGCATCTGGGGCCACCCCTTCATCGATCTCGAGCCGCACTTGGATTTGTCCGAGCTCGAAGCCATCCACGCAGAGGTCTGCCTCGGGCTCGCGCAGGTGCCCGCTGCGTACACGGGCGGCAGCCACCGTTCGATGGGCATCATGCCGGCTTCGCGCGCCGAGGAAGGTCTCGGGGATTACGGCAGCGTGCTCAGCGAGCTCTCCGCCACCGAGCGCGCCGTCTTCGCGTCGCTCGCGGACGATCCGATCGGCGCCCGCGAAGAAGACACCCTCGACTTCGGCGAAGAGCGCCCTTGCACGCTCTCGCGTCGGCAACAGCTCTGGCTCGAGTACCGCCACGGCGTCTACTTTCCGTGGAAGGTCTATTACGAGATGATCCCGAATCACTATTGGGACGAGAAGAGCAGCGCGGCGGGCAAGGCCTTCACGCGTGAGGCGCGCACCTTCTTCCCCAAGACCGTCGCCTTCGTGAAGAGCCTGCCTTTCATCCAGATCGGGCGCTGCAACATCATGGGCCTCTGCGCCCACGACCATGGCACCGTTCACCTGGACGGCGATCCGCTGCAAAAGGCCGAGGTGGACCACTTCGTCAGCTTCTGCCCCGGAGGCAACAAGCGCTTGTTTCTCTGGGACGAGGAGCGCACACAGAAGGTCCAGGTCGAGCGGCGCGCGTTTTGGTTCAACGACAGCGACTACCACGGGGTAGAAGCCGCGCCGTTTTTCAGATATTCGATCCGAGTGGACGGGGTGTTTCAGCCGGAGTTCTTTGATCGACTCCGAGAGAGCCACCCCGCGCCGACCCGAGGAGCCTCGTGAATCCGAACGACCCGTCATTCAAAGAAGCGTATCGCGTCGAGAAACCGGGCATCGTCGGTGCCAAGTGGTGGCAAGAGGGCTTGGTTGAGCAGGCGGCGGTGGCCATGCCGCGCCGATCCGCCCTCGCTGGCATGATCGGGCTCGCGACCGCCGTTGGTGCCATCGCCCTGATTGGCAGCGCACTGGCCATCTGCGGCGCCGCCAGCGACGACGAGGTCGAATTCAAGACCATCGATCAAGCGTCGCTCCAGGCACAGCGCAACTACGGCTGGAACTTCGGCGCCGTCACCGAGAACCTGGTCTTCGATGGAGCGCAGAAGACGCCCTTCGATCGCGGCGCCCTCGCACGCTTGCGCAACGAGCTGATGCCGGTGAAGGGCGATCTGCGACCCTACTACTGGCCCACGCTCTTCGAAGCGCCAACCGCGATGCCGAAGACGCCCATCGAGGGGGAGTCGCCCACCACGCCGCTCGCGAACGTGCTGACGCCGGTGTTCACCGCGGCGATGGACGTCGCCTACAAACGCGGTCGAGCTCTGGCCGCGCTCTTCGAGAAGGCCACGCCCGACACCGCGGTGCTGGTCGACTTGCCGGGGCCCGAGTCCGTGGCCATGGCCGCCGGCATGGCCGAGCGATTCGAGCCGGTGGCGACCTTCGACAACTGGCCGCATCCGCGCGGCGTCGTGCCCGCGCACCTGACCCTGGCCGCGGCGGCCTACTACCAGCCATTGTTCGCCAAAGCGCAGAAACGGCGCACGCTGACCGCGCTCCCACTGATGGTGCTCGATCGCAAACGCCTCAGCCCCTACGCCGACGAGACGCGCCAGTTCGACAACCGCTACGTCGCCAAACTGCCGCCGCCCGCGGGGTTCAAGCAGCTGGGTGTGAAGCGCCTGCTTTACGTGGTGCCCGGCGGCGCCGACGCGGCGGAGCTCGACGATTTGAACCAGGACTTCGTGGAGTACGAGAAGGCCGGCATCGACGTGAAGATGGTCGCCGCATCGGACTTCAGCGCCGGCAACCCCAGCCTCCCGCCCGCCGACAAACAGGCGCTCGAGCAGGCCGGGGACTGGCCGCCCTACTACTATGGCGGCGACACCGGATCGTCGGACGGCTTCTGGTCGGATTACGGCTGGGACGCTGGCACGACCGCGCGAAGCCCGAAGCTCGGGACCAGCCGCCGTTCGTCGTCGCACCGGAGTTGGTCGCCCGCAGCGAGGGCCACGGCCTTCGGATCGAGCACCTCGGGCACGAGCGCGAGCGCCGACGGCACGGGGTCGATGAGCAAGACCGCCAAGGTCGCCGTCGGAACCGTCGGCGTGGCAGTCGCAGCGGGCACGGGGATCGTGCTCGGCACGCGCTACGGCACCGGCCGCAGCAGCGGTGTGCGCACGGGCGGACGCAGCGGCTCCTTTGGTCGCTCGAGCGGATCGGGGTGGGGCTGATGAGCAACTCGCTCTTCGCGGTGGAGATTGCCGCGCACACTCACCCGAACGATCCTTTTCGTCAGGCGCTGCACCACCTGATCCGCTCGCAGCCCTCGATGCAGTCGCCGATCCAGAAGCGGCAGCTCTACTACCAAGCGGTGCAGCACATCGGCGCGAACTTTGCTGCCGTCGAGCGAGGCTGTTGGGACTACTGGCCCGACCACGACAAGGCCGTTGCCGACTTCGAAATGTGGACGCAAGGCATGGTCACCGAAGAGGGAGCGCGCCCTGGACCCGCCTACGACGGTCCGCCGCGATACCTGACCTTCACCATGGCGTTCTTGATGGTGCACGGCTCGCCGACCGATCAGGCGATTGCCCAGCGCTGCAACATCCAGCAAGAGAGCCTCTGGCGTCGCGACGTGTTCGGCTACATCGTGCAGGCGGCGGCCTCCATCGACTTTGGGGACGTGCAAGGCGACGTCGTCTATCTGATCCCCGGCGACGACGGCTTCGCGCTCACTCCGCAGGACTTGGCCCAGCCCAAATTCGAATATCTGAGGCCCATCGCCTGAGCCGCGGCTCAGAACCAGACCTCCCACAGCCCCGGCTCGACCTCGGCGGCGTGGGCCGTGACGCTGATGCGATCGCGTCGGCCGCCGAAGGGCTGGATCTGGTGCAGCCGGTAGCTGTCGAATACACACAGCTCTCCCACGCGGTACTCGACCACCTCGCAGGGGTGGTCCAGCTCCTCGTCGGTGGCCTCGTCGGCGCCGGAGTAGTGCACGTCCCAGAGCGCGATGCCCCCGCCACGCTGGGGAGCCTGCAACATCAACAACAGCGACAGCGCCGGCCTCCGCTCCCGCGCCTGCTCCTCGCTCAGCCCTTCGGTGTCGAAGTGCACGATCCCGCCGCGGTGCGCGACCACGTCGCCGCTCGGAAAGACGTGCACGCCGGGCCCGCACCAATCGGCTCGCTGCACGGCGCGACCCCCGCCCAGGGCCTGGACCGCGCCGATCATGCGCTGCTGCACGCCGGGCAGCGTCGCCTCGACCAGCGCGTTCGAAGCCGCGGCTTCGGCGAAGTACTCGTCTGAGCGGTCTTCCTCGAGGTGCGTGTACCAGGCGCGCCCGAGCGAGTGTTGCTCGCCCTCGAAGGCCGCGGTCCAGCGCTCGCGGGCCGCGTACACCGCGCGCGTCCACCCGTGGCACTCGTGCCACGACGCGAAGCCCGGGACTCGGATCGCTGAGTGACGCGACACGTCCGCGATCAACCGATCGCGATCCCCGGGCTCGGCCGGCGGCCAGCTGAGCACCCGTGGCTCGTCGCTCGAGGTCATGTCCGCGCGACGGTGTCCAGCCGGCGGCGCGACGTCAAGGTGGGTCACGGAATCAGCATCGGGCACACCGGGCTGCAGTTGGTCTGAAGGCACGTCGACACGCCTAAAAAGATCTGCGTGGAGGCCAGGCAGGCCGGGCACTGGCCCGGCACGCAGCCGAAAGCGCTCTGCCCGAGGCAACTCTCGAGGTAGCAGCGCAGCTGCTGCGCGCAGCTCTGGTCCGCGAGGCAGGTGTTCGTCTGAGAGCAGCAGTTGTCTCGTCCGCACTGATCGCAGGTCGCGTTGCCGGTGGTGATGAGCGGGCTCTGACAGGTCTGCTGGAAGAGCTCGCTCGTGCATTTGTTCGCGGGCGCGTCTGGACCGGAGTCCACGCTGCCGCCGGTGCCGGCCTCCGCGTCCGAGCCGCCGGAGCCGCCGCTGCCGGAGGAGTCTGCTCCCGCGTCGCTGCCTCCGGTCTCGCCGTCGGCGGAGAACTCGCTGCCGCCGCAGCCGACCACGAGCGCGATCACGCACCCGAGCCCGAGCATTCGAGACAAACCGCCCATCACCGGTGATTGTTCTCCGAAGCGCCTCCCGCGGCAAGACAAGAGTCGGCGAAGCTTCAGCAGTCGGCGCAACGGCTCGTGACTGAGCGTTCGTGGGCACCCCTGAGACGCGCTTGTCGCCCTAGCGGCCTCGTGGCA
Organism: uncultured delta proteobacterium; assembly: GCA_963716725.1. GTDB lineage: Bacteria > Myxococcota_A > Polyangia > Polyangiales > Polyangiaceae > JADJKB01. The sequence goes on from CAVQUB010000005.1 coordinate 655,012, forward strand.
TGTGCGACGCATGAAGCGTGCGGTCGTCTTGGCGCTTGGTGGATGGCTGCTCTTGGGCAGCGGCTGTGGTTCCGACGACGGGGACGGCAAGCCCGCTGGCGCATCGACCATCGGCGCACCCGGTGTTTGGTTCGACGGCTTGGCGCTGTATCAGGGACCGAAGCGAACGCTGATGGTGGGCGGCACGCCAGGGCAGGGAGTGCCCATCGTCGCCGGACGCGACGCGTTGTTCCGGGTCTTTCACGCCATGGGGCCGGAGTACGACGGGCAGCCGGTCACGGCGAAGCTGGATCTGCTCGACGGGCAGCCAGCCCTCGAGGTCGTTGCGCCGCTCGCACCGAACTACAGCGAAGGCGATCTGCAAAGCACCCTCAACTTCCAAATCCCGGGCGGCCGCATCGGCGACGAGTTTGGCTACGAGCTGACGCTCTCGCAGCCTGCCGGCGGGCGCGCTGACAATCCGAACGCACGCTTCGGGCAGAAGGTCGCGGTGGCGGGGAAGCAGAACACGCTGCGCGTCATGCTCGTGCCCTTTGCGTACCAAGCGGACGGCTCCGGCCGCTTGCCAGACACCTCGCCGGAGGAGGTGGAGCGTTATCGCAAGCGCTTGCTCGCGCTCTATCCGGTGTCGAACGTCGAGGTCTCGGTGCACGATCCGGTGCCTTGGACCACCGCCATCGGCTCAAAGGGCGAAGGTTGGCAATCGGTCGGGATCAAGCTCTACGGCCTCCGGAACGCCGAGGGCATCCCGCCGGACGTCTACCTGTACGCGGTGTTCATGCCGACCGCGACCCTGGGTCAGTTCTGCAATCCAAGCTGCCAGCTCGGCGTGACGCTGCTCAACAATGACCCGCCGGACGTTGGCAACGTGTCGTTGCGCTTGGCGCTCGGCGTGGGCTATCCGGAGGTGGCTCAGGACACGGCCGCTCACGAGCTGGGCCACGCCCACGGGCGCGGCCACGCAAACTGTGGCTTCGGCCTCGATCCGTCGAGCATCGATCAGAGCTTCCCGCACCCGAAGGGGTCCATCGGCGACTGGGCCTACGACATCACCAGTGGTCAGATGCACGACCCCGCGGTGGCGACCGACATCATGAGCTACTGCAAGAACCAGTTCATCTCGGGCTACAACTACGAGAAGCTGTCGGCGCGCGGACAGAACGTGAACCTGGCCAGCGTCATCGCGACGCCCCAGCCCTACTGGCTGATCGCCGAGGACGGCCTCGGCGAGGCCGAGTGGCAGCAGATTGAGCTCTCCGGCTTGCCGAGCGGTCGGCAGGTGGAGGTGACGGCTCGGACTGGCGAACGCGGGTCCTTCAGCACCCAGGGCTGGTACACGCCCTACGATCATTTGAACGGAGGCTGGCTGCTCGTTCCCGCCAGCGTCGGTGACCTGAAGAGCGTCGAGCACCGCGCTCGGGGCGCGCTCGCGGTCATCGACCGCTAGGCCGAGAGCCCCCGCGCTGGGGCATCAATCGCGAGGCTGCGGCTCGATCCGCGTCTCGAGCTGGCGGGCGAGTCGATGAAAGTCGCTGCTGGCCCGCAGGTAGCGCACCCCAGCGATCAGGGACTCGGGATCGACCAGCTCTCGGAACGGGACGAACTGAAGGTCGAGCTGACCGCTCACGCTGACCATGTGCCCGTCGAGCCCTTCGTCCACCAAACCGCGGTAGGCGCCCAGGCCCAGCTGACTGCCCAGCATCACGTCGAAGGCGTGGGGCGCCGCGCAGCGAGAGGCGTAACCGAGCTGAACTCCCGTGAGCCGCTTGTCGCGGCCGGTGCGTTCGCGGAAGCGCTTGGCCGCGAGCTCGGCCACGAGCTTGCCGATGTCCACCTTGCCCAGCGAGACGTGCCCGTGCTCGTCCCGCGGCACGCCCCTCAGAAAAGACTGAGGCAGGATCTCGGCCAGGCCCTCGGCCAAGACGATGGTCCCGTAGTGTTTGCCGCGCTTCGCACGGGTCAAGATCAGGTCCACAATGCGGTCGCAGAGCGCATCGAGGGAGAGCCGCGTCTCTCTTCGTGTGGTGCCCGAGGCATCGGTCACTTCTTCTTCGACCCCGAGCGGTCCCTCGACGTCTTCCACGCCCACGACCATGTGGGCCTCGCCGGCGATGGCGACCCCGTAGGCGAGCCAACCCGTCTTGCGGCCCATGGTCTCGATCACGAAGTAGCTCTTGGTCGCCATGGCATCGGCGCGGAGGTTGAGCAGCTCTTTGCCCATGAAGTCCACCGCGGTGAAGAAACCGAAGGTAAAATCGATCCCGCGGTAATCGTTGTCGATGGTCTTGGGCACGTGCACGATGTGAACGCGCTTTTCGCCTTCCGGCAGCTGGTGCTGGTACTCGAAGAGCAGGTTCGCGGTCTTGAGCGTGTCGTCGCCGCCAATGGACACCAAGGCATCGACGCCCAGGGACCTGAGCCCGCGGTGCACGCGCGACAGCGGCGCGGTCTTGACCGGATCGGCGAGATCCGCTCGCGAACGCACTGCCTTGCCGGGGTTCGCGCGGGAAGTGCCGACCAGGATGCCGCGGGCGTTTCTGAGCCCGCGCAGGTGGTGGTCCTGGAATACGAAGTAGTCCGTGCCCTCCACCAGCGGGCGCTGCTCGGCGTCGTAGTCCTGCAGTCCCGAGTAGCCGTTCATGAAGCCCACGACTTCGCGGCCGTTGCGGCGAAAGGCCATGGTGGCCGCGGCGATGACGGAGTTGGCCCCGGGCGCCGGTCCCCCCGCAAATACGATGCCGACCCGTCGAATTGAAGACTCTGCGAGCGTCATCGAAGATGCTCCGTCGGGTACTCAGTCACTTGCTCGTGCTGCCGGAGCAGATTTGGGACGAGACCATGCCGGAGGACCCGCACTTGGCCGCTTCGCATTTACCGGACGCGCACTCCTCCCACTCCTCGCAAGCGGCTCCGTCGAGCTTCGTGGTGGCGCACTTGCCCGCGGTGCAATAGGCGCCCTCGGCGCATTCATTGCTGATCTCGCAGGCGCCGCCGACTGCGACTCGGCTCACGCACTTCTCACTTGGATACTGGCAGTAGGCCGTTGCCACGCAGCCGCCCTCCGTGCACGCCTCGCCAATCGGGGCGAGAGGGGCACACTTGCCCTCGGAGCCGCAGACGAAGCCATCGTTGGTGTAGCACAGCGCGTTGCCGCCGCTCGCGCCTCCGCTGCCACCGCTGCACGAGGTCGAGCTGCCCGCCTCCGTGCACGTCCCGGAGCAGCCATCGCCCAGTTTGCCTCGCGGAGTTTGCACGCAGACGCCGTCGTTGCAGTACGCGTCGCCCCCCGGTGGCCCAATGCACTCGGCGCTCGCAGCACACTTGCCGCCATCGGGGACCGTGCCGGTGGCCACGCTCTCGCAGGGGCCCGGGGCGGGATCGTCGTCACAGTTCTTCATGGCGCCTGCGGCGTAGGCGATGCAATTGCCGCCCTTCTGTGCGTCGTACAGCACGTTGCCGGCGACCATGTTCTGGTACAAGCCTTCCAGCGACGCAGTGCACTTGACGGCGTCGTGCGTGTACCCCGCCTGCTGGCAGCACGGTCCGATGTTCGTGCAGACAGCCTTTGCCAGCTCGCCGGCGAATTTCTCCTTGGCGACGGGCGCCGCGTTCGTGCCTCCGCCCTCCGTGGACGATCCGCCACAGCCCGCAAACGCCGTGAACCCAAGCAATGCCAGCCCGATGAAGCGCTTCATGGGGCCTGCCTACCATGGGCATCCTCGACCTTCCAGGCGGGGTCCGAGTAGACTCGCTTTCAGCATGAAGCGAGCTTGGCTGTTGGTTGCGGTCGTCGGGTGTACCGCGTGCGGCGGCGAGTCGTCGGACGACGGGTCCGGGGGAACGGGTGGCAGCGGCGCGACGGGTGGCAGCGGCGCGACGGGTGGCAGCGGCGCGACGGGTGGCAGCGGCGCGACGGGTGGCGGCGGCGCGACGGGCGGCACTGGCGCGACGGGCGGCACTGGCGCGACGGGCGGCACTGGCGCGACCGGCGGTGCTGGCGCGACGGGAGGCACTGGCGGAGCAGCTGCTGTCGACTGTGATCCGAGCACGGTGACCTGCAAGTCCATGATCCCCAATTGCGCGAAGGGCGAGGTGCCCTCGGTCAAAGACGCTTGCTGGGGGCCCTGCGTGCCGATCCTGAGCTGCGCCACGGTCAGCGACTGCTCCAAGTGCACGAAGGGCTTCTGCGCCGAGTACTCATCCTGGACTGCGCAGTATCGGTGTGTGATGCCTTCCCTCCAGTGCTCGGCGCTGGCCTGCTCGTGCCTCGCCGACTACTTCTGCGTCGCGCCCTTCGACTCGTGCTCGATCCCCGCGTCGGGTTCGGCGGCGGTTTCTTGCTCGTGTCCGTCCTGCTGATCGCCGTCATCGCGCAATTCTTTCACGCGCATTCCGGCCTCCGGCGAGGGAGGATGACGCCGTGATCGGAGTGCGGCGCTCGGCGGGAGGCTACCTGCTAGCCACGTGCGTTGCTGCGTCATCGGTGGCGCTCGCAGAGCCCGGTGACGACAGCTCCCAGGCGCCCGAGATCTCGGCGCGCACCGAGACGCACTTCCGCCTGTACCAACGCGCGCTCTTGCCGGGACCCTACGGCGCAGTGGTCACCGAAGAGACGGCGGCGCCCATCGTCGAGTACGTGTCTGTCACTGCGCGCGACCTCGACGCACCCTGGCAGAAGCGAAGCTTGGACGTCGAGCTCGACGCCTGGGGGAGCGCGACCTTTGGTGAGGCCGGCGCGGGCCGCCGCTTCGACGGTGAGGTGCAGCACGCCAGCGTGCGCCAGCGCATTGGACCTGCATGGTTCCGTCTCGGGCGGCAACACGTGGCGGGCGGCGCTGCGCGCTATGCACGCTTCGACGGTGTCGCCGTCGGCGGTCAGCTGCCCATTGGTTTCGGGATGGAAGGCTACGGCGGGTTCACCGTATTGCCGCGCTGGGCCGCGCGCCCCGGGTATCACCAGCTGGGTTCCGCTGCGGAATCCCTGTGGCGTGATCCCGCAGCGCTGCCCGAGCCCGATCGTGCGGAGCACTGGGTCGTCGGTGGCCGCGCCTTCTACGACTCGCGCAGCTTCGACTTCGGAGCATCGATCCACGAAGCGCGGGAGAGCGGCGGGCTCGCGCATCGGAGCCTGGCCACCGACTCACGCTTCCAGGCGTCGCAGAAGCTCTCGTTGGGCGGGGCCGCAGTGATGGAACTCGACGCCAGGCGGGTCGCTGACGCGCGACTCTGGGGGAACTTCGCACCGCTGTCCGCCCTCGAGCTCGAACTCGAGGTACTTCACGCCGAGCCGGCGCTGTTTCTCTCGCGGCAGAGCGTGCTCAGCGCATTCTCGACGGAGGCCTATGGAGAGGTCGGCGGGAGCGCTCGCTGGAAGGTCTGGCGCGAGCTCACGCTCACCGGCTCTGGCTTCGTCCAGATCCACGACAGTGAAGATGTGGGCCAGCGCAGCGAGATCGGAGCGCGCATTGCCCCCGGACGCGGCGACGGCACGCTGGTCATGCTCTCGATGTCTCGGGTGAGCGCTCTGGACAACGGCTACGTGTCGATGCGCAACGCTTGGCGACAGCGCATCGATTCGAGGTTCCGCACCACCATCGAGGCCTATCACTACCGCTACGACGAGCCCATCGCCGGCTACGAGACCTCGAGCGTCTACGCTGGGACGATCGAGTGGGTATTCACCCGTCGCGTGTCGGCGCTCTGGGGAGCGTCATTTGCGCATACTCCCTACGCAGCCGCCGACGCCCAGACTCAGCTCCGCCTACGCTACGCATCAGGAGGGCTCGAATGAGGGCCTCGCTGCTGCTCATTGCCTGCGCTACCGCCCTCGTGGCGGCCTGCGCCGAACCGGGGCCGGTCCGCTTTCCCCACGCGCAGCACGTCTCGGAGATCAGCTGCGGTGGCCCCGGTCTCCCGGAGTGCCTGAGCTGCAACAGCTGCCACCGCCTCGCGACGACGCCAAAGCGGCCCTTCCCCGAGAAGCAGCTCTGCTCGCGCTGCCACCAGTCGACCGAGAAACTGTCCGTGACCCCGCCGACCGAGGTCCCGCAGCCGCTGGCCTACACCATCCGCTTCAACCACGAAAAGCACCTGGCCATGCGCGAGGTCAAGGGACAGTGCGTGCCCTGTCACGCCGGAGCCACCGAGGCCCGATCGCCGCTATTTCCCGTGATGGAAAGCTGCTTCGACTGTCACGAGCATCGCCAGCAGTGGGACCGGGCCGAGTGCGCGCCGTGCCACCTGCGCAAGGACGTCGAGCGGCTCCTCCCTCAGACCTTCGCGAAGCACGATGCGGGCTTCCAACGCAATCACGGTCAAGCGGCGCGCCAGCAGCAGAAGCTCTGTCAGCAGTGCCACACGCAGCAACAGTGCGACGACTGCCACGACGTGACCCAGGACCTCTCCGTCGAGAAACGCCGCCCCGAGGCCATCGAGCGCAACTTCGTTCACCGCGGCAACTTCTTGTCTCGTCACTCCATAGAAGCGAAGTCGCAGCCCGCCACCTGCGCCCGCTGCCACACGCCCGCGAGCTGTGATGGTTGCCACTTGGAGCGTGGCGTGAGCGGCGGGGGGATCAACTCTCGCAACCCCCATCCGGGCGGCTGGATCACCGGCAGCCCCAGCGCGCACGGTCGTGACGCCCGCCGCGACATCTTGAGCTGCGCGGGCTGTCACGACCAAGGGCCGGCGACCAACTGCATCCGCTGCCACAAGGTCGGCGCCTACGGCGGCAATCCGCATCCCAAGGGATGGAAGAGCGCCCGCTCCGAGTCCTCCACCATGTGCAGGTACTGCCATGCGAATTGACGCGAAGTGGTCGCTGCTCTTCGGGGGTGTCGGCTTGCTGGGTGCCGCGCTCTTTCCGGGCTGCCAAAGCGAGCGCGGGGCGGCGGACGGTGCTCGCGGATTGGCCTGCACCTCCTGTCACGGAGACGCCTCGCGCCCCGGCAGCGTGCTCGAGCGCGCCGCGCCGCCGCGGGACCTGTCGGGCAGCTCCGATCCGCAGCGTGCGGGCGTTGGCGCGCACGAAATTCACCTGCGCGCTGGCGCGACCCACGGCCCTGTCGCCTGCGCCGAGTGTCACGTCGTGCCAAAGTTCACCGGCGACCAAGGGCACGCCGACGACGCGCTCCCCGCTGAGTTGGTATTCGGAGCGCTGGCCAAACAGGGCGGCAGGGCGCCGACTTACGACGCGGTCAGCGGCGGTTGCAGCGATTCGTACTGTCACCGCGCCGCGGATATCAAATGGACCGCGCCGCGCCCCTCCGACGCGGCTTGCGGCAGCTGCCACGGGCTTCCGCCCCCGGCGCCGCATCCCCAGAGCGCGAGCTGTCACAGCTGCCACGGCGACGTGATCGGTGAAGACGGCTTCGTCGACGCCGCACTGCACGTCAACGGCAAGGTCGATCTCGGCGAGTTCGGCTGCGACGCTTGTCATGGCAGCAGCGGCGATCCCGCTCCGCCCCGAGATCTCGCTGGCAACACCAGCGTGACGTCACTCGGAGTTGGGGCCCACCGGGTTCACCTCTCGGGCGGAGCCGCAAGCCGCCCGGTGGCATGCGCGGAGTGCCATCAGGTCCCCGCCAAGCTCGACGCATCTGGTCACACTGACTCCGACCTGCCGGCGGAGCTGAGCTTCTCCGGTGTTTCCCAGGCTCAGCAACGAAAGCCCAGCTGGGATCGGCAGACGCGCCGCTGTAGCGACTCGTGGTGTCACTCGCCATCGGCGCCCGGGCCATCGGCAGAATGGACCAGCGACGCAGGTCGCTTGCCCTGCACCGGGTGTCACGGCAGCCCGCCGCCAGCGCCCCATGTTCAGATGGCGGCCTGCGCGCGCTGTCACGGGGACGTCGTCGGCGACGATCACGTGAGCATCAAGGACCGCAACAAGCACATCGACGGCATCGTCGATGCGGTCGTGCCGGTCACCTGCAACGGGTGCCACGGTGGCATCAACGATGCCCCGCCCAGCGACCTGGCCGGAAACTCATCGACCACGTCACCCGGCGTCGGCGCGCACCAGGCCCACGTGGCCGGCACCGGTCGGGCTCGCGCGGTGCCTTGTGCGGAGTGTCATGTCGTGCCCGCCGCAGTGGCCGATCCAGGTCATCTCGACAGCCAGGGCTCCGCGGAGGTCCTCTTCGGGGGAGTCGCGAAGACGGCCGGCGCCGAGCCCGGCTACGTCTTCGGAAGCTGCCAGAAGAGCTATTGCCACGGAGCTAGCTTTCCCGGCGGCGCTCCCTCGGGGGGCAAACACACCTCGCCCAAGTGGACGGTCGTCGATGGTTCCCAGACCGGATGCGATGGCTGCCACGCGCTGCCGCCGCCGGCGCCGCACACCTCGTCGACCGCGTGTTGGTTCTGTCACAAGAACGTGGACTCGACCCTGAAGTTCCTGTTCCCGAACACCCACGTCGACGGCGTCGTGACCACTGTCGTGCCCTGACCGAGGCGGGCTATTTCACGACCACTGCGTCTTCGAGCAGAGCGTCGTAGCGGTATCCGGCGCCGAGATCTTTGTCGAGCACCAGGGTCCCTTCGAAGGTGACCGTCTGGTCGCGCGCGACCTCCTCTGCGGTGGTCACCGTCAAGTCGTGGTCCTTCGTCTGCTCGCTGCCCGTGCCGTCCTGCAGGTGCAGGAAGTTCTTGCCCAAGATACCGCTGGTCACCTTGACCACTCGGCCGCGCACGCGGATCTTCTTGGCGGAGAGGGCCTGCTTTTCAGCGAAGACCTCGGCGATGGTGCGCGCGTTCGGTCCCGTCGCCTTGCCGACCGGGCCGACGGCGCTCGGCCCGGCGCTCGCGGCAGACGGAGGGTGCCCGGGGGGCAATGCGCCGGCGGTTGGCGCGTGTCCGGGGGGCAATGCGCCGGCGGTTGGCGCGTGTCCGGGGGGCAATGCGCCGGCGCTCTCGCCGGTTGCCAACGAGCCAAAGTGGATGCTGTCGAAGCTTCGCTTCAGCGTCTTGCTCTCGAAGTTGTTCATGACGGTCTCGGAGCGCACGCTCACCCGCTCGCCCACCTTCACGCCGGCCGTCGCGACCGCGGTCCACGTCCCTTCCGAACCCGCTTCACCGACCCGGATGTAGGTGTATCCCGGGACGTCGTGGACCTCGAGGGCGGCCCCTTCGACCAGTCCGGCTGCCGGCGACTCCGCCGTGGGGGACGGCAGGGGAGGCGCGCTCGATGCCATTGGCTCGGCCCGCGGACGCTCGCGGCTGAAGCTGCCGCCAAACATGGCCACGACGCCGGCCGCAACGATGACCCCACCGAGCAAGTAACCCATCTTCATTTGGAACGGACCTTTCTCAGTCTCCGGCTTTGAACAGGTGGCAGCCGCTGCAGCGATTCGCTTCGGGATGATGCTTCTGTAGGTTGGTGTGACACGCAGCGCACGCGGCGCGTTCGGGTCGATCGTCCCCGTGGCCGGTATGGCACTTGATGCATTCCCGGTGGTTGGGATCGAGGTGCAGCCCGGCGAGCGTATTGGTCTGGTGGCAAGCGGTGCAACTTGGAGGCTTGGCGACCCCGCCGGGGCCGTGGGCGCGGTGGCACTTGGCGCAGCCGCCATCGACCCGGGCGTGAGGAGTCTTTTCTGCGGCCTGGTGGCAGCGAGCGCAACCCCCCGGAGTCGTCTGGCCCGTGTGTGGTTCATGGCACGTCGAGCACTGCTTGTGTCCGCCGGGGGCGCTCTGGTGTTCCTTGGCGTGGCAGCTGTCGCAGCGCTTCTGTACGCCCGCGCTGTGGGGATCGTGGCAGCGTTGACAGCCGGCGTGCCCCCGATTGACCTGAGCCGCTTGCCGCTCGTGGCAGGTCTTGCAGGTCTGCACTGCGAAGGGTTTGTGCGGAAGGCCAGCGTGGCACTCGCCACACTTGCGGTGGCCTTTGCTCTGGGCCGCCAGGGTCACCTCTTGTCCGTGGCAGCGCGCGCAAGTGGCCGTGTTGTCCTTGGCCAACCCAAACTGGTGAGGTGTGTGGCAGCCCACGCAGGGCACTGTCTTGGCGTGGAATCCCTTGTCGCCAGCCGCGTCCGTGTGGCAGCTCGAGCAGGGTCGCGGTCGGGCAGCGGCGGCGTTGCCGGGGTGCGGATCGTGGCACGAGGTGCAGGCCGACGCCTTGCCCTTTGCTCGAGGGTGGTCCGTCTTGCCCGCGCCGTGACAAGCGACACACGCGCCGCTGGGATCGGCCTTCACGTCATGCGGGCGATGACACGAGTTGCATTGAGCATGGGCCGCGATGCGCCCGCCGCCCAAGACCGGTCGGTCTTCGTGACACGAACGGCAGCTCACCACGTTTTCGGGACGGAAGTCGTGGGGCCGATGACACCCGGTGCATTTCTCGTGTCCTTCGACGAAGAGCGCGGTCGCCGGCACGATGGGTTTCTGCTCGGCGTGGCAACCGGCGCAGCTGAGGTTGGCGGCCTTGCCCGGCGCGTGCTGCGAGGCGTGGCAGGTGGTGCATACCTGCTCCGGCGACTTGCCTTCGGTGGCGTGGGTGGCGTTCACACCGCTGTGGCAGGTCGGGCAGCTCGTCTGTTCGACGGGCGGCTTTGCGTGGGGCTGATGACAGGTCTGGCACGCCTGAGAGCGGTGCACGACCACCGCCGGAACGTCGCCTTCGGGGTGCTCGCTGTGGCAGCGCTGACAATCCCAGGCCCCCGGGGCCGCCTTCGGGTCGAGCTCGGGCTTCTGACTGAAGGCGTGGCAGTCCAGGCAGCTCGCGCCCGCGGTCGGGCCATGGAGCTTGCGGGCGTTCTCGGCGCCGTGCACGATCTCGGCTTCGCCTTGGTGGCACTCCGTGCATCGCTCCTGAGGGACCGGGCCGAGCACACCCTGATCGAGCTCGTGGCACTTGCTGCACTCGATCTTGCGCTTGCCGACGTGGGTCTCGTGGCTGCGCACCTTCCGAGCGTCGGCCCATTCGACCGGGATCCTCACGCCCGCGTTGGTGGCTGGGCCTTCATCGCCGCAGGCTGCGAGCAGCAGACCGACGATCGTCGCCAAGACGGCGACGAGCCCGCGACGTGCAAGGTCTGCGCGTGCCTTGGGGCGATTCGAGGTCATGACGCGCACGATAGATTGCCTCACGCGAGCCGAGATGACAAAGAGGACGTGGCACCGTGCTGTCACACGTCACCCCCGCCGGTTGGTTCTGTTTGGTGGCCGCAGCTGCGTCCGCCGCCATCGTCATCTGGTACTTGGTCAAAGAGCCACCGCTCTTTCTCAGGACCAAGCTCACGCTCTTGTTCGGAGTCGGCGCGCTGCCGGCGGCGGTGGCGGTGAGCTCCACCACCATCGGGATGCAAGAGACGACCGAGCGCAGGTTTTGCGGCTCGTGCCACGTGATGCAGAGACACACCTGGAACTCGGAGCAGCCGGAGAGCATGTCGCTGGCCGCGCGGCATGCGCGAAATCCGTTTTTCGGTGATCGCAACTGCTACGTCTGCCACGCCGACTACGGGATGCTCGGTTATCCGTTGACCAAGATGAACGGCATGAAGCACGTCTGGCACTACTACTTCGGCGGATACAAGGACAAGTCGCTCGAAGCAGCCGTTGACGAGATCGACCTCTACAAACCCTACGACAATTTGAACTGCCGGCAGTGCCACTCCGGCACGCTCGTACACTTCAAGAGCATCGCCGATCATCAATCGCTCGAGACCGAGCTCGCGAACAACCGAGTGAGCTGCACCAGCGGTGGCTGTCACGGCTTCGCCCATCCCTTCAGCAAGTTCGGCAAGAAGGCGCCCAAGCCGAACGACGTGAAGGCAGCCCACTCGGCCGCGAACAGCGCGGCGCCGGTCGGCTCCGCGGCGCCGGCTGCGTCCGGAGGCGCTCCGTGAGCATCCGGTCCACGGTTGCCCGGCTGCCGCAGCGCTTGCTGCTCCGCACAGCCTGTTACCTCGTGCTCGCAGCGCTGTTGGTGATGTGCGCTTCGATTCTTGGTTCCCAAGCCAGTCGCGGTCATCGCGGCCATGAGCGTCGGGCACGTCTTGGGCGCCCTCGGCGTCGCGTGTTTTGGACTCGGGGTATTGGTCGAGATGGCAACCCGGCCCGGGGCGCCGACCTCCGTCCGGCCGCCGACCGTGACCGCGGACCCGGACGAAGACCACGACTGAGAGCCGGCTGCCGCCCCTCGCCGAAGCGACGCCGGTCCCCATCGCCACCCGCTACTGGGGCATCGGGTGGCAGAGCGCGCAGGCATCGGTGTAGGGGATCGGCATCATGTCGGACGCCTTGGTGGCGATGGCGGCCTTCTTAGGCACGTCGAAGACGTGGGACGAAATGTCGCCGTGGTAGTAGGTGGTGCCGCCGGCGGTGAGCCCAACCCTGCCGGCGCCGGACTTCGCGGTCTTCGGCATGTGGCACTGGACGCAGGTCGTATTCGGCTTCGCCACGTCGGGCACGCCGTAGAGTTTGTAGTGAGCGCGCATGCGGTCGGTGAAGGTCGCCCCCGCGGGGAAGGTCGCGCCGTGGCAGCTCATGCAGAAACCCTCGCCGGTGGCGGTGTTGTCTTCCGCGCCGCGCAGTTGGTGCTTCTGTTGAGTCTTGCCGTGGGAGTCGTGACACGACGAGCAGGTGATCAGGTGCGTGTCGTTTCGGTACTTGCCCGAGCGCAGGAAGTCAGTGACCTGTTGGTGGTGCTTCTTGGAGTGTTTGCCGTCACCCTTGACGGTGTCCCACATGCCGTCGTCGAACTTCGACACATGATTCGCCAAGAAGTCGGCGCGTGAGATGCCCGCCACCGGCATTCGGCCGCTGGCGTTCATGGGAGTCTCGGTGGCTCCGCCGCCAACACCGAGAGGCCGGCTGTGGCACTGCGTGCAGATTGCGACCTCGCGCTCGGGCGTGAGCAGGTAGGGGCTCACGATGGCGCGGCCTTGGCCGGCCCACTCCCAGTGCTCCGAGCCCGGGCCGTGGCAGGTCTCACAGCCCATGTTCAGCTGCTCGAGCTTGCCGTCCCCGTCGAAGTCCATCTCGCCCTTGTCGTCGGGCACGCCGTGGGCAGTCCAGCCGCTCGTGGCGTCGCCGGTCAGCTTGAAGCCCGTCATGTGACAGCCGGCGCAGTTGTTGTCGAAGGACTTGGTCTTGGTCGGCTCTTTGAGGGCCTTGCCCGCCTCGTCGTACCAGTTCTGCGCGTTGTAGTGCTGCCAGACCCAGCGCGACGAAGGCGAAGTCGCCTCGGCCGTGAGTCCCTCGAAGTTGTACTGGAGCGGGATGATGTACCAGCTCGCGCCGATCTTGGTCATGTAGCGCTGCTTGTAGAGCCCGCCGCCGTAGCTGATTCGCGCTTCGTAGGTCTTGGTCGCCGCGGTCCCCGCCACGTTGGTCAGGTCGACGTAGTACTTGCCTGCGCTGGAGTAGAGCTTCATCGTGAAGCTCACGCCAGTGCCCGGGTTCGTCTCCGATACCTTCCAGTCCGGGGAGGTCGCGTTGCCGTTGTAAGCGTAGACGAAGAGCATCGTCCCAGAGGCGCTGAACTTGGTGTCGATGGGCTTGGTCCACTCGGGGAAGCGGCTGTAGTCCTGCAGACCGCCCGTCTGTCCCATCACCTTCAGTCCCAGCGCGTGCAAGGTCTGCTTCTGGTGGTTCATGCCGTGACAGCTCAGGCACACGCTGGTGCCCACGTACTCGGCCTTGGCGCTGGGCTTGGTCGAGAGGTCGATGTTCCACTGCTTGCCGACGAGCGCGGTCGATGCCGACGCAGTGCGGCACATGCTGCCGCCGGGCAAGTGCGCGTCGTCCGTCTTGGCGGGCACGACCGTGACGAAGTAGCTGCCGGGCGGGACGGTGGCGACGCGGTAGACGCCGTCGGGATCAGTGACGGCCTGCGGGTACGACGCGCCCTTGGCCGCGATGGGATCCTCGAGGGGTTCGTCGATGGCGCTCGTCTTCTCGACGGCGATGTCTTTCGGTTCGAGCAGCGCCGTGGGGATGTCGGCGCTCGGCACGAGGTACACCGTCGCGCCGACCACGGGCTTGTCGGCGGTGTCTTTCACGACGCCAACGATTCCGGTGGGCTCGAGCGCCAAGTACCCTTGCCGGGGCGGGCCCGGGGGCCCCGCCTCGCCCGCGGGTCCGGGCTCACCGACGGAGCCGTCGGCGCCGGGCTCACCAGGCAATCCCGTCGCGCCGTCGGCGCCGTTCTTGCCCGGCTTGCCATCGGCTCCGTCGTCCCCGCCGCAACCTGAAGCAAGCGCGAACGCGCTCACTACTACCCAACCGAGATACGAAGTGCGGCGAATGGACATGCGACCTCCTGAGCTCGAGCGCGTTCGAATCCGCACAGCGGACCACAAAGCGCGCACCGCGGCCCAATAGCGCGATTGTTCAGTGCTCCGTCGCGCGAAAATTGCAGCCGGCCGGGCGTCGCGCTGGCTTTGCGGCCGGCGTGGTACGCTCGGCGGCGAGGGAAATCATGCAATCTCGGCTTCTTGGAGCGGCGCTGGCGTTTTCGTCCCTGGCTTGGGGCCTCGCGGGAGGGTGCTCGGCATCGAGCGGCGGCGGCGGCGGCGGCGGTGCTGGCGCCGGCGGGTCTGGCGGCACTACCGGCGGAACTGGCGGCGGAGGCATCGGCAATACCGGCGGGTTCATCGACAGCGGGCCCAGCGATGGCCCGGCCGGAGACGCCTGCGCCGAGCTACAAGTCGAGGCCAAGCAGGCCCCGCTGGCGATGCTCGTGGTGCTCGACAAGAGCACCAGCATGGCGCAGGCGGGCAAGTGGACCGCCGCGCAGCTCGCGATCGTCCAGGCCATCGACACCGCGGGCTTCGACAACCTCGCGCTGGGCATGCTGCTCTATCCCGCGGGCGACGTGCCCGGACCGGCGTGCGTCTTCGGCCTCTCGGTTTCGTGCGGGGTGTCGGCGCTGGCGCAGGTTCCCATCGCAGACACCGGCTCTGCCAAGAGCAACGCACCGGGAGTCCGCCAACAGATCTACAACTGGCTCGCGAGCAACCAACCCAATGGAACCGCGACGCCGGGCTACGACGCGCTCAAAGCCGCGATCGCGGGCGTTGGCGCGTATTCGATGCCGGCCGGTGCGCTCCGCGTCGTGCTCTTGATCTCCGACGGCGGCTTCACCTGTACGTCGCTTTCCAACCCGAAGCGTCCTGCCTATTTGGACTCGATCGGTTGCGAAGACTGGGAGCACCCGGACAACGTGGTGAGCATGCTCGACGCCGCCTACAAGGATCCGACCAAGCCCACGCGCACGCTGGTGATCGGCGTGCCGGGGTCCGACACCAAGCCCACCGATTCCGAGGCCCCGCCCTATTACATGCGGCGAGCGCTCTCGGCCTTCGCCAAGGCGGGCGCACCGGACCTGGTCCCCGCCGGCTGCGATGGCACCTATCAGCAGAGCCAGGGCGATCCCGCCCTCGAATGCCACTACGATCTCACCAAGGGGACCTTCAACGCCCAGGCCCTCGCCGACTCCATCGTCAAGATCCGTGGAGCGGTGCTCGGCTGCGTCTACCAACTTCCCGATCCGGGCGCCGGCAAGACTCTCGACAAGAAGAAGGTCAACGTAGTGGTCACCCTCGATGGCAAGACCACGACGGTGCCGCAACGGAGCGATCCCAACGACCACTGCCTGGGGTCGCCCTGCTGGGATTACGACGCGACCGGCCAGGTCGTGCTGATCGGTGCCGTGTGCTCGGACGTGCAGAAGTCCTCCAACGCCAAGGTGGAGATCCAGGTCGGCTGCGCGACCATCGTAAAGTGAGAGCGCCTAACCCCGGGCGCTCACGGAATATTTCCCGCGCGTCGACGAATCGCGTCCGTGGGCCCTGATCCCTGGCGCAGGGGGGGCGTCTGCCTTATCTTGCCCGCGAAACCATGAATCAACAATACGCAGCCACGTTCGCCAGAGGGCGGGCCGCGGCGAACCCCGTTGAAGCGCGCGCCAAGTTCATCGTCCGCACCTACAACCATCTCTTCGCCGCCATCCTGCTCTTCGCGGCCATCGAGGTCGGTCTGTTCATGTCGGGCCTCGCCGGCGTGATCGCGCAGGCCATGATGGGCACCAGCTGGCTCCTGGTGCTGGGCGGCTTCATGGTGGTCAGCTGGGGCGCGAGCCACGTCGCCCACCGTTCGCTGTCCAAGCCCGCGCAGTACGCGGCGCTGCTGGCGATGGTCGGCGTCCAGGCCATCATCTTCGTGCCGCTGTTGGTCATCGCCGACGCCGTGGCGCCCGGAGCCATCCAGAGCGCGGCGCTCGTGACCATGCTCGGCTTCGCAGGTCTCACCGCCGTCGCCTTCGTCACCCGCAAAGACTTCTCGTTCCTGCGCGGCCTGCTGCTCTGGGGCGGAATAGTGGCCGTGGTCGCCATCGTCGCCGGCGTGGTGTTCAGCTTCCAGCTCGGGACCTTCTTCAGCGTGTTGATGGTCGGCTTCGCCGGCGTCGCCATCCTTTACGACACCTCCAACGTCATCCACCACTTCCCCGAAGACCGCTACGTCGCCGCGGCGCTCGAACTCTTTGCGTCGGTGGCGCTGATGTTCTGGTACGTGCTCAGGATCTTCATCGCCACGCGAGACTGAGCGCTCGGGCTCTGAATCTGGACCGGGGCAAGGTCGTCGAAGCACTGGCATCGGCTGGCCGCTTGATCGTGAAAGGGAACTTCATGCGCGCTCTCGAGCTTTCGTTCATCACCGCCTTCGTTGCTCTGCTCGGCACGGCCTGCTCCGTCACCTGCATCGAGGACGCCAGCGGCACGCGCTGTTCGGCCAAGAGCCTCGTGCGCTACGATGGACCGCCCAGCGCTCCGCAGGCCTTCGATCGGGCCCCGGGCTCACCGTTGGTGGTCGATGTCCTGTACGGCAACGTCGAGCTCCAACGCAGCACCAGCGGCAAGCTCGAGGTGCAGTTCTTCCCCTTCGCCTACGCAGGTCACGACGAGAAGGTCCTGGCCGATCAGCAGCTCGCCCAGAACCTGAGAACCTCGGCCACCGGCAACGCGGTCACGGTCGGGCGCGAGGGCGGGAGCAACGGTCTGGGTGCGAACGTGGTCGTGCGGGTTCCCGATCAGTTCGATGGACCGATCACCATCGTGAACAAGGGCGGCGGACCCATCAACAACTTCGACGTCAAGGTCCAGGCCGTGGGCCGGGCCACCGCGCTCGCGGTCACCAACCAGTCGTCGCTGGGCGCGTGCTTCATCCAGGGCGCGCCGACTGTGCGAAGCACCACCGTGCAATGCGGCGCCGGCGTCAGCGTGTTCGACGTCAGCGACGAGGTGAACCTCACGAACCTCGATCAGAGCCACGATGGCCCCAACCCCGCCATCACGCTGCGGCTCGCGGCGGTGAACCCAGGCAGTCGGGGCGGTCGCGTCTCGAGCGCGTCGGGCAGCGTTGCGGTCACCTTCCCGCGGACCCTGGGATTTGTCGTCAACGCGAAATCTCCCGTCAAGGGCACGGTCAACGACGGCGCGCTGCCGCCGAGCTGTCAGCGCCAGGGCGCAGCCAATCAGAAGACCGTCGCCTGCGGCGCGGGCCCGACCTACGAGGTCGTGGCGGGCACTCAGCCCAGCAGCTTGGGCCAGCCCCGGGACCACGACGTCGTGCTCGCCGCGCAGTAGTCGTCAATCTCGCGCCGCCAGCCCAGCTGCGGTACGACGGGGCGGCCGATGCTCGTCCTGGGCCACGCCGTCGTGCTTCTCTTGGTCGCCATCGCGGCAGTTTCCGCGTCGTCGCTGGCGCGCTGGGCCAGGGTCGAGAGCGGCGCGGAGCACCTGCTCGCCACCATGCTCGGGGGCGCGGCGCTGCTGCTGCTTGGCATCCATGGCCTCGGCGTGGCCGGTGCGCTGTGGCCGACCACGCTCTTCGCCGCGGTCGCGGTCCTGGCGGTTGTGATCGTTGCGCTCACGCGGGACGGCGAGACCCTGGCCGGCCGCTGGCTGAGCAGCGCCCGGGCGCTCGGGCAGAGCGTTGCCCGAGTCGTGCCCCTCGCGCGCGAGCTCCGCGAGGCCGGGCCCCTCGTCGTCATGGCGGCCGCCGTGCTCGTCGCCGCCATCGCCTGGGCCACGCTGTTGACCTACCTCTGTCCCTCCGACAGCTGGGACGGGGTTTGGTACCACGACCTGATGGTGGGCTACGCCATCCAGCAGCACGGCTACGCTCCCATCGAGCTGCCGAGCCTGGGCATCGCTCCGCTGTTTCAGCAGGCCAACGGCTACCCGCGCAACTCGGAGATGCTCTCGCTCTTCTTCGCGATCTACACCGGCCGCACGTGGCTCGAGCTGCCCAGCGTGATCGCGGCGATCCCGCTGGCGCTCACGACCTATCTGTTCGTGCTCCGGGTCAGCCCCTCGAGCCGGGTGGCGGCGCTGGTGTGGGCGGCGGCCATCGTGGTGCTGCCGGGGGTGAGGCTGCAAATGCGTTCGACCTACGTCGACAACGCCTTCGCGGCCTTCAATCTGGCGGCCTTCTACTTCGCCTCCGATCCAAAGCTCTGTCGTCGGCGCGCGGTCGTGGCGGCGCTCTGCTTCGGTCTCGCGCTGGGCACCAAGGGCATGGCGTTGCTTTCGGTGCCGCCCCTGGCGTTGCTCGCGGTGCTGGTGCTCGTGGTGCGGAGCGGGCGCCGCGAGCTCGGCAAGACCCTTGGGGTCATCGCCCTCGCCGGGCTCTTGGTGGTGGCCGTGGGGGGGGTCAGCTACCTCATGAGCTACTTGCGCTACGACAATCCCTTCTGGCCCGTCACGGTGAAGGTCGGAGGCCTGAATTTCCCCGGCGCCGTTTCGACCGTCACGGTGATGGTCAGCGAGAAGGGCGACGTCATTGCCAACCTGTTTGCGGTGCCCGTACCCGGGCGCGACTACGTCGATACCCGCGCGAGCGGTTACGGCATCGCCACCGGTGTGCTGCTCCTGCCGCTGGCTGCTCTGGGCGCACTGACGACGCTCTGGCGTTCGGGTCTGGCATTGGTGGCCAAAGCCCGCGAGCGCCGAGCGCTGACGGACGAAGAGCGCGGCACCTTGCTGCTGGCTGCCGTCGGCGCCATCGCCGCGTTCACGCTGTGGAAGTCTCCGGCGCTCTGGGGCGCGCGCTACAACCTGCATGGAATCGCGATGCTGATGGTGTTCGCGGCAGCGGCGGGCGCTCTGACACCCAAGGCCGAACTCTCGCGAGTCGGCGCAGCGGCGGCGGTGCTGGTCGCCAACGTGCTGATGTGGTTCTGGGCGGAGCCGGGCTGGGGAGTGAAGTGGGGCGAGGCCGTGGCCCGCCTCAGGAGCACTTCGTTGGAGCGCGAAGCCGAGTCGCCGCTCTTCGTGAAGCGGACCGTCCTCGCTCGCGACAGCGAGCTGGGCCGCGGGGATCTGGTGGTATGGAGCGGCAACCTCGATTTTGCATCGGCGCTGCACAACCGCAGCTACTCGAATCGGCTGAAGTACGTGGGGCAAGCCCCGGTGGACCACGCGGAAGCGGAGGGCGCGCGCTGGCTTGCCCTGCCAGCCGCGAGCGGCGAGGCCGCCCTGGCCCGATCGCGCGGCGATCGCTGGCAGTCCGTCGGGATGCTGCACAACCATCCGCAGATGCCGACGATGGTGTTCCGGAGTCTCTCGCGGCGTTAGACGTAGCGGCGCCGGCGGTGTAAGAACGCCGCGATGCTTCGGTTCCCGGGCTGGAAGCGCGTCGTCCAGTCGATCCCCTTCCGGCTGCTGGTTGCGGCCCTCGTGCTCGCGGTGCACCTCGGGGCCTTCGCGCACATGGCGCAGAGTCGGTACGGCTTGCCCTTCAACTCTGCGCCCGGCGAGGCCCCCGCCCTCGAGGAAGTGACGCAGCACCGGCCGACCAACTGGGATCGGCTGGTGGTGTCGCGCTGGGACGCGGCCCACTACATGTCCATCGCGATGCGAGGCTACTCGCAGTGCCCGTCGGGTTCGCTGGCTGGCACCGATCTGCGCCCCATCTTCACGCGCTGCGACATCACCTTCTATCCGGGGTACGGCCTGCTCGGCAAAGCCATGATGTGGGCGACTGGGTGGCCCATCGACTACTCGCTCTTCGCGGTCTCGCTGCTCTGCAGCTTCCTCTTCTTGTTCATCTGGACCGGGCGATCCGTGGTCGAGATCTTCGGTCTGCGGGTGACCTGGCTCGCCTTCCTGCTCTTCAACGCGTTCTCGACGGGCTACACGCTGGTGGCCATCCTGACCGAGCCGCCGGCGTTGCTCTTCACGCTCTGTGCGTTCTTGGCGCTGCGCCGACGCTGGTGGCTGCTGGGCGCCATCTTCGCTGGCGCCGCCACCGGCTTGAGGATCAACGCCGCGAGTACGGGCCTCGCGTTCGCGCTGACCGTCTTCGTCTCGTTGTTCGTGCTCCGCCCCAAGGGCATCTGGGACTGGTTTTCCCGCATCGTGGCCTTGCCGGTCTCGGGCTGGGGCGTGATGAGCATGATGGGCTATCACTGGTGGCGCTTCGGCGATCCGCTGCTCTACTCCAACGCGCACTCTCAGGCCTACGCGCATTCCGCGGATCCGCTGACCGCGCTCACGCCCAAGCTGCTCTGGATCTTGCGGGCCATCGACCACCCCCTGCACGAGGGCGTGGTCGTGCTGCTGGTGACCATCGGCTTTTTGCTGGGTCACCGGCGCGCGATGCGCGGCGTGCTCTTGCCCGAGCAGGTCTTCTTCTACGCTCAAGCGGGCTTCTGCATGGCGATCAGCCTCTTGGGCTCCTCCGGCATCGCCTTCGCCGGGCTCAATCGCTACACGCTGATGGCGCTGCTCGTGTTCTTTGCCATCGCGGCGGCGTTGCAGCGACGTCCGCTGCTGCTGGCCGTCTGGCTCGCGGCGAGCCTGTTCCACTATTGGCAGGTGGACATGTGCGACTTCATCGGCGGCGTCGGGCCCAATAGATTGGTCAAGTGCCACGTGCCGCAGTGGCTCAAGAGTTGGTGACGCCGACGCTTCCAAGGCCGGGGTGAAAGTGCCAGTATCCCGGCACACACCGATGCCCGCCGTGACCCAACACCTGCTGCGGCTGGCGCGCCTTCCGGCCGACTTCGTCGACATGCACTTGACCTGGCAGCGGCGAGTGCTGCCGCCCGTGGCGCCGCTGGCCCACGGCCGCCTGATCGACGTTGGCTGCGGCGAAAAGCCCTACCTGGAGCTGTTCGCGCCTTACGTCGACGAGCACGTCGGGGTCGAATACGGGACGGCGTTCGAGCTCACCGACGCCGCGCATCGTGAGAGAAAACCCGATCTCTACTACGACGGCGTGACGCTGCCCTTTCCCGACGCGAGCTTCGACACGGCCATCAACATCGACGTGCTGGAGCACACCGAGGACCCGGCGACGGTGGTGAAGGAGATCGGTCGAGTGCTGAAGGGTGGGGGGAGTCTTGATCATGACCGCGCCCTTCTCGTTTCGCATTCACGAAGCGCCCCACGACTACTTCCGATTCTCCCCCCACGGGCTCCGACTGCTGTGTGAACGAGCGGGTTTCGAGATCGAGACCATGCAGCCCTACGGCTCGCTCCCGAGCCTGATCGCGCACAAGGTCAACAGCTACCTCGCTTTCCGAGTGGCGCGCCTCCAGGCCCTGGGCCAGCTGGTCGGCAAGTTGCCCCACGAAGCCACCACCCGCTCGGGACCCAACCTGGCGGCGCTGCCCCTGGTCGTACCCGCGATGCTCCTGACCGCCGCCACCGCCCGCGTGCTCGAGCACGTCGTGAAGGATCCCACCGAGAGCTTGGGCTACCTGGTGGTGGCGCGGCGCCGCTCGACCGCAGGCTGAGCCCCGACTCAAGAGCTGTCGAAATTCGACAGCTCTTTCACTTTGTCATCGGGGAGGCACGCGCCTCCCCGCCCCACCGAAGTGAATTCGTTGGGGCCCCACCCCACGCGACGCGCTTCGCGATACCCGACGGGCTCATGATCAAACACATCTCATTGCGAGCGGACGGCGCGTGTGATCTACGGGAGAAATGCCGGCAACAGAATGGTTAGGGCGGTCGATTTCGGACGAGTTCGAGGGCTCTCAGCTCGGCGATAAGCGGCGCAGTGACAGGCTCGGTTGGCTCGCTGAGAAACTGATGGCGGCGCCCGGTGTTGGGTTTCCGCAGGCTGTCGACACTCCGTCCGAGCTTGAGGGAGTCTACCGATTCCTGCGCAACGAGCAGTTCGACGCGGAGCAGATCCTTGACCCGCACCTGTCGGCGACGGTGGAGCGTGTGAGTTCCGCTGGCCTGTGTATCGTCGCGCACGATACGACCGAAGTATCGCTCGGCGGCGCCAGTCGGCGAGCTGGGTTGGGCGTCACGTCCGGCGGCAGCCAGGGGTTTCTCGCACACGTGGCGCTGGCCGTGCTTCCCGGCGAGGAGCGAGTGCCACTCGGAGTTCTGGGTCTACAGCGACACGTCCGCCTCGTACACAAGGGTGGACGCGGGCGCCGCCGGTCTGTCAGTCGGAGAGACCCCGAGCGCGAATCACTGCGCTGGCCGGCCATGCTCGAGGCCGTCCATGCACGCTGCCCCGGCAGCGCGCTCATTCACGTGATGGACCGCGAAGCGGACATTTTCGAGGTCCTGGCGAAGGCGCAGGAACTCGGTGCGCGCTACGTCATCCGTTCGGCTCACGACCGAGTAACTGAGGAAATAGGCATCTGCTTGCGCAGTGCAATCTCAACGCTCGAACCGCAGTTTTTTCGCACGATCTCGGTGTCATCGAGGAAACCGAGCAGTCGCGCGCATGCTGCAAAAGAGCACCCGTCTCGCAACGCCCGGAGCGCGGAGGTCGCCGTGGCAGGCAAACGTTTGACTGTGCTGCGCCCCCGCAACACTCGACATGAGACGCGCAGCATCGAACTCAACGTGGTTCGAGTCTGGGAACTCCAACCACCAGAAGGCGAGCCGTCGGTCGAGTGGGTGCTGCTCACTACCGAACCCATTGACACCGTCGCCGAACTCGCGACCGTCGTGGACTGTTACCGCAGTCGGTGGGTGATCGAAGAGTTCTTCAAGGCACTCAAGCAAGGGTGTTCTCTCGAGAAACGACAGCTCGAGTCGTATCAGGCACTGAGCAACGCGCTCGCCGTGTTCCTGCCCATCGCCTGGCGCCTGTTGCTCATGCGCTCGTTAGCCCGCGTCGCACCCGAGCAACCGGCAACAACGATCCTGAGTGAGCCCCAGTTGCTCCTCATAAAGTTCAAGCTCCGCCTCCCGGCCGTCCCGCAGACCATTGAGCAAGCGCTATTCGCTGTCGCGCGACTCGGCGGGCATCTGAAGAACAACGGCGCACCCGGGTGGCAAACGTTAGGACGGGGCTACCAGAAGCTCCTCGACTACGAGATCGGCTTCCGAGCTGCCCGGTCCCAGATGGGATCCGATCAATCATGAGCCGACGGGGTGGGCCGGCTCCGCCGGCCTGCGCTCCGCCATTCTTCGACAGACCTTCAGCGCGCCGGTCGACCGTAGATTTCGACCTCGCTCAGCGCGATGTAGGCGTTCTTTCGGTCCACGCGCACACGCACGTAGCGAGCGGTCTCGCCCTTCAAGCTCGCGGTCCAAGGCTGCTTGTGGGTGAAGGTGCCGTCTCGGGAGGCCGCGCGATCGAAGCTGCGAGCGTCCAGCGAGAGCTCGACCACCAAGGGGAGCATGTCCGCGAAGTAGCCGTCCCCGCGGTTGTAGACCACGACGCGGCTGAGGCGATGTGGTTTGCCCAGGTCGATGGTGAACCAAGCCTTGCCATCGATCTCGGTGTGAGCCCCGAAGGTGTCCGTCACCGAACCATCGACGAGGCCGGCGGGCGGCGGCGTACCGGGCCACATGCTGCTGGCCGTGACGGGTCTTCCGCGGGCGAGGTTCTGCGGCAAGAACAGCCAGAGCGCCGCGGCGGCCAGCGTCCCCGCAAACGCAAGCGCGAGAGCGGCGAGCCGGAGCCAGCGCAGCACGCGGATGCGCCGACGGGTCCGCACTTCGTAGAGCTTGCGCACACGCCGCAGCGCGGCCGTGAGCAGGTCGACGGATTTCGTCCGCTCGGTAGGGCTCAGGCGATCCGTCACCGAGGCATCGTCGGCGACAAAGACCACGCGAAGCTCTGCGTAGTCCGCCGCAGGTCCCAGCGCCGGCAGCTCGCCCGAGTCGATGAGCTGCATGAGCTCCGCGCTGCCGAGGGCGGTGCCCGCGGGGCGCGTGCCCCGACCGACGAGCGCCGCCGTGGTCGCGAGCCGCAGGGCCTGTCCGTACAGCACGATGGCGACGGGGTCGAAATGCTCGTCTGCCGCCTCGCGGGCCATCTTCGCCCGAGCATTCACCCCGGTGGCCAATACACGCACCTCGCCCCGGGCGTCGTCCGTGCAGCCCTCGGCCAAGCGCTGCGCTTCACCGAGCCAGAACCACTCGCGGACGCTACGGAGCCAGTGCCTCACGATGAGCAACCTCGGCCCGAGAGCGCGACCCCACTCTGACGCATCGCCGGCTGTGCCCCTCAGCTCCGCCGGCAATCGAAGCGGCTCTGGGGGCCGCCCACCCGCTGACCGTGCCCAAACGCGCCGGCGATGCGGATGTACGTCCACAGCACGCCGCGGACCTTGGCGAGCTTCGAGACGCCCATGCGTTCTTTGTAGTCGATGGGAAACTCGACGACCTTGTAGCCGCTCTTGGCCGGCAAGATCAGCGTGTCGAGCGGGATGGCGTCGCCCGACCCGTCGAAAGAAAACCCCCGGATGACCGACGAGCGGTAGCCGCGCATCCCGCTGTGCACGTCCGTCGTCGGCAGACCGTGCGCCACCTGGGCAGAAGCGGCCATGAAGCGATTCGCGAGGAAATTCTGGAGCGGCATGGCGTCTTGGAACTTCGCCGTGCGACTGGCATTGACCACGTCGGCGCCGTCTTCGAGCACCTTGCGGATGACCGGGATCTTGTCGATCGGGTAGGTGAAATCGCAGTCCAGGTAGATGAGCGCGTCGCTGTCCTGCGCGGCCTCGTACATCAGGCGCTCCATGGCCGGGCCATGGCCTTGTGGCGGCAGCTGCCGTACCACCCGGGCTCCCTTGGCCTTCGCTAGCTCCGGCGTCCGGTCGCTCGAGCTGTCGATCAGCAGGATCTTCGCGTCCGGCGCCACCGCGCGGATATCGTCGATCATGCGCTCGACGCTCTCGATCTCGTTGAGCGTCAGCATGCCCACGGTCAGCGAGAGGGGACCGCGCTTCGGGGGAACGCGCGCTACGAACACGTGGTCCGCCGCGAACCGGTCGGGGTCGCGCATGGCGACGAGCTTTTCCATGGGCCGCGCGAGTTGCCGCGTGGTGCGGAACGAGGTGGTGTACCGGATGCGCAGGTCGTCCACGGCCTTCGCGGTTCGAGTCAGCTCGGCCCGGAGGAAGCGCGGGTTCATGTCGTAGCGCATCACCTCGAACCCTGCCGTCTCGAGCGCCGCCCGGACCGCGGCTCGAGTCGGACCGGCTTGGGCCTCGAACGAGACGACCAGGTGACCCCCGTCGACCAGATGTGAGCGTGCGTCCTCGAACAACGCCACGAGGCTGGGTACGCGCTCGCAACCACCTTCGATGGCCACCAAATCGAAGCTTCGCCCCTCGGCAGGGCGAAACAGATCGGGCTGTGTCAGATCGACCGCGTGCACTTCTGGCACTAGATCCATGGCTCGATCGAGCAGCTCGTCGCAGCCCTCGAGGGCGACGACCTTGGTGCCGAGAGTGCGGAGCGCGGTGGCACTCTCGGCGACGCCGAGGCCGACGAAGAGCGCGGTGCGCGGCCGACCCAGGTTCTCGACCAGGGCGAAATTCATTTCCTTCAGAAGGGGGACCATTGGGACCGGCGGCTCATAACATGGTCTAAATCCGCGGTCGCGATCCGCGTTCCGTCCCGGGGATCCAGCCCTCAAGCGCTTCGGAACGGCACCAGCTTGGCCGTGAACTGCAGCTCGGACCAAGCCACCAGGCGCCAGGGCAGGTCGTGCATCTTCATCGGCCAGCTGAGTTCGGCGATACGGGCGCCGGCAGCTTCGGCCATCTCGACCCAGCGGTTGGGCGAGAAGTAGGTGCCACGAACGTGGATGGCCTCTTTGGCGTTACCGAAGAGGTCCATGAAATGCAGGATCTTGTGGCTCAGCGGACCGAAGGCAAAGTGGTCCTTCACGACCACCATGTGCTTGGCCACCCGCACGCACTCGCTCAGCACGGCCACAGGATCCTCGCAGTGGTGCAGCACGTCGACGATCATCACGGCATCGAAGGACTGATCCGCGTGGGGCAGCGACTTGCCGTCGTAGAGCTTCACGTCGATGTACTTCTCGCGTCGGAACACCACGTCGACACCTTCGATGCGCGTGGCCCCGACCCGCTTGCCGACTTCCAGGGTCAGCGCGCCGTTTCCGCAGCCCACGTCCAGCAGCGAGCTCGCCGCGCCGATGTGAGTCGCCAGCGCCGACGAGATGCGCGCGTTGCGCGGCGCCGGATTGGTCCGGTGGTAGTGGTCGAAGACGACTCGGAAGGGGTTCAGACTCGCCATCGCGCGGGATTGGGTAGCAGGGCGGCGCGGCGCTGGCCAGCGCGTTCAACGCATCACGATCGTGGCGGCGCCTTCGAGCGGCGCATGCCCTTGAGCGTCGGCGTGCGTTTGGGTCCGACGGTCTCACGTTTGTCTGGGCTGGCCGTCCCCCGAGGGCCGGTCTTGCTCTTGGGTCGCACACTCGGAGTGACGCGCCCCGCGATACCCGGAGGGGTGCACCCGGGCTTCACCGTGGCCTTGTTCGCGTTCGAGATTGGGGCGGGGCCGTTCCGAAGCTCCAGACTCGGCCGGACCTTCGGCCGCAGTTCGTCGCTGTGGGAGACCCGCACCACCTCTTCGATGGTGATCCGCGGAGTGCTGGGGATGGAAACCTTGGGCATGCCCGCCGGTAGCGTCGGCGCGCGGCGGCTCGTGGAGTTGCGCGACAGCGGGGCGCGGTCCGGCGCCGCGACCCGCACCACCCTGCCCATCTCGTCGGGCCAGTTCACCTTCGGCGGCGGGTTTGCCGGGCGGGCCAGCAGGAAGCCCTGAGCCAGCTGAACGCCGAGATCGCGCAACGCCAGGAGTTCCCTCACCGTCTCGATGCCCTCGGCCACGACCTGACAGCCGAGGTCGCGACACAGCGCGACCATGTGCGCGACCACCGCACGCTGCCGCGGCTTCTGATCGATGTCGCGGATCAACGCCAGATCGAGCTTCACCACCGCAGGCTCGAGATCCAAGATGCGCGAGATGTTGGAGTAACCCGCACCGAAGTCGTCGATGACCAGGTGCGCGCCCGTCCGCGCGCAGAGCTCCTTGAGCACGCTCGTGCAGAGATCGAAGTGGCTGAAGGCGGCCGTCTCCGTGATTTCCAGATATACGCCCGAGTCGTGGAACCCGATGGGGTCGTCGGGCTGAATCAGCCAGCGTGAGCTCAGCTCGTCCGGGTGGATGTTCACGAACAAGGGGAGCGACGGTTGCTCTGAGAACGCCACGTCGCGGATCAACCGACCGAGGCGGCCCGTTGCTCGCTCAGCGACCGCGCGCGCGAAGAGCTCGAGGGGCGAGGCCAAGCTCGCGCGCTGGCACCGCACCAGCACCTCGTGAGCGAAGGTGACGCCCGTGCCCATGTCCACGATGGGCTGGTAGGCGACTTTGACGTCCTCGCGTCCGATCTCTCGCACGCCGGGAGTGACCGCGCTCAGCGCGTCGGACGTCCAGGTCAGCTTGGGTTTGGACATGAGCCGGGAAGGGTACGCAGGCGCCGAAGGTGAATCAAGGCCCCTGGGTCTCGGTGGTCTCGGTCGATGCCGCTTTGCGTCGGCGAGGCGGGGGCCGCATGATGAGCACAGTCGAGTGCAGGAACGAGCAGCGGTATTGTCGACGGTTGCGTCGAGCGTTCCCGGGGGCGCGCCGGACGTGGAGCCGTGGATCGGGCTGCTGGTCGCCTTGGTCTTGGTGTTGGTGAACGGGTTTTTTGTCGCCGCGGAGTTCGCGCTGGTCAAGGTCCGACCGACCCAGATCGAGCCTTTTGTCGAGCGCGGTGAGCTGCGAGCCAAGGTCGCGCAGAACATGATCACTCACCTGGACGCCTACCTGTCCGCGACCCAGCTGGGCATCACCCTAGCGAGTCTCGCGCTCGGGTGGATCGGTGAGCCGGCGTTCGCGTGGTTGCTCGAGCCCGTTCTCTCTCGGATCCCCGGCATGACCCCAGCCTTGAACCACTCGGTGAGCCTCAGCGTTGCCTTCATCACCATCAGCGCCCTGCACATCGTGCTGGGCGAGCTCGCGCCCAAGTCGCTGGCCATCCGCAAGCCGGAGCCCACCACTCTCTGGGTGTCGCTCCCGCTCTACGCGTTTTACAAGCTCACCTATCCAGCAATCTGGGTCCTGAACCACGCGGCCAATGCGCTGCTCAGGCTGGTGGGCATCGAGCCGGTGAGCGAGGCGGACGGCGCGCAGGGGGAAGACGAGCTTCGGCGCCTGCTCGGCTCCAAGCACGCCGCGGGAATTTCCCACGCCAAGCGAGAGATCATCGACAACGTCTTCGATCTCTCGCGCCGCACGGCCCGGCAGGTGATGGTGCCGCGCGCCGACGTGGTGTTTCTCAGCACGAAGAACTCGCTGGAGACCAACCTGAGCGCCGCCCGCGCCAGCGGCCACACGCGATTCCCGGTGTGCCACGGACAGCTCGACAGCGTCTTCGGGCTCCTCCACATCAAGGACCTGTTCCAGAGCGCTGCGCCCCCCGACTCCATAGAAGAGCTGGCTCGCGGGATTGACTGCGTCCCGGAGACGACGACGCTGGAAGCATTGCTCCGCCAAATGAGGAGTCGGCACGCCCACATGGCCGCAGTCGTCGACGAGCACGGCGGCGTCAGCGGCATCATCACTCTCGAAAACGTGATCGAGGAGATAGTCGGTTCCATCGAGGACGAGTTCGATCAGGAGCTGCCCGAGGTCGTGCAGCTGACCCCCGGTGTCTATCGCGTGGCGGGCAAGGTCTTGGTCCAGGATCTCGAGCGCGAGATCGGGATCGAGCTCAGCGATCGGGACGAGGACACGATCGGCGGGGTCGTGTTGAGTGAGATCGGACGCAGCCCCAAGGTTGGCGACCAGGCCACCCTCGGCTCGGTTCGTTTCGAGGTGCTCGTGGCCCGAGCGCACCGGATCCTCTGGCTCGAGGTGCGGGTCACGCCCGGTGAAGAACCTGGTCGCTGACGCGCAGAGCGCCCGAGCCTCAGCTTCGCGTGGAACGTCGGTGGGCCCGGAACCAGCGCTGATTTCCGGAACCGGCGACTCCGTGGACGCACGGTTGCTTTTCCCCCATTGTCTCGGCGGCGGAGGCCACGCAGATGGATATGAACGGCGTCATGAAGTGGATGTACGACCCGACGGTGGGCAAGCTGGTGGCGGCGTTCGTCGCCGTGGTCTTGGTTCGCGCCCTCGCGGGGCTGGTCGGGCGGGGGCTGCTCCATCGAGTGAAGGACACGACGAGCCGCTATCGAGTCCGGAAGTTGATCGCATTCGGCAGCTACCTGTTCGGCGCAATCACCATCACCGTCATCTTCAGCGATCGGCTCGGGGGCCTCACCGTGGCCTTTGGTGTGGCCGGTGCGGGCATCGCGTTTGCGCTGCAAGAGGTCATCGCCAGTGTCGCGGGCTGGGTCGCCATCATGTTCGGCGGCTTCTACCGCATCGGCGATCGCGTCCAGCTCGGAGGCATCAAGGGCGACGTGATCGACATCGGGGTCATTCGCACCACACTGATGGAGATCGGTGAGTGGGTGAAGGGCGACCTCTATTCGGGCCGCATCGTGCGCATCGCCAATAGCTTCGTATTCAAAGAGCCGGTCTTCAACTACTCCGGGGACTTCCCGTTTCTTTGGGACGAGATCGTCGTCCCGATCAAATACGGAAGCGACTACGGCGAGGCGAGGCGCATTCTCGACGTGATTGCCCAAGACGAGCTGGCCGAGTTCGCAGCGAAGGCCAAGGCAAACTGGGCACACATGGTCGATAAATTCGCGATCGAAGATGCGCGCGTCGATCCACTCGTCACCATGATCGCCAATGACAACTGGGTCGAGTTCACCTTGCGCTACGTCGTCGATCACAAACGACGGCGCGCCACCAAGGATGTGATCTGGACGCGGCTGCTAGCTGCCGTAGAGGGCTCCGGCGGCAAGGTGGGCATGGCCTCGATGACCGTGCACCTGGTGGAGACGCCCGCCTTCGACGTGCGGCTGCTGGAGCGCACCAAGTCGAGCTGAGGGCTCGAAGCGCGCGCGGCGCCTCTACTTCTTGCGCGACGACTTCTTCGCAGCGGGCTTCTTCGCAGCGGGCTTCTTCGCAGCGGGCTTCTTCTTGCCGGGCACCTGCGCGAGGGCGCTCGCCGCGGCAGTTCTGCCGGCCGGGCTGGTGACCGTGCGGGCGAGTGCTCGCCCCGCCGCGCTCGCGGCCTTCGAACCGGTGCGCGCAGGGCGTCCGGTCTGAGAAAGCGCGCTGCCGGCCGCGATCTTCGCCGCCTTTGTCGCCTTCGGGTTGCGCAGCGTCTTCGATGCAGCGCTGGCTGCTTGCCCGTGGGTACGCCCCGTCCTCGCCTTTGCTCGTGCCATGTGCCGGACACTAGCAACGTCGTCGCGCCAAGGTCCAGCAGTCCCGCCCGATGTGCGCTCACCCCTGTCGGAGGCGGGGTGGCGGCAGGTCCCCAGCAAGCGTAAGGTCGTGGCATGCGCCGCGCGGTGTTCGTCCTCGTCGTGACCGGGGGTCTGACGCCGGCGTGCGCCGCGTTCGACGGCGCCGAGGAGCTCTTGCCGACCTCCGACGCCGGCGCCGACGGATCCTTCGGCGGGACTGGGGTATCGGGCAACGCGGGTTGGCCCGGCACGGGCGCCGCTCCGGCCGGAGGAACGTCGGGAAACGGAGCCACCGGCGGAGGCGGGACGACCAGCGGAGGCGGCACGACCAGCGGAGGCGGCACGACCAGCGGAGGCGGCACGACCAGCGGAGGCGGCACGACCAGCGGAGGCGGCACGACCAGCGGTGGCGGCACGACCAGCGGTGGCGGCACGACCAGCGGTGGCGGCACGACCAGCGGTGGCGGCACGACCAGCGGTGGCGGCGGCGCTCCGCCTCAGTGCACCGGGAACGCCGATTGTGCCGATGGCAATCCGTGCACGAACGAGATCTGCTCCGCCGGGAAATGCGGCAAGACCTTGGTGGCCTCGGGCACGGCGTGCGGGAACAATACCGTCTGCGATGGCGCCGAGACCTGCGACGGGAGCGGCAATTGCAAGGCGGGTGCTCCGCCTCAGATCAACGACAACAACGCGTGTACCGTGGACAGCTGCGACCCCGTGAGCGGGGTGAAGCACACGCCGGTCAACGTCAACGACAACGATGCGTGCACGACTGACAGCTGTAACCCCCAGACCGGGGTCATCTCCCACGTTCCGGTCAATGTCGACGACGGCAACTCCTGCACCGTCGACAGCTGCGACCCGGTCACCGGTGTCAAGCACCAGGCGGTTTCCTCCATCAGCCAGTGCGGGCTGTCGTGTCCGAGCGGCTACCACCCGAGCTCGTACAGCTACTCGAGCGGGTGCGGCGGCAGCTGCTGCTCCAACAATCACGCCACTTGCGCTCACAATTGCGGCACGTCGTTCAGCCAGTGCGGGTTGTCGTGTCCGAGCGGCTACCACCCGAGTTCGTACAGCTACTCGACCGGGTGCGGCGGTAGCTGCTGCTCCAACAACTCGGGCACCTGCCAGGCGGACAGCGGGACCTTCTCCCAGTGCGGGCTCTCGTGCCCATCGGGTTGGCACCCGACCTCGTACAACTACTCCAGTTCCTGCGGTGGCAGCTGCTGCTCCAACAACTCCGCCAGCTGTGCGCCCAATACCGGAACCACGTTTTCGCAGTGTGGGACCTCGTGCCCGTCGGGGTACGTCGCGCAGTCCTACAACTACTCGAGCTCGTGTGGCGGCAGCTGCTGCTCCAACAACTCCGCCAGCTGCAAGAAGATCTGAGCGAGTAGAGGCGCGTGGCGCCGACCCCGCCTCGACGACGAGCCCCCGGGGCGCCGAAGCTCCGAAATACGAGCCCTCACCCCTACCGCTTCGAGCCGTATTGCCCCCAGAATGAGCTGTGGCCGAGACTCTCCCCCTGCCGCCGGATCTCGCGCAGACCCTCGAGGCCTGCATGCGCACGCTCTCGGCCGACGTTAGCGCGGGTGTGGAGCGAAACCCGAACTCCACCATCACGCCTGCCCAGCACACGCCTGATCCCGAGATGGCCGCCGCCATCGAGCTGTTGCGTCAGATGGGCCCGGAGCTCGGGGCCGACAAGGCTCTCGACATCGAGGGCACCCTCGGGGAGGGCGGCATGGGCGTCGTTCGACTCGCGACGCAACGCTCCGTCGGGCGCAAGGTCGCGCTGAAGACCCTGCGCGACGGCATCGACTCGAAGACCGCTGCGGCAAAACTGCTGTACGAGGGTTGGACGACGGGGGCCCTCGAACACCCGAACGTTGTGCCCGTTTACGACGTGGGCACGAGCAAGAACGGCACGCCCTTCATCGTGCTCAAGCGAATCGAAGGCGAGCACTGGGGTCAGATCATGACCAACGCCGCCGCCGTCGAGGAGCGCTTCGGCGTAACCAACCTCGTGGAATGGAATCTCCGCACGCTGATGCAGGTGTGCAACGCCGTGCATTTCGCCCACCGTCGCGGCATCGTGCACCGGGATCTGAAACCCGAGAACGTGATGATCGGCCAGTTCGGCGAGGTCTACGTCGTGGACTGGGGCATCGCCGTGAGCCTCCGCGACGACGAGGGCGGGCGCCTGCCGCTGGCTTCGCGCACCACGCGACTGGCCGGCACTCCCTGCTACATGCCGCCGGAGACCATCGCCGAAGAGATCGGGCCCATCGCTGAGGTCTCGGACGTGTACCTGCTCGGAGCGGTGCTCTTCGAGATCCTCACGGGGCACCCGCCCCACGAAGGCTCCGAGCTGGTGGCCATCCTCGCCAGCGTGCTCATCAGCGACCCGCAGCTGCCCGACGAAGTCCCCAAAGAGCTGGCGCGGATCTGCACCCAGGCCATGGCGCGTCGGCAAGCGGACCGCTTCGCGACCGCCGAGGATTTCCGCCTCGCCCTCCAGGACTACCTGAGTCACGCCGGATCCGTTCGGCTGGCGGCTGGCGCCGAGCAGAGCCTCGAGCGACTGCGCGCCGCCACGGCGGGCTCGACCGACGGCCTGGAGCGGACCCACCTCTACGACCTGCTGGGCGAGTGTCGCTTCGGATTTCGGTCGGCCTTGCAGGCTTGGTCTGGGAACGACGATGCGCGGCGAGGTCTGGCCGCGGCCATCGCGGCGATGACCAAGTACGAGCTCTCGCGCGGCGACGCCCGGTCGGCTCAGCTGCTGCTCTCCGAACTCGAGGAGCGTCCGGAGGATCTGGCCCGGCAGGTCGCGCGCGCGCTCCGCGAACAGGAGCAGGCCGAGCGCAAGGCGGAGGAGCTCCGCCAACTGGGCGCGAGCCTGGATCCGACTGTCGGCCGGCGGACGCGGGTCGCAGCCGGCAGCATCTTGGGGGTGTTCTGGACCGCAGCCCCCATCATCGGGCACTACTCGATGAACGGTGGGCGCGACCTGACCTCGAGATCTGCGCTGATCTTGGACGCGAGCGTATTCCTGATCATGGGCGCGCTCTTCATCTGGGCGCGCGACTCGCTCACGCGCAGCGTGTTCAATCGTCGAGTGAACTCGACAGTGGCGGTGGCGATGTTGCTGAAGACCAGCATCGACCTGTGGGTGATGTGGCAGGAGAGACCGCCCGAAGAAGGCTTGCGTGCCGCGGTCTTGCTCTTCAGCGCCGTGGCAGCGGTTACGGCGATCCACCTCGGTTGGAAGCTACTGCCGCTGGCATTCGCCTACCTCGGCGTCGTCGCGCTTTCCGAGCTCGTGCCGGGCTCGATCTTACTGGGACTCTCTGGTGCCAACTTGGTGCTCACCCTGTGCATGCTGTGGATTTGGCTGCCCAATCGGCGTTTGGGACGCGGCTTTTGGGGCGACGAGTCGCCGGAAGTCGAGAGCGCTCGCGGCGGGGATAGAGGCGGCGGGTAGAAACGCCGCCAACTTCCCGGACCCTGTCCGACGCCGCACAGCCCCGCGCTCGTTACTGCTTCGCGCTCTTCTGCTTTTTCTTCTTGGCGGCCCAGATCTTCTCGGACCGATCACGCGATCCGATCACGGCTTCGTCGGCGGCGTAGGAGGCCTCCCCCGTCACCACCGAGCCCGGCACGGGAAGCTTCGACACGATCAAGAGCTCGAGGTTGAGCTGGGTGTTGTCGTCGTCGATCTCTTTGATGCGCCACCACGCGTCCAATCGAGAAACGTTGCCCTTGATCATGTGGCCTTCGAGCACCTCCTCGCCGTCGACCGACTTGATGGGGCCGAAGCGCACGACGGCCCACACCTTCGCCGCGCCCTTGAGGATCGGGACCTGAAGGTAGACGTCGGTGTTCTTGCCGTCGCGTCCCACGACCTTCGACTTGTCGAACTTGCCGATGAACTTGGAGTAGTTCTTGAAGTCGGTGACGACCTTGCGCAGCTCCGATTTCGGCGTCGCCACGTGCACGCGCGCTGCGCCCGCCTTCGTGCTGCTGTGCGCCGTCTTGACCTGGTACCGCTCCGAATCACGGAGCTTCATCAAGCGCTTCGCCTCATCTGTGGGCTCGGCTGCGGCGGTTGGAACGCTCAGCGCGAGGGCGAGGCCCGCGACGGAGACGAGGAGTGTGCGCCAGCGCATCGTCCCCAGTATGCCTCCCCACGAAGCCGAGCCAAACGGGAGCGGCATCCCGTCAGTGATTCTCGGTGGTTGAGGCGGCGCAGCAGACGAAGCCGCGCTCGGAATGCGCCGGCGCGAGGCATGCGCGCCGCACGCGGTTCACCACTCGTCGATCTTCAGGTATTCCGCCGCCTGGCGATCGGACGACTCCTCGTGCTTGGAGAACCACGAGTGCAGCGTGTCCGCCAGCACCCCCATCAGCTCGCTGCTGGAGTCGTCGCCCCGCGCGCGCATCGCCCGGATCCTCTCCAAGAACGAAGCGTGCTCTTGGCGATGCCCGATGATGCCCGGATACCCCCCGCGGTCCATCAGCCGCTCTTCGAGGGCGAAGTGCTGCCCAAAGTCCCCGAGCAGCGCGTCCAGCAGCGTTCCCGCGGCGGGCTCGCTTCCTCCCAAACTGCGCCTCAGCTGCTTGATCCCATCAGCGAGGTAGCGGTGCTGCGCTGCGACGCCTTGGGGAAGCCCGCGGCGTTCGGGGACCTCGTCGTTCATACAGCGCCAGTTTCGCTCCAGGACGCCTGCCCGGTCAACGAACACTTAGTCGTTGAGCCCCGCCAAGATATCGGCCGGTGGGGGCCACTGCGCTTCGGTCGCCGGGTCGAGCCAGTCCATGCCGAAGTCGTGGCCGTTCTCACAGCGGTAGCGGTCGGTTTCATCGCCTTCATAGATCCGTTGGGCGCGGGTCAGCACTCGATCGTCGAGGCAGACCATGCAGGCGACCACTCGAGCGAACTCTCCACCGGCCATGCCAACACATACCTCGAATCGGCCCGCGCCCGGAAGGCAGTCTGGCCCCGGAAGCGCGCGTCCGCAGAATCTGCGTGCGCCGACTCCGGGTGTCGTCATCATGGTATGAGCTCTTCCCATGAAGACGCGCATTGCCGGCATTGCCGTGATGGTTCTTGCCGCGTGTGGAGGCCCACCGGCGGAGCCAGCAGCGGCCCCCGCTGCACCCGCAACGCCCGAGCCTCCCGGGACGGCGAAGCCGGCGGAGTCGGCGTCGCCTCCCGCAGAGCTGACGCCCCCGTCCGAGTCGGCGCCCGAGCCGATGGGCAAGATCGAAGAGCCTCCGCCGGGATCGCCGCGCGAGAAGCTGATGCGCGCGCACTTCAAAGAGACGGAGCTGATCCGCGCCGCGATCATCACCGGAAAGCTGAACAACGCGGTGGCTCCTGCCAAGGCGCTCACCAACACGGAAGGCATGGGAAAGATCCCGCCGAAGGGCGAGCCCGCGGTGGAGCTGATCAAGGCGGCGTCGGGTCGGATCGGCAACAGCCCGGACGCGCCCGCGGTCGCCGCTGCCACCGCAGACATCGGAGTCGCCTGTGGCAACTGCCATCGGTCCACCAACGGTCCCAAGCTGCAGGTCGGCAAGCCGCCGGCGGCTGGAACCACGGTGGCGAGCCGTATGGCGCGCCACGTGTGGGCGACGGACCGTCTCTGGGAAGGACTCTACGTGCCGTCCGATGCCGCTTGGGCCGCAGGGGCCGATGCACTCGGGGGCGATGCGTTCCCCGAAGAGGTGCGCAAGAAGGGCGGCGTGCACGGGCGCGCCGCCGCGGATCGTCTCGCGACGCTGGTCGCGACTGCGGGCAGCAAGAAGACCCCCGCGGACCGCGCCGCGGTCTACGCGTCGATGCTCGAGACTTGCGCCGCGTGTCACGGCGTGATGGGCGGCGGGCAGAAGAAGTAGGCGTCAGCCTGCCGGACGAGGCGTCAGGGCCCGCGCTCGGACAGCACCTGACCGAGCTTCGCGGGGTCGTCGCTCATGATGCCGTGCGTGCCGAGGTCGAGCAAGCGCTCCATCTCTTCGCGATCGTTGACGGTCCAAGCGTGCAGCCGCAAGCCCAGGCGCTTGGCGCGAGCCACCGACTCTGCGTTGACGGAGCTCGCGGGCGGCTGCACGAGGCGGGTGGGCGCCTGGTAGTCTCTCTCGCTCTCGTCAGTCAAAGAACTCAGGGCCAGCATCTCGCCCAGCCCCATGCCCGTGAGTACGTCCGGGCGTTTCTGGCGAACCTCCTGCACGATCGCGTCCGAAAACGCGACCACCACTGCCCGCGAGGCGGCGCCCTTGGCATCGAGCACCTCGAGGACTTCATCGACGATGCTCGGTGAGCTCTGCTTGATCTCGATGGACCACCACGCCTGGGGATGCGCGTCGAGCACTTCGGCCAAGGTTGGCACCGTGACGCCCTGGCCCCGCGAGGGAAATGTCGCGCCGCCGTCGGTCGTGAAGTCGTAGCCCGCGTCGAGCTCCTTCACTTCCTTCAGGGTCAGGGCATGCACGGGCCCGGTGCCGTTGGTGGTGCGATCCACCGTCGCGTCGTGCAGACAGACTATCGTGCCGTCCGAGGTCGAATGCACGTCGAGCTCGAGTATGTCTGCCCCGAGGGCAGCTGCGTTTCCGAACGCCGACAAGGTCTCTTCTGGCCTGAGCGCGCCGCCCCCGCGGTGCGCTATCAGGAGCGGGGCCCCGCACAGCAGGCGGTTGTCGGCGGGGCTGCAGGTGGCCTGCTGGTCTGCGGCGGTGTCGTCGCCACAGCCGGTGAGCGCGAGCGCGAACAGCGCGACCAGGAGCCTCGGGGCCATCACGCCGAGCTTGCACCGAATCGCGGCTTCGGTCGACGCTCGCTTTCGACGAGCCTCGAGGGATCAGACGATCGAGACCCGCCCCTCGCTGAAGTCGGCGGCGCCGTTCAGGACGTCCTCGAGCTCCCGCAGGCGGCGCTCGGAGTAGTCCGAGAGGAAGGACAAGAGCCGGGGGTCCGTCATCGCCATCTTCTTGAATTCGTCGTTGTCGAGCACCAGCACCAGACACTTGGTGTCGCAGCGGACCGAGGTCGGCGCGGGCCAATTGCTGAGCAGCGAGGCCTCACCGAAGATCGCCCCGCTGTTCAGGGTACCCAAGAGCCTGCGCTGCTCGCGGTCGCCACGGATGACCGAGGCGCGACCGGTCAGGAGCAAGAACAGTCCCGGGGAGATCCAGTTTTCGGTCACCAAGACCGCCCCGGCAGGCGCTTCCAGCAGCCGAAATCGGCCGACCAGGTCCTGGCGCTCGTCGGGTGCGAGCTGGGTGAACATCGGATGCGTAGACGTCAGCGCATTCACCAACCGCTC
This sequence comes from uncultured delta proteobacterium, assembly GCA_963716725.1. Classification (GTDB taxonomy): domain Bacteria; phylum Myxococcota_A; class Polyangia; order Polyangiales; family Polyangiaceae; genus JADJKB01. The sequence goes on from CAVQUB010000005.1 coordinate 692,938, forward strand.
GCGCACCTCTTGCAACAGCGCGTTGAGCACCTCGGGCTCGCGCTCGATCAACTCGGTGACAGCGACTCTGGAGAGCTTCAGCAGCTTGCACTCGTCGAGAGCCACCGCGGTGTAGGGCCGCGCGTCGTCCGAGAGGACGCCGACGACGCCCAGCACTCCGCCCGACTCCAGTCGTGTGAGCTCGACGCTGCGCTGAGCGTCCGCCCACAAGACCACTCGACCGTCGGCGACGACGTACATCGCGTCGGGAACTTCGCCGCGCTCGAAGACCACGCTCCCCCGCGGGCAATCGATCAGCTCGAGGCGGTCGATGAGCAGCTTGAGGGTCTCGGGGCTCACGCTGCGGAAGAGCGGCAGCGACTCCAGGACTGCTCCCGGATCCAGCGGGTAGTCCACGAAGTACTCGATCTCTTCGATCTGGATCTCGTAGGCGCCGGACTCCTTCTTGACCGCGCCCGGCACCGCGTCCCGCAGTGACATCGTCTCGAGGGGTGCGCCGGACCGGATGCTCCTCGGCCCCTCGGTCGACACGGCCCCGTCGCTCGCCAAGATCTCCGCCGCCGCGCGGGGAACGCGGTCGAGCCCTCGCACCCGCTGGCCTTGCAGCTCGGCGAGGCGGTCCTGCGTCCGGGTGTGGTCCGGATCGAGAGCCAGAATCATCTTGCAGATCGCCACGGCCTTGAGCGTGAACCCGCGGTCGGCGTAGCCCGTCGCGGCCCGCTCCAGCGCCGCCTGTTGCTCGCGACCCTTGCCGAGCTGCCGATAACACTCGGCCGCGCGTTGGGGCCAGCTGGCGTCGCGTGGCTCGAGACGCTCGAGCTCGAGGTAGGCGTCGAGGGCCTGCTCGAGGCGGCCTTTCTCGCGTGCTTCGGCCGCTGCTTGGCGCAAGCGCCTGATCTGCTCCTTCGACATGCTCCTCCGATTTCTATAGCAGACCTGCGCGGGGACCCCTTGCTGTCCCGGCGCCTCAGCGCAGCGCAGATTTGGTGCTAAGCAAGCTGCGTGGGCGGTTCCATGAGCACTCGGGCAAGGCGTGAAGGATTGGCGTGCGCAGTGCTCGCAACGGCAATGGCGCTCGCGTGCTCGGGTTCGTCGGACGACGATCCGGGATCGGGCGGTGCGGGTGGCGCCGCCGGAGGTGTTGCGGGCATGGCCGGTACCGGCGGGACGCCTGCGGGAGGTTCGGCCGGGGCTGTCACCGGAGGAAGCGCGGGTGCCGCCGGAACGGGCGGCGCCTCGTCGAGCGGTTCCTTCTCGGTCCTGACCTACAACGTTGCAGGGCTGCCTCAAGGCATCAGCGGCGGCAATCCCACCGTCAACACGCCGCTGATCAGCCCGCTCTTGAACCCATTCGACTTGGTCTACGTGCAGGAGGACTTCAGCTTCCACGCGGCGCTCGTCTCTGCGGTGACGCATGCCTATTTGTCGCTTCCGCTCGCCACGGGTGGCGCGCTTGGCGACGGGTTGAATCGCCTGGCGCGCTTCCCGTTCTCCGGCTTTGCCCGGGAAGCGTGGCAGGTCTGTTACGGGACCATCGATTCTGGGAGCGACTGTCTGACCAAGAAGGGCTTCTCGGTCGCTTCGCACCAGTTGGCGGAGGGCGCGAGCGTGCACGTCTACAACATGCACATGGACGCCGGCCACAAGAGCCAAGAAGACTACAAGGCTCGCCAGGCGCAGGTTCAGCAATTGCTCGCGGCAATCCAGAAGCGTTCGCTCGGACTGCCCGTGATCGTCGTGGGCGACACCAATCTGAAGGACACGCAGGATGAAACGATGCTCCAGGCGCTGCTCGACGGCGCCGGACTCGAGGACGCCTGTCGCGCGCTCGGTTGCCCGGAGCCCGCTCGTATCGATCGCATCATGTTCCGCAGCAGCGTCACCTTCACGCTCACGCCGAAGAATTGGCGCGTGGATCCGAGTTTCGTCGACGGCACGGCCAAGCCGCTCTCGGATCACGAGGCCGTCGCCGTCGACTTCGACTGGTCTGGCAAGTCGGAGTGACGAGGCACGAAGCGATCAGGCGCCGGCGACGGCGTCGCGGGGAATTCGGGGTCAGCGCCCGCCGCGGTCGGCCGCGTCGACGATGGCACTGAACCCCGCGGCGTCGAGGGACGCGCCGCCCACCAGGGCGCCGTCGATGTTCGGTTGCCCGAGCAACTGCGCTGCGTTGTCGGCCTTCACGCTGCCGCCGTAGAGGACGCGGGTCGCTTTGGCCAACGCGCCCGACTGCTGGGCCAGGAGCGCCCGGATCGCCGCGTGCACGGCCTCCGCGTCTTCGGGGCTGGCGACCTTGCCGGTGCCAATGGCCCACACGGGCTCGTAGGCGATGGCGCCGAAGCCCGGTTGTCGGGCCAGCACGTCGATCACGGCGCGGACCTGACGCCCGACTACCTCGAGCGTGGTGCCGGCGTCGCGCTCGGCCAGCGTCTCGCCGACGCACACCATCGGCCGCGGGCCCGTCGTCAGCGCGCGTTGGGTCTTCTTCGCGACGACCGCGTCGGTCTCGCCGCAGAGTTGACGTCGCTCACTGTGGCCGACGAGGACCCACGTCACGCCCGTCGCGAGCAGCATCCCGCTGGAGATTTCACCTGTGAACGCGCCGTCGTTGGCATCGCTCATGTTCTGCGCGCCAAGCGCGACGCGGCTCCCGGTGGCGTCGAGCGCTGCGCGAACCGCAGCGAGCGCGGTGAAGGGCGGCGCGACGAGCACGTCGACGCGATCGCGGTCCCGCACGCTCCGCGCTACGGCGGCCGCCAACTCAGCGGCCTCCGGCCCGCCGACGTTCATCTTCCAATTGCCGGCGATGAAAGGCCTTCGGTCGGGGTTCACGAGTTCCTGCCTACGGCTTGGGCCGCGCGACGGTCAAGCCCGCTTCCATGGCCGCCCTGCTTGGGATACGGTCGCCATTCTCCGATGAGTACCTCCTTCCACGCGGCTGGGCCTGTCGTCCTCGCCAGCGATCATGGGGGTTTCGAGCTGAAACAGGCGCTGCTTCGCCACCTAGCGCGGGCTGGGGTGCGCACCTTGGACGCGGGCACCCACAGCAAGGAGGCCTGCGACTACCCCGTGTTCGCGACCGCCGCCGCGCTCGCGGTGGCGCGCGGTGAGGCGTGGCGTGGCGTGGTGATCGACGGCGCCGGAATCGGCTCGGGCATGGTCGCAAACAAGATCCCGGGCGTGCGCTCGGCGATGGCGTTCAACGAGGCCACCGCGCGGAACGCGCGTGAGCACAACAACGCCAACGTCATCACCTTGGGAGCGGGCTATCTCAGCGAAGAAGCGGCCATCAAAGTCCTTGACGTCTTTCTGGCTACCGATTGTACTGAAGACCGCCACAAGCGCCGTGTGGCGATGATCGACGCACTCGACGCCGGGCGCAGCTTGCCCGCGTCCCCACACCTCACGAGGATCAGCGAGCCCATGGCAAGCACCGACCGCGCGGCGCTCGTTCAAGCGATCGTCGACGTCCTGACGGCGAACCCGTCGTTGCTCGCGGGCGCCGGCGACATGCCCGGCGGTGCGCCCAGCTTGTGCGAGAACGGGCGCTGCGTCGCCTGTGGGCACTGCATCTCCAAGCGAACCGACAGCGTGCGGGCCATCGTCGGCGCTGGCCGCCCCATGCGCCTCGCCAGCGCGCCGGGGTTGGGCGCGGTTCCCGAGGACATCGCCAAATACATCGACCACACCCTGCTCAAGCCCGACGCGACCTACGCCGACATCGACAAACTCTGCGACGAGGCGCGGCGGTTCGGCTTTGCCTCGGTCTGCGTCAATCCGGTGCACGTCAAGCGCTGCGCGGACAAACTCCGGGGCTCGTCCTCCCTCGTGTGCACGGTGATTGGCTTCCCGCTCGGTGCCACGCCGCCTGAGGTCAAGGCGCTGGAGACTCGCCGCGCGATCCGCGATGGCGCTCGCGAGATCGACATGGTCGTCGCCATCGGCGCGCTCAAGTCCGGGGACCACAAGTACGTGTACGAAGACATCCGTACCGTGGCTGAGGCAGCCCACGACGGCCGCGCCATCCTCAAGGTCATCCTCGAGACGGCACTGCTGACCGACGAAGAGAAGATCGCCGGCTGCGTCGCCGCCAAGAAAGCGCGCGCCGACTTCGTCAAGACTTCGACCGGCTTCGCCAAGGGTGGGGCGACCGTGCACGACGTCACGCTGATGGCCACGGCCGTCGATCAGAAGCTCGGCGTCAAGGCCTCCGGCGGCGTCGGTTCGGTGGACGACGCGCGCAAGATGATCGAAGCCGGTGCGACTCGCATCGGCGCGTCCGTCGGTGTGAAGATCGTGCAAGAGTCACGTGGGCAGAAGTCCGACGAGACCGCGAAGGCTGCGTACTAGCAGCCTCGAAAGGTGAGAGCAGCCAGATGGCCGACCTCCGAAGCTTCGTTTTCCTCGATTCGCTCCAACCACAGCTCGCGGCTTACCTCGGCACCATCGCCAAGGGCTTCTTGCCCGTGGCGGGCGAGGCGTCGCTGATCGTCGAGATCTCTCCCGGCATCGAGATCAACCGCTGCACCGACATCGCGGTGAAGGCGACCGACGTTCGGCCGGGCATGCAGATCGTCGAGCGCTTGTACGGCATGCTCGAGCTGCACAGCCCCTCCCAAGCCGACGTGCGGCAGGCGGGCAGCGCCATCCTCGAAGCGTTGGGGCTGAACGAAGAAGACCGCATCAAGCCCCGGGTGCTGTCCTCGCAGGTCATCAAGCACGTCGACGACCTGCAGGTGCAGCTGATCAACCGCAGCCGCCAAGGCATGATGCTGATCGCGCAGGAGTCGCTCTTCATCATGGAGGTCGAGCCCGCGGGTTACGCGGCGTTTGCCGCCAACGAAGCCGAGAAAGCCGCCGAGATCAACGTGGTCGACGTGCGCATGACCGGCGCCTTTGGCCGCATCTATTTGGGTGGCGAGCAGCGCGACATCGACGTGGCCAGCGTGGCCGCGGCGAAGGCGATCGAGTCGCTGAAGGGTCGCGAGGCGAAATCCTCGCGGAAGGACTGAGCCGTGATCGACCTCCGAAGTTTCGTATTTTTGGACTCGCTGCAGCCGCAGCACGCCGCATTTCTCGGCACCGTCGCCAAGGGCTTCTTGCCCGTGCGCGGCCAAGCGTCGCTGCTGATCGAGATCGCGCCGGGCATCGAGATCAACCGCCTCACCGACATCGCGGTCAAGACCACCAGCGTGCAGCCGGGCATGCAGATCGTCGAGCGCCTCTACGGCCTGCTCGAGTTCCACCACGATCAGCAGGCCGAGGTGCGCCGCGCGGGCGAGGCCATCCTCAAAGAGATTGGCGCCGAGGAGTCCTCGCGCATCAAGCCGGAGATCTTGTCGTCGACCGTCATCCGCCACCTCGACGACCGGCAGACGCAGCTCATCAACCGCGTGCGTCATGGCCATATGATCGTCGCCGGTCAGACGCTCTACACCCTGGAGGTGCAGCCGGCGGCCAACGCCGCCCTGGCCGCCAACGAAGCCGAGAAAGCGGCGAACATCAAGGTGCTCGAGATCGTGAGCTTCGGCTCCCTGGGTCGCGTCTACTTGGCGGGTGACGACCGCGACATCGACGTGGCTGTGCCCGCGGCGGAGCGGGCGCTCGCGGGGCTGACGGGCCGCGCCGGCAAATGAACGAAGGCTTTGGGAAGAACAACGCGTCAGTACAACGGAGAACGTAAATGGCCGAAGCATTGGGAATGATCGAGTGCCGCTCCTTCGCGGCAATGGTTGAGGCGTCCGACGCCATGGTGAAGGCGGCGAAGGTCGAGCTCATGGCCTACGAGAAGACCGGCGGCGGCTACGTCACCGCGATCATCCGTGGCGATGTCGCGGCCGTGAAGGCGGCCATCGAGGCCGGTCAGGCCAACGCGGCCCGCGTCGGCGAGATCGTCGCTTCGCACATCATCGCGCGCCCCCACGTCAATGTGGATCTGGTGCTGCCGCTGGGCCGGCAGACCGAGGTCGCCGCCGAAATCAAGTCGCGAGGCGGCAAGTAGGAGACCTCTCGAGCCCCCGTGTCTCGCGCCGCGGCGCGGCGCGGGGGAAGTCAGGATCGGACGATGCTCCTAGCAAAGGTGGTCGGGACTCTGGTCGCGACGCGCAAGGATCCGAAGCTCGACGGGCTCAAATTCATGCTGCTCCGGCAGGTGAACCCAGAGAGCCTGGTCGAAGGCGGTTACGTGGTGGCCAACGACGCCGTCGGCTGCGGCGTTGGCGAATACGTGCTCTACGCGTCGGGATCGTCCGCCCGTCAGACCGAGGTCACCAAGGATCGGCCCTGCGACGCGGTCGTCATGGCCATCGTCGATACCTGGGAGATCGGCGGCGAGACGCGCTTCGAGAAGCACGGACAGGAACACGGCTATGCGGACTAGCGCTCCGGATCGGCAAGCGTCGCGATGAACCCGGAGGAAATCAGGCGCATCGCCGAGTCCATCGCCGACCGGCTCGCCGGGGGCGGTGGTGTTTCGGCCAACGCGCCCGCGCCGCTCGCGACCGCTGCGCCCTCCCCTTCTGCTGACGGCATCTTTGCCAACGTCGACGACGCCATCAAGGCCGCCCGGGCAGGGTTCATCGCGCTGTCGGCCCTCGGCCTCGAACAGCGCAAGCTGATCATCGAGTCCATGCGCGTCGAGATGCGCCGCCAGGCCGAGCCCCTGGCGCGCATGGCCAATGAAGAGACGGGCCTCGGGCGCTTCGAGGACAAGGTCCAGAAGAACCTGCTGGTCACCAACAAGACCCCCGGAACCGAAGATCTCAGCCCCATTGCCCACAGCGGCGACGACGGCTTCGCGCTGATCGAGCCGGCGCCCTTCGGTGTCATCGGAGCCATCACTCCGGTCACGAACCCGCCGTCGACGATCATCTGCAACTCCATCGCCATGGTGGCCGCGGGCAATGCCGTCACTTTCAACCCGGCTCCCGGCGCGAAGCGGGTCTCGGCGGAGACGATCCGCTGCTTGAACCGCGCCATCGTTGCGGCGGGTGGGCCGGCAAACGTGCTGACCGCGGTGGCTGAGCCCACCATCGAATCGGCGACGGCGCTGATGAAGCACCCGCTGACGCGGCTGATCGTCGTGACCGGCGGGCCCGGCGTGGTGCAGGCCGCGATGAACTCGGGCAAGCGCGCGATCTGCGGTGGCCCGGGCAATCCGCCGGCGGTGGTCGATCCGACCGCTGACATCGACAAGGCCGGGCGCGACATCGTGCTGGGCCACTCCTTCGACAACAACGTGATTTGCGTCGACGAGAAGGAGGTCATCTGCGTGGACTCCGTCGCCGACTCGCTGAAGGCGGCGATGAAGCGCAACGGCGCGGTGGAGCTCAAGGCCACCGACATCCCGCGCCTCGAAAAGGTGATCTTCGAGAAGAACGCCGGCCCTCGGGGCCACGCCGTCGTGAACCGAAAGTTCGTCGGCAAGAACGCCTCGCTCATCTTGCAGGAGCTCGGCATCCCCGGCGGCCCCGAGGTGCGCTGCATCCTCATCGACGTGCCCAACGACCATCCTCTGGTCTGGACCGAGCAGATGATGCCGGTGCTGCCCCTCACGCGCGTCAGGACCGTGGACGAGGCCATCGACCTCGCGGTGGAGGCCGAGGGCGGCTGCTTTCACACGGCGACCATGCACTCCCATGACATCGCGGCGCTCTCCCGCATGGCGCGCAGGTGCAACTGCAGCATCTTCGTCAAGAACGGTCGCGCCATCGCCGGGCTTGGCGCGGACGGCGAGGGCTACACCTCGTTCACCATCGCGTCGCCGACCGGGGAGGGGCTCACCACGGCGCGCTCGTTCTCGCGCTGGCGACGCTGCACGATGGTCGATCACTTCCGCATCGTCTGAGCCCCGGCCGATGCTGTCGGAAATTCAGGCTCTCGGACCCGCGCTCGCGATGGTCGAGCTGTGTGACATTCCGTCAGGGCTGGTGGCGCTCGACGCCCTCGCCAAAGAGGCTCCGGTCGTGGTGGTCGGGGCGGGCACCATCCACCACGGCCATTTCTTGATCGTGTTCGCGGGTTCGGTCGCGGAGGTCGAGATGTCGTATGCGCGGGCGATCGAGCGCACCGAGGCCGCGATCGTCGACCGCGTGCTCTTGCCCGACGCCGAGCCTCGGCTCTTGCCCGCGCTCTCTCGCGGCGAGCGTCGCCCGCCGCTGGTCGGAGACGCGCTGGGCATGCTCGAGGCGCGTTCGTCTCCGACTCTGGTCGGCGCCGTCGACGCCGCGCTCAAAGGCACCGACGTCGAACTCGTCGAGTTGCGCCTCGCGGAGGGCCTGGGAGGCAAGGCCCTGGCGTCGCTCTGGGGCTACCAACACGATGTCGACGCGGCCGTCGAGCTCGCGGCAAAACGGCTGGAACGGGGCCGCTTCGAGGGCTCGTCCACCACCGTCATCGCCAACGCGCATCCAGAGGTGACGCGCGTGCTCGGCGGGGGTACGCGATTCTTCAAGGAGCAATTCGGATGAAGCTCGGTCGCGTCATCGGCACCCTGGTCGCCAGCGTGAAGCCCGAGGCCATGAAGGGTCTCAAGCTGCTGATCGTGCGTCCGCTCACCTCGACGCTCGAACCCGGCGGAGAGGCCTTCGTCGCGACCGACGCATCGGCTCAAGCTTCGACCGGCGATCTCGTGACTTGGGAGGCATCGCGGGAGGCCGCACTGCTCCACGATCCCTGGTTCGTGCCGGTGGATCACGCGGTCGTAGGCATTGTGGACCAACACCACTACGACGAGACGGGTACCGCCGATCCGCGCACGCGGCGGGGGACAGGCTCGTGATCCTGGGTCGCGTCACGGGGACCGTCGTCTCCACGGTTCAGCACGCATTCTACTCGGGAAAGAAGCAGCTCATCGTTCGTGCCTGCACGCCCGACGGCGCCTTCGATGGTGAGTCCTACGTCGTCGCCATCGATCTGGTCGGCGCCGGAGTAGGCGAGATGGTGATCGTGCAAGACGAGGGCAACAGTGCGCGGCAGTTGCTCGGCCTCGAGGGCGCTCCGGTTCGATCGGTGGTCGTGGGCATCGTCGACCAGGTGACCGATTCGTCAGAACGCTGAGGCGCAGGCCCTGGTCACATCCAGACGGCCCAGGCCCGGTCCAGTGGATCCTGCTGCGGCTCGAGCTCGAGCCTGGATGACGAGACCGAGTCGGACAGCCGCAGCGTCGGCGCGTCTGGGCGGCGCCACCCCTCTTCGTCCACCCGAGTCACTCGTTCGACTTCCTCGTCGAGAGTGCCGGACAAGAGCTTGCCCAGAGCGAGCAGCGCCGCCGCGATGGCCCAGCGCCACTTCTCTGGCGCGCCGCGCCCGAAAGCCGAGCGCGTGAGGGACATGCCCACCCGCGCGACCTGCAACCTGCCCCGCGACGACGCGCAGTGCCGGAGCACGAAGCCCGCCCAATACTCTTCGAATGACCGATGTTCGGTGCTCATGGTGACCTCGGGCGCCTTCGCCCTATCCACCGGATACCTAGCCCGGCGCGACCGGGCCAAGTGTTGGGCGAACCCGAGTGGGCGGCGGCTCAGCGGGGGCGCAGCCGCTCAGAGAGAAACCTCCGGCCCCGCGATCCGGCTCCCAGTGTCTAGATCGGATAGGGCGACGCGCCGATCGCGTAGGTGTGCGTGGCGAGCGCGAGCGCGTAGATCACGACGCCGAGCAGCAGGCGCCAAGCCCCGATCTCCGAAACGCTCAGGCGATTGCGCCCCTCCAAGATCGCGGCGAAGGGCACGATGGACGTGGCGCTTGCGAACTTCTCCCAGTCTTCGCCGTGGGTTTCGCGTCGACGCCGCTCGATATGGAGCGTGCCGAGGATGGCGAGCGCGGCGGCCCCTGCGGCGAAGGACGCGGTCCCGCGAAGCAAGCCACCGAACACGCAGCCATGCGTATCACGACGGGGGGCGACACGGCGACGACCAGCGCCGCATTTGCGCTCCCGCACGCCTTGACGCATCATGCCGGGTCATGACGGACGGGGACAGCAAACGCTTGGTATTGGCTCGGCGCGCTCGCTTCGTGGCGATGGCGCTCGCGAGCGCGGGCATCGCCTCGGCGACCACTACCGCCTGCGGCGGCGATTCCGATGGCGGCGGCAGCGGAGGAAGTGCGGCCGCCTCGGGCGGAGGCGCAGGCGGTACGGGCGGCGCGAACACCGGCGGCGCGAGCGGATCGGGCGGCGCGAGCGGATCGGGCGGCGCGAGCGGATCGGGCGGCGCGAACACCGGCGGCGCGAGCGGATCGGGCGGCGCGAGCGGATCGGGCGGCGCCAATACCGGCGGCGTTGCCGGCGATGCGGGCTTCGATGCCGACGCGGGGCCCCAGCCCTGCCTCGCGCCACCACCCGCAGATGCGAGCACTGATGGACCGCAGGTGTGTCTGTCGCTCCCGCCCCCCGACAGCGGGAGCTGACGAGCTACGCCTCACGGATCCCGGGCTATCGTGCGGGACAACGAAGGCAACCGCGTCGCGCTGCACGCGAGCTGAAGCGGCCGCGACCGGCAGACAATCAGTTCGTCGCCGCGCCCTTGAAGGTCGCGATGACGCCCGCGGCCCCGCGGCTCGGCGCTGCATGAGTCCAGGTGTGAGAGGCGGTGCCGGTGCTGTTCAGCACCTTGGAGACCATCGAGTGCGCTGGTGGGCCGTTCGCGTTGTCTTGGTGGATCTGATGCGGAGACCAGCCCGCGCTGGGCTGGATGTTCGCGTAGGTCTGATCGTGTCGAACTGACAGCACCGCGACCGCGAGCTCGTTGGCCTGAGTCGTGACTTGGAAGGTGCTGGCATTCGTCGTCGTTCCCGAGGCGGCCGCGGTGTAGCCGCTGGCGTCCAGGCTGGGCGGTGCGCTCAAGCCCGAGACCTCGATCACGCCCCATGCGATGGCCTGAACGTTGGAGGTGCCCACGGGATCCACCTTGATGGCGAAGGGGCTGCTCGGAACAGTGATGGTTTGGGCGATGAAGATGTAGCCGCGCGCTGCTTGGTGACTCGACTTGATGGGAGAGCCCTGAACGACCTGCGCGTAGCTGTTCCCGTGGTTGTCGGTGACCGAGCCGGTGGGCACCAGGCAATCGCCGTTCTGGGTCGCCCCGGTGCCAGCGTCGTTCATGATGACTCCGTGGTCGCTGACGCAGGTGATGCCGACGATGATCGAGTTGCCTGCGTTTGGCGCGGTGGCAAACGTGATCGTGGAAGTGAGCTCGCCCGGCATGCTGAGCTTCAGAGGCGAAGCCTGAACGACGACGATGGGCGGAGGGCCCGCGTCCGAGGCCGCGTCGGTGCTGCCATCGACGGTTGCGTCGCCAGCCGAGCCGTCTGCCCCCGCGCTGCCGCCGGCTCCGCCGGCTCCGCCGGTGGCGCCTCCGGTGCCGGCAACTCCGCCGCTGCCTGCTGCGCTGCCGCCGGTGCCTCCCACGCTACCTCCCGATCCGCCGACGGTGCCCCCCGATCCGCCGACGGTGCCGCCGGTTCCCCCCGTGGCGCCGCCGGTGCCCCCGGAGTTCTTTGCGTCGTCCGAGAACTCCTCGCCACCGCAGGCGTGAACGATCAAGACCAGTGCCGAAAGCAATGCGACCCGCGCGCCCATTCGACAAGTGTGACACAGCGACGGGGTGGCTGATAGCCGCCGACAAGTCATCGATCGATGCGCAGTCGGTTCAGCTCGTGCCCACGGCCTCCGGGGTTGGGCCCCGTCCGGTGATGCGCGCCACGCTGAACCCCGCGGACCTCCCCAAGCCTTCTGGGGACGGGCGGCCGCAACCCGAGCAGCCCCGACAGTGGACGGGCAGCCCGCCCGCTACCGGCGGGCCCCCGTAGCGGGCCAGCCCCATGCCGCGGAGCGCCTTCGCTTCGTCCGCGGGCAGTTCGCGGACCTGCCCGAGCTGTCGCGCGGCCAGGAGCACCTTCGCCGTGTGCTCCATGGTCTCGAGCTTGCAGAACGCATCGAGCAGACTCTTGCCCACGCAGACGGCCCCGTGGCGATCCATCATCACGGCGTCGTGGGTGCGGATCGCGTCGCCCACTTGGTGAGCGAGCTCCTGCGTGCCCGTTCGTTCGTAGCCAAGGGTGGGGATGCTGCCCATGGTGAGCACGACCTCGGGCAGCACGCACTGCGCGAGGGAGACTCCGGCGACGGTGAACGCGACGCAGGTCGGGGGATGCGCGTGCACGACGGCTTGGGCATCCGGGCGGGTCTCGTAGCAGGCAGCGTGCATCGCCATTTCGCTCGTGGGCTCGCCGCGGCCGCGTACTTTCCGACCGCGCAGGTCGATGACGACCAAGTCGTCGTCGGTCAGGAGCCCTTTGTGGCAGCCCGCGCGCGTGCAGAGCAGGAGCCCGTCGCTCAGGCGGACCGAGAGATTTCCGTCCAGCCCCACGAGCAGCTGGCGCTCGTAGCAGAGGCGCGCGAAGCGCACGATCTCGCGCCGCAGCGCCGTCTCTGGAAGCGGAAGCATCGAGGGGCGGATGCTAACAGGCAACCGGACCGAGCGGAATTGATCACGAAGCTCGGCGCTCGCCGGCATGGGTCGCCGGCGGGCTAGGGCGGCACGAGCCACTTCTGGGACTGCGCCGGGAGGCAGACGTCCTGGGCGGCCCGCCGGACGCACGTCTGGTGCTGCGGCTGGACCAGGCGAACGCCGATCCGGTGTACGGCGGGCCCGCCACCGCCTACGACAAGCGCAGCGCCTCGGATCCAGAGCTCGAAGCGCTGTTCCGGGACGTCAAAACCATCGAGCTCTGGTTCGTCGTCATTGTCGCCTGGACGGCGCAGCCGGGGTCCCGCCTCGTCGAGCAGGCGCCACGCGTGGCAAGCTTCTTCATCAACGGCGTGAGCGGAGGCGGCGGGTGAACGCATCCACGAAGGATCGAGCGCGCGTCGAATCCCTCTGGGCGGCCCGGGCACGCCTGGTGAGGACCTTCTTGGTCGCGCGCTCGACAAACACCGCCAGTCCCTTCGGTGCCTTGCTCGACTCCTTTGTCGATCGTTTCGCCGTCGCAGCGCGTGATTTCGCAGCGGCTCGCCGACTCAGTCTTCGCAGGGGATGGTGCAGATGCAGATGTGGTTGTCCAAGCACTTGAAGTTCTTGGGACAGGGCCCCATCGTCTCGCAGGCCATCGGGAAGCCGCGATCGCCGCCGCATGCGTCCCGGCACTTGGGCTTGCCACCCGCGCTCTTCGCCGCCGTGCCGTCGTTCGCGGACTGGTCGAAATAGATCCCCGGCGCCGGTGCGCCCTTGGGCCAGGTTGCCGTCAGCACTCGCGTTCCCCGCTCCGTCCAGTTGAACGCGACCTTGGCGTTCATGGCCTCCCGCAGCGGGAGCACGATGGAGGCCACTCCCTTGTTCTCGTAGGTGAAGTACTCCGGGTTCTTCTTCGCCGGTTCGCGAATGGCCACGGTCTGGATCTGCGGCCCGCTCTTGCCGGGCGTGCGACAGCTCACTCGCAGCCACTCGCGGACGCGTTTGGTCTCGCAGCCCAACGGGCCGGAGTGGCGCACGCTGATTTCCGATGCCGCATTCCACTCGGCGACCGTGGGCGGCTTGCTGCGCTCCGTGGGGATGCCCTGGGGCACCATCTCTTTGGCGATCTTTTCGATCTCGGGATCCAGCGCCGCGCTGGCAGCGGGTGAGGGCGCAGCCCCACTGGCAGCGGGTGCGGGCGCGCTGGCGGCGGGTGCGGTTGCCGTGGGCGAGGCTTCGGCGGAGCCTTGCTTGCACGCCGGCAGGGCGGCGAGCACCAACGTCAGGGAAACAGCGGCGGAAAGTCTGAGCATGATGGCAGACGCTAGCCTTCCCGCTGCCGCCCGAAAATGGCTTTTCGGCGACCTCGCCCAGGAGACCTCGCCCCAAGGTCGGGTCTGCGCCGAAGAGCGCCGCCGCAGCTGATCCTACGCATCCTCGAGCGTGCGGGACTTCACTCGCCCGGACTCTCGGCGGGAGCCAAGGCCGACGCGGAGAGCGGCGTCGGCGCGCGCCTGCGCGACAGCAGCGCGTACGTGCCCGGCACCACGAACAGGGTCAGCAGCGTGGACAGCGTGAGGCCGCCGACCACCGCGACGCCCAGGCTCTGGCGGCTGCCCGATGCGCTGCCGAGCGACAGGGCGATGGGCAAGATGCCCAAGACGGTGGTGAGCGTGGTCATCACGATGGGGCGGAAGCGCGCGACCGCGGCCTCCAGGACTGCGTCTTTCGGCAGCAGGCCTTCGGCTTTCTGGTGGTTGGCAAACTCGACGATCAAGATGCCGTTCTTGGTCACGATGCCGACCAGCATGATGATGCCGATCTGGCTGAAGATGTTCAGGGTCTGACCGGTGAGCCACAGGCCCAACAGGGCGCCGAGCAGCGACATGGGCACAGTGAACAAGATGATGAGCGGATCGATGAAGCTCTCGAACTGCGCCGCCAGCACCAGGTAGATGAGCAAGATGGCGATACCGAAGGCGAAGTACAGGCTGGTCGCGCTTTCGGAGAAGTCCCGGGCCTCACCCGCCAGCGCGGTGCGGTAGCGCTGATCCAGCGTGGTCGCGGCCACCGCGTCCATGGCCTTGATGCCGTCGGCGAGGGCGTAGCCCGGGGCGATGCCCGCCGAGAAGGTCGCCGAGACGTAGCGATCGTAGCGATAGATGGCGGCGGGTGCGGTGCCTTCGTCGATGCTCACCAGGTTGTCGAGCGGGACCATCTGCCCGGAACGCCCGCGCACATGCAGCTTGCGGACCGCTTCCGGGGCGCTGCGGTCCGCCGCTTCCACCTCGCCGATCACCTGGTACTGCCGCCCGTTCATCACGAAGTAGCCGTAGCGGCGCCCGCCGTAGGAAAGCTCGAGCGAGCGGGCGATGTCGGCCACGCTGATGCCGAGCTCGGTGGCCTTGGCGCGGTCGATGCGGATCACGCCCTCGGGACGGTTGAACTTCAGATCCGAGTCGACGAAGCGCAAGACAGGGCTCTTCGAGGCCTGCTCGAACACCTTCGGGAGGACCTCGGCCAAGGCCTCCAGGTCGGGAGCCTGAATCACGTACTGAAGCGGCAAACCCGAGAAGCGCGCGCCGATGGTGGGCGGCTGGGCGGGGAAGGTGCGGAGCTCGGTGAAGCCGTTGAGCTTCTGGGACAACGACTGGAAGATCTGCTCTTGCGAGCGCTGCCGCTGGTTCGGTTCCTTGAGGTAGAGGTTCTGCACGCCGGTATTCACCGGACCGCCCCAGAGCCCGGTGATCGAGTACGTTCGCGACAGCTCCGGAACGCTTTCGGTCAGCAGCACCGCCAGCTTGTCGAGCTGCGCGGCGGTGTACTGGTAGGTGGCGCCTTCTGGAGCGCGCACCCCCACCCGAATGTTGGAGCGGTCTTCGAGCGGCGCCAGCTCGCTCTTGAGCTTGCCGCCGACGAAGACGGCGAGGGCCACGACGCCCACGACCAGCGGCGCGGACACGATCCGAACGCGCAGAAAGGCGCCGAGCGCGCGGCGGTACAGGCCATTGAGCCCCGCGAAGAAGGGCTCCGTCACGCGGTAAAACCAGCTGGGTTTCGCCTGGCGCTTGAGCAAAAAGCGGCACATCACCGGCGACAGCGTCAGCGCCACGAAAGCGGAGATGAGCACCGAACCGGCCACCACGATGGCGAACTCGCGGAACAGACGCCCGGTGAGCCCCTCCAGGAACACGATGGGCAGGAACACCGCGGCCAGGGTGATGGTGGTGGAGATCACCGCAAAGTAGATCTCCCGGGAGCCCGCCATGGCTGCGTCGAAGGGCGCCATGCCCTCCTCGATCTTCGCGTAGATGTTCTCGAGCACGACGATGGCGTCGTCCACCACCAGGCCAATGGCCAAGACCAGCGCCACCAGCGTCAGGATGTTGATGGTGAACCCCGCCACGTACATCACGAAGAAGGTGGAGATGATGCTGACCGGGATGGCGATCAACGGGACGAGCGTCGAGCGGAAGCTACGCAAGAAGACGAAGATGACCGCACCGACCAACATGAACGCGGTGCCGAGGGCCTCCTCCACCTCGCGGATGGAGCGTCGCACGTAGGTCGTGAAGTCGTAGCCCACCTCGACTCTGAAGCCCGGCGGCACGGACTTCTGGATCTCGGCGAAGCGGCGGTAGAACTCGTCGGCAATCTCGATGGCGTTGGTGTTCGGCTGCGGCACGACGGCGACGCCGACCATGGGCACGCCGTTCTGCTTGACGCCGGTGCGCAGGTTCTCGGCGCCGAGCTCGGCGTGGCCGATGTCGCGAAACTCGATCTGCCGGCCGCCCTCTTGGCGGATCACCATGCGATTGACCTCCTCGGCCGTGGTCAGGCGCCCCACCGCCCGCAGGCCGATCTCCACCGCGCTGCCCTCGACGCGTCCCGCGGGCAGGTCCACGTTCTCGCGCAGCAGCGCGTCCTGCACGTCTTGCGGCGTGACGCGGTGAGCCGCCATGCGCTCGGTATCCATGCCAAGGCGCATGGCCCAGCGTTTCTCGCCGAAGATGCGCACCGTGCTCACGCCGGGGATGGTCTGCATCCGCTCCTTGATCAGCGTGTCCGCGATGTGGTTCACCTCCAGGATGCTCTTGTCGTCGCTCTGGACCGTCATGAACACGATCGGCGATGCGTCGGCGTCCGCCTTCTCGACAATGGGCGGATCGACGTCGGCGGGCAGGCGGCGCACCGCCCCGGCGACCTTGTCGCGGATGTCGTTGGCGGCGGCGTCTACGTCGGTGCCAATGGTGAACTCGACCCGGATCACGCTCTGACTCTCCCGGGAGGTGCTCGCGATGTTGCGCACGCCGGCCACTCCGTTGACCGCCTGCTCGAGCGGCTCCGTGATCTGAGAATCCATGACCTCCGGGTTGGCGCCCGGGTAGTTGGTGGTGATGGTGACGATGGGCGGGTCCACCGCGGGGTACTCGCGCACGCCCAGGAAGCGGAAGCCCACGACGCCCAGCACGACCAAGATCAGCGACGCCACCAGCGCGAGCACCGGGCGGCGCAGGCTGATTTCTGCGACGTTCACCCTGCGCTCACTTCTCGAGGGTCACGGGAGCGCCCTCGCGCAGCCGGAGCAGGTTGTTCACCAGCACCGTGTCCCCGGCGGAGAGGCCGGAGACGATCTCGACGTCGTCGGCCGTGCGCTGGCCGATCTCCACGGGGCGCAGGCTGGCTTTGCCGTCGGTGAGCACCCAGATCCCGTGGCCCTTCACGCTGGGCACGAGCGCTTGGGCCGGGACGGTCAGAGATCGGTTTGTCCGCGCCGATGGGGACCTCGACGTTGGCGAAGGCTCCGCTCGCGAGCTCGCCCTCGGCGTTTTCGGTCAGGCCGCGCACGCTGACGCTGCGGGTCGCGCGGTCGATCTCTGGCTCGATGGCGATGACCTGCCCCTTGAAGCGCTCCGGGCGCCCCGTCACTTTGAAGAAGAACTCGTGTCCCACGCGCACGTCCGCCACGTAGCGCTCGGGCAGTGCGAAGTCGACCTTCAGCTTCGAGGTGTCCGAGAGGGTGGTCAGCACCGTTTCGGGTGTGACCCAGGCGCCGGCGCTCACCCGTCGAAGGCCGACCTTGCCAGCAAAGGGAGCGCGGATGCGCGTCTTCTGCAGGGTGACACCGCGCATGCCCATTTCCGCCCGAAGCTCATCGAGCTCGCTCTTGACTCGGTCATACTCGGCCTGGCTGAGCAGGTTCTGTGAGAGCAGTTGCTTCGAGCGTGCCTCCTGGGAAGCCAGGAGCTTCTTCTTGACCTCGAGGCGGCGGAGGTCAGCGCCGAGATCCGAGGAGTCCAGGCTGAACAGCAGCGCGCCCTTCTTGACCAGGGCGCCCTCCTCGACGTGGACTCTGGTCAAGCGTCGCGAGATCTCGCTCACGACTTTGATGGATTCGTTCGCTGCCAGCGTGCCGACCGTGGGCACAGTGACGCTGACGGTCTTCGGGCTGACCACGTGCCCTCGGGCCAAGAGTGGGGCCCCCGCCGCTCCGCCGCGCGCGCTGGCCGAGCCTGCCGTGGGCTCGGGCTTGGTCGCCGGCGCCTGGTTGCACCCGTACGCGGCGAACACCGCGCAGGCGAGTACGTTACGAAAACCTGCTGAAGTCACCACGGCGGCCGGCTCTCTCATAGCACCCGGCGCCGCCGAACGGCACCTGCCGGATGCTCGGCACCCCTGCGTTTGCGCCAATTTCAGTGCCTTGCGCGCCCCCGCCCAGGGTGGCAGCGCCGCGCAAGCGCGACGAACGCGGGCAAGATGGGAATTGTCGCTGACGAGGTGGGAGCACGGAGCTTTCGAGTGCTGCTATCTTGAGCAGCAATGCGCCGCTCCTTCGCCTGCGTGATCTCGCTCCTGCTCTCGATCGCGTGCTCGTCCGACGACTCGACACCGAAAGCGACCGGGACCGGCGGGGCAGGTGGGGCCGGCGGGGCGGACTCCGGCGTGGGCGGAGGTGCGGGCGCGGATGCCGGTGCGCTTCCGTACTCCGTGTCCGCCTTCGACGCGATCCGCATCCGGAGCAAGAGCGAGCAGCCGAACTTTCAGCGGGCTAGCGCGACCCTCGATTTCGGCGCCGGACCCTTCCAGAAGGCGACGCTGGTCGTCGATCTCGCCACGACGTGCTTCCCTTTCGAGAAGTGGAAGGCAAATCCGCCCCCGCCAGGTCAGAACTGGCCCGCGGACTGCGACGCCTTCGATCGCAACTTCGAGTTCGTGCTCGATCGTCCGGCCGATCCCAAGGCGGGCCCGCCCGGCATCGAGTTGGTCCGCGCCATCACCCCTTTCGGTGGCCCCATGCACCTAGAGATCGACGTGACCGACGTCGTCAACGGCCGCCCGGGCAAGCACACGCTGGACGTCCACATCGGCACCTGGTCGGACGGTGCCGGCAAGGTCTCGGGCTCGAACGGCGGCTGGAACGTGACCGCGCGCGTCGACCTCGTGCCCGGCGCCCCGCCGCGGAAGGTGCTCGCCGTGCTGCCGCTCTTCGATCACTCGAACGGTGACCCCGCTCCGCTCGCGCCCGTGCACTTCGAGGTCCCGGCCGGAACCAAGGGGTCGCGGCTCGAGTACCGTGTGACGGGGCACGGCGGGGTGACCGGCGCGGCCGGCTGCGGCATGGCGCCGGCCGAGGAGTTCTGCTCGCGCACGCACGCGCTCTACGCCGACGAGATCGAGTTCGACAGCCTGAACCCCTGGCGCGACGACTGCGCCACGTTGTGCACGATCGCGCATCAGGACGGGTCCAACGGCGGCTTCGACTACTGCAAGGAGAACCCCTGCGGAGCGATCTCCAGCGTCAAGGCGCCCCGCGCCAACTGGTGTCCGGGGAGCGTGACCCCGCCGCTGGTCTGGGAGCCGCCCGCCTGGGCAACGCCAGGCCAGCACAGCTTCCGCTATCAGGTGGACGACATCGCGAGCGGAGGCTCCTGGCGTGTGTCCGCGGTGTTGTTCGCGTTCGGCGCCTGACGCGCCCGACGCGCCTGACGCGCCTGACGCGCCCGACGCGCCCGACGCGCCCGACACTCCCGACGGCCGCTCGGTGACCCAGGCGAGGCACCGATTCTCGCGTGCCGATCTCCGAATCACGCCCATCGAACAGACACCCACACTGCCCGACATGAGGGGCTCGTGTCAGCTCGGACGGCGCGCGGCGATCCGACATTGGTGCGCTCAAGCGGCGTCGCGTTGGTGTAGATTTCCAAGTTGGCCCTGCGCTCAGTTGCGCGGCCAAGGAGTCCGCATGCTTGGCTTTCAATTCGCGCGCCGTGTCTCGGTCCTCACGCTCTTCGTCTTGGTCGTCGGCTGCGGAGGGAATCCGGAGGTCGCGAGCACTGACACCGGAGGCACGGGCGGATCGACGGGTGGCGCGGGAGGTGCCGGCGGCAACGGCGGCTCCGGCGGAGGTATCGTTCTCGACGCGGGGCCGGACGCCGACGATGGCAGCGCCGGCGACGCCTGCATCGATTGCGACGCCGCCCCCATCTGCGGCGATGGCGTGATCGAGTCGCCGGAGCTGTGTGACGACGGCAACGCCACGCCCGGCGACGGATGCTCCGGCATCTGCGCGATCGAACCCGGGTACAGTTGCCCCACGGCCGGCCAGCTCTGCATTCCCGTCCAGGCCGTGTGTGGCGACGGGAAGATCAGCGGCGCCGAAGCCTGCGACGACGGCAACGCAACAGCGGGCGACGGCTGCAGTGGCACCTGCGACGTGGAACAAGGCTATGCGTGCCAGACGCCCGGGCAGCCCTGCACCCCGGTGCAGACGGCCAAATGCGGCGACGGCGCCGTGAACTCCGGCGAGCAGTGCGACGACGGGAACACGACACCGAACGACGGTTGCGATGGGAGCTGCAAGCTCGAGCAGGGCTACATCTGTCCGACGCCGAACCAAGCCTGCGTGAAGAACGAGTACTGCGGCGACTCGATCGTTCAGCCGAGCAAGGGCGAGACCTGCGACGACGGCAACGGCACGCCCGGCGACGGTTGCTCGGGGATCTGCGCTCTCGAACCCGGCCACGTTTGTCCGAACCCCGGCAAGCCCTGCGTGTCGATCTGGGTCTGCGGCAACGGCAAGGTCGATCCGGGAGAGACCTGCGACGACGGCAACACGAGCCCGAGCGACGGCTGCGCGGCCGATTGTACGCAAGTCGAACCGGGCTATACCTGCCCCGCCACGGGCGGCCCCTGCATCAAGGTGCCGCCGAATACTTGTGGGGACGGCATCGTCGCCGGCCTCGAGCAGTGCGACGACGGCAACACCGCTTCGAGCGACGGCTGCTCGGCCACCTGCCTGGCGGAGCCCGGCTTCAACTGCCCGACGCCGGGCAAGCTCTGCGTGCCAATCGCGGTCTGCGGCAACGGCAAGCTCGAAGCCGGTGAGGGCTGCGACGATGGCAACACGCTGCCGGGTGATGGTTGCGGCGTCGCTTGCCAGATCGAGCCGCTCTACGTCTGTCCGACGCCGGGTCAGCTCTGCGTGTCCACGGTGAAGTGCGGCGACTCGGTGGTGGCGGGCAGCGAGCAGTGCGACGACGGAAACACCACGAGCCTGGACGGCTGCGGCTCGACCTGCAAGCTCGAACCCGGCTGGATCTGTCCAAATGCGGGCGCCAAGTGCGTCGCCAAGCAATGCGGTGACGGCATCATCGCCGGGCTGGAGCAATGCGACGACAACAACACCGCGGCGAGCGACGGGTGCAGCCCGACCTGCAAGCTCGAGCAGGGCTGGGCATGCCTGACCGTCGGCACCAAGAGCGTGTGCCATGCGACGACCTGCGGCGACGCGGTCAAGGAGGGCTTCGAGCAGTGCGACGACGGCGGCAAGATCCCCTATGACGGCTGCTCCCCCTACTGCAAGGTCGAGCCCGCCTGCGCCAACGGGCAGTGCACCCCGGTCTGCGGCGATGGCCTGAAGTTCCCCCAAGAGGCCTGCGACGACGGCAACAAGTCGAATGGCGACGGCTGCAGCGCCAGCTGCCAGATCGAGAGCGGCTGGACCTGCAACGTCGAGATCGAAGCGCCGCCTCCGAAGCTCGATATTCCGATCCTCTACCGTGACTTCTTGTACCGAGGCACCTCGAGTCCCGGCGCCGGACATCCCGATTTTCAGTGGAACATCGCGGCGGCAACCGGCCTGGTGAAGGCCGCGCTCGGCGTCGATGGCAAACCGGTCTTCAATTCATCGACCGGCAGCGGCTCGACCCAGCTGATCACGGACGCGACCTCGCTCTGCTGGTGGTACCACGACACCGGCTGCTCCGGAGCCGGCTCGACCAACCCGTATTCCAAGCTGGTGTACACCACCAACGGGCTGCCCAACGGTCCACCGACGCTGCTCACCCTGAACCAGGGCACCGGCAACACCTATCAATTCAGCAGCACCGCGTTCTTCCCGGTCGACGGCTTGGGTTGGGGCAACGCGCAGACCTACAACAACCACAACTTCGCCTTCACCAGCGAGCTCCGCTATCAGTTCACTTACCAGGGCGGCTCGACCCCCGAGGTATTCGACTTCACGGGCGACGACGACGTGTACGTCTTCATCAACGGCAAGCTCGCCGTCGAGCTCGGCGGAGTGCACGGCGCGACCAACGGTAGCGTCACGCTGAACGCAGCCCAGGCGACGGCGCTCGGCCTGACGGTTGGCGGCATGTACGAGATCGCGGTCTTCCAAGCGGAACGTCACACCACTCAGTCGAACTACAAGCTGACCCTGAGCAACTTCGTGCACGCCAAATCCGTGTGCAAGACCTTCTGCGGCGATGGCATCGTCGCGGGCATCGAGGTGTGCGACGACGGGACCGCCAACAACACCGGCGGCTACGGCAAGTGCAAGCCCGACTGTTCACGGGGCCCCTTCTGCGGCGACGCGGCGGTGCAAAACCCGCCCGAGACCTGCGACGACGGTTCGAACGCGGTCACCTACGGCGGCAGCAGCAAGCAGTGCGGTCCGGGCTGCGGCTTCGCGGCGTATTGCGGCGACGCGGTGGTCTCGAATGGCGAGCAGTGCGACGATGGCACCGCCAACAACACCGGCGCCTACAACAAATGCGGCCCCGGCTGCACACTGGGACCGCGCTGCGGCGACGGCGCGCTCCAGGCCGGCAACGGCGAGCAGTGCGACGAAGGCGCAAACAATGGCGCGACGAGCAGCAAGTGCACCAGTGCCTGCCAGCTCAAGTGCGGCAACGGCGTCGCCGATCCGGGCGAAGAGTGCGACAACGGTGCGGCCAACAACACCGGTGGCTACGGCAAGTGCAACCCGGACTGCAGCTCTGGGCCGCGCTGCGGCGACGGTGTCAAGAACGGCGCGGAGCAGTGCGACGACGGCAAGAACGACGGCAGCTACGGCGGTTGCAACCCCGGCTGCACGCTGGCCAACTACTGTGGCGACGGCCAGCTGACCAACCCACCCGAGACCTGCGACCAAGGCGCCGCCAACAGCGCCACCGCCTACGGCAAGTCCCTCTGCACCAACGCCTGCAAGCCGTCGCCCTACTGCGGCGACAAGGCCGTCGACGCGGTCTTCGGCGAGACCTGCGACGACGGGGTGAACAGCGGCCAGGCGGGCTCGTGCACCACCGACTGCAAGGGCTTCGTGCCGCTGGTCAGCTGCGGCGATGGCGTGGTGCAAGCTCCCGAGCAATGCGACAAGGGCGCCCAGAACGGAACGCCCGCGAGCAACTGCGACACCCACTGCCACATCCGCTGCGGCAACGGCGTCAAAGAGAGCGGTGAGCAGTGCGACAACGGAGTCAACGACGGCAGCTACGGCACCTGCAACCCGGACTGCTCCCTGCCCGGGTATTGCGGTGACGGCATCAAGAACGGGACCGAAAAGTGCGACAACGGCGGTGCAAACGCCCCGGTAGGTTCGGCCTACGGCAGCGGAACCTGCACCCTGATCTGCCAGTGGGCCCCCTACTGTGGTGATGGCTACGTGCAGGCCGGCTTCGGAGAGCAGTGCGATGGCCAGGCCGGTTGCGGCCCGACCTGCAAGTGGACCAACCCCAAGTGACGCCCCTCGGCATGCACCACGGCCATCGACCTCGAACCGCTCTCGTTGCTCTGTCGACTCGCGGCATCGGTGCCACCGCCGCGCACGCATCGGGTTCATTACGCTGGGGTGGTCACCGACGCCGAGGAGACCGACGCGCCCCGTGACGCTCCTTGAAAGTCCCCGACGGGCCGACGGGGGATCCCCGGAGGGCTCATGATTGATCGGATCCCATCTGGGACCGGGCGGCTCGGAAGCCAATCTCGTAGTCGAGGAGCTTCTGGTAGCCCCGTCCTAACGTTTGCCACCCGGGTGCGCCGTTGTTCTTAAGATGCTCGCCGAGTCGCGCGACAGCGAACGGCGCTTGCTCAATGGTCTGCGGGACGGCCGGGAGGCGGAGCTTGAACCCCACGAGGAGCAACTGGGGCTCACTCAGGATCGTTTTCGCCGGTTGCTCGGGTGCGCCCGGGCTAACGAGCGCATGAGCAACAGGGTGTCACTTGGGCGGAGGGAGCGACTGCCACCAGGGCCGGCAGCAGTACTCGCCGCCGTCGAGGTGGCTGCAGCCGGGCGACTCCGGCGGCTTGTATCCCAGCTCGGGATCGAAGTGGCTGCTACAGTAGTAGCGGTCCGGCTGCTCGTCCGGACACGCGCCCTGCGCGAGGGAAGGGAACCGCTCGCACTCGCTCATCGCCTCGGCGGTCTCGATGGCGGCCTGGTCGCACCCTTTGACGCTCGGAAGCTCGCCAAAACCGCAGTCGATCTGCTTGCTGAGAATGCAGAGGTAGAGCGAGCGATACTCGGGCGGGTTGCTGAGGACGAACTCCTCGCAGCTATCGGCGTCGCAGTTGGGTTGTGCGACGTAGTCGACTGCTGCGTGAAAGTCCCCAAGCGTGGCGCACCCCCCCGACTTGAAGTCCGCGCAGAAGCGGGCGCAGAGCTCGTGGAGGGAAGCGGGATCCGATTGCGTCTCGCCGGAGCATGCGGCAAGCGCCACCCCGAGGGCCAGCCCCGCAGCGCCGAGCGGGCGCGTGTGTCTAGCTGCCACCGGCGCCACCCATCGGCCCTTCGGAGATGTAGTTGAAAGTGAACCTCGCTTCCGTGAACGCGCAGCCGGACCTGGTCTTTGTGCGCCCAGCCTCTTTGGCGGTGTAGATCACCTTGCCGTCGGCATCGAGCGCAGCGAGCGTGACGACATCGAAGTACCCCTCGACCGGGATGTTGAGCCGAACCGTGCCCGTGTCGCAATTCACGCTCGAGACCGCGCCCTCGACCACCTTGCACGCACGGGTGAGAGCGACGCACTGCTCGCCGAAGCAGATCCGGACGCGGTCGAAATCGACCGCGGGCTCCGCCGTGCCGTCGAACAGCCAAACCTCCAGGCGGTTCGGGCAAGGCTCCGCCGGCTGGCCGACGCCACACGCCACCAGAGCAAACGCCAGCAGGCTAGTTGGCAACCGGTGCGTTCTTCTTGGCCACATTCTGCCACCCACAGATCGGAGAGTTGACCACCGTTGTCCACGCGGGCGCCCGGACGCCCTGCCCGATGAAGCCCATGGGGCCGGACCCGAGAGGTTTCAGCGGATCCCCGAGGTCGCTGTCCACGGCCTCGGGGTTCAGACCGCCCACCACCTCGTCCCGCGAAGGGAAACAGCCAGGCGCATCGAAGCCCGGCGCGGCCAAGCCGACCCCAAACGTGCCCGCCAGCGCCACGAGCTCGCTCCAGAACACCGCGGCGGACTCTGCGTCCGTCGCGGCAGCGACGTTCGCGACTCGGCAGGGCGGCGAGGTCCCGTTGGGGCAAGGGAAGGCCTCGGCCAACACCGCGTCCAGCCGGTCTGGTTCGACCTCGAAGCGCGAAAACGGGAGCCGCAGCGCGCACCGAGCCGGGGTGGTGATGCGAACGTCGGAAGGGACACCGAGCAGGACGTCGCTGGCGTTCGTCGCGTCGCAGGTGGGCTCGGGGTTGACCGTTCCGACCGGCGTTCGGCAGTAATCGGGCGCGTCGAGGCACGCTGCCACCTTGGCTTTGAGCTTCGGAGCCGCGGCCAAGGCCCCTGGCGTGACCGGCGACGTGAATTCGAGGCACGGGGCGCACGCAAGATAGGTCGCCGCGGTCTGCTGCATGGGCACGCACATGGAGTTGCGTTCGCTTCCCTTTGTAAACGGCCCGGGGGGCGGCCCGGGGTGGAACCGAGGAACGCAAACCGCCGAGGGAGGAGCGCCGGGTGCGAGCTTGCAGGACACCTGCGGTACCGGTGGCGTCGCGTACCCGATGAACGGCGGTCGGTCGATGGACGTCGCCAGGCAACCCTCGGCACGGAGTTGGGAGATGTTGCAGTGAGTTCCGCCGTCCTGCTTGGCGAAGCAGGCCTTGCAGTGCGTCCCCCCACCCTTGGTCAGGCAGCCCTGGAAGATCTCACCGTCGTGAGCGAAGAGGCGAGCAGCCTCGCTCGGGTCACATCCGCTGATGAACGTGGCGAAGGTCCGTTCGCTCCCGTTTGGTTTTGGCATTGGCGGACTCCAAAACGCCTTGGCGTGGGTGGCGTCGCCTCGAATTGGCCGACACTCCAGCATTTCCGGGTTGCTTTGGATCAGGTTGGTCACCGCAGCGGCGAGACGTGGACTCAGCTCCTGCAGCCGGGCCAGCACCGGCGCGATCGACGCGAGCGTGCACATGGTGTTGTCGGGTTGGCGCAGATCGGGCGCCAGGCAGGACGACGCGGGCCCCGCCGCAGCGGCGTGAAGCGGCAAGCTCACCTGGCGGTGGTCCTGCCACTCCTCGAAAAAGGTCTGGGGGAGCGGGGCTCCGACCCCGAGTCTCAGCGCAACCACCGATGGAACGGGCATGACCAGCGCTTCATTCAGCTCCGATTCCAACTGGCGGAATTGCGACATGATGTCGCCGCGCAGCTGCTTTCCGCTGACAAACCCGCTGACCAGATCGTTCAGATTGACCGTGACGTTGCCGAGGGTGAGAAGCTTGGTGATCGAATCCGTGAGCGCGAGGAGGAGATTCGTGGCGGTGCTTCCGCTGCAGCCGGACAGGCTAACGTACGGTTTCTTGTCGTTGACCTCGAGCTTCACGCGCTCGAAGTACGGCATTGCGCTGGGCGATGCGACGAGGCTGAACCCGACCTGGCAAGTGGCGCTGAACTTGCAACTCACGTCCGAACCGAGCCAGGTCCCCGTCCCGACGCCCTTCGCGTCGACCCGAACGTCGACTCCCTCATCGGCGGGCGTGCGGAAGGGGCTCGTGCCGGGTGCATCGGGGGAGAAGCTGGGCACATCGGAGAGCCGAGGCACCAGCACGGTTCGAATGTCGTTGATGCGAATGGTGACGGTGTCGCCCACGCCGGGGAAGCTGTCTCCGGTCGGCACCTGGCGAGGGGCGGCGGCATCGTCGAGGGCTGTCTGAACGAACTTGCTCAGCCGCGCGCTCGCCGAGCACGCGCCGAGGTCATACTGCCGCAGATACCGAAGGTGTCAGCCTGGGGCTTGAAGAAGAAGTAGTCGCCGTACATCCCGAAGTGGGGCGGGTCGGTCGTGAACAATCCGCCGCCGAGTTCATGGCACTGGGTGACACCGACACCGCGCTTCACGGCGATCGGGTCGAACTCGCCGAGATGATCGGCTGCGTTGTCGTTCGCAAACAAGACCGAGCGCCACGAGTACTTCACGAAGGAGCCTCGCTTTCGGCTCCGGTCCCCCGAGGCCATCGCAAGCGCGTCGGCGATCGTGGGACTGATCCGACCGGATTTGTCTGTTAGATCCCACTGCCCCTTGTCGCTCTTCGTTGGCATCTCGACCGCGACGAGCAGGCCAGCCCCGTCGCCGGCCCACTTCAGGTGGTACCCGTCTTCGGCTTGCTCGAGGTATCCATCGATGGTCGGCCCGACGCCGTTGCGCCCCCGCAGGTCGATGCCGATCGTTTGCCCGAGCGGGAGCAGCCAGTTCTCGTCGATCGACGTGCGCAGCGCGAGTCTGCGAGCCGTCAGATCAGCCCCCCCCCCCCCCGGGGGAACCGCCGCAATCGCAGCCGCTGGGGGAAGTCGTTCTCCACAGCGGTGTGTAGTGGTCGCTGTATGCGGCCAGCAGCCCAGCTGCCACAACCGTTGCCGCCGCGACACGAACGCGCCCCACTCCGTTTCGTCCCATTTCGTTCCCTCCCGGATCGAATGCCCAGACACGCTAGCACGGTCGGTCGCGCATCGGGAGGCGGAGGGTCGAAGGCGTCGAAGGCGGGCGAGATCAACGCCTGTGCCTGGCGGAGGCCCGGGGCTCGGAGTGTTGTGACTCCGAGCCCTACTCTTTGGTGGGCGGCCCGGAGATCGTCGGCGGCCTGCCACACCGGGGCCAACTACGCCGTCAGTTCGGGCTGCTCAGAATTCCGCGGTTTCCGCTGGCTGCCGACACGGTACTCGCGTGCCGCGAAAAAGCTGCTCCTGATGTAGCGGATCGCACGTTCGACGCGGCCCTTTTCGTTGCCACGCGCCACCGCCACTGGGCGCGGCTCGTAGCGATAGTGCGCGGACAGTTCTAGCAACATCGGGCTGAAGTGGACCGCGTCGCCCTTGCGCTCCAACACCGCGCTTTTCAAGTTGTCGTACAGAAGCACGCGCGGGACGCCGTTCCAGAAGTCAAACGCCGACACGTGGCCGTGCAAGAAGCTCGACATGGTTGCGTTCAGGTAGAAGCGGAGGAAAACCATCCGCGACCAACTCAGCAACCATCACAAACGCCATCATCAGTTCGAAGCGTTCGAGCTTGGAGCGCTTCTTGCGTCTGGCGAGGCCGCGCACCGCGCGGTCCTTCTCCTCGATGTCCGCGATGTGCTCGAGCAGCTCGGTGGCACCCCAGCGCTTCTCGGTCGCGAGCGCGACGATGTCGGCGAGCGCGGCGGCCGTGGCGAGGAGTCCGAGGCTGCGCATGTGCGTAGCGAGGCCGGTCCTGACGGGTCCCTTTCGTTGGGGTTGTTTGTTGGCGCGCTGTCGTCGTCGATCCGCGTGGGAGTGGTGCGTCCGATGCGGTCGTAGGTGTCGAGCGAGTGGGGCGTGAGCACGAGGTCGCGCACCCGTGGATCGGCCGGCAGCACGACGTCGAGCGGCACGGGAGCGCCGCGAACGCGCCGCCGCTGGTCGAGCACGTGAGCCACCGAGTGCGCCGCGAACGCGCCGCGCTGGTGAGCCTCGTGCAGGGCGGCATCCAGCTCGACGGCGCCGTACTGATCGAGCAGGCGGAGCAGCACTCATCACCGTCGATAACACGCTGCATTTCGGCTTCGCCCGCGTTTGGCACGCGGCGTGCGCTTGGGCGCGCTGATGGCCGCCGTGCAGCCGCTCTTGGACTCGGGTTTGGACTCGGACGGTGCCGGTGTCTCGTACCGTCGGCGCCGGCCCGAGCTCAGCGCGCTCTACCAGATCATCGCCGACAACTTCCGCACGCTGGAAGCCGCGGTCGATCAAGGCATTGTCGCGCCATTGCCGTCGTTCGTGAGGGATGAACTCTTGGGCTATCTCGATTGCGGCGTCCCCGCGCGAGGCTTCGGATTTCTTCAATGCCAGAACCCGGAATGCCGCGAGAAAATTCTCGTCGCTTTTTCCTGCAAGGGCCGCGGTTGGTGCCCGTCCTGCCTGGGCAGAACGATGGCCGAGACGCCAGCAAATTGGATCGATCACGTTTTGCCGTTGCAAGCACAGCGTGCTCGGCTTCTACCGCCGCACGATGCGCGACCTTCACCTCGTGGGCAAAGGGCAGAGCGGGGCGATCACCGTCTTGCAACGCGTAGACTCTGACTCGCGACTGAACCCCCCATCTTCATCTGATCGCCTTAGATGGCGTCTTCGTCGAGAGCGAACCCGAAGGGGGACATCGTCGGGTTCCTCGAGCGTCACGGCGTGGTCGAAAGGGACGTCGCGCTCCGTCTCACCGACGACGGCTTTGCCGAACGCGAGCCGGAGGTCGCCGCGCTCGCCGCCGCTGCCGTCACCGGCAACCCTCCCGCAGGGCCCGAACACCGGCAGCGTCCCGCCATCGCCTACGACCCGCCGGGCGCGCTCGGCCGATGCGCTGAGCCGGCGCCGAGCTCGCGCGGATCAGTGAGCCGACGGACTCGGGGAAACCGGCGCGGGGTCGGTGGGCGGAACAGCTACACTCGGCTGTGTCCGCGGCGCGGGCGGCGGCTGTGGGTCTGCAGTTCCGGGCGGCGCACCGGGTGGGGGAGGGCCCAATGCACCTTCGCGAGTGGAGTCCGTGTTCAGCACCCACGTGCACTGCTCCGACCACACGTCGTGGTCGTGCGGGCAACGTGACACGTAGGTCGCGCGCCGGCCACACCCCGCAACTCCCGTCGACAATTGATCGAGCCACGTGAGCTGGAGTTGTGCAGGACCGCATTGCAGGTCGTAGGACGCGCGACGCTTGAGCGCGTCCGCGCTCAGCGCTGAAGACGAGAACCACGAACACTTGGAGGAATTCTGCGCCACGCCCGACGGACAGCGTTCGACGTAGATGACCTCCTTGCCGCACCCCGTTGCAATTCGATGATTCGGCAATCGCGCGATGTCCGCGTGCATTGCCTGAAGTTGCGTCTGGTGCGGTTTGCGCACCTTGATTCCCGATTCGGGGCACCCAAGCTCGGTAGTCGCTTGGGAGCGAATCTCCGTCGCCACCGGATGGCACGCAGCCGCTGTCGCCAGTGCCCACGCGCCCCCCAAGATCAGTCGCATCTGGGTTCAGTACTTCGCGCGTGCTGCTGGCGCAACCCCGTGCGGCGCGCCTCGCTCGCGGTGCGCGGATCGCCCGTCAGGCCCCACGCGAGCGTGATACGTCTGGGGCCGGAGGCCGCATGGGTGGCGGCCCGTCGGCACGAATGAACAAGCTCCGCTCGCTCTCGATCTTCGTCCTCGCGCTCGGACTCGTGCCGTGGCTGCCGCTCTACGTCGAGCGCACGATGACCCGCGCCTCGGTCGTGGGACACGGCGGCGACGTCATTACCTACGGCTGGAGGCTCCGTGCCCTGGTCGGATTCTGGCAGGACCTCGGTTACATGCGCGCCGAGCAGTCGCCCGCGGTCTATTTCGGCTTCAACCTTGCGTTGGCGCTGGCCTATGCGGCAGGCGCGACGGCCGCCGTCCGCGCGCTGCTCCGCCGCGCGTCCAAAGCGTGAGCTGCGCTCGATCTCGACGCGCGAAAATGACCAGTCGCCCGGAACTCACCACCACCGAGCCTGAGGACCATCGACGATGGCGTTAGCCCGGCGCCACCAGACCCCGCGCGATCTTCTTCCAGGCCCGGGCGTAGAGCTTCGGCGAGCCGAAGAGACCGAGGGTGAGCACGGCTCGGCCGTGGACCACTGCGAGGCCGATCTGCCCCGGTCGCGGTTCCAGCAGCGCCCTTCGACGCAGCTCACGGGCACGTCGACCGGCTGACCTGGGGCTCCGCTCCGCATCCCGTAGTATCCTCGCGCCCGTGTCCGCCACCGGGCTCTTTCCCCGCGGTGCGCCGCGCCCGACCAGCAGTGCTGGGGAGCAGGCCCTGCATCGCGCGCTCGAGACCGGCCTGCCGCAAGGCTGGACCGCGTGGCACTCGCTTCGCGTTCGCTCGGAGTCGGGTTGGGAGGGGGAGGGCGACTTCGTCGTGGCGATCCCCGATCGCGGCTTGCTCGTGATCGAAGTGAAGAGCGGCGCCATCGAGGTGCGCGACGGGCAGTGGCTGCAGAACGGCAAACAGATGGACCGCGCGCCGCGGGAACAGGGCCACTCGTTCGCGCGTCTGCTCGTGCGAAAGCTCGAAGAGCGCGGGCTCGCACATGCGCCGCCCTTCGAGGTCGCCACCGCGTTTCCGAGTTGCCCGTTCAGCAATCCGCCGAGGCAAGGCGATCTCGAGGGCGCGGTGCTCGGTCAGCAGGATCTGCCCTACCTGCGGCGAGGCCCTCGAGGCGATGCGAGAGCGGCTGTTCGGCACGCGCCCGCCGCCTCGGGATCGGCGTTTCGTCCATGCGCTCCACGAGCTCTGGGGCGAGAGCTGGACCCCTCGCCTCGCGCTCGGGCGACCACGCACGGCTCCGCGCGCAAGAGCTCGTGCCGCTCGATGAGCAGCAACTGCACGTGCTCGACATGCTTCGCAAGAACCAGCGCTGCCTCGTGACGGGCGGCCCGGGCACGGGCAAGACGCTTGCTCGCGTGCGAGATGTGGCGACGGCTCCGCGAGCGCGGTGCCCGTCCCGTGCTGTTGTGCTGGACGACCGCGCTGGCGAGGGCGCTGCGCGCGACTGACATTGGTGAGGCGTTCACCGTGCGCGAGCTGGCGGCTGAGCTGGTCATGAACGCCGGGATCGATCTTCAGGACGGCGCTCCGCCGAGCGCGTGGACCTCGGAGACCTGGGACGCGGCTCCACTGTACGCCGCGGCCGACGCGCTCGACGGGGCGCGAGTCCGCTTCGATGCGGTCGTCATCGACGAAGCACAGGACCTCTCTCCGAACGACTGGGAGCTCGTGCGAAGTCTCGCCGAAGGTCGGCCGCTCTGGGGTTTCGCCGACGACGGTCAAGGGTTCTGGAGCGACCGCCACGTTCCGAAGGAGACGTTCGGGCGCTGTTCGAGCTGTGGGAGCGCTACCGTTGCCCCGAGCCCCTCGCGGCCTTTGCCGATCACTACCGAGTGAGGCGCACTCCGTCGGTACCGCCGCCGGGCATGCCGCCGCGAGTTTCTTCGGCGCCCCCGCCCGGACCCGTCGAGCCCTTCGACGAGCTCCGGGTGGTGCGCCTGCCCAGCGCGACCGCGCTCGAGCAATACGTGGCGCGCGAGATCCACAAAGCGCTCGCGGACGGCCTGCCCGCAGGGTCCATCGCCGTGCTTTCGCTCGGGGGCCAGCTCAAGACCGAGCTCTGCACCCGCGACCGTATCGGCGATGTGCCCGTGCGCCGAGCCGATGCCTCCGACGCCGATGAGCACGTCGTCGCTGACACGTTCCTGCGCTTCAAGGGCCTCGAGCGACCGTTGGTCTTGGTGGTGGAGCTCGACCGCGGGCGGCATCGGTACGACGTGCGGATGCACGTAGCGCTCACGCGCGCGAACGTGCGCTGTGTGGTCTTGGCAACGAAGGAAGAGATCGAGGCGGATCCCAGACTCTCGGCGGCCGTGGGGACGTGATGCGCCTCTATTTCGCCTACGGCTCCAACATGGGCCTCGATGAGCTGAGCAAGCCCAACCGCTGCCCGAATGCGCGCCAGGTGGGCATCGCTCGGATCGACGACTCTCGGCTCGGTTTCACCCGGTATTCGGAGAAACGCGGCGGCGGCGTTGCGGATCTCGTCGAGGCGCCGACCGGGGTCGTGTGGGGCGCGCTGTTCGAGATCAGCGACGACGAGCTCGGGCAGCTCGACCGGGTCGAGGGGCATCCGCGCGCGTATGTGCGACGTCCTTGGACCGTCACTAGGCCCGACGGGGTCGCCATGGAGGCCTGGGTGTACACCGTCGTCGACAAGAAGCTCGAACAAAAGCCCAGCCACGAGTACTGGCGGCTGCTCGTCGACGGTGCCACTCAAGCCGGACTGCCCGCCGCTTACGTCGCAGAGCTCGAGAAGCTCGACCACCTCTGAAAGTGCGGCGACCCCGAGGAATCCCTGACCAGGGACGCGCGCGTGCTGCTCCGAGCCCTGGTCACCGCCGCCAAGACCGACGCGCTTCGTGACGAGTCGGCGTCGAGCTGCAGGCGCTCAGCTACCACCGAGCCTACGGCGTGGGGCAACCGGTGACTACGTGGTCGGCGCCGGCAACGCGGTCGACGCCCGAGTCCATCTCAACGACCAAAGATCCGTCCTCGAGCCGATTGCACACGAAGCTCGAGGGTTTCGCGGATGTAGCCATCATGAATAGTAGTTTTCCGTTCCAGCCGGGTTGGTTCATTTGTTGGAATCCTTGCGCGAACACGTTGTGTTTCACGAGACACTGCGAGTCGCCGCCGCAGCGCAGGGTCTTTAGCCCCCAAATGGCGAAGAAGTTATCCTCGATGACGATTTGGTTTTTCGCGTGAGTGGTTGCGAACATGACGTCGGTCTTGCCGCCGGTCGCGTCCGGGTCGATGTGGTTGCCACGGATCGTGATTTGTCCGGTTGTGGCAGAGGCTTCGCCGACCTGGAAGCCATCTGCGTGGGCGTCGGAAGTCAGGTTCAGCGTGTGCATGTAGTTGTAGGTAACGTTCAGGCCGTCCACTTTGCCGCCGACGAAGAAGAAGTCCTCGCAACCGGTGATCTCGTTCCGGTTTACCGTCATGTTTTGGTAGTCTTGCACCAAGAACACCTTGGACATGCTGCTGCATTTGATGGTGCTGTATTCGATGGTGAGATTCTTGTGGCCGGTGGCTTTGACGGGATACAGGCCGTTGCAGTTGATGACCACATTGCGAATGGTCACGTCGTCGGAGTTGACTTCCAAGCAGCCGTTGATGACGACGTTTTCGATGACCGCGGGGCTGGTGACGGTCATTGGCCCTGAGTAGACGCTCGTCGGTGCTGCGCCGGTGACACCGGAGCCTAGAGACACGCCCACGTCGCTTGGCTTTACGTGACCGTAGGGTTTTCCAGTGGCGCCGCCTGCTCCGCCGCTTCCGCCCGCCGTTCCACCGCTGCCCGCCGTTCCACCGCTTCCGCCCGCCGTTCCACCGCTGCCCGCCACACCGCCGCTTCCGCCCGCCGTTCCACCGCTGCCCGCCACACCGCCGCTTCCGGCGCCGCTCGAACCTGCCGCGCCACCTATGCCGCCCCCTGCCGTGCCCCCGGTGGCACTCGGACCTGAATCATCCCCAGAACAGCCGAGAGTGAACGCCAAGAGCAATGTCGCGGGCAGGAACGTGTAGCGCATACCGCCCAGGTTAGCTCAGCGCTGGTGGGGGCTACTTACGAAGCCTGCGCGCATTTCTCTGCCGCGCCCAGATCCGCAGCAACTGAGGCACTTTCCGCAGGATCGCGGCGGTCGCTGGTACAGTCCAGCCATGCCGATGCGGCCCAGGGGCCACGGCCTCTCAAAACGAACCCTGGAGACCAAAGCTGCCCGCGCTCGGTCCCAGCAGCAGCGTGGGAAAGACCCGGGGGCGCGCCAGCTCCGGGCGCTCGTGGGTATAGCGATCGGGATCGTCACCGGTCAGGAGCAAGACCGACCCCGTCACCAAGGCAGCGGCCCCCACTCCGATCCCGAGGTAGCCGTAGAGATCTCGCGCCTTGGCCTGGTCGTAGTCGTCGAGCGCGAGCCCCTTTCGGCGATTGCACTCTTCCGCCGAGGGAGCGCTGATGACTGGTGGGTTGCACTGCTTCTTGTCGATCTTGTCCTGCCAGCCCTGGGCTTCCGAGATCAAGTCGTCCTTCTTGCCCTTGTTCCAGATCAGGTATCCGGCGCCGGCGCCTGTCACCACCGCGCCACTGATCACGCCGACCCAGCCCCAAGTCTTGAACAGCCTCGCCTTGTTCTCGTAGCGCTGTCGGTACTCGGGCAGCGGCTCGAGCGCGATGCGAACGGTCGTGGTTCGCCCCCTGGCCACCTCCACCCGACGCTCGACGGGCTCGAAGCCGTCGCGTTCGACGCGCAGCAGGTGGGGGCCCGCCGGAACCGCGAGCGCGTTCAGGTACTTGCCTTGGGTGACGCCGTCGACGCCGAAGGTGCAGTCGGGCTCGCTCAGGTCCAGGGCCAGCTGGCCGCCTTCGCTGGGCAGGGCGCTGCTGTCCACGCTGGGCTCCAGAGTCACCTCGCCGCGGACTGCTTCGCCGAGCTCGACCGCCTGAGACACGGTGACGTAGCCCGCGCGCCGGAGCGCGATGCTGTGCTTGCCCGGCGCGACTACCAACGGAGCTGGGAGCGGCGTCGTCCCGGCCCGCTTGCCGTCCACGAGCACGTCTGCCCCTACGATCCGCGATTTGACCCCGAGCTGCGCGAGCCGACCTTCGAAGGCACGCAGCTCCAACGACAGCGTCTTCTGGGTGGCCCCGGCCAGCGTGATCTCACGCCGTTCCGGGATGTAGCCCGGCGCCGTCACACCCACTACGCGTGAACCACTGGTGACCTTGATCGGTTTGCTGAGCGGCAGCTTTCCGACCGGCAGGCCGTCGATCTCGAGCTCGGCGCCTTCCACGTTGGCCTTGACCTCGAGCTCCGCAATGCGCTGCGCCTGCTCGTCGCGGGTGCGTCCGGCCCGCTCGAGCTTGTCTCTAGCCAAGGTGCCAGGGTTCTTGATCACCTCGTCGAGGGTGGCCACGGCTTCGACCGCGCGACCCATCGCGGCGTAGACCAAGCCGATGTTGTAGGCGACGACCGGATGCGGCGAGAGCTCGTTGGCACGCTTGAACTCGGCGAGGGCGCCCGCGTTGTCACCGTCGTTGAACAGGCGAAGCCCGCGGCCGAAGCGATCACGGGCCTCGGTCTTTGCATCCGGAGCCTCGTCGGCGTGGGCAGGGGTGGAAACGAAGAGCAGGCAGGGCGAGAGCGCGAGCCCGAGCGCGATCAGCAGAGCGCGTGATGAAGCCCACCGATTGGATCGGCGCACAGGTTCGTCACTCATACGGGTTCTTCTCGTCCAGACCTGTCTTCTTCGCTTTGGACGACGGCGCAGGCGCTGGTTCCTTGCTGGGCGCCGGACCTGCCGGGAGCGGTCTCGGGGTGGGTTCGGCGCTGGCCGAAGCCGACGGTGGAGCCATGGGTTCGGGGGCAGGGCTCGCTGCCAGGCCGGCGGCGGGCAGGACCGGCCCGCTGGTGGCTGGCACTGTCGCCTCCGCGCTGGCCGAAGCTCCATCGCTCGAAGGATGGGATCCGAGCGCGAGCAGCCCGATCGCAACGACGCCCGCCAAGGCGGCGGCCACAACCGCCACCACTCGCCCACGCGACGTCCCGCTGCCCTGGCTCAGGGTGCGGCCCAGCGCCGCGGCGTCGATCGATGACGGGCGTCCGGCCGCGTTGACGGGGACGGCGCTCGAGTGCGGATCCGCCGTCATGGCCCGCGCTGGCGGCATGGCCAGCATTCCTGAGGCCGCCATCGACGCCGGGGCGTCGGCTGCGGCGGGCGTGACCGCGCTCTCCTCTGCCAGGATGGTGGCCGCGTAGGCAGCGCGAGCTTCGGCGCGCTCGAAGGGCTCCAGTGCAGCGGAAAGATCTGCGGCGGTGGCGAAACGCTCTTCGCGATCGCCCGCCATGGCCTTTTCCACCAGCCGATGGAAGGCGAGGGGCAGCTCCGGACAAAAGTCGCTGAGGGGAGCGGCCTTGCCCTCATGGATTCGGAGCGCGAGCTCGGGCAGCGTTTCAGCGTCGAAGGGCCGGCGTCCGCTCGCGCATTCGTACAGGATCACGCCCAGCGCGTACACGTCTGCGCGTGCGTCGAGATCCTTCGCACCGCGCACCTGCTCCGGCGGCATGTAGTAGGGCGTGCCCAGCATCGAGCCCTCGCGGGTGACGGCGTGATCGTCGGTGAGGGCGCTGGCGAACTTCGAGATGCCGAAATCCAGGACCTTCACGAAGGGGCGGCCGTCGCGCTCGGTGACGAACAGGTTGTCGGGCTTCAGATCGCGGTGCACGACGCCCGCGTCGTGGGCTGCCTGGATCCCGCTGCAGGCTTGACGCATCAAATGCGCCAGGTGGTCGAGGGCGAGTCTTCCGCGCGCTGCAATCTGTCGAGTCAGCTCTTCGCCGCGCAGGAGCTCCATGACCAGGTACGGGTCGCCGGTTGGGAGCGTCCCGGCGTCGTAGGTCTCGACGATGTGTGGGTTTCCGATGCGGCCGGCGGCGGAGGCCTCGCGGAGGAAACGCTCGACCACCGAGGCATTGCCCAGCACGTTCTTGTGCAAGAGCTTCAGCGCGCGGCGGTGGTGAGTGAAGACGTGCTCAATCTCGTACACGGCGCCCATGCCGCCGCTGCCGAGCTCCCGGATGACCTTGAACTTCCCTCCGATGACGCTGCCGGGGGCCGGCGTTTCCGCGGGCGTGTTCACGGCTGGCATTTCACCAGGCGCGCCCTCAGCGCGCCATCTTGGTACACGATGGCGAAGCTCGAGGCGTCCACCGGCGCGATGCTGATGCCGCTCATGGTGCTGGCCGGCGCCAGATCCGTGAAGATCAGCGACGCAGCGTCCAGGCTCTCGGGGATCCAGAGGTAGGAGAGGTACAGGCCGCGGGCCGCGGTCAGCGCCACGCCGCCCGCCACCGCCGCGACCCGCAGGTCGCCGCCGCCCAGCGGGGATACGAGCGAGATCGTCTTCAGGACGGCGCCGGTGGTCTCGTGGAAGCGCGTCAGGCCGAGCGTGGTCCCGTGCTGCCAAGCGACGATGAAGCTCGAGCCCACGTGGGTCACGCTGGTGGGGAAGGTAGAACCCCCCGTGCTCTCCCAGGCTTTGAGCGGTGGGGTGGTGAGGCTGGCCAGGTTCTTCTGGGCGACGGCGGTGCAGAGGTGCCAGCCGCCGGCGTCGGGGCACGACCAGGCGACCAGCGCTGACGAACCGCCCACCGCAACGGCGGGCTGCGCCAGGGACACCGTGTAGGAAGTCACCGCGAGCGGAGACACCGGGTCGAGCAGGTGCTGCGTGGAGACCAGGCCGGCCGGGCTCATGGTCGCGGCGTAGAGCCGGTGGGTCGTGCCGTCCGCGTGGCTGTCCTGCCAGACCAGCACGTAGTCGCTGCCGTTCCATGCGAGAGCGGGCCGCGAAGCCCCGATGAGCCCCCCGCTCGTGTAGTTCCAGTTCGCCAAGGTGTTGAGTGCGGTCGTGGTCGGAGTCCCCAGCGCCGAGTCGGTTCGGAACACGGTGGTCTTCTGGGTGACGACGGTGGTGGTGTTCACCATCGCACCGAAGGCGATCCCCGTCCCGTCCGTCGCCGCCGTGAGCCCGGCGAAGAAATTGTTCCCCGAAGCGAACTCAACGGCAGAGCCCTGGACCGCCAGGTTCGCGTCGAGCTTGAAGGCGCGGATGCTGGTGGTGCCCGTGCCGTTCTGATTCGGGCCGTCGTTCAACGCAAAGACTCGGAAGCTGCCGTCTGGCAGGCGGATGAGCACCGGCGCACCCGGCACGTTCTCGAAGACCTGTTTGCCGGCGTACTCGGGGCCCGTCGCGATCGTCGTCGCGGCCTGGGCCTTCCACAGCCCTTCGTCCACGTGGCCGTTGCAGTTGTTGTCCTTCTGATCGCAGAGCTCCGGCGCGCCGCCATAGACCTTGGGGTCGGCGTCGTCGCAGTCGTCCGCGCCGCTCCCGCAAGCCACCGCGAAGTGTCCGTCCTTGTCGACGTCCTGGGGACCGGTCGGGGTGTGGGTGCAGCCCGCCGTCTCGCTGCAGGTGTCGGCGGTGCAGGGGTTCAGATCGTCGCAGGGCGGCTCGCCGAGGTAGCAGTAACCCTTCACGCACTGCTCGATGCCGTTGCAGAGCGAGTTGTCCTGGCACTCGAGATCACCCCCGCAGGTCTTGCCCGTGCTGGCGTCCGGCGGCGGCCCGCCGTCGCCGGATCCGGCGTCGGCGTTGCACAGCGCACCGCCCTTGAGGCACGAGTTTTGCGCGCAGCAGTAGCCCGCGTTCACGTTGCAATCGAGGTTGTTCACGCACTCGAACACGCAGGCGCCGGAGATGCAGTAGAGCCCGCCCGGGCATTGGCTGGTGAGCGCGCAGGCTTGACCGTACCCCGGCGGGGCGCCGACCGGCGCCTCGAACAGGCAGCGATTGCCGACGCATTGCTTGCCGGGCGGACAATCCACCGCGGTCTTGCACTCGAGCTCGCAGGATCCGACGGAGCAGATCAGCGGCGCGGTGCAGTCGCTGTTGAGCTTGCAGGGGGCGCCCGTCTGCACCGGTGAGTCGGCGCTCGCGTCGGAAGGCCACCCCGCACCGCATACGTTCCCGACGCAGCTGGTGCCGGGCGAGCAGTCCTTGTTGCCCAAGCACTGGAGCACGCAGCTTCCGCTCTTGCAGATCTGATTACCCGGGCACTCGGAGCTGTACGAGCACGACGCCCCCGGCGGCGCCGAGTCCTGGCCGCCGTCTCCCAGCTTGGACGGGAGCTTGCCGTCCACCAGCTCGACCTTGTCCGCGCAGAGGCCCTGGGTGCAGATCTGGCCCAGGACGCAATCGTTGTCGCTGCTGCATTTGTCCCGGCACTCGCCGTCCGGTCCGCAGGCCAGCTCCTCGGGGCACGAAGCGCTGGACTTGCACGTCTGCTCATCAGGCAAGAGACAGACGTGCTCGGGCTTGGTGCCGAGCACGCAGCGCAGGTCCTTGTCGCAGTCTGCGCTGGTGTTGCACTGGACGTGACACAGCCTGAAGGCGCAGATCAGCGGATCGGGCTTCTGCCCGCAGTCGCTGTTGACCACGCAGCCTTCGGCCAGCTTGCCCCGCCGCAGAGCGTCGGCCGCGTCGTCACCGCCACACGCAGTGGGCAAGACGAAGGCCAGAACCAGCACACACCCGAGCTCCCGACCCCAGCGCCCCGTTCGCATAGCGGTCCAGACTAGCCAGTTTCACGGACACGGACCACTGCTGGCCCACGTCGAATCCGATCGGCGTCTGCCAGGTTGCAGCGCTGCCAACCTCTGGTTGGCGGCATCGGCAAAGAGCACCCGAAAAAGGCTGGAGTACGAGCTGGTCCGTTGCTTGCTCAGTGGTGCGCTGATGACTGCGAATCCGCCTTGGAGATGCGCAAGCTGGCTGATCCTGCTGGGGATCCTGGCCGGGTGTCGGCAGGAGCCTCAGGAGCAGACCCTGGAGGAGCCGGAACCCGCGGGCTGGAGCTCGGGGCGACTGGGCGGAGAGATCCTTCAAGACCTGCGGGAAGACGGCAGCCGCCTGTTCGCGCGGGTGCAACCGGTGCCGCCCAACTCGGATGCGCCGCGCGCGCTGGTGGTGCGCTGGCTCGGAGCTGCGGGAGCGCCTGCGAAGTGGGAGTTCGCCGACCAGGCCGTGTTGGACGCTCGCTTGGTACCGCGCAGCGGGGGCGCGCTCGTGATCACGATGGCACGCAAGTTGTTCTGGCTGGCGTCACCCGAAGCCCGACCGAGCGAGCTGGACTCGCAGGTGAACGCGCCGCTGAGTCTGTCGGCGGACGGGCGCTTCGTGGCCTACGCACGGGGCGAGATCCCGGATCTGGAGATCGTGCGCTTTGGCCTAGAACATCGGGCCGTCGACGCCGTGACCGAAGGCATGGCTCCGGCGTGGAGTCCGGCGTTGTCCGAGGACGGATCGCGTTTGATCTTCGTCTCCGGCGCCCGCGGGTATCCAGACTTCTGGGAGATGAGCCGGGGAGGGCAGGTCGCGCGCCTCAGCGATCGCCAGATCGATCCGCTGCCCTTTCCCTCGGGGCCGTCCGCGCCCATCTGGACCGCGAACGCCCTGACCTTCGAAGACGCCGAGCGCGTGCACGTGGTGGCGCTGGGGCCCCTGCGGCTCTTGCGATCGATGCCAGGCAGCTTGCCGGTGGCCGCTCCCCAACGCAACGCGCTGCTGCTCCAGGGGCGCGCCGAGGCTGACTCGCGCTGGGAGCCGGTGCAGTGAGCCGCGGCAGCCTTCTGCTTTCGCTGAGCCTCGCTGGGCTGGGCCTCGCGACGACGTTGCCGGCTTGGGCGACCAAGGTGCGCCGACCCTTCGCCGAGGCCAAGACCTTTGGCTACGGTTTCGACAACAACGGCTCAGCTGGCGGCTGTACCGATCACGAATGCGGCGGCCGCTGCTACGACGGTCACGGGGGCACGGACTACCCGGTGGTCGTGGGCACCCAAGTGCTGGCCGGGGCCGATGGCAGCGTCGTGGCGACCAACAACGGCTGCGCCAACACCGGCGGCCTGGGCAACACCTGCGGTGGCGGCTGCGGCAACTACGTGAAGATCGCGCACGCCGACGGCCACTTCACCCTGTTTTGCCACCTGCAGCTGGGCTCCCTGAAGGTGGCGACCGGTCAGGCGGTGAAGTGCGGTCAAGCGGTGGGCAACTCCGCGAGCTCGGGCAACTCCAGCGGCCCGCACCTGCACTTTGCCTGGCGCACCAGCGGCAACGCCAACATCAACTCTTACAGCGGCAAGTGCTCCAGCTCTCTCAGCGCCTGGGTCGAACAGGGCAGCTACAACGGGCCGACCGGCGCCCAGTGTGAATGCGCGGCGGGAACCGAGACCTGCAACGGCAAGGACGACGACTGCGACGGCCAGGTGGACGAAGGCGACGTCTGCGAGATCCAGATGCTGCAGCGATCGCAGTTCTGGCTCGCGCCCGCGCGCACCACGGACATCGATGGAGACGGCCGGGCAGACGTGTGTGGCCGGGGAGGCGCAGGAGTCTGGTGTCACCTTTCGCAGGGCAGCAGCTGGTCCGACAAGGGACCCACCCTGGCACTCGCTGACAGCCAGGGCTGGGACGACGCGACGAACTGGGGCACCCTGCGCATGGGCGATCTGGACGGCGACGGCCGAGCCAATCTGTGCGCCCGCGCCAACGCCGGCGTGACTTGCTGGAAGTCGGACGGCGCCGGACTGAGCACGAAGATCGAAGGGCCCGCCTGGGCCGACGACAAGGGCTGGTCCGGCGTCCAGTTCTACAGCACCATGCGTTTGCTGGACGTCGACGGCGATCACAAGGACGACCTGTGCGCGCGCGCGGCCAAGGGCATCGTCTGCCTGAAGTCCACGGGCAGCGCCTTCGGTGAGGCCTTCGACGGACCCGCCTGGTCCGACGACGCCGGCTTCGGCGC
Source organism: uncultured delta proteobacterium (assembly GCA_963716725.1). GTDB lineage: Bacteria > Myxococcota_A > Polyangia > Polyangiales > Polyangiaceae > JADJKB01. The sequence goes on from CAVQUB010000005.1 coordinate 735,078, forward strand.
CGCACGCTACTACGCCACCCTACGGACCGGCGACGTCAACGGCGACGGGATGCAGGATCTCTGCATCCGCACCAAGGACGGCATGGAGTGTCGGCTGTCCGAGGGCACGGGCTTCGGCGACGCCGTGGCCGGCCCCGCCTGGAGCGACGACAACGGCTGGGGCGCCATGAAGTACTGGAGCACCATTCGCCTGGTCGACGTCGACGGCGACGGTCGCGCGGATCTGTGTGCGCGGGACTCCAAGGCCTTGCGCTGTCACCTGTCGACGGGCACGTCGTTTGGCGAGGCCATCGAAGTGGCGCCGCTGGGAGACGACACGGGGTGGGACGACGAGTCGAACTACCTCACGCTGCGCAGCGGTGACATCGACGGCGACGGAGCCCAGGATCTGTGCCTGCGAGCCGACGCCAAGGTGCTGTGCTTTCGGCTGAAGGCCGGCGTCTTCGAGAAGGTGGAGGGGCCCGCCTGGTCCGACGAGAGCGGCTGGAACAAGCCCGAGTACTTCCACACCATCCAGCTGGGGGACATGAACGGCGACGCCAAGGCGGATCTGTGTGCTCGTCACTCGGGGGGATCGATGTGCCTGCCTTCCACCGGTGATGGCTTCGGAGCGCCGGTGCAGCTGGATGAGTTCACGGACCAAGGCGGCTGGGCCGCCGAGCGCTATTACGCGACCATCGCGATTGGCGGCCCGGTCTGTGTGCCCCAGGACGAGATCTGTAACGGCAAGGACGACGACTGCGACGGCCAGATCGACGACGGCGTGTGCACCATCGACGCCAGCCCCTCCACCGGAGGCAGCGGCGCCATGGATGCCGGCCTGCCCACGGGAGGCAGCGGTGGGAGCAGCTCCGGGACCGATCCCGGCAAGGAGAACGCGGAAGGCTCCTGCAGCTGTCGCGCTGTTGGCGGTCGAGACAAACCGTCCGGGATCGCCGGCGGGGTCCTGGCCTTCGTCGCCCTCGCCCTGGGTCGGAGCTCGCGAACGCGACGACGACGCCCGAGCTGACGGTCCGAGGGCGCCGTCTGCATTTGCGCAGATTGTCGGCGTCAGCTCTCGCCGGCGCGCGTGCTGCGTGAGCCCTCGGACGGCGCGGCAGACCAGCCCAGCGTGAGCACGAAGGTGCTGTCGGTCTCAGCGTAGACGTCGTGGGGCAGACCGGCCCCGAGCACGATCAGCTGCCCGGCCGAAAGCTCCGCGCTGCGGTCCGCAAGCTGCAGGCGAAGATGCCCGGTCAGGGTCTGCACCGAAGCCGTCACGTTGGCGTGGTGTTCTGCCATCCTCTTGCCTGCTCTGAGGGCAATCACCACGATTCGCAAGTCCGGGGCGCGGACCAGCGTGCGGGCCGCTTGACCCTCGCGCAGATACGATGGTTCGTCTTGCAGATCGCGAGCCAGGGCGAGCAGGTCGAAGGTAATTCCATGCTCCGCTGATTCTGGTTTATTCATGGGCGGCCTCTCCTTTTCGAGCGAGATGGTGATGTGTGGACGGTCGACAACCAGCGCGCGACCGCAGCGGTCACGCGCGTTCTTCTCGAATTGCTCCCAAGCTCTCACCAAGGACTCGAGGGCAGAGGAGTCCACGAGCGTGGCAAAGAGCTCGGCCGGGCATTCGTGGGGGGAGCCGGGGCAGCCGTGCACGAGCAAGTGCTGGCTCTCGGCGATGACAGCCGCTGAAACGCTGAACTCTCCGCACTGCTCGCAGCGCACGTTCACGTCGAGCTGCTTGAGAATGTCGGTCATTGCAGGTTCTCCCACCGGGTGGGCACCCACGCGGCTGGCCATCATGGGGAAGCTCCGTCCTGCCTGCGGGCAATCAGCGTGACCGCGCACATCTTCGAGGCGTACTTCCTGAAGACCGAGCGCATCGCGAGCACTCGCCGGCGGGCATCGGGAGTCCGGAGGATGTTGGCCGTGATGCGCAGCGCGCCGAGCGCCCCTTCATCGGCGACCAGCCGGCTGGGCTCGAGCAGGCGCATCGGCGCAGTCGCGCTCGAGGTTACCTTGAAGCCGTTCTCCTCCAGAACGCGTCTCCAGTCGCTCACCGTGAGCGGACGCGCGCCGATGTGGATGACCTCGGAGAGCTCTCGCTGGATCTCCGTCTGCTCATTCTCCGCCAGATCGTCCGGTGTCAGCGCGAGCTCGTGGATCCCGTAGCGTCCGCCCGGACGAAGAACCCGGTGGGCCTCCCGGACGATGGCGGTCTTCTGGGCTGCCGTCTGCATGGTGAGCATCGCCTCTCCGAACACGACACTGGCGGACGCCGGGTCGAGACCCGTCTCGGAGGCAACGCCGTGGCGGCACTGGTCGCGATCGGGGCGCAACACCCGCCGCGTCGCACGCGCGGCTGTTTCATCGCGCTCGATCGCGACGATGGACGCAGGCGAGCGGGCGAGCACCAGTCGCGTCGTGATGCCCAAACCAGGTGCGAACTCGACGACGTCGTCTCCCGAGCCGATCGCGAGACCGTCGAGCATCTTGTTGGTCAGCTCCAGCCCTCCCGGCCGCAACACCCGCTTGCCCATGCGTGCGAGCAGCCAGTGGCCCGGCATTCGGCCAACGTCGAGGTGTGCGCCTGGAAACTCGAGCGAGAGGTCATGCGTGGTCATGGGAGGCCTTTCTGATAATGCGACTCATTCGCATAACATATCCCGGCAGGGCTTTCTGTCAAGGCCAGCGCTCAGCTGCGACTACGCCGCTCGCGCTTCCGGCAATCGCCGCAGATGCCGAGCAGCTCGTGGATGTGGCCAGTCAGCTCGAAGCCGGCCCTCGCGGCGACGTCCTGCTGAAGCACCTCGATCGCCTCGAACTCGAACTCGACGACCTTGCCACACGAGGTGCAGATCAGGTGGTCGTGGTGCTGTCGCTCGAAGGCACGTTCGTAGCGGGCGCCCTCTCGGCTGGAGACCTGCGTCAACTGCAGGAGCCCGGCCTCGACGAGGAGTGGGAGCACCCGGTAAACCGTCGCCGCGTGCACGTCGCTCGAGCCGCGCTTCTTCAGGTCGGTGAGCAGCTCATCTACCGAGAAGTGGCCGCGTCGGCGCAGCGCCACGCGTGCGACCGTGTCGCGCGCCGAGGACGACTTGAGTCCGCGCTCTTTCACCAGCGTGTTGAGGCGCGCCAGCGCTCGCGCGACCCCGGCTTCGTCGAGCGCCGACCCAGCACGCAGCAGTTGCATGGCAGCATTATGCGAACTCCTCGCATGATTTGCAAATCGGTCGTGGCTCGCGGCATGGCCAGCGCCCCGTCAGGTTCTCGTGACTTCCGCGCCCCAAACCTCGGGGCCGTCGCCGGTCTTGCGGAAGGCGAAGGTCCCAGCGGGCTCGCTCTCTTCGAGCGCGTAGTACATGCAGCTGGGATCGTGGTCGAGAGTGATTTTCAACGTCTCGCCGCGCGGCAGCGCACGAAACGCGCCCAGGATGGTGCTCAGTCGATCCCTCGGCTCGACGTCGCGCACGTCGACGTCATAGGCCCCCGACGGATGGGCCGAGCCGCAGCCCGCGCTCTTCTGTGACGCGAGCCACTCGCGCCAACGTGGCAGCTGCGCCGCCGTGCTTGGCAAGAGGACGATTGGGCCGCCGTATCCCGGAAATCGCGAGGTCGACGAACACCGCGCCGACGCCACGTCCGTCCTGATCGTGCTGCTCCGGACCGCCACCGTGCAGGCGCACCAGGCGCAGGTGCTCGCGGACGGTGAGCAGGATCGCGCCGGACGTCGCGAGCCCCTCCACGCTGGGCCGTAGCTCCCACGCCAGTCCCAGGGATGGCGGATCACCGGCGCTTCGCAGGGCATTGGTCAACGCGACGACCTGGTCGAGGTCGGAGCCGAAGCCGAAGAGCAGCGTCCCGCCGGCCTTCGCGAACAGCTGGGCGAGGTTCGGAAGCGAGCCCCCGCTGGCCGCGCTGAGCGGGGTGGAGAGCGGGACCGCGAGCTCCCCCGACAGGCGCGCGAGGTCAGCCGCGGCGAAGTCGTCGAAGCGCTCGGCGCGAAGGGCGACGATCCGGGCCCCGGACGCGCGGACTTGCGCGGCCAGGGCCTGAGTGTCGTCGCCAGTCTCGATCACGAGCTCGATCCCGTCGAGCCCCCGCGCCTGGCACGCGACGTCCAGCGCGGCGAACGCGACTCCGGGTGCGGCCGCCGCGCTCAGTGACAGCGTCATGCCGTGCTCTTCTCGATCAGAACGCGCCAGACCGCGGGTCCCTGTTCGACGTAGGTCCATGAGAACTTGCCGGCGCGCGTCGCCTCGAACTGCCTGCGCAAGGGGAAGGGATCGTGGTCGTTGATCAACGTGAAGGCTTCGCCGGCGCCGAGCGCGTCGAAGGTGCGAAAGATCGCGGGGTGTTTCTCGGGCGGGGGAACCACGCGAATGTCGAGCTCGATGTTGGCCATATTCTCTTGGTCTCTCTTTCTCAATCGGGTTTGTGTCGAATGAACAGCCGAACCAGGTCAGCCGACTGCTCGCGGATTTCGTAGACGAAGCCCCGCTCGTCGAGCTTGGGCAACAAGAACTGCGGCACGCGGACGTTGAGCTGCATCAGGGTCTTTCCGCGCGGCATCGTCGCGAGCAGCTCGAGCGTTTGGACCATCGGCTCCGGTGGCTCGAGGTCGCGTACGTCGAGCACGATCACGTCCTCCGCTTCGGGCGCAGCAGCTTCCTTCGGGGACGGGAGCCTGCCTTCGCCGGGGAAGAACCAGACACGCCAGTCGTCGGCCGCCAGCTGCTCGGTGAAGTGCGCCAGGCCCTTCTTCGCGAACACGCCGTAGAGCGGCGCTGGCTCGAAGATGGCGCGGAGGCGCAGCACTGAATCTGGGGGCAAGGTCCGCGCGGTGCTCATGATCCGCGCGAAGGGCTCGATGCCGGATCGCAAATCCTCGCGGACGTCGAGGTCGACCAGCCGCTCGGGCGGCGTGGCCAGGAGCGCGGCGGGCACCGGTGTCGGCGCAAACGCCGGCGCTGACCGTGCGGGTGGCGCTGGCAGCGGCTCTTGATTTGCGAGGGCGCTATTGAGACGATCGACCAACACCGCCGCATCTAGCCCAGCGATCTGCGCGGCCTGTTCGACGGTGACCCGCGGCGCCATGCTCTTGCGCAGCGAAGGACTCCGCAGACTCTCGAAGGCCGGCGCGGCGGCGGCGAGCAGATCGACGAGCCGCTCGTCGCGGGCAAACACCGCGGACAGTCTGTCGCCGGCCCGGATCATAGAGACCCCCTGCGCGCGAGGCCGGGGTGCCAGCGCGGATGCCAGACCAGGTTCGGGACCACCTCGCGGACACCGGGCACGAGGCTCACGGCGCTCACGATGCCGTTGGTGATGACGCCCTCCATTGGGCAACCCGGCGTGGTGAGTGAAAAGGTCACCTCGACAGAGTCGTCGTGGATCTCTACGTCGTAGACCAGCCCGAGGGTCACGATGTCTAGTCCAATCTCCGGATCGATGACGTCGCTCAGGGCGGAGTAGATCGGCTCAGTCGTGAAAAGTTGGGGGGCACTCATGCGACCTTCTTCAGCGCGATGCGCGCGATGACGATGACCTGAAGCCAAGCGCCCGCCGCGAACACGATCGCAGCTGCACGCGCGAGCACTGCCGAGCCGAAGATCGTGGCCGCCGCCAGACCGACCAGGCCGGACACGAGCAGCGCGGCATCGACGGACGCGACGCGCTCGGAGAAGAGCTCCGCAACCTTCGGTACCTTGCGCTTACCGAGCAGCGGCCCATAGCGGTGGTTCCAGACCAAGAAGGGGATGATTTTGTAGTAGTGGCCGGCGACGAACAAGGTGAGGGCTCCCAGCAAGACGACGAAGTAGGTAGTGAGCAGGCGAGGGTCCGCTAGGCCTCGGGTGAGCGCGAAGGGAGCGAGCAGGACCGCGAGGCCGAAACCGATCAGGCCGGATGCAGCGAGGCGCATGCCCGGATCGAGCCCGCGGCGCTTGCGGTGCTTGAAGAAGGCCGCGGCCTGCACCATGAACGCCACGACGCCCGCGCAACCGAGGGCGCCGGCCACGGCGGACTTTGGCTCGCCGCCCCAGGGCAGAGTGAGCAGACCCGCGCTGCCGAAAAAGAGCCCGATGGCGAGCCATGCCGCGCGCTCGCTTGCGCCATGGCTGAGCAGGAACATTGGCAAGAGTCGGTGTGCGACGCCGACGACGACCATGAGCACGAAGCCGATGATCGCGATGTGGGCGTGCTGCCCAACGGTGGCAAAGCGGGCGGTGAGCCCGCCATCGTGCAGGTTGAATGCGAGTACGACGCCGTACGCTGGCGTGACGAGCAGAAACACCGCCGCCCCGGCCAGCGCCCAGTAGGTCAGGTTCCGCTCACGAACGGGGATCAACGTCGCGGCCAGGTTCACCCCGAAAGTCACAAACGCGAGCGCGAGGCTGAAGGCGCCAAAGAGCAGGAGCGAGCGGTTCGAGACGACCAAGGCGACCACCAAGCTGGCGACGCCCAGGGTCTGGGCCGCAAATGACAAGTGGGCGAGGGCGGAGAAGCGGATCGAGCGACCGACGGCGACCGGCAGAAACTGACAGAGCGCGCCGAAGATGGACAGCGTGATCCAGCCAAGCGTGAAGAGGTGTACCAGCGCGACGACGCGGGGCAGGAAGAAGAGCCCCCGTGAGAGGTCGGGTGCCGCGAGGACGAGCCCGCCAGCGCCGAGCGCGTAGCAGGCGAGCGCAGCCACGAAATGTCGACCCGGGAGCCAGGGCGGAACGAGCATCGACGAGAAGGACCCGGCCGCGGATGGCGCCGCTCGTGGAGCTCGCGCCGTCAAGGCGCCGGCCGTGGTCGGGAGCATGCTGCCCGCGTGCAATGCACGGGGGATGCCAGGCCGCGCGTTAGGCCCGGCGTCGCGCGTCGTCGAGCTTGCGGTAGAGCGTTCGCGCCGAGACTCCCAGCGCCTGCGCCAGGCTCGCGCGGTCGTTCACGCGCTGCTCTGCCCACCGCAAGTACGCGGCCTCGAGCAGCTCGAGGGGGAGCAGCTCGGAAACCGAGAAAGCGTCGTTGGTCGTGAGGCTCGGGGGAGCTCGCGGCGACTCCATGCCCGCAAGATCGGACGGCAGATGCTCGATACGTAGGTCCTCACCGTCAGCGAGCAGGGCCATTCGATCGACGACGTTTCGGAGTTCGCGGACGTTCCCGGGCCAGTCGTGCTGAACGAGCTGCGCCAGCGCGTCGGGGCCGAGGCGCTTCTCGGGGTGTTTCTTGGCGAGGAACGCCTGGCAGAGCACGGCGATGTCGCCGTTCCGCTCGCGAAGCGGCGGCAGGACCACGGGGAAGGCGTTGATCCGGTAGTAGAGATCCTGGCGGAAGCTGCCCTCCCGGACCATCGCGGTGAGATCCCGGTGGGTCGCGCACACCAGCCGAAAATCAGCGCGATGCGGCTCAGTGCCGCCCACCTTGCGAAAGGTCCCGGACTCGAGCAAGCGGAGCAGCTTCACCTGGACGGGGAGTGGAACGTCGCCGATCTCGTCGAGGAATAGCGTGCCGCCGGCCGTCGCGTCCACGAGGCCTCGCTTCGCCCGGTTCGCGCCGGTGAAGGCGCCCTGCTCGTAGCCGAAGAGCTCCGACTCGAAGAGCGTCTCGGGCAGGCCGCTGCACTCCACGGGCATGAATGGGCGCTGCCTGCGCTCGCTCATTTGGTGGAGCGCGCGCGCCGCGAGCTCCTTCCCAGTTCCGGATTCACCAAAGAGCAACACGGGGACCTCGCTCGGGGCGGCCCGCTGCAACAGCCCGAGCGCTCGGAGAAAGCTCGGGGAGCGTCCGACGAGCTCCCCCTCTTGGGCTCGTGCCTCGTGGATCTCGTGGATCCGCTCCAGAAAATAGGCGACTCGGCCGCGGTCATCGAAGATCGGTTCGAGCTCGACGTCGACGTATCGGGGGCCCGCCGCGCCATGCTGGATGTGGAACACGCGTTGTCTTCGGCCGGTCTCCACCGTCGCGCGCAGCGGGCAGGGCTCACCATGCTGGTCGCAGGGCGAGTCGAAATCTCGGGAGGCCGAGTAACAGGTCCGGCCGACCTCGCCGTATTTCTTTCGATATGCCGGGTTCGCCGCGAGGATCTGGTGATCCATCGCGAGTAGGATCGCGGCTTCGGGGACAGCGTCGAGCATCGCGCGCAGATCGGCGCTGATGGGCAGGCGCTTGTTTCGGACCTGGACGAGCATGCGGTACATGATGCCATATTTGGCAGCCGTGGCAGAGCGGACCTGTCAATTTTGGCACTTGCTGCTCAGCTTGACCCCTGGAGCGCCTGCGGGAGCCCGCCTCCGAGCCTTCGGGCTGGCACGGCCCTGGCTACGGGACGCCGCAATGGTGAGTCAAGGTCCAGATCTGTTGAGCGCTGCGGTCACGCTCGGCCCAGAGGAACGAAGCGCATGACCCTCCCGGAAGTGACCATCTCCGAGGTCGCGCTGCGCGCCATTCGCGACGCGCGGTCCGAGGCTCGGGACGGCGACGCGCTTCGACTGTCGATCGACGCGAAGTTCCACAACGACTTGTACTTCTCCCCGATCGAGCCGAACGACATCGTCGTCCATGTGAGCGGGCTCCAGCTCGCGATGGATGCACGCACCGCGCGACGGGCGAACGGGCTGAAAATTGACTTCGTCGAGGGCGCCTCTGGCCCAGGCTTCAAGCTCGACAACCCCAACGAGTCGAGCCCGATCAAGGGCATCCACCCGGTCGACCTGCTGCGAGTGCTCGAGGCGCAGGAGGCGCTCCAGCTCATCGACGTGCGGCACGAAGTGGAGCACAAGAAAGCCAAGCTCGAGATCGCCCGACGCCTCGACCCTGCGTATCAGGCCGAGCTCGACTCAATGCCGAAGGACGCGAGACTCGTCTTCCTGGCTCATCACAGCACCGGGGCGCAGGCCGCCGCGCGACGGTTCTACGACCGGGGATTTCAAAATGTCTGGTACGTGGTCGGTGGCATGGATGCGTGGGCGACGATGGACCCGGACGTTCCGCGCTACTGAGGCCGGAGTTTGGCGACACGCCTTCACCGCAGCGAGGTGATGTAGGCCACGAGATCGCTCATGGATCGATCGTCTGGCAGCGTGAGCGCTACGGAACGCATGATCGCGCCCGACCTGTCGTCCGGGTGTGTGCCCCGCAGGCCTCGCCTGAACTTCCCCAACTGCGTGAGCAGATACCAGTCGTCGGTCCTGTCGAGAGGTGGGGCACTGTTCGCCGGATTGCCCGAGCCGACGGGTCCGTGACAGCCTACGCACCGCGCCCACAGCTGGCGCCCGCGCGACGAATCGCCTTCGATCACTGCCGGTGTGGGCGTCGGCGGCAGCCGGGCCACATATTCGGAGACGGCGGCGATCTCGCGCTCAGACTCCAGGCCCTGTGCGATTGACTGCATCTGTGAGCCCCCCAAGTCGTCGGGATGCGAGCCGCGCACGCCCCGCTTGAACTTGTCGAGCTGGACGTCGACGTACCAAGCGTCGATGCCCGCGATCGCCGGAGCTCCGAGGGCGCGGTTTCCCGAGCCGTCGAGGCCATGGCACGGCGCACAGAGCTGGTACACGGCCCTTCCTCGCGCCGAATCGCCGGCGGAGCGGTCGCGGCCGCAGGAAGCCACGACAACGACCAGCACCAGCGCAACTACGACCAATCCGCCCAATCTCTGCATCGGCACCTGGCCAATCAGAAGTTCACCCGGCGCATCACCGCCCGCGGCAGACGCCGAACCACCACCATGATCGCGGCCCAGGGTGAAGGCGCGTAGACCACCGGCGTGCCGCGGTCGATGGCCGAGAGCACGCGAGCAGCGACGGCGTCGGCTTCGCCGGCGAAGGGCGGCGGCTCGAGCCCCGCCGTCATGCCTGTGCGCACGAACCCCGGCTTGACGCACACGACCCGGAGGCCGAGCGCATGGAAGCGGTGGTCCAGGCCCTCCAGATATGCGGCCAAGCCGGCTTTCGCAGCACCGTAGAGCACGACAGGCTTTCGACCGCGATCACCCGCGACGGATCCGAAAACACAGAGCGTGCCACCGCCACGGGCGAGCAAGCGCCTGCGAGCGGCTTCGCAGAACAAGATGGTCGAGGTGAAGTCCACGTCCAAGAGTCGGCGCGTCAGGGCCGGGTCTTGCTCGAGCAGCGTCTGAGGCGCAAACATGGCGGCGGTCACCACCACCGTGTCGAACTCGCCCATGCCCTCTTCTATCGTGTCGAGTGCGGCTTCGAACTGCTCCGGATGCTCGAGATCGCAGTGGGCTGTTGCGACCGAGCCTGCCCCGCGGATCTCGAGGTCGCGAGCGCTGCGCTCGAGCTCTTGGCGATTCCGTCCCAGCAGGCCGATCGTATCTCCGCGTTCCGCCATGCGCCGAGCCAGCGCACGACCCATGCCTTGAGTGGCGCCCAGGAACAGGGCTCTCACGAGTGATCTCCCAGCAGGCGCTCGGATTGGGCGCTGCGAATCGAGTGCGTTGGGTCCCAGGCGTCCCGCACCGACCTCCAGGTGTCCAGTCGAGGTTCCATCTTGGCGAAGTGCTCCGGTCGGCTGAAAGCGTCCTTGGCAAGGTAGATGCGTCCGCCTGCCCGGATGACGGCCTCATTGAGCGCCGAGACCAGCGTCGGAGTGTTATCGCGGATGGGAAGATCGAGCGCTACCGAGATGCCCGGCATCGGAAAAGACAGGAGCCCAGCTCCCTCCGCTCCACAGTCCTTCACCACGCACAGAAATGAGGCGCCACCGTGCTCGGACAGCGTCTCGAGCACGCGGCGTGCCGCGGCTCGACCGGAGGCGCGAGGCAGCACGCACTGATACTGCGTGACGCCCCGCCGGCCGTACAGGCGATTCCAGTGCGCAACGGCATCCAATGGATAGAAGAAGGATTGGGGATGGACGATGCGCCTCCGAGGTGAACGCCCGTGAGCTGCATAAAACAACGAGTTGAACAGGCGGACCAGCGGTCCGCGCATCAAGCCATCTGGCATGGTGAACGGGACCGACGGCCGCCGGTAGGGCTCGGGGGCGCCCGTTTGCGCTTCTCCAGGCTCCGCCCAGCGCCCGCGGATCAGGACGCCGCGGCCGAGGCGCTGGCCGTGCGTGAGGCAGTCCACCCACGCGACCGTGAAGGGCCATTCGCGCGCGGAGCGTTCCAGACCGGAGATCAGCTCCTCGATGTTGCTCAGGCGGAACTGCTCGGACACTATCCACGGCGAAGGAATGCGCTCGAGCTGTAGCTCGACCTCCAGGATGTGGCCGGTGAGACCCATGCCACCGAGCGTGGCGCGGAACAGGTCGGAATTCAGCTGACGCGAGCATTCCAGCACGCGTCCATCTGCGACGCGCAGCAGCAGCCGGGTGACGTGTTCGCCAAAGCAGCCGGCAACGTGATGGTTCTTGCCATGCACGTCCGCGGCCACCATCCCGCCCAAGGTGACGTTCCAGGTTCCCGGCGAGACCGGCGTGAACCAACCCCGGGGCAGGAAGGTCGCGAAGAGCGCCCGCAGGGTAAAGCCCGCTTCGGCTCTCAGCACGCCGGTCTCGGGGTCAAAAGCGAGCAGTCGATCCGCGAGCATTGTCGCGACCACCTCGCGGCGATCGGACGGCGGGAGCGACGAGTCTCCGTACGACCGCCCCAGCCCGCGGCTGAGGACGGCACCTTGGGTCGCGCGCGCGAGATCGGTCGGGCATACCTGCCGTGCGCGCACGGGCTGACCGCCCCAGCCGGAGATCAGCTCGTAGCGTTGCTCATGGACCGGTGCCTGGGCCAAGGACGAAGCGAGTGCAAGGGTCGGAGAATCCATCTCGCGCCCAGGTGAGCAGGAAGTGTGCCGCCGGACTGGGGTTGCTCGAAGGCGAGGGTGGTTTGGCACGCAAGATGCGTTAGAATTGCTCGTGCCCAAGCGCAGCCGAGCCGAGACATGATCGATCCGCGGTGGCTGAATCCGGCTCATCCCGAACGCGTCTGCTGGGGGTGTGACAAACTCTGCCCGGCGAACGATCTGACGTGCGGGAACGGCACCGAGCGAACGATGCACCCGGCGGAGCTATTCGGCGAGGACTGGCAGGAGTGGCGGCCGCCCGAAGAGGGGTGCACGGGCGACGACCCTGCCCCGGAGGTGAACGAGCCCCGCACTCCGATCGAAACGACATCAGCGACCTCGCCCCCGACACGGCCCTAGTCCCTGACGTTCAGAATACCCAAAAGACATCCAGCTCCGGGATCAGCGTCTTCTTGGGAAGCACGAAGTTCACGGCGGCGTCCCCCCAGGCCACCGGGTCCAAGCCCCGCTCGGAGAAGTTCACTCGCAGCGAGAGCGAACCGTTCTCTGGCGCTGGAGAAGGGGTCGCCTCCCAGCCGGCGCAAATGCGCTTGATTCCGAGGGTGCCGTTCGCCGCCAAAGACAAAGCCTGCCGCTTTACTCCCGTGGGAGTCACGTCGGTAGATAGCGCAGCGCTCTGTGTCTTCTCGCTTTCGCTGAGCGCCTCGCTGAGCGCGGCCTGAACGGCGTCCACGACGTCGATGTGTAGGCCCACCTCGTTGATCCGTATCGCCAGAGCCGCGTAGTCCTCGAGGATCCGCTTGGCGCCCGCCTGATCGAAGACCCCGTCCGGCTGCTCGAAGCGCCGCACGACGTCGCTCATGTCCGGTGGTGTGGGTTTGTCAATCGGCTCGGGCCTGTCGGCGCACGCACCCACCAGAAGCGCGGCCAATGCGGTTTGAATACGCATGAGCAGCAAGTGTAGCGTGGTCGGGCTAGCTCGGGCCGCCATTTCGCGCGATTGAGCGCCGGCCTTGCCGGGCTGAGCGTGCTACCAGCACCAGAGTCATCCATGAGCCCCACCGCCCTCGCCCTGCGTCCCGGAGTTAGCTGTTGAAGCACGTTTGCGGATCGCTCTTCGTCGACTACGTGCGCCTGATCCGATCGCGCAAGGACATTGACTGGTCCCGCTATCTCGAGCCCGAAGACTCCGGGTTCCTCCAAGGGCGCGTTGATGATTCGGCCTGGTACCCCATCGCGACCTACGAGCGTTTTGGTGTTGGCATTTTGAGCGCGGTCGCTGGCAACTCGCTCGCGACGGTGCGCATGTGGGGTCAATTTCAAGTCGACGCCATGCTCCGACTTCGACCCGATATCTTGGAGGTGGGCGATCCGCGCGAGTCGCTGATGCGCGTGGTGGTGCACCGCAAGGGCTTCTTCGACTACGACGTGCTCACGGTGAAGGAAATCCTGGACGATCATGCGCGCCTGGAGCTCAACTACGCCATGAACGGCGTGGCCGAGCTGGCCGCGTGCTCGCAGACCTTGGGCGCCCTGGAAGAGTTGGTACGACGCGCCGGCGGCCAGAACGTGCGCGCTGCTTTCACGGAGCGCACCTGGGAAGGCGACCCCCGCACCGTGCTCGAAATCAACTGGGCGTAGCGCGCGGGTGGGCCAGCGACTTGCGCGGATCAGTCAGTCACGAAGGCCCTTCTTGGCGCGGATTTGCGGCACCCATTTGTCGACCCTGGCCGCCCGCGTCTCGGACTTCTTGGCGCCCGAAAAGTGGAGATTGTAGGCCCGCTGCCGTCCGGGCGTCAGCGCTGCGAACGCGGCCCGCAGCCCGGGGTCGCCTTTCAGACGGACCTGGAGCTCGTCGACGAGCACGAGCTTGGGCGCCTTGGGAAGCGCCAGCCCCGCCGTCTCTGCGGCGATGGCATGGCGAACATAGTCTCGAAGGACAGCCTCCCGCTTCACGACCTGAGCCGCCGTGGTGAAGCAGACGCGAAGCGCCGAGCGTGTATTGTCGCCTTGCTTCTCGAGCAGGCCGTGCGGGTCTGGCAATAGCGCTCCCTTGAAGAACAGCAGGGCGACGAATGCCTTGAACTCCTGGATGATGGCGACGTTGTTGCCCTCGTGCGCGTAGCAGGGCTTGCCCCATTTCAACGCCTCGCTGAGACCGCAATCGAGCATGATGCTCCGCAACCGAGCGCACTCCTTCGGCCATCGCCTGCCCTTGGCCAGGTAGGCGTCGACCTCGGGGCTCTTGCTCGCTCTCGCTGCTCGTCTTGCGGGCACGCCTTCGTCTCCTACGCCCATGGATGTGGCCAGAGCGCCGCCGTGGGGTCAAGGGTGGCAGCCGGAACTCGTCAACGCGGATGCGACCTGCGAACCCGGTCGAGTGGCACATGAGCACGGACGGTCCGCGCCCTGAGCCGGCGTCGCGCTCGGCTCGTCCGACCGCATTTGCGCTCGCGCTCCGCCTACGCCGCCGATCGTGAGCTAGAGTCGGATCGGTCCATGCACGACCCGCTCGATCCATCCGCGGTGGGCACGCAGACCCGCCTCGAAAACGAGCTCCGCCAGGCGGAGCAGCGGTTCCGTGCGGCTTTCGACAACCCCGCCCTCGGCGTGGCCATCGTCGGCTTGGACGGTCGCTTCCTCCGCGTGAACGGCTGCCTCTGCGAGCTGACCGGATGCTCGGAGCAGGAGCTGCTCGGACTGACGTTCTCGGAGATGACGCACCCGGACGATGTCCAAGTCGGCGTCGATCATCTGGAGCGCTTGCTGCGGCGCGAGATCCTGTCCTGCTCGTTCGAGAAGCGTTACCGACGCAAGGACGGCGGGCACGTCTGCTTGCTGGTCAGTCCCACGTTGATCTTGGACGCCGAAGACACTGCGGTCTACTTCATCAGTCAGTTCCAAGATCTCACGGAGAGCAAGCGAGCGGACGCCGCGCGACGGGAAGCGGAGGCGCGATTCCGCGTCTACGTGGACAACGCCCCAGATGGGCTGTTCGTGATCGACCGAGAAGGACGTTACGTGGAGGCGAACTCCGCGGCGTGCGCGCTGGTCGGGTACTCCCGCGAAGAACTCTTGCGCCTCTCGATAGTCGATCTAGTCCCCCCAGCTAGGAGGCAGCTCGCCGCGACCGCGCTGCACGCTCTCAACGAGGGCGAGGACCTACAACGTGAGGCGTTCCTGCAGGCGAAGAATGGCGAGGTCGTGCCGGTCGAAATGCACGCCGTGATGCTCGGGGGAGGCCAGCTGATGGCCCTCTGTCGCGACATGCGGCCACGCCTTCGCGCCGAGGCAGAACGCGCAGCCCTCAACGCGAAGCTGCAGCAGGCCCAGAGGCTCGAGAGCTTGGGCTTGCTCGCTGGCGGAGTTGCTCACGACTTCAACAACCTACTGGTCGGCATCTTGGGAAACGCGGAGCTCGCCAAACGCGCTCTCGCCCCCGAGGATCCGCGTCGATCGGTCATCGACGGGATCCGTGTCGCCGCGACGCGAGCCGCCGCGCTGTGCAGTCAGCTCCTGGCGTACACTGGGCGCGGGCGGCGCGAGATCGGGGCGGTGGACCTGGGACAGATCGCGCGGGAGACGCCCGAGGTCATCCCGACTTCGACCCTTGGGAAAGCCGAAATCGTCTACGACTTGGCTCCAGGGCTTGCGCTGCTCACGGGTGACATCACTCAGATTCGGCAGGTCGTGACCAACCTGCTGACCAACGCCTGCGAAGCGCTCGCGGAGGGACGGGGCACGGTCCGAGTGTCGACGGGTCGATGCGAGATCTCGATCGACGACGCGCGGGAGATGGGACTGCCGAACGACGCTCCGTCCGGGCCCTATGTCTACCTGGAAGTCGCCGACGATGGGGTGGGAATGGACGAAGCGACGCGCTCCGCGATGTTCGATCCGTTCTTCACCACCAAGTTCACCGGGCGAGGGTTGGGGCTTGCCGCGTTGCAGGGGATCGTCCGGAGCCACGGGGGCTGCGTGCAGGTGGTGAGCGACCTCGGGAAAGGCACTTCCGTTCGTGTGATCTTGCCCGCAGGAGCGGCCCCGACGACCGCTGAGGCCAAGCGTGAACTGCGCCCAGGGACGGACGTGGCCAGAGGCCATCTGCTCTTGATCGACGACGACGCCGCGGTCCGGGATGCGACGCGGGCGATGCTCGAAGCCATCGGCTACGAGGTGGTCGCGGCTGCAAACGGGGGCGAAGCCGCCGGGATCTTGCACGAGAGCGGTGCGCGAGTTCAGGGCGTGATCATGGACCTGACGATGCCGGATGTCGCCGGAGAGGACCTGTTCGGCGAAGTGCGGCGCGCACAACCGGGGATCCCCATCGTGATCGCGAGCGGCTACAGCGCGCACGCCCTCCCGGAACTCATGCTGACCGGTCCGGGAGTCGTCTTCCTCCAGAAGCCATACTCCATCGACCAGCTCTCGACCGCTGTCGCCCGCGCCCTCGATGCCGGGCCGCCGACGCCGTCGCCGACCGTCTGACGGAGGCTCCCACCCCGGGCGCAACGCTACGGGGCGCAGGCGTCCATGCTCTGCTGCCCCGCGCTCCGGCTCAGCGTGAAGAGCACGGGGGCGTGGCGGCAAAGTCCGGGGGTCTGATCACCAGGTCAGCGCATCGCCGCCGATCGTGACGCCCACGGCGGCCATCGGTATGTCAGCCTCGACAATCAGCCCAAGGCGCCCCTCGAGCCCGACGCGCACCCGTGACCGCACCAGGAACCAGCCGCTGACTGCAAACAAGTAGCCTCCGTCGAGCTCGGCCGGCGTGATTGTCTCGCCGAGCACGGTGGAGCGCACTTGCAAGCGGTACGCGCCCATCCCCGCCCGAAGGCGCAGATGCCAGAAGTCGAAGGCGGGCCCCGCGACGAACGCCAAGGTCGACATCGAGCTGGTCGAGTGGAGCGTCCCGAACGGCGGCCCGACATCCCTCGCCTCCTGGCTCGCGTAGAGTGGGTAGTACCCCACGTCGATGTAGGGCGAGAGGAAGTACGGCGAACGAAAGAGCGCGTACGCTGCGAAGGCTTCCCCCCCGTTCTTCGACCAGACGCGCTGTTCATTCTCGGTGTGCACACGGAGCGACCACGAGTGACCGCCGAACAGGTTGACCTCCAGGGCGTGGCGCGGTCCGCTTTCCGCATGCGCGCTCGATGCCAGCGACGCGACGAAAAACAAACAACGAGCGCGCTTCATGGTCCGAGCCCGATCTCGTTGCCCAGGCTCTGCACTCGGTGTTGGAGCAAGCCGGGCCGGTTGCTGAGCATGCCGTTGGGCCGTCCCTCCCGCAGGAAGAGATCCATGAATTCGACCTCGTCGATGGTCCAGTACACGACGGCGTGCCCGTCTGCTTGCAGCGCCTTCACCTCGGACGCGCTCGGACCCTGGGTCCAGCGCGGAGCCCAAACGTGACATCCTGTGCTGCGCACATCGCTGGGATCGAGCTCGACGACGCAGTGCGGCCCCTCGGGTCGCTTGGCCTCGCGGAAGGCGTCCAGGATTTCCGGCTCTCCGAGCCCGACGGCGATCTGAAGCTTGCGCCCTTTGTCCTTGGCGAGCTTCCAGTGCTTCGCCGCGAGATCGAGCGCCGGCTGAACAGCCGCCGGCCGCTTGATGTCCAGCCAGATCCCTTCCAGATCGGTCTCGTCTATCACTGTCGTCAGGGCATCTTCAACGGTCGGGATCGGCTCGCCGTACTCCAGCGTGCAGAGCGCCCGCACGTGCGCGAACGTGTGTTCGTCGAGCGAGCCCCGGCAGTATGTGCCATTGACCAGCCGCGCGCTGAAGCCCGGTTCGTGGAACAGAATGGGCACGCCGTCCTTGGTGAGCTGCACGTCCACCTCGACGGCCGTCGCGCCGAGTCCCTCCGCCATGCGGATCAGAGCGAGGCTGTTCTCGGACGCCCCGCAGTCGTCAATGGTCCGGCACCCGCCGCGATGCCCGACGATCATGAACTTGCCCGCGGTATCGAGCAGTGGGCGCTCGCGCTCCACCGACAGCGCGGCGTCGGGCAGCTCCCCGCCCACGCCGCTCTGGCCCACGAGGCTCGGCATTGAGCCATCGGTGATCGCCGGCCCGATCCCGCACAGCGCGCGGGCGTGGGCCGCCGGCTCTACGAACAAGCGGATCAAACCCGTGTCAGCGGACGCCGCATAGCGGTAGTACCCCTCGAGCACGAGCCGCTCCCCCGCGTCGATGCAGCCCGCTCGGAGCACCGCGTACGCGGCGTTCTTGGCCGCAAACAGCGAGACCGCGCGACGCGTCGAGCGCACCACGACGCTCGACCCGAAGCGCCCGGTGCCGTCGCCGACTCGGTACACGCCCGAGAGGCCCTGCAAGAGCTGCGGATCCGCGGGCGTCGCGGCCGCAAGAAGCCCGCCGTTCGGAAAGGTCGGGTGCAGGACTTCTTCGCGGGCCGAGCAGGAGAGCCCGAGTCCGAGCGCCACCACGGCCAGAGCGAGGTATCGATCAGAACGCATAGCCCGCCAAAAATCTGGGGTACCAAAGGTGTGAACGCGAATCCGAGAAGGCGATCCACGCCTGGTAGTCCGGCTGGGCGTACATCGCCGCGACGCCGTAATATACGTCGCCGCGCTTTCCCACGAAATTTTCCACGACCAAAGTCAACGAGGCGCCTGCTAGGGTGATGTTCTGCCGGCTGACGTGCGTCGTGTCACCGAGCCTCACGTGCTGGGCAAGCATGATGATGCCCTCGACGGCGAGCGAGAAACGGATGTCGCCCATCGGGACGCCGAGGTTCACCCCCGGCTGGTTGAGGTAGCCCCAAGCCGCGGCGTCGAAGCCCTGCATATCGAGGATGCCGTACCAGACACCGAAGTGGTCCATCACGCCGAAGGAAAGATCCCCGACTCGGTGGGACCACGCGGCGCCGAGCTCCAGCTGGTTGGTGACGTAGATGACGCTGGCACGCGCGTCGGCGGAGAATCCGGCGGGCAGCCCGACGCGGACGGCGCCCGTGAGCTGCGGGACCGTGCGCAGCTCGGATTCGACGGTCTGGCGCGGCAGGATGTCCACCAGTGCCCCGGCCGCCGTCCGGACTCGGTACTCGCCGGGACCGTCGGGGTGGAAGAGCGGCCCAGGCGACTCGCCGGTCCCAGCGCGAGCCACGCCCGTCGAGGCGACGAGCAGCACCGCCGCGCATGACGCGCGTAAGACATTCGAACTCTGGATCCCCACCGGCCCCGAGGCTACGCGCTTGGTCGGCGATGCAGCAGACCAACGAGCGGCGTAGTGCTGCCCCGCCGCTCTAGAATCGCCACTCATCTGCGCGAGGCTACCTGCAATGCGCCGCGCCCGCAGCTTGCAGTCGCTCAGCCGCGCCCCCTTCGCGCGGCCGCGTTGGATCGGCCCAATCGCCGGCCGCGCCCGTCGGACTCCGGCGCGACTACTTGCTGATCTTCGTGAGCCCCGTCCCGGTCAAGACAACGCTGGTGAACGGCGAGAGGTCGAAGGAGCCGGTCACCGGTTGGCCATCGACGCGCGTTGCCACTGCGCCGTTCAGGTAAAAGGTTTTGTTGAACATCGTGGTGTTGTAGAAGAGCGCTTCGCTCTCTCCGGCTCCCAGCGCAGACAAGTCACAGCTGGATGTGGCGTCCTGTCCCGTCTGCGACTTCCAGCCGGCGAAACTGTAGTTCGTCACGTCGAGCCTGAAGATGTCGGCGCTCTTGTAGTGAGCGACGTACGTGTTGCCGTTGATGGTGATGGGGCCACCGCTTCGCGAGACCAGGCGGGCGGTCTGGGAGTCACCGATGTCACGGGCCAGAGCGTAGATGAGGTTCTTACTGATTGAGGTTCCGCCCAGATCGCCGTTGATGAGCAGCCCGCTCTTCGTGTTGAAGACCGTGTTGTTGGTCACGGTCTCGTTGTAGCTGTCGTGCAGGTAGATGCCGTTGGCCGTGCAGTTCGCGACGGTGTTGTGATCGACGGTGACACCGCCAGCGCTCGTGTCGAGGTAGATGCCCTCGCCATAGGGGATATTCCATTTCGACCATCCCGCCAGGGTCCCAGTGACGCCGTCCACGATGTTGTGTCTGATGATGGAGCCATTGGTGGCGGCGCCCGGATATGCCGCAGACGAGGACGTGTAGATGCCGCCGCCGTCGTCCTTGGTCAGGCAAGCGTTGTTGATGAAGTTGTACTGGACCACGTTCCTTTGGGCGAACTGGATCCCGTTGTATCCGCTGTCGATCACCCGGTTGTGCTCGATCGTGTTGTCGTTCCCTTCGACATAGACGCCGGAGCCGGAGAACCAGTACTTGCCGACCCCTGTGATCCCCAGGTTGTCGAACCTGCAGGTGTCGCTGACCCGGTTCCCGGAGTATGCGGAGTTCTTCGTGAAAGCGTAGATTCCGAAGTGATTGGAGCCTGACACGGTGTTGTCAGACACGGAGATCTCCGAGCCATAAGTGAGGTAGATGCCCATCGAATCGAAATCCGAAATGATGTTGTTGGCGACGATGTTGTTCGTTCCGCTGAGCTTGAGCCCCTCCTTCGATCCCTCCAGGAGGTGAAGGTCGCGGATCGTGACGTAGTTCCTGTCGCTCACGGACACGCCGTTGTCGTGCACCGAGCCCCTCACCGTATGGGCCACAGGCGAATCGCCAGCAGGGAGCCAGAGGTAGATGGTGCTCGTGCCGGGGTCGAAGTACCACTCGCCCGCCGCGTCGAGAAGCTCGAGCTTGTTGGTGAGGATGAAGCCTTCGTCGACGTTCAGGCTGGAGTAGGGGGCGGAGGGCAGGGTGATGGTCTTGCCGGTGGACGAGGCGACCTTCACCGAGACGGTCGCATAGGCCGTGGTCCGGCCGGTCCATGTCGCTCCGGTGTAGTCGATTCCGGCGTCTAGCCCGGCGGAGGTGAATGACGTGGACGAATTGACCGCGCTGATGGCAGCGTAGCCCGTGTTGGGGAACCTCGCGGATCGCGCTCGCGTCCCGTCGATGAACAGCTGGGTCACCTCGGCCCCAGCCGTCGCCTTGTAGATGTTGCCCGCGTGGGGGGTCCAGCCTGTGATGACCTTCGACCCGTAGATCTTGGGGCGCAGTCCGGAGCCATACGCGCCGATAGTGATGGGATTATTTGCAGAGCCCGAGGCCCCGACCACGACGCTGCCTTCCCATTTTCCGCCGCACTCGAAGGCCACGATGTTTCCGGGCTTCAGGCTCGCGGCGTTCACCTTGTCGATGGTCGCCCAGGCGGCTGCGGCTGTGAGCCCGTCGTTTCCGTCATTGCCCGACGGACTGACGAAATAAGTGGGCGCGTAGGTGGGCGTGATCTGATCGGTCGCAGCGGCATCGGGGCCCCCGCCGTCGCTCGGAGCGGCATCGGGGCCACCGCCGTCGCTTGGAGCGGCATCGGGGCCCCCGCCGTCGCTTGGAGCGGCATCGGGGCCCCCGCCGTCGCCCGGAGCGGCATCGCCCTGGGTGGCGGCGTCGTCTGGCGCGGTGGAGTCACACGCTAGATGGGCGAGGCTGCCAAGGAGGGCCAGGGCGAAGAGCAACGGCTGGGCCGCGATTCTGGGTGCCCGTAATTTTGCGAGGAGTGCCAAACGCCAACTTCATCTCCTTGGGTCACGATGGCTGGAGCGCCGCCCGGCCTGGACGAGGAAGTCGCCCTTGCTTCGCGAGTTCGCCGACACGTATCGCCCTGAAGGCGTCGACTTGTACGAGTTGGCTCTCGAACTTCTTCCTTCGCCCAACTTTGCCCGGTGGTTTGAGTTCACTGGTCTCGCGCGCGTGCCGTGCGATCAGCTCGCAGGCAGGCGGGCAGCTCACGGAGCGCCTGGAGCCACTGCGAGGCAGCATCCGTCACCGAGTTGCTCGATCACAACGTCGCGTACCCTTCCTGCGTTGCGGGGGCTTCGTTCTGACTTTGGGCACGATGCGTGTAATACCAAAGAGAGGCGTTGAACACGACGGCGCCCATCACGTTGCCGATGGTGACGGGGATCTGATTCCACACCCACCATTCGACAATCGTGACTTTGGCACCTGCGAGAATGCCGACCGGGAACACGAACATGTTCACCACGCTGTGCTCAAAGCCCAAGGCAAAGAATGTGGCGATGCCCCCTCAGGGCGTCAGCGTAGGTTCGGAGGAAGGCGCTTGACGAAGCGGCTGCCTTGGAGCGGGTACGTGAAGCCCTCCAGGTCGCGCAGGGCGCCGCGCCGCTTCTTCCCGAGCAGGCGCAACTGATACGCATCGACCGCGCCTACCCAGCGAAGGCAGTCCTCGCCGCGCAAGAACAAGAAATAGCGCCAGTAGTCCACGGAGGTGTAGACGAGGACAACGTCAGCGTCGCCATCGCCGTCCAGGTCGCGATCGACACCGAACCCCGCTGGTGAACTCGGCCCAAGTTGCCCCTCCAAGATCGGCGCGTCCTCCAAGTCGGCGAACGTGGCGTGACCGTCCTCGGGGTGAAAAGCGTCCTTTGGTAGCTGGCCAAGAGTCTTCTCCAGCGCTTCGGAGGAACAGACGAGTACGGGAGGGGCAGCTTGTGCAGCGGGGGTCGGCGTGGATGGAGCGCTCGCTGGGCGTGGCCAGTCCGCCGCTTTGCTTCGAGCCTCTCGTATCGGCGCCGAGAGCGCCGCCGAGGGCGCAGGGGGGAGCGATGGTGTCACTCGCGCCCGAGTCGAAGACGATCCGGGAGAGCAGGCGACCGCCACTACGGCGAGCAGCGCGGCCTTGTACATGATGCCAGACGGAACGCTTGACCGCTGCGTGGTCTTCCGCGATCTGAAAGTGGGCATTCGGTACGTTTCCCACCGCAAGCGCGATGCTGAGCGACACGCGGATCTGCGCGGCATTCAGGTCTTGGTGCTCGCGAAGGGGCGCGATGGTCACGTGCGGCGCGAGCACGTGCGGCGCTTGGAAGCTGGCCGCTTGACGCGACCCCTGGTTGGAGTCCTAAAAGGGAAGATGACCGGACGGTTTTGGGTCTCAGCGTTGGTGCTTTCCCTCCTCGGCTGCTCGAAGAGCCCATCCTCAGAGCAGCAAGCCAAGCCGGAGGGCTCATTGCCGGCGAAGTCCGCAAGCGCCCCCACCGGGTCCACCACGGCCCCGCAGGCCCCCGCGACCCTCGCGTCGGCGGCGCCGTCAGCCTCAGCTGCGCCGCGCTTCACGTACCCGATTGAGTTTTGCGGTAAGAAGCATGGCGAGGACACGACCCGCGTCTACTGCGAAACCTCCGAAGTCGTGGACGGGATCAAGGACCTCGGTCCGCTCGCCGGCCTCAAGAAGCTGAGAGTACTGATCATCCTCCCGGGTCCTGCGGGTACGCCAGCCGATGATCTCTCGCCTCTCAGGGAACTCACGGAACTCAGAGAAGTCGTCCTCGCGGACATGAGGGTGAAGAGCATTGAGCCGCTGGCTGGACTCACCAAGCTGGAGACGCTCTCCCTCGGGAACAGCGGAATGCGCGACCTCACGCCGCTGGCCAAGCTCACCCGGCTTCGGAAACTCGATCTTTCCTGGGCTCGAGAAGTGAGCGATCTGACACCACTCTCGGGCATGACAGAACTCCGAGAGTTTCGGGGAGTCCCGGTCAGCGATCTGAGTCAACTGGAGCCCCTGCAGAAGCTGGAGATCCTCGATATCGGAAGCTCGAAAGTGACCGACCTGACTCCGCTGCAGAAGCTGCCCGCACTGCGCGAACTCAACCTGAACAACTGCGAGAAGCTTGCAGATGCCTCTCCTCTGTCGAAGCTGAGCAAGCTGACGCGCCTCGATCTGGGCCGTACGAAAGTGACCGACCTAGCTCCCTTGGCGAGCCTCAGCGATCTCACATACCTCCGGCTCGCCAACTGCAAGCTGGCGGACATCTCCCCGCTCGCCAACCTTGGCAAGCTGGAGTTCCTGGACATAGGCGACACCGGTCTCATGGATGTGGCGCCGATCTTCGGCCTTGCGAAGCTGAAGACCGTCCAGCTCTACGGCACCCGCGTGCCGGAGCCGCAGCGGGCGGAACTCAAGACCAAGCTGCCTGGATTGACCGTCCGGTAGCGAGCGCGCGCGGGCGGAGGGGACGCGTTGTGCCGGGGCTGGCGGCCACGCGTGCACCCAGGCTCGCGGCAGTCGTGGCTCAACCTCGCAGGAGGCGCTATGGTCTCACCGTGACGATCATCGATTGGAACGGAACGGACGTCCCCGAAGCCCTTCGCCATCTGCCTGCAGGACGGTACGCGATGGAACCACTCGACGAGGCCCTCGAGCTGAGCGCGGACGAGGAAGAGGGTCTGGTGAAGGCACTGCAGTCCCTCCGCGAGGGCCGCGGTGTTCCCCACGATCACGCCTGCGCATTGTTGCGCCGGCGTGACGCACGGTGAGCAGCTTCAGCTCGACGCCGCGGGTGAACTGCGCGCCGCCCGGTTTCTTCCGGACCAGGCCCGGGGTCGCGCAATGGCAGGCGGTCGCGGCGTCCGCGGCCGCGAAGAACGGTCGCGTCCACCATCGCGTGCGGCAGTGCCTCGCGGGCGGCTCGACCTGCGTCGCGAGCACCACGGCGGCGGTGCCGGCGTACGTAGTGCTCGACCTGCCGCCGGGAGGGTGCAACAGCGAGCAGTGCACCGCTTCGCAGCGGCGGAGCGGCTCGACCTGGCCTTGGCTGGCCGCCGGTCTCGCGCTCGCGAGCGCGCTCTTCCGGAGAGGCCGGAGGCGCGCGTGAGGCTCTTCGCGGTGCTGCTGCTCGCACTGGTCGCGGCGTGCGGCGGGCAGACCGCGGAGGATCGCCCGCGCTCCCCCTGGCCCGAGAGCGGCTGCCCGCCCAGCCACGAGCTGCGCGACGGCCGCTGCACGATGCGCGAGATCCACGTGCCGGGTGGAGGCTTCATGATGGGCCGAGGCTTCTGTCCGAAGTCGGGATCCGAAAAGACGCCGCCGGACCTCGAGTGCCCGTTCGCTGACCAGCCGCACTGGGTCGAGGTCGCTCCGTTCTGGGTGGACGTGACGCTGTTCACCTACGCGGACTACGGCAAGCTCGGCTTGCCCTACGACGACGCCGCGGACTGTCCGAACCGCGAGATCGAGTGCGCCGCGCCGCTGGCGTATATGCCGGCCGATGGCGGCCTTGGCGGCCTTCTCGGTAGCCCCCCAGGGAATCTGTCCGACACAGACCTGGCATGTTCCCAACACGGAAAGCGAGCGATCCGCGAGGCTGAGTGGGAGTGGCTGGCCACCTGGGGCGGCACCCGAACCTATCCCTGGGGGGAGGCGGAGCCGACCTGCGAGCGCGGGCACATCGATTCATCGGAGTGTCGCCTGGTCAACCCGGTCGAGTGGTACACGGGCATGGACGTTCCGGTTTCGAAAGTGGCCTCCCACCTGCCCACCCCGGAGGGCGTGTACGATCTCACGGGCGGTGGCGGCGAATGGGTGCTGCCTTCGCCCAGTGTGGTCTACACGGACGGATACCCGGAGCCGATGGCGAAGCTCCCCGCCTGCCCGAATGGGCAGAATAACTGCGGGTGGATTTCAGGCGGCTGGGTCGCCGGACTGCGCGGAGGAGCAACCGACAGCCCCGCGCGCCACTTCGGAGGTGCATATCGAGGCGCGAACCGGAGCCCCCGCAAACTCCCAACCGGCTTCCGCTGCGTACGCCCCGCGCTCTGAGCCGGCGTCGGGATCGGCTTGCCCGATCTACTTCGACGCCTCGGTCTCCCCCCCCACCATCACGATCCCGGTCGCTTCACCGGCTTCTCCAAACACAGCCGCGCCGCGGGCTTGAAACCTGCTCTCTGTCTTTGTGCCTCCCCTCGTCTCGCTTCGCTCGCCGGTCCCCTCCTTGCCCGGTGCGCGCGAGCGAAAGTGTCTTGCCGAGATCACGGGCGCAGTGCCGATGCTCGCGCGCACGCGGACGGAGGGGACGCGTTGTTCCGTGCCCGACGCTCTGTCGAGCTCCGGCGCTCGCCCGGTGGACTTGCCATGCGACCGCGCCTATCGTCCCGTCATGTGGGTACGCTCTAGAAACATCTTCGCGTTCTGTGCGGCCGGTGTTGTGGCGTGCACCGCTGCGGATCGTCCCATCGTTGCTGGGCCCGCAACCACGGGTGCGCCGTCGCCGGACGCTGCGCCCCCGACTCCCAGCAGGGATACCGCCGACGCCGGCGGGATCCCTGCCCCATCGCCGGGGATTGCTCTGGCCGACTTTCCGCGCGCGGTCGCCGGATTTCCATTCGGCCAGACGGAGGCCCAATTCCGCGCCGCATGCGAAGCCGCCGGCGGTGGGGGCACTTCGTCCCCCGGCGAAGCGACATGCTCGAAGGCGCCCGTTCCCGTGGACTTGGACCTGGGGTTCAAGGTCCTCACCGTGACCGCGATCTTCTGCGGCGGCACGGTGTGTGAGATCGGGCTGGGCGGCGTCGCGGATCCCGAGACCGCCCGCAGGGCGGCATCGCGGCTGGAGGGGAAGTACGGCCGGCCTGGTGATCCCGGACCGAACGGGCAGTGCGACGTGGACTGGCAGGACGCGCGGTTCCGGCGGATGTGGATATGGCCGGGGACTCAGCGCAAAGTCGAGGGCGCGTTGCTTCTCGTGTATTCGTGCTTGGACTCCCTGGTCCCGACCTTGCACGTCTTCTACCAGAACGAACGGGCCGTGGAGCGTCGGCGGGGCGACATGTCGGAACGCCAGCGAAACTGGTAGCGCAAAGTCGTCCGTGCCAACGCACGGCGCCTGGGCGTAAGGGTCCTCGTTCCGCCGCCCTACCCCCCCGGCCGCTTCACAGCCTTCTCCAAGCACAATCTCGCCGCGGGCTTGAAGCCGGCCCGCTGTCTTTGTGCCTCCCCTCATCTCGCTTCGCTCGCCGTCCCCTCCTTGCCCGGCGCGCGCGAGCGAAAGTGTCTTGCCGAGATCACGGGCGCAGTGCCGATGCTCGCGCGCACGCGGACGGAGGGGACGCGTTG
Organism: uncultured delta proteobacterium; assembly: GCA_963716725.1. Taxonomy (GTDB): domain Bacteria; phylum Myxococcota_A; class Polyangia; order Polyangiales; family Polyangiaceae; genus JADJKB01. Next base: position 761,735 of record CAVQUB010000005.1, read on the forward strand.
TTCCAGACGGGAGCGCAACTCGTGAGTTGTCGATATCGATCGCGGCACCTGGGACAGAGCCGGGCACCCTGCGCGGTTGCGCGAGTTCGGCGCTGATCAAGGTGCGGCGGTTCTCGCTGATCGCTTACACCAAGCGAACAGGACGTTGAGTGCAACGGTGTGACTCGCCTTCAGTTCGGTACCGAATTCCCGCGACAGTCCCAGCGCCGGCAAGCGATCCCTGAACCCCCTCGATCCCGCCTCGCTGAGCGGCTGAATTTCTTCCGTTCGCGATCGGCGCTCAACGAGAGCTGAAACCAGTCGGTTGGGGAACAAGGACGTTCCCTCTCGCCCCCGCCAGTGGCCAGCGACCCTTTCGCTGCCGCCGACCCCGGCCGAGCCGCTGCGAGCAGGACCACGAGACCGGTCACAGTGCTTTGCCAGGGGTCTGCACCATCGCCCGAGTCGGGGAGGTCACCATCGTCCGACGCAATCCTCGCCGAACAGCGCGCGAACACTACATCCCAGCGCTTCTCATCTCACGGTCGGCGTCATCCAGGGACTTTTGAGCGTTACCACACATGCGCTCGGTGGGTTCAACGCATGCCGACGTGCAGATTCGGACCAAGTAGGCGCCACTCCTCAATGCGCTGACCCCTGGGATTGTGAGCGCCATCTTGTCGAGCTCACTCCGAATCGGGTCGACTTTCTGCCACTCCGAACGCGCGAGTTCCATACACTCGACTGTGTGGCTGTAGTCTTCGCTCCACTTCGCGAAGCGTGCTCGGGCGACGATCTGGCGAAGGTCGCCGAGGAGCACCCTCGCGCGCTTGCGTGCGGCACCCTCGTGCACATCGCGGATCTTTTTCAACTCCGCCCGTTCAGCTGACGAATCGGCAGCGCTGGTGAGGACTTCAACTGCATCGTCGTCACAAATGCCGCTGGAAAAACATTCGCTGCGGAGGCGGTCTCGGCGCTGTTCGCGTGACATTGTTCGTGCTGACTCGAGAGTGAGCGCCGGAGGTTCCGGCGGCTCGGCCGGCGTTGAATTCACCGGTGAAGATGCGAACCCGCTCCGGCTGCGCGCGATGCGAACCCCGAGGCCGGCAACCTCCGGACGCCGATCTGATTCACAAGACTGCGACGCCCGCGTCAACGCCGTGTCGGCTTCCTCAAATTTCCCAGAAGCGGCTGCCAAGTGCCCGGCGTTCAGACTTCGTTGGCACTCGTTTTCAGCGGTCCTGCCCGATGAATAGACGATGGCGGCGGCCACGAACAGCGCCCCCAGGGCGATGCCCACGCCCACCCAGATGCCAAGTCGGTCCACGACAATTCTCCTCCCAGAACCTCTGCAATCATACAGCAGGATCGGAGGACCTCGGACGCGGGCACTCGCGGAAAGAAAACGCGGCCCGAATGGGGCGCGACACCGCAAAAAGGCGTCGCAACTCCCTCCGCCGCGGGGACGGCAGCCGGGCGTGCCCCGCTCGGGTCCGCCCAACGTCGGAGGCAAGCCAAACCGAGGCGTTTGGGCAAGGCCAGGCGCGTGGGGCGCGGGGGAAGAAGTCGACAGATCACGTGTCGTGCGCCGTGCCTGACCCGCGACGGACCACGCAGGCTTGCTGGACCTCGGCCGCGCATCCGCAACCGGCGTGCCTGCGCTCTACGCCTAGGACTATGGCAACTCCGCGTGTGCACTGGGGTGGCGAAGCCACCTTCGCCGGTGGTGATCGCCGCTCCGGTCGCGGCGCCTCGGTCCGTCTCGCCAAGCGTACGACACCGGCGGCCTCACCGGCTGCTCCAGACACAACCGCGCGGCGGGCTTCGGTGCTGAGCGCAACCCCTGTGTCATCGATGTCGATTGCGGCACCTGGCACAGAGCCGGGCATCTTGCGCGGTTGCGCGAGCTCGACGCTGATCAAGGTGCGGCGGTTCTCGCTAATAGCTTCCAGTGTCCGGCAGGAAGCAGATCTGCCATACTTAGAAGCGCGATGGCGCGTTCGGATCTTCTCCTCAATCTCGTCCGAGCAGGGTCCCTTGGGGACCAGGTCGGCTTTCGGCGCACGGTCGAGGCGCTGATCGCAGAGGAGCGAGAACGCCAGCATCACGTCGTCGCGGACCGGCTCGTGGAGTACCTTGCGAACAAGGGCAATGGTGCGCGTGGCCCGTCCGCAGATGCGCCCGTCGGCTCCTACGACGAACGGCATCCGGAGCGCGTCCTGGCCGACCTCGTTCTTCCCGAAACCGTCTCCAACGCGTGCACGGAGCTTGTCGAGGAACAACAGCGTGCGGACCTGCTTCGGTCGCATGCGATCGAGCCTCGCCACCGGATCCTTCTTGCGGGTCCCCCCGGCAACGGGAAGACGTCTCTCGCGGAGGCGCTGGCTGGCGAGCTCGCGTTGCCCTTGCTCGTCGTTCGCTACGACGGCGTGATCGGGAGCTTTCTCGGGGAGACTGCCGTTCGGTTGGCGCGTCTCATGGAGCACGTTCGGTCTCGTCGCTGCGTCGTCTTCTTCGACGAGTTCGACGCGATTGGGAAAGAGCGTGGAGACGAGCACGAGACGGGGGAGATCAAGCGCGTGGTGAGCTCGCTTCTGCTCAACATCGACGCACTCCCCTCGTACGTCGTCGTGGTGACGGCCACCAATCATCCCGAACTCCTCGACCGCGCGGTGTGGCGTCGGTTCCAGCTTCGCTTGGAGCTCCCGCCGCCGAACCGAGAGGCCATTGCCGAGTGGCTCCGAAGGTTCGAACAGCGAAGTGCCCTAAAGTTGGGGCTCACGGCAAAGCAAATCGACGAGCATCTCACCCGCCTCAGTTTCGCGGAGCTCGAGGAGTTCTGCACCGACGTTCTTCGACGCCTCGTGCTGCAGGGCGCGAAGCGCGACGCGAAGTCCGTGGTGGCATCGCGCCTGTCGCAGCTGTCGGCTCGGTTTCAGGTTCGGAAGTAGGAGATGCCGTCGCCGTCGCGACCGCTTCTCATTTCGCCGCCGGGGTCGAGGCAAGCCTTCACTCCGCAACCGCCGCGGGGCGGCGGACCAAGCAATCCAAAGAAGGCGCGGCAGGTCGAGCTCCTTGCGCCGAAGTTCACTGAGCTGCAGCAGGCGCTCGCCGCACGTCGGGGTGCGCTTCGGGGCGACGCAGCAGGGGTGGCTCTCGAGCAGGTGCTGGTGTTCGAGACGAACGGTCCCGTGAAAGACCTTTGCGACACGGTTGCGAAGACGCCCGGTCTCGAATGGATGGCCGACGAGGACGTCCGCGACCTCGCGCCCGACGAGGACTTCTTCGTCGCAGACAAACCTGACAAGCTGGTCAACGCGCAGCTCTACCTCGTGCTCTTCAACCAACAGGCGGTGGAGCAGCTGTTGTCCCTTTGGCGCTTGTGGAGCACCAATGCTCGGCTGCCGGAGGAGCACCGCGGCTGGCTCGACGTCTTCCGACGGTTGCGCGACATCCGGCGCTGGGGCGTTCGCGATCGCCTCGAGGAGACCGGCGTCCTCGCCTACTGGCGCGATCGTGTCGAAGCCGGCTTCGAGACCGTCGGTGTCGAGATCGACCTCTGGTTTCGGCAGACCGAGCAGCGGTCGATGGCGGAGGGGCGCATTCGCGATTTCGTCACGCGCGCGAACGGCCAGGTCCTGGCGAGCTGCAGGATCGACGAGATCGCGTACCACTCGCTCGTGTGCAAGCTCCCAATCGCGGCGGTCCAGGGCATGCTCGACAACCCCGAGGTCGAGCTTCTGCAGTGTGACGAGGTTCGTCTTGTTCGTCCCATTGGACAGGTCGGCGCCCCCATCGTCGCGGACGAGCCGGAGCAAGAGGAAGAAGCCGGTGGAGGCCAGGAAAGCGAGCTCAGCGATCCTCTCGTCGCACTCCTGGATGGCCTGCCGCTAGAGAACCACCGACGGCTTGCCGGCCGCCTCGTGGTCGACGACCCAGACGAATGGGCTGAGACCTACCCCGTGGCGAGCCGCTGTCACGGCACGGCGATGGCGTCGCTGATCCTGCACGGCGACCTGGGCGCGAGCGAGGAGCCCGCGCGCCAACGTCTTTACGTTCGGCCGATCCTGCGCCCGGACAGCTTTGGCGGACGATCGGAGCAAGCGCCCGAGGATCGCTCTTGGGTCGATCTGATCCATCGAGCGGTTCGCCGCGTGGTTGCGGGTGACGGGAACCTGCCCCCAGCCGCGCCGTCGGTGCGCGTGATCAGTCTGTCGGTCGGGGATCCATACCAGCCGTTCATCCGATCGATGAGCCCGCTCGCGAAACTGCTGGATTGGCTCTCGTGGCGGTATCGCGTCCTGTTCATCGTCAGTGCCGGAAATCATCGGGCGCCGATCATCGTTTCCGGACGCGCGGACGACGTGAAGCCTGAGACGATCGTCGCGGCTGTTGCCGGCGGGAAGCGACACCGTCGAATTTTGTCGCCGGCGGAGGCGGTGAATGCTCTCTCGGTCGGCGCGACCGCAGAGGACGCTAGCGGGACGTGGAAGCCCCGCGCTTCGAACGAACACGACCTTGCGCTGCCCGACGGACTCCCGAGTCCGATCAGCGGCCTGGGCCGCGGATATCGACGCGCCGTGAAGCCCGATGTTCTCGCGCCGGGCGGACGTGTCGTGTTCCTCGCCGGTGACGGCGCGAACGGCGAAACCCGGTTCGAGCTTGCCGAGCCGCGCCCACGTATCCCGCCCGGCCACCGGGTCGCCGCCCCGAGCGCAACGCAGGGCGACCTGTCCGGTGTTCGGTACTCGGCCGGAACCAGCAACGCGGCGGCGTTGGTCAGTCGAGCGGCGCTCCGCATCGCCGACGCACTACGAGACCTCGGCGAACAACCGAATGCGGCGCAGCTCGAACGAGTACCGATGGCGCTATGGCTGCGAACGCTCCTGGCCCACAGCGCGAGCTGGTCATCCGAAGCAAGCAAGCTGGCGGAGCGCGCCCTCCGAACGGAGAGCAACAAGCACACGTTCACCGACGAGGTGTCGGCGCTCCTCGGGTTCGGTACGATTCGTCCCGAGCGCGTGGTCACTTGCACGGAGGAGCGCGCCACCATCCTCGTAGGCGGCGACATCGCTGCGGACGAGCGATACGTGCATCGCGTCCCGCTGCCACCGTCATTGAACGCGCACACGGCGTGGCGACGCCTCACCGTAACCCTGAGCTGGTTCTCACCCATCAACCCGACGCATCGGAAGTATCGTCGCGCCGCCCTGTGGTTTGAGGCTCCCGGCCAGCGGGAATTGTTGGTGCAGCGTCGCGGTGTCGACTGGCAGGCCGTGAGGCGGGGGACGCTGCAGCATGAGGTCCTCGAGGGAGCCCGCGGAGCCATCAACATCCAAGCCGATGGCCATCTGGAGATCCCCGTGACGTGTCTCGCTGAAGCGGGCTTGCTCGACGAACGCCTCCCGTACGCGATGGCCGTTACGCTGGAGGTCGCTCCCGGCGTGAACACGAAGATCTACGACGAGGTTCGCGCACGCATTGCGCCGCGCGTGTCGGTCCGTCGCGCGTAGGAGCGTCCAGCTGCCAAGACCGACCGAAGCTCAGGGCACGCGCCGCGGTTCGAGGTGCGTGATCAATGTGAGGCGGTTCTCGCTGATCGCTTCCGGATGTGCACAGTGGTCAGCGCCGACGGAACTGCACCAGGTGCCTCGCGGGCGCCTTGCCGAATCTCGCGCCCGCGCGGGCGGAGGGGACGCGTTGCTCCGCGCCCGATGCATGCTCGTTCCCGATGGCATGCCGCTGTGTCGTCCGCGACCGCGCTCGCTTCCACGACCGCCTCGTGAGCTTCCGAGCACACGGCTGCCGCCAGCGCCGCGGCCGGGCCCCGCCCAAGCGGCGCACGAGGCGCGCCAAGCACTTTGGTTTCACCGATGGGTGTCTCGACGCCGCGGCGCACGCGCGTCGCAAGCGCCACGCAGCCCCCCCAATGTTGGTCAGCTTGGCGCTCGGCGCTGCCGCGGCCGAGGCAGCCGTGCTCATCGGGCGAGCCATCGCGCGTCTTCGGCGGCCTGCGGGCACTCGACTCCAGTCTTGACCGATGTCATATTGTTCGGGAGTTTTGCGGAGTACATTGATCGGACAATGAGGTCCACCGACAGTGCCGGGCGTGCCCCCCCCCCATCCTCTATGGCCCGGAATACGGCGGGAATGGCGGGAATGCAGGACCACAAGGATGGCTGATCCGGGTTGGGTACGACACCTACAACCTCGGCTCGGTCGTACCTTAGGGCGCGGCCATCGCGTCGAGAGGTGCGGCATGGCAGATGACCTGGGCCATCGCAGGGTCTCTCGGGGCAGGTTGAGGGCGTTGGCTGGCGTCGCTGTTGCGCTGGGCGCTCTCGGCAGTTCGAAGGCAGCCCAAGCGGTGAACTGTCCGACAGACGGCGTGACGTGGAGCGCCGACATCCCAGCGAAGATCACGGTCAAGGACCACCCGAACTTCCCGGGCACCACTGCCTACATCCACAACCAAGATTACCTCTGGTACCTCTCGGTGCCCGCCGTCGTCAACAACGTCAAGGTTCACTGGTCCAGCTTCAACATCGAGGACAGCCCCCAACATCCGCCAGCCTGGGACTACTTCGCGGTCATTGGCGGCTCGAACTATGGGACTGTTCTCTACTACGACGGGAATCGCGGCGGCCTGTGGGAGGCTCCTTGGGGGCTGCCCGCTCCGTCGCAGCGGTACTGGCTCATATGGCACACAGACCCGAGCGTCTCGATCGCTGGCGGCCACCCGTACATCGACAAGGTCCAGGTTCGATGCAATCCGATGGCCGTCGCCCAACCCTACGCGATGAGCCTCCAGCAAGAGATGCAAGGGATTCTTTTCGGCACCGGGCAGACGACGCACTTCTTCGTCGATGTTCCGGCAAATAGGCCGCTCTTTCTGACGCTGGACGGTCATCCCGCAAACGCCGACTTCGACCTGTACGCGGACACAACCAACCGGCTTCCGGGGCCGGGCGCGCAATGGTCGAGCACGAGCGCTGCTGCCAGTGAGTCGATTCTGACTTGGTCCTTCGCGAGCACGAAGCGAATCTACGTAACGGCGAAGGTTCGTTCGTGCTTCATCCGTACGCTCCGAAATACACGGGCGTCGCCAGGAAGGTCTGCGCGCAGCAGCAGGTGGGACCCGTGCTCGGTTCGGCGTGGACCAAATTCGTGAACGACTTGAAACGTACATCGATGCGGATGCTGCAAGCGACGAATGGCAGCCTGTTCATTTCGACGTGGAACGTCCATCAGATCCCCCTGGTGTACAGGCCTGATGGATATCCAAAAAACTGGTGCAACGAGATCGACTCCAGCTGCGAGATTTGCGTGAACCACCCGCTGAGCGATAGCCCATGTGCTGATCAGTCAAACGGCGGCGTCAGCCGGATGCCCGGTTTCAACTGCGTCTCACAACACGACTCCGACTGGCAGTCGGTCGTCAACGTCCATGAGCAGGGGCACAGCAAATTGGGCCTCGATGATGAGTACAACTGGTGTGGCGCGAATGGCATCAACTGGATTTGTCCGACATGTGGCTGCGGCGCGTTCTGCGGTCACGGCCTGATGAATGGTCCCGCGACGCATGTCTTCTGCACCGGGTCTTCGCCGAGCAATAACCGACACTGTGTGGACGGGCTGCCCGGAGTGGTGAAGAACCCGGACATCTCTACGCCCTGCGTCTACTACGGCTCCAGCTGGTATCAACTCTCGAACTACGCGCCCTACTATGACCCGCCCCCTGGGCCTAACCCGGACGCGGCCTATGATCTTGTTTTCAACGCAAGCGCTCTGTCGAGGGCGTCCGTCTGGTACTACAACCTCTGACCACGGCGTTCGAACGAGGAGAACCCAATGACCGCTCCACTCTCGACCCGGACAATTCGCTGCGCGCTTCTGGTCGCGACGTCCACCGCGTGCCAGAGCGCTGAAGAACCGAGACACGAAAAGCCGGGGGTGCAACCCCCGACCCCGCAAACACAAGAAGCGAACCAGGGGCCGCTGCGGGTGTTTCCTTCGGATTTTGCGCCAGGCAAGACCAATGTGCCGGTGGAAGCCCGACTATCGTTCTCGATGGAGCGCACTTCCGGCGAGCCGCTTGATCAGAGTGCGACACTGGCATCCCATGCCGTGTTCCGGCACGAATCCTCCGGAAAGGAAGTTCCTGCAAAGGTGGAGGCATCTGACGAGAAGGGCAATCCTGCCAGCGCGTTCTTCTACTTCGCGCCGACCACCCTTCTCCAGCCTGATGCCTGGTATCAACTCGAGATCTCCCCGTCATCAGAAATCCAAGTGTTGGATGGCGACGGCCAGGTGGATACCTCCGCGATCTGGAAGCGCCCGTTCTTCACCGGAAGTGCCCCGCACGTCGCGCGTGTCGAGGTCATTCCCAAGTCGAATCAAGTTCGCGTGGAGTTCAGCGAACCGGTGGAGGCAACGAACCTGGTCGCGAGCAAGGTGTTGGTGGCGGCCGGCCAGAGCGCTGCCAAATGCCTGTACCTGGCGGGGGACTGCGTGACCGGGACGAGCGCGGACGGACCTATTCTCCGAGACCTGGTCTTTCAACTCACCGGGCCCAGCGGGAAGACACCAGTAATTGAAGTGGTTGTACCGTCCGCCCTCGAGGGATCTCCGCGTACCGTCGGCGAAGGCAAGCAGGTGGCGGGAACGCCCTGGGCTCAGCTTGCGGGTGCGGGCGAGGTGAAGTTCCTCACCGCCGCACGCGGAAAATGGAGCGCTTGCCAGCAAGGGGCGGCGGAATGTTGGTCATACGAACGATAATCGTGCTGGCGCTCTTGTGTTTGCCGCTAGGCGGATGTTCGAGCGAGCCGCAGGAGCCAACCTGCGCCGCCTGCCAGAAGGAGTACGCGTCCTGTTCGTTCCCGAACCTGCAGGAGGCCCTGGAGTTTCAGATCCGATCGCGCGACGCGCTTGGATGTTCAGGCGTCGTGCAGGGCGCCAGCGTGCGATTGGAGTGTGACCCGTTGAGGTTCTGCGTGGATTCCGTTGCGACTTGTTACCCCGCCACGTATTCCGACGGAGTTCTGCACTTCGGCCAAGGGAATGCGTGCGGGTGACGAGACCGTGGCGCGCGTCATTCCTTGTCGCCGCTGATGGAACGGTGATCTAGCCGGGGCTCGCGCCCTGCAGGCAATACAGAAAGAAATCCGGGCAACAGTCCAGGTTCGCGACGCAGATCACGTCGCAGTAACAGCCGGCGCCTTGCGCTTCGGGCGATCCACATTTGCCGCCGCGGTCGCCGACAATCTGCCGGAGTACTGCGTGCGGCTCACGACGACGGATCTGCGCAGCGGCAACAAGACCGAGTCTGCCGACTTGTGCGCTGCTTCGAGCGGCAACGCTCCGGCAGATCCCTCGATGGGCTGGGAGGGCGCGGTTGGCACCTGCAACGCACCGCCACACCCCGACTTGCTCACGCTGTGGTGCGCCGGGCACAGCGCCGCCGTGGAGTGTGGCGGGCCCGGAAGCGGCGGGAGCCCCGGAAGCGGCGGCAGCCCCGGCGGTGGTGGGAGCGGCGCGAGCCCGGGACCGTCGTCCGACTCCGGGGCATGCGCCAGCACTCGGTCAGCCAAGCTGCCCGTCTCGGCGCTGTGGTGGCTGGCGGTCGCCGCCGGTGCTTGGATCGCCCGTCGCCGCGCCCCCGCGCTTACCCCCCCGGTCGCTTCACCGGTTTCTCCAAACACAACCGCGCCGCGGGTTTGAAACCTGCCCGTTGGAAGAACTTGATCAGGTCGACCTGATCCCACTCGATCTGCGTCTGCAGGCGCTCGATGCCGAGGGCTGACAAGTTCATTTCGAGCTGGCGCATCAGCGCGGCGCCGACGTGTTGGCCTGCGAACGCCGGCGAGACGCCGAGCGAGTCGAGGATGGCGACGGGCTCGGGCTGGCCGAACTCGCCGTAGTACAGGCGGCCCATCAAGAAGCCCGCGGGCTCGCCCTTGACGAAGGCCGCGAGCGAGATGCGCACGCCGGTGTCCTTGGCGACCTCGCCCAGCTTCACCTTGTAGTACTCGCGGCGCTGCTTGCCGCTGTGCTGGCTGTCGATGCGAATGACCCAGTCCAGGTCTTTGGCGTCGAGGTTTCTGACCTCGACGGAATCGGTCTCGAGAGTCCCGGGTTGCTCCTGCATGCTCATGTCGAATCCTCCACTCCTCAAACTGTCGCCTGGGCCAGCACGGCGGCCGCGCGACCCTTCTTCTCGAGCTGCTCGTAGCGGAACGCGCCGAGCAACGCCGCGCCGATGGCGCCGGCCAAGATGCCGTCCGAGAAGGTCTTGATCACCACCTCGGCGTGCTGCTTCTTGCTCTTCTTGGTCTTCTCTTCGGCGAAGAGCTGCTCGATGGCCGCCACCATGCCGACGTCCTTCGAGAGGCCGCCGGTCACGACCACGTTGCCCTCGGCGCCGACCGCGCGCAGGAGCTGCACCAGCCGACCCGCGATGCTCAGGTGGATGCCCTTCAAGATGTCCGAGGTGCTGATGCCGCGGGCCACCATGTTGATCACGTCGGTCTCGGCCAGCACCGCGCAGATGCTGGAGACCTTCTCGGGGCTCTCGCTCTGTTTGCTGAGCTCGCCCACGTCGTCCAGGGGCACGCCCAGGTAGCGCGCGATGTTCTCCAGGAACTGCCCGCTGCCGCTGGCGCACTGGCTGGTCATGCGGTGCGAGAGCACGCGCCCGTCTTCGTTCATTCTGAGCCCGCGGGCGTGAAGGCCGCCGATGTCGAGGGCCGCTCGGGCCGTCGGATCGAGGAAGAGCGCGCCGCGCGCGTGGGTCGTCATGCTGTAGAAGTGGCCGGTGCGGAAGCCGACCGCGTCGCCGTCGCCGGTGGACGCGACGTAGTCGAAGTCCTTGGGTCCGACTCCCGCGGCGGCGCAGGCCTCTTCGAAGCCTGCGCTGACCACGTCCGCCACTTTGCGCCGCCGGATGCGCTGCACGCTTTGGGCGAGCAGCTTGGCGTCAGCGCCGGCGCGGCTGCGCATGATGGCGACTTTGACGGCGCTCGAGCCGGGATCGATCCCGACGGTCAGGTGCTCACGTGTTGACATCGATCTGGCTCCTCACTGTGCGGGCGCCGCGCTGACCGCGGCTCCGGCTCGAACCTTCTCTACGAACGTCGGCAGAATTGCCGGCCGGCCCGCCTCGAGATCGTCGACGCCGAAGAGCGCCGCGCCCAGGGCGCCCATGTAGATGCTGTCCGCGTGGGCGTTCAGCACCGTCTCCTTGTCGTAGTTCTCGTCCACCAGCTCACGCAGCACCTTGGTGGCCATCGGGTTCTTGCAGACCCCACCGGTGAAGGTGAACTCGTTCATGATGCCGCCCGATCGCGCGAGCAGTGACATCGCGCGCAGCATGATCGACCGGTGCAGGCCCGCCAAGATGTCCTCTCGCCGCTCGCCCAGGCCGAGCCGCTCGCGCAGCTCTGCGCCCGCGAACACGGTGCAGGTGCTGTTGACCTTCACCACGCGCTGGGCGCCCAGGGCCAGGGGACCGAGCTCGTGCAGGCCGAGGTTCAGCTCGTCGGCGATGTAGCCGAGGTAGCGCCCGCAGCCAGCCGCGCAGCGATCGTTCATCTGGAAGCTGGTCACCACTCCGTGCTCGTCGACCTGAATGGCCTTGGTGTCCTGCCCGCCGATGTCCAGCACCGTGCGCGTGCCGGGGAACACCCGGTGCGCGCCGCGGCCGTGGCACAAGATCTCGCTCTTCACCGCTTGCTTGGGGAAGGGCAGGGTCTGACGCCCGTAGCCGGTGCCGACGAAGGACATCTCGTCGATGGGTTGGCTCGCGGCGACGTCGACGGCCTCGAGCAACGCGCCTGCGGCGGTGCCCGAGACGTCGGCGGTCAGGCGCCGCGCGGCGCGACGCAAGATGGCTCCGAAGTCCCGGGTCTGAAGCCGCGTCTCGACGTCGAGGATGGCGCGATCGAAGACGCCGGTGAGCCGCTCGTAGTTGACCGCGCCCTTGCTCGCGGCCGCCACCTTCTCGGCGGCGCTCATGTAGCCGGCCGCGGCCAAATCCCGGAAGAAGTCGCTCCTGCGGGCGCTGGTGTCGCCGCCGAAAAGGCCGGGCGCCTCCGCCTTCATCGACTCGACGACGTCACGAATGGCCGGCGAGAGGTTCTTGCGGTCGCTGATGAAGGACAGGCTTTTCAGGACCTTCTCCATCTCTTCGTTCAGCTCGACGAGCTGATCGAAATAGGTCTCGAGCCGGTACGCCTCGTGCAAGGCGTGTTCGCTCTCCTGCGCGCTCTTGCCCAGGGCGGCCGCGCGCCGATCGAGCTCGCGCTCGAGCATGGTGAAGCGGGCCGCGGTGAGCGCCTCTTCCCGCGCGACGGCGCAGGCCACCTCGTAGTTGGAGCGGCTGTTGGTGATGCCCTTGCCCACGATGCGGCGTTGCTCGTCGACCAAGACGGCCTTCGTGGTGGTGCTGCCCAGATCGACGCCGACGACGACCTTCATGCGCTGGCCCTCGCCTTGCGAGCTTCCAGCATCTGCAGGTAGCTCTGGACTCGGTTCTCGATGTTGGCCTTGCCGAAGTAGCGCGGATCCACCAGATCGCTCTCGATGAAGCCGCCGGGCACACCGGTCTTCTTCTCCAACTCGCGCAGGATCAAGAGCTGACCGGCGCTGAAGCTGTTGCAGCTCTTCACGCTGTTGATCAAGAAGCCGTCGGCCTTGTATTTCTCGATGTAGTTCGCGAGCAGCTTGGTGCGGCTCGGCAGGTTCAGGTTGGTGTAACAACCCAAGCAGTAGTCGGCGAGGGTACCGATGGGGTCCTTCGGAGTCGTGTCGGAAGCCCGTGTCGTAGAGCCCGCCCACCCGGGTGTAGGTGCTCGACACGACGGTGGCGCCTTCGCGGCTGAACATGCGCCAGAAGTCGAAGAAGTTGGTCCAGTTCGGCGGTCCTTCGACCACCAATCGGTATTTCTCCTCCGGCGCGTCGCCGTCGGGCGTCACCGGGCCCTTGCCGTCCTTCACCCGCTGCTCCACCTCGCGGCGCAGCATCGCGTAGTAGTCGATGGCGTCCTCGGTGCCGCGGAACGCGCTGAAGATCGGCCCGATGTAGTAGACGCCGCCGAAGTAGCCGTCGATGGGCGAGGGCGTGTTCTGCGCGCTCTCCCAGACCGCGACCAGATCGTCTTCGGCCTTGCGCGAACGCTCGAGGTACTCCGCGAGGCGATCGAGATCGAGCTTCTTGCCCGCGGCCTTCTCCAACGCTGGGATCACCTCGCGCTCGAGCTGGTCGATGACGTAGGTGCGCATCTCGGGCGTGACGTGCCCGTCACCCTGGTAGGGCACGTGCAGCATCGCGACCGGGCATTTGTACTCTTCCTTGAGCAGCTCGAACCACTTCATGAAGGTGAAGCAGCCCGTGTAGGAGAGCAGCAAGATGTCGGGGTTCGGCAAGCGGGTCCCGGTGGGCCCGATGTTGCCGCTCTTCATCATGCCGATGTCGCACTTCACGTAGGTGCAGACGTCCTCGCTGTGTCCGAGCTTCTCGGCCTCGGTGATGTAGTTGCCGCTGAGCTTGCGCATGCCGCTCTGCAGCGCGTTGATCTCCGGCAAGACCGGCAGCATGTCGAGGGCCAGCATCAGCTCGGTCAGGTTGCCTGGCACGAAGGTGTAAGCCACCTTGCGGCCGTCTTCCTTGGCGGTGGAGAGCTTGTCGAAGTGGCCGGAGATCATCTGCTTCTGACGCAGCTGACTGTCGTCCTTGGCCGCCTCGGCCGGGACCTCGCGGGGTCTGGTGATGTGCGTCGGGGTGGTGGTCATGCTGCGCTCCCCCAGAGCTTCACGGCGTCCGAGAAGGCTCCGGCTTGTTCCCGGATCACTTGGAATTGTCCGGTGTTTTCTGCAAATTTCAGGCTGGTGTGTGGGATCTTGGCGCGGTCGAGGGCCGCTTCGAGCATCGGCTGATCGAGCAAGGCCGGGTCGCAGAACGAGGCAGCGGCGAAGATCACGCCTTCGGCCTCGACCTCGCGCACCGACTTGACCAGCGCGCCGCCCTTCTCTTCTTCGGCGATGTAGCGCGACGCCGTGGCCTGGCCACGCTTCAGGAAGGCCGTGGTGATGGCGACCATCGGATCGTCGTTCGGCCCGCACTCGATGTCGCCGTCGATGTAGCGGAGGCCGAGCTGGAAGTCGTCGTCGACGATGTCGCAGCCGGCTGCCTCGAGGGTCTTGATCAGGCCCAGGGGAGGCTGCTCGCAGAACGAGCCGCGGACGAGCACGCGCACGTTGTCGTAGACCCGGGGAGCGCGCTCTCGCGCGGCCGCCAGGAACTCGCGAACGAGCTCTTCGTGGACCGAGGCCTCGAGCAGGCCACCGGCGCGAGCGACCAGGTAGGCCTCCGAGGCGCGCACGCGGAATGGCTCCTTGACCCGCATCGTGTCGAGCTCGTGCAGCGCGGCGCGACGGGAGTTCTCGCTCTTGATGGCGGCTCGCAGCTTGTCGGCGTCGTAGGCCCAGGCCCCGCGTGCCGTGAGGTCACGAAGGATGCGCTGCATGTCCATCATGTAGAATTTGCCGCCCAGCTCCGGATCGAAGTTCTGCGGCAAGTCGACGTAGCTCGCGTACTTGTCCGGGAACAGCATCTGCCACATGCCCGACAGATTCCGGATCACGTCGCAGATGCTGGGGAAGAGCACGCCGTCCAGGGAGTCCAGGGAGCCGTTCAGCGCCAGCTCCAGCGTGCTTCGCGGGATGTGACAGATGTAGGACTGATAGAAGCTGTCGCCCTTGATGATGTCGACCTGATCTCCGCCGCCGAACATCGCGACCGGCAGGCAGCCGATGCCCTCGAGCATCGGGCGCGGCACGTAGATCGGCATATAGCCCACGGCCAGGCGACCAGGGTGGTCCTGCTTCCAGCGCACGACCTCTTTCAGGGCGAGGTCGTCGACGAGGGTGCGCGCGCGCTCGAGCACGGCGGTTGCGGGGTCGTTCGTGGTGTTTTCTGCTTCTTGTTCGGTCACCGTGCACCTCCGTGAGACTCGGCACGTTCGGATCGTTCTTCTCGGTCTCGCCGCGGGCGCGAGACTCCCGCAGCGACGCCGGCGGCGGCGACGCGTTCGATGGTGGCAGCCAGCTCTTCGGGCGTCCCGTGCCGGATCGGCTCGTACCAGCCGTAGGTCCAGTTGAGCATGCCGAAGAGGCAATAGGTGTTGCGCTCGACGTCGAGGGGCGGCAATTCGCTTCCGTTTCGGCTCTGCGCCACCTCGCCGACGATGCCCTCCGCCAGGTGGAAGTAGCGCTCCTTGAGCTCGCGAATTTCGGCGCGGCGGGCCGGTGGCAGCGCGGCGGCCTCGTGGATCAAGACGCGCATCAGGTACTGGCGATCCGCGAAGAAGCTGACGTGGCCGAGCACGAAGGCGTGCAGGCGATCCTCGGCGTCGCTCACGCCCTCGAGGGCGGTCTCGGACGTGTTCAGCATCTCTTCGAAGGCGTCGCGCTGGATCAGATACAAGAGTTCTTCTTTGCTCTCGACGTAGTTGTAGAGCGTGGCGGGCGAGCGCCGGGTCAGCTTGCCCAGATCGCGCATGCTCATGCCGTGGTAGCCGTGCTCGGCGAAGGCGCGGGCTGCCGCCGCCAGGATCTCCGCCTTCCCCGAGCTCGACCGCTCGCTCACGCGTCTCTCCACACGGGCTTTTGCTTGCTGATGAACGCGGTGATGCCCGCGTTGCCGTCGTGGCTCGGGAGCAGGCGCTCGAGGTAGAGCTTCTCGATGCCAGCGAGCGTCTCGCCCGCCGCGTCGATCAGCTTCGACCCCCGCCGCAGCGCTTCCGTCGCTTGGCGCAGCGAGAAGGCGCTGAGCTCCTTCAGGTTCTTCCCGTACCACTCTCGGGTGTGATCGAAGGGATCCACGCCCTCCGGCGCGATCGACGTCGCGAAGCCGATGTGCTCGGCAGCCTTCGCGTCGAGATCGCAACCGGTGAGCAAGAGCCGCTCGGTCCAGGTCTGCCCGAGGCGCGCGGGGCCCAGCGCCGCGAGCACCGGCGGCAGGACGCCGAGCTTGATCTCGGGGCACGCGAAGATCGAGCCCTGGCTCGGGAAGACGAAGCGGCAGGCGAGCGCCACTTCGAAGGCTCCGCCCAGGCAACGACCGCGCACGACCGCGGCCGTGGGGACCGGGTACCTCGCCACTCGGCGGATGAGGCCGTGGAAGGTCGCGAGCATCTCGGCCGCCTGATCCTTCTGGTGCTCCTCGACGCTGGCGCCGAAGCTGAAGTGTTTGCCGTGGCCCTCGAGGGTCACCAGCTTCAGGTGCTGGTCGTTGGCGTGCTCTTCCAGCACCGCGTCCAGCTGGCGCATCAGCGCGCCGCTGAGCACGTTTCCGCCGTCTCGCTCGAAGACGACCCGCAGGAGCGTGCCGTCCTCGCAGAGCTCGGCGCGAACCTCCTCTTTCACGGGTTCTTCTCCCACCCCGCGCGCGCCGAAGGCTTGAGCACGTCGCTGATCAGCTGTTTGTCGAAGCGGGCGCCTGCCGCGACCTTCTGCCGGAGCAAGACGAAGTCGATCTCGCGCTCGTTGCGATCGCCAAAGTGGAAGGCCGGGAAGCCCGCGGCCGCCTCGGTGTTCATGTTGAGCGCGAGCCACGAGCGATTGGTCTCGCTGTTCTGCGCCCAGTGCATCAGCTTCTTCTTGCGGGCGCTCTCCAGGGTTTTGCGCGTGCAGTCGGGGAAGGTGTAGAGCAGCTTGGTGGCCAGCTTGTCGACGGCCTGGTCGAGCAGCGAGAGATCGAGCGTGCACTTGCCCGCGAGCTCCTTGGCTGCGTCCTTGTCTTTGCCCTCTTTCCACTCGCCGTAGACGATGCGTCCCATGTCGTCGAGGTAGCGGTCGGTGACGGCGAAGGGGTTCGGGATGAACTTGCCCTCGGCGGTCTTGTGCACCGGCGCGAGCTCGTTGACCAAGCCGATTCGCATGGCCTTGTGCGCGCTCCAGGGATCGCACAGCACCAGGCTCTCGACCGCGCGCGAGAAGCCCACGTAGATGTCGAGGAAGTCCGTCGAGCCGCCGTCCGGCGCCGAGCCGTGCTTGGGACCCGCCTGGCCGAAGCGTGCGTGGTCGCCGGCGACGGTGAAATCGCAGGCCATGCCGATCTCTTGCCCGCCGCCGATGCGCATGCCGTTGACGCGGCAGATGACCGGCTTGTCGCAGAGCAGGATGTTCGTGACCATGTCGTTGAACAGCCGCATGTACTGCAGGTACTCGAGGGGGCGGTTCGAGTAGTAGGTGGCGTACTCTTCGGTGTTGCCGCCGGTGCAGAACGACCGGTCACCGACCGCGGTGAAGACCACGTTGCGAGGCACTGGCGGTCGCAGCTCGCGCGACGGAAGGCCAGGATTACTTCCTTGACGGCCTCGGTCGTGTAGCTGTTGAGCTGCTTCTCGTTGTTGAGCGAGATCCAGACCTGATGCAGCCCGTCGACGGGTTTGCCCTTGTCGTCGAGCACGGGCCGCGACTCGTATTTGATGTGACGGAACTCGTAACCCGGAAGGATGTCGTGGCTGAGCAATTCGGTCATTGGAATTCTTCTTTCTTCTCGCCGCTTGGTTGGTTCAGACCCTGGGATCCATCACCAGCCGCTTGGCGAGCTTGTGCTCGGCGAGGGAGTTTCTTGTTTTGGGTGCTGCGGACTGATGAGTTCGGGCGTCAGTTCCTTGCAGGGAACAGTCGGCGCCGGCCTCGCCGGTCTTCACACTCGTCTCTCTCTTGCCGATCGTGATCTGCTCAGGGCAAGCCCCGAAGGTGATCCCGTGGCGAGGCCTTCGGCCTCGGAGAGGTTCTGTCTGGAGGCAGGGGTTCGAGATCATGCGGAGGCTGCAGGTGTTCGAGAGCATCGGCGGTTCAGGCCCTGGGATCCATCACCAGCCGCTTGGCGAGCTTGTGCTCCGCGAGCGCTTGCATGTGCTGATTGATCTTGGACATCGGCGCGCGTTCGATGAAGGGTTCGAGCAGGACTTTGCCGTCGTAGATCAGCTTCAGGACGGCGGGATAGGCCTCCACCGGGCAGCCCCAGGAGCCGTGCACGGTGGCGTCGAAGGCCATCAGGTTCGACAGGCGCACGTTCACGGTGTCGCGGGTGAAGCCGACCACGAGCAGGGTCGCGCCGTTCGAGAGCAGCGTGTACGCCAGGGTTTGCCCCGGCGCGGTGCCGCTGCACTCGAAGATCTTGTAGCCCAGGCTGGGGATGGCCCACTCCTTGGCCTTGCCGTGCAGCTCCTTGCGCACGTCCTTCGCTTCGCGACCGGTGACGTTGCAGGTGTGGTCGATGCCGAGGGACGCGAGGCCGGCTAGCCGCTCTTCCTGCACGTCGCAGACGATGGTTTTTGCGCCGAGCGCCTTGGCGATTTGCGCTGTGAAGCCGCCGACCCCGCCGCCGCCGACCACGAACGCCACGTCGCCGGCCTTCAGGCCCGAGCGCTGCACCGCCTGGTAGGCAGTGGACACCGCGTCGGCGACGACCGAGAGCGAGTCGGTCTTCACGCTCGCCGGCGCGTCCGCGAGCGAGACCATGCTCGCTCCCGGTGCGACGAGGTGCGTTCCGAACCCCCCGTTGATGTCGTTGCCCGGCATCTTCTGCTTCAAGCACGCGTTGCCGCGACCCGCGCGGCAGAACGGGCAGTCGCCACAGGGCATGACTGACGGCACGAGCACCTTCTGTCCGACCAGCGCTGCGTAACGCTCGCCCGCCGCGCGCACCGTGCCGACCACCTCGTGACCGAGCACGATGGGCAGACCCATCCGCGGAGCCACGCCACCTTCGGCGAAGCCCAGATCGGTGTGGCAGAGGCCGCAGGCCTCGACCTCGACGATGACGTCGCTCGGTGCGGGATCCCCGAGCTCGAGGCTCTCCTCGACCAGCGGCTTTCCGGTCTCTTTCAGCACCCAGGCTTTGCGTTGGATCCCCATGGCTCGGCTTCTCCTACGAACGTTCGTACGGGAGACCGGCTGGGGTGCAAATGACAACCGTCAAGTCGCCGGTTATCCAGCGAAAATAACGCCCGTTCGGGTATCTGCACCACCCGGCCGGGCGCCCCCCGGCTTCGGCGCCACCGCTGCGGCGCTCAGGCTCCGATGCGCTCGACGGACAACACGGGTCGCCCGGCGTCGCGCGACCGGGGCACGTCGACGTGACCGACGATCACCCAGTCGTTGTCGTCGGACGAGTCCAGGAGGACCTGCGCGAAGTCCCAGCGCGTCTCGCCGGTCTCGAGAGTGAGCAGGGCGGGAGCGCGCGCCTCGGGGTCGGTGCGAAGCTGGGTGTGAGCTGCGAAGAAGGGCGTCATCGCGCCCTCGATCTCGGCGGCCTTCATGCTCGCCGCGAGCTCCGCCTCCTTCCAGTCCCGTCTCGACAGCGCGCGGATCAACCGGAACAGCTCGTTGCGCAGCAGTACGGTGAAGCCCTTCGCGTCCCGCGTGACGTCTTCGGAGCCTTCGGGCTCGAGCGCGGCGCGTGCCACGATTGCCGCGGGCGTGCCGTCGCTGTCGCGCATGCGCTCCCACTCGTCGAGCAAGCTCGAATCCACCTGTCGCACCATGGCGCCAAAGAAGGTGATCAGCTCTTCGATGTCTTCGCTGCGCTCGGACTGCGGAACGGTCTGCACCAGGACTTTGTAGACGTCGGACAAGTAGCGCAGGAGCAGCCCCTCGGAGCGCTCGAGGCCATACTCCTTCACGTACTCGGAGAAAGACATGAATTGCTCGACCATGTCCCGCGCGATGGACTTGGGGCGGATGTTCTCGGCGCCGACCCAGGGGTGCTTCTTGGTGAAGGCGTTGAAGGTGTCGTAGATGAAGTCCCGATTGGGTTTCGGGTAGTCCAGCTGCTCGAGCTTCGCGATGCGCTCGTCGTACTCGACGCCCTGGGCCTTCATCTCGGCAATCGCCAAGGTTTTGATCAGGTCCAGCTGTTTTTGCAGCACGATCTCCGGGTTTTCCAGGATGGCCTCGACCAGGGTGAGCAAGTCGAGCGCGTGCGTCTCGAGCTCCGGATCGAGGAGCGTGAGGGTGTCGAGCAGGTACAGCGACAGCGTCTGGTTCAGTGAGAAGTCCTGCTGCAAGTCCAAGTTCACGCGGGCGCGACCGTCGCGCACTTCGACGATGCCGGCCTCAACGAGCGATCGGAACATCGAGTGCGCCACACGCCCGTGGGCCCGCTTGTCGTGGGGCCGGTCGTGGCAGCCCTTGATCAGGCGCCCGAGCGCCATGCAGCCCCCATCGGGACGAGACAGCACGTTCACGATCATGCCGTGGCTCGCGCGGAAGCGCGACAGCAACGGTTCCGGCGGGGCGGTCATCAAGCGCTCGAAGGTCGCTCGGTCCCAGTGCGCGTAGCCTCGCTCCGGCGGCTTCTTGCGGACGACCTTGCGCTTCTTGGACGGATCGGCGCCGGCCTTGGCGTCGAGCTTCAGGTTCTCGATGGCGTGCTCGGGAGCCTGCACCACGACGCTGCCGCGATCGTCGAAGCCCTTGCGCCCGGCGCGCCCGCTGATCTGTCGGAAGTCGCGCACCGAGAGCACGGCCGTCTGCTTGCCGTCGAATTTGCAGAGCTTGGTGAAGAGCACGCTGCGGATCGGGATGTTCACGCCGACGCCCAGCGTGTCGGTGCCGCTGATCAATTTCAGGTGCCCCGCCTGCGCCAGTTTCTCGACGGCGAGGCGGTACTTGGGCAACAGGCCCGCGTGGTGCAACCCCACGCCATGGCGCAAGAAGCGCGAGATCTCGGCGCCGTAGGGGCTGTCGAAGCGAGCGCCCCGCAGCGCCTCGGCGATGGCGCGCTTCTCGTCCTTCGAGCAGAAATCGACGCTCATCAAGTTCTGCGCCTCCTCCGCCGCGCTGCGCTGGGTGAAGTTGACGATGTAGATGGGCGCGCGCCCGTCACGGATCAGTCCGGCGACGGCTTCGTGCAGGGGTTTCTCGCTGTAGGTGAAATCCAGGGGCACGGGGCGATCGGTGGAGAGCACCAGCGCCGTGGGCAGCCCGGTCAGATCCGTCAAGCAGCGCTCGAAAAAACTGGTGTCTCCCAGGGTCGCGCTCATCAAGAGAAAGCGGCAGTTCCTCAGCGTGAGCAGGGGCACCTGCCACGCCACGCCGCGGTCCACGTCGGAGTAGTAGTGGAACTCGTCCATGACGACGTCGTCGATGTCGGCGGCGGAGCCCTCGCGCAGCGCCATGTTGGAGACAATCTCGGCGGTGGCGCACACGATGGGCGCGTCGCGGTTCACGGCCGCGTCTCCGGTCATCATGCCGACGTCGTCGGCGCCGAACTCTTCGACCAGGGTGAAGAACTTCTCGCTGGCGAGGGCCTTGATCGGGCTGGTGTAGAAACAGCGCCGGCCCTGCGCGATTGCGAAGAAGCAGACGGCGTACGCGATCAGCGACTTGCCCGAGCCCGTCGGCGTGTTCAGGATCACGTTCTTGCCGGCGGCGATCTCGAGCAGCGCTTGCTCCTGCGCCGGGTACAGCTCGAGCCCCGAGGCTTCGACCCACTCCAGGAACGCCGAGAGGATGACGTCCCCGGGGACGGGCGTGCCCGCGTCGGCGTCGGCGCCTCGCGGCAGGTAGTCGCCGAGTCGAGGGCGGGTCATGGCGGGGTGATGATGGTCCGGGAAGCGCGTTCTGCCAATGGCTTCGCTGGCGGTCGCCGGTGGGTTTGCATAAGCTCGCCGACTCTTGGACCGCCTCCGCAATCGCATTCAGCACTACGCCTGGGGATCGCACTCCGCGATCGCGGAGCTCTGCGGTCGTCCCAGCCCGAGCCCCGAGCCCGAGGCCGAGCTGTGGCTCGGCGCGCACCCGTCGGCGCCGTCGGAGATCGAACGGGACGGGGTCTGGCGCCCGCTCGACAGCGTGATCGCCGACGACCCGGCGCGCGAGCTCGGCCCGCGATGTGTCGCGGATCTGGGCTCGCAATTGCCCTTCCTGCTCAAGGTGCTGGCTGCCGCGCGGCCGCTGTCGCTGCAAGCGCACCCGACTCTCGCGCAAGCCGCCGCGGGGTTCGATCGCGAAGCAGCCCGCGGCATCCCTCTCGACGCTCCGAATCGCTCGTACCGCGATCGCAACCACAAACCGGAGCTGATCTGCGCCCTCAGCCGCTTCCACGCGCTGTCCGGTTTTCGAAGGGTCGAGCAGAGTCGCGAGCTGTTCAACGAGCTCGGCACGCCGGAGCTCGACTTCGTGCGGGAGGCGCTCGCCGCGGGCGACGTCGGGCTCGGTCCGCTGTTCCGTGGGATCATGACGCTCGAGCCGGCGCTGCGCGATCGGATGGTGAGGGCTACGCTGTCGGCGTGTAGCCGCGTGGTGGAGCGCGCTGGCTCGTTCGTGGATGAGTGCCGCTGGGCGCTGCGGTTCGGGCAGCTCTACGCGAATGACGCCGGTGTGGTCAGCGCGCTGCTCTTGAACCTGGTCGTGCTCCAGCCCGGAGAGGCGATCTACCTGCCCGCGGGCAACCTGCACGCCTATCTCGAAGGCACCGGGGTCGAGATCATGGCCAGCTCGGACAACGTGCTCCGGGGGGGCCTCACGCCTAAGCACGTCGACGTCGAGGAGCTGTGTTCCGTGCTGCGCTTCGAGAGCGGCGACGTCGAGATCCGTCGTCCGGCGATGTCAGGGGCGGAAGCTCGCTACGAGACTCCGACCCGCGAGTTTCGCTTGTCGAAGATCCTAGGCGTCGCCGATCTGGCGGCCCGTGGGCCCGAGATCGTGCTCTGCACCGCGGGCTCGGTCACCGTCGCGGGCGAGGAGGCGACGCTCGAACTGGGCCGCGGGCAGTCCGCCTTCGTGAGCGCCGGCGACGGCAGCTACCGCGTGTCGGGGCCGGGCACGCTCTTCCGCGCCGCCCTGGGAGCCTGACCGGTCAACGCGTGAGCGGGCGCCTCACTGATAGGTGACGAGCAGGCGCGGCGGAATGCTGCCCTTGGTGTTCTGGTAATCAGCGCCGTTCGTACTGCTCGTGAATACGCCGAAGCAGGCGGCGGTGTTGGCCGAAACCGTATTGTTGGGCAACGTCCACTTGACCGTCGCGTTGGCGGCGACGGCGCCCAGATCGGTGGCGACCTTGGCGACCTTGGCCGGCACCGCCTTGAACAGGTCCGGGCGCGTGAAGGTGCTCACCGTCCAGACTTCGCCCGAGTGATCGCTCGAGGCCGGCGACGCGCCGACGCGAACGACCAGCTCGATCTTGGTCACGGTCTTTCCGGCAAAGGCGTTGTCCAAGTCGAAGCGCAAGAACCCAGCCGTGGGTGGTCCGAGTGCGGCGTCGGAAGAGGCGAGCTCGTCGTTCACGAGATCCACGGTCCACAGACCCGGGTTGGGCGCCTCGCAGACGTCGGGATTTGGATCGGTCGTGTCGACGCAGTCGGCCACCTTCGCGAGGTACGTGACTGTGATTGGATTTGTGCCTCCGGTCCCGCCGCCTCCGGTCGCCCCGGTGCCGCCGGTGCCGCCGCCACCGCTGGGGGTGCCGCCGGTGTTGCCGGTGCCGCCGCCGCCGCTGGGGGCGCCGCCGGTGTTGCCGGTGCCGCCGCCGCCGCTGGGAGTGCCGCCGGTGCCGCCGCTGCCGCCGCTGCCGCCGCTGCCGCTAGCGCCACCGCTCGTCGTACCGCCACTGCCGCTGGCGCCACCGCTCGTCGTACCGCCACTGCCGCTGGCGCCACCGCTCGTCGTACCGCCACTGCCGGCCGCCCCGCCGGCCGCCCCGCCGGTGCCCGTGCCGCCGCCGGTTCCCAGCCGAGGATCGTATCGGTCCCAGTCGTTGGAGCAGGCTGCCGCCAGCGCGATCGCCCCGAGAATGCAATAGCCGGTCCGCGCCCGTTTCATCGGCGGTCGTAGTCTAGCATTTCCCGGCGGTGAGCCGCCCGAGTGGGCAAATCGCGGGGCGGTCGGCTACGATCCGTCCCGATGGCGGGTCGGTACGAAGTTGTACGTCCTCTTGCCCAGGGAGGCATGGCGACGGTGTATCTCGCCAAGGTCCTCGGCGAAGGCGGCTTCGAACGACTGGTGGCGCTCAAGGTGATGCACCCGCACATCGCCAACGAGCCCGACTTCGTCTCGATGTTCCTCGACGAGGCGCGGCTCGCAGCGCGCATCCGCCACCCCAACGTGGTTTCCACCCTCGCCGTCGAACGCAACGAAGAAGGCTTGTGCTTGGTGATGGAGTACATCGAGGGCCACGCGCTCAACGCCATCTTGCGCACGGCCCTCACTGCCAAGAAGAGCCTCTCGATCCCCGTCGTCCTGCGCATCCTGGTCGACTTGCTCGAGGGGCTCCACGCCGCGCACGAGCTCGACGGCGATGACGGACACTCCCTCGAGTTGGTTCACCGCGACGTTTCGCCACAGAACGTGCTCGTGGGCGCGGACGGCGTCTCTCGCATCACCGACTTTGGGGTCGCGCAGGCCAAAGCTCGCTTGACGACCACCCAGGGCTCCGGGCTGAAGGGCAAGGTCGCCTACGTGTCGCCCGAGCAAGTGATGCTCACCGGCAAGATCGATCGACGGGCCGACGTATTTGCGGCGGGGATCGTGCTCTGGGAGGCGTTGACCGGGCGCCGCTTGTTCCGGGGCGAGTCCGAGGGTCAGACTATCGCGCAGATCATGGCGGGAGTGCAGCGTACGCCGCGCGACGTGCGCGCCGACGTGCCCCCGGCCATCTCCGAGGTCTGCATGAAGGCGCTCTCGAACGGGCGCGAGGATCGCTACCAGACCGCCGTCGAGTTCGCTGATGCGATTGAAGCCGCTGCCATGGAAGCGGGCGTCACGCTGGCGAAACCGCGGGAGGTTGCCACTGAGATCCTGACCTTCGACATCGCGGCGCCGGCCATCGACGCGGGCATGTTGCGCGCGGATCCTACCAGGGGCGGGTCCTCCTCCGGCGTCTCTCGCGATCGGGCGACGGACGCTGAGAGTGCGCTGGTGGCTTCGACTGCCGCCGTGCCGCGCGCGCGGGCGGGTCGCTGGTTCTTGATCGCAGGCCTGGCCGCTGTCGGCATCGGTGGGCTCGCCTTCGCCGTCGGCACGCGATCGCGGGGAGGGGCGCCCGTCGCGGCTGTTCCGCCGTCGCCGGTCATCACCTCTTCGACCGCGCACGCGGAGTCGATGCTCAGCGCGGCGCCGGAGGACCCCGTTCCGGGGCCGATACCCAGCGTGAACGCCGCCCCCGCGCCTTCCGCGCCGCCGAGCGCCGCGGTCGCCGCGTCGGCACCCGCAAAAGCCGTGACAAAAGAGCCTGCGACGACCCCACGCCCGACACGGCCCACGGCTCCAGGCTACCGTCCCGAAGGGCTCTGATGCGTCTCATCTCGTTTCTCTTCCTCTTGTTCGCGCTCTTGTTCGCGTCGACGCCCTGCTTCGCGGCGCCAAGTCCCGAGGAAACCAAGGCGGCGCTCGAGAAGTTCAAGCAAGCGCAGAAGAGCTTCGACGCCAAAGACTACGCCACCGCCCTCGAGCTCGCGCGTGCGGCGCTCGAGATCACGGGCAGTCCGAACGCGCGTCTTTACGTGGGTCGGGCGCTCCGCGAGCTCGGACAGCTCGCCGAGGCACACGCCGAGCTGGAGCGCACGCTGCGAGACTCGCGCGAGGCAGCCAACAAGGATCCCAAGTACGGGCCCACCCGCGACTCGGCGGCGGCGGAGATCGCGCTCCTCGATCAGCGAGTCGGCAAGGTCATCGTCGCGGTGGTGGATCCTCCGCCGGGGGTGAAGGTCGAGCTGAACGGCAAGGCACTCGACACGACCCAAGTGGGGCAGCCCGTGGCGGTGGCGCCCGGCGACGTGCTGGCCCGCGCGCACGGCGATGGCGCAGCGGCGGTAGAGAAGCTGATTCAGATCGCGGCGGGAGCGACCCAGACCATCACACTCGTCTTCCGTACAGCCGCCGCGGTCGCGCCGGCAGTGGCCACTCCTACCAAGCCCGCGGCGGACGCCGACGCTCCGCCGAAGAAGAGCGGCGGCACGCTCCGCACCGCGGGCTACGTGGTGGCTGGCGTGGGCGTCGTCGGCATTGCCGTATTTGCCATCACCGGCTCGATGGCAAACTCGAAGTACGGGGAGCTCGAGGACGGATGCGGCAGCACTCGCTGCTCGGATCCGAAGTACGCCGACACCGTGGACAGCGGTAAGCGTCTCCAGACCATCGCGAACGTCAGTTTGATCGCAGGCGGCGTCGGGCTGCTCGCGGGCGGCGCGCTGATCGTCTTCGGTGGGCCAAAGGAGCGCGCGTCGAGCGCGGCGATTCGGGCGGCGCCGGGCGGATTGTCGCTGGAGTACGCGGGTCGGTTCTGATTCGACCGCCGCGCGGGTCCCTCAGGATCGACGTCGGCGCGCGAACACCAGCGCCGCCGCCAGTAGCCAGCCCAGCGCGCTCTGCCTCGCGGGCGTCGTGCGACAGCCGCAGCCGCCGTCGTCCGAGCCCGAGTCACCGCCGGACTTCCCAGCGCCGCCGCCCGACGCGCCGCCGGTGCTCGTTCCGCCCCCGCCCGCATTCGTGCCGCCTGCAGCGGATCCGGCGCTGCCCGCCGAACCGCCACCCGCGCCGCTGCCGCCACCCGCGCCGCTGCTGCCACCCGCGCCGCCGCTGCCACCCGCGCCGCCGCTGCCACCCGTGCGCGGCCCATAGCTCGGCGCCTGCGCACCGAGCTCGTACGCACCGAGATCTGGCGCCGTGCCCGCGAAGCCGTCGTTCACGTTGGCCAGCTTCTGGCCTTTGTCCACCGCCGCCGATGCGCTCTTCAGTGACAAATCCGGTGACGCCACGCCTGGAAACGGATTCTGGGGGAAGGTGACGCTGGTGGCGAAGACGCTGAGATCGACCTGCACCGCGTTCTTCTCCGTCGTCTTGCTCTTGAGCTCGGTCAGGCTGCTGAAGCTCTGCCCGCCCACGCTGCCGGTGAACTTGTTGGTGCCGATGGAGCCCAGCCCGTCGTAGTCGAAGCTACAGCTCGCCACCGCGGCCGCGAGGCTGAGCACGTCGCCGTCCCCGTTGCCGTAGCCGCCGTAGGTCCCGCCGCCCGCGCCGCCGATGAACAAGTTGTTGCGGAACCAAGCGCGGGACCAGCTGTCGCTGGCGTAGACCGCGAAGGCGTCTCCGCATTTGACCACGGTGTTATGAAAGGCGACGTCGCCGATGCTGCCGCGGTGTAGCTTGAAGGGCGAGTAGATCACGTTGAACATCACGTTGCGGATGAAGTACGCCGGTCCGCCGAGGCTGGGCTGGGAGCTCATGCCCACGAAGCTGTTCACGACGCGGTTTTCGTACACGCGCGTATTGCCCATGGAGAAATCGGCCTCGATCGCGTCATCGGCGCAGACGTCGAGGTCGTTGCCGTAGATGTCGATGGAGGTCTGATTGATGGCCTCGCCGTCCTCGAGGGTGCTCAAGCAGTCGCGAAAGCCCTTCACACGGTTGTGGCAGATCACGTTTCCGGGGCCCGTCATCGCGATGCCTTCGCCGAGGTTGGCGCCGCTGGCGCCGACGGCTGCCGTGGTCCAGGCCGTGGAGCCCATCACCAGATTGTCGCAGAAGTAGCCGTTGGTGGAGCCTGGTCCGTAGGCAATGATGCCGTCGTCTTTGGTGTTCACCGTGCAGCCCTTGACGGCCACGCCCTCCGCGTTGTTGAGCTTGATCTTCCCGTTGACGGTGAGCCCTTCGACGTAGACGTATTTGCGACCGTCGAGGCGCACGTCCCCGCCGACGATGGCTTTGCCGGGGTTGGCCGCGCGGATCACGATGGGCGCGGCTTCGGTGCCGTCGACCTGAACGGTAAAGGTCGCGTAGTTGCCGTCGGCCAGCAGGAGCAGATCTCCCGGCTTGGCGCTACTGGCGTCGGATGCGAAGCTCGAGGGGGTGACGTTCTTGGAGTTGGCGCTCGCGGCTGCGACCGGCATCTTGCGCGTAGTCACGCTCAGGGTCTTGGTCGCCCCACCACCGTCCGGATCGCTGAGCGTCAGCTCGATCTCGTAGCTGGTGCCGGGCGTGAGCCCGAACACGCTGCCCGCGTGGCGGTTTGTCCACGAGAAGCCCTGGTTCGAACCAGCCGGCACGCGCACGAGCGGCAAGGCGTCGAGCCAGGTCGTGCTGCCCGTCTTGCGGTAGCGGACCTTCACCACTCCGTCATTGTCCGAATCGCCGCTGACCGCCCACTCGAGGGAGATGTTCTCCAGGGTCGGATACGGGGCCTTGGCCTCGCCGGCGGTGGTGGCGGTCTGCCCGAGCGCGGACCGCGAGACGAGCAAACCGAGAAGCGCGCACGCGCTGACCCCGAATCTCATGGGTCGATCCTACTCTCTCTCGAAGCCCGAGGTGACGGGGCGGGCACCTCGGGAGCCAACGCGCCGCCGGAAATCCAGGAAATCTGGCGGTGAGCGCTTCCTTGTTGAAAGTGACTTTCATTTGCATTATGAGCGGACCCATGAATTTCACGCGGGCGCTGTTGGTCCCCTGTGTCCTGGCGATGGTCATCGGCTGCGGCGACGACGACGCCGCCGGTGACAACCCGGGCGGGGGCGGCTCCGGCGCAGTCGGTGGCGCCGGCGGGTCCTCGACCTGCACGGCGAAGATCCCGGACACCTATCCCGCAGCCGACTGGGACGCGAACACCGCCGTCGAGGCCGACGTCATCATCCGATTCAAGGCGTTCCAGCAGCCGATGAAGGATGCAGAGCTCTCTGCCGCGGTGAAGCCGACCGCTTCGGCGCTGACGGGCTTGTTCGACGCAGGCTCGCCCAGCCTGCGCAGCATCACCACTCCTTACTACGCCTCCAAGATCGACGGGCTGATCGCCGAGTTCGAGAAGGCCGCGGGCAACGCCTGGAAGCCCGCCGAACCGCCGCCGGTGAGCGGGGGCATCTATTCGAAGAACATCTTCGACGCACGCGGTCGGGATCTGCGCCAGGCGATCGAGAAGGGCATGTTCGCTGCCACCACCTTCAACACCGCGGTCGCGCTCGTGGCATCGAACCCGGACGCGAAGGCCGTGGACCGCATGCTCGCGCTCTACGGCGCACACCCGTCCTTCCCTCATGACGACAAGGATCCGAACCACCCCGATCAATTCACGGCGCAGTACGCCAAGCGCCGGGACGACAAGACGAGCGCGAACCCCGGCCTCTATCGCAAGCTGAAGCTGTCGTTCATTGCCGCGCGCACCACCGCCGCCGCGGGCGCCGACTGCGCCGCCGATTGCGACGCCGCGGTGAAGGCCATCAAGACCGACTGGGAGCGGACCCTGATGTCGACGGTGGTGTTCTACGCCAACGACGCCGCCAAGAAGCTGACCGTCGATCCGCCCACGGACGACGACGTGGCGGCAGGCCTGCACAGCCTGGGGGAAATGGTGGCTTTCGTGCACGGATATCGTCAAATCGACTCGGCAGAGCGCACGCTCACCGACCAGGACATCGACGACCTGCTTGCGCTGCTCGGTGCGCCCGCGACCGGCGACGCGACCAGTTACAAGTACGCGACGGAGACCGCGACCGAGGTCGGCAAGCTTCCCCAGGTGAGCGCGAAGCTCAAGGCGATCTACGGGTTTACCGATGTCGAGATGGAACAGTTCAAGGTCGCGTACTGAGCGGAACGCGGCCCTCGCCTGCGTGATCCTCGGCCTCGCGCTTGTTGGCTCGTGCCAGAAGCGGCAGGACGATCCTCGCAAGAAGGTCTCGCCGTCGGCTGCGCGCGCCGAGGTGCTCGCGGCGGTGTCGCAGTGCATGCTCTCGACCTACCAGGCCGGACACGCCGCGGTCCTGAGCTTGCGCGACGCTGCCCAGGCGGCCAAGGCCGATCCGACAGCCGAGAAGCGCGCCGCTGCCGAGACGGCCTGGTCGTCGGCCATGGAAATCTGGCAGCAGGCCGAGGTGATGCAGATCGGTCCGGCGGCCAGCGTCGCGCTGCCGGGGGGCAAGAACCTGCGCGATGAGATCTACTCGTGGCCCCTCACCGGGCGTTGCCTGGTGGAGCAGCAGCTCGTGAGCAAGAGCTACGAGGCGAGCACGTTCTCCACGGCGCTGGTCAACCTGCGTGGCCTCGACGCCGCCGAGTATTTGCTGTTTTACAAAGCGGACGACAACGCGTGCGCCGCGAACGCGACCATCAACTCCGGCGGCACCTGGGCCGCGCTCGGCGCCGCCGAGATCACCGCACGAAAGGCGGCCTACGCCGCGGTCGTGGCGGACGACATCGTCGTGAGCGCGACCAAGCTGCTCGATGCTTGGGAACCGGCCAAGGGGAATTTCGTCGCCCAGCTGGAGACCGCCGGGCGCGGCAGCGCGACCTGGTCGACGGATCTTCTCGGCGGTGAACGCGGTGAGCGACGCGCTCTTCTACATCGAGAAGCAGGTGAAGGACATGAAGCTCGGGCGGCCCCTCGGCCTGCTCGAATGCGCCAGCGCCACCTGCCCCGAAGCCCTGGAGTCGCGCTACGCGCACCGCTCGAAGCAACACATCCGGAACAACTTGGTGGGCTTCAGCAAGCTCTTTGGCGGTTGCGATGCGGCGGGTGAGGGAAAGGGGCTCGAGGACTTGCTGATCGCCAGCGGGGCGTCGGATCTGGCCCAGCGCGTCGCCAATGCGCTGTCCGGCGCCATTGCTGCCGCCGAGGCCATCGAAGAGAACGATCTCGAGGAGTCGCTGGCGAAGGACTACGCGTCGGTCAAAGCGCTGCACGAGGCCATCAAGGTGCTGACCAATCTCCTGAAGAACGAGCTGGTGATCGTGCTTGGCGTCGAGTTGCCGAAGACCGTCGAAGGCGACAATGACTAGACTCGCCGTGGCGCTGTTCCTGGTCGCTCAGGTTGCCGGTGCCGAAGAGGCGCCTGTCCCGGAGGCGCCGCCACCTGTGCCCGAGGCGCCCCCGCCTACGCCGGAGCCCGAGAGCGCCGTCACCGTGGTGGGGTCGCGACTCTCGCGCCTGCCCGGATCGGTGCACGTCATCGGCGCCAAGCAGCTCGAGCGTCGCGAGCTCGACGACCCCCACGCGGTCCTGCTCAGCGTGCCCGGAGTCTCGGTCCGCGGCGAGGACGGGGTCGGCTTGCGGCCGAACATCGGTCTGCGCGGCGTGGCGACCGACCGCAGCAAGAAGATCACGCTGATGGAGGACGGCGTCTTGCTCGCGCCCGCGCCCTACAGCGCCCCGGCCGCGTACTACGTGCCGCTGGTCACGCGCATGAACGGCATGAGGGTGATCAAGGGTCCGGCCGCCATCGCCTACGGTCCGCACACCGTCGGCGGCGCGGTGGATTTCATCACCCGCGAGCCGCCGGGCTCCGCGTCGGGCCGCGTCGACGTCGCCGGAGGCGAGTACCGATACCGCAAGCTGCACGCCTACTATGGGTCGAGCGACGAGAAGAGCGCGTTTCTGATCGAAGGCGTGCACCTCGGCTCCAATGGCTTCAAGACGCTGGACGGCGACGCGGGCGCGAACACCGGGTTCATTCGTAACGAGTGGATGGGCAAAGCGAGCTTCGTGCCCGATCCCTCCTCGAGCGAGCGCCACGAGCTGAAGCTGAAGCTGGGCTATTCGGACGAGGACTCGAACGAGACCTACCTCGGGCTCACCGACGCCGACTTCGAGGCCGAGCCGCTGCGTCGATACCAAGCATCGACCCTCGATCGCATGCGCTGGCACCGGACCCAGATCGTCGTGACTCACGAGTGGGCGCCAGCGCCCGAGGTGGCGGTCACCACTTCCATCTACCGGCACGACCTGGATCGGAGCTGGCGCAAGCTGAACGGCTTTCGCGGCGCCGATCTGTCCAGCGTGATCGCGGATCCGAACAGCGCCCAGAACGCCGTGTTTTACTCGGTGCTGCGGGGCGCATCGGACACGGCGAGCGATGCCGAGCTCCTGCTCATCGGCCCCAACCGGCGCACCTTCGTCTCGCAGGGTATTCAAACGAGGATCCGCTACACGCCGAAGACCCAGCACCTGCACCACGCGGTGGAGTATGGGCTTCGGTACCACCAGGACAGCGTCCAGCGGCACCACTCCCAAGATGCCTTTCGCGTATTGGGTGGCGCCCTCGAAAACGCGGGCCTGCCCACCGAGATCACCGCTGACAACAGCGCGAGCACCCACGCCGTGGCGTTTCACGCCGCCGACGCCCTGGGCTTCGGCGCATTCACCGTGACGCCTGGCTTTCGCGCGGAGCTGATCCGAAGCGAGACCGAGGACGAGCTCACCGGCGCCCGCGGTGGCAGCTCGTACCCGGTGATCTTGCCCGGCCTGGCCGGGAGCTGGGAGTTCATGCCGAATGCACTGCTGCTCGGCGGCGTGCACCGCGGTTTCAGCCCGGCAGAGCCCGGGCAGCCCGACTCGACGGAGCCGGAGCTCAGCGTCAACTACGAGGCCGGAGCGCGCTACGCAGGTCGCCGTTTGCGCGCCGATTTGATCGGCTTCTACAACGACTACTCGAACCTGACGGACATCTGCACCTTCTCGAGCGGCTGCCTGGGTCAGAATCTCGATCGCCAATTCGACGCCGGCACGGCCCGCGTGTTCGGTCTCGAGGCGTCCTTCGATCACGAGCTGCGCATCGACCGCGAGCTGTACCTGCCGCTATCTCTCGCCTACACCTTCAGCCGCGGCGAGTTCTTGAGCTTCTTCGACTCCCCGGATCCGCAGTTCGGACAGGTGAGCGCCGGGGATCCGATCCCTTACCTGCCGGAGCATCAGGGCTCGGCCACGGCGGGCCTCGGCGGCAAGCGCTGGGAAGCCACCGCCACGGGCACCTTCGTCGGCTCGATGCACGAGCAGGCCGGAGCGGGCGGGCCCCTGGCCGGAAAGAAGACCGACGCGCAGCTCACGCTGGATCTGGCGGCGCACCTCCAGCTGACGAGCTGGCTCGATCTGTACGGCGTCGCCAAGAACGTCTTGAACCAACAGCACCTCGCCTCACGTCGTCCCTTCGGCGCGCGGCCCGGAGCCCCGCGCTGGATCCAAGCGGGGGCGAGAGCATCGTTCTGAGAGGATTCGAATGGCCGAAGAGATCTTCACGAGTCTGATGCGCGGTTCGCTCGATCCGATCCTCTCGCTGATCACCTCGACCAAGCGCGTCTACCTGCCCTTCTTGCTCGGCGCGGCGGTGATTTCCGCGGCGGTGTGGGCGCTGAAGCTCCGCGGGCGTTGCTCGTTCTTCGCGTTTCTCTTCCCGAAGCGCATCTGGTTCAGCGCCTCGGCGCTCCTGGATTACCGCCTGATGTTCGTGCGCGCGATCCTCTCCGTTCTCCTGCTCTGGCCCTTCGTGGTGTCGTCACTCGAGGTGGCGCTAGCCGTGTCGCGGGTGCTCGGCGCGGCGTTCGGTCAGGCGCCGCTCGCTGGCTCGCCTGCGTGGGTCGGGCTCGCCGCGTTCACCCTCGCGGGTTTCCTGGCCGAAGACTTCGCCCGCTACCTGGTGCATCGCCTCGCGCACCGCGTGCCCGCCTTGTGGGAGCTGCACAAGGTGCATCACTCGGCCACGGTGCTCACGCCCTTCACGGTGTACCGCACGCATCCCCTCGAGAGCGTGATCATGCGCGCCGGGGCCGCGCTCGGGGTCGGCGTCGCGGCGGGCGCCTGCGTCTGGGCCTTTGGTGGCCGAGTCGCGGCCTGGCAAATCCTCGGCGTGCAGGCCATCAGCTTCGCGTGGAACGTCGCCGGATCGAACCTGCGACACTCCCACGTTTGGGTCAGCTACGGCCGGATCCTCGAACACCTCTTGATCAGCCCCGCGCAGCACCAGATCCATCACAGCGACGACGTACGTCACTACCACCGGAACTACGGCTCGACCCTGGCCGTGTGGGACTGGATCGGGGGCTCGCTCTACGTGCCGCGCACGCGCGAGAAGATCGTCTTCGGCTTGCCGCCCGAGGTGCAGAATCACGGCGGTACAGTAGTGTCGGTGCTGCTGTCGCCGCTGGCAGCGGCGGCCGCGCGGCTGCGAAGCGACGCGCTCTAAGGCGCCCGGAGCGCGACGTTCACGAAGCCCGAAACCGAGACACCGGCGCTGGGCAGCGCGGAGTACGACACGGACCCGGACTGAACCACGGCGATGACTTCGCCTTGCCCCTTCCACAACGTGCCCGAATCGATGACCGCGAGCGGGTTTGTCGCGGTGTTATCGAAGAGCTCGATCGCAGCGCCCGGAGTGATACGCCCGAGATCGACGGTTGCCGTGAATGACCCGAGCTCCTGACCCTGGGCTGACAAGCCGACCACGGTCACGATGGCCACCTTTGCTGTGAGCTTGCAGGTCACCGCGTTGAACAGAGGATAACGCGTACCGGCGAAGGTACCGACGACCTCGCTCTTGCCGACGCCAGCGCCTTCGAAGCTGCATTCGTAGCTGCCGATGAGGCCCGACTCCGGCTCTGCCACGCAGGCTCCCGTCGCGGCGTTGCACACCTCACCGAGCTTGCAGCTCGTGGTGCTGGTGCACTTCTCGGTCTCGGCCCCGGACTCGCTCCCGCTGCACGCGGGCAGGATGAGGACGAGACTGATCAGCGCGATGCGGATTCGGGTCATGGGGCATCTCCGGTCGGAGGGCTGGGGGGTTCAGGAACGGGTGCTGGCGCAGGCACCGGGGCCGGCGCGCTCGGAACCGGAGCGGGGGCGGGCTTGACCGGAGATCGCTCGGGCTGGGGCGGCGCGGTCACGGGAGCGGACGTGGGCGCGATGGGGTCCGGAAGCGAGGCGTCCAGATGCACCGGCGCGTGTCGGCGGATCGTCTCCTTGGCCTCCGCGACGGTGACGGCGCCGGAGAACACCAACATCACGGAGTGGCTTTGGGTTTCTGCCGTCGCAAACGGATTGGGCTTGTCGCTCAAGAGATCGAAGGTGACGATCTTCCCGCTGCCGTAGGCATAGGCGACGCCGACCGTCGAGTCGAAGGATCCGAAGGTCGAGCCGAGCCCCAAGGTGCCTCCGAATCGGTTCTCTCGCAGGCGGAACGCACCACCCTGTGGGTCGTCGAGCGCGGGCGCGCTCGACAGATCGGCGAAGCCGCCCGCGCGCAGTGCGAACATCGGCGACAAAGCGTACTCGATGCCGGCCGCCAGCTCGATGACCTGTGCCAGATCGCGCTCTTCGACGTACGCCTCGTTCGTCTGCCGTGGGATCTCGCCGCTCTGAAACTGAGTGGCCTTCCGTCGACCGTCGAAGCGATTCGCACCACGGAGCTCGCCGAAGTAGTAGATGTCGAGGGCGGCCGAGAAGGCGCTGCGGTCCTCCCACGCGATGCCCACGTTTACGCGCAACGGCCGTCGGTCTTGGAGATCTCCCTCGAACGCTGCCTGCTGCTCCAACACCACCACGCCGGACGGCGTGCCGCTCGGCGATGCGCTGGACGCGACGTTCTGCGTGCGCTCCCGCCCCCAGACGTGGAGCGACGGCGCCGCCAGACCAGCCCCGAGCCACAGGCGATCGGTGACGGCGAACTGAGCTCCGAGCACCGGAACTACGCCCAACGCCAAGCCACTGCTCGAGGTCGCGAGCTGGGCTTTCGAGATCAGGGTGCCGCCCGTGAGTGACAGGAAGCTCGAAAACTCGTAACTGCGAAACGACTGCGCGTAGAGCGCGTAGAGCGAGGCCCCGAAGCGCAAGCGGTCGCCGAGCGCCACGGCGTAGCTCGGCCCCAGGTAGTAGTCAGTGATGTCGCTGGAGGCAGAGACGCTTTGCTCCGCAAAGCCCGTCGCGTTGGGCAGAGCGATGCGGGCGGAGGCGCGGAGTTCGTTGCGTTCTCGGCTCGGCACCACCAACGACATGGCGAGGGCCTGAGAAAAACCGCCCGTCCCTGGCAGGTGTCGCACGTACATCACGCTCGTCGGCAGCTCGCTGACCGCGCTCGCCTCGTACTTCTGTTCGTCCACCGAGAAAGTGGTGCCGTAGGCGGCGCTCACGCCGCGGGGGGCGAACAGCCCCTGAAATGTCCGCGACTGATACTGGTAGACGCTGGCGGAGACCGCGAACACGTCGCCGGGCAAGGCTCCCAGTCCGGCGGGGTTCAAATACGGCATCGCCGAGTCGTTGCCCGCTGCGGTGGCCGCGCCGCCCATCGTGGCGGTGCGCCCTCCGATCGGAACCGAGCGCGGGTTCTGCGCCAGCGCCGCCTGCGTGAGCGACTGAACCAAGAAAACGAAACTGGCGCCCAACGCGCGCCGAGCGCCCACCACACCGCACCTCCCTCACAGAGGCTAGCAATTGGTTCGTCCTCCGTCGCGAAAATAGTAAGAAGCGCGATTATCGGCGCGCTGCGACGCAGCTCAGATGCCGAGTGTGCCTCACTCGCGCGGACAGACGCGCCAAGCGCCCGCGCCGACCCCGGGTTCACCAAGCGCGGCGACGGCATCGAGGCGGCCGGCTCCATCTTCCACGATGACGTATGCATGTGGCCCCGCCCCGGCGGCTTTGGCTGCCGCGTCGTAGGCGTCGGCGTGGATGTCGGGAGCCAAGCCCCAGCGCTCCCTGGAACACAACAGCGCACCGAGTGCGGTGACGGCGATCTCCTTGGGGATCCGTGTCGGGCTGCTCACGCAGCCCACGGAGAGCCGAGCGCCGGCTCCGAGCCCGGGCGCTGCCCGGGGTCAGCGACTCCGACGCCTGAAGAGCAGGCCGAAGGCGCTGAGCATCGCCAACAAGGCTGCCGGCCACACTGGCGCCGAAGCAGGCGCACGACAGCCGCAGCCTCCGTCGTCTCCCGCGTCCGTCGTGCCACCCTTGGGGAGCGAGCCGCCGCTGGCCGCAGCAGCGTCGTTGCCGGCGTCGTTCAGCGCGCCACCCGAGCCACCGATCCCGCCCTCCGGCACCACGCACTGGCCCGCGACGCAGGTCGTGGGCGGAATGCACAAGGTCTTGCACTGCGAAGGCACGCAGCTCCCCGTCTTGGGATCGCGACTCGCCACCTGCGCCGCAGCTCACGCCGTCGCACAGGTCGACGCAGCCCTTGGTGGTGTCGCACTTCTGTCCCTGCGGACACGCGACGCCGCTGCACAAGCCGACACAGGTGCCGGTTGCGTCGCCATGGC
>CAVQUB010000006.1:0-247026 GCA_963716725.1 uncultured delta proteobacterium
CACGACGGCCAAGCACGAGATCCTGCGACGGTATCTCGCGGCTTGGTTCCCGATCCTCGGCACCCACCACGGCCGCATCGTCTACATCGACGGCTTCGCGGGACCGGGCCGGTACAAGAAGCGGCGAGCCTGGGCTCGCCGACTGATCGCGCTCGACGTTGCCGTCAACCATCGCAAGTCGACTCACCGGCGAGATCGTGTTCTGGTTCATCGAGGAGCGCGACGACCGGCTCGCGCACCTGAAGCAGGAACTCGCCGCGGTTCGCGTGCCGGCGCATTTCAAGGTGACCGCGGAGTCCGGGACGCTTCCACGAGAAGTTCGGCGAGGTGCTCGACTCGATCGAGGCAGACAAGAACGCGCTCGCGCCGACGTTCGCGTTCATCGATCCGTTCGGCTTCTCGGGGATCCCGTTCTCGCTTGATCGAGCGGCTTCTGAGCCACAAGCGCTGCGAGGTGTTCATCACGTTCATGGTGGACGCCATCAACCGATTCCTCGAGCACCCCGAGGACAAGGTGGTCCAGCACATCGTGGATGCCTTTGGTGGCGACGAGGCCGTCAAGATCGCGAAGGGCACCGGCGATCGCATCGTAAAGCTGCGCGAGCTGTACCAGTCGAAGCTCTCGAGCGTGGCCAAGTACGTGCGCTTCTTCGAGATGCGCGACCGACAGGATCGAACGCAGTACTACCTGTTCTTCGCGACGAACAGCGAGCTGGGCCACCTCAAGATGAAGGAGGCGATGTGGAAGGTGGACCCGGACGGCGACTTCAGATTCTCCGACGCGACGAACCCCGACCAGCTGGTGCTCTTCGAGGCCGATCCCACCAAGGTTCTCGCCGCGCAGGTCCGCGAGCGAGTTCCGCGCGAAGGGCACGGTCACCGGGTTCCAGGTCCGGACTTCGTCGAGAACCGAGACGGCGTACCTCAAGAAGCACATG
The DNA here is from genome assembly GCA_963716725.1 of uncultured delta proteobacterium. Classification (GTDB taxonomy): domain Bacteria; phylum Myxococcota_A; class Polyangia; order Polyangiales; family Polyangiaceae; genus JADJKB01. Next base: position 939 of record CAVQUB010000006.1, read on the forward strand.
ACGGGCTGCACTGAAGCAGGAGGAGGAGAGCGGGCACCTCAAGGTCGAACGAGATCAAGACGGACGGGAAGAAGCGTCGCGCAAACACCTTCCCTGACGAGAGCGAGGCTGACATGGGCCTGAAGTCAGCGATCGAGTGGACCGAGTCGACGTGGAACCCGGTCACGGGCTGCACGAAGATCAGCCCGGGCTGCAAGCACTGCTACGCCGAGCGCATGGCCGAGCGGCTCCAGGCGATGGGCCAGCCGAACTACGCGCAACGGCTTCGAGCTGACGCTGCAGCCGCACATGCTGGAGCTGCCGCTGCGGCTGGAAGAAGCCGCAGACGATCTTCGTGAACTCGATGAGCGACCTGTTCCACGAGGACGTGCCGCTCGAGTTCATCCAGCGCGTCTTCGACGTGATGCGCCGGGCGCACTGGCACCGCTTCCAGGTGCTGACGAAGCGCGCCGAGCGCCTGGCCGAGCTCAGCCCGCGAGCTCGACTGGCCGCCGAACATCTGGATGGGCGTCAGCGTCGAGAACGACGACTACCGGTCGCGCATCGACGACCTGCGCGCGACCGGCGCGCAGGTCAAGTTCCTCTCGCTCGAGCCGCTGCTCGGGCCGCTGCCCGACCTCGACCTGCGCGGCATCGACTGGGTGATCGTCGGCGGCGAGTCCGGGCCCGGCGCGCGGCCGATGGACGCCGCGTGGGTCGACGGACATCCGCGACCAGTGCCGCGAGCGCAGGCGTGCCGTTCTTCTTCAAGCAGTGGGGCGGCACGAACAAGAAGCAGGCGGGCCGAGTGCTCGACGGCCGAACGTGGGACGAGATGCCGCCGGCGCCAACCACGGTCGTGCCCGCGAAGCATTCGACGGGCAGGTCTCGCTCGCCGTGGTGACGTAGCCATGCGGCCGGAGCTGTTAACCGGCCCCTCTCGCCCGGCCCGACCTGTTAACCGCTCTCTGCCGCTCTCGACCCGCGGGCACCTTCAGAGAGCACGATCGCGCCCCCGAGAGCCCGCCGTCGCGCGCGTCCGCGTTCTCAGGATCGCGCTCCGCGACCACGCCGCGAACGTCGCCCTCGCGCAGAACCCCGCGAACACTGGCGCTTTCAAGACGAAGCCCCGCGAGTTGCCTCGCGGGGCCTCCGTTAACTGCGCCACCACCTTCGGTTGGTGGTGGAAGAAGAATGGCTCCAGCTCCTGGACTCGAACCAGGGACCCGGCGGTTAACAGCCGCCTGCTCTACCGACTGAGCTAAGCTGGAATGGGGCCGCTAGCCTATTCAGGACGGCTTCACCGTCAAGCTGGAACTACGGGCACTTGGAATAGCGGGCCAGAACCAGGTTCGCGCCGCTGCCGTAGACCCAACCCGCATCTCCGTTCGGGTAGGCGACGAAGTCGTCCTTCGCCCGGAAGGCACTGGTGACCGTGACCGGAGCGCCCACCGGGGCGCCCGAGTTGATGTCGAGCTCCTGAAGCGTTCGCGTGGTGCCGCTGCGCCACGCCGCGAGCAGGCGACCGTTGAACGCGACCAGGTGCGCCGAGTCGTCATCGACGGTGTTGCTCGTGAGCCAGACCTTGGTGCTCGCGGTGCCCGTGCTGTCGAGCTTCGCCACGGCGATGTCTTTGTTGGGGCGGCCTTGAGGAGAGACGTAGCTCACCCAGAAGCCGCCGCTCACCGGCACGAAGCCGCCCAGCGCGGCGCCGCTCGTGCCCGAGCAGTTGCCCGTGGGCTCGTCCGAGATGATCTTGCTGTTGCTCCAGAGGATGGCTTTCTGGGAGTAGCAATCGGACAGGCACACCGGGCCGACCACGCTGCCGCTCTGGGCGAGGCGAACATCGAGGCTGTGACTGCATCCCCAGCTCCAGCCGCCGGCCGCCGCGCTGCCCGACAAATCGAGCTTCCGCAGCGTGTCACCGGTGTGGGCGATGTTGTCGGGCCAGCGCCGATAGATCGGGAAGTAGGCCGTGTAGCCCGCGCCGTTGAAGAGCAGTCGTCCGCCGTCGGCGAAGAACCCGCCGAAGGCGTACCACTCGCATCCGACCACGTTGTGATCGCAGCCGCCGGTCAGCGTCTTGTCGGCTGCCACGGCGCCGGCTGTGGAGAGCTTCACGAACACCAAGTGATCGGGGTTGCGCGCGACCAAGAGCCCGTAGCCGTCGCTCGACGCGGTGAAGCCGTGCACGTGCAGTCCGGGCACGCTGAAGTCCGCTCCGAGCTTGGTGCCCGCAGCGTTGACGCGGGTCACGTACACGTTGCCCGCGTTCGCCCACGCAATCGCGGTGTCGCCGCTCGGCATCACGGCCCCGTACATCGGCGTGCTGCCGGGTGATCCGGCGCCGGCGATGGTCTTCTCCGTCAGGCCGCCCGTGCACGTTCCTCCGGTCCCGCCGGTCCCTCCGCTGCCGCCGGTTGCGCCACCCGCGCCACCCGCGCCGCCGGTTGCGCCACCCGCGCCGCCGCTCGCGCCACCCGTGCCTCCGCTCGCGCCACCGCTGCCACCGCTCGCGCCACCGCTGCCACCGCTCGCGCCACCGCTGCCACCGGATCCCGCGCCCCCGACCCCCGCGGCCCCGCCGTTCGGCGCGCCACCGAGCGATCCGCCCGACCCGCCCGCGCCGCCGCTGCCACCGCTCGCGCCGCCGCTGCCGCCGCTCGCGCCGCCGCTGCCACCGCTCGACGCATCGCTCGCGCCGCCGCTGCCGCCGCTTGCCGATGCGCCGCCGGTGCCGTCGAAGCCGACGTCGTCGTAGCCGAGGATGCTGCTGCACGCCCCCGCCAGCACCACCGCCGAGATCCCGACGAAGCGTGGTGCTCCCAGCATGGGTCGATGGTCGCTCCGACGGACGGTGCTGTCACGAGAATTGACGGCACCCCGCGCACCAGGCGACAAGGCCCCGGTGACGACGACGACCGAGAGCCCCGAACCGCCGACCACGCCGACCGCCAAGGCGACGGCGGACGTCGCGCGCACCGCGGGACGCGGCGGACTCGCCGTGGCGTTTGCCAAGGTCTATTTCATCTTGGTAGGTCTCGTGCAGCAGGTGATTCTGCCACGCGTGCTCGGCCTCGACGGCTACGGCGCGCTGTCGAGCGTTCTCAGCATCGCGAGCATCGCCTACAACCCCATCGTCTCGACCAGCATCCAAGGCGTGAGCCGCGCCGTCGCGCAGTCTCCGGACACCGAACAGCCGCAAGCCATCCGCCGCACGCTGGGCATCCACGCTCTGCTCGCGCTTCCGCTCGGCCTCGGCTTCTTCTTGTTGGCGCGGCCCATCGGCGAATTGGCGGGAGCACCGCACCTGGTCGGCGCGCTGCGCATCATCAGCGGGGTGGTGGTCTTCTATAGCCTCTACACACCCTTCATCGGCGTGCTGAATGGACAGAAGCGGTTCCTGTGGCAAGCGGGGCTCGACATGCTGTACGCCACCATCCGCACCGCGGCCTTGGTGGGCGGAGCGCTGGTGCTCGCGGCGCCCTTCGGCGGCAAGGTCTCGGGCTCGGTTGGCGGCTTCGTCGGCGCCTCGGCCCTCATTTCCGTGATCGCACTCGCGCTTGTCGGCATCGGCAAGCGGGGCGCCGGCGGGCCGACGACCGCGCAGCACCTGTCGTTCATTGCGCCGCTGCTCTTCGGACAGATCCTGCTGAACCTGCTGCTCCAAGCCGACCTCACGCTGCTGCGCGCCTTCGCGGCGGAATCGGCGAAGGTGGCGGGCCTCGGGCCAGAGGCCGCCGATCCGCTGGTCGGCGCCTATCGCGCGACGCAGCTGTTCTGCTTCTTGCCGTATCAGCTGCTGCTCGCGGTCACCTTCATCTTGTTTCCGATGCTCGCCACCGCGCACCGCGACGGCGATCGCGACGCGGTGAAACGTTACGTGAGCGCCGGGGTACGCCTCGCGCTCGTGCTGATGGGCCTGATGGTCAGTGTCACCTCCGGACTCTCGGGTCCCCTGACTGCGCCTGGTGTTCCCAGCCGAGGCCGCAGAACTCGGCGCGCGGTCGATGCAACTGCTCAGTCTCGGCTTCGGGGCCTTTGCCGTGTTCGGTATCTTGACCACCGCACTCAACAGCCTGAAGCGCGAGGTGGCGAGCATGGCCATCACCGCCGTCGCCTTCAGCTTGGTGGTCGTGCTGTGTTTCTTGCGCGTGCGCGGGACGGACTTCGGCGCGGAGTTGCTCTGGCACACTGCCACCGCGACCACCAGCGGGCTGGCGCTCGCGACGCTGGGCGCGGGCGTGCTGCTGCATCGTACCGCCGGCACCGTCGCACCCGCGGCGACCATCCTGCGCGTGCTCGTCGCCATGGCGCTCACCATCACGGTGGGCCGCTTCCTCCCCCACCCCGGCAAGCTGATGACGCTGGTCTACTCCGCAGGCCTCGGGGTGATCTACGTGGTGCTGCTCCTGATCACCCGAGAGCTCGGGAGCGCGGATCTCGCAACGGTCAAGGCCGTGCTCGCGCGCAAGGCACGGCCCGCCCCAGCGAAGTAGGCACGGCGCTCGAATCCGCCAGGAAGAGCCCCGATCAGTCGGCGGCGATTCGCGTTTCGTCGATGGCTTCCCGCACGAACAGATCCTCCAGGGTCTCGTGCCGTGGCGCCACCTCGATCACCGTCGATTTTGCGTCGAGGGCGCTGCGCAGCAGGTCGCCGATGCGCGCTTCGCCTTCGACCTCCACGATCAGCCGATCGGCGGTGCGGCGACAGCGGTGGCCGAGCTCGGTCGCGTGGGTTTCGAAGGCTTCGTCCGCGCCGAGCAAGACGATGTCTGTACGCTTCACGTCGCTCTTCAAGAGCGCCGCGAGGCGCCCGCTCACCACCACGCTGCCCTGCCGCAGAATGGTCACGTGATCGCAAAGCGTCTCGACGTCGCTCAAGATGTGCGTCGAGAAGAAGATGGTGCGCCCCTTGTCGCGCTCCTCGAAGATCAGATCGCGCACCTCTTTTCGACCGACGGGATCGAGGCCGCTCATGGGCTCATCGAGGATCAGGAGCTCGGGATCGGCGACCAGCGCCGCGGCCAGCCCGGTGCGCTGCAACATGCCCTTCGACAAGCGACGCACCGGACGATCGGCCGCGTACCAGATGCCCACCTGCTCGAGCACGGTGCGGGCGCGGGCGCGGACCTGCTTGCCAGTGAGCCCCGAGAGGCGTCCGCACATCTCGACGAACTCAATCGGAGTCAGGTAGGGGTAAACGTAAGGGTTCTCCGGCATGAACCCGACTCGCTCCATCGCCTTGGCGCTCGGGATCGGGTGCCCGAAGATGGTCGCCGAGCCGGACGTCGGCGCGATCAGGCCGGCGAGCATCTTGATGGTCGTGGTCTTGCCGGCACCGTTGGGCCCGAGGAAGCCGAAGATGTCGCCCTGACGCACCTCGAAGCTCACCGCTTTGACGGCCTCGACCCGCCGGCGCATGAAGCCCTGCCGAAAGACCTTCCTGAGGTCGCGGACTCCGATCAGAACATCCGGCACGACTCGGAGAGGATATCCCGACCCGCAGGACTTATCCAACTAGCTAGATTCCAAGGGGAAATCTCCTAGCGACGGGACGGATTCGACGGCACCGCCGACAAACGCCCTTCGGGCGGGAGGGAGCCGAGCGAAATCGCGCATTTCGACCACGCGACAAAGGGTGATAAAACCCGGGCCGTCCGTGGTGCAACGCGTGCAAACGGGCATGTTCAGCCACGCGGCTCTTGAACGAGGGATCATGAAAAGCTCCGGTCTTGCCTCTCTCTCCCTACTTGGTTCGCTCACCTTGGCCTCCGCCGTCTTCGCGCAGGAGCCGCTGCCGCCTCCGCCCGGTCAGCCGGGAATGGAGCCCGCTCCGGCACCCGGCGCTCCAGCACCCGGCGCTCCAGCACCCGGCGCTCCAGCAGCGCAGCCCGGCTGGGGTGCACCCCCTGCGGGCGGGGCACCCGCCGGCGATCCGAACGCAGCCGGCGCGAGCGGCAACGCGAGTTGGTCGCTCGGTGGCGGTCTTCAAACCGGTGGTGACGCGCCAGCCGGCGGCGGGGAGATGGATCCCGAGACCGAGCGCCAGTGGCGGCGCACGTCGCTGATGATCCAGAACAACCTCGCTGGGTCGACGGGATTGCTGCACACGTCGAACGCTGGCTCCGGTGCGCCGGGCACGCTGCGCGTCGGGCTTCATCACCAGCTACTTCGCTGGCTCGGGCTTCCTCTGTGCAGGCGGCAAGTGCAACTACAACACAGCCACCAACCCCGCCGGAAAGAACGACGACGAGGTCACGCGTATCGGCGCGCACCTCAGCATGAACGCGACGCTCTTGCCCTTCCTCGAGGCCTACGCGGGCTTCCACGCCTCGGCGACCGAGAACGACCAGAGCCGCCCCCGTCTGCTCCAGGTGCTGGGAGACACCAATATCGGTCTCAAGGGCTTCCTGCCTTATCAACCCGACTCGATCTTCTCGGTCGGCGGTGAGCTCCAACTCTGGCTGCTCAACGGCACCGGCGGCGTCGGCCTCGACGGCTCGGGCACGAGCTACGCGATACGTGGCTTGGCGAGCGCGGATTTGAACAACCGCACCAACCCCGACGACCGGGTGCCGCTGCGCTTCAACATGAACATCGGCTACATGTTCGACAAATCCGGGGAGCTCGTGGTCGATACCGAGAAGGCGCGCAACGACCAGCGAATCACTCGCATCGAGCGCTACGGCCTCGACATCAACCGCGTAGACAACTTCCAGATCGGTCTCGGCGTCGAGGGCATGTTCGACTACGTGCGCCCCTTCGCCGAGTGGACCATCGACGTGCCGATGAACCGGCAAGACTACGTCTGCAATGAGAGCCGGAAAGAAGTCGGCGACGGCTGTCTCGGCACCGACGCGGGCTTCTCGAGCTCGCCGTCGCGCGTCACGCTCGGCGCGAGGGCTTACCCGGGCATCGATGGGCTCAGCCTCTTGGCAGCCTTCGACATCGGCACGGGCGCCACCTCCAACTTCATCCAAGAGGTCGCTCCGGAATCCCCGTGGACGCTGTATCTCGGGCTGGGCTGGGCGGCGGACACCAAGAAGGAGCCGCCGATCGTCAAAGAGGTGCAGGTCGACAAGCCTGCCGCCGCGCCGGTCGCCGCGGACCGCTACGTCGCGGGCTCGGTGGTCGAGAAGGGCACCAACGCCCCGGTGGCCAATGCCATCATCCGCTTCGACGGCCGCAACCTCACGGGCATGGTGGCGGGCGATGACGGCGCGTTCCGCACCATCGATCTGGATCCCGGCACCTACACCTTCACGGTCAAGGCCGACGGCTATCGCGACGGGCAGTGCCAAGCGACCATCCCGGCCGCGGGTGGCTTCGCTTCGGCTGGCCCACCCGGCTACACGGCCCCGGCTTACCCCGGCGCTCCTGGAGCAGCACCCATGGGCCCAGGCGGTCCCGGCATGGCGCCGGCGCCGGCGGGCAATCAGCCCACCATCGTCAACATGACGTGTGAGCTCGAGGCGCTGCCCAAGGTCGGCAACATCGTCGGCGGCTTGGTGGACGGGGAGAGCAACCAGCCGATCTCCACCGCCAGCGTGAAGATCACCGACAAGCTGAACCGAGAGCTCGAGCTGTCGGCCGACGCTTCGGGCGCCTTCCGCTTCGAGAATGTGCCCCCGGGCGCGGCCAAGATCACGGTCACGGCCCAGGGCTACTTCGTCAGCGTGACCGAGCTCGAGGTCAAACCCCAGGAGGACCTCAGGGCCACCATCTCGCTGAACAAGCGACCCAAGACGCCGAACGTCACGGTCGCGGCCAACGAGGTGAAGCTCAAGAAGCAGGTCCACTTCGCCCACGACGCCGCAACCATCGAGCCCGACTCCCACGCGCTGCTCGAGGAGCTCGCCGACGTGCTCAAGAACCGCGCCGAGATCTCCAAGCTGGAGATCCAGGGGCACACCGACAACACGGGCTCCCCGGTGTACAACCAGCGACTCAGCCAGCAGCGCGCCGACGCGGTGCGCGACGCTCTGATGAAGCTCGGCATCGACGGCAGCCGCATGGAGTCCAAGGGCTATGGCCAGGACAAGCCGTTGGTCCCCAACGTCTCCCCAGCCAACCGATCGCGTAACCGCCGCGTGCAGCTGATCATCAAGCAGAAGAACTGAGTTCTGCGCAGCGCTCGCAGCGCAACGCCCGCGTCGCAAGATGCGGGCGTTTTCATTTGCGCGGAGCGCGGGCGTTTTCATTCGCGCGGGATGCAGGCGTTTTCATTTGCGCGGAGCGCGCAGCGCTGGGCATGGACCGACGCCGCGACCACTGCGATCCGGCCCCTCCCCCCCGCTCCGGCGTGGCGCTTGGCGCCCACAGCGACATCCACCACGTCGCAGCCCGCTCCGGCGTGGCGCTTGGCGCCCACAGCGACATCCACCACGTCGCAGCCCGCTCCGGCGTGGCGCTTGGCGCCCACAGCGACATCCACCACGTCGCAGCCCGCTCCGGCGTGGCGCTTGGCGCCCACAGCGACATCCACCACGTCGCAGCCCGCTCCGGCGTGGCGCTTGGCGCCCACAGCGACATCCACCACGTCGCAACCCGTCCGTGTCAGGCGTCGACGTCAGGATCGGGGTCGGGGGTCGGGGTCGGGGTCAGGGTCAGGGTCAGGGTCGGGGTCGGGGTCGGGGTCAGGGTCGGGGTCAGGGTCAGGGTCGGGGTCGGCGTCGGGGTCGGGGCCAGGGCCAGGGCCAGGGTCGGGGTCAGGCGTCGACGTCGGGGTCGGGGTCGGGGTCAGGCGTCGACGTCCGGGTCGGGGTCAGGGTCAGGGTCGGCGTCATGCGTCGGCGTCATGCGTCATCGGCGTCATGCGTCATCGTCGGCTTCGGCGTTCGCGTCGGCTTCGGCGTTCGCGTCGGCTTCGGCGTTCGCGTCGGCGTCGGAGGGTCGGCGTTCGCCCTCGATCTCGTGGAGCAGCTCGTCCACCCGCCGCACGTTGTCGTGACCCCGATCGTATTCGAAGCGCAGTTCCGGGAGCTTGCGCAGATCGAGGCGGGGCCCAAGGCCACGCTTGAGCCGGCTCGAAGCCTGCGACAGCGCGCCCAGCAGGGACTTCTCCAGAGCCTTCTGCCGTTTCGGATCGCCCTCTCCCACCAGCGATCGCACTGCGAGCGTCGCGACGGACAGGTCGTCACTCACCCGGACGTCGGTGACGACGACCGTGGCGAGGCGCTGGTCCCCGAGCTCCCGCAGCAACTCGGTCAGGTGCATGCGCAGGAGGCCCGCGACGCGCTCGGAGCGACGACCGGGCCGGCTCATCCCCGCCCCCACTTCTCGGCCAGATCGCCGAAGTCGCCAGCGGGGCGCTCGCGGGGATCCTCGAGCCGAGACTCGATGCCACCCTGCACGCCCTCGCCGCCTTCGCCGAAGGCGATCACCTCCGTGCGCACATCGGCCAGCACGCCGTCTGGGAGCGTTCCCGCCAGCTCGAGCAACTGCGAGATCACGCTCACGCAGTACGCCGAGTCCCGAGCCACCGTGACCGCACCCAAGGTCGCGACTTGATGGCGTTCGACGTCGCCGACCTCCGAGATGCTGACCGGCAGGCGCGCCCGCGCCCGCTCCTTGAAGCTCTTGACGACCTGGCGTCGATCCTTGAGCGATCGCGCGCCGGGGATCTGCAGAACCAGACGTGCAACGCCGACGAACATTGGGATCGAATGCTGGGTTGGAAGCCCCATTCGGCGATCGCCGAGCTTGGAGCCACATCGCGAGTGATTGGCGGAGGCGATCCGGTCGAAACCGGGTTCAGAGAGTCTGCTTGACCTCTTCCATCTCGAAGAACTCGACGATGTCGCCGTCCTTGAGATCGTTGAAGCCATCGAGTCCGATGCCGCAGTCGAAGCCCTCTTTGACCTCGCGCGCGTCGTCCTTGAAGCGCTTCAGGCTCGAGACCTTGCCGCTCCAGACGATGGTGCTCTCTCGGACCAGCCGAGCCGTCGCGCTGCGACGCACCAGCCCTTGAACGACCATGCAGCCGGCGATGGTGCCCGACTTGCTGAGCTTGAAGACCTGACGAACCTCGGCCTTGCCCAGCTCCTTCTCGACCAGCGTCGGCGCCAGCAGCCCTTCCATGGCGGCCTTCACGTCGTCGACCACGTTGTAGATGATGCTGTACTGACGGATCTCCACGGCCTCTTGCTGGGCGAGGCTCGAGGCCTTGCCCGCCGGACGCACGTTGAAGCCGATGATGATGCCCTTCGCCGCCACCGCCAGGTTCACGTCGCCCTCGGTGATGGCTCCCACCGCCGCGTGCACCACGCTGACTTTGACCTTCGCGGTGGTGAGCTTCAACAGCGCGTCGCGCAGAGCTTCGACGGAGCCCTGAACATCGGCCTTGATGATCAGCTTCAGCTCGAGCTGGTCGGTCTCGGACATGGCCTTCGCCAAGTCTTCCAGGGAGATCCGAGTCATCCCGGGCATCAAGCTGCGACGCTCTTTGGTCCGGCGGCTCTCGGCGATCTCTTGCGCCTTCTTGACGTCTTTGATGACGTGAACGGGATCGCCGGCCGACGGAACTTCGTCGAGACCGATGACGGACACCGGCATCGACGGGCCTGCCGACGCCACGTTTCGACCTCGGTCGTCGAGCATTGCGCGGACCTTGCCCCAGGCGGCACCCGCCAGGATGGTGTCGCCGCGGTTCAGCGTGCCGTCTTGGACCAGGATGGTGGCCACCGGGCCGCGACCTCGGTCGAGTTCGGCCTCGACCACCACGCCGCTCGCCGGGCTTCTCGGGGTTGGCGACGAGTTCGAGCACCTCGGACTGCAGCACGACCTTCTCGAGCAAGACGTCGATGCCAGCGCCGGTGCACGGCGCTCACCTCGGAGAACATGGTATCGCCGCCCCACTCCTCGGGGACCAGGCCTTGCTCGGACAGCTCGCGACGCGCACGCTCGGGCTGCGCGTCGGGCTTGTCGCACTTGTTGACGGCGACGACGATCGGAACCTTCGCCGCCTTCGCGTGATTGAGTGCCTCGATGGTCTGAGGCATCACGCCGTCGTCGGCGGCGACCACCAGGATCACCAGATCGGTGGTCTGGGCGCCGCGCGCGCGCATGGCAGTGAACGCTTCGTGACCCGGGGTGTCCAGGAAGGTGATCTTCCCGTGGGGCGTGTCCACTGAGTACGCGCCGATGTGCTGCGTGATGCCGCCGGCTTCACCGGCCACCACGTTGGACTTCCGGATCCGGTCCAGGAGGCTGGTCTTGCCGTGGTCGACGTGACCCATGACGGTCACGACCGGAGGTCGAACCACGCTGTTCTCGTCTACTTCTTCGACGTCGAGGCCCTGGGCCGCGACGAGCGCATCCTCTTCGCTCACTGCGACGTCGGAGACTTCCCAGCCGAACTCGCTGGCGACGATCTTCGCCGTGTCCGCGTCGAGGGTGCTGTTGATGTTCACGCCGGTCATGCCGAGGCGCATCAGCTTCATCAGCACCTCGGTGGCCTTGATGCCCATGCGACCCGCGAGGATCTGCAGGTTCACCGAGCCCTCGATCTTGACCACCTTCTTGTGAGCCGAGCGCTCCTGGGTGACGACCTGGCCCGATGCCCTTCGGCTTGGCGAACTGGCCGATGCCGCGTCCGCGCATGCCGGGGCCCGAGCGCCCTCCCATGGGACCACGCCCCATGCCCATTCCAGGTCCGCCGCGCTGAGTGCGGGCGCCGAGGCCGGCGCCGGCCTTGGCGTCGTACTGCACGCGTCGCGGAGTTGGCGCCGTGCGCACGGGCATGGTCACTCCAGGTCGACCCTCCCAGACCTCGATGCCGGTCTTGGGTGGGCTGGACGGGCGCGGCGCCGGAGGCGGCGTCGGGCTCGGCGCGGCCGCGGCCGCGGGCGCGGGCGCCGGGGCGGGCTCCGGCGGCGGTGCCGCCTCGACAACGGAAGCAGGCGCGGAAGCGGGCGCAGCCGCGACCTCTTGCGGCAGCTCCATCGCCGGCGGCGGCGGCTCGTGGCGCGGCGCGCTCGGCAGCGCGGCGGCGGCCAAAGGCGGCGCCTCTTCGACGACCGGCGGCGGCTCCATCACCGGCGGCGGCGGCTCGTGACGTGGCGGGCTCGGCAGGGGAGCCGGCGCCGCTGCCGGCGCTGACTTGAACATCGACCTCGGAGGCCCGCGGCGCCGATGCGGCGACGGGCGAGGACCGGTGAGGCTCGGCAGCGACGTCGGTGAGCTTCACCTCCGGGGGAGGGGCCGGCGGGCGCGCGGGAGCCCGGCGCTTCACGACTGTGGGGCGGATGCGTTCTTCCTCCGCCTTCGGCGCAGACTGCTTGTCGAGATGTCGCTTCACGCGCTCGACAGCATCGGGACCCACGACGCTCATGTGGTTGCGCACGTCGGTGACGCCAATTGAATGGAGCAAGGCCACCAGAGCCTTATTTTCCATGCCCAGATCCCGGGCGATCTCGTAGACACGCATCTTCGTCATTCCTCCGTGGACAGGTCTGCCCCGGCTCGTCGTCCCGTTTGGGGCTCAGGCGTATGAGCCCAGTCAATGGCCTTGGCCAGTGCTCGTGCGAGCCCGGAATCGAGCACGGCAACGATGCCCGTCTCGCTTCGGTGCGTCGCTCGTCCCAACTCGTTCTTCGTCCCCCACCCACGCGCGCGCCCGGCAGCAATTGCCTCCCGCACCTCGTGGGACTCGGCCGCGGTTCGCGCGTCGCTCGCGACAATCACCAGGCGCGCCCGGCCACCGGCCAGCGCTTCGGCCACCGCTCCAGCGCCGATTGCCAAGCTTCGGGAGCCTGAACCCGCCATCAACAAACCCACCACTCGCCGATTGGCGGCGGCCCGGATCAGCTCGGCGAGCACCCGTGGGTCGACCTCGACGGCAGCCCGGAAGCTCCGCGACAGGCCCTTGTGCGCGGCCGTTGCCAGACACTCGGGAGCGGGGTGCACCCACGCCGCGCGCCCGCTGCCACTGCCCACGAGCACCGGCGCAAGCGACCCGTCCGGACCCCGCACAAAACGCACCAGGTCGTCCGGGGCCGCCTCTTTCTGGCAGCCCACGCAGGTGCGGATCGAGCCGCGCGTCGAGGTAGGTCCGGGCATCGCGAGCATCGTCAACGGACCCTCATTCCTCCACCACGGCCGGGGGCGCGGGCTCGGCGGCCCCGGGCTCGGCGGCAGCAGCCTCGGCCGCAGCAGCCTCGGCGACCGCGGGCTCGGCGGCGGCAGCCTCGGCGGCGGCCTCGGCGGCTCGAGCGGCTTCAGCGGCAAACTTCACGCGCGCCGCGTCGATCTCGTGGGCTTCGTGATCGATGAAGTGCTGCGCGCCCTGCTGGATGAGGCGCGCCTTCTTGATGCCGAGCCCCGTGCGAATGGCCAGGCGGTCGGCGTCCTCGCGGCCCAACTCGGCCACGGTCTTGTAGCCCGCCTCCTCGAGGAGTTGGGCGGTCCGGAGGCCCACGCCTCGCACGAAGCGCAGCTTCTCTTTCTCGGTCAGCGGTTCCGGTCGGCTCGCCGTCTGCTCGATGCGCTCGCGACGCGTGCGTCTCCATGCTGGACTCGGCCCGCTCCTTGAGCGATTGCGCCGCTTCCGGCGACCCAACGCCTTGGATCGTGACGAGCTCGGCAACGTCGGCTTCGGCGATCTCCTCGAGCGCGCGGAAGCCCAAGCGATACATGGCGCGCGCAAGATCCTCGTCCACGCCGTCGATCTCGCGAAGCGCCTGCAGCGCTTCTTCTTCCATCTGCTTGAACTTGCTCTCGCTGATGATGTCGAGCTTCCAGCCGGTGAGCTGGGACGCCAGGCGCACGTTCTGCCCCTTGCGGCCGATGGCCAAGCTGAGCTTCTCGTCGGGCACCACCAGCTCCATGCGGTGGTCGGCCTCGTCGACGATGACCTTGTTCACCTCGGCCGGCTGGATGGCGTTGATGATGTAGCGCGCCGGATCCTTGTCGAAGGGAACGATGTCGATCTTCTCGCCGCGCAGCTCCTGCACCACGGCCTGCACGCGCGAGCCCTTGATGCCGACGCAGGCGCCCACCGGATCGACGTCCGAGTCGCGGGTCGTCACGGCGATCTTGCTGCGGCTGCCGGGCTCGCGGGCCACGCCCACGATCTTGACGATGCCCTCGTAGATCTCGGGCACCTCAGCCTCGAAGAGCTTCTCGACCAGCGGCGGGGCAGAGCGGCTCAAGATGATCATCGGACCCGCGGGCCTCGCGGTCGATGTCCTTGACGAAGGCCACGATGCGATCGCCGGGGCGATAGGTCTCGCGCGGCGTCTGCTCGCGGGCCGGCAGGACGCCCTCGGTGCGACCGAGGTCGACGATGATGTTGTGGCCCTTCTCGAAGCGCCGAACGATGCCGCGGATCAGCTCGCCCTTGGCGGTCCTTGTACTCGTTGTAGATGATGTCGCGCTCGGCGTCGCGCACGCGCTGCAGCAGGACCTGCTTGGCGGTCTGCGCCGCGATGCGACCGAAGGTGCTGCGCGCCTGCTTCATGTCGAGCACGTCGCCGAACTCCTTGTCCTGCTGGCGCGCCTTCTCGGCGTCGCGCGGGTGCCAGAACACCTGGAAGCCGAGCTCTTCGCCGATCTCGGCTTCGAGTCCGTGCTTCCTTGCGACGTCGATGGCGATTTCGCGCTCCGGGTCGGCGACTTCCTCGACGACGGTCATGTACTGGAAGAGGTCGATGTGCCCGCTGTCCTCGTTGAAACGAGCCTCGAGCTCCCGAGTCGGCCCGAAGGCGGCCTGCGCGGCCTTGAGAATGGCGGCCTCCATCGTCTCGATGAGGATCTGCTTGTCGATGCCCTTCTCCTGGGCGACCTGCTCGACGATGCTGCCGAGATCGATGTCGATTCCCGCTGAATGCGCTGCCATGGTCATTGTCTCCGTGAACTGAGCCGCGGGTCAGCGCCCGTGGCCGGTAGCCCGCCGTGCGGGCCCCTTCCCTTTTGGCTTGCCCTTCTTGGCGCTGCCTCCCCAAGAAAAAGTGAGGCGCCCGCTCTCGATCTGTTCGACTTCGAGGCTCAGGAGCCCCTGATCGGTCTCGAGCTGCACACGACCCGATTCGTCCAGGCCGTGAAGTGTTCCGTGAATCACCCGCTGACCGCCCAGCGCCTCGCGCAGCTTGACCTTGGCGGCCTGCCCGGCGAATCGCGAGTAATCAGCGGCCGAGTACAGCGCCCGGTCGAGCCCGGGCGACCCGACCTCGAGCCGATAGGCGTGCGTCAGCACCTCGGCCACGTCGAGCGCCGCCGAGAGGTCTCGGCTCACGTCGGTGCACAAGTCGAGGGTGATGCCCTCACCCGGCAAGCGGGCCTCGGGCCTCGAGAGGGTCAGCTCGAGCAGCCAACCGCTCCGGTCCGTCCGCCAGATCAGCTCGACCGCCTCGACGCCGTGCGCACGCAACACGGGCTCCACGACGGCGAGCACGCGCTCGCGGTCGAGTCCGGGAAGACGTTCATGGGCGACGAGGTTCATTGCAGGTTCGGTGGCGACTCGCGAGGCAGAGCACGGCCCCACCCCGCGCTCCGGTAGATCCGAATTTTTCGGCCGAAAGCGCGGGACCCGGCCAAAAAAAAACGGACCCTAGTAGGGGGTCCGTCAGGATCCACCAGAGTTGTCGGCCGGCTATGTAGCCGACGGTGAGGAGGAGCGCAAGCGGCCCGAAAACCCGTGAGAATTCAGGGGGAAGAAGGGCCCTTCGGCGGCCGGTCCCGGGGACCTGTGCCCCGGCCCCTGGGGGCCCCGGAGACCGACCCCGGGGGCTCAGGCCAGGTTCGGCAGCGTCACCAAGTTCACGTGCAGGACCTCGTCGCTGAAGGCCATCATCTCGGTCAGGCATGCCTCGCTCGGCCGCGTGTCGGTGCGGATCTTCGCACAGCCTGCGCGTCCGCCCTCGAACACGCTGTTCTCGAGCTCTTGGATGTTGATCGCGTGGCGCTTCAGCACGCCGAGCACGTTGGCGAGCGCGCCGACCTTGTCGAGGAAGCGCACCACCAAGATGTAGCGGCCGCGGGTGTTGGCCGCGATGTTCACCACGTTGGGCACGTCGCCCTTGACCATGAAGCTACGCAGGATCCGCACGGTCTCCGCCGCGATGGCGATCTGGGCTTCGTCCGTGGAAGCGCCGATGTGCGGCGTCGCGTACACCAGACCCGCGTGCAAGATGGCGTTGTCGTAGTCCGCCACGCGAGTGTCGGGCTCGTTCGGCAAGACGTCGAGGCCGACGCGCAGATCTTTCATCGGGGCGAGCTCGACCAACGCGGGCCAGTCCATGAGGCCAGCGTCCGCGGTGTTCACCAAGATGGCGCCGTTCGGCAGCGCCGAAATCACCTCCCGCGAGATGACTCCGCGGGTGCGCTCGGTCAGCTCGAGGTGCACGCACAGGATGTCGGAGCGCTTGGCCAACTCCAGCACGTTCGGCGCCCAGCCCACTCCCAGCTCCGCCGCCCGCGCGGGGACCAGCGAGCGGCTGGTCGCGTGCACATCCATCCCGTAGGCGAGCCCGAGCCGGGCCACGGCGCGCCCCACGTGCCCCAAGCCGATGATGCCCAGGCGGCGGCCACAGAGACCCTTGGCCTTGGCGAACTCCTGCTTCTCCCACTTGCCCGCGCGCAAGCTGTCAATGGCATCGGGGACCCGGCGATCCAAGCACCCGATCAATGTCATCGTCAGCTCTGCCACGCCGGTCGCGTTCTTGCCCGGGCAGTCGGCGACGTAGATGCCGCGCTCGCTCGCCGTCTTGACGTCGATGCTCTTCACACCCGCGCCAGCTCGGATGATGAGGTTCAGCATCACGCCGGCCTTCATGCACGCCGCCCGCACCGGGGTGCCGCGTACGATCAGCACGTTGACGTCTTTGACCGCCGCCGGCAGCGCATCGGCTCCCAGCTCCGGCTGATACGAGAGTTCCACCCCCAGGGTGCGCATCTCGTCGAGCGCAGCCGGGTCCAGCTTGTCCGCGACCAGGACCTTCATGAGGGCCATGCTTTTATCACGAACAGCGCCAGTTTGTTATGGGCCCGTACGCCTGCTGGCAGAACCCCGCGTTCCGATGGCGTAGCGCGCCCCGCAGATCTCCAGGGCCGGCGCGCCGGTCTCCGTCTCCACCAGCAGGGGCGCGAGGCCGGTTTGGGCCTCCTGCCCGAGCCGCGCCTCGAAGCGTCCACCCTTCACCCGAAGGTAGACCGCGTCGTTTGCTCCGACGACCAGACTGGCGGGGTCGAGCAATTCCTCGCTGTCGTCGGAGAGCAGCAGACGAACCGCGCTGGGCTCGACCCGGAGAAATCGCACGAAATAGGGAACGTCCTCGACGGTGAAATACGTCCAGTCCCAGCCGTTGGTGAGGATGAAGCGACCGTCGTCCGGGTGGCGGTCGATCCACGATGCAAAGGCGCGCTGCATCCCCGGGTGCTCGACGCGGGCCCCGTCGTGCCAGAAGCTCCCCTCCCCATCGAGCACGATGCTGCTCTCGCGCGAGCGCCCCTCGGGTGCCGGCCACTGAAAAAACTGGGGATGGTCCCCGGGCTTCACTTGCCCTGTTCGATCTCCGCTACCGCACCCGACGACACGACGCCGCGCTGCTCGACGCTGCCCGTCGAGTCCGGCCATCGCACCTCGACCCCGACCGCCTCGCACGCGCCCACTCCGAAATGCGCGACCAGATCGTTCTGCATTCCGAAATGACCGTAGCCGCCACCCACCTCGCGCACCATCTTGGTGCCACCGGCGTCGACCGTGACGCGCGCGCCGATCGCGGGGGCGTTGCTGCCGGGAGCACCCTTCAATCGCACCTCGATCCACTTGCCCTTGTTCGACGCGTCGTTCTCGTAGAGGTGAACCTCGTTGGCCTTCCAGATCTTGCCGCAGTCGCGCGCGGTGCCGGAGCCGACCACCAGATCGAGATCTCCGTCGCGATCGAAGTCGGCGACCACCAGGCCGCTGGCGCAGGGGTGCTGCAGCCCCCAGGGCTTGCCCTTCTCCTGAAACTTTCCGTCGGCCTGCTGGTGGAACACGTAGAGGTACTGGTCCGCGTAGTCGCTGGTAGCCACGACTATCTCCTGGCGACCGTCGTGATCGAGGTCGCCGACCGCGGCCATCAAGCCGCCTTCGTTCCAACCCGAGGTCGGATGCGGCAGGCTCAGGCCCTGCTCCGCCAGCCCCGCGTGTGCAAACTTGATGGATCCGCCGGAGGGATCCCCGACCAGCAGCGCGCTCGGATCGCTGGCTTGTCCAGCCCAGAAGTGCCGGATCTCGGCGTTGTAAAGGTCCATGTTGCCGTCCCCGGTGACGTCCGCGCAGGCGGTGGCAAAGGTATTGCCGTTGTTGCGCCAGGGCAGCTTGTCGTTCGGGCTGAAGCCCGTGTTCTGGCAGCTGATCATGGGCTGGGGATTGGCTGGGCAGTCCGTGTCGCTGCTGGTGGTGCAGTAACAAAGGAACATCTGGTTGTCGGTGAAGTCGTGGTTGTCGTCGCCGGCGTACCCACTGGCCTGGCCTTGCTCGACGAACTTGCCGCTGCCGTCGTTGAGGTAGAGCAGGTTCCACTGCCGGCCATAGGCGCTGACCATGAGGTCAATGTCGCCGTCGCCATCGACGTCGCAGGAGGTCGCGCCGTAGGCCGGGCGATGATTCGTGCCGCCTTCGAGACCGTAGTCGTCGGTGGTCAGCCCTGCGCTGTCAGTGACCTCGGTGAAGGTCCCGTCGCCGTTGCCCAGGTGAAGCCGCGCCTGAGTCCCCACGTACGAAGTGCCGTAGCTCTCGTACCAGCCGACCACGAAGAGATCGATCTTGCCGTCGCGGTTCACGTCCGCAAACGTGGCGCCGCTGGTCGGCAGGCCATTGCTGGAGTGCGGCTCGAGCTTCGGCCCCAGGCTGAAATGACCCTTGCCGTCGTTGAGCATCACCTCGCTGCGGTCCAGGTCGCCCGGCGTGGGCGGCGACTGCACCTTCTTGTTGTCGGTGAAGGTGCCGCTGAACACGTCGATGTCCCCGTCGTTGTCGACGTCAGCCGCGACGGCCAGGTGGGCCGAGCGCAGCTCCTTGGCTCCGTCCCGCGTCGCGCCGAAGCCGCTGGCCACGGTCTCGTCGACGAAGGTGCGCCCGCCGTTTTGCCCCGGCCGATTCATGAGCACGCGCATCAGCTTGGGCTGTCCCGCTTCGAGCGGATCGCGGGTATTGGTGCTCAGTGAGTGCACGAGCAGGTCGGGATAGCCGTCTCCGTCGAAATCGGCGGCCACGATGCGATTGCCCACGACGCCCGTGAGCCCCCACTCGGTCGTGCGCTTGGTGAAGGCCGGCTCGCCGCCCACCGCGTGAGCGTCACAGGCCGGCGGTGCGCCACCAGCTCCGGAGGTGCCGCCGCTGCCACCAGACCCACCACTCCCCGCACCGCCACCGCCCTCAGAGTCGGACCCACACGACGCCGACAGGCCAAACAGAGCGAGCACCAAGGACGAAACGATGGTCTTCCGCATGCACTTACCCCAACGAGCGGCGGGTCATAGCACAGCGCTCAGCTCTGCGCCGCAGGGCCGGAGGGCACGCCAGGTCAGTCGGGAACGACATTGGCACCACCGGGCGACGCTCCCGGCGGGGCGTGGTGAACGAAACCGCCGGCTTCGTCGTCGAGGGTCCAGGGCGCTCGCCGAGCCAGGCTCACGCCGGCCTTCGGCTTTGGGAGCCCGGGGGCTCTCGAGACCACGAGGCCGTCACCTCGGACCAACTCGAGCGCCTCGCCGGAGTTGGAGAGCCCGTTCTTTCCCAGCGACGCGACGCGCAGCAGTGCCGTGCCCGCCAGCGGCGCGGGGTCAGCGCCGCCACCCGCCACGAAGTCGTCGCGGACGACCAGCGCGAACGCGCCCGGCGCGAGCGAATGCAGCGGCAGGGCGACCTCACCTCCGAGGTCCCGGAGCACGAACTCGGACAGCTCGACCGCCGTGGTCCCATCGTTGTAGAGTTCGACCCACTCTGACGCAGGCTCGGGGCCGAGGGGGTTGGCAAAGACCTCGTTGAGCGCGACGTGAGGCATGGGAGACGCCATTTCGAGCTGAACGTCCCCGCGGTACACCTCCACGAAGGGATCACGCCCCCAGAGCGAGAGCACTTCGGTCGAGTCGGGGACGAGGCCGCGAATGACCAGACGCCCAAGCCCATCCTTGGAATCGAAGCGCACCTGCGTCCCGCGGGTCATGGCCCAGAGCGTCGGCACCGCCGGCGTCCGCAGCACCGCGCGATCGTCCATGACGCCGATGCAACCGGGCCCAACGCCGATCTCCGAGGGCGAGCAGGCCAGCGCTTCGACGGCGACCGGCGGGCCGGGGGTGACGGACGCAGGCTCGAACGCGAGACCAAACGCGCCCAGCGGGGGAGCGAGAGGCGCCGGCGTCTCGACGGGCATCGGGCTCGCCAAGCTGATGCAGCCCGTCCCCGCCTCGACGCGCGCCAGCATCGGAACGCGCCCGGGATCGAGAAACGCAGCCTCGACGGTTCCCGCTTCCGGCACCAGGTCGCCGCAGAAGAGCCAGTAGTCGGGTGAGGCGGGCTGCTCGGACGGGGGCCAAACGCGCTCGAGGGGCGCGCGAGCCGCACTGACCACGTCGACCACGCCTATCTCACCCTGCTCCGCGCTCGCCAAGCTGTAGCGCTCGGACAGCTCGAGCGCCGCACGGGGGCTCACCCAGCGCTCACCCTCTACGCTCCAATCGAGCGTCGGAACCCGACGCTCGAGCAACGTCTTCGGCAGGTCACGGTTGCGGATCTTGCCCAGGTGGTAGGCGCTCAGCGTCCCACGAAAAAGCAGGACTTCGGCCCCCGTGCCCCCCAGGAGGAAGCGTGAGACGGGCTGGATCCGACCGTCGATTGGCGCCGGCTCTACGGCAACGAGGGCAGCCTTCGCCCCTCCATGGTCCGACGAGTCCCGCTCGGGCAGCGGCGCGCGACAGGCCTGCAGCAACGTTAGGGCCAGGAGCGGAACGATTCGCATGCTCGGGCGTCGGGCGGCTGGAGGGTCGGGTTGCGGAATTTCCGTGGTCCATGTGTTACACCCGGACGCGTGTCCCCCGAAGAGATCAGGGCCCTGCAGAAAGCGCTCCGCTGCTCCGCTGGCGAGCTCGCGCGGGCGCTGAAGGTGGAGCCCAAGACGGTGGTCCAGTGGGAGTCGGGCGAGCTGTTTCCGACCAAGCGCCACGTCGACAAGATGCGCGAGCTCGAGGGCCTCGGGCCGAGCGCCATCGTTCGGGCAGCGCGAGCCCCGCGCGCACCGGCCACCTTGTCGCGGCTCGCCGATCCGAAGCTGTGGGAGATCGTGCGAAAGCTCGCGGCGCACCCGACGTTCTTCGATCAGGTCGCGAGGCTGGCTGCCGAGCACTCGGAGCCGGACGACGAAGCTGGTTGAGCCGCGCTAGACCGCGGGCTGGTGCCCGCGCAACTGCGAAGAAGCGCATGCGGCAGAGCCGCGCCGAGAACTCGCGTATCGCGAATTCTGGTGCACGACACTAGTGCCGCGCGGCCGAAGTTCGAGTGGATTCGCCCCTGAGACCTGCGCTCATTTGGGCTCTCACAGGAAGGGCGGAAGAGCGGAAGGATTTGGGGTGGTCAGGCGTTAGCCTCCGCAGGCCATTTCTGAGCGCGGTCACGTTGAAGTTGACGAGCAGGCCGACGGGCAACCGCGAAAGGCGCAGATAGGTGATGACCTGCGCTTCGTAAATCGGGAGCAGCCGCTCGACCGCCTTGAGCTCCAGGAGGATACGATCTGGAAGCGACCAGGTCGAGGCGATAGGCGCTGTCAAGGTGCACGCCTTTGTAGCGGATTGGTAGCGGTCGCTGCCGCTCGAACTTGAGCCGTCGTTCGGACAGCTCGGCAGATAGACAGGCCTCATATGCGGATTCCATCAGCCCTGGACCGAGATGCCGATGCACCTCGATCAGCGCACCGATCACCTCGTCCGTCCCATCCCCAAATCTTCCGAGCTTTCGCCCTTCCTGTGCCATCCCCGTGTGGTCGGGCCTCACTCCGAAACAGTTGCTGTCCGGCCACCATCGGAATGTCAGCGTAGCGGCGTTCGAGCGCCTGGATGCCGGTCTTCTCGTCGACGCACACGATGTGCTCCTTCTTTGGCGTCTCGTAGTAGACGCGCAGCACGTCGTCGCGCTTCCCCCTGAACTCGTCGTCGTGCGAAGTCAGGTACATTTGTTGCCGATGCGGTTGCAGGTCAGCATCCTTGAGTATGCGGCCCACCGACCGGTCGCTGATCTGAATTCCTTGCGCGCGAACGTGCACGCCAAGCAACGACGCTGACCAGTGCGTGACGGGCACGCCGACGTCGCTCGGCGGTCGACACGCTTCTGCTTCTACTCGAGCCGCTACGGTGTCCGAGAGAGAGAGGGCGGCCGTCCCGAGCGCGGGGCGTCCGCCAGTCTCTCGCTAGGTGCCGCGCAGTCGAAGCGCTTGCGCCAGTCGTCCACCGTGCGCACGTGCACCCCGAGGAGCCGGGCGATGTCCGTCGCAGGCACTCCGTCCGCCATCATCAACACGGCCTGCGCCCGACGAACCAGCCGCTGCTCCGCCCTGGCGAGTCGCAACGCCTCCTCGATCCGCGCGCGCTCTTCAGCCCTCAGCGCGAGCGGAACCGTCGGACGACCACCGTGCGCTCGGCCCGCGAACGCGCTGTAGTCGATCATGTCACCCCACTACACCGACGACACGCACACGGAAAAGAAACCAGCGAAACTTCTGCCGCGCGGCACTAGGGCACGCCCGGCGAGACCCGCCGGCGAGGCCGACGCCAGCGGTCTCAACGGGTGGCCGACCGCGGCCGGCGAGATCCCGTAACGGTCACTCGTCGTCGTCGTCGTCGTCGTCGTCGTCGTCGTCGTCGTCGTCGTCGTCGTCGTCGTCGTCGTCGTCGTCGTCGTCGTCGTCGTCGCTGGGGCTGGGGCTGGGGCTGGGGCTGCCCCCGTCGCTCGCGCTCTCGCCGTCGCTGGGGCTGCCCCCGTCGCTCGCGCTCTCGCCGTCGCCGTCGCCGTCGTCGTCGTCGTCGTCGTCGTCGTCGTCGTCGTCGCTGTCGTCGTCGCTGTCGTCGTCGCTGTCGTCGCTGTCGTCGTCGTCGTCGTCGTCGTCGTCGTCGTCGTCGTCGTCGTCGTCGTCGTCGCTGGAGCTGCCGCCGCCGCTGCCGCCGTCGTCGTCGCGCACCGGCACCTCCTCGCCACCCTCGCCAGCGTCGGTCGGCGGCGGAAGCCCACTCGTCCGCTGGTCATCGGCGGAGTCCTGTCCGTCGTCCAGGTACTTTGGCGCGGAACTGTCGCCCTCCGCCGGCGGATCTGCCGGCGCGGCACTGCCCGGAGACAGATCGACGGGACCCTCCGGAGCATCCTCGCCGATCTCGCGCTCGAACACCGATCGCGACTCCTCGCTGAGCTCCGTGAACTCTTTGAGAGTCGGCAGGTCCCGGAGCGACTGCATGCTGA
Organism: uncultured delta proteobacterium; assembly: GCA_963716725.1. Taxonomy (GTDB): domain Bacteria; phylum Myxococcota_A; class Polyangia; order Polyangiales; family Polyangiaceae; genus JADJKB01. Next base: position 24,346 of record CAVQUB010000006.1, read on the forward strand.
ACAGTTCGAGGAACGTCGACGTGGTCCCGTACAGCATCGGTCGCCCCGGCTCGTCTTTCTTGCCCAAGATCTTCACCAAGTCTCGCTCCAACAGGCCCTTCAGCACCGGGCCCGAATCCACCCCCCGGATGTCGTCGACCTCGGGGCGCGTGAGTGGCTGCCGGTACGCGATAATCGCCAACGTCTCGAGCTGCGCTCTCGAGAGCCGTACGGGCCGCATGGAAACGAAGTTGCGAACGTAGGTCGCGTAGAGCGGATTGGAACGGAGCACCAGCCCGCCCGCCACCTCTTCGATGCGCACGCCCCGGGTCGCGCTCTCCAAGGCCAGCTCCTCGACCAGCTCTTCGGTGCGCTTCTTGTCGATCTTCGCTGCTCGCGCCAGCTCCTTGGTGCTGAGCGGATGGTCGCTGACGAAGATCAGCGCCTCGAGCAGACCCTTCAGAAACGCGCGCGTGTCTTCCACGCTCGACTCGTCGAGCAGCGCGGCGTCGTCGAGCGTCGGCGCCGTTGAAGGCGCTTCCGACTCGCCCCCGCTCGGCTGCTCGGCGTCGGGCTCGAGCAGCTCCGCGTCAACACGCTCGGCGATCGCGAGTCTTGGGCCCCCCGCGCGCTTCACACGCGGACCCTCCCCACTCTCGGGCACCGGCTCTTCGGAAAACGCCTCCCCGGCCATCCGGTCAGCGTCGGCTCGACCAGGCGCAACCTGCTTCGTCGCAGGCACTTGCTTCTTCGCCGGTGGCGCCTGCTTCACTGCCGGCGCCTGCTTCGCCGGTGGCGCCTGCTTCGCTGCCGGAGCCTTCTTCGCCGGTGGCGCCTGCTCCACTGCCAGCGCCTTCTTCGCCGGTGGCGCCTTCTTCGCCGGTGGCGCCTTCTTCGCCGGTGGCGCCTGCTTCTTCGTCGGGGCCTTCTTCACCGGTGGCGCCTGCTTCTTCGTCGGGGCCTTCTTCACCGGTGGCGCCTGCTTCTTCGTCGGGGCCTTCTTCGCCGGTGGCGGCTGGTTCTTCGTCGGGGCCTTCTTCGCCGGTAGCGCCTTCTTCGCCGGTGGCGCCTGCTTCTTCGTCGGGGCCCCGGCCTTGGCGCTTTCGCCGCGAGCGCGCTCGTCGCGCTTCGCCCGAACCGGGGGTGTCTGCTCGGGGCGGGAGTCTCGCGCCTTCGCAGTGGTCTTCCTGGCCATCAGTCGGTGTCCTCTTTCTTCTCTTCGTCGGGGAGCGGGGAGTCTTGATCTGCGACATCGAGCACCGGCGTCGCCTCGGCGGGCTCATCCGCCTCGGCTTCGGTCTCGGCTTCGGTCTCGGCTTCGGTCTCGGCTTCGGTTTCAGTCTCGGGAGCGACGCCATCTGTTCCAAGGCTGTGGGTCGCGGCTTCTGCAATGGCCATGGCTTCGTCGTCTCGCACCGCGAGCTCCACGAAGATCGGGCCCAGGGCCTCGTCCTGCGAGAGCAGCGTCATTCGAAGACGCGTCATCTCGAGTAGCGCAAGGAAGGTCACGACCAGGTCGGCGCGGGTGGTCTGGCCGTCGAAGAGCTGCTCGAAGGTGAGCTTCACTCTCTCGCGCAGAACGTCGGCGAGCTGGTTGATGCGCTCGCTGATGCTGAGGCGATCGAGCTGGATCTCGTGATCGATTTGGGTCTTGGCCCGGCGGAGCACCACCTGAAATGAGTCCAGGAGTTTGAACAGGCTGATGGGCGCTAGTGGCGCCTGCCCCTCCGCCTGCGGTCCCGCGAGGCCGCGGCCGAAGACATCGCGTCCGAAGATCGACCGGTCGGCGAGCTGCTGAGCTACCAGCTTGTACTTCTGGTACTCCAGCAGCCGTCGCACGAGCTCGAACCGCGGGTCGTCCTCGACCTCCGGCTCTTCGTCGTCCGGGGCGCTCGGATCCGGCGGCAAGAGCAGCTTCGACTTGATGTGGGTCAGGGTCGCCGCCATCACCAAGTACTCGCTCGCGATGTCGATGTTCACCTCCTGCATCAGCAGGATGTATTCGAGGTACTTCTCGGTCACGAACCCGATGGGGATGTTCATCACGTCCAGCTCATGCTGCTGGATCAAGTGCAGCAGGAGGTCGAGCGGACCTTCGAAGTTCTCGAGCTGAACGCGATAGGCGTGGACCCCGCGTTCGGCCGCGAGCTCTTCGGCGACTCGGCGGGCGGCGTCGGCGCGGCTCTCTGCGGGGGCCGGCGGAGGCGCCTCGTCCGCCGCACTCACGACAGGACCCTCGCGGGCAGCGCGAAGAGGCTCTCGAGCCCGCCGCCCACGAATCGGACGGGGCGCTCGATGAGCCAGGTGCGGAGCACGTTGCTGTACAGGACCATGAGCAGGAGCAAGATCGACATCGGGGCGAGGGTCTCCTGAAGCGAGTCCAACCGGCGCGGCAGGAGCCGGCTGCCATCCAGCGGTGGGATTGGCAGCAAGTTGAACACGAACAGGCCGACGTTCAGAACGTACATCGCGCGCAGCAGATACACCAAGGCGCCCCGGCCGTCCTGCGCAAACATCATCTCCGGGCTGACCCGCATGATCAGCGCGAGCGCCGCCACCGAGAGTGTTGCCAGGGCCAGGTTCGAAAGCGGCCCTGCGATGGCGACCAGCACCATCCCGCTCCGCATCGAGATCCGTCGGTTGAAGGCCGAGGGGGTGACTTGCACCGGACGGGCCCAACCGATGAACGAGAACCCGCCGAAGAGCACCGCCGCCACCGGCACCAGAATCGTCCCGAACACGTCGTAGTGCTCCAGCGGGGAGAGCGTGAGCCTGCCCTGCCGGCGGGGCGTGTCGTCGCCCAACTTGTCGGCGACGACGGCGTGCGCGAACTCGTGCACCGACAGCGACAGCACCATCGGGACGAGGTTCAGTACGATGTTTCGGATCAACTCCGGAGAGAGCACGAGCGCCGCCCTATAACAGCGCCCTCGGCTGTAGGGAATCCGCCAGGGGCGCCGAGACGAATTCGAGCCCTCGCGTGCTACCCTGCCCGAAATGGCGGAGCCCGACCGAGTTTGCTCGCGCTGTGGGGAGCGCTACGGAGGCGGGGTCATCTTTTGCCCCGGCGACGGCACGCCACTCGGTGCAAAGAAGCTCCCGGTCGGTGACGACCCCTACCTCGGGGCGTGCATCGACGCCGACATCCGGCTCGAGCAACTCATCGGCATCGGGGCCATGGGCCGCGTGTACCGCGCTCGGCAGGCCAGCATGGATCGTCTGGTCGCGGTCAAGGTCTTGCACCGAGATCTGCTCTCGAGCCCCACCGTGGTCGCGCGCTTCGAGCGCGAAGCGCGCATCGCCAGTCGCCTCGTGCACCCCAACGTCGTGCACATGTTGTCGACTGGTCGCCTGCCCGAGGTCGGTCCCGAAGTGGGCGGGGAGGCTTTCTTGGTGATGGAGCACCTCGACGGGATCTCACTCCGATCTGCCCTCGCAGCCGCCGGGGGCGCGCTGAGTCTGCCACGCGCGCTGCACGTGGTGCTGCAGTGCTGCGACGCCGTCGGCGAGGCGCACGCCCAAGGCATCGTCCACCGAGACATCAAGCCCGAAAATGTGATGCTGGTCCGACGCGGCGAGGATCCCGATTTCGTCAAGGTGCTGGACTTCGGCGTCGCGCGCATCGAACGCGCGGACGCTTCTATCGCCACCCAGGCCGGCGCCATCTTCGGCACTGCGCGCTACGTTTCACCCGAAGGCGCCCAAGGCAAGACGGCCACGGCCGAGAGTGACGTCTACTCGCTCGCGGTGCTGTTGTTCGAATGCCTGTCGGGAACGACGCCTTTCGAGGACCAGAGCCCGGTCGCCATCTTGATCAAACACACGACCCAGCCGGCGCCGGACCTCCGGAGCGTGCCTCGCGCTGCCTATGTGCCCGCGGCCATCGCCGAGGTCATTGCGCTGAACTTGAGCAAGGACCCGCAGGATCGCGCGGGCACTGCCCGGGAACTGGGCAAGCAACTGGTGGACGCGGCACGAAGCGGTGGGCTGTCGCCGGATGACCTGGCATTTTCGTCGACGCTCCTGGGCGGCGCCGGGCGTGCGCTGGCGCTGAGGAGCATCGATCGCACCCAGGCGCTGCCGGTGGGCGCGGATGCTCGAGACCCGACGGAGCCACGGCCGAAGGCCGCCGAGCCCACCGCGGACGATCTGCCCGTCGACCCCGACAAGCGCTGGCTGTTGGCCGTGGTGGTGCTCGGAGCGACCTTGCTGCTGCTCGCGATTGGAGGTCGTTGGCTGTGAGGTTTCTGAGCGGCGCAATGCTCGCTTGCTTCATACTCGCTCCGCGAGTCACGGCCGCCCATGACGCGGAGCAGCCGCATCCTTCCGGCATTCTTGCGCCCGACCGATTGATGGGCATGGCCGAGTTCGGTCTCGGCTGGCTCGTGTTGCCGGATGCCGAGGTCTGCGTCGAGCCGAGCATCGCGGGCTGCAGCCGGGGCGACTCGAGCCTGGGTCTCGAGGCCTGGCAGATCTTCCGCGCGAACCGCTACTTCGCAGCTGGCGCCGGCCTCTTGCTCGGATTGACGCCGACGACCGACGCACCTCGAGAAGATCCGCCGGGAGTCTCCCGCGACCACGCGCGGCGCTACTTCACGGTCGAAGGCACCGCGCGCTACTACGCCTTCACCTCACCCACCTTCGAGGCCTGGGCAGGACTCAGCGGGGGTCTGGTCGTGGTCAGCGATCGCTTCGAGTCGACCCAAGGCAAGACGGACAAGGCTCTGGTGGGACCCCGCGGCGTGACGATTCGCACCGAGGGCTACACGGTCGGCGTGGCCGCCGGCGCTGCCTACCTGTTTTCACCGAGCTGGTCCGCGGGTGCGGCGTTGCGCTACGGCAGCTGGTTTCTGCCCGAATACCCCTCGCGCTCACCCTTCGGAGACGAGGCGTCGCTGCGCGGTCAGGTCAACTTGGTGAGCTTCGGGATCAACCTGGCCTACCGCGTGCCGCTCTGAACCGAGATCGACAAAGCGATGAGTTCGAGCATGCGCTCGAGCACCAGCGCGGTCACCCCGAGCAGGACGATCGAGCGCAATGGCGCGAGCAAGGGCTGGATGAAGGCCGGACTCGCGGCGCGCGCAACCAGGGAGCTCGCGACCTCGACCACCATCGAAGCCACGAGCAGCGGCGTGGCCACCGCGAGCGCGACTTCGACTCCGCCGCTCAGGTTGGCGATGGCGCCGATCAACGGCTCCGAGAAGCCCAGATCCGGTCGCCCGAGCGCGCTGAGCACTCGGGTGGGACCACCGCCTTCGAGGAACATGATGGCGGCGAGCAGCGAGAGCAGAGCACCCAGGGGCGTCGCGCCGCTCTCGACGTTTGGCAGTGAGCTCGACTCGCGAGCACCCCGGAGATCATCGATGACGCCTCCCGCCATCGTGGCTGCCCACAGCGCCGCGGAGGCGCCGATAGCAATGGGGAGGCCCCGAGCGGCTTCGACCACGAGCGCGACGGGCCACGGCAGTCCGGTCGACGTCAGCCCCGGCAGCCCGGGGGCCACGACCAGCGCGAGGGCCAGCCCCAGTGTCGCGCGCGCCGGCGCCGGAAACGCCCGGAGACCGAAGGCCGGCACCAACGCGACGGTCGGGGCAACGCGCGCCCACGCGAGGCCCAGGCGGGACAAATCGACCCCGCTCTTGGCGAGCACCTCCGCCACCTCTCCGAGCAAGCCGGCCACCGCCGGAGCATCTGCCTCGGGGCTGAGGCGCGGCAACGCAATTCCGCTACAACCTGTCGTTGACGCGAGGCGGGCGGGCCAGTAACGCTTCGCCGCCCCAGGGCCAAAGGAGAGGTTTGATGAGTCTCGACACGTCCACCGTCGGCTACACGACGCCCGCTTACGAGTTCAAGTACGACTGGAAGACCGTCGTGCTGTACGCGCTCGGCATCGGCGCGAAACGCGACGAGCTCGAGTACCTGTACGAGGCCAAGGGCCCGAAGGTGTACCCGACCTTCGGAGTGGTCCCCGCCTACGCAGCCCTCGGCGACGCGCTGGTCAAGACCCAAGGCAACCTAGCGATGGTCGTGCACGGCGGTCAGACGGTGATCATGCACCGGCCCATCCCCTCCGAAGGCACGATGAAGACGGTGGCGACCATCACGGGCATGTACGACATGAAGAAGATGGCGGCGGTCACCGTGAAGACCACGACCGAAGCCAACGGCGAGCCATGCTTCGACACCGAGTGGTCGATCCTGTACCGCGGCGCCGGCGGCTTCGGTGGTCCGCCCCCGCCTCGGGAAGCAGTCCCCAGCGCTCCGAAAGACTCGCCGCGGACCTGGAGCTTCGAGGAGCAGACGAGCCCCGAGCAAGCCTTGCTCTACCGTCTCTCGGGAGATCTGAACCCACTTCACGCCGATCCGGATTTCGCGGCGATGGTGGGCTTCCCCCAGGGTCCGATTTTGCACGGGCTCTGCACCTACGGGCACGCTTGCCGAGCCATCGTGAAGAACTCGTGTGGCGGTGACGCCGGGAAGCTCAAGCGCTTCACGGTTCAGTTCCGCAAGCCCGTCTGGCCGGGTGAGGCGATCCGCACCGAAGCGGTCGCCCTCGACGGAGGCAAGCTTGCGATTTCGGTGTTTGCCGGCGGGCGTGACGACGCGGTCATCACCAATGCCTGGGCGGAGATTGGCTGAGCACGATGTCAAAGAAGCAAGACGACAAGGACGACAAGACGAAACCCGCGCTCCCCACTGCGGAACCGCCGTGGGCCAAGAAGGGCGCAAGCCCTGAGTCGGACGACGACGACGACGACGACGACGACGACGACGACAAACCGTTGCCGAAGCCGACGGGCAAGTCGGCAACGCCTCCGGACGACGACGACGACGACGACGACGACGACGACGACGACGACGACGACGGCGACGACGCGCCTCCACCACCGCCGAGGTCGAAGCGTGGAGCCAGCAGCCACAAGCCCGCACCAAGCGCCAGCCAAGGTCGGTCGCGCCCGGCGATTCGCCAGGCAAAGAAGCCGGCACCGCCGGCCGCCGACGATGGGCTCCCGAACTGGCTGCCGTGGGCGGTCATGATCGCCCTCATCTCGCTGGGCGTGATGGGCGCCCTGGGCGTCTTCTCCAAGAAGGCCGACGCCGGCAGTGCGGGCGAAGAACCCACCGCCGCCGCGGAAGCCAGCGAGCCGGCTCAGATCGCCGCGCAGCACCTGCTCGTGCAGTACAAGGGCAGCATGCGCGCTGCTCCGACCGTCGAGCGGACCAAGGAGCAGGCCAAAGCTCGCGCCGAAGAAGCGCTCAAGAAGGCGAAGAGCGGCGCGAGTTTCGACACGCTGGTCAGCGAGTACTCGGATGAACCCGGCGCCGGGGACCGCAAGGGCCAGCTCGGCAAGTTCTCGCGTCAGATGATGGTCAAGCCCTTCTCGGACGCGGCGTTCAAGCTGAAGGTCGGCGGACTGTCGGGCCTGGTCGAGACCGACTTTGGCTATCACGTGATCAAGCGCACGGAGTGACAGTGCGGGGCGCCTTCACTCTCGCCCTGGGGCTCGTGCTCGGCGGCTGCGTGCTCACCACGCACGAAGCGCCGAGCGAGCCCCCACGCGGGGCGGTCCAGCAAGTCTGGCCGCCCCTCGGCGTGCCGCCGGCTACTCCCATCCAGAATGAGGGCGAAGAGGGCCAGAGCACGACCACGGCCGCGCGCCCCGAGACCATCGCCGCACGCCACGTCTTGGTGATGCACCGCGGCGGCATGCGCGCACCCGACACCATCACGCGCAGCAAAGAAGAAGCCAAGCTGCGGGCGGGCGAGGCCCTGAAGCGCGCACGTGCCGGCGAAGACTTCGCCAAGCTGGTCGGCGAATACTCGGATGAGCCGGGCGCAGGGGCGCGCGGCGGCACGCTGGGACGATTCCCCCGTGGCGTGATGGTCAAGGAGTTCGAGAACGCTGCCTTTAGCCTGGAACCAGGTCAGATCTCCGAAGTGATCGAGAGCCCCTTCGGCTTTCACATCATCCAGCGCACCGAGTAGCTCAGCGCAGCATGTGCTTGGCGATCACCATGCGCTGCACTTCGCTGGTGCCTTCGCCGATCTCGCACAGCTTCACGTCACGCAGGTGGCGCTCGACGTCGAACTCTCGCGTGTAGCCGTAGCCGCCGTGGATCTGTAGCGCCTCGTTGCAGGCCCGCGTCGCGGCCTCGCTGGCGAAGAGCTTGGCCATGGACGCCTCGGGCGCGTAGGGCCGTCCGAGATCGCAGAGCCACGCCGCGCGCCGGATCAGGAGCTCGGCCGCGTCGAGCTCGGTCTGCGAGTCCGCGAGCTTCCACTGAATGGCCTGAAACTCGGCGATCGCCTTGCCGAAGGCCCGGCGGTCCTTGGCGTATTCCAGGGCTGCACCGAGCGCGCCACGCCCGAGCCCGAGCGCCATGGCCGCGATGCTGATGCGGCCGCGATCGAGGATCTTCATCGTGTCGTAGAAGCCCTGGTCCACGGCGCCGACGCGGCTGTCGTCCGGCACCCGTACGTTGTCGAAGGTGAGCTCCACGGTGTCGCTGGAGCGACAGCCGTACTTCTCGAGCTTCTTGCTGGCGGAAAACCCAGCTGTGCCGCGGTCGACGACGAATGCGGTGATCCCTCGCTGGGGCGGCACGGCCTTGTTCGTTCGCGCGAGCACGACGCAGAAGCCGCCGACGGAGCCCTGCGTGATGAACATCTTGGTGCCGTTGATCAGCCAATCATCGCCGTCGCGCACCGCCGTCGTCTGCATGCCGGCGCTGTCCGAGCCCGACCCGGGTTCGGTGAGCGCCCAGGCCGCCAGCCACTCGCCGCTCGCGGCCTTCGGCAGGTACTTGCGTTTCTGTGCGTCGCTGCCGAAGCTCAGAATGTGGCTGGTGCCGAGCCCGTTGTGGCTGGCCACGGTGAGCGCGAGCGAACCGTCGACGCGCGCGCACTCCTCGACGCAGATCGCGTACGAGAGCGTGTCCATCGCCGCGCCGCCGTACTCTTCGGGGATGCGGATCCCGAGCAGGCCGAGCTCCGCGAGCTTCGGCACGATCTCGTGGGGGAAGCGCTCGTCTTCGTCCCACTGCTTGGCGTGCGGGCGCACCTCGCGTTCGCAGAACTCGCGCACGCTGGCGCGGAGCAATTGGTGTTGTTCGGATAGCTCGAAGTCCACGCCGGCTCTGCTACCACGAGTCCGCGGGGGTCACTACGGAAGCTGTTCGAGGCCCTTCGAGGCCCCAGAGAATGCGCGGCGGATCAGCCGCGCTCACTTGGCATCGCAGAGCTTCTTCAGGTGCTCGGCCTTCTCGGCCTCGGTCAGGCTGACCTTTTGGACTTCGGCTGCGGCCATGGTGGCCGTGACCACGTACTCCTCGTCGCCGATGCCAAAGACCTGATCGCCCTTGCGGCAGATCATCCAGGTGATCTTTGGGCTCGCGTCGTCGTCGCGCCGGTCGAAGCTGATGGCGTCGTAGGTGGTGCCCTTGAGCGCCTTCGCGCCGTCGACCTTCTTCAGGGTCGAGATCACGTCCTTGGCAGCGGCTTCGTCGGTTCGCGCCACGGAGAGCGTGCGCCAGCGCTTGGCGCCGTCTTTGTAGTAACCGATGGCGCCGACGCCGACGCCGGAGATGCCCAGCGCGTCCCCGGTGGTGAAGGAGATGCCCATGGGCAGCAGGCCCGCGGCGGGCAGGGCGACGACCGCCTTGGGCGGCTCCTTGTCGCCGCCGATCTTCTCTCCGAGTGCCTTGGCGATGGGCGGGATGGCCTTGGCCGCGCTCTGCTTGAGCTGATCGGGCGCCTCGACCTCGTTGGTGTACGAGAGCTCGACCACGTACTCGCCTCGCCAAACGTAGGCGATGCCCGTCCCGGCCGCGGCGGCGCCGCCGGCTTCGAGCTTCGCCGGCGCCGACTCCACCGGATCGGCGTCGGCCACGACGCGCTTGGTGAAGAACGCGTAGGCGCCGTCCTTGCTGGCGAAGTGCGAGAGGTTCACGTTGACGGCTCCCGGAGAGCCCTTGCCGTCCACGTAGCGCAGAGTCACCACGCGCTTCAGGCCGAAGCTTTTGTAGACCTCGCACTCGCCGTCGAAGAGCTCCGTGCAGACCTTGTCCAGGTTGGCCGGGGCGTTCTCACCGTAGGCGCGGGTCTCGCCGTTGGGATCCACGCAGTAGTCCCCGGCCGTCCGCGCGAACATGCCCGCCGAGACCTTGTCGGAGACGGTTCCACCGCCGCTGGCGCAGGTCCCTGGCTTGCTGCTCTGGATGGGTGGCGGCGCCGCGCCCCTCTCGGCTTCCGGGGGCTGCTTCTTGTCGCAACCGCAGAAAAGGACCAGCGCGAAGAGGGGGGCGTACCGCATGGGGCGGACTTAGAACGAGGAGGGCGCACAGGCAATTGTTCGGCCGAGGGGGCCGGCCCCCGCTCTGAAACGATTGCATAGCGCTGCAATCCTTACTGCCCCGCCCCCGGAGCGCGCCTGGAATCACCTGAAAATTCGAGGGGGTCAGCTCGCCCGCCTCGGCACAGGGCTTGCTCCTGGGTGCCCCGTGGTGGTGCGCGTACGAAATTGTGTCAGGCGGCTGGCGGGCCTCGGCGGGGGGCCCCGGCGGGGCTTCACCCTCATCGAGTTGATGGTGGTGGTCATCATCATCGGCGCCCTGGCGGCCCTGGCGATCCCGACCATCAGCGGTCAGATGCGCTCGCGCCGGGCGCAGTTCGCGGCCAAAGAGGTCTCGAACCTCTACCGCGGCGCGCGCATGCGGGCCATGGGGCGCGGCTCGGCGGTGCTGGTGCGCTTCGATCGCACTGTCGACACCGACGAGGGGCGCTTCACCGTGCGCGAGGCCGTGCGGGGCGAGGTCGGCAACGCCGACTGCGACAGCATGCCCGTCGCGAGCTGCACCGTGCCCGACTGGACTCCCGGCGCGGCTCCGCTGCAGAGCCAGGCCATCGGGGGCCTGACGCTCAAAGGGCGCGCCGAGTACGAGAGCATCCGGGCCCGCGCCAGGAATCCGGGAAACGCCGATCAAACCGTGATGGACGTGTGCTTCACCCCGATGGGGCGCGCATTCGTGAGATACGCGGCCAACGGCCCCTTCACGCCGCTCACCGCCGTTCCGCGCGTATTGCTCTCACGGGTCGACACCGGATCGGGCGTTCCCATCGGCCCGGTGCGCTGGGTGCTCGTGCTCCCGAACGGGAGCGCACGGCTCGGCACCGCAACCTTGGAGGCGTCGCTGTGAGCGTCAAGGCGCGCTTCCGTCGCGGCTACACCGCCGTCGAGTTGCTGATGGCCATCAGCATCTTCGCCATCGGCGCGTCGGGCGTCATCGCGATGCAGAAGGTCACCGTGCACGCCAGCAAGCACGCGCGGGATCTGACCATCGCCACCCACGTCGCCCAAGCCTGGCTCGACCAACTCACCACCGACGCGGCGGCCTGGAACCACCCCTCGCCGAAGGTCGTGACGCCCGATCTGAACGACACGACCTGGCTGCAGCTCGTGACGAACAACGCGGGCGTGTGGGTTCGCCCGGCGTACAGCGGCGTGCGCGCCTTTGGCGCGGGCTTCGATGCGCTGGGCAACCCGGTCTCGGACGCCAACTCCGGCCAAGCGGTGTTCTGCGCGCACATCCGCCTGTCGCCGCTCTACCCCTGGCTGACCACCGGCAACGGGCTGATCCGCACCGAGGTCCGGGTCTTCTGGTTGCGCGACGGTCAGGGCGCCCCCATCAACGGCCAGCCGATTTGCGACGCCGCTACCTTGCCGGCCCTCGTCGACGACGCCGGGCTCAAATATCACTTCGTCCACCAGGCCTCCGCCGCCAAACAGAACACCGCACCGTGATGTCGATCGGCACCCTCTCCACCCTTCGTCTAGCCCGTCGCCGCGGTCACCGGCGGGGCTTCACCCTCGTCGAGCTGATGGTCGCCGTCACCGGCGGGCTCTTCGTCTCGCTGGCGGTCTTCGCCATCTCGCGACAGACCGGCCGCTTCTACACCCGCGAGACCCGGGTCACGGACGCAACGCTCGCGTCGATGGTGGGCTTCGAGCGCATCAAGGCCGACCTAGGACGCGCCGGGTTTCTCTCGAGCCCCAACATCACGGTGGATCCCAACCTGTGCGGCTCGCCGGTGGCTTACCCCTACATGCTGCGCCGGCTCTCGCCGCTGCGCATCCTCCCGGGAACCTCCCCCGCCGCGCTCTCCCAGCACATGATCGACAACGGGCGCACGCCGGACGAGCTGATCGTCATGGGCAGCTACACCGGAGCGGAGGTCTTCCCGATCTGGAACGTGGACGTCGTCGGCAACGAGTTCATCGTGCACTTGCAGAGCTTGACCGGGCCCCTGGGGCGCATGGGCTACGCCGCCTCGGCCAACAAACAAGCCATGCTCGAGGCCATCTTCGGCTCGGCGCGCGGGCGCGGGCTGCGCATCCAAGACCAATCCGGCGAAGTGCAGTACGGGACCATCAATCGGGTCGAGACTGCGCTCACCCCCCGCGTGGTCCTCGAGCAGCAACCGGGCCTCTTGTTCCGGCAGGGCGCCGGCAACGTCTGCGGCCTCAAGGGCAACGTGACCGGCGCCGTGGTCAACGTCGTCAATTTCGTCCGCTACGACCTCCGCAACATCCAGGCGAACGCCAACTACGCTGCCCTCTACTCCACGGGCGGCCACCCCTACGACTCGACCACGCGTTTCGATCTGGTCCGCGCCGAGCTCGACACCGCCGGCGTGCTCATCGCCGGAACCGAGGAGCTGATCTCGGAGTACGCGGTGGATTTCAAGCTGGGCATCACCCACGCCGACAACCTGGTGCCGTCGACGACGGATCAGACCCTGCAAGAGTACCCGGCCAGCAACCCTGGGGCGATCTCGGCCCGAGCTGGCGATCTGGTGGGCGAAATCGCCGTCCAGAGCAACGGCCCGCAGCGAGTGCGCGCCGTGCGGGTGCGACTCGCGGTGAGGTCGCAGGAGCCCGACCGCGACACCAGCCCGGCCCCCCCCATCGCGGGCCAGTTCTTCCGGGTGGGCCTCGGGCCGAGCGCGGGGGCGCCCTTCGCTCGCGTCCGCACGGTCCAGGCCGACGTGGCTCTCAACAATCAGACGGCGGTTTTCTTCTGATGGCCCCTAGACGTATTCGCAGAAGCCCGAACGAGCGCGGCGCCGCGGTGTTCGTGGTGGTGCTCGCCATCACGCTGCTCACGGCCATCGGCGTGTTCGCCGTGCGCAACGCCAGTCTGGTCGAACAAGCCGCAGGCTACGGACGCCAGGCGTCGCAGACGGCCTATTTGACCGAGTACGCGGCGCGAGCGGTGGCTGCCGAGGTGGGTGACGGCGGAGCCCGGACTTACATCGACAAGGTCGCGACTGGCACCGACGAGTGCTTCGCGAACAGGCAACTCAACGCGACCGCCCTGGGTGCGGGCATCACGTACCTGCCCTGCTACAAGCTCTTCTACACCGACGTCGGCAAGCGCGTGGACGCGCACTTCCCGAGCAAGCTCCTGCTCGAGCAACAACAGACCAACGCCGTCGGCAGCCTGGGGCCGAAGCTCGACCTGACCGGCGCCATGACGGCGATGGAAGGCATCTTCGTGGTCGAGATGACGGACCCCGCCGAGAGCACTCCCACGCCCGGCTCGGCCGTGGGGAGCAACAACCCCGCCAACACCTTCCGGGACGTGCAGCTCACGTTCACGGCTTTCGCCCGAAATCCGCCCCATCGGTGCCAATCCGGCTCAACCGTGGTGCGCAACACAATCGCTTTCGACGTCGGCCAGTGTCACCTCGCTGCGCTCGCACGTCACTCTTAGGAACGTCCCGCGGTGAGGAGAGAACGATGAGGCAGTCTTCCCGGCTTTTGCTCGGATCCGCGCTGGCGCTTGGCGCAGTGCTCACGGCACCGCGCGTCGGCGCGCAGGTCGACGTCAACCCTCCGCCGCCGAACGTGCTCCTGCTCGTCGATACCTCCGGGTCCATGGAGTACAAGTCGTCGAGTTCGAGCTTTCCGTCTTGCAACCCGACCCAGAACAACGTCAGCGAAAAGAGCCGCTGGATCGAGCTGGTCGAGGTGATGACCGGATCGATCGAAGACTACCGCTGCGAGTCCATCGACAGGAACGGCGCCGGGTTCAACACCGAGTACAGCATCAGCGGCACCGATCCGCCCGACCGCTACTACTCGAACCCCTACCACCGGCCCATGAGCAAGAAGTGCGCGCCCGGTCCGGGCACCCTGCCGGCCAACGCCTTCGATTGGGAAGACATCCGCTTCCGCGAGTACGACGACATCAACAAGAACTGCAACTTCGATCAAGATCCGGACGGCCTGCTCGACGACGGCGCCTTCCGCAAGAGCGTGCGCTTCGGGCTGATGACCTTCGACACCCACGCCGACCCCAAGCACGGCTACGCCGGCACCGTGGCGAACTACCCGAACGGGCGCGACGGCGCCTGGAGCTACTTCCTCGGCAGCTCGAAGCAGGGCAAGCCCGTGGGTTGCGCCGTCGATGCGGACATGGAGGTCGGTGCACGCAACAACGCCGCGCTGCCCTGGGAGGGTCGTCTGATGACCTTCAGGCAGCCCACGGACAACCCCGAGACGCAGAACGATCGCATCCAGCAGGTGCTGCTCGGGACCCGGCCTTACGGCGCGACGCCCATCGCCGGCATGCTCGACGACGCGCGGGAGTTCCTCTGGAACGACACGACCCCGAGATCCGCTGAGCCCCGGCAAAGAGCTCGGACCCAAGAACGACCCCTTCGTCGGCGGCGGCTGCCGCAAGAACCACGTCATCTTGCTCTCGGACGGCGAGCCGAACATGGACCTGCGCCCCTGGTGCGAGCCCAACTGCCCCTATCCGAAGCCCGAGGACACGGCGCTCACCTTGTCCACGGCTGCCGGCGCCAAGGCAGTGCCAGTGTTCGTGATCGGCTTCGCCGTCTCGAACATCACCCTTTCCAACGCCACCAACGTGGACTGCAAGAATCTGTCGCAGTTCGACCTGTCGAACGTGGCGGGCCTGTGCGCCACGTTCCCGGCTGAGTCGCAGCTCCAGGCCTGCTGCTCGCTCAATCGCATCGCGTACAACGGCGGGACCACGCGAGCCTTCTTCGCGGCCGACAAAGACGAGCTGCGCGCGGCGCTCTCGTCCATCCTGTCGGGGATCGCTGCGGCCACCTCCAGCCGCACCTTGCCGGTATTTGCGTCGGTGCCGGGCGGCTCCTCGGGCACGGGGCCCGCGGGCTTCCGTTTCTACAGCTCCTTCAAGCCCACGCAGTTCGGCCTCTGGAAGGGCATCCTCGAGCGCCAGCGCCTCATGTGCGTGCCCGACGTCAACACCGGGACAGTCGATCCGACGCCGCAGCCCCTCGACACGAGCAAGGGCGACGACTTCGTCCACAACGTGAACTCGGGCAACGGCCCGACACGGAACTTCTGGACCGTGGTGGGCACCGACAACGCCGGCAA
Organism: uncultured delta proteobacterium; assembly: GCA_963716725.1. Taxonomy (GTDB): domain Bacteria; phylum Myxococcota_A; class Polyangia; order Polyangiales; family Polyangiaceae; genus JADJKB01. The sequence goes on from CAVQUB010000006.1 coordinate 39,756, forward strand.
GATCGACTCCGAGCGCAGCATCCGCCCGACCATCGGCACGGACAAGGACGGCATCGGGACCTACGGCGGAACCTCGGTCTGGGGCGGTGCGCAAAACTGGAACGACAACACACCGCCCGCGGCGATGAAGATCGACGGCACCACCTGCAAAATCGCTGGAACGCCCCCGACCTTCTTGACCGACGTCCAGTGCCGCGACCGCCACCTCAAGTGGCTCACGGGGCTCGACACGACGTCGTCGTACTCGCGCTGCCCGGTTCCGGGCGCGGCGAGCTGCAACTTGATCGGCGACGTCTTCCACTCGACGCCCCGCGTGATCGCGCGCCCGGACGAGCTCTTGCGCGACGAGTCCTACCAGATCTTCGCGCTCAAAGAGGCCAAGCGCCACACCGTGCTCTACGCCTCCACCAACGACGGCTTCTTGCACGCCTTCAAGGTGGCCTCGGGTGACCCCGCCAGCGGCGACCCCCTGCTGGTCGACAAAGCCGAGAACAACGAGCTCTGGGCCTTCATGCCGCCGGCGGTGTTGCCCGCCGTGCAGAGCGAGTATCCGCCAGCGCACCAGACCCTGCTCGACGGCGTGCCAGTCATCCAAGACGTGGTCGCGCGGGAGGACCCGCCGAGCAGCGGCACCTTCAAGTTCGAACGCAGCGCGGCTGACGCCCAAGGCGGCCTGGGCCAGTGGCGGACGATCCTGGTGCAGAGCTTCGGCGGCAACCGCGGCGGATACTTTGCCCTCGACGTCACCGATCCCGTCCCCAACGTCGACCCCAAGAAGGGCCCCAAGTTCCTCTGGCAGCTCACCGAGTACGACGACGGCGATCCGCTCTTCGGGCGCGGCGGCACGACGCCGCTGGTCACGACGATCTTCTTCGACGACGGCACCGGCGCGAAGGAGGTCGCGGTCGCCATCCTCCCGGGCGGCGAGGATCCGGATCCCCCGAAGGCCGCCCAGAAGAAGAACCGCAAAGATCAGACCCCCTCCAACGTGGACAACCGCTTCACCCCTCGCGTCGAGGTCCCGGAATACGAGGACAAGAAGGAGAACCACGCAGCACGGGCCATCACGGTCGTTCGGCTCGACACGGGCGAGGTGATCCGGAGCTTCCGGGCCGACAAGAGCAAGGCGGGCAAGCTCGACGGCAAGAGCCGCACCCTCGAAGTGGACATCGACTCGCCCATCACCGGCATTCCGGTGGCGTTCCCCGGAACCACCGGCTCCGTCACCGACCGCGTGTTCGTGGGGGACCGCGACGGCACGCTGTGGCGCATGGACCTCTCCGCAACCGATCCGGACCAGTGGAAGTTCGCGATGTTCTTCGACCTGTACGCCGGCCAGAGTTGGGACGCGGGCCAGCCCATCGCAACGGCACCGGTCTTGTCGGTGGATCTCCTGGGCAACGTCACCGTCGCCGTGTCCACCGGCGAGCAGGACGTGCTCTTGGCGCAGACCGGCCAGAAGAACTTCGCCTTCTCGCTGCTCGAGCGCCTGAACGCTGGCGGCACCGCCTACGAGTCACGCGCCAACTGGCTGGTCCAGCTCGACGACGGAGAGCGTGTCACCGGCCCGGTCTCCCTCTTCAACGGAGCCCTCTACTTCACCAGTTACAAGCCAGAGGCTTCCAACTCGGGCACCGCCTGCGGTCAAGGGACCAGCCGCGTCTGGGGCATGGACTACCTCGTGGCCAAGACCGCCGGCAACGCCGTCAGCGATCTCGACGACGGCGGCAAGCCGCGCATGCCCGACAGCGGCAACCTGGTGCAGTTCATCGACAACAACACCGCGGTGCTGGCCAACGCGGGCATCATCTTCGGCGTGGGCGTCACGCAGATGCCCTCGTGTACCGCCGAGCAGGGCGTGACCGACAGCTTCTTCGGCTCGGGGACCCACACCTCGATCACCAGCATGACGCCAGGCAAGTTCCAGCTCGTCATGCACACCTCCGGCCAGGGCAACGTCACCGACGGCTCGCAGACCGAGCGCATCGAAATCGACCTGCCCACGCCGCCGTCGACGAGCCGGATTGATTCCTGGGCCGCGTTGGTGGAGTGATCAGCGCGCCCACCGTGAATCCAACCACCGCCATCGGGCTCGCGATCGGGCTCGCCTTCGGAGCGCTCCCGGGCTGCGAGAGCAAGCAGCGCATCGAGTTCGGCCCCAGCGCGTCGAGCTCGGCGAGGCCGATGGACCGCCTCGCGCCCGGGGAGCTCGCGCCCGGAGTCGCCGAAGTGTGGGGTTTCGTTGCCCCGCGCGAGATGCGCCTGGACCAGCGATTCCCCGCCGAGGCCTTCTTCGTCGGCGCCGTCGCGGCCGAGTCCGTGGCCAACTACGTGCGCGAGCGCGTCGACGCGGAGCGGGTCGAAATCGGCGCAGCCCGCACCGTCTTCCCCGCAGCGCGCATCAAGTCCGGCAAGCCCGATCGCGTGTACCGCTTCGAGGTGCTGAAAGTCGGCGCGGGCGCGCGGCTGGTCATCAAAGACATCACGCCGCCCCCGCTCGAGCCGGGTCTCAGCGACGAAGACCGCTGGCGCAAGGCTGGCCTCACTCCCGACGGAAAGCCCCTCGACCCCAAGAAGGTGGAGTGATCGCCGGCCGGTCGTGGCATCCTCTCGGGCAGGAGGCGGGAACATGCTCACACGCAAAGATTTCTTGAGTTCGGCGCTCTTGGCCGTCGGCGGCGCCCTCGGGCTCGGCATGACCAACGCTGGTTGCGGCGGCGACGACGACGGCGGCGGCGGCGGCGGCGGCGGGACCAAGAGCTGCAGCAGCTCGTTCAGCAACAACCACGGCCACAGCCTGGGCGTCTCGCAGGCCGATGTCGACGCGGCGCAGAACAAGACCTACAGCGTCAAGGGATCGGGCGACCACGACCACGAGGTGCTGCTCACCGCCAACCACTTCGCCAGCCTGAAGGCCGGCCAGAGCGTGTTCGTGGACTCCTCCGACACCGGCCACATGCACACCGTCACGGTCAAGTGTAGCTGACTCCCGAAGAGTCTAGCGTCTGCGTGGAGTTCGCGGTACGCCAGCGGCCGTGACCGATTCGCTGAGGCGCACGCCGCTCTACGACGAACACGTGAAGGCGAAAGGGCGCATTGTGCCCTTCGCAGGTTGGGAGATGCCGGTGCAGTACGCCGGCATCAGCGCCGAACACGAAGCCGTGCGCACGCGCGCGGGTCTCTTCGACGTCTCGCACATGGGCGAGCTCGAGCTCAACGGTGAGCACGCCGCCTCCGTCGTCGACTACCTGGTGACCAACAGCCTCGCGCGCGTCGAGCCCGGCCAGGCGATGTACACCTGCTGCTGCAACGAGCAGGGCACCATCCTGGACGATCTGATCATCTACAAACGCGCCCCGGACCGGATCTTGGTGGTGTGCAACGCTTCCAATCGCGACAAGATCAGCCGGCACTTTGCCCACGCCGCCAAGGACCACTGCGAGTTCTCGGACGTGAGCGACTCGCTGGCGCTGGTGGCGCTGCAAGGCCCCAAGGCCCTGGCCGTGGTCGCTGCGGCGGGCACTGACCTCGGGGACGTCGCCGGGGCCCTGGGCCCATTTCGATTCGGCGACGGGAAGGTCGCCGGGGTTTCCGCGACCGTCGCCCGCACCGGTTACACCGGGGAAGACGGGGTCGAGATCTTCTGCGCCTCCGACGACGCGCCTGCCCTTTGGCGCGCGCTGATGGCCGCGGGGGAGGGCTTCGGCATCGCGCCTGCGGGCCTCGGCGCCCGCGACACGCTGCGGCTCGAGGCTCGCCTCTCGCTCTACGGCAACGACATCGACGAGACCACCAACCCCATCGAGGCCGGTCTGGCCTGGACCGTGAAGCTCGACAAAGGCGACTTCATCGGGCGTGCCGCCATCGCCGCGGTGAAGGAGGCCGGCCCGACCCGCAAGCTGGTGGGCTTCGAGATGACCGGACGTGGCATCGCCCGGCACGGCTACCCGCTCCTGGACACCGCCGGCGCCGTGGTCGGCGTGTGCACCTCGGGCGGTCCGGGCCCGACCGTCGGCAAGAACATCGGCCTCGGCTACCTGCCCAGCGCGATGAACGAGATCGGCACGACCTTCGGCGTCGACTGCCGCGGCAAGCCCGTCGCTGCGGTCGTGGCCAAGACCCCATTTTACAAACGTCCCAAATCTACCTAGAGCAACCCGGCACTTCAACCGAGAAGCGAGCGAGCGATGAGCGCGAACGACGTCAAGGACGACCGCAAGTACACCAAGGACCACGAGTGGGCGAAGCGTGAGGGCAGCGAGGTGCTGATCGGCATCACGGCCTTCGCCGTGGAGCAACTCGGAGACATCACGCTGGTCAACATCGACGTGAAGCCGGGGGACGCGGTCACGGCGAACAAGAACTTCGGGACCATCGAGAGCGTCAAGACCTTGAGCGACCTGTTCGCTCCGATCAGCGGAAAGATCACGCGCGTGAACGCCGAACTCGAAAACAAGCCCGAGCTCGTCAACGAGGACTGCTGGGACAAGGCGTGGATGATCGCCATCGAACCCGCCGACTGGGACGCCGACGCCGCTACCCTGCTCGACGCCGCGGCCTACGAGAAGCACGTCGCGGAGTCCGCCCACTGATGCGCTACTTGCCGCACACCCCGGCCGAGATCGAGCAGATGCTCGCGGTGATCGGCAAGCAGAGCGTCGACGAGCTGTTCGCCACCATCCCGAAAGAGGCGCGGCTCGAGGCGGCGCTGAAGGTGCCCGCGCCCCTCGATGAGGCGGCCCTCATGGCCCACCTGGCGGCGCTCGCCGAGAACAACGGCGGCGCGCGCATGCTGTCCTTCCTGGGCGCCGGCGCCTATTGCCACCACATTCCGCCGGCCGTCGACCAGCTGCTGCTGCGCAGCGAGTTCTATACGGCGTACACGCCGTACCAGCCCGAGGTCGCTCAGGGCACGCTGCAGGCGATCTGGGAGTTCCAGACCATCGTCAGCGAGATCTACGGTCTGCCGCTGGCCAACGCGAGCCTGTACGACGGCGCGAGCGCCACCGCCGAAGCCGCACTGATGGCGCGGCGGCTGACCCGACGCAGCAAGATCTTGATCTCCGGCTGCGTCCACCCGGAGTACCGCGCCACCACGGCGACCTATCTCTCGGGCGACGCCACGCCAGGCTTCACGGACATCCCAGTGGGCGAAGACGGACGCTCGAGCCTGACCGCGCTCCGGGCTTCCATCACCGACGACGTGGCCGCCGTCATCGTCAGCACGCCGAGCTTTCTCGGTCCGCTCACCGACCTCGCGCCGATCGCCGAGGCCGCGCACGCCCACGGCGCGCTCCTGGTCGTCACCTGCCCCGAGCCCTATGCGCTCGCCATCGCCGAGTCGCCGGGCGCGCTCGGCGCGGACATCGTGGTCGGCGAAGGGCAGCCCCTGGCCTGCTCGCCGCAGTTCGGCGGGCCCGGTGTCGGCCTGCTGGCGTGCCGACAAGATCGACAGTACCTGCAGCAGCTCCCTGGACGCGTCGCAGGCGAGACCGTCGATGCGGCCGGACGCCGCGGTTACGTGCTCACGCTCGCGACGCGCGAGCAGCACATCCGCCGCGATCGCGCGACCAGCAACATCTGCACGAATCAGGGGCTGATCGCCCTGGCGCTGGCCATCCGCGCGAGCCTGCTCGGCAAGCAGGGCTTCATCGAGGTCGCCAAGCAGTGTCTCGCCAAGGCCACCTACCTCAGGGGTCGGATCCTCGAGCTCGACGGCTACGGAGCTGGCTTCGCAGACGCGGCCTTCTTCAACGAGTTTGCGATCAAGACCGAGCGCCGCACGGCGGCCGAGGTCTGCGAGAAGCTCGAAGCCCAGGGCATCCTGGCCGGCTTCGATCTCGGCCGAGTGAACCCGGCTTGGAACAACCGCTTGCTCGTCGCGGTGACGGAGCTGCACCAGCGCGCGGATCTCGATCGATTCGTGGCCGCCCTCGGCTCGCTGTGAAGAGGAAGGCCATGAAGGGCGACTCTCGCGTCATCGAGCTCTTGAACGAGTACCTGCAAATCGAGCTCACCGGGCACAAGCAGTACCTGCTGGCGGCAGCGACCTTCGAGCGCTGGGGACTCACTCGCCTCAGGGACGCGGAGAAGGCCTACTCCCATGAAGAGACCGATCACGCCGCGGTGATTCTGCACCGCATCTTGCTGCTCGAAGGCACGCCCAACCTGAGCGACGCCGGCGCCGTCAGCGCTCCCGCCTCGACGACCGAGCAGCTTCGGCGGGACGAGGCGCTGGTCACCCGGGCCATCGTCCAGCTGCGAGGAGCCGTCGGTCACGCCGCCAGCGCGGGCGACGACGGGTCCCGCGCGCTCTTGGAGCACATGCTCGTCGACGAAGAGAAGCACCTCGACTGGCTCGAGCAGCAGCTGGGGCTGATTGCGACGCTCGGCGACAAAATCTACTCCCACGCGCAGATTTAGGCCGCCGGAGCGCAGCTGCCAATCGGCGCGATCGCCCGTCATTCCAGCGATTTGCAAGGCCGCGGCCGGGCCGTGTCGATCCAGTTGACCCTCGGAGGAAAACCATGGAGCGACGCGTCAGCCCCCGCACCAAGATCAGCCTGCCCCTCGCGGTGATTCGCGGCAGGACCCGCACCCTCGCCCGCTGCGTCGAGCTGTCTCACAGCGGGCTCTTGGCCATCATGCCGAAGGGGATCCGGGACAGCGCCTTCGAGTACGTATCCGCGAGTCTGCTGCTCGACGGCGGCATCGTGCCGCTGCTCCTGCGGCGGATCCGCCTCAAGAACGAGCTGGTTGCCTATCGGATCGTGGACATCGACGACAAGTCCCAAGGTCTGCTGACCGAGTTCCTGTTCGACCAGCTGCACTCGACCTTGCCGCCCGCGCCGTCGCGACGGCTCAGCAAGCCGCCGGTCGCGGCCTGAGTCAGTCCTCTTCGGGCCTGTAAGCCGGGAACGGGTTCTTCCAGTAGCGATCGCCGGTGCGCCGGTAGACCGTGAGTCGCGCCAAGTCGACGCCGATGGTCGCACTGTAGTGGCGTCCGTCGTTGGTGCCGGCGCCCGCGCCCGCCGCGAGGGTGATGCCCCAGGGAGCGCCGAGCACGAGCTGCCCCATGCCGCCAGCCGAGCCGAGCTCCCACCATCGCTCGTAGCCGCCGAGGTCGAGCGCCGCCCCCCAGCCGCCGTTGACGAAGCCGTGGGTCGCCGTACGCATCAAGAGGCCGAGATCCGTGCCCCGACCGAAATGCGTCTGCCAGTGCAGGATGCCACCGAAGATGATGGCGTGCTTGGGCGACGTGCCGAGGCCGGTGTCGAGCTGCAGCGCGGGCTGCGAGGCGGTGGCCTCATCGCCTTGCTTCGTCCACGAATACCCCGGTGCAACGTAGAGCCACGACGAAACGTCGGCGCGCGCCGGCGCCGGGACGAGCGCCAGGCCCAGCAGGAGCGCGGTCACGACAGGACGCTTCACGGGCGCCGAGGTACCACGAACGGGCAGGCCAACCAATTGATTTCCTGGGAACTCTCAGGGGCTGTGAGGGAATCCCCAGCGACCGCGAAGCAAGGAGCACCGGCAGCGCTCCGGAGTCGCCGGCACCGGGGCGAGGCGAGAGCCCAGGTTGATTCGCCGCGAGACGCTGGGGCGGATCTGTGCGGCGCCGCGAGCGGCAGCGTCGTCCTCCGTCTCAGAGCCTGTGAAAGAATCCCCGCCGCCCACGAAGGAAGGAGCACCGGCAGCGCTTCGGGGTCGCCGGCATGGGGCCGAGGCGCGCGAGAGACGCTGGGTCGGGTCTGTGCGGAGCCGCGAGCAGCAGTGTCGCGGACTGGGCGCGAGCGCTTCCGACCTGGACGCCTTCCCGCCCGGAGCTCTACCGCGCTCGAAGGCGAAACGGTCCTGCCAAGCGTCAGTTCCGGACCCACTGCGCTGCCGCTGACAAGGACCTGAGGGGGCGTCCCGTGCACGACCCTTGGAAGTCCCTGGCGAGGGACGACCCTTGGAAGTCCCTGGCGAGGGACGCCCCTTGGAGGGGGGCGTGCAAGCACCGTCCCACGCTCGGCGTCACGAGGGAAAGAGCACCGCATCCCCATTTCTTTCTTGACGCGTTTCCAGGCGACTCGGGCTCGCACTTCGCCGGGCATGTCACCGAAGGCCTCTCTGTTGCGCGACGAAGCTCGCCCATCGTGTTTCGCTCGAGCGACGACGCGCGACACGTTTGGACGCGTGAAACGCGCTCACCGTGTCGGCCGCGAGGCCAAAAAACAGCGTGTTATGCCAGAAAGCATGCACGCTCTCTCTTCGGTCTCCAATCGCGAGCTTCGCGAGCGCCTCTCCTCCGCCGTGAGCGCCGAGCAGCTGGCTTCTGCCGACGTCATCTTCCACCTGGCGGAGCTCGACCGCCGAAAGCTCTACCTCGAGGACGCCTGCTCCTCACTCTTCGCGTACTGCGTGGAGCGGCTCGGCTACTCCGAGGACGGCGCGAGCAAGCGAGTCCGTGTCGCCCGCTTGGTTCTGCGTTTTCCCCAGGCCCTCGACGAGCTCGCGAGCGGCGCCATCCACCTGACCGGACTGTTCCTGCTCTCCGGGCACCTCACGGAAGACAACGCCAATCGACTCATCGCCGAGGCTCGCGGCAAGTCGAAGCGGCAGCTCGAGGAGCTGCTCGCTCGGTGGGCGCCCCGGTCCGACGTACCGGCGACCATCACCCCGAGCGGGCCCGAGCCAGCTCGAGCGGAGTTATCAACAATGTCCGGGACAGGTGGCTCCGAGCTGTCGGCGCCGCCGCCATCGGCGCACCGTCCTCGTGTCGAGCCGCTCTCGGCCACGAGCTTCCGCGTGGAATTCACCGCCAGTGCCACGCTCCGCGACAAGCTCGAACACGCCCGGAACCTCCTCAGCCACGCCGTGCCGAGCGGGGATCTCGCGACCCTGATCGAGCGAGCCATCGATCAGCTCATCGCCGTGGAGACGAAGCGCCGCGCGGGCGCGGGCCAGCCACGCAAGCGCCGTGAAACTCGCGCCGGCTCGCGCCACGTGCCGGTGGAGGTCCAGCGCGCGGTGCGGGAGCGGGATGGCAACCAGTGCACCTTCGTCGATGCCGAGGGACGCCGCTGCTCCGAAAATAGACCGTCCGGCCGGGCCGGAGGAGCGCCGTCCGCTGATGCGAACAGTCGCAAGGAGCCATCTCGAGTCAGGACGCTGAACACGAGTGGTTTCCTGACCATCGAGCACGTCGACCCGTACGCGATGGGAGGACCAACGACAGTGGATAACTGCTGCTTGCTTTGTTCGGCTCACAACGCCCACCGGGCGCGACAGGTCTACGGCGAGCAGCACGTCCGGAAGAAGGTCTCGGAGGCTCGCGCGGGCCGGGAAGCGAGCGGTGTGTCTGCGGGGACTGCGGCCGAGCTGAAGAGCGAAGTGTTCGAGAAGGTGCTGGCGGCTCTGCTTCACTCGGGGTTCAAGCGGCACGAGGCGCGGCGAGCCCTCGAACAGGTGCGCTCGCTCGGAGTCGAGCCGCAGCTCGAGCCAGTGCTGCGCGGAGCGCTGGCGGTACTCACTCCCTGAGACGGTTCGTGCACACCCCCGACCAAAGGGGGGGTGCACGGGATGCCGCCTTTGGTCCCGGCAGCGGCAGCGCCGTGGGCACGAATGCCGACGGGTAGAAGGCGCGCACTGCGGCCCGTCGGTGGCCGCCCCCCATCACGAGCGCGCTGGCGACGCATTCTCGCTCTGCTGCCCGCGCGCGATTGGATAGAAGTGTTCGTGATGAGCTCTTCACACTCAGATCCGAAACGCGGCGCCCGACTTCGACAGGCCCATCGTGAGCAACTCGGCTGGGGGCGCATCGATCTGGACGCGCAGGTACCTCACGACCACCCCGTGCGTGCCATCGCCGCGGTGATCGACCGCCTGGACCTCTCGAAGCTCTACGCTCGCATCGATGCACGCGACTCGAACCCCGGAGCGCCGGCCATCGACCCCAAGCTCTTGCTCAGCCTGTGGGTGTACGCCACCAGCGACGGCGAGAACAGCGCTCGGGAGATCCAGCGCCTGACCGAGCTGCACGCCGCCTATCGGTGGCTGTGCGGCGGGGTGAGGCTCAACCACCACACGCTCAGCGACTTTCGCAGCCACAACGCCGAGGTGTTCGACGACCTGATCACGCAGGTGCTGGCCTTGCTCATGAGCCACGACCTGGTGGACCTCATGCGTGTCGCGCAGGACGGCACGCGCGTACGGGCCAGCGCCGGAGCGTGTTCTTTTCGCAAGGGCACCACGCTGGAGGCTCTGCGCCAGGAAGCTCGTGCACATCTGGCCGCGGTCACGGCAGACACCGAGAGCGGCTCGCGGCGAGCCGCGGCGCAGAAGCGTGCGGCCCAGGATCGCCTGGACCGGCTCGACGCGGCGCTCGCGCAGTTGCCCGGGGTCACGAAGACCAAGAGCAAGAGCGGCGCCAAGGACCCGACCCCTCGAGTGTCGACGACCGATCCGCAGGCACGGGTGATGAAGATGGGCGACGGAGGATTCCGGCCCGCCTACAACGTGCAGCTCGCCACGACCGCCGACGACGCGCGGGTCATCGTCGGTGTCGCCGTCACCCACCGCGGCAGCGACATGGGCGAATCGACTCCGATGCTCGAGCAGATCGAGAAGCGGACGGGCGTCCGGCCACTAGAGCTCCTCGTCGATGGGGGATACGCGAAGCATGAAGCCATCGACGAAGCGGCCGCGCGCAACGTCACCGTCTACGCTCCGCTGCCCAAGCCCCGCGACGACGACGGCTCTGACCCTCACCGGCCGAGGGATACCGACAGCGCAGCCGTTGCCGCCTGGAGACAGCGCATGGCCACCGACGAGGCCAAGCAGATCTACCGGCAACGGGCCGCGACCGCCGAGACCGTCCACGCGGACGCCAAAACGCACCGCGGGCTCGACTCGCTGACCCTGCGGGGACTCGACAAGGCACTGGCCAGCGTGACGCTCTTCGCGCTCACCTACGACATCCTGCGCGCCATCACACTCGGCGTCTGACCCCGCCACCGCTCTGCTTCCGCGCTCGGACCACCCGAATCGCGTCGCGCCCCACGCGCTCCCGCCCTGCGCCTGGGACTCGCCCTCGCTCGATTTCCCGGCGGCGCACGCTCAACCGATTTCTTCTCACCCTCTCAGTCGGTCAGTCCAACGCCCCTCGCTCAGTGCGCCACCAACGCTCCGCGCCGCATCAGCCCCGCCAGCATGCGGATCACGTCGCGGCGGGGAATGCCGCTGGCGTCGATGACCGCTTGGATGCTCGCGCCGTTCTCTGCGCAGGAGAGCACAAACGCCGCCTTGCTGGAGAGGTTCAGTTGCTTCGGGTCGCGAGCGACGGCCGTGACCTCGAGCCGCCGATCGAGGGGACCGAGCCGCGCTTCGAAGATGTGGTCGACCACCGGCATGCCGGCGCGCAGCACCTCGTAGACCGCGGCGTCTTTGCCGAACACCGCCAGCTCGAGCATGTGCTCCGCGTGCCGGACCGCGTCGTCGAGACGGCCCAGCTTGACTGCGGCACGGGCGGCCTCGAGGGCTTCTTGCGCCCGTAGCACGTTTGGGTCGGAGGATGCGCTGGGGGTCGCTACCCGCGCGCGGCCCGATTGGGGTCCGCTCGGCGGCGATGAGGGGATGCGAGAGATCCGTTCGAAGGGCGGAACGCTCAGGGGAACCTCCGCCTGCTCGCGCACCGGCACCGGGTGCTTCGGATGCGACACCGGCGTGAGCGAAGGCCGTGACATCCGACGGCTCATCGGGCCCGCGTGCTCGACGCGATGCTCGGGCGCGATCGGCGGCGGCGCCAGCGAAATGCTCGGCGCCCGGGCCTTCGGGCCCGCGTGCTCGACGCGATGCTCGGGCGCGATCGGCGGCGGAGTCCGCCCGGACGCGATCAGCGGCGGCTTCTCGGGAGGGCTCGACGGGGCCTGTCTGGTGGGCGCCTCGCGTGCGGCGACGCGGGCCCGCTCCGGCGTCGATCGTTCGCCCTGGGCGGCGGTGGCCGGCACCGGCTCGGACGCCGCATTCACGCGGTAGGCCCCGGCGGGCGGCGCGGTCGCGGTCCGGCGCTCTTCGGGCGGCAGCGTGGTCGCGATCTCCGCTCCAGTCACGGCGTGCTCGAGCTCTCTGGCGTAGTCCGCGATGGTCGGGAAGCGCTCCGCAGGCTGCTTGGCCATGCCTCGGGCGACGATGCCGGCGACAGCGGCCGGAACCCAGGGTGCCACCTCCGCGAGCGGCACCGGGGACGCGGCGATGACGCGCGTCATGATCTCGACCGGATCCTCGCCCGGGAACGGCGATTGGCCCGCGAGCATCTCGTAGGTGATGGCCGCCAGCGCGAATTGGTCTACCCGGTGGTCCAGCTCCCGCTCACCTCGCGCCTGCTCGGGCGCCATGTACGCGGGCGTCCCGATCACCATGTTCTGCTGAGTGAGCCGCGGTCCGCCGCCGCGAACCTTACTGATGCCAAAGTCGAGGACCTTCGCAAACTCTTTCTCACCGGTGACCTTCACCAAGAACACGTTCTCGGGCTTCAGATCCCGGTGGACGATCTCCTTGTCGTGGGTGCTGGTCAGCGCGGAGGCGACCTGCACCGCGATGCGCACCGCGGTCGCGAGCGGCACCCGAGGTTCGTGCTCGAGTCGGTCGGCCAAGGTCTCGCCGTCCAGGTACTCCATGACCAAGAAGGGGTCCTTCTTCTCGGTCTCGTCGACGTCGAAGACCTGCACGATGTGGGGATGCCCGAGGCCGCCAACGATCTCGGCTTCGCGACGGAAGCGCGCGATGACTTCAGGATGTCGTGCGTACTGGGACAACAGCACCTTGATGGCGACGCGGCGCTTGAGGCGAACGTGCTCGCCCTCGTACACGACGCCCATGCCGCCTTCCGCAATTTTTCGGACAACCTGGTAGGTGCCCTTGAGCGTGCTGCCGATCATCGGATCCGCTGGACGTGATCCGGTATCGGCCGTCAGGCCGGCGTCGTGGGCGAGTACGTCGTCGCTCACTCTGCCCCCGCTCGATCACCAGACCCGCACATTGAGGAAGGCCCAGAAGAGCATGCCCGCCCGGGGAATCAAGCCGCCCGCGGGAAGTCCGCTGTTTTGCGCCTAGACTGGGGCCACATGTCCTCGAAGCTCGAGCGCATCGGGCGCCTATCCGTGAACGACCACACCCGCGACGTCATGGGCATGCGCTACGTGTATCCCGTCGTGTCGCGCCGGGCGGGGGGCGTGAGCGTCGGCGTCAACCTCAACCCGAACAACGCCTGCAACTGGCGCTGCGTCTACTGCCAGGTCCCGGAGCTGGGCTTCGGCAAGGGTCCGCCCATCGACCTCGATCTGCTCGCGGTCGAGCTCCACGAGATGCTCGACGCCGTCGTGAACGGCGACTTCCTGGAGCGGGCGGCGCCGGACGGCGCCCGGCGCCTCAACGACGTCGCGTTCTCGGGCAACGGCGAGCCGACCACCTCGCCCGACTTCGCGGCCTCGGTCGAGGTGGTGGCGAAGTCGCTGGAGACCTTCGCGCTGCTCGGCAACATCAAGGTAGTCCTGATCACCAACGGATCGATGCTGGGCAAGCCCGAGCTCGAGGTCACGCTGCGCCGCCTGGCGGAGATCGGCGGAGAGGTTTGGTTCAAGCTCGACAGCGCGACCGCTGAAGGCGCGCTCCGCATCAACAGCTGTCACGCGAGTCCAGAGGAGCACCTGGACAAACTGCGACACGCCGCCCGCGCGTGCCCAACCTGGATCCAAACCTGCTGGTTTCGCTGGAGCGGCGCGGCCCCGTGCGAGTCCGAGCAGGCAGCCTACCTGGCGGCCTTGACGCGTCTGAAGGGCGAAGGCGTGCCCATCGCCGGAGTGCATCTCTACTCGCTGGCGCGCCCGTCGTTTCAGCCCGAAGCTCCGGAGCTCGCCGCCCTCGAGCCCGAGCTCTTGCGGGCCTTCGCCGCGCGCATCGAGGCCCTGGGCCTGACCGTGACGGTCAGCGCCTGAGCGCGTCGTGGACCAGGCCCAGCGCGAGCACGCTGGCAACGTCGGCCGCCAGCACCCGAGCCCCGAAGCTGACCGGCGAGAATCCCGCTTGCGCCAGCAACTCTCGCTCGATGTCGACCCAACCGCCTTCGGGACCGACGGCGACGAGCACCCGGGCGTCAGCGCCGAGATCACCGCAAGCCGCCGCCACCCGAGGCAGCCGATCATCGACGTCCGCGAGCAAGCGTCGCTCGGCCTGCGGCAGTTCGTGCTCGACCAACTTTCGGAACGAGCGATGCAACGTGAGCAGGGGCATTCGTGTGTCGCGAGCCTGCACCAGCCCGGCGATCAGTCGAAGTCGGATGGCCTCGGGCTCGAGCTGGTGGCAGTCGAAGTAGTAACGCTCGACCTTCGCAGCGTTCGTGACCATCACTCGCCCGACGCCCACCGCCGCGAGCGCCGACAGGAGCCGAGCGAACACCTTTGGCCTCGGCATGGCGAGCACGAGATCGACGCGCGGCCGGGCGGGGACCGCCGCGCATCGGAGCGCTGAGGCGTCGAGCATCACCCGATCCGCGTGCACTTCGACCACGCTGGCCAAGCCCAGCGGGCCGTCGACCACGCCCGCACGAACCGTCTGCCCGGGGACCACCCGCAGCACCTCGCGAAGGTGCCGCGCGCGCCCGTCGGCGAGCGTGACGGTGTCGCCGGCGTCGAGCTCGGCGGCGTCGAGCAAGAGCAGGTTCACAGCAAAGCTTCGCTGGCGTCCTTCGGGAGCTCGATGGCCTTGGACGAGATCTGGAAGTCCTTGCCGTTCCAGACCGCGTCGTGGCGCTCGAGCTTCACTGGCGCATCCTTCTTGGCGCTGCGCAGTCGCGCCAAGAAGCTGGCGCGCTCTGCGTCGGCGCCCGTGAGCAGCACCGACGAGAGCCCAGCCTTGGCCGCGTCGGTGGTCTCTCCGAGTCCCATGTCCTTGTCGTCGACCCGAGTCACGATCACGAAATCGGCGGACAAGTCGTCCCAGGTCAGCAGCACCAGCCTGCCCGGACCGCTGAAGATCTGGAGCTCCTTGAGCTCGCGCTTCACGGCCGCAGGGTTCGTGCCGGCCGGCGGCTTCTCGATCAAGCGCGCCAGACGCGAGGCCGAGAGCATCCGGGCCCAGCGCCGAGGATCGGTGGGGCCGGGCGTACCTTGCGCGTTGGCGATCTTGCGCTCGAGACGCAGCGCCTCGTCCACGCGGCCCGCGCCCGCGGCGGCTGCGGCCAGCCTCAGCCACCCAAGCGCGTCGTCCTTCGCCGTTTCGGTCAGGGTGCGGTACTGCCGATAGGCCGGCTCGTACCAGCCGTGTCCCAGATAGATGTCGCCGAGCAGCCGGCGCGAGTCGATGCCGTCCGGATCGAACTCGACGATCTCCGAGTAGGTGCGCACGGCCTCGTCGGCCAGGCCCGCACGCGCGAGCGCGTCGCCGATCTGCCGCGCAATGCTCGGCGTGAGCAGACCTTGGTCACGGAGTCGCCGGCCCAGCACCACGGCTTCGTCCTTCTTGTCGGCTTCGACCAAGAGCTTGACCAGTCGCACGCCGCCGTTGGGATCTTCCGGAGCCTTGGCGATGGCCTCGCGCACGCGGTCGATGCGCTTGTTCACGTCGCCGATCTCGGAAAGCTCGAGGTCGAGCTTCGGCCAATCGACCGCAATGCCGAAGAGCGCCCGCTCGACGGCCGCCACCAGACGCGGATCCACGGCGCGGCGCAGGATCAGCTTGGCCAAGAACTTCTGCACTTCGGGACGCCCGGCGAAATGCGAGAGCACCAGGCTCGCCGAGGCCTCGCCGTCGACGCGCTTCTGCATCAGATCGAGGAAGGTGCGCTCGGCGCGCCAGTCGGACAGCTCGCACGACGCGGCGGCGGCTGCGTGGCGCTGCACGAGATCCGACGGGCTCCGAGTCGTCTTCAGGCGCTTCTGCCACAGGAGCACGCGCTGCGCGATGGGGCGCGCGGCGGCGTCGCTGCAGGTCTTCGGCAGCTCCACGTCGGACACGACCCGCTTGGCTTCCTCTTTCAACTTGGCGCCGTCTCGATCGTCTTTGTCCGTAGGGGCGAGCTTCTTGAGGCGCTCCGTCGTGGGCTTCGCGTCGAATTTTCCGGTCTTCTGACCCGCGCGATAGTCGTCCCCATCAGGCCGCATGCCCGCGGGTCGCGGCAGCGCACCGAGGCCGCCGCCACCGCGGCCCTTTCCGGCAAACGCCGGCAGCCCCTCGGCTTCGGCGGGCGCGGCGGCGGTAGGCGCAGCGACCACCGGCGACGGCGTGGTCGCCACCTCGGATTTCTCATCTGCCTGATTCTCCATGTCGGCGCCCTGCGCCTGCGCCGGCGACGGCGGCGCGGCCCTCACGCCTGGCGCTTGCGCCACGCTCTTGCTCTTGGCGGGAGCGGACTCGTTCTCGCTCGAGCCCGAGAGATCGAGCTTGCTACAGCCGAGTGGCATGAAGCCCGGTGGCAGGATCGCGGCGTGCCGCTCGGCCACCCGGCGTTCGGTGGCCGGATCGACGTCGAGCAGGCTCAGCTGTTTGCCTCTGAGCTTGCTGCGTTTGCGCTGGATGCCCATCTGGTAGTACGCGGCCTCGCTCTCGAGGGCGAGGATGCTGGTGAAGGGAGTCATCAGCCCGTACTCGAGGCCGAGCGCGACGACGCGTCCACGCTCCGCCTCGGGGCCCTGGGCGCCGCCCAGCAAGCGCCGAACGTACTCGGCCGCCCACAGCCGCGGGACGAACTCCGCGATCACGCTCTTCTCGCGTTCGGCCTCGTACTCTTTCGAGAACTGCTCGCCGCCGATGCGTCCCTTGACCTTCACGCGCTTGGGCAAGTCGTGGTGCGTTCGGGCGAGCACCACGACCTCTTGGCCGCGGCTGACCTTGCCGCTGGCGGTCGAGAAAGGCTCGTCGAGACCCGCTCCCAGATCGATCTCGAGATCGGTGATGGTCGGCACCTTCAGCGCGGCGGTCAGCTCGAGGGCACGCGCCGTGGTCTGCTCGGCCTCGTCCACGCGGAAGGCCGTCCCGCCCCCGGCGCGCGACAGCTCGCTCAGCAGCGGATGATTCGCCTCGGAGCCGACGCCGACGGTGAACAGGCGCGCTCGCGAAGTGCCGAGGGCTCGGCGCAGGCGCTCCACGATTTGCTCGCCGCTCAACTCGCCGCTGGTCGCGACGCCGTCACCCACGTACACCACCGCGGGCTGCTCGGCGCCGTGCAGGCGCTGCAGCGACACGTCGAACATGGCAGAGAGGTCGGTGGCACCTCCCGCGGAGTACCCCGCGAGCGCCTCCAACGCCTTGGCGATCTCGCCGTCGCTGGCGGCCGCCATGCCGTCTTTGGGGTGCAGCACGGTCGGCTGCACGTCGAGGGCGACCAGCGCAAAGCGGTCGTCGTCCGAGAGCGCCCGCAAGATGGATTCCGCCGCCGCCGTCTTGAGCTGCCGTGACGCCTCGTCTCCCGCCGCAGACGTGTCCACGACCACGACCACGTCGCCGCGCTGCTGCTTCACGCCTTTCCAGTCGAGATCGGGCGTGTAGCGCACCATGACGTAGTCGGCGCTCTCACCGTCAGCCTTGTAGCGCGAGACCGCCAGGGGCGGCCGGCGCTCGGGCAGGGTCGCTTCGAGCTGGAAGTCGGCCCGCGGCGTGTAGCCGCTGCGGCGCATGGTCACGCTCTTGCCGTTGCCTTCGACTCGGGCGTCCGCCAAAGTCGAGAGCTTCATCTTCGGTCCGCCCTCGCCCAAATCGACCCGCAGCGAGAACTCGCCGATGCGGACCGGATCTCCGCGGCCCATGGGGAAGACGTAGCTCAGCTTGCCGTCGTTGGACGGGTTGATCTGCACGTAACGCAGGACCACGCGGCGGGCGCCGCCGGCGGGCACGGGGTAGATGCGCGCGCGGTAGCTGCGGGCGTCCACCCACTCGAGGATGGCCGGCGAGTGCCCCGAGCTCTTCGCCGCGCCGTACTGCGCCGCGGCCTCTTTCGACTCGATGAACTCGCCCTCGACCAAGACGCCGTTGGTCTCGAGGGCGAAGCTCGTGACGCTCGCGTCGTCGGGCACCGTGAACCAGTACCAGCCCTCGACGTCGCGCTCGCCGGGATTGAAGAACGACTGATCGACCTCGGTCTCGCTCAGCCCCTCGCGGACCACCGCGCGCACACTCTGCCGCGCCACCTCGAGACGCCGGGCCGGACTGCCGGCCACCGCACCAACGTCCACGCCGTAGATGGTCCCGGAGCCCGCTCCAGGCACTCCCGTCCCTGAGGCAAAGTCCGCCATGCCGCCGGTCCAGTCTTCCCAGAACGCGAGGGCAGCGACCACGGGCGCCGCGTCGGCCTTCACCGTCGCCTGCTCGCCGGCCTTCACCTCTGCGCGGCCGCCTTTGCCCGTGACCGTGGCCATGCCGCGCGCCACGTAGATGCTCGCGTCGGCGCCGTCCCGCCGGATCGCCACCCCGGTTTCGGCCGCGGTCACCGCTGTGCCCGCCACCTGGTGCACCATGGGCTTGCGATCCGTCGGCGGTGCGTCGAGAAAATATTCGCCCTGCTCGAGCACCACGGACTCGGCACCGAGGGCGATGCTGCTCTCGGAGCGCATGAACAGGCGTGAGCCATCGGGCAGCCTCACCAGCGCGCGCGCGCCTTTCTGGGTCGAGATCTTCGCGTCGGAGAGCAGCGGCGTCCCACTCACGGCTCGCGCCGGTCCCTGCCCCAGATCCACGCTGACCTCACCGGCCGCGAGCTCGAGCCGAGCCTGAATCGGCAACGCCTTGCTGGGTGGCGCTTTCTTCAACGCCACCGCCAACAGCGCGGCAACGAACAACGCGAGCCCGAGCAGCGCCAGCACGAGCCTGGTGATGGTGCGCGCGCGCGCCGATTTGAGATTCTCGCTCATGGTTTCCTCCGCCTGTTTCTACCAGGCGTCCCTGTGACGGGATGTTCCTGCGCCTGGGCCGGTTTCACAAGTCAAGGTCGAGATTCTTTGCCTGGACCGGCCGGGCGCGGATCTCTGAGAGTTCTAGAAGGCGAAGTCGAGCGCTCGAGTGGCGTTGGCGCGGACCTGCGCCTTGGCCTTACGCTGCGCCGCCGCGGGGTCGCCGCCCTGCGCAGCCGGCGGCGCGAGCCCGCGTTCAGCCTTGCCGAGGGCGGCCGACTGGTCCGCGAAGTCCTTTTCGAGGCCGGGCTTGGCCGGCGCCGGTGCGCGCCCCAGCGCCCGAGTGCGCTCCCGGCCGAGGGCATCCAGCTGCGAACGGAGCTTCTGGCGCGCTTCCTCGGGCCGGCCCGCGGCGTAGAGCTCGTTGACCTCGTTCAGCACCGCGGAGGTCTGGCTGCGTTGCATGCGTGCGAGCACCACGGGATCGAGCTCGCTGACGCTCTCCGGGTCGTCGACGTAGAGCGCGCTCAGCTTGCCCTGGCTGCCCTCGTGAAGCCCCGCGCTCGATCCCTTTGCCAGCTCGTCGTAGGCCAGCCTCACCTCCGCAATGGGCCGTTCTCCGCTCGCTCCGCGCGGCACGCGCAGGGCGATGAGCAGCGTCTTTTCTTCGCCGGAGCTGAAGCTGCCGAGGGGAACGAAGATCTGGTTGCCCTCCCGGCGGAAGGTGCGGTCGAAGACGCGTTCGGCGTCGACACCCGGGGCGAGCGCGATGGCCACCTCGGCGTTCTTCGCGATGGACTTCGCCAGCGTCTCGAGTTCTTGGTCGAAGACGCGGGGCAGATCGCCGGCGTTCTCGACGAAGTGATGCCGACCATTGGACTCGATGGCCAGCACGTTCATCACGCGCTCGTTGTACTCGACGTCGACTCCCACGCTGCTGATGCTCGCTCCCATGTTGCGGATGCGCGCGCCCAGCGCGCGGAAGCCCTCCAGATCTCGCACTCCTGTCGTGGGCTCGCCGTCCGAGAGCAGCAAGATCCGATCGAGCATCCCGCTCCGCTGCCGGAGCTGAGCCATGCCTTCGTCGAGCCCGCAGGAGATACAGGTGTCGCCTTGGGGCGTGATGCCCGCGAGGGCGGAGCTGACCCGATCGCGCGACGAGGAATCCACCGTGGTGGGCGCGACCAGCACCTCGGCGCTTTGGTTGTAGGCGATCAGGCTCACGACGTCTCCATCGCGGAGTCTCCGGACCATGCCCCGGGCTCCGTCGATGGCGTTCTGGATCCGCTGGCCCTTCATCGAACCCGAACGATCGACCACGATGGCCAGGTTGAGCGGCGACGGCGCGAATGGAGCGTCGGCCTCGTCGGCGGTCACGTTGACCAGCAGCAGCGTCGAGTTGTCGGTGTCTGCCAAGAGCTTGGCGTGACCGAGCCGCCCCTCGAGGGCCAGGGTTCGACCGCTGCTGAAGGACGCTCCCGAGTGGGGTTGGTCGATGGGTCGTCGGATGGGCTGCGGCGCGTCGGAGGGCAGCTCCGAGCCGACCTCGAGGGATCGGGCCGGATCCGTCAGGGACCATACGGACACGCTCGAGAGCAGCATGCCAGCGCCCGCGAGGGCTGCGACGCTCTTCACCTTCATCTGCGATCCTTCCGAGAACGGCCCCGAGGACCGGGCCTTACACTCTGGTCCCTGGTGACGTGCGAGCCGCCGGATGGATCTCAGCCGGCGCCGCGGTCGGCGGCTCGGGCCCGCGCCCGGCGAGCCCGCCGCGACCGCGCGTGCCGGATGTAGCTCTTCATGGTCAGGCGCTTGCCGAAGCACAAAAGCACGTCTCCGGTCAGGATTTGGCGGTCGCCCCGGGGGTTCGGGATGGTCAGTCCCCCGCGCAGGATGCTGAGCACCATCACGTCTCGGTCCCGCAGCCCGGCCTCGCGCAGCGTGCGACCGGCCAGCGCCGAGTCGGCGGTCACCTGAAGCTCGGCGACGCCGTAGCCCGCCTCGAGCGTCAGTCGTTGGCGCAGATCGACCTCCGGAAAGGCGACCTGCTCCTCGAGGTGCTCGACGATGTGATCGGCCACGTCGATGCCGGTGGCGGCCTCTATGCCCTCGAGCCCGGGTGACGAGTTCACCTCCAAGACCTGCGGACCGTCCGCCGTCTCGAGTAGATCGACCCCTGCGACGCGGAGTCCCATGATCTGCGCGGCGTGGATGGCGGCGCGCTCGTAGGCCGGCTCGAGTCGAAGCGGCTCCGCGCGGGCGCCCCGGTGCACGTTGGCGCGGTACTCCTCGTCCCGGGCCAGCCGGCGCATCGCCGCGACGACGCGATCGCCGACCACGAACGCGCGGATGTCGCGGCCACGGCTCTCGCTCACGAATTTCTGGATCAAGACGTTCTGGCGCGCGCTCTGCAAGGTCTCGATGATCGCCTCGGCGATCTTGGTGGTGTCGGCCAAGATCACGCCGATGCCCTGGGTGCCCTCGAGCAGCTTGATGATCACCGGTGCTCCACCGACCTGATCGATGGCGTGCAGCACGCTGCGGCGGTCGCGCACGAAGGCGGTGGGTGGAATGCCCAAGTCGTGGCGGGACAGGACCTGAGTGCCGCGGAGCTTGTCGCGGGAGACGCTGATGGCGTTGGACGACGCCAGCGTGAACACGCCCATCTGTTCGAACTGGCGCACCACCGCGGTTCCGTACAGGGTGATCGAGGCGCCAATGCGCGGGATCACCGCGTCGTAGCGCCGGAGCGGCCGGTTCTTGAAGAAGAGCTTGGGGTGCCCTTTCTCGATGCCCATGCTGAAGCGCAGGGTATTGAGCACCTTGGGCGAGTGTCCGCGGCCGACGCAGGCCTCGCGGAGGCGCCGCGTGCTGTAGGCCCGCGGGCTGCGCGACAGGATCACGATGCGAAGCGTCACCCTGCCGACTCCGGTGCGACCGAGCGAACGCGCCGCTTGGTCTTCGACAGCACGTAGATCTTGCCGGCATCCACCAGAAAGCGTCGCGCCAGGGCCGAGCGCCCCAGCAGCATCCGGAAGCGCATGCGCTCACGGCTGACCAGGCTGAGCTCTACCTCTTCGGCGACCGGACCAATTTGCAGCGTCGCGCGCACGAAGAGCCGCAGCTCGGACTCGCCGCTGGACGCACGAACGCGACCTCGACGTACCACCTTCGCTTCGACGGTGACGCGCCGATCGAGCTTCTTGCGGTGCAGGCGCACGTCGAAGCGCACGCGCCCATGAGGCAGCTCCTGCACGTTCTCGACGTGCAGCGCGCTGGACCGAGCGCCGGTGTCGAGCTTGGCGCGCATGCGGCGCACGTTCCACTCGGGGATGTCGACGAGCTCTGCGAAGCCCACGACCAAAGGCAAGCGATGAGAACGCTGTTCGTCGGTCACTTGGGCTCGCCCCCGAGCCCGAGACTCTGCCCGAGCCACCCCGAAAAATCACCCGCCCCGGCGTCAGCGGGCGATTTCGCGAGGGGGCTGGGCGGTGGCCGCGGGTTCTGGCTGACCGTCCGAGGTGGCCGCCCGGGCGACGAAGGTGGCCAGCCCCGCGATCAGGCTGAGCAAGACCACGATGAGGAGGCCCGTGCGCAGGGGCACTTCCGCTGGTTTCGCGGCGATCGGCCTGGCGGATGTGGGCACGGTCGGTTCGGGCCGGCCGCTCGACGGGGCCGGCGCCGTGCCAGACTGGGGCGGGGTCGACGGGCGAGCCGGCGTCGGCGCGGGCGGGGCCGACCGCGCGACCCCGCCGGTTGCGAGCACCGGCTCGAGCTCGTGCAGGACATCCGCGGCGGATCCCGGCCGATCGTCCGGGTGCTTCTCGAGCAGCTCGAAGAGCAATCGCTCGACGCCCTCGGGAAGCACCTGCTTCAGCTCGCCTTCGAGCGGCGCCGGCGGACGGGTGCATTGCATCTCGAGCAACTCGCGCGGCGAGGGCGACTCGAAGGGCGGCTTTCCGGTCAGCATCTCGTAGAGCAGGAGCCCGAGCGCGTACAGGTCGCTGCGCGCGTCGATGCTCTTGGCGTCGATCTGCTCGGGGCTCATGTACTGCAACGTACCGACGCTGTGAGTCGTGGTCTTGCTGAGCGCTTGCACCACCTTCGCGATGCCAAAGTCCATCACTTTGACGCTGCCGTCGGCCAGGAGCATCACGTTCTCGGGCTTCAGGTCCCGATGCACGATCGCGGGCTCCGCTCGATGCGCCGCGGCGAGGGCTGCCGCCACCTGCACCGCGATGTCTACCGCTTCGTCCCAGGGCAGCGGCCGGCGTTGGCTCAGGCGGCTGCGCAGCGTGCGACCTTCGAGGTACTCGAGAACCATGACCAGGCGGTCGTCGACCTCGATGCACGCGAGGCAACGGACCACGTTCGGGTGATCGAGCTGGGCCATGATGGCCATCTCGTTCAGGAAGAGCCGCCGGCCCTGCTCGCTCTCGGCCAGCTCCGGGCGCAGCACTTTGAGAGCGACTCGGCGGTGCGAGAGGCGCTCTTCGGCCTCGTACACCTTGCCCATGCCGCCCTCCCCGACCAGCCGCCGCACCAGGTATTCGCCCATCCGCTCCATCGGTCGACTCCTTCATACGCGCGAGTTGGGGAAAAGGTGCTCGGGAAACGCGGCCCGGCCCGCGGCCGGTCCCCGCGGGCCGACCCCCGGGCACCCCCCCCCTCGGGGCTGATCCTCGGCCTTTGGGCGAGCTTCCGCTTGCCCAGACCGCGTTTCGTTGACAGGTTCCGCCTCGATGGACGCCACCGGCAGTCACGAATCGAACCGCGCCTACTACGACGCCTTCAGCGAGGGTTACGAGGACCACCGCGGCGAGAACGATCCGGGCGGCTACCACGACCTGCTCGACGAGCTCGAGGCCGACTTCGTCGCGCGCTTCGGGCGCGGGCGCGACGTGCTCGAGATCGGATGTGGCACCGGCCTGGTGCTGTCGCGCATCGCTCGCTTCGCAGGCTCCGCGCGCGGGCTCGATCTTTCGCCGGGCATGTTGGAGAAGGCCCGAGCCCGAGGGCTCGACGTGGTGGAGGGCTCTGCGACGGATCTGCCCTTCCCGCATTCGAGCTTCGACGTCACCTGCTCGTTCAAGGTGCTGGCGCACGTGCCGGAGATCCGCGTGGCCCTCTCGGAGATGGCGCGCGTCACCCGACCTGGCGGCATCCTGATCGCCGAGTTCTACAATCCTTTCAGCATTCGCGGCCTCGCGAAGAAGCTGGCGCCGCACGGCAAGATCGCCCAAGCGGCCCACGAGGGTCACGTCTTCACCCGCTTCGATTCGCCGCGCACGGTCGCGAAGCTCCTGCCCCCGGGCTGCGAGATCGTGGATTCACGAGGCATCCGCGTCGCCACACCGACGGCGCGCGTCATGCGTCACCCGCTCGGCCGGCGCTTCTTCCGCGCGGCAGAGCGAGCGCTCTGCGACAGCCCGCTCAAGTACATGGGTGGGTTCTGGCTGATCGCGGCGCAGAAGCAGGGCTGAGCGCTCACCGGCCCAACTTCGGCGCGGCGGCGGCTCCGCCCCGACGAGCCGTCCACCTTCCGTCGCCGTCGCCGTCCACGA
Organism: uncultured delta proteobacterium; assembly: GCA_963716725.1. Taxonomy (GTDB): domain Bacteria; phylum Myxococcota_A; class Polyangia; order Polyangiales; family Polyangiaceae; genus JADJKB01. The sequence continues at coordinate 64,183 of CAVQUB010000006.1, forward strand.
AGATCGGGATTGCTGACCGCGATGGGAAAGAGCTTGCCCCCGCTGACCCCGCCCACCACCGGCGGCAACTCGCGGTCGCCGTCCACGCGCACCACCACGAACGCGTCGTCGAGCATTTCGAGCTCGAGCTTCTCGGAATAGCGCTCGACGGCTTCGCTGGGCGCGATGGGCAAATCCGTCACGGGCCGGCCGTTTGCGTAGATCCGGAGGCGCGCGACCGAGATCCACGGCGCGGCGCGCACCCGCACCGTCAGCGTGACCTTGCCCTCCACGGCGCGGGCCAACTGTCCGAAGCTCTTGTCATCGATACTGGCCTCGATGAAGGGCCCGGAGCTGAAGAACGAGCTTCCCTCGCGCATCGCGGCGGCCAGTCGCTCGCCGTCCACCGCCGGTCCCACCTCGTCCATCCGCACGTAGTTGCGCGGGTAGCCGGCGTAGCTCAGGGCGATGCCGTGGGTGTCCGAGTTGCCGACCGCGGTGACTCGCCTGCCGTTCTGGAGCAGGCCGAACCAATCCGCCATCACCCGGTCCACAGCCTCGAAGCTGCCGTGTTTGGAGCCGTTCATCACCTCGATGGCGTCGAATTCGAAGGAGACTCGAGACCGGCCGAAGAGCGCCGTCCGTGGATCGAAGCCAGCGATGGAAAAATAGCCCATCTTCCCCAGCCTCGGGTGGTTGACCGTGATCAGCGCCGTCGGACCATGACGCCGCACGTCTCGGAGCAACTCGTCCGGCTTCGCGCCCTTCATGCGAACCCGATGCAGCACCCACCATTCGTTCTGCTGCCTCAAGGGAAAGGCTCCGAAGTGGCCCCAGTCGGTGGTGCTGATCTCGGCGCCGGCCACCGTGCCCAGGAGCTCCTTCGAACCCGCCCGTTCGATCTCGGGACGATAGTCGGTCACGACGTTGTGGTCGGTGGCGACCAATACGTCCACGCCCTCGCTGACGAACTCGTGCACCCGAGCGGACAGGGGCACTTTGGAGTCCCAAGAAGGATCCGCGTGCACGTGGGTGTCGGCGCTGATCCAGCCGGCGCGCGCGATCAGGTGCGTGAGCGTCGCGGTGAGCTTGGTCGCCTTCGCTCCGACCGTGATCTGCTCGACGTGCAAGCTCCACTCCGGACCGCGGCTCACGAAGAGTTCGTAACTGCCGGGCGGGACGGCGAACGAACCTCGCCCATGCATGGAGAAGATCCGGTGGTTGGCGGCGACGCCGCCGTCGACGATCCGAGTGGGCAGGCCGAGGGCCAAGTCCGGCGTCGGAGTCCCGTCCCGCCCGAGCCAGGTGAGCTTGCAGGGGATCGGGCGCCCGCGCTCGTCCTGGACCAAGAACTCGACGTTGCCTCCGGGCTCGGGAGCGGCGGCCGACGCGCTGACCGGCGGAGCCGCGGCGTCTGCCGTTGGCCCGGCGGGGTGTTGCTGCGGCGCGACGCGGCGACCGCAAGCGTGCGCGAACACTCCGGCCGCGAGCGCCAGAGCGAGGCCCGGGACCAGCCGGTCGGGCGGGGGTCGCATCAGAAGCGACCGACGACGCCCAACGTGCCCCCGCCATGGGTCGGCGCAGCGACGGGAACGAACGAGATTGCCGGCTTCTCCGGGGGACGGCGCAGATCGGGGCTGAGGGGCTTCTTCACCGTGTCCCGGAACTCGGGCACGTAGGCGAGCTGAGCTTGCAGCACTCCAATGGTGGCGACCCCCAGGAAACCCCAGCTCGTGATCAGCATGGTCTGGTACGCGGCCTGGGACTTCGGGTTCAGGTCATCGGGATCCGGCGGCGGATCGTCGTCGGCCCGGGCGTTGAGATCGAGCTGGATCACCATCGCGCCCAGGGCGGTACCCGCCAAGATCACCTCGGAGCCGAGGAAGAGGTACCCGAGCCAGGGATCGCGATTCTGGAACTGCCCGACGCCGAAGGGGATGGCGGCGACCCAGCGGTCGTTCTTGCTGACGACGACCTCGCGGCTCGCCAGCGCTTCGAGGCGCTCGACGCGTCGCGTCTCGGCAGCAGCCCGGCGCGACGCGGCAGCGGCGGAGGCGCGCTGCTTCTGGAGCTCCTTGGCCTCGGCTCGCTTGATCTCGTCTACTAGCGAGTCGCGCACCCTGAAGAACCGATCGATGACCGTCCCCGGAAATACCAGGCTGTCCGGCGGCCGCATCAGGGGGTTCTGGCGGATCGCCTTTCGCATCTGCTCTTCGGAATCGGCGACCTGACCGTTGCCGATCAGACAGGCCGCGTAGTAGATGCGGGCGCGCTCGAGCACCTCCGGATCGTCGATCTTCGGCGGCTGCCCGCCGATCAGCGTCGCGAACTCCTTGACGCACTCGGCGTACTTGCCGGCGTCGTAGAGCGTGACGACGCGCGCCAGCTCGGTCTGATCGCTGAGCCCGCCGGACGGTTGCGCGAGCACGCCTGTCGACAGACACGAGAGCCCCACGAGGAAGGCGAACAGGAGGGTGCGAGATCGGGCCGGGTGCATCTTGGCCGCGGCCCCTCCGAGGTTTCGGGACGCGCCGACGTCGAAGGTTCGACCGCGGCGCGGAGCGAGTCAACCTCCATCCCACGTGAGCTGCTGGAACCTCCCTGGGAGGAGCACCACCTGCACCACCTTGGGCTGCGATCCGGCCGGGGGCCCAAGGATGGAGCACTGTCCCTTCACCTCCGACTCGGAGCCCGGGATCTTCACCCTCACCGAGCCCGGCGCGAAGAGCTTCCCGGAGAAGAGCAGGGGGCAGGTCGCGTAGGCACCCTCGGCGCCGCTGAGCGCCAGCGTGGCGTCTTTGAGGGGAGCGCTTCCATAAACGATTTGTTCGTCCTCACCGGCGGTCACTTCAAAGGACTTCGGTCCCAGGTTCTCGCAGCAGTCCTTGTCGGGCGGCACCACCTCGAGCGTGTGGGAGCCGATGGCAAGCTCGAACTTCTTCCCGTACCAGTCGGCGTGAAGCGTACCGTCGATGCGCACGACGCCGCCGCGGGCACCCGACACGACGATCTTCACGGGCCGCGTCTTGCTAGCTACGCTTGGAGCCGGCCCGGCGGGGATCTTGGGCGCCGTGACCGGATCCGCGCTCGGAGTCGGCTCGGCGGTGCGGATCGGCTGCGGCCTGAGGTCCTCGGGAGCGATGACCGGATCGGTCGAGCGCACCGGGGGTTGATCGGGCTGCACGCTCAAGACCGGCTGACGTGCGCGCCGACTGATTCCGTAGGCGGCGGCGCCGAGGAGCAGGCTGATGCCGAACAGCGCGCCGGCCCGCGTCCCCAAGCGCCGGCGACGCTCGCGCTGCGCCAGGCCAGCGACCTGTCGCAGCAACTCGGCGTCGTCGGGACGGAAGGCCAGTGCGCGGTTGAAGTACGCCGCGGCCGTGGGCGCTTGACGCTCAGCCCGCGCGGCCTTTCCAAGATCTACCAAGCGGGTGACGACGCGACGCTCGTAGTCTGCGGCGTAGGACTCGGCAGAGGTCAGGTACTCCACCAGCTCTCGTCGCGGGTTGTCGAAGCCGAGCAACGTCAGTTCCTGACGGAGCGCGGCGCACACCTCTTCACAGCTGGCGTAGCGCGCCTCGGCTTCGCGGCTGAGCGCGCGTTCGACGATCTTGCTGAAGCCCGCGCCGACGGTGGGTCGGGCGCGCTCCGGCGGCGTGAAGGTGCCGTCGAGCACCTTGCGCAGCACCTGCGCCGGGTTCTTGCCGTCGAAGGGCAGCCGCCCGACCATGCACTCGTAGAGCAGCACTCCCAGGCCGAATACGTCAGCCCGGGCCGTCACGTCGCCGCCCTCGATTTGCTCCGGCGCCATATGGGCCGGCGAGCCGAGCACCTGACCGGTGCTGGTGACGCCCTGCGCGTCGAGCAGCTTTGCGATGCCAAAGTCGGTGATCTTGACCCGTCCGGACTCGGCGTCGGTGGGCCGCTCTTGCGACGCGCTGCGCTTGCTCGGGACGCGATCCGAGAGATCGACGAGCACGTTCTCGGGCTTCACGTCTCGGTGGATGACGCCCTGCCGGTGGGCGTGATCGAGGGCCGTGCCGATCTCGATGCCCACGGCCGCCGCGATCTCGCAGGGCATGTGATCACGCTCGGCCAGCAGCTTGCGCAGCGTGGTGCCGGGCACCAGCTCTACGACCAGATAGCGCTCGTCGTCGTCTTCTTCCGAGACGTCGTAGACCTCGACGATGTTCGGGTGCTTCAGCTTCGCGACGGCCCGCGCTTCGCTCACGAAACGCAACGCCACTTCCTTGTTCTCCCGCAGGTGCTTGTGGATGACCTTGATGGCGACGTCTCGGGCCAAGCGCCGATCGCGCGCCCGGTACACCGTCGCCATGCCGCCGTGACCGATCTCCTCGAGCACCTCGTACTTCTCGAGCTTCGGGATCTGATCGGCGATGAGCGGCATGGTCAACGGGCTCACTTCACCTGTTCCACGCGGACCGCGTTGGTCGAGCCGCGTTCGCCCAACGGCGCACCGTAGACGATCACGAAGCGGTCCCCGGCCTTCACCATGCCCGCGTCGAGCAACATCGCGCGCGTGCGAACGGTCAAGAGCTCCAGATCGGTGACGACGTCCATCGGGCGGGGCGACACCCCCCAGAATAGCGCGAGGCGGCGCAGCGTCCGCTCGTCGGGCGAAAGCGCCAGGATCGGCACCCTCGGCCGCGCCTTCGAGACCAGCCGCGCCGTGCCCCCGCTCTCGGTCAGGGCGACGATGATCCGGGCCCCCACCTCGCGGGCGATGCTGCAGGCCGCGTCGGCGATGGCCTCGGCCGTCTCGCTCCCCGGCGCCGACGGCAGGGGATCGAAGAACTGGCTCGCCTCCGCCTCGCGGATGATTCGGTCCATCATCTGGCAGGCGCGGATCGGGAACTTGCCGGTGGCGGTCTCGCCGGAGAGCATCACCGCGTCGGCGCCGCCGTACACGGCCCCGGCCACGTCGCTGGCCTCGGCTCGCGTGGGGCGCGGCGAGTCGACCATCGACTGGAGCATCTCGGTGGCCACGATCACGGGGCGCTTCAGGGTGCGACAGGCGCCGATGATCTGCCGCTGCACCACCGGCACGCGCTCCGGCGGCAGCTCGACGCCGAGATCGCCGCGGGCGACCATGACGGCGTCGGCCGCCAGCGCGATCTCTTCGATGCGCTCGACGGCGCTCGGCGTCTCTATCTTGGCGACGATGGGCGTCGGCCGGCCATGACCGAGGCAGAGCGCGCGGAGCTCTTCCACATCGGCTGCGGTCCGCACGAACGACAGCGCGACGTAGTCAACGCCGAGGCCAAGGCCGAACTCGAGGTCTGCGCGGTCCTTGTCCGTGAGCGCGGTCACGCGCACGCGGTGCGACGGGAGGTTCACGCCCATGCGCGCCCGAAGCGCGCCGCCGTGCTCGACCTTCGCGGTCACGCGCTGCCCGGCCACGCTCTCGACGCGAAGTTCCACGTGGCCGTCGCCGAGCAACACGCGGTCGCCGGCCCGGAGATCTTCGTGCAGGCCATCGTAGTCGACCCCGATGGTGCTGGCGTCGCCCTGGCTCCGGGACACCAAATCGACATGCTGACCGACTTCGAGCGCCGGCGGCATCAGGGTGCTGGTGCGGATCTTCGGTCCGCACAGATCCTGCAAGATAGCGACGGGCCTGCCCGCTGCCGCGCTCGCGGCACGGATCAACTCGACCATGCGGCCGTGATCTTCGTGGGTCCCGTGGGAGAAATTCAGACGAGCGACGTCCATGCCAGCGGCGATCAGGTCGGCAATGCGCTCCGGGGTGTTCACCGCGGGGCCCAGAGTGCAGACGATCTTGGCGCGTCGTAGGGACATCGGGCCCCATGGTGCCACAGCGCGGGCCCGATCGGGACCCGCCGCTGGACCAGGCCAGGCTCGGGAAAAGGCGCTATAAGGCCGCCCATGTCGGGTTTTGGACGGGACGAGCGCGGGCAGGCCACCCTGGGCGGGAGGACCCTCTTGGAGCTCCTGCAGGAAGCCCGCGTCGCTACGCCGGCTTACTTCTACGACCTCGACGCGGTCGCGCGCGCGACCCGCGACTTGGTCGAGGCCTTCGGTTCGGCGCCGGGGCTCGTCGCCTACGCGGTCAAGGCCAACACAGCCGGGAGCATCGTGCGCACGGTGGCAGAGGCAGGCGGCGGCGCCGACGTGGTCAGCGGCGGTGAGCTCTCGGTGGCGCTCGGCGCCGGGATCCGACCCGATCAGATCGTGATGAGCGGCGTCGCGAAGCTCGACTGGGAGATCGATCTGGCCGTCGCGCGAGAAATCCGCGCGCTTCAGATCGAGAGCGTCGAGGAGATCCCGCGGGTAGCGGCCCGAGCCGCCTCGCTCGGCAAGACCGCTCGCGTGAGCCTGCGCATCAACCCCGACGTCGAGATCGACTCCCACGCGCACATCGCCACCGGCCACGACGAAGCCAAGTTCGGTATCGTTGCGCGGGACCTGCACGCCGCGCTGTCCGAGATCGAGCGAGCGGGCTCGTCCACTCGCCTCGACGGGCTCTCCACCCACGTCGGCTCGATGCTGGCGTCGCCCGCGCCCTACCTCGAGAGCGCGCGGGTGGTGTGCGGGGCCGCGAAGGACCTGCGCGCAAGGGGCAAGGCATTGGCGTTCGTCGATTTCGGCGGGGGCTTCGGCATCGACTACGGCGGCGGCGCCGTGGACCCACCGCCCGCCTTTGTCCGCGCGGCGTTGGAGCTCTTGCATCGAGAAAAGCTCGGGGATCTCGCGTTGGTGGTCGAGCCCGGTCGCGCGCTGGTCGCGCCCTTCGGCGTGCTGGTCGCGTCGGTGGTCCAGTCCAAGGTGAGCGGCCCGCGCCGCTGGTGCATGATCGACGCGGGCATGAACGATCTGGTGCGCCCAGCGCTCTACGGCGCGCGCCACCGCATTGAACCCGTACTCGCCGCGACGCCGGGCGCACAGTGGCAGGTGGTGGGTCCCGTCTGCGAGAGCGCCGACGACTTCGGTCTGCACGCGCTCGGGTCGAGGGTCCCCGAGCAAGTCGTGATCCGCGACGCGGGCGCCTACGGCTTCACGATGGCGAGCGAGTACAACGGGCGCTCCCTGCCGGCGGAGGTCTTCGTCGCTGGCGGTGTGGTCCGCCACGTCGCGCGTTCGCCGGGCGTCGACGCCTGGGTCCAGCGCCGCCTCGGCGCCTGAAGCTCTGTCGCAGAATGGCGGAGCGCAAGCCGGCGGAGCCGGCCCACCCCGTCGACCCGTCGGTTGTCACGCAGCGCGTCGCGTGGGGTGGGGCCCCAACGAATTCACTTCGGTGGGGCGGGGAGGCGCGTGCCTCCCCGATGACAAAGTGAAAGAGCTGTCGAATTTTCGACAGCTCTTGAGCGCTCAGGGTTTGCGCTTGTAGGTGGTCGCGGCGGCGTGCGTCGACGACGAGCGGCGCCGGGTCCCGGTGTTCTTCCGGTTCATGTTGCTCGCAGGCGGTTCGGTGCGACGGCTGGGGTTCGAGTTGCGCGGCGGCGGCGTCAGGCTGCGGGTCCGATAGACCTCGCCGTCGACGACGACCTCGATGCCGAGCGCGCGACAGCGCCGCGCGACACGCTCGACGTCGGTGCCGGGCGTGAGCAACAGCCCCGACGGCGGCGAGGGATCGACGAACAGATCCGCGGTCTGCCGGCGCGTCCGCAGCATCTCGCGGATCTCGGTGTCCTCCACCCAGAGGAAGCCCTGGGTCGGCACGTACTCCGCACGCCCGAGCACCGCCGAGGCCTGGGTCAGAATGCGCTCGATGGGGTCCGGGAGCTGAGCGACGGCCAAGAGGCGACCCTTGATGTCGTCAGCCTCGAAGCCCGCGGCCAGCGCCAACGACAAGCTGTGTTGGCTCACGCTCGCGTCGAGCGTGCCGGCGACGGAGCCGATTTCGATGAAGGGATAGAGGGCGACGACGTGGCCAATCTTGTCCGCGGGCCCAATGCGCAAGGTCTGACCGTCGATGAAGCGGCCGACTTCGCGCTGCGCTTCGGCGTTGGGCAGCGCGGTCCCCGTGATGTAAGCGCGCCCGCGCGGCGTGATGCGCAGGGTCGGAAGATCCGAGTCGTCGCTGGGGTCGCCCAGGTCGACGACGCCGAGGGCGTGCAGCGTCTCGCAGGCGATCCGGCGAGCGATATCGGCGGGCGTCGAAGCCTCGACGCCGGCGCGACCCGCCCAGCGTTCGAGCAAGCGGGCGAGCCCTGGGGTCCGCGAGTCGGCGCGCACGAACGCGGCGACGGCTTCCCACGGCGCCCAACGGCCGTCGCCCAGCTCTCCGAGGGCGTCGAGCACGATCTGACGGATCACGCCCACCGCACTGGCTTCGCGCACCTCGGCAGAAACACGCAGCACTTCACCGTCCGGCCGCGCTTCGTCCCACGCGCCACCCCGCCGCCAGGTCTCGAAGAGCAGCCGCCCGAGATCGCCGACGCGGCTGGCGCCCGGCGGCGCGCTCACGCTCATCACCGAGCCCTCCCACAGGCCCATGGCCCGGCTGAGCGCGGCGACTAGCGCCACCGCCTCGGAGCTCTTGCCGAAGCGAGTCGCCAGCTTGGAGGTCAGCGACCGCGGGGTTCCGACTCCGGCGCGCAGCTCGACGGACGGGTCCCGCACGGCCAAGGTCATGGCCAGGGCGAGCGGCACCGGATCTTCGGCGAAGCGCGCGCGCCGCGGCGCGTGGTCTTCTGCGAGCACGAAGCTCAAGATCTCGCGCCGCTGCGCCTCGCGCTCCGCTCGGCGTTGCGCGCCGACCACGACGGCGACCTCGGTGGGGATCACGTGTCGGTTGGGATAGACCGGGACTAGGAAGCCGCGGCGCTCGAGGGCGAAGCCGACTCCTCGCCTCGAGGGGCTCGCGCCGGTCGCGCCGCGCAGCCGCATCGGTTCGCGCTCGAGATCGAGCAACTCCTCGGTCTCGACCTCGCCGCCGACCTTCTCGATCATCTTGAGCAGCTTGCGCTCGAGGGGCGCGAGGCCGTCCACCTCTTTGGCGAGCGCGGCAGGATCGTTCAGCATCTCCCAGGCGGCCTCGAGCGACAGCGCCATGGGCGGCGTGGCGGGTCGGCCCAGGTAGTGCGACGCGATGCTGCCCGCGACCTCGGGGCTGGCCTGCGCCAGGAGCGCGCGCGCGCCGCGCGGATCGTCGCCCTGCCAGGTCTTGACCTGCACCATGCAGGCGATGGGCAGGATGAGCTCGACGCCCCCGTGGGAGCCTCTGCGGGCGAAGACCAGGCCGCGGTGGACCAGGGGCGCCACCGCCGAGGGCAGCGCGTCGAGCACCAACACGCCCTTCGCCTCTGCGATCCGAAAGAAGAGCTCCGCCGTCGCAGCGGGAAGGTGGGCGGCGGGGTCCCGCACTTCGGGTAGCGAGACGAGGAAGCGCGCGACCTGCGAGGCGACGTCGATGCGCTTGGCCTCGTCGACCACGATCTCGAGCCGCTCGATCAGCGACGCTAGCTCGCGATCCGGCAGCTGCCGGAGCACGTCCGCGAGCCTGAGCGCGTAGTGCGACCGCGCGCTCCTGCTGGGGGTCGATGCGTTCATGGCGGGGTGCGAAGCGAGGGAGAGAGTTCTCGCTAGGTCGAAGGAAACCGTGAATCGGCCAGGTTGTCCAGGCATCCGCCTAGGTAGGCGACGCACGTACACCGGCCCCGGAACCGGTCGCGTTTTGTCCTGGTCCTTGTTAAGCCTTGCCAATCCCGAGCTAAGTCATCGAGAGCGCAGGCGGAGGCTGGCTTGATTCTCAGAGATCCCGTCCACGGACTGGTCGAATTCGAGACGGACGAAGAAGACATCGTCGCCGCACTCCTCGAGGCCGGCGAAGTGCAACGCTTGCGCCGGATCCGCCAGCTCGGTCTCGCTTCCCTCGCCTACCCCGGCGCGGACCACACGCGGTTTTCGCACGCCATCGGCGCAGCGTTCGTGATGACTCGCTTCATTCGGCGCATGCGCCAGGTCCACGACGCGCTGCCCTTCTGGCAGCGTGTCACGACGGAGCGCGCGCGCGACGCCTTGGCCGCGGCGCTGCTGCACGACGTGGGCCACGGTCCGTTCTCGCACCTCTTCGAGGAGGCGCTGCCGAACGGACCGCGCCACGAGACCTGGACCAGCCGGATCATCCTGGATCCGGACACCGACGTGCACCGCATCCTCACCCGCTACGACTCCACCCTGCCCGAGCGCGTGGCCGAGTTGGTCCACGGTCGGCACGAACTCACGTTCTTGGCCCGGGCAGTGAGCGGCACCTTCGACGTCGATCGCTGCGACTACTTGCTGCGCGACGCCTACTTCACCGGGGTCGGCTACGGATCCTTCGATCTCGACTGGCTCCTGCGCAGCCTCTGCCTGGGCGTGCCCGCCGCCGACGGGCAGCCGCCGCCCTTGGCCATCGACGGTGCCAAGGGCCTGCCCGCCATCGAGTCGTTCATCTTGGCGCGCCTGTTCATGTTCCAGCAGGTCTACTTTCACAAGACCTGTCGCGCGAGCGAGTGGTTGCTCGCGCGTATCCTCGGGCGCGTCCGCGAACTCTTGGTCGACGGGACCCGGCTCCCGATGGTGCCGCCCGCCGTCGCCAGCCTCGCGCGCGACGGCGACGCGCGCCTCGCCGAGTATCTGTCCCTCGACGACGCGCTGCTCTGGACGTCGATCTCGGAGTGGCGGAGCGCGGCCGATCCCATCCTGCGCGACTTGTGTCAGCGCTTGGTCGCGCGGCAACTCTTCAAGACCTACGAGCTGTACGCAGGCGACGCCGAACCGGAGAACCGTCGCGAGCTGCTCGAACGCGCGCGCGACGTTGCCCGCGCGGCGGGCTTCGATCCCGAGGTCTACGTGGGCCTCGACTGCGCGTCGGATCTGCCCTTCGACGACTCGGACGGATCGCTCTCGGTGATCTTCCCGACCGGAGCGCCACGGCGACCCGGCGACGTCTCTTATTTGCTCGGACGCCTGCGCGGACAGCGTATGGCGAGGGTGCGGCTGGTCTTCGCGGAGGAACTGCGCGAGGCCATCGAACGCGCCGTGGGGAGCTGACATGCGGTCCGTCGGCGCCGCGCTGCTCGTGCTCGTGCCCGCCGCGAGCGCCGCCGAACCCACGCGCTGGGAACCCGGCGAGCCCACGACGTCGACCCTGAAGGGCGAGGTCGCCGAGTCGAACCGGAGCCGCGGCGACGGCGTTTACGGGCGTTTCGATGGCGATCTCGATTCGGGCGTGGGCCTCGGCGTCGCGACCCTGTCGGAGCAGGCCCTCGGCGCAGCACGGCTGTCCCTCCACTACCACTCGACCCTCGGGGTGTACGCCGGCTACGCGGACGCCCTCGGTCGGCGCGGCGAGACCGAGCGCTTCGCCGACCTCGGCGTGGACCTCCGGCCTTTGTTCCTCCTGCGTTGGCCCCTCGACGCCGAGCAGGGTCCCGCGGCCTTGGATCTGATCATCGACTCGCTCTCGGTCGGCGCGGGCGCCTTCTTCGCTCAGCCCGCGGGCTCGGATTTCGGATCGGCACGCGGCCCCGCGCTGTCGCTCGGGCTCGGCGCGCCCTTGATCGGCAAAGCGGCCGGCCCCTGGCTCGAGGCCCGCTACTTCTTGCGCTGGGCGAATCCGGGCGGCGGCGACGCCGAGAGCACGGACCACGCCGCGCTGCTCGTGCTCTCGTGGCACGCGCTCTTCCTCAGCGGCCTCGGCGGCTGAGATCGCGCTCGCGAGCCACGTGTTCAACGACGGCTGCACGTTCGCGCTGAACGTAGTCCCGCACGGCGAGATCCAAGCGTCGGTCCGCCAAGAAATGGGCGCTGTGGGTGAGGGTGGGCAAGAAGCCCCGCGCCGCCTTGTGCTCGCCGCCGGCACCGGGCTCGAAGCGCGCGAGCCCGCGCGCGATGCACTCGTCGATGCCGCGGTAGTAGCAGACCTCGAAGTGCAAGAAGCGGCGCTCCTGGTGCGCTCCCCAGTAGCGACCGTAGAGCGTGTCGTCGCCGAGCAAGTTGAACGCTCCCGCGATGGGCACGCCGCTCGCCTCGCTGGCCAGCACCACGTGCACGCGGTCGCCCAACTTCGCGCAGACTTCGTGGAAGAAGTCGCGGTTCAAGTAGCGTCGACCCCAGACGAACTTGTCGACAGTGGTCAGATACAGCTCGTAGACGGCGTCGATGCGCGCGGGCGATAGGTCCTTGCCCAGCAGCGACTCGAAGACGAGGCCCTCACTGGCGGCCTCCCGGCGTTCGCGGCGGAGCTGATGGCGCTTCTTCGAAGAGAAGCCGCCCAAGAAGTCGTCGAAGCTGGCGTAGCCGGCGTTCTCCCAGTGAAACTGCAGGCCCGCGCGACGTGCCATGCCAGCAGCTTCGAGCAGGTCGGCCTCGTCGCCCGGCGGAAACAGCACGTGGGCGCTCGAAGCGCCGATGCGTTCGGTCAGCGCCCCGAGCCCCTGGGCAAACGCGCGCGTGACGAGCTCGCGGTCGGCGCCCGCCGAGACGAGCAAGCGTGGTCCGGTGGCCGGCGTGAACGGAACAGCAACCACGATCTTCGGGTAGTAGTCGATGCCCAGACGGCCCTCGGCGTGACTGGCCCAAGCGTGATCGAAGACGAACTCGCCCTCGCTGTTGCCTTTCACATAAACCGGCGCCGCCGCGACGACGCGTCCTGCGTCCTCGATCGTCACGTGCATCGGCAACCACCCGCGCTCCGGTCCCACGCACCCGGTTGTCTCCAGGGCGTCGAGCCAGGAAAACGAGAGCATTGGCGACCCGGAGCCGCCGAGCCCATTCCAGATCTGCTCGCCAACGTCGCGGATCGATTCGTGTGTCCTGAGCTCCACGCTGGCCGGAGCATAGTGACCGAGCCGCGGATCCGCCCCTGGGGAAGGCTCGGATCCCCGCAGGCGTAGATGGATTCGGGATGATCCGCCCCACCTGCTATTCTGCCCCCATGACCCGCCGCCGCCCGCTTCGCGCGTTTGCCCTGGTGCTCTGCTGCTTCGGAGCAGCCACCCTCGGCTGTGAGCTCGAGAGCGGGAACTCTCGCCCGCAGTACCCCCAGCAACCTGGGTACTACGGGGGCTACCCGCCCGGGCAGCAGCCCCCGCCGGGCTACGGGCAACCCGGATACGGGCAGCAGCCCCCGCCCGGGTATCCGCCGCAGCAGCCGGGACAGCCGCCTGCACCCGGCCCGGCGCCGACGAACCCCGCGCAGCCGCCGCTCCCGCCAGTCGCCTACGATCCGATCAACGCCACCGACGTGATGTTTCTCCGCGGGCGCGCCCAGGCGGTCATCCAAGAGCTCACCGCCGCCCTCGAGCCGGCGAACGCGCAGAAGGTCTCCGGCATCCCGCTGATCGTCGACGACCGCGTGGGCGAGGTGAACGCCTTCGCCGCCTGCACCAAGGGCGGCAAGAGCGTGATGGCGATCAGCGACGGGCTGCTCGACATCGAAGCGCACCTGGCCCGGTGCAAAGCGACCGACGAGGTCTTTGGCACGCAGAAGACCGGTCAGTACATCCAGCTCATCGCCAAGAACCAGAAGCCGGGCCAGCCGATCATCCGACCCGCGGCGGGTTTCTTCGATCCCGGGCAAGACGCCGACGGCCGCAAGGTCAAGCGGCAGCACGAGCTCTTGGACGAACAAGTCGGCTTCGTGCTCGGCCACGAGTTGGCCCACCACTATCTCGGTCACCTGCCCTGCACTGCGACAGGTGGCGGCGTCACCGCCGCCGAGGTGAGTCACGTGCTCTCGAGCGTGGTCCCGTTCTTCAATCAACCGAACGAGCTGGGCGCCGACGTCTCGGGCACCAACAACGTGCTGGCCGCCGGCAAGCGCCGCGCGCCCGCCTACCACTGGACCGAGGGCGGCGGCCTGCTCACCATGCAGTTCTTCGCCGGCCTCGACTCCATGTCGCCCATCGACATCGTGTTCGGCTTCGAACGATCCCACCCGCCGCCGCAGATCCGCACGCCCGTGATCCAACAGACGGCGTCCCAGTGGCGATCGAGCGGCGGGCAGGGCTGGAAGATCCCCGGGCTGCCGTTCTGAACCGCGGCAGCGGCCGCAGCTCGGCGGTAGTCGCGCGGGAGGCTGACCCCAGCTGGCAGCGGCGGCTCGTCACGACACATCGGCGCCGCGTGCCGGACCGAAAGACGCTCGCCGGATCAGTCCGCGCGGTGCTCGATTTCCGGAGGAGCCTTGAAGAAGCGGTTCTTCTCCGGGTCGTTGTAGCGCTCGTAGTCGATGGTGAGCGGCGTGATCTTGCCCTGGCCGTCCTTGAACCGGATCGTCATCGCCATGGGCACCACGCTGCGGTAGCTGCTGTCCGCGGGCAGGTCGTCGTTGGTGGCTCCGCCGGCCGAAAATAGCGTGATCAGCAACTGATTGTCGTCGTCGTATACGCGCTGGAAGCCGGCATCCACCTTCTCGTGCCCGCGGATCAGGGTGTGGCAGCCGATGCGCTGCAAGAACGCCTGGCACTGCAGCCGCCCGAAGGGAAAGCGCGCCGACTGCTTCTGAAGCGACGCGGGGATCACGTCTGCGCTCGAGGGATCGCTCCACATCATCTCGAAGCGGATGTCCCAGTCGTTGAGGCTGGACAGGTCCTTGTACTTTTCCTTCAGCGTGAGGTCCCGAGGGATGCCGCCGTGCACGAACATGAAGCGTTCGAAGAAGAACATGTTCGGCAGAGAGTCGAAGAACTTCATGTAGTGGGCGAACACCTCGTGGGACAGATGGGGCTTCAGCGTGCTCATCGCTTCCGACGGCCGAACGGCGCCGTACACCTTGCCTTCGTGCTCCACGTAGTACTCGTGATTGCCGCGCAGCATGATCACGTGTTCCGGTGCCGTCGCGAACAGCTGCATCGCCGAGCGCAGCACGCCTTGGTAACTGAACATACCGCGGTCGATGTAGTCACCGAGCAGCACCAGCTTGGGGTTCGGGTTATTCGCCGGATCGTTCTGGTACTTGCCGACCTTCTCGAAGAAGTCGGTCTGCATCAGCACGGCCTTCAAGCAGCTGTAGCAGCCGTGCAAATCGCCCACGACGATCAGCTCGTGGTCTTGCCCGGGTTTGGTCGGGCACACGTACACGTGGCCATCCAGAAACGGGTCTTGCCCCGCAAACTCCGTGATTTTCTGTTTGCCAGCCAGACGCATGGTCGCCGCGGCCCGCTGGGCGTCGAGCACGCCCATGACCTGGTCCATCAGCGCCTCGTCCGCGTGAACCTGCTGCATCAAGCGTTGCTTGTCGGCCGTGTAGTTGTGCTCGAACTGATCGAAGAAGGGATGGTTTTCCGTGACCGGAACCGGCGAATCAGTGGAATCGATCGCGACCGGTGGCCGTTCCGTGGGGTCCTCGATCAGCTGCACGCCCAGGTCCTCTTCCAAGAGATCCGCCAGCTCGCCACGAAACTTGGCTTCCGCCGGGTGCACCTGGCCGTCAGCCCGGATCAGCTCCTCTATCGTGTCCATCAGCTGCTCTTGGTTCGACGCGTCGAAACCCTTGAATATCTCGAAGCAATGCAGCTTGAGCTTGGCCTGCACGAAGTCATCTTGCTTTTCGCCCGCCGCGACGGCTTCGTCGAAGAGCGCCTTCACTTGGTGATCGATGCCCTCGAACACCTCGTGAAAGTGCTTCGTGAACTTGATCGTGAGCTCCTGTCTGAGAGCAACGTCCTCGGCGGGCACGGCGCTTTCCACGCGGCGGGCAACGAGCTTCGCGACGTAGTCGCGGACGAAGTGCTTCTCGGACGCATCGAAGTCCCCATCGATGTATCCGAAGGTCGTCAGGTAGAAGATCACCGCGCGCATCTGCTTGTCGGCGGTGGGCCCATCCTTGCTGAAAGTGAGCATCGCCCCCAAAGATAGCCTCTCGGCGTCGTCAACCCGAGGCCCATGGAAGTTCGCGACAAAATCCCAGCATTGCAGCCGGTATCCAGGTGCTGCCGCCTCTCGAACTCCGGCTCCTTGACCTGCCCACCCTCGCAGCCGACCCTCGACACCGGTGAGCGACAAGAGCGAGGAGCCCACACCCCGGCGCTTGCGCCAGGCGCGCGAGCGAGGCGACAGCCCGATCTCGCAGTCGCTGACCCAGGGCGTCGCGTTCGTGGTGGCCGTCGCCATCGCGCCGGCGGCCATCGCCGCGACCTTGGCGCGCGCCGCCACGCTCCTGCCCCGCGCCATCGAGAATCCGACCACGCCCTTCTCCCCGATCGCGATCGCGCTCGACGTGGTGAGCCTGTCGCTGCCCATCGTTGCGGCAGCGGCATTGGCCGCAGGCGTGACGGCGCTGGTTCAGAGCGGCGGCGTCGTGGCGTGGAAGAAGCTCGGCCCAGATTTCTCCAAATTGAATCCCGCCTCGGGCATCAAGTCCCTCGTCTCCCGGGAGCGCCTATTCAGCGTCGCGCGCGCCCTGATCGCCGCCCTGGTCGTGGCTTACCTCGCCTCCAAGCTGTTGTTCAGCTTTGCGCCCGACATGGCGGCGAGCACCGGCGAGCCCGCCAAGGGCACCGTCGTCGCGGGTCACCTGCTCGAGAAACTGGGCTGGATAGCCGCGCTGGTGGGCCTCGCTTTGGCGGGAGTGGACGTGCTGGTGGTGCGGCAGTCGTGGATCCGCCGCAACCGGATGAGCAAGGACGAGGTCAAGCGCGAATACAAAGAGAGCGAGGGCGATCCCGAGCTGAAGGCGGCGCGGCACCGCGCGCACCAGGAGATGTTGGCCAGCGCCACTGTCGCGGCCGTGCGCACCGCCACCGTCGTGATCGTGAACCCCACGCACCTCGCAGCCGCGCTGCACTACGAAGAAGACGGCGAGGGCGCGCCGCGGATCGTGGCGCAGGGCCAAGGCGATCTCGCGCGGCGCATGGTCGAGGCAGCCCACGCCTACGGCGTGCCCGTGGTCCGCGACGTACCCATCGCGCGGGCGCTCGCCGATCTCGAGATCGGCGACGAAATCCCCGAGGCGCTGTACGAAGCGGTCGCGGAAATCTTGCGGGAAGCCTGGGCCGAGAGCGACCAGCAGAAATGACGGCACCAAGCGTCGGTCACTTGCAGATCGCGGCCGTGACTTGCTCCCGCACGGCGTGGAACGCCTGATGAGCAGGCGCTTCGCGGTTCACCGAGCATCCGAAGGCAGTGCCCGCATAGGAGCCGCGGATCGAGACCGAAGGCATGCCGCGTTTTGTCGGGCCCTTGGTGCAAGCGCCGGCCGACACCACACCGCGTCCCGACTCGACGAGCTTTTTGTGAAGTGCAGGCGGCACACGCCCTCGGCAGACGAAGGCGCCGCCCACGGGACCGAGGAGCGGGTCGCCATTCGACTCGTCATGGCGGTACTCGCCCTGTCCGAGCTCGTCGACTTCGAGCCGCGATGACGTCGAGGGGTGCTTCCCCATCCGCAGCAGGTGAAACGACCAGCGGATCGACATGGCGGGCTTTGGAGGAGGCGCGAGAGGCAACTCGGGCGCGGCGGACGCACTCGGCGCGGCAGGCGCACCCGGCGCGGCGGAGGCAGTCGGCGGGCAGACGCACCCGGCGCGGCGGAGGCAGTCGGCTGGGCAGACGCACTCGGCGCGGCAGACGCGCTGGGTTGGATGGCAGCCGTCGACGCGGCGGGGACCGGGGGCCGAGCCGTCTCGTCGGTCGGTGTCCGGAGAGCCGGCGACGGCTCCGCGCATGCGCCGACTAGGGCTGCGGCCAGGAGCACCGACACCGCATCCCAACGACGAATACCAGTCATCGCAGGCTCGCGAAGTTCCAACTCTGCGCTGCCGACGGCCGCGACTGCAAGCGACCGAAGTAGGGCTCGACGGCGCTCGGGTCGATGCCCTCCTTCAGCAGACGCGCCGCCAGCACGCCGAGCTTGAAGCGCAGGGTCTCCTGATGCAGCAAAAAGTACTCCGGCCCAAGGGTGCCCGCTCGGCTCACGGCGCACTCCACCAAGCGAGCCTCCGTAGTCTCCCCGAAGGCGGCGAGCCAGAACAGGTAGCTCCGCCGCGACCCAGCGCACCCTTCCGCTGCGGTCTTGATCGCCAAACGCATGCAGTGTGATCGATTCGGTCAATGCGTCCTCTTCTTGGCCGCCGCCTTGCCCGGACCCGCGAGGACCGCCGGGGGAGCGCGGAATCCACGCCGCGCGAGCGCTATGTTGAGCACGATCTGGTTGATGATCAGCACCAGGTTACCGCCGACCACTGCGTAGGGCGTCCAGCTGGGCTCGTAGCATGCCGCCAAGAACGCCGTCGCAAAACCAACGGCGCTGACCGTGCCCCAGGGGTCCATCAGCGTCGCCATGCCGCTGGCGAAGAGCGCGCACACCAACAAGAAGCCGATGACGACTGTGCGCATGTCCAAGCCAAGCCAGCTTGCGCCCAAGCACCAGACGATGGTCGCCGCCATGCCCGCCGCGATGATGGAAATGCTCGTGCGGTTGATGCGGTTTTCGAGCATCTGTCGCCCGCGGGTGGCGACGACGGTGAGTCCGACCAGCGAGAAACCGACCGTGAATGCGATCGATGTTGGGGTGCTCGAGGCGACCGGTGATCCGGGCCTCGCGCAGCAGCCGGTCGATGTCCGCCTGCGTGCAACGCTCGGGACGCAGCGCCTTGACGGCGACCGCCCGATCCAGCGCCAGTTGCCTGCCAGAACGCACGACGGCCATGCCGCCGCGCCCCAGGGTCTCTCCCACGTCGACCTGGCGAAAGCCGCTGGGGCTGGGTCCTGCGTCGGGGCGGCACCGAAGCGCGGGTCGGGCGTCGGACTGTTCCGTCACGACGGCAGCGTCCACGTCGAGTGGAAGCTCTTCCTTCCGGTCGAGCCGGGTCTCGATCGCCTGTTCCGGGTCGAGCTGACCCGGAAGGCGTTCCTTCAGTCGAGGTGCGTCCCCGGACATTCGGCTAGCGGCTCCCGATCTTCGATCAGTCCCAGAGTACCAGATCATCGACGGCGACCGGGCACGCCTGCGCAAAGTGCGGCGGCTTCCGGCCGCAGCGGCGCCTGCACCTCGCCTGCACCGTATCTCCACGTTTTTCCACGCCGGCCCCGAATGCCCTGCACTTTCGGCGCGTAGCGTCGAGCGATGACGACTTCGACGATGGACCACGGGCCGAGCGTTGCTGCGCGCGGCACACAGGACTCACCTTTGGCAACGGGCTTGCAGGGTGTTGCACTCGCGGCCGTATTTGGGCTGGCGATAGGCGCGCGATACGGGGCGCTGTCGATGGCGATCCACGCCGTGGGCGTGCCCTTGGGCATGCTCGCGGCGGTGGGGCTCTCGGCGCCTGCGGCCGCCATCGCCTTCTCGCATTTCGACTTACCCGTGGACCTCGTAGCGCTCTGGCGTGGCGCAGCGGACGCCCTGCAGACGAGCGGCCGCTTGCTCTCCGGATTTGCGCCCGGTGCGCTGCTGGTCACGGTGACCTGCGAAACGCCGTTGGGTGCAGCAGCGGCGGCCATCGCGGGACTCGCGCTGGCAAGCGTGCTCGGCGCGCGCCGACTCTGGAGTGCCCTTGGCGCAGCGCGCCAAACCGAACTGGGCACGGTGTGGAGCTACTGCATGCTGCTGGGGCTATTGCTCGTGGCGGGATTGATCGCCGCGCGCGCGTGGTGGCTGCTTTTGCCCATGCTCGGCGGTCCGCTGGCCACGGGGGGTGCAACGTGAAGTTCCTGATCGATCTGTTGCGGTCCCCGCAATCTGCGCTCGAGGCTTGTGCAAACGTCGACCAGCAGCGACAGATCGCGGTGACGAGCCTCTGGGTGATCGCTCTGGGTGGCGTGCTCTTTGGGGCGGCAGTGGGTTCGTTTCGTGGCTTCCCGCAGTTCGGGATCGCGGCGCTCAAGCTGCCCGTGGTCACACTCCTGACCCTGGCCGCAGCTGGACCCGCGTTCCATGGCATTGCATCCGCCGTGGATCGGCGGCTCTCCTTCCGCACCACTCTCGCAATCGTGCTCTGCGCCGGCGCGCGCAGCAGCCTGGTATTGATCGCCATCGCTCCGCTCTTGGCCCTCGCGGTGGACTTCGGAGCCGCGTACCCCCTGGTACGCCTGGCCGCGCTGGTCAGCTACGGGCTCGCCGGACTGTCCGCGCTCGCCTTCGTTCTGCGCGCGTTTGGACCTGGAACGGGCCGCCTCTTGGGAACCTTCAGCTTCGTGCTGACCTTCCTGGTGATCGGCGCCCAAACGGCCTGGCTGTTTCGTCCCTATCTGGGTTCCCCGCGGGATGCGTCCGTTCCGCTCTTCGCGCATGGACGCATCGAAGGAGGCTTGCTCGGTGCACTCACGAGGAGCGGAGCCCCGTGACCCTGGTCGGGCTGATCTGCCTCTACGTGATGGTCGGGCTGGGCTTTGCCTTGCAGCAACTACTCCGCGAGCCGCGGTGGACGTGGCGCGGGCTGGGCGCTGCAGCAGCGGCGCTCGTCGTCTGGCCGTTGTGGATCCCCTTTGTGCACGCTCCAGCTGAGCGCTGCACCAAGCCGACCGGAAGCGATCGGCGTCCGGCCTGTGCGCGCGTGGACAGCGCGCTCGTGTGCGCGCGGTCGCGGGTGGTCGCCACCCCGCTCGATGGAATCCTGACTCAACGCGACGTCGCGGGGATCTGCGAGCAGGTCCACCGGGTTGCAGATCGGATCGAAGCGCTGGAGGCGGAACTGACCCGCCTCCGCAACGGAGAGACCAAGGGTTCGCCGCGGCGGGACAGCTGCGCTGAACGCGTGGAGCACGCGCTCGAGCGGGACCGGCGCGCCCTCGATGAACTGGGAGAGCTGGCCGACGCCCTCGCGACCGAGCTCACCCTAGCCCAGTGCGGACACTCGGGCAGCGTGGAGAGCCTGATCGCCGAGCTGTCCGCGCGGCTCGAAGCGCTGACCACGGCCTAAGGCGAGAGTCGAGGTTCGACTGCGGATAGCGTAGCGACGTGATCGCTACTCGACCACGCGCCGCCAGATGCCAGCCGCCTCGTCCGCTCCCGAAGCCTCCGAGAGCTGCGCCAGAAAGCGCGCGCAGGCCACCTCGCCCCGACGATCGCTGACCTCGCGGGCCCGGGCCAGGGCTTCGAGCCCTTCCAGCAACGCCTCGGTGCCCCGCCCCGCGCTGGCCAGCGCGACGCCGAGCGCGAGGGCTGCACGGCTGCGATCCCCGGCCGGCAAGCTCGTGGCGCCGGCCTTCGCCTGGCGCAGTCGGCGCAGCGCGTCGGTCACCTGCCCGCGCGCGAGGCTCGCCATGCCTTCGAGCCGATCGGCAACGACGTGTTGCGCGTCGTCGTCGCGGAGCTCCGACGCGAGGACCTCCATGGCGGCGTGATCGCCATGCCTGAGCGCCTGCACGAAGCGCTGCGCTGCGACTTCCGCGGACGGCGGCGGCGCCCGCGAGGGGCGATCGGAGATTGGCGCCGGCATCATCGAGGGCGGCGGCGGCACGTCCGATCGCTGGAGGCCGGCGCGTTCGGCATGCGCACCAGAGAACAGGCCTCGTCGCCGCACCAGCGCGGGATCGCCACTCTCGCTGAAGACCTCGAGCGCGGCCGCGGTGTCCTCGAGCCCGCCCGCTCGGAGCGCTCCCGCGCCGCGACGCGCGAGCGGTAACGCGCGATCGACGTCGCCACCAAGCATCGAGTGCGCGGCCGCCGCGACCGAGCACAGCGACTGATCGGCACCGGCGAGAACAGCGGCAGCCGCGCGGTGCAGGCGCGCCCGTTCGGATTCGGCCAAGGCATCGGTGAGCACGAAACCGAGGGTCGCCGAAGGAAGCGTGAGTCGAGCGCCATCGCGCAGCAGAAGGTCGGCAGCCTCGAGCGCGTGCAGCATCTCGTGGCCGGGCGGCGCTTCCTTCAGCATACCGAGGAGCGCAGCCAGCTCTTCTTCGTCGGAGTCGCCGCCGAGCACGGCCAGCGCGCCGAGCACGATCCGCACGCGCGGGTCCCAACGTCGCACGCGCCGGGCCAAGAGCTGCTGGGGAGAGAACGCACCCGCTGGGGTCGCTCGTCTGACCAGGGCGTCTTCGCGCAGCGCCAGCTCGGCGCTCTCGAGGGCGTCGGAGAGCGACGCCAAGACCCCGAGCGGCAGTTTTCCGCCCCGCTCGGCCCAGCGCTTCGCCTCAGCGCCGCGCAGGCGACCGCTCGACAGCTGGCCCACCAGCTCGACGGCAAGCTCCGAGGTCAAAGGCCCGAGCTCGACCTCGAAGGCGCGGGTCAGGTGCTGCAGCGCCTCGGGAAGCGCGAGCCCGTCGACCACGCGCGCAACGACGGCGAACGCGCCCGACTCCGCCCCGTGCACGACCGCTTCGAGAGTATCAGCGTCGACCTGCTCCGCGTCGTCGATGAGCACGAGACCTGAGCTGTCTTCGCGACGCAGCAGCGCCGAGAGCAACTCGCTCGAGGTGTCGAGATCGAGCCCCTCACCCGCGAGCACGGCTTCGAGTGACTCGGAGAGCCCAGGATCGAGTTCGGCTTGAGCTTCCTTCGCCCGCGCCAGCGCGCGACGGAGCGACCCAAGCGGCTCACCGAGCCGCGGCCTCAACCACAAGGTCCGCCGCATGCGCTCGCGTGCGGCGAGCTCTTCGAGCCAGCGCGTACCGCCCGACCCTCGACGCCCAGTGACCAGGCCCAGAGTGCCCGGCGGCGGGGCCACGGGATCGCCACCGAGGTAGCGGCTGCGCACCAGCGCGACGGTGGGGAAGCCGCGTTCCGGCTGCCAGGGGTGTCGGAGATCGAGGCGGACGCCACGGACCCGCGCGCCGCCGAGCAGTCCGATGCGTGAGCCCCGGACCAGCAGCTCCTCGTCGCGCACGGCGTCGATCTCGGGATCGAGCAGCACTTCTCCGGAACGGGCCACTCGCGCCAGGGCCCAAGCCATCACCAGCGGCGGGCCCCACGCGAAGGTCAGGCCGCCAGCCTCGCCGCCGATGGATCCGAGCTCACCTTGCGCAATGCCGACGCTGAAGCCCAGCGCAGGGCTGTCGTCGTCGGTCAAGAGCTCGACCAGGTGTTCGAGCCCCTCGCGCGGGAACGCGACCGCGAAGCTCGCCGCGTGCCAGGCCACCAGCTTGGCTCCCGTCGACTCGGCGCGGGTAAACACCGCGTGCGCCGCCACCGCGTACTCTTCCGAGCGGTCGGCGAGCGCCACGGCTCCGCGCCAGCGGAAACACGCGACGATGCGGCCTTCCTCGGTCATGCGGCGGCGCTCAGCTGCCGATCCGGATCTTCTTCTTGAGCTGCGCCAGTTCGTCGTCGACTTCGCTGCCGCCCTTGGGTCCTTCGGCCGCGCCGCCGCCGTACTCCAGCGCGCGGAACTTTGCCTCGACCTCGTTGCGGGTCAGACCGCCCGGGCCACGACCGCCACCGAGCGCGTCGTCGAGCTCGCGCTGCGCCTGCACCGCGGTCTCGACGCCTTCAATTTGATCTTCCATCCGACGGAACTCGGAGAACGCGCTGGTGCCGCCGCTGGCGCCGAGCGCCTCGACTCCGCCACCCGCCTTCACCTGCTTCACCTGGGCGATGATGGTGCTCTTCTTCGCCTGGATCTCCTCGAGCTTCTGCTCCATGCGCTCGAGCTCGGCCTTCATCTCGAGGGCCGCGCCGCGCTGCTCGGCGCGGAGCGCCTCCGCACGATCGCGCTCGGCCGTCACGCGCTTCTTTTGCATCAGCGCCTCGCGAGCCAGGTCGTCATCGTCGTGCTGCACCGCCAGCTCGGCGCGCTTCGACCACTTCTCGACCTCGGCGTCGAGCTCGCCGGTCTTCTGCCGCAGTTGCTTCTCGGCGGCGACCGCGCGCACCACCTCTTGGCGGCCGGCGCGGACCTGCTCTTTCATCTCCAGGAGCGTCTGCTCGATGGACTTCTTCGGGTCATCCGCTTTGTCGAGCAACGCGTTGAAGTTGCTCGAGATCACGCGGCCCATTCGATCGAAGATCCCCATGGGCGAGACCATGCCACGGACGGACGGGCGTCGCCAGAGGGACCTATCAGCGGTTGGCGATGTGGATGGCGTGGCCGAGCGAATGCGCCGCCGCCTCCATCAGCGCTTCTCCCAGGGTCGGGTGCGGGTGGACGGTGAGGGCGATGTCCTCGGCCGTGGCTGCCATCTCGAGGGCCAGCGCCGCCTCGCTGATCAGATCGCTGGCCGAAGGCCCGACGATGTGGATCCCGAGCACGCGCTTGGTCGAAGCGTCGGTCACGATCTTGACGAAGCCGTCGGTCTCCCGAATGCTCATTGCGCGGCCCAGCGCGGCGAAGGGGAAGCGGCCGACCTTGACGTCGAAGCCCTGTTCCTTGGCGGCCGCTTCGGTGAGCCCCACCATGGCGATCTCCGGATCCGTGAAGACAATTCCTGGGATCGTCACCCAGTCTTTCGCAGAGGCCTTGCCGGCGATCACCTCGGCGCAGATCTCGCCCTCTTTGGTGGCTTTGTGGGCGAGCATGGGCGGACCGCTGACGTCCCCCACGGCGTAGATCCCGGGCACGTTGGTCTTGCACTGGGCGTCCGTGGGCACGAACCCGCGCTGGTCCACCGTCACCCCGATCTCTTCGAGGCCAATGCCGCGGGAGCGCGGGCGCATGCCGACCGCTACCAGCACGACGTCCGCGTCGATGCGCTCGCTCTCTCCTCCGGTCGACACCACCACGGCGACGCCGCCGTCGGCGTTCTGCTCCCAGCCCTCGGCCTTGGCCTGCTTGAGCACCCGCCCGCCCTTCTTGCTGATCGAACGCTCGACGATCTTCACGGCGTCGGGGTCGACGCCGGGCAGCAGGTTCTCCGTCAGCTCGATCACCGTGAGCTTCGCCCCAAAGGCTTGGTAGACCATGCCCAGCTCGAGCCCGATCACGCCGCCGCCGATCACGACCAGGCGCTTCGGGACCTCGGGCAAGCTGACGGCTTCCCGCGCGCCGATGATGCGCCGGCCGTCGAACTCGAAGCCCGGGATCTGGATGGTGGCCGAGCCGGTGGCGATCACGACGCCGCGCGTGGCACGCAGCACGAAGCTGTTCACCGTTCGCGCGCGTGACCTCGACGGTCTTCGCATCCACCAGGCGGCCCATTCCCTCGATGGCTTCGGCGCCATTCTGCTTGAGCAGGTGGCGCACGCCGCCGGTGAGCTTCTTGACGAGGCCGTTCTTCCAGCCCTGCATCTTGCCGACGTCGATCGACACCGATCCGAAGCTGAGCCCCTGCTCGCCGGCCTTGCCGGCCTTTTCGTATTGGTGAGCGGTGCTGATCAGCGCCTTCGAGGGGATGCAGCCCCAGTTCAGGCATACGCCGCCGTACTCTTCGCCCTCGACACAGGCCACAGAGAGCCCGAGCTGTCCCAGACGAATGGCACAGGGATAACCGCCCGGCCCGCCGCCGAGCACGACCACGTCGAAAGTTCGCTCTTCCATCGCGCGGCCTCATAACATCCTTGCATCCGAGAGACACCTGCTTCGTCGACGTTCCAGCTTGGACCGCGGCGCCGTTCACGCTACGGCCTTCGAGATGCACCCCGAGCAGCGGCGCGCCGTAACGACGGCTCGGGACGCGCTCCGCTCCATCGCCCTGGCCGCCTCGCTCGTGATCGGCCTTGGTTGCGGCCGGAGCGGCCCGCCGCCGCCCGTCGACGCGTCACCCGCGGCTTCCAGCCACGGCATCCCTCGAGAGTGCTCCGGGCAACCCTGCTGCGGCGATCCTCCGCGAGCCTGCGGCCAAGTGCTCGATGAATCGATCGGCAAGCCCTGCGCTTCGGCCTGCGACTGCGCATTTGCTGGTCTCGACTGTCACGAAGGACGCTGCCGTTCCGGCACCGAAGCCGTGTACTGCTGCGGCGCGTGCCCACCCCACGCTCCGCCCGCGCAGCGCTGCCAACGGCGCGACGGGGCGTACTCGACCTGCGGCTCCTGAGCGTTCGTGACCCACGCAGGCCTGGCTGGAGACCGCGCTCACGCCAGCGCCACCAGCGACGGCGCGTAGTCTTCGGGCGGCTCGAACCCCATCAACGTGAGCATGGTCGCGGTCAGGTTGGCGAGACCGGGCTTGTCGATGGACCTGTCGAGCTGCCACTCATCGGCACGCTTCGGATCGAAGAGGATGGCTGGCACCGGGCTCAGGGTATGACTCGTCTTGGCCTTGGGCCGGCCGTTCTCGGTCTTCACGTTGCCCTTTTTGTCCAGCTCGTACATTTCGTCGGCGTTGCCGTGATCGGCGGTGACGAGCAGGGTGCCGCCCACCGCCTGGACTTGCTTCACGATGCGCCGAATGCACAGGTCCACGGTCTCCACCGCCAGGCGGGCGGCGTCGAAGTCTGCCGGTGTGCCCCACCATGTCGCCGTTGGCGAAGTTGACGCGCAGGAAGTCCCAGCGCCCCGCGCGGGTCGCGTCGAGCAAGGCGTCGGTGATCTCGGCGGCCTTCATCCACGGGCGCTGCTCGAAGGGCACGCGATCCGAGGGCACCTCGAGGTATTTCTCCAGCTTCTCGTCGATGTAGCCCGAGCGATTGCCGTTCCAGAAATAGGTCACATGCCCGAACTTCTGCGTCTCTGAGCAGGCCCACGAACGCACCCCGCTGGCGGCGAGGTACTGCCCCAGCGTCCGGTCGATGGCCGGCGGGCTCACCAGAATGCGCGGCGGCAGGTTGGTGTCGCCGTCGTAGGTCATCATGCCGGCGAAGACGACCTTCGGCTCGACGACGCGCTCGAAGGGCACCGGCAGCCCCAGAAACGCCTTGCTGATCTCGATCGCGCGATCGCCTCGGAAGTTGAAGAAGACCACCGAGTCGCCGTCCTCGATGGGCGCAAAGGGCTTGCCATCGCGCTGCACGACGAAGGGCGGAAGATCTTGGTCGATGACGCCCTCATTCTCGGCGCGCAGCGCCCGGACCGCGGCAGACGCCGACGGGAACTTTGGGCCTTCGCCCAGCACGTGGGTCTTCCAGCCGCGTTCGACCATCGACCAGTCCGCTTCGTAGCGGTCCATGGTGATGTTCATGCGCCCGCCGCCCGAAGCGATGCCGTAGCGTGGGTCGACCTCGGCGATCCACTTCTCGAAGGGCTCGGTGTACTCGAGGGCGCTGGTCTCCCCCACGTCGCGTCCGTCGAGCAGCGCGTGCACGGCGACCTTGGCGACGCCCGCGCGCTTTGCGGCCTCGATCAGCGCCCGCAGGTGATCGAGGTGGCTGTGCACGTTGCCGTCGGAGAACAAGCCGATGAGGTGCAGCGTGCGCCCGGTCCGGACCACGTTGCCGACGACTTGACGCCAGCCCTCACCTTCGAACAGGCGACCCGAGCTGATGGCGTTGGCGACGAGCTTGGCGCCTTGATCGAACACGCGCCCCGCGCCGAGGGCGTTGTGCCCAACTTCGCTGTTGCCCATGTCGGCGTCCGAAGGCATGCCGACCGCAACGCCGTGGGCGGCGATCGCCGTCCAGGGGCAGGTGGCGAACAGCGCGTCGAGGTTCGGTGTGGCGGCGAGCTCGACGGCATTGCCCGGGCTCGACGGCGCGAGCCCGACGCCATCCATGATCACGACGACCAGGGGACCCGGCCGGCGGCCGTGAAATGGGTTCTTCTTCAGCACCAGGCTCATGCTGTGTTCGTAGTCCAACGCACCCCCGACCCCAACCCCGACCACGCTCCATCGCAGGCCTGGGTCCTCGCAAATGGCAAAACGCAGCTACCGCTACGGGTGGGCGCGGCTGCCGAAGCTGGATGCGGGGCGGAGCACCGCCGCCGGTCTTCCGTCAACGCGCGGCGGCGTCGACCCACCGAGACGCTGCTGCCGCGAACTCCTCGAGATCGCCGAGGTCGCTGGCCAGGGCCGCATGGATCAGCGCGTAGTCGACGGTCGCGTAGTGGTGGGCAAGCACGTTGCGCAACCCCGCCCAGCCCTCCATGCGATCGGCGAGGCCGCGTTCGAGCAACCCGGCGGCGCGCAACCTAGCGAAGGCTTCACGATAGGTTTGTCCCGCGGGCAACTCCGCGTCCGCCGCCGCGTGCAAAGCAACGTCGATCGACGCCTGAGCGGCCAGGTACATCGCGTGAAGCACCATGTGTTGAGCGTCGCGGTCGTTCTGTAGCCGCTCCAGCGCCACGCTCTCACGATAGCGACGGAGGTCCGACAGGGCGTCCAGGAGCACGCCCAACCGATGCCGCATGATCTCTGCCTGGACCACTCAGCCCCCTGTCGCGAGTCGCTCGCGCAAGCGAGCTTCTCGGAGCGCCAAGTAGCGCCGAAGCACGGGCTCGAAGTCCAGCGCTCGCGACAACGCCTCGGCCTCCCACCCGTGGCGCATGGATCGGTCGCTGTCGAGTAGCACCCGGCGGTCGGTCAAAATCGCCTTCACCAGAGCGGGCGGCGCACGGCGCAAGTCGACCAGATCGACGTCGGCGTCCACGGCCCGCGCGAGTCGCTGCTGGAGGCGGCCGACGTCGGCGAGCTGCGTGAGCCCGTGCTCGCCGGGCATGACGGCGACGTCGATGTCGCGAAAAGTCTCGCCACGCGCAGCCGAACCGAAGAGGTAGGCCCACACGAGTGAGGTTTCGCCCTCGAGGGACTGACGGAGAGCGCGCTCCACCGACTCGCGCCGAGACATTCCGTCAGCGTACCACAACCGGGGTGGCGGCCCGTTTCAGCGGGCTCCACGTCGACGTCGCCCGCGTGTACTCCAATGCGGATGACGAGCGTGCGGAACTTCGGGCGAACGCCGCGGGCGTCTCGGTGCTCCACGTCGGTCTCGAGTGCGGACGCGAGCAGCTCGCGACCTCGACCTCGACCCCGACCCCGACCCGGATCCCCCTCATCCGCGAATCGCGACGAATTCCGGGCGAGTCCGGCCGACTTCTGCTAGGAACCCCTGCCTTCGCGACTCCCGGCTCCTCCGAGCACAGGGGTTCGAGCGCAGCAGGCCTGGACCCCAGAGTCCTTCCACGAGGCCCAGCCTGCGCTCCGATCGCGACCCCCACCTCAGGATGAGAGCATGATCACCGCACACGACGTATCGATGGGTTTCGGAGGGCGCGTGCTCTTCGATCACGTGAACGTGACCTTCAACGACGGGGAGCGCTACGGTCTGACGGGACCCAACGGCGCGGGCAAGTCGACGTTCATGGGCATCCTGGCGGGCGGGGTCGAGCCCACCTCCGGGAACGTCTCGGTCCGCGGCCGCCTCGGGGTGCTCGAGCAGGACCACTCGAGCTACGCCGACCAGCGCATCCTCGACGTGGTGCTGTCTGGGCACGCAGCCCTGTGGGCGGCGCTGCACCAGAAAGAGCAGATCCTCGCCAAGGGCGACGACCTCGACGACGAGGACGGCATGTTGCTCGGCGAGCTGGAGATGACCATCGCCGAGCACGACGGCTACACGGCCGAGGGTGAAGCGACCGCGCTCCTGGTGGGCCTGGACATCCCGGAGCACCTGCACTGCGAGAAACTCGAGGTGCTTCAGGGCGGCGACCGGGTGCGCGTCTTGCTCGCCAAGGCGCTCTTCGGCAAGCCCGACAGCCTGTTGCTCGACGAGCCCACCAACAGCCTCGACATCGCCAGCATCCGTTGGCTCGAGAGCTTCCTGATGGACTACAGCGGCGCGCTCGTGGTCATCAGCCACGATCGGCACTTCTTGAACAGCGTGTGCACCAAGATTGCCGACGTCGACTTCGAGAGCATCATCCTCTACACCGGGGACTACGACGACATGGTGAGCGCGAAGGCCGAGTCCCGCGGCGCGCTCGAACTCGCCAACGCCGCCCGGCAAGAGAAGGTCGAAAAGCTGCAAGAGTTCGTGCGGCGCTTCGCCGCCGGCACCCGCGCGACGCAGGTCAAGTCTCGCGAAAAGCAGGTGCAGCGCGAAAAGCAGGCGATGGTCGATCTGAAGCGGTCCAACATCCAACGCCCCTTCATCCGCTTCGAGCAGTCTCGGCCCAGCGGGCGCAGCGTGCTCAGCGTGCAGAACCTGTGCAAACGCTTCGACGAGTTCAGCATCTGCAAGGGCTTCAACTTGAGCGTGATGCGCGGTGACAAGATCGCGCTGGTGGGACCCAACGGCATCGGCAAGACCAGCATGCTGCGCATGTTCAATGGCGAGGTGAAGCCCGACGACGGCGCCGTCGAATGGGGCTACGAGACCCGGGTCGGCTACATGCCGCAGGAACACTCGGAGCTGATCGAGCGCTCGGACCAGACCGCGCATGCCTGGCTCTGGAGCTTCAACAGCAAGATCGACGAGGAGAACCTGCGAGCGCTCTTCGGACGGCTGCTGTTCAAGAAGGACGACCCGCTCAAGCCCACCAAGGTGCTCTCGGGAGGCGAGACCGTTCGCCTGCTGCTGGCCAAGCTGATGCTGGAGGAGCCCAACGTGCTCTTGCTCGACGAGCCCACCAACCACCTGGATCTCGAGTCCATCCGAGCGCTGACCGAGGCGCTATCCGTCTACGCTGGCACCTGCATCTTCGTGACGCACGACCGGCACATGGTCGATCGCGTGGCGACCCGGATCCTCGAGATGAGCGTCGAGGGGATCCGAGAGCTGAGCCCCAGCGCCTTCCACGACGGCCAGTTCTTGACCAAGCACGGCGTCTATCGCCAGAGCGGCCCCTACGATCCGACGAAGTCGAGCGGCGCTCCGCTGCGTTGAGAAGCCGCCCGGAAGCTGCGAGATGCCCGGGTCAGGGCTGCTTGGCCGGGCCGGAGGCGTCGAAACCGATCTTGGAGTGCGCGCCGTCGCAGAAGGGCTTGTTGGCGGAGTGACCGCAGCGGCAGAGCGCTGCGGTCTTGCCGTCGGCGATGGTCACGGTCGCTCCCGTCGGATCGGTGATGGTGAGCGGACCACGGATCAAATACGGGCCGTTGGGCGAACATTTCACGATCAGGTCGGTCATAGTGCCTCCAGGGGTCGCGGCTGAGACCCCGATCCATGCCTTGGCTTGATCAGCCGGCTCAAGAGCTGTCGAAACTTCGACAGCTCTTTCACTTTGTCATCGGGGAGGCACGCGCCTCCCCGCCCCACCGAAGTGAATTCGTTGGGGCCCCACCCCACGCGACGCGCTGCGTGACACCCGACGGGCCGACGGGGTGGGCCGGCTCCGCCGGCTTGCGCTCCGCCATTCTTCGACAGGCCTTCAGTGTCCACTGGGCGCCCGCGGGCCGCGCCGAAGCTCTTCACGCTGCTCGGCCAGGTGCCACGGCAGCTCCGCGTACACGTCGTCGAAGACGCTGTCGAGCCCGGGCGGCGGAAGCTTCTCGACCGCCTCGATGGCGCGCGAGATCTCTTCGTTGAGCTCCAGGTCGACGCGCTCGATGCTCGCGCTGTCGAGCAGCCCGACCTTCTCGAGGTGACGACGGATCCGATCGATGGGATCCTTCTCGGCCCAGCGCTTCACTTCTTCGTCGGAGCGGTAGCGGGTCGGATCGTCGCTGGTCGAGTGTGCGCCCATACGGTAGGTGAACGACTCGATGAAGGTCGGCCCTCCGCCGGCACGCGCGCGATCGACTGCGTCTTTCACCACTCGGTAGACGGCGAGGGCGTCGTTGCCGTCCACGCGCACGCCAGGCAGGCCGTAGGCTTTGGCCTTGACCGCCAGGGTCTGCGACGCGGTCTGCCGCGCCGTCGGCACGCTGATGGACCAGTGGTTGTTCTGACAGATCATGACGCACGGCACCTGGAACACCGCCGCGAAATTCATGGCGTTGTGAAAGTCGGGCTGGCTGGTCGCGCCGTCACCCATGAAGCCGATGGTCACGGTGGCATCACGGCGGAGCTTGGCAGCCCAGGCCGCCCCCACCGCCTGGGGGATCTGCGGTCCGATGCAGCTCGACCACGAGACTTGATTGACCTCCCGGGCCGCCATGTGGCTGGGCATGTTGCGGCCCTTGAGCACGTCGAGAGAGTTGCCGAAGACCTGCGCCAGGTACTTCTCCAGAGGAAAGCCCCGCACCAGCATGATTGAGCTCTCGCGCAGCGCGGGGAAGATCCAGTCTCCCGGCTCGGTGGCGAGGGCGGTCGCGACGGGGGTCGCTTCTTGCCCTGTGCACGTCCCGTAGAACCCGACGCGGCCCTGCCGTTGGAGCCCAACCATGCGGGTCTCGAGCACGCGCATCTTGCGCATTTCGCGGTACATTCGCAGCAGCGTCTCCCGCGGGAGGCGAGGATCCGTCGCCGGATCCGTGCTGCCGTCGTCGCGCAGAGTTCGCAAGAGCCCAAGGCTGGGGTCACCGTCGGGCACGCGTTCCATGGCACTCACTCGGACTCGACCTCCAACATATCGAGCAACTCGGCCGTGCGGTCGTCGCCGAGCTCCAGCGCCTCCGCGAGGGAGTTGATCACCTCGTTCTCGCTGTCCTCGATCTCGCTGTCGGCGAAGGCGAGGGCCGCGGCGAGGGAGAAGGCCGCCTCCGCCAGGGCCGGATCCTGCTTGAGCGTCGGCGCCAGCGCAGCGAGGCGAGCGTCCACTCCCTGCTTTGCGCGCTCGGCGCACTGCTCGAAGAGCTTCTCGATGTGGTGCGTGCGCACCGCGTGCTGCGTGAGGCCGCGCACGGCGCCGCGGAGCACGTCGCGCTCGGTGTCCGTGACCTTGCCATCCGCCATCACCATCAGAGCCATGACCTCGAACAGAGCTTCGAAGCGCTCCTTGGCGTCGGGATCGCCCGCGAAGGGGTCGTCGGCCTGCGCCGCATTCATGAAATGCACGCTCGGAGGCTGTCCGACCTCGAGCAGCTCGTCACGGATCCGGGCCAAGGTGTTCTCACGGAGCTCGATCATGCTCGTCGTCTTGTCCGCGGGCCGGCGCGGCGTCAATGCGTCCTGGCGCCTCCAGCAGCGCCACGGCCTCTTCCACGACGCTGGGCTCCGCCCGGTCGGGCCGCCCCCGCATGGCGAACAGCAGCGGGAGCGCGCCCGGGACCAGGGCGCGGCCCGCGGCCACGACGGCCAGGATGCGCGCGTCGCGCGACCACGCATTCAGGCCGCGGAGGATGAACTGCCGAGCCCGCTCGTCGCCCATGCGGGCCAGCGCAATGCGAGCCTGCCACGCGAAGGGATCCCGGCTCGCACCCAACAGACCAAAGGCACGTCGCGTGAGGCCGCGGCGCGCGGCGGCCAGCCCGAGCGTTCCGGCGAGCTCGATGGCGGCCTGGGCATCGTCCGGCTCGTCGGCTCCGCGGCCGCTCTCGATCGCCGCGACGATCACCTCCGCACCACTCTCGTCCCCGGCGCGCCCGAGCAAGAGCGCAGCGGCCAGTCGCACGCCGGCCGCCAAGTCGCCGAGCGCGTCACGCGCAGCGCGCGCGAGCGGCGCTGGCAGGTCGACCTCCCCCGCGTCGAGCCAGCGCTCCTCGGAGATGCGCAGCGCGATGTAGCGCACCCGAGCGTCGTCGTCTCCGAGAGCGCGAGCCAACGCTTCGTCGACCGTGCCGACGCCGACTCGTGCGTGGGCGATCAGCGCCTGAAACCTGAGCTCGGGGCTGTCGTCCTCGAGGGCGCGCTCGATCACCGCTCGAGCGTCGGAGTCGTCAGGACCCGCGAGCTCCCCCAGGGCAACCAGGGCCATCTGACGAACGCGGATCGCGTCGTCGCGCTTCGCGCTCCGAACGAGATCCGAGACGGCATCCTTGGCCGTGGCGTCGGCGAGAGCCACGGCGGCGTCTGCGCGCAGCCCCGGCGCTGGGTCGTCGGCCAAGACCCGACGCAGGCGCTGGACGGCCTCGTCCGCGCCTTCATGGGCATGACGGGCGAGGTCCCGCACGGCCGATACCCGCACGTGCAGCTTCTCGTCGTCGGCGTCCCGCAGCGCCGCGGCCAGCGTCCGGGGCAGAGGGGACAGACCGAGCATCGCGAGGGCGGAGCCTAGCGGAAGCGTGTGACGTTGGCACGGCCGGTGCTTGCGAGGCGCGCGCTCGCCTGGAGGAACTCACCATGAACAAGCTCGTCTCGGTCGGGATCGGTCTCGTGCTGGTCGCCTGCAATAGCCCGCAATCCACCACTTCCGGCACCGCCGCCGGCTCGGCCGTCGCGCCCCCGCCTGCGAAATCGGTCACGCCGCAGTCGAACATGCCGCCCCTCGACCCCAAGAACATCGTGAGCCTCGCCATCGGCTCGAAAGACCACACCACGTTGGTGGCTGCCATCAAGGCCGCGGACTACGTGCCTTCGGTGGCCAACGCGGGTCCGCTGACGGTGTTCGCACCGACCAACGCCGCCTTCGAGAAGCTGCCCGCCGGCACCGTCGAAGGGCTCCTGAAGCCGGAGAAGAAGGATGATCTCCGTGGAGTCCTCAAATACCACGTGACGACCACCGCCTACGACATCGAGAGCTTCAAGGACGGCGAGACCCTGGGCATGGCCGACGGCGCCAAGGTCAAAATCACGGTCAAGGACGGCAAGGTCAAGATCAACGACGCAAACATCGTCGCTTCGATCCGCGCCTCGAACGGGATGCTCCACATCGTTGACGCCGTGCTGCTGCCCCCTAAGAAGGAGTGACAGCAATTCGCGCAACGCCTGCGTGCGGCGGATTGTCGCACGCAACGACGACGCGAAAAGATCGGCCAAAGCTCACGCAATCGTAGCGGAACACGAGTCCGACCCCCATTCCACACCGGCATGAATGCTGCTATTCCGGCCGGCGTCACTGTCGCCCATCTCGGGCGACCCCTGGAGGCATCTGATGCAACTTTCAATCGGCAAAGCGCTCGTCTTGGGCGGCGCGGTTCTCGGAATCGCCGTCGCGGCGGCATCCTGTGAGAACAAAGCAGAGCAGAAGGGCGCGCAGGCACCCAGCGGGGCTCTGGGCGCTTCGGCGTCGCTCAAGCAGCTGATGGAGGCTCGCGGGCTCAGCGAGGCCGACGTCGAGGCCGCGGTCAAGACCTACGTGCCCGGCGGCAAGCACGACGACTACATGATCTTCGCCTCGGGCGGACAGTCTGGGCAGGTGCTCGTCATCGGCGTGCCGTCGATGCGGCTGCTCAAGGTGATCGGCGTCTTCACGCCCGAGCCCTGGCAGGGCTACGGCTACGGCGGCGAGAGCGACAAGGTGCTCGAAGGCGGGCAACCAGAACGGCAAGCAGAAGATCACCTGGGCCGACGTGCACCACCCCAACCTGTCGAGACCAAGGGCGACTACGACGGCGCAGTTCTTCTTCGTGAACGACAAGGCCAACGCGCCGCGTCGCGGTGGTCGACCTGACGGACTTCACCACCAAGCAGATCGTCGCCAACCCGCTGGTCGCCAGCGATCACGGCGGCGCGTTCGTCGACTCCGAACACCGAGTACGTGATCGAGACCAGCCAGTACCCCGCGCCACTGGGTCGCGAATACGCGCCGCTCAGCGAGTACAAGGAGAAGTACCGCGGCGTGGCGATGTTCTGGAAGTTCGACCGGCAGAAGGGCCGCATCGACCCCGAGAAGAGCTGGGCGATCGAGCTGCCGCCGTACACGCAGGACCTGGCGGACGCCGGCAAGCTCGACAGCGACGGCTGGGCGTTCATCAACTCGTTCAACACCGAGATGGCCATCGGCGGCACGCTCGAGGGCAAGCCGCCCATCGAGTCGCGGCGCGTCCCAGAACGACATGGACTACCTGCACGTCATCAACTGGAAGAAGGCCGAGCAGCTCGTCAACGACGGCAAGGCCACGACCATCAAGGGCATGAAGGTCCTCCCGATGAAGGTCGCGGCGCCGACGAAGGCGTGCTGACGCTGGTCGGCGAGCCCAAGAGCCCCCACGGCTGCGACGTGACGCCGGACGGCACGGAGATCGTGGTCGGCGGCAAGCTCGACACCCACGCCACGGTCTACGACTTCGCGAAGATGAAGGCGCTCATCGAGCCAGAAGAAGTTCGAGGGCAAGGACCCGTACGGCGATGCCCGATCCTGGCGCTTCAAGGACGTCCATCCGCGGCCAGGTCGAGATCGGCCTCGGGCCCGCTGCACACCGTCTTCGACGACAAGGGCTTCGCCTACACCTCGGTGTTCATCGAGAGCGTCGTGGCCAAGTGGTCGCTGAAGGACCTGAAGACCGTCGAGAAGCTGCCGGTGCACTACAACATCGGCCACATCATGTCGGCTGAGGGCGACACCGTGAGCCCCGACGGCAAGTACGTCGTGGCGATGAACAAGATGTCGCATGGACCGCTTCACCACGGTCGGCCCGCTCGTACCCGCAGAACTTCCAGCTCGTGGACATCGACGGGCGAGCAAGATGCGCATCCTCGTGGACATGCCCATCGGCATCGGCGAGCCGCACTACTCGCAGATGATCAAGACCGACAAGCTGAAGCCGCTCGAAGGCCTACAAGCCGGGCACCAACCCCTACACCGGCGAAGGTCGACCCGCATCGCGGTGCTCGAGGCGGCAAGGAGGCGCATCGTGCGCAACGGCAACAAGGTGCGACGTCTACATGACGGCCATCCGCAGCCACTTCACCCCGGACCAGATCGAGGTCAACGAAGGCGACACCGTGAACATCCACGTCACCAGCCATCGAGAGCGCCGAGGACCAGATCCACGGCTTCGCGATCGACATGTACAACATCAACGTGAGCCTCGAGCCCGGCAAGCACGAGAACATCACGCTTCAAGGCCGACATGCCCGGCGTCTTCCCGTTGTTCTGCACCGAGTTCTGCTCGGCGCTGCACCTCGAGATGGCGGGCTACTTCCTGGTCAAGCCCAAGTGAGGACCGAGGGGGAGATCGCGGAGCATCTCCGATGACCAGTATCGCGGCCAACGCCCACACCCAACCCCATGATGATGGCCACCGGCACCTGCGGGTGGTGGCGAAGAGAGGCAGCGGCCGCGGCTGGGCGGCGAGGTGGAGCGTGATCGTGCTCTCCCTCGCCGCGATCGGACTGCACGTCGCCTCGCTGTTTTATCCCTGGTGGTGGATCAAGCTCTACGCGCCGCAGTACCCCAAGGGTCTCCGGATGGACATCGCGCTGACCGGGGTCACCGGCGACGTGAAAGAGGTCGACATCCTGAACCACTACATCGGCATGGACGCGATGGAGAAGGCCGCCGCGATCGAGCGTCAGCTGGCCGGCTACGGGATCGCGTTTTTGGCCATCGCCATCGTGGTGGTCGCGCTGCTCGCGGGCAAGAAGCTGGGCAAGCTCCTGGCTGTGATTGGCTTCAGCTTCCCCTTCGCCTTCCTCGCGGACAGTTATTACTGGATGTACCGCTTCGGCCATACCTTGAACCCCGATGCGCCGATCCACCTGCCTTCCTTCACGCCCCAGCTCTTCGGCAACGGCAAGATCGGGCAGTTCATGACCTTCGCGCAGCCTTCGCTCGGCTTCTGGCTGGCGGTCGGCGGCTTCGTGGCGCTGCTGCTCGCCGCGGTGGTCCGCACGCGGGTCTGCTCGAAGTGCGCGAAGAAGGGCGACTGCGGCGCGATCTGCAAGGACGCCTTCATCGGGCCCCAGGCCGGCGCCGGCGCATGAACGACGCCACGCGACGGCGCGCAACCTGGACGCTTGC
This sequence comes from uncultured delta proteobacterium, assembly GCA_963716725.1. Lineage (GTDB taxonomy): Bacteria > Myxococcota_A > Polyangia > Polyangiales > Polyangiaceae > JADJKB01. The sequence continues at coordinate 101,544 of CAVQUB010000006.1, forward strand.
CGCCGCCGCAGCCCTCGCCGTCACCGGCTTCGCGGCCAAGAACCTGCGACCGAGCTGGCACGCGCCGGCGGACCTGCCAGCGCCCCGAGGACCGACAACCCTCTCGCCGCCGGAGGGCGCGACCGTCGCCAAGGACGAAGCGGAGCTTGACGCGACTGCTCGGCGATCCGAACGGACCGTCCGAGATCTGGCTCGACAATCGCGTCTACCACGGCGACTTCGAGGTCCGGCGCCCGCTGACCCTGCGCGGCAGCGGCCAGAGCGTGCTCGACGGCTCCAGTACCGGAACGGTGCTGACCATCGACGCGGACCGCGTCACCATCGACAACCTCATCGTACGCGACTCCGGGCGGCGTCACACGACTGAGGACGCCGGCATCAAGGCAACCGGCAAGGGCATCGTGCTCCAGAACCTCAGGACCGAGGACACGCTCTTCGGTATCGAGCTGGCGATCTGCCACGGCTGCCGAGTCGAGGGCGTACACGTGGCGGGCACCGCTGGTGACGAGCTCCGCGGCGACGCCATCAAGGTCTGGGAGTCCCACGACTCGATCGTGCGAAACTGCCTGGTCGAGCGCGCCCGCGACGTCGTGATCTGGTACTCGCGGCGGGTGACGGTCGAGCAGATTACGCGTGCGCGGCTGCCGCTACGGCACGCACTTCATGTACGCTCACGACTCGACGGCGACGGACAACCGCTACACCGACAATGATGTGGGGATCTTCGTGATGTACAGCCGTCGAGTCCACGCGGCGCGCAACGTGCTCGCCGGCGCTCGCGGCTCCGCCGGCATGGGCTTTGGCTTCAAGGAGAGCGAGGCCGTGGTGCTCGAGGACAACTGGGTGGTCGCCAATACCACCGGTATCTACCTCGACAACACGCCCCGCTCGCCCAACCAAGAGGTGCGCTTCGAGCGAAACCTGCTCGCCCTGAACGACGTCGCCCTGCGCACTCACGGCGCAAACCGCGGCATCCGCTTCGCCGACAACGAGCTGCAAGGCAACAACGTGGTCGGCGAAGTCGACGGCGGCGGTGACATGCTCAAGCTGACCTTCTCCGGCAACTATTGGTCGGACTACGCGGGCTACGATCTGGACCGCGACGGCCGCGGGGACGTCGCGTACGAGGTGAAGCGCCTGTCCGGTGAGCTCACCGACTCGCGGCCGGTGCTGCGTTTCTTCCGCGGCACGGTGGCCATGGGCCTGGTCGACGCTATCTCCGAAGCCGTGCCGACCTTCTCTCGCAGCAAGCTGCTCGTGGACGCGACTCCTGCCTACGAACGGAGGCAGCAGTGATCGAGGTCGTTCACGTCAGCAAGTCCTTCGGTCGGGTCAAGGCCCTCAGGGACGTTTGCCTGAGCATCGAGGAAGGCGAGCGCGTGGCCTTCGTCGGCTCCAACGGCTCGGGAAAGACCACGCTGCTCCGGAGCATCTTGGGCCTCTTGCGGATCGACGGACGGATCAGCATCGCCGGCGTCGACGTGGCCAAGAGCCCGGAGCTCGCTCTTGGGAGCGTCGCGTACATGCCTCAGATCGCGCCGCCGCTCGAGGCGCCCGTGCAGGACCTGGTGCGGGCAATCTGCCGGCTGCGCGGCCTCGAAGCCAAGTCCGTCGAGAGCCGTGCCGCCCGGCTCGGGCTGACCCTCGGGGAGGTCGCAGATGTCCGGCTTCGGGATCTCTCCGGCGGCACCAAGCAGAAGCTCCTGGCCGCCCTCACCTTGGCCGCCGAGGCGCCGATCCTCATCTGCGACGAACCCACGGCAAACCTCGATGCCCAATCGCGCGCGGCGTTCTTCGCCGAGCTCGACGCCCGACCGAAGCACCACGTCACGGTGCTCTGCTCGCATCGCATCGACGAGGTGCGGCAGTTGGTCGATCGCGTGGTGGAGCTGGAGGAGGGCCGCGTGAAGCGCGACGCTTCGGTGGACGAGTTGCTCGCCGATCGGCAACGCTTTCGGATCGAAGTGTCGCTCGCGAAGACCGCGGGCGACGTGGTGCGGGTCTTCTTGTTGGAGCACGGCTTCGTCGCGGCAGGCGCGGTTCGCTTCGAGACCCTGGTGACTCAGTCCGACAAGGTCGCCATCGTCGCGCGCTTGGTGCGCGAACACGGCACGGCAATCTCGGATCTGAGCGTCTATCACGTGGACGACTTGGAGCTGACAGAGCGGGTCTCCAGTCCGCAGCTGGTGGGGGGTACGAAATGAAGGCACTGGCCCAGGTCATGGTGGTCGGCCTGTTGGCGCTCGGCGCCTGCGAGTCACCGGGAGAGCCCAAGGATCCGATCTGGGGCAAGCAGGCCTGCGGCGCTTGTTCCATGCTCGTCAGCGAGCCAGCTCACGCAGCGCAGCTCGTCACCAAAGAAGAGACGCGCGTCTACTTCGACGACGTCGGCTGCATGGCAGCCTACGTGCTCGAGCGCAACCTGAACCCGCCGAAGATGTGGGTGCGCGACTCAGCCGGAAAGTGGGTCGACGCTCGCTCTGCCAAGTTCAAGAGCGGCGCCAAGACGCCCATGGACTTCGGGTACTCCTACGCGGCGGACGGCGACGCCACCTTCGTCGACGTGCAGCTCGCGGCCAAGAAGAGAGCTGAGCGACGATGAGCGTTGCCGACCGCCAGAACGCGTTGTTCCGCCTCGAACTCGCCGACGCCTTGCGCTCGCGATGGATGGTGTTCACCGTCGCCGTCTATGGCGCCGTGTTCGCGGCGTTCATCTGGCTGGGCCTGCGCGAGTCCACCGTGCTCGGATTCACGGGGCTCTCTCGGGTGGTCTTGAACGTCGCCAACGCGGTCGTGATTGCCGTGCCCTTGGTCGCGCTCGTGGCCTCGAGCCAGACCGTGGTGCGGGCTCGCACCAGCGGTTTCTTCGAGTTGATCCTGGCCCAACCTTGCCGCCGCCAAGACTGGCTGATGGCGGTGATCGGCTCCCGCGTCATCGTGGTGCTCGGGCCCCTGGTGGTGATCCTGCTCGCGACGCTCGTCGCCGGGCGCATCGTCGGCTCCGAGTCGACGCTGACGCCCCTGGTGCTGCGCAGCCTCGCGGTCACCACGGGGCTGGGCTGGGCCTTCCTCGGCATCGGCCTCTTGGCGTCGAGCATCGCGCGCACCCCCGAGCGTGCCACGATTTATGCGCTGCTCGCCTGGATGGTGGGGGCGGCTCTGCACGACTTTGCGTTGATCGGCGCGCTCCTGCGCTTCCGCCTGGCGCCCGAGGCCGTGTTCGCGCTCGCAGCGCTGAACCCCGTCGAAGCCGCGCGGGTCGCGCTCTTGTCGGGGGTCGACGCCGAGCTCGGCGTGCTGGGACCGGTAGGCTTCTGGCTAGCCAACAGCTTCGGCCCCAAGCTGACGCTGCTGGTGGGCGTGGGCTGGCCGGTGTTGCTCGGCACGCTGTGCATGATGTTGGCCGCGCGACGCTTGTCCAAGGCCGATCTGGTGGCTTGAGACCGGCGCAGCCGGGGGCAGGTCGAGCTTGGAGCGCTCTCCGCGGAAGGTTACCCTCGAGCGGTTCAGTGGCGGTGATGTCGAAGCCGGTCGGCACAATCTCCGGGCGCGGACTCCGGACGCTCGTGGCCCTGTGCCTGGCGCTGGGCTGCGCGCCGGATCGCGACGGATCCAGCGTCGAGCCCGCCGCGACGATCCCGGCGCCCGTCGCCTCGAGCCCGCAGCCTGCGCCGAGTCCGACCTTTCAGGCCGCGGTCGAGCCGGCCCCGCCCGCACGCACCGGCCCCCGCTGCCGAGAGCAGACCGCGCAGGAGTTCTTGTTGCGCAAGGGACAGATCGCGAAGATCGGCGCGCCGGCCAGCGAGCAGCGGCTGATCGAGGCCGCGCGCAAGCGCAGCGTCGACTACCGAACGCGGCAGTACGGCCGCTTCCCGGGCTTCGGGAGCCGTCGGGACAACCCCCGTCCCCCGAGCGCCTACGCGAAGCGCACGACCTTCATGGGGCTGCCCCTGGTGCTGCACGAGAAGATCGTACCCGCTCTCGGCTGCGTGGAGTCGGCGCTGCTGCGCGACTGCGCGTCGAAGCCCTACAAGCCGCGACAGGTGAGCGGATTGCGTTTCGAGAACACCTTCAAGGACTACGAGGTCTCCAACCACGTCTACGGCATCGCTCTCGACATCGATTCCCGCGACAACCCCTGCTGCGGCTGCGTCGGGGCCTGGAACCAGCACCCGGCGTGCCGGAAGAAGGTCGCCTCGGTGTACGAGCGCATGGCCATGCCCCAATGTTGGGTGGAGGTGTTCGAACGCTACGGCTTCTACTGGCTGGGTCACGACGAGCTCGAGGACACCATGCACTTCGAATTTCTCGGGGATCCAGCGCTGATTTCCGAGTAGCAAACCCGACTCGCGATCACTCCACCTGCACCCAGCGGCGCACGCCTTCGCTCGCGAGCTGCAGCGTGCCGCTGACCAGCATCACGGCCACCACCCCGACCGCGAGCACGTGCGGCGCACGCAGCATGGCCAGCGTGCCTTGTTCGAGCAGCGATCCGAGACTCACGCCGTCCGGCGGCCCGAGGCCGACGAAGCCGAGCGCGGTCTCTCCGAGCAGCACGTCGACGGCATACCCCGATCTGCCCGACGTACCAGGGTTCAGCTGCGCCGGCCGAGCGAAGCGACGTTCACGTCTGCTGCAAACCGGAGTTGGGCAGCGTGCGCAACTGAGGCTGTCAGCCCGTTCTTCTGAGGATCTCGACGTCGCGCGCGAGCCTGGGTCCGAGCCGATCGGCTTCGACCGCCAAGTCGTAAGAGGTCTGGAGGTTCAACCAGAAGCGCGGAGCGTTCCGAAAGAAGCGACCAAGCCGCAATGCCGTATCGGCGCTGATGGCACGCTTCCTGAGAACAATCTCGTTGATCCGCCGCGCAGGAACCTTCAGACCCTTGGCCAATCGGTACTGTGTCAGAGCAAGCGGTTTGAGAAACTCCTCGGCCAGAATTTCTCCCGGATGAACTGGGGATAGCCTTTTACGCGCCACGGTGTCCTCCTAGTGATAGTCCACGATTTCGACGTCGTAGGCGTCAGTGCCGACCCAGCGGAAGCAGACGCGCCACTGGTCGTTGATACGAATGCTGTGCTGGCCAAGACGATCGGCCGACAGCTTCTCCAGTCGGTTCGCAGGCGGAACCTTGAGGTCGGCGAGGCTCGTTGCGGCATCCAGCATCAGCAGTTTACGAAGGGCGGTTCAGTGAAGATCCGGCGGAACGCGCTTGACCCGTTCGCGGCGAAAAAGTCGCTCAGCATCCGGGTCGCGAAAGCCGCGGATCACGGTTGATAGTAACGTGTAGCGTTACTATGTGCAAGGGCGCCCTCCCGCGCGGTTCCGGTGCGCCGGAGCGGACTTGATGCAAGAGGCTTGCGACCCGACGCAACCGCGCGGCGCGTGACGAGCCGCCAGAGCTTCTTTGGTTTGAGTCTGCGCGAAGCGCATGTTGCGCGCCCGAGCTTCGATGGCGTTCGAGTGAGTGGGTGCGCCACTTGGGCGGGGCCCGGACGCAGCGCCAGCAGGAGCCGTCTGCTCGAAAGCCCACGACGCCGTCATCGAAGCGAGCGCAGTCGATGGCGACCAGGTCGCACGACATCGAGAGAGATCACGCATCGAGCAGAGAACGACGCGTCCCCTCCGCCCGCGCGGGCGCGAGCCTTGGCAAGACGCGCGAGGTCTCGCCGAGACATCACCGCTCGCGCTGCCGGGCTTGGAGGGGACCGCGGAGCGGAGCGACGCGAGGGGAGGCAGGGCATCCGCTACGAGCAGTTGGAGAAGAAGGGTCGCGCGGCGGCGGAGTTGGTGCACGCGCAGGCGTGAAAGGGAGGAGCTAGACGATCATGCAGGAACAAACCCGCGAACCCGGAACGCGAAACGCCAAGCTACACTGGAAGCGCCCCGTCGCCTGGACGCGCATGCTCGTTCAACTGGATACTCTGTTCGAGGGACGTCTGCCTGCCTGACGTCAACTTACCCAGAAATTCTGACACTCCCGCCGGCAGTGATGAAGGCTATGTCTGCGCCTTCGATCAGCACCGCTGCTGGAAGGCGCGTCATGTGCAAAGCGACGACGGCAAGCACACCTTTGACCCGCTCGCGGTCGGCTTGCAGCACCCGCCCGGGCAGTCGGAGGCCGACAGGCATTCGACCGCGCACCAGCCGTTGCCGTCCTGGTTCAGGTTCAAGCAGATCGCGCCGAGACAGCAATCCTTGGTGTTGCACGACATCCCAGGGCCGGCGCAGGTCGATGAGTCGCAAATCGTCTTGCTGACGCCGCCCTCGGTGTACGCGCCGCTGCAAATCCCGGTGGGCGAGCAGCAACCGGAATTGCATTGTTCGTTCTTCGTGCACTTGGGGTAGCACTGCGACCCAAACCCCGTGTAGAGACAGCCGCCTCCCGCGGGGTCGCCGACGCAGCAATCGGACGCGGCGCTGCAGGTCGCCTCGTAGTTCGAGCACGCGTTGAGTTGCGACTGCCCGCCCGTGCCGCCCGTGCCGCCCGTGCCGCCCGTGCCGCCCGTGCCACCCGCGCCACCGGTCGCTGGGCCACCGACTCCACCGGACCCACCGCCAATGCCGGCAGCGCCACCCGTGGTGCAAAGCAGGTGAAGCCAGAATTTCCCGTGGCTCCGCTCGCCCTCCAGGTGGCGAACTGGCGAAGTCAGGTGGCGATCGCCACCCAGTTGCACCGCGCATCCCCGTCTTCCCCGCCGCGATCGCTCGAGACCTCGCGTCTCGACTCGCCACGCGGCGTGGCGCAGAGCGTGCGCCGACGAGCGGGGCCCGGCCACCGCGCCGGGCCGAGGCACGACGGGCCGCTCGCCCCAGCGATCCCCGACGCCACGGTCGCGGAACGACGCACGTCTTCCCCGTTCGGGCGTGAGCCCGAATTTGGGCAAGACCGACGCCGCGGAGCGGCGGCGAGTTGGGGCAGGAAGGGAGCCGGAGCACCCGGTAGCGAGCGGCGGCGGCCCAGCTCGCCGAAATCCGATCGAGAGTGAGCCCGGCCGAGTGACTCTTGACGGGCTACACGAACGGGTATCTTCTCTTTCCGCGTCTGCGCGGCGCCGGGGCGCTCTGGCCGATGCGACAGAAGAGGATCCTCGCATGCTGATCCGTTACATGATGCTCACGGCGCTTGCGCCGTCCTTGGCGTTACTGACGTTTGCTTGCGGCAGCTCGGACTCGAAGCACGAAGACCCAGATGTTGTCGACGCTTCAGACGCTGCGACGGCGGATGCCGACGCTTCGGGGGCAGATGCCGGAACGCCAGATGCCGACGCCGACCCGGACGCCCCCGCTGACGCCAACACCGAAGAGGCCGCGCCCGACGGGCCTGCACCGGATGCTCCGGATCCCTGCGCCGCGACGGGCCTCGCTTCGTTCGGGATCTCGAACCTGCCCACGGGCTTCCAGCTGCCGACGCTGAACGGAAGCGACCCGGTGCTGGTTCCTCAGGGCTTCAACACGGACACGGGGGACTTTCCCCACGGGTCGGGGTCCTATGGGACGGCGCTCGCGGGCACCGCTCCGGACAGCCCCCGTGTCTTGTATGTCACCGACTTCACCCTGGACGCCGGCAGCGAGTTCGTCGTCACCGGGTCGCGTCCGCTGATCCTCGTCGCGACGGGTACGGTGACGATCGCCGGGACGGTTCGCACGCCGCAGACCAACACCACCAGCGGCGCGGGAGGCTTCGCTTCGCCGGTCAACCCCAACAATTGTGGCTCGGGTGGGGGCTGTCCGACGCAGGGCCTCGGTCCTGGCGGGGGCGGCCCTGGATCGGTGAAGGGGATCGGCGGGGGCGGCGCGAGCCACTGCGGCCTCGGCGGTACGGGCGCGAACGGAGGGGCGAAGGGCGCGACGTACGGTAGTCCCTCGCTCAGCCCGCTCAGCCCTGGCTCGAGCGGAGGATCGGCTTCGTATGGGAACGGACCCAGCGGCCCCGGCGGCGGAGCGCTGCAGATCGTCGCGGGCAAGACCATCGTGATCGCGACGACCGGGATCCTGACCATGGCCGGGGGCGGAGGCCACGCGGGCGCTACCGGCGCCGGCAGTGGCGGCGCAATCTTGCTCGAGGCCCCGACGATCACGGTGAACGGCGCCCTGGCAGCCAACGGCGGCGGCGGCGGAGGCAGCTCCGGCAGCGTTGCCATCGGCGCTTGGGGCGGCGTCACGTCGACCCCGGCCGCGGGCGGCGGCGCGAGCGGCGAGATGGCCGGCAATGGCTCTGCCGGCGGCGCCATCGACGGCACGAACGGTCAGCCGTCCGAGTGGGGCACCGGCGGTGGCGGCGGTGCGGGACGCATCCGCATGAACACCATGTGTGGCGCGGTCACCGTCGGCGCGGGCGCCGTGATCAGCCCGGCACAGACCACTGCCTGCGCAACGCTGGGCACACTCGCCAAGCCCTGAGGCAGCGTCCGCCGCCCAGCTACGGCGCGCAGCATTCTGGAGCCAGCGCGATGCATTTGCGTTTGCGCAAACTCTCGCTGGAAAGCGGCATACGCTTCATGCGGCGAGGTCCGCGGCTGGTGGCGACGAGGCCCCGCGAGCAGTGATCGCAGGCTGCCCGACGGGCAATCGGTCGACGGCGACGAGCACTGCGGTTGGGTGCTCGAGCACGACAACATGAGCGCGAAGTACTCGAGCAAGACTCGCGATCACTCCACCTGCACCCAGCGGCGCACGCCTTCGCTCGCGAGCTGCAGCGTGCCGCTGACCAGCATCACGGCCACCACCCCGACCGCGAGCACGTGCGGCGCACGCAGCATGGCCAGCGTGCCTTGTTCGAGCAGCGAGCCGAGACTCACGCCGTCCGGCGGCCCGAGGCCGACGAAGCCGAGCGCGGTCTCTCCGAGCACCACGCCGGCGGCCGAGGTGCCGATCTGCACCGAGACCGGCCCGAGCAGGTTTGGGATCACGTGGGCGATCACCACGGCCGCGCGTCCGTGGCCGAGAGCACGCGCGGCCTCGACGAACTGCGACTCCGAGAGGATGCGGGACTGGGCCGCCGCCACGCGCGCGAAGGGCGCCCACGCGGTCACGCAAAATACGAGGCCGATGTGCAGGCGCGAGGGCGTCCGCACCGCCGAGAGCACGGCGAGCGCCAGCAAGAAGGTGGGGAACGACTGCACCAAGTCGCAGGCACGGAGCGTCCAGCGCTCGAAGCGTCCACGAAAAATCCCCGCGGCGGCCCCGAGGGGCGTGCCGACCACGAAAGCGAAGAGCGCGACGAGCGCAGCCAGGAGCAGCGCCCGCACCGTCGCGTGGCTGACCAGCGCGAGCAGGTCGACTCCGGCATCGCCCGAACCCAGGGGACGCGCCGGACCGGGCGCCGCCCACGAAAGCTCGAGCGCCAGGCGCGACGGCGATCGCTCCGAGATGAACGTGAACAGCGCCGTGACCACCACCAGCACGACGGCAGGAGCGATGGCCGAAAGCGCGCGCCGTCTCCGGGCGCGGACCCGCGGATCGCCGCTCACGCTTCCCTGCCCCGTGGGTCGATGACCGCGTGCACGAAGATCGCGAGCGCTTGCACCGCGACGAAGAGCAGACCCGCCGCGACCACGCTGGCTTCGAGCACGGGGATGTCACGCGCCGCGTAGGCGCTGAGCATGAGCGTGCCCAGCCCGGGCCGCTCGAAGAGGCGCTCGAGCACCACCGCACCGCCGAGCAGCGCGCCGAGCTGAGCGGCGATCACCACCGAAATCGGCGCGGACGCCGCCGGCAGCGCGTGCACCACCCACACTCGCCACGGCGAGGCGCCCTTGGCGGCGGCCGTATCCAGGAACTTTGCGCGGCCGAGATCGAGCAGCGCGGCACGTCCGATGCGCGCGACCTGCGCGGCCAGCGGCAACGACAGCAGGCCAGCAGCGAATACCAGGCCACTGGCGCCGCTCTCGGGATCACCGGGCAGCGGCACGATGTGCCAGCGCACCGCGAGCGCGTAGGTCGCGACCGGTGCAAAGGCCAAGAGCGGAGTCGCCGCGACGAAAAGCACCGCGCGGTGGAGCCACTCGCGCCGCGCGCCGAACCATGGGCCCACGCAGAGCACGGCGGCGGCGATGCCCGCCAGCGCGCCGATCGCGACGGCAGTTCCCGCAAGCGCGGCCGTCGGCCCGAGCGCGCGGCCCACCTCCGCGAATGCGGGTGTGCCGGGCCGCGCCAGCGAGTCTCCGAGGTCGAGCCGAGCGAGCCCCAGCAAGAAGTGCAGGTACTGGACCGGCAGGGGGCGGTCGAGCCCGAGCTTCCCGCGCAAGAGCGCGCGATCGGCCTCCGAAGCCTGCTCGCCGAGCACCAGCGCCGCCGGATCGCCCGGCAGTAGGCGGAGCGCCAGGAAGACCAGGCTCGCCAGGGCAACGAGCGTGACCACGGCGCCCCCGGTCCGGCCGACAACTGCCCGCGTGAGCTGGAGCAGCGCTCGCACCACTTCCCTGGATCGCGCGCGTGGGCTGGGCCCTGCCGCGGCGTGATCTTCGCTCATGCGTCGGTCGAAACGTCTGCGCCCGCGTCCCCTACCCCAGCGTCGGCATCCGCTCCGGAATCCTGGGCATCGCTTTCGGCGTCACCGGCATCGCTTTCGGCGTCGCCGGCATCGCTGGCGTCGTTGGGCGCGTCGACGCCCGCCTCCACCGGTGGCGACCATGGATTCACGTCGAAGCCGGCGTCAGTGCCGGTGCAGATCTCGGTGTTGGGGTTCTCCGGCAGCTTTGCTCCGGAATAGGGGACGACGCAGACCCGACCGCTGGGACCGCCGAACTCCACGAGCTCCGCCCCCCACGGGTTGCCCTTCGCCGCGAGGTTCTCGCACGAATAGCCGCCACGACAGTCTCCGTTGCCCTCGCAGCTGCGGAGGCAGAAGGTGCGGCGCAGGCGGGGCTCTTCCTGAGGGTCGCGGCAGACCAGGCTGTCGGAGGTGTAAAAGGCGATGCACACCGCCTCTTCGGGGCAAGTCCCCGGCTCGCAGTTGAAGATGGTGCAGTAGCCGCCCGGCTGCGTCGAGTCGCAGAGGCGGTCACCGACGTTGGAGCAATCGGTCGAGACGGAGCACTCGTCGCCGATCTCGGGCTTGCAGCCGAGGACGGCCAGCGCCGAGACCAAGGCGAGCATGGCCCACCGATCGAAGTCCTGCCGTAGCATGAGAGCGCGCGGACTCTAGCCGGCGTAGGGGAAAAGTCACGACGAAACGCCGGCGGGGCGCGGCGTCCGAGGTTCCATCGGCCCCAAATCGGCTCTATGAGCGGATCCGGCTCGCTCTCGGTCATGGCCACGTACATCAGCATGGACTGCATCAACTGCGGCGCTTGCGAGCGCGAGTGTCCAAACGACGCCATCGGACCGGGCGACGAGGTCTTCGAGATCGACCCGAACGCCTGCACCGAGTGCGTGGGGTACTTCCCCCGCGAGGCCTGCCAAGAAGTGTGTCCGGTCAGGTGTTGCCTGCCCGATCCGCGCCGCGACGAGCCCGAGTCGGTGCTGCTCGCGCGAGCGCTCCGGCTGCGCCCGAACGACGCCGAGCTGGAGGCTCGGGTCGAGCGCGGCGATTTTCCATCTCGGTTCCGATGCTGAAGTCCGTGCAAATAGTCTGCGGCGCTGCCCTGGGGCTCGCCGGCTGCGGCGGCGGCGCTCCGCTCCTGCACCCGGTGCACCCACTCGCGCCGGAGCACGTCGCCATGGGCGCCGGCGTGAGCACGCAGATCGTGGCCGGCGACGCGGCCGCTGTCATCGACGACGCCCGCGAGGCGATGAGCGACGGCGCCATCGACTCGAACGCAGAGCGACATCGCTTCGTGAAAGGCGCACTCGCGTACAGTCTGCTCGCGCCCGGTCTCGCGCCGTGGGTCGGCGCCCGAGTCGGGATCGGTCATTCGGCGGAGGCCGGCGTGACCTACACGGCCCGCGCCGTGCGCATCGACGGACGCTATGCGCTGACAGACGACGCCTTCGCGCTGAGCGGCGGGCTCGGCGCGAGCGGCGTCCTCGCGCGCCCCGGCTCGGATCCGCCCGGGGAGCTCCGCGGTGACCGCGACGAGAAGATCCCCGGGCTCGATCTGGGCGGCGTGTCCGGCTTCGGGATGGACCTGCCCCTGTTGGCGGGCTGGCGTAGCCCCTCGAACCTCTGGCAGGTCTGGCTGGGGGCGCGGGGGGGATTCGAGCGGCTCCGGGGCACCGCGGTCCTTCAGGTCGACGTCGATCCGAGCGTCAGCGACGAGGCTCGCTTCGAGGCTTCGCGTTGGTACGCCCTGGGAGTGGTGGGTTTCGGCGTGAGCCTCCACCCTGTCACGGTGGCCCTCGAGATCGACGCGGGGTACCAGCACGGCAGCGGGCTGGTGATGTTGGACAGCGGCCGACAGGATGGCTCGCTCGACGGAATCAGCGTCACGCCGGGCGTCGCGGTGATCCTGAACCTATGGAAGTGAAGCTATAATCTCGGAAGATCTCGGCCACTTGCCTGGGCTGGGCGGGGCCGACCGGCTTGCTCGCTCCCGGAGCAGGCCCTAGGATAGCCCCGTGAACCCGGTCGCCGGTCGGTCCAGTGTATTCGCGCTCATTGGCGCCCTCGCCCTCGGGTGCTCGGCCGAGGTCGACAGCTACGCCACGGATGCGGACACCGCTTCGAGCGCGCACGCACTGGTCACGGTACAGCGCTGGGTGAGCGTGGACGGAACAGCTGCCCGCGCTGACGTGCTCGCCGGTTTCGTGCGGGTGCCCGCCGACGTCGAGTCCCGCCCCATCTACGAACTGATCGGCCTGCGCTCCGCGATCCCGCCCGTCGGGCAGTGCCGAGACAAGAACCTGGCGCCCGAGTCGGTGCCGTCCACGACCGGCATCGGCCAGATCGAGTTGCTCGAAGCCGGCGAGGTCTGGGTCGGCGCGGCGGGGACAGAAGCCACGCTCGCCCCCCACGCATTCCCCACCGTCACGGATCAAATCTCCGGCGTGCTCTACGCCTCTCGCGGTCGGTCGGCTTCGGCGTTTCCTGCCGCGAGCCAGTATGCGGTGCGTACCGCCGGCGGACCGTCGATCCCGAGTATCAGCATCACGCGCGAGGCGCCGCTCGAGCTCGACACGGTCACCGTGGGTGGCATGGCACTGGGCGAGGTCAAAGAGATCGGTGTCGGTTCTCCCATCGACGTGACCTGGGGCGTCGGCGCGAGCGGCGACGTCGTCATCGCGGAGCTCGCGACCGCCGATCGCGTGATCGCCTGCGCCTTCCGCGACGACATGGGCTCGGGCACCATTCCCGCGGGCCGCCTCGACAAGTCCGGCGCCGGTCGGTTCTCGCTCCAACGGATCCGTACGGCTTCGTTCCGCACCCACGAGATCGACTTCGGCGAACTTACGTTCCAGTTCGAGCTCGGGACCAGCGTCACCTTCAAGCCTTGAATCGGCGCCACATGATTCGGATCTGGGCGCGACGTGTCACGAGCTTCTTCGCGCTCGGCGTCTGCCTGCTCGGCCTGTCCGTCGACGCCGCCGCCAAGCCCAAAGGCAAGACCAAGGCGCGAGCGACAGGAGCGGCGTACCGAGCGCAGGTCGAGAAGTGGCACGCCGCACCGGAAGGGGCCCAGGCTCCCGCCGACGCCGCCGGCCGCCCGCGCCTCGTGCTCGAGAACATCAATACTGGCGAACGCGTCGAGCTCGACGCGAGCTCGGATCAGGGCGGCTTCGCGCCGGACGCACTCGCCCGCGCTGCGACGCTGCTCCGAGACTCGGGCAAGAACCGCGAGCAGGCCATGGATGCTGCGCTGCTCGACCTGCTGTACCGCTTGCAACGGCACTTCGACGCGCCCTGCGTGCGGGTGATCAGCGCCTACCGTGCGGGCGGCAAGTCGCAACACGCCCGTGGGCGCGCCGCCGACATCGTCATCCCCGGCGTCCCGGACGACAAGCTCGCGGCCGTGGCCCGCTCCCTCGGTGGCACCGGCGTCGGGCTCTATCCTCGCAGCGGCTTCGTGCACGTCGACGTGCGCGAACACGCTCACTATTGGGTGGACTCGAGCGGTCCCGGCGCGCCTGAGCGAAAGCGCGTTCGCAAGAAGCCAACGAAACGCCAGACCAGCCGCGCCTCGCGCCCCAAGAAGAAATGACGACCCGCGCGGCCGTCGCCGAGCTCGAAGCCCAAGACCGGCTCGACGAGGCTGCGGAGCTGGCGGAAACCCTGGACGATCACCAGCAGGCAGCGCGTCTCTGGGAGCGCGCGTGTCGATTCGATCGGGCGGCGCTATCGGCTCTGGCCGCCGGCGACGCGGCCCGCGCCCTCGAGCACGCGGTGCGCTCGGGCGACCTCGAGCTCGAAGCTCGCACCAGCGCCGAGCTCGCGAACTCGCCGCGTGAAGCGGGGTTGGTCGCCGCGCGGCTCGGCGATCAAGGGCGATACGCCAGCGCTGCCCGACTGTGGCTAGCCCTCGGCGAAGCCGGCGCCGCTGCCACGGCCTTCGAGCGCGCCGGAGCCTGGCTCGACGCGGCCAGGGCACACCGCGCGGCGTCGGACCCGCGACGCGCGGCGCGCTGCCTCGAGCAGGCCGTCGAGAGCAGCGAGTCGGGCTTCGAGGCCCACGTGCTGCTCGGCGAGATCTACATCGAGCACTCGCGTTACGACGCCGCGATCCGCGTGCTGCAGAAGATCCCGAATGGCGCGCCAGCTCGGGCGCGCGCGCTTCCGATGCTGGTTCGCGCCCTAGAAGCTCTCGGCCTCGCGGACGGCGTGCGGGAGCTTCAGCCCGAACTCGCGACACTCGGCCTCGAACCATCGCCTAGCGCGATGCTGCCGACTCTAGAGCCGACCGGCGCGGTCTTGTTTGGCCGCTACCGAGTGGTCGCGGACGTCGCGCGCACTGCCACCGCACGCGTCGTGCGCGCGCTCGACCAGGTGGGCGGCGGAGACGTCGCGGTGAAGCTGTTCTCCGCGGCGGCGCTGCGCGACTCGGGCCGCGACGCTCTCGCTCGCTTCGAGCGCGAAGCCGTCGCACTGGGCAAGCTACGCCATCCCGCCATCGTTCCGCTCCGGGGCTACTTCCCCGAAGGTCCGGCCGTGGTGCTCGAGTGGATGGCCGGCGGGTCGCTGGCGGATCTGCTCGAACGAGGCACAATCTCACCGGCGCGGGCCGCCGAGATCGCCTGTGCCGTGCTCGGCGCGCTCTCCGAGGCCCACCGTCGCGGGATCCTGCATCGCGACATCAAGCCGGCCAACGTGCTCTTCGATGCTGCCGGGGCGGCGCACCTGGCGGACTTCGGCACCGCGCACGTCGCGGACGCGGCCGCCACCGTCACGGCGGGCGTGATCGGCACGCTGGCCTACATGGCGCCCGAACAGCGCGCGGGCGCCGCCGCCAACGCTCGGAGCGACATCTACGGAGTGGGAGCGCTGCTGTGGCACGCGCTCACTGACGCTCCGCCGGCGAATGCAGCGCCCTTCCTCTCGGGCGATCTGAGCGAGCCAGCGCGCGCCCTCGCGCGCCGCTTGATCGGCGCCGAATCGGGTCGCCCCGAGAGCGCCGTCGACGCACGCGATCTGATCTTGGCGCTGACTTGGCCGACGCAACAGCCCGCCCGTCCGTCGACCGGCGGTCCGCCGAGCTCGCGACGCGCGTCGAGCCGCGACGGCAGGTTGACTCTACTCGACGGCGCTCGGCATGCGGACGCTTGGCTCGCGCGTCAGGTCTTGGTGCTGCCGCTGTCCTCCGAAGCGGCGGTCCGAGCCCGCGCCTTCGCGAGAGCTTCGCACCGGGCCCTGGCGCCCGTGCTCTGCGTTCGACCCGACGAGGACGCGATCTGGGTCGAGGCGGTCAGCGGTTTGCCGGCCACCGCCCTCGACCCTCGAGAGCTCGCCGAGCTCCGCGGAGCCCTCGCGGCGCTGCACCGCGCCGGCGGTCGTCATGGCGCGGTCGACGCGGCCCACGTCATCCGGCGCGGCGGCGAGACGCTACTGGCATTTCCCCTGGCGCCGAACGACGCCGTGCCCGACGCGGACTTCGTGAACCTCGACGCGCTCGCGAGGGTCTGACCCAGCTCAGCGCCAGTGCACGCGGCCACCCTCGCTTTCCATCCTCCGGAGAGATGTTCTAACCTCGTGGCGTGCCCACCCATCGTGTGTATTGCGTGCCCGGCATGTTCGGCTTCGGGCAGCTCGCGGGCTACGACTACTTCCGCCACGTCCGGGTGGCCCTCGAACGCCGCTTCGCCGATGCGGGAGTGAAACTGGTCACGGAGGTCGTGCCGACACCGCCGACTTCGTCGCTGCGGCATCGCGCGCGCATCCTCGCCAAGGCCATCCAACTCAACGCCGGCAGTGAGGGACCGATTCACCTGATCGGGCACTCGACGGGCGGACTCGACGTGCGTCTGGTGCTCTCTCCCACCATCGATCTGAAGAGCGACGCAGAGCGGCTGCGTTGGCGCCCACGGGTGGTCAGCGCGGTGTCGTTCAACGCGCCGCACTACGGCACACCCCTGGCGAGCTATTTCGCCACCGTGTCTGGGACGCGGGTGCTGTACGCGCTGTCGCTGCTCACCGTGGTATCGCTCAGCGTCGGCGAGCCGGGCTTGGCAGTCTTCTCCAGGCTCCTGGCTGCCCTCGGCGGCGTCGAGCAGCTCTTCGGTGGGGACTCGCGGCTGATCAGCGGCGCGACGGATCTGATCTTGCGGTTTGCGGACAAGAGCGGACGTGGGGAAATTTCGGGCTTCTTGGAGAAGATTAGGACTGATCAAGGCGCCATCGTCCAGATCATGCCGGAAGCGATGGACCTCTTCAACGCGACGGCCGAGGACGATCCAACCGTCGCCTATGGCTGCGTGGTCACCGCGGCGCCCGCCCCGCGCGCCGTGCGCTTTGCCAAGCGAGTCCGCTCGCCCTACGCGGCGCTCACGGCCGCGATGTACTCGACGCTGTATCAGTTCACGAGCCAGCGTCGCAAGATGTACCCATACGCGCTGCCCTCCCCCGAGCAAGAGGCCGCCCTGCGAGAGGGCATCCGCGGCTCAGTCGACGACGAGATCAACGACGGCATCGTGCCCACTCTGAGCCAGCTCTGGGGCGATCTGATCTGGTGTGGCGACGGCGATCATTTGGATGTCCTCGGACATTTCCACGATGACGGCACGCCGACCGACCACGTGGACTGGATGACCAGCGGCGCGCACTTCGATCGGCAGCGCTTTTCTGCCGTGATGGACGCGGTCGCAAGCTTTCAGCTCGCCGCCAGGTGACAGCGGCGCGCGCGGGGGGTATCGTTCGAGATCACTCTTGATGAGGTGCGACATGAACAAGACTTGGCTTGGGTTGGGCGTGATGCTGCTACTCGTTGCTCCGACCGCATGCGGTTCGGATGACGGTGACTCCGGCGGAACTGGCGGCTCCAGCACCGGTGGCTCCAGCACCGGTGGCTCCAGCACCGGTGGCTCCAGCACCGGTGGCTCCAGCACCGGTGGCTCCAGCACCGGCGGCTCCAGCACCGGCGGCTCCAGCACCGGTGGCTCCAGCACCGGCGGCAGCGCGGGGGCCGGTGGTTCGTCGGGCGCAGGCGGAAGCGGCGGCACCAGCGCAGGCGGCACCAGCGCAGGCGGCACCAGCGCAGGCGGCAGCGGCGGCACCAACGCAGGCGGCACCAGCGCAGGCGGAAGCGGCGGCACCAGCGCAGGCGGCAGCGGCGGCACCAGCGCAGGCGGCACCAGCGCAGGCGGCACCAGCGCAGGCGGCAGCGGCGGCACCAGCGCAGGCGGCAGCGGCGGCACCAGCGCAGGCGGCAGCGGCGGCACCAGCGCAGTGGACTGCAAGGCGCTGGAGGTGGATTACGCCAAGGCGCTGGCCAAAGCCAAGAGCTGCAGTCTGGCGGGGCCCACGCCCGCGAAACAATGCGGCTTGCAGGTGGACAACAAGCTGGCTTGCGCCTGCCCGACCTACGCGGACCCGGGCAACACCGCCGCCGTGAAGGAACTCGCAATTCTGAAGAGCTCGTGGCTCCAGAACAAGTGCGACGTCGGCGTGAACTGCCCGAAGATCCTCTGTCCGCAGCCGACTGGCGGCAAGTGCAGCGCCTCCAGCGGATCGTTGAGCGGCAGCTGCGTCGACGTGCCCTGAACCCCCGCGCTCAGCGCGGGGCGCGAGCCGTGCGCCCATCGCTCACGGCTTTCGCCTCGGGCTCGGCCGGCGGACTCACGATCCGAAACACCAGATCGCGTTCTGTTCCACCGCGCGCGTAGCGGACGCGGAGTTCGGTCGCCTTCTTCAGCGACTGGAACGCCTCGTAGGCCTGCGTTTCGCGCTCAATGGGCAGGCCGTTCACGCTGAGCACGACGTCGCCTGGGCGCAGATCCACGCCCTGCCAGAACTCCGGTGGCCGGAGTCGGACCACACGAAAACCTCGAAAGCGTCCCGCTTCGACCGCCGGCTCGACCTCGACGCGCTGCAAGAACCAACCGAGCCCCGCGTCGACGGTGGCGTGGACTTCATCACGCCACAGCGATCCGGTCGGCGGCGCTGGCCGTGCCGGCTCGGAGTTCATCGCGTCGTCCTCATCGCTCTCGGCGAGCACCTCGCTCGCGGGGAAGTCGGCTTCGGACTCGCGCCCCGCGCAGGCGGCCAGGGGCAGAAGAATCGAGAGAAGGAACGCGGCTTTCACCCTCGGAATATGGGCCGGGCCCGGGCAGCTGGGCAAATTCCGGCGCTCAAGAGCTGTCGAAAATTCGACAGCTCTTTCACTTTGTCATCGGGGAGGCACGCGCCTCCCCGCCCCACCGAAGTGAATTCGTTGGGGCCCCACCCCACGCGGGCCGGCTCCGCCGGCCTGCGCTCCGCCATTCTTCGACAGACCTTCAGCCCCCCCCGAGCCGCCGCCAAAACGCGTGTAGACTCGGGCGCATGTGGCGTCGGGCTGGGGTCCTGCTGCTGTCCGCGATGGGGGTCGGCTGCGGCGCGCCCACCGAGGTCGAGAACCTCCCTTACGACACCCGCTACGGCGACTCGACCAAGCTCGACCTCTACTTGCCGAACGAGTCGGGTCCGCAGCCCACCATCATGTTGATCCACGGCGGGGCCTGGCGCTGGGGCGACAAGCGACACTTCGACAACGCTGCCCGTCGCTTTGCACGCTCGGGCTACGTGGCCGCGAGCATCAACTACCGGTTGGTGCCCGAAGGCGCTTTCCCGAACGCGCCCCGGGACACCGCCTGTGCCCTGGCCTTCCTGCAGAAGAACGCTGACCAGTACGGGATCGATCCCAAGCGCATCGCGGTCATGGGCTACTCGGCGGGCGGCCATCTCGCATCGCTGCTCGGTGTGGCCTACGACGAAGACAGCATCGCCCCGGACTGCGACTCGGGCCGACCGGAGCGCCCCGCAGCCGTGATCCCCGGCGCCGGCGCCCACGATTTGCGAGAGCGCGCCGACGCCAAATGGATTCAGGAGTTCATGGGAGGAACGCTGGAGGAGCTGCCCGACGAGTACGCAGAAGCGTCGCCCATCGCGCAGATCGATCCGGGCGAACCGCCCTTCTTGCTCGTGAGTGGCGGAGGAGACTGGATCGGCGCGGAGGGGCAAGCGCGCTGGATGCGGGACGCCCTACGCGCGGTCGGCACCGAGGCCGACGAGCTCCGGCTTGCTGGCGGCGGGCACCTGCTGCAGCCCGGCGCCGATCCCGGGGAGCTTCAGCTCGAGGTGCTGCTCGAGACGCCCGAGGCCTGGCTCGTCATCGCGGACTTCCTGGCACGCCAGATCGGTGAGCCGTGAAGCGCTGGGGCGTCGTTGCGCTCGTGCTCCTCACTTCGGCCCAGGCGCGGGCCGAGCCGCTGGGCAAAAGGAATGCGATCTCTCACAAGCCCTTCGCGCTCGCGTCGAGCGGCGTCGTCGTGCAGTACGAGCGCTACCTCGCCGCTCACTGGAGCGCCCTCGCTGGGCTTGGCGCGCGGCGCGCGGCACGGGAGGACTTCCGCTCGACAACGCTGAGCTTCGTCAGCGAAGGTCGATATTGGTTCACGCGGCGCGACTGGGCGTCGGGCACCACCGGCATGGCGGGGCCCTACCTGTCCTTCGCAGCAGACGCGGCGCGCACCTCCGTCACCCACGTTGTCCTGGACCGCCACGTTGGCGCGTCTTGGCGCATCCAGGAGTCAGCGCGCTTCGGCAACCGCTTCGTGATCTGGGGCCTGCAAGAGATCACGCCCGCCGCGTCGCTCGACATCATGCACGACTTCGACGAAAAGGGGCGCCTCGCCCCCAACACTCGGGCCACGGTCGGGCTGGACCTCACGGTGGGCTGGGTGTTTTGAACTCGGCATCGACAAGAGCAAAGATGAGGGCGGCGACCTGATCCGGGGCCCCGAGACCCGACACGTGTCGCAGGCGGTCCGCAGGCACCAGAGTCTCGGCGCTGGCGTAGATCTGCGCCAATCGGCGCTGAAGCTCCTGTTTCTCGTACAGCTCTTCGCTCGCTCCCCGCGCGCCGCGCCGCTGCGCCGCCAGATCGGCGGGCACGTCGACCACCACGGTGAGGTCCGGGCGCAGTGCACGAGAGTTGAGCTCGCGGATCCACGCGACGACGTCGTCGCTCGGCGCCGTCGCCGACTGGTAGGCCAGGCTCGAGAGATCGTAGCGATCGGACAGCACCCAACTGCCGCGCGCGAGCATGGGCTCGATCTCGGTCCTCACGTGGTCGACCCGATCGGCGGCGAAGAGCAGCGCCATGGCGTCCCAAGAAACCGGGCGCGGACCGCCGCTCGGCAGCTCGATCTCATGGCGCAGGTAACGGCGAATCAGTGCGCCCACCGGACCCGAGGTCGGCTCCGCCGTGCGATGAACCGCCAGGCCGCGGGTCTCGAGGGCCAGCGCCAACCGCTCGAGCTGAGTCGTCGTGCCCGCGCCGTCGATGCCCTCGAGCACGACGAAGCGCCCGCGAAGCACGCTCACGTCGCGGCTCCGGGAGCGCCGTCTTCTCCGAACACCACGTTGTCGATCAGGCGCGCGCCCCCCACCCGAACCGCCAGCGCGAGCAGCGCACGGTCAGCGACGATCGCCTCGTCGGCGATGGGCGAGAGGGTCTCGCTGTCAGCGAGGGTCACGTAGTCCGGACGCAGGCCCAGCTCCGTGATCGCTGCTTGAACGGGCTGGCGCAGCGCGCCGGCGCTTCGCTCGCCGCCCTCGAAGCGCCGAACGGCACCCGCCAGGGAGCGCGAGAGCACCAGGGCGCGCTGGCGATCGTCCGGCGAGAGATAGACATTGCGCGAAGAGAGCGCGAGACCATCCGCCTCGCGCACCGTGGGGTGACCGACGACCTCCACCGGCATGAGCAAATCCCTCGCCATGCGCTGGATCACCTTGAGCTGCTGGTAGTCCTTGCGCCCGAACACCGCCGTGCAGGGCCCCGCGAGGGCAAACAGCTTCGCGACGACGGTGGCCACGCCTTCGAAGTGCCCGGGACGCGACTCACCGCAGAGGTGGTCCGTCAGCGCGTCGACCCGAACGCGGGTCCTCTCGCCCTCCGGGTACATCTCGCCCACCTCGGGCAAGAACACCAGCCGCGCCCCGGCCGCCTCGCACTTCTCGAGATCGGCGTCGACGGGTCGCGGGTACTTGCCGAAGTCTTCATTGGGCCCGAACTGCGTCGGATTCACGAAGATGGTCACCGCCACGTCGTCGGCCCGGCGACGCGCGTCGTGCACCAGGGCGACGTGACCGGCGTGCAGCGCGCCCATGGTCGGTACCAAACCAAGTCGCCGCCCGCGCGCCCGCGTTCGATCGCAGGAGGCGCGAAAGTCAGCGACGGTTCGACAGAGCTCGATCGGCATGACGGTCAGCCATTCATGCACAGGTTCGGCGCGACGGCCATGACGGTCTCAGTCTTCGGTGGGCCCATATCCGGGCGGCTCGGACGCGACGACTGGCTTGGCCCCCGTCGGCTCACCGGTGCTGTGCGTCTTGCCCATGCCAAAGCTGTGGGCCTCACCAGGAAAGGCACCGGACTGCACCTCGGCGACGTAGCTCTTGGTGGCCGCGACGACCGCGTCACCGAGCTCCGCGTAGCGCTTCACGAACTTGGGCTGAACGTCTTTGTACATGCCCAAGAAATCGTAGCAGACCAAGACCTGACCATCGCAGTGCGGGCCCGCTCCGATGCCGATGGTGGGCACTCCCACGGCTTCGGTGATGCGCCGTGCGACCGGCGCTGGCAGTCCCTCGAGCACGATGCAGTAGGCACCTGCTTGCTCGAGCGCCTTGGCGTCCGCGAGCACCGACGCGGCGGCGTCTTCGCCCTTGCCTTGCACGCGGAACCCTCCCATGGCGTGGACCGACTGCGGCAAGAGGCCGACGTGCCCCATCACCGGAATGCCCGCTTGCACGATGCGGTGCACGTGCTCGGCGACGACCGCGCCGCCTTCGAGCTTCACGGACTCGAAGCCGCCGTTTTTGAGCATGGCCCCGGCGTTCTCCAGCGCCTTCTCGCTGGAGACCTGGAAGCTCATGAACGGCATGTCGCCCACCAGGTGCGCGCGGCGGGCCGCTCGCGCGACGGCCCGGCCGTGGTAGCAAATCTCGTCGACGGTCACGCTCAGCGTGTTGCCGTGCCCCTGAACCACCATGCCCAGGGAGTCCCCAATCAGGAGAATGTCCGCGCCGCCCTCGTCGAGCAGGCGAGCGACGGTCGCGTCGTAGGCGGTCACCATCGCGATCTTGGGCCCCACCCCTTTTCGGGCGCGGAGACTCGGAACCGTGACCTTGTCGGCGGGTTTCATGGGGGCGCGGAGCCTATCACGGGGACTATCGGCCCGCGGGCCGGCAGCGCCTGGACGTAGGCCGGGAACACGATCCGCCCCCTCGCTCGTAGAAAGAAGCGAGCTGAAGCCCCACAATAGGACGACATGCCGCCCGCAGACACCGAGCTTGGCCGATTTCACCGCCTGTTCCAGCGTTGGGCGCGACAGGTGCGCCTGCGACTGGCAGCCCAGTCGTTGCTCTCGGGGCTCGCCATCGGCCTGGCGCTCGGCGCCATCGTCGCGGCGGCGCTGTGGTGGCAGCGCCTCGGCAACCTGCGCCCGCTCGCGGCGGCGCTGGGGGCGGTCGGCGCGTTGATCGCGCTGTTCATCGCGACTCGACGCCGACTGAGCGACGCGGACGTCGCGCTCTACTTGGACGCCCGCCTCGAATCGAAAGAAGCCATCAGCACGGCCCTGGAGCTCGGGCACGGCGACGAGGCCGGCGCGGTGGTCCTCGGCGACGCGACGAGCGCGCTCGACCGGGGCGATCCCAAGCGGGCGCGGCCCCGGGTGCTCAGGACCCTGCACGCGCTCGCGCCGGTGGGAGCAGGTGCGCTGGTCTACTTGAGCTTGATCCCGTTGCCCGCGGCGCCCGCCGCGCCTCCACCCCCGCCGGGGTCGACCCTGGTGCAGATCGCCGATCTTCGAGGGCTCGAGAAGATCGAGCAGCTCGAGAACCTCGACGCGAGGGACGCCGAGCAGCGCGAACGGCTGAAGCAGATCGCAGAAGAAGCCAAGCGGCTCCGCGAATCGCTGGCCAAGGGCATGGAGAAGCGCGAAGCGCAGGCGAAGATCGCCAAGCTCAAGGACGAAGTCGCCGCCGAACGGCTCAAGCTCGGCGACCAGAAGAATCGTCCCGGGCTCGAGGCGGCGGTCGGCAAGCTCGCCGACAACAAGAACACCAAGGACGCAGCCAAAGCCCTGGGCGACGGCGACCTGGTCGAGTTCGACAAGAAGATGCAAGAGCTGGCCAACAAGGCCGAGAAGGCGGACCGGGACGCCGCGAAGCAGGCGCTCGAGGAGGCCAAGAAGGCCGCCCAGGAGAAGGGCTCGAAAGAGCTGGCCCAAGCCCTCGAGGAACAGCAGAAGCTGTTCGAGAAACGCGAAGCCAAGGCCGAAGCGCTGCGCGAGCTGGCCAACGGTCTGAAGGGCAAGCTGAGCGAAGAGGCGCTGAAGGATCTGGAAGAGTTCGGTCAGACCGGTGATCCGGCCGCGCAGCAGCGCTTGGCCGAGTCGTTGGAGAAGGCGCTGCAGGGCATGAGCGAAGAGGAGCGCAAGCGCCTGGCGGAGCGTCTGCAGAAACAAATGGAACAGCAGCCGGGCGCCAACCCGATGACCAAAGAGCAGATCGACGACATGGCCAAGCGCCTCGGCACTCCCGAGGGACAAAAGGCCCTCGAAGAGCAGCTCAAGGAGCTCGCAAAGCCGGACGCCAGCAAGGAGAGCGAACGCGAGAAAGGCCTCGGCGACGCGGAGCGCGGCGGCGCCGAAGCCGAGCGCGGCCTCGGCGGCATGACGCCGGTGCCCATGGACGGCGCCGGACAACCCGGCTCGGACGCCAAGGGCGGCAAGGGCGACAAGGGCGGCCCAGGCGACAAGGGCGGCAAGGGCGGCAAGGGCGACAAGAGTGACGGGTCCGGCGGACCGGGCAGCAAGAAGGACTTCGGCACCGGAGACCACAAGGGCGCCACCGCAAAGCTCGACGGCAAGGGCCTGCGCTCGAAGGCAGGCGCCAAGTTGAACCCGGGCGTGCCGATGCAAGGCGGCACGCTGGGACGCGCTCCCTCGCGCCCCGGTGAGACGGCCAATCAGGCCGGAACCGGCGCGCTCGGTCAGGCGGGCCCGAGCGAGCTGGGAGGCGTCGAAGGCTCCGAGGTCCCCGAAGAATACCGCGAGCAAGTCGGCCGCTATTTCCAGCCGTGACGCGCTGATCGACGACGCGCCGGCTGATTTTGATTACGCTCCGGAGCGCCCATGACCCAGAGCAATTTCGAAACGCGACTCGCCCAGGCGCGGGAGGCCTCCACGAGGCTGCGGGAAGCCATCGGCACCGTGATCGTTGGCCAGGACGCCGTGGTCGATCAGGTCTTGTGGGCCTTAATCGCCGGTGGACACGTGCTGCTCGAAGGCGCGCCCGGCCTCGGCAAGACGCTCTTGGTTCGAACCCTCGCGTCGAGCCTCGAGCTCAAGTTCTCGCGCATCCAGTTCACCCCGAGATCTGATGCCCAGCGACGTCACCGGCACCAACGTGCTGGTGATGGACGCGACGGGCGGGGCGACGGGACGCTTCGAGCTGCATCGCGGCCCGATTTTCGGTCAGGTGATCTTGGCAGACGAGATCAACCGCGCCACGCCCAAGACCCAGAGCGCGCTGCTCGAGGCGATGCAGGAGAGCGCCGTGACCATCGCGGGAGTGCGCCACGTGCTCGACCAGCCCTTCTTCGTCCTGGCGACCGAGAATCCCATCGAGATGGAGGGCACGTATCCGCTCCCCGAAGCGCAACTCGATCGCTTCTTGCTCAAGGTGCTGGTGCCGAACCCCAGCGAAGACGAGATGACCGCGATCTTGGCGCGCACTACCGGGCACGCCGTCGAGGCGCCGACCAGCGTTCTGCACCGGGACGACGTTCTCTCGCTGCGCGCGCTGTGTCGAGACATCGCGGTGGCCGAGCCGGTGCTGCGTTACGCCGCGCGCTTCGTCGCGGCCAGCGTCCCCGAGTCGAGCGCCGCGCCCGAAGTTGTGAAGCGCGCGCTGCGCTACGGCGCCGGAGTCCGCGGCGGCCAGTCGCTGGTGCTGGCCTCGAAAGCCTTGGCAATGCTCGAAGGCCGCGCCCAAGTGGCGTTCACGGACATACAACGCGTCGCGCCGCCGGCGCTGCGTCACCGAATGATCCGCAGCTTCGAAGGTGAAGCCGACGGCATCACCACCGATCAGGTGATCGAAGAACTGACCCGGCTGGTGCCGACACGACCGGGAGCCGTAGAGCAGGCGGTCCAAGGCAGTCGATGAAGCTTCGCCGGGCCTGTGTCCTCTTCACTCTGCCCTTGCTCGTCCTCCTGAGCGGGACCGCGCGCGCCGAAGAGCCCGAAGACCCAGCCGCGCCAGCGGTCAATGCGCGACCGTCGCCGCTTCTGCTCGATGCCGTGCCCTTGCTCGGAGCGGGGTCCCCCGCCGGCGACCGCTGGCTCAGCGTGGTCGTACGGCTCGTCAACACCACCGAGCAACAAATCGAAGGACACGTCGAGCTCACCAGCGAGATCGGCTGGAGCAGCGGCGATCGGAGGCTGCGCACGCGAGCGCCCTTCGCGGTGGCGGGCAAGGCCCGGGTGACGCTGCTCTTGCCGACGCACGGCTTCATGCACACGCCGCCGCAGCTCTCGGTACGGGCCTTCGGTGCCGACGGCAAAGAGCTGTCGAACGTCAACCTGCCGGATGCGCGGCCCTTGGAGCCGACGCTCTTCGACCTGACGCTGCCGAGTCGCATCGGGCCGGGGCTGCGCGGATTGCGCGTTGCAACGCAGCACACCGCGCCGTTTCGCGCGAGCTACAGCTACAGCGCCCCGTCCCTCGGCGTGGCGTCGCCGCAAGTGAACGCGGCCACCGGCGAGCCAGTGCTGCCCGACCGACCGGCAGGGTACGCCCCCACCACCGTGGTGCTGGCCAAGAGCGATCAAATCACCGCGCTCCAGGGCGCCGAGCTCGACGCGCTCACCCACTGGGTGCTCGGCGGAGGGTCGCTGGCGGTGGTGATTTCCCGCCCCGAGGATCTGCGCTCCGCCACCCTCACGGCCATGGCGGGCGGTCCCATCGCGGCGGGCAAGGCGCCGAGTGAGCTGTCGGCTCAGGCCGAATTCATCGTGCCCACGGACAGCAGCGGCGGCGGCTACGGGTACGCGCCGCGCAACGAGATCAAGCGCGGCGCCCCGAGCAGCGCCACTGCAGCCGCCTTGGTCGGTTACTCCGGCGGAAATCTGCGCGTGAGCCCCTGGGGAACGACGGCCCCGTACGGCATGGGCGAGCTGACCTTGCTCGCCTTCGACGCCACCAAAGACCCGGGCGCGAGCGACGAGTGGGTCCGCTTGAAGATGGTGGACCTCACTCGCCACGCCTGGGACCGCCAGGTTTCGCTGGCCCTGCCCCACGCAGCGACTGCCCTCGACACGGGCAGCCTCGACGGCGTCCGCAAGCACCTCGATCCCAACGAGGGAGCACGTTGGGCCATCGTGGTCGCGCTGCTCTTGCTGATCGCCTACTCGATGCTCGCGGGACCGCTGAACTTCTACTTGGCTTCCAAGAAGGGCAAGCCGCTCCGCGCGCTGTGGCACCTGCCGATCTGGTCGGGAGCCACCATGGGCGCCATCGTCGTGCTCGGCGCCCTGGCCAAGGGCGTCACCGGACGCGCGCGGCACCTGACGGTGATCGAAGCCGGCGCCGGCATGACCCACGGCAGCGTGACGCGCTTTCGCGGGTTCTACGCCGCGGCCGCCGAGCAACTCCTGGTGCGGGCTTCCGACCGACAGAACGTGCTCGACGTGGCCGGCGACGACGCCGCCGAGACGTCCCGCGAGCTGGTGGTCGATCGCGACGGCGCGCGCCTGGAGAAGCTCCAGGCGAAGCCCTGGCAGACCGTGGTGGTGCGCGAAGATGGCTTCACCTCCCTGGGCGGGGGCGTGAGCCTGGTCGATCGCGGGACCGACATCGAGATCACCAACCGCACGGCGCGAGATCTGCTCGGCGTGTTGGTCTGGAACCCCAAGACCGAGGCCAGGTTCTTCCCCCGCATCAAGGACGGTGAGCGCGTGCTGGCGTCCGCCGGCCGCAAGCTGCCCAAGAAATCGGGCGCCGTCGCTTCGTCGGCACGTTGAACCTCCGAGATCTCGACGCGCAGGACTTCGCGCCCACTATCGAGGCCGACGTGAAGGGCGCCGGC
Source organism: uncultured delta proteobacterium (assembly GCA_963716725.1). GTDB lineage: Bacteria > Myxococcota_A > Polyangia > Polyangiales > Polyangiaceae > JADJKB01. The sequence goes on from CAVQUB010000006.1 coordinate 129,210, forward strand.
GAAGCCTGGAAGGCCATCGACGAGCTGATCGACAACAACGTCAACTGGTGGCCGGACGATGCGCCGACGCTGATCGGGCAGCTCGAGGGCGGCGAAGGCAAGACCGTGGACTCGGGACTGGCCGTGGACTTCGACCGCGTCCTCGTGCGCGTCGTCGGCTTCGGAGGTGTGCCGTGAGCGAGAGCGCACTGCAATTCCCAGCAACGCCGAGCGCGCTGATCGAGCCGCCCGCGATCCGAATTCGCCACCTGTGGCACCGCTACGGGAACATGGACGTGCTCCGCGACGTCAGCCTGGAGGTGGGACACGGCGAGATCTTCGGCTTCATCGGCCCGAACGGCGCGGGCAAGACCACCACCATTCGGATCATGGCCACGCTGCTCGACCCCATGGCGGGGCGCGTCGAGATCGACGGCATCGACGTCTCGGTGGATCCGGATCAAGTCCGCAAGATCATCGGCTACATGCCGGATCACGCGGGCGTGTACGACCGCATCACGGTGCGCGAATACCTCGAGTTCTTCTCGGACGCCTACCGGGTGACGAGCATCGGTGTCGTCGACACCGTGATCGAGCTCACCGACCTGGGCAATCTGCAAGATCGTCTGGTCGCGGCCCTGAGCAAGGGCATGAAGCAGCGCCTCGGCTGGCGCGCATCCTGCTGCACGACCCCAAGATCCTGATCCTGGACGAACCCGCAAGCGATCTCGATCCGCGCGCGCGCATCGAGATCCGCGACCTCTTGCTGGAGCTGCGCGAGCTCGGCAAGACCATCTTCCTGTCCAGCCACATCCTCACCGAGCTCAGCGACGTCTGCACCTCGGTGGGCATCCTCGAGCGAGGCAAGCTGGTCGTCGCGGGGCCCATTGGAGAGATCGCGGAACGGCTGGAAGAGCAGCGCGCCGCCCAGGCGGTGGGCATGCAGGCCGGGGATCCCGCGGCGCCGCCAACCGGTGCAAGCCTTCGTGCCCGCGGCGATCGAGCCGGCCCCGCTTGGGCGCCGACGCCCCCGCCCTGACGCCCATGGCCGAGGTGCCGCCACCCGCGGCCGGGGTGACAACCGCCGGCGGCGCCGCGATCCCCGCCTCGACGCGCAAGCGCCTGCGGCTGCGCGTGCTCGGGGACGCCCGGGTGGTGATGCCGCTGATCGCCGGCGGCACGGGGATCGCCGCGGTCGAACCGGGCCCGGGCGGCCAACTCACGGTGTATTACGTGGGCAACGACCGCTTCGTTGCCGATGTCGTGCGGCACCTGGTGGCCAACGGCGTCGGCATCGTTGGCGTCGAGCCCGAACGCAACGAGCTCGAACGCATCTTCCTCGAGGTCACCCGAGGAGATCTGCAATGAGCGCGCAGACTGGCCGCCCGACCCTCGCCGACGCCCCGCCGTCCTCGCGACGCATCGACCGCGCGCGCATCCGCGTCAAGAACATCAAGAACGATCCCAACCCGATCTGGATGCGGGAGATGAGACAGGCCGCGCGCCTCGGGCGGACTCCGATCATCCTGGCCGTCATCACCGGACTGATGGCGCTGCTGATCTGCGCCGTGGGTGGCGTCGCCAGCGTCAAAGCCGAGCCCGCCAAGGTCGGAGTCGCGCTCTTTCACACCTTCTTCTCCCTGGCCTTTGCCGTCGTCACTTGGATCGGACCGGCGGTCGCCGCCAGCACCATCGCCAGCGAGCGCAGCGGCCGCACCTGGGAGGCCCTCTCGCTCACCGGGCTGGGGCCAGTCACCATCGCCCAAGGAAAGTTCCTGGCGTCCCTCAGCTACATCTCGCTCTACATCGTGATGCTGGTCCCGGTGGGCGCCCTACCCTTCTTGTTCGGCGGGGTCAGCGCCACCGAGGTGCTGGCCGCCTTCGCGCTCTTGTTCTGCTTCGGCGTGCTCTCGGTCGCCTTCGGGCTCAGCATCAGCTCGCAGTTCTCGAGCTCAGCGGTCGCCATCGTCGTCACGCTGTTGGTGGCCATTCCGCTCTCGCTCCTGGTCTACCTCTTGGGCGGCGTCGCGCTCTCGGTCGCGGTCCACGACATCTGGCCTGCGATCCCCAAGGGCGCGCCGGTGTGGCTCCCGACGGCCTACGTTCGCGCCGATTTCGGCCTCGAGTACCTGGCGTTTCTGGTGCTGGCGCCCCTGGTCGCCATCGGCGTTCCGGCCTGGTTCCTCTACGAAGTCACGGTCGCCAACATGGGCGGAGTCAGCGACGATCGCTCGAGCGGGATCCGGCGCTGGTTCTTGATCTCCGCGCCGGCGTTCTGCGTAGCGTCCGTCGTGCCAGCCCTCGCCGTCCCGAGCGACCGCTGGGCCGCGGTGGCCATCGGCATCAGCACGATGTTCATTTTTTTCACGACCATGGCGTTTGTCTTTGCCGGTGAGCCCCTCGGACCGTCACGGCGGGTGTTGATCCACTGGGACCGTCGCGGGGTCGGGAGGTTGCGGCGGTTCTTGGGCCCCGGTATCGCGCGGGCCGTCTCGCTCTTGATGATCGTCAGCACGGCGTGCATCGCCCTCCAGGTGGCCGTGGGGGTCAGCATCGAGCTGTTGGCTCGGGGCCCCACCGCCGTGGAGAACGCCACGCGAGTCATTGCCTTTGGCGGTTACGCGGCCGGCTACTGCCTGTTCCTGGCAGGGTTCGCCGCTTGGACCCGCGCCCGCTCGGCGACCACCAGCGTGCCCCGCGCGTTGCTCGTGGCTGCCCTATTTCTGACCTCGGCGGGCCCGTGGTTGGCCATGGCGGTGGCCGGTGTCCTGACCGAAGGCAGCGACGGAGCCTTCGTCTTCGCGTCGCCGTCACCGAGCTACGTGTTCGTGATGCTGCAGCACATCGGCACCCCCTCACCGGATTCCGAGCTCTTGCTGGCGGCCGGCGCCGCCTGCGCGTTTGGCTGGGGGCTGCTCGGATTCGGCTTGTTTGGAGCTGCGGCAGCCCGATCGAGGAAGGCCGTGCGCGCGCACGACAAGGCGCAGCGGGAGCTCGACGCATTGCTCGCCGCCGAGGACAGCGCCGCTGCGGGCGAGCACGCCGCCGAGACGGGGGCCGTGCCCCAGGAGCCATGACAGTGGCCGGCGGCACGCCCTCGATCCTGGATCCGGAGTTCGTACGCGAGCTCGAAGCCCTCCGACGCCGTCTCGAGATCCGCGCGCGCTCGGGCGCCGCGGGCGAGCACGCCGCCAAGCGCCGCGGCGGCGCGGCGGAGTTCCAAGAACATCGCTACTACGAGCCGGGAGACGATCTGAGACGCGTCGACTGGCTGGCCTTTGCGCGGACGGGCCAGCCCGTCGTGAAGTTGTTCCGAGCCGAGGAGGACGTCGTCGTGCGCCTGCTCATCGACGCTTCCGCCTCACTGGACTTCGGTGACCCGTCGAAGATCGCCGTCGCGCGGCGCCTCGCAGCCGCCTTCGGCTACATGGCCCTCGCCGGCTCGCAGCGCGCACAAGTTCTGGTGGCCGGCGGACGCGAAGCAACGTCCGGCCTCACGCGTCGGTCGAGTGCGCGCCGAGGCCGCGGCGGGCTTGCGGGACTGTTGCGCGATCTGGATCGTGACACGCCCAAGGGCGGCGTCGACCTGGCGCGCGCCCTGGACGACGTGATCGTCCAGTCTGCGCGACCAGGAATGCTGGTCGTGCTCAGCGACTTCTTCGACGCGGGGCCAGTCACCGCAGCGCTCACTCGCGCGGTGGTTGCCGGTCACGACGTGGCCCTCGTGCAAGTGGTGGATCGAGGGGAAATCGAGCCGAAACTCGAGGGGGATTACGAGCTCGAAGACGCGGAGACCGGCCAGACCGTCAGCATCACGATGGATGCGAGCTCGATCGATGCGTACGTGATCCGCTTCGCGGGCCTCGTCGAAGAGCTACGCGCCTGGGCACGTCGACACCGCGCGAGCTACGTACGCGTCACGACGGACGAAGCGCTCGAGGGCGCGGTCCGCCGATTCGTTGCTCGTTCCGTCGACTGACGCCCGGCGAAAGCCCTGCGGACGACGGAACAGGCAACGGGGGCACGAGCGCAACGCTCGAAAGCAGTCGCGCTCGCCACCTCCCGTCCCCTCAGACACCGAGTCGCCGAGCATGCTCAGCGACGCGGCACCCAGAAGGACTCACGCCTTCTTGGCGCGCTTGCGACGTGCTTTCTTCTTCGGCTTCGCCGCCGGGGCTGCCTTCTTGACTGCCTTCTTGGCTGCCTTCTTGGCTGCCTTCTTGGCGCCCTTCTTGGCTGCCTTCTTGCGACGCGCCTTCTTCTTCGGTGCCGCGGGTGCCGCCGCTGCCGGAGCCGCTGCCGCCGCCGCTGCCTTCTTCTTCGATGCCTTCTTCTTTGCCGCCATGATCTGTTCTCCGATTCCGCTCATTGAATGAGCAGGGTGAACACACTTTCATCCATAAGTTCGACTCTCGTCAAGACGATCTTTTCGATCATCGTCATCGTGAACGTCACCACGAACACCACACGCGAGCGTGCGCGTCGCTCTCGAGCAAGCTCCGACGCGAAGCGGATGCAACTCGCATCTCGGACCGACTCGACACCGACGGGACTCTTCTGCGAGCAGCGTTCGTCCCGCGTCTACGCTGCGCGCACGGTGGGCGTTTACTGCAAATCTCCCTGTATTTCTGACTGAATTGCCACGCGCTCCCGGCACCCGCGCGAGCGCACGCTCGCGACTCGGAGCACGACGACATCACCCGAAGACCCGGGACGCACTCCACGCTAAGCTGCCCGCACATGCCGTTCGAGTTGCGTAGCCCCGGGGGTCTCTTGCTGCTGGGACTCGTCGTGCCGCTGGTGCTGCTCTACGTGCTCAAGATCCGGCGCACTCGGCTGCGCGTCGCTTCGACCTGGCTCTGGACCGTCGCCGAGCGTGATCTTCTGGCAAAAAGCCCGTTCAAACGCCTTCTGCTCCAGATCCCGCTCCTGCTCCAGCTCGCCGCGCTGCTGCTCCTCGCGCTCGCGTTTGCGCAGCCCGCGACGCGCGGTGGAGCAATCATGGGCGACCACGTCGCGATCGTGGTGGACGTCAGCGCTTCGATGGGCGCGAAGACTCCCGCGGGCACGACCCGGATGCAGGCCGCGCGCGCGGCCGCGGTGAACGTGGTCCGCGCCCTGAGCCCGGGGGCGGATGCCCTGGTGATCGAGGCGGGCAGAGAGGCCCGCATCGCATCGCCGCTCGACCGCGATTCGCGCCGCCTCGAGGCGGCCATCGAGCGGCTCGAGCCCACCGACGTCGAGGGGCACCTGGGCCGTTCGCTGGCCATCGCCGCGGACCGGCTCCGGCAACTGCCCGGCGACAAGCGCATCGTGGTGGTCACCGATCGGGCGCTGACCGATCCCGAGTCGCTCGCCGCGGTGTCCCTGCCCGTCGACATCGTCGACGTGGGCGGCGACCCCTCCAACACCGCCATCGTGCGCGTGGACGTGCGCAGCGGCGTGGATCCGGCCACAAAACGCGATCAAGTGCAGGCATTTGCCATGGTCGCGCACTACGGCAAACAGCCCCGGGACGTGTTTGTCACCCTGCGACAGCGCAACGTGACCGAGCCGCTGGCCTCCCGAAAGCTGACCCTGGCGCCGGGCGAGCGCGCCCCGGTCGTACTGACCTTCGAGCCGACGCCGGGCGATCGCGGCACCGGTCTGATCGTGGAGCTTTCGCCGGACGACGCCCTCACGACGGACGACCGCGTCTACGCGCGCGTGCCGATGGGGCGTAAGATCCCCGTCGTGCTGGCGCCGAGCGACGGCGCCCCCTGGGTCCGGCGAGCGCTGTCCGCCGATCCGGACGTCGAGCTCTTGGGCGCGAGCTTGGCGGGGCTATCGGCCGGGGCGGTGCCCGACGACGCGCTGGTGGTCGTGGACGCCGCGTGTCCGGCGGCGCTGCCCGGCGGGGACCTCCTGCTCGTGAACCCGCCCGCGGGGAAGTGTCGCACCGCCGTGGTGGGCGCACCCATCGAGCGGCCGGTCATCACGTCCTGGAGCGAGGCGGACCCTCGCTTGCGTTTTCTGACCCTCGATGGGGTGGACGTCGCCCGCGCGCGCAAAATCGAAACAGAGGGCCAGGCAGACGCATTGGTGAAGACGAGGGAGGGCGTCCTGATCAGCGACGTGTCTTCGCCCGGGAGAACGGGCACGCTCGTGGCTTTCGATGTGGGGGAGAGCAACTGGCCGCTGAAGGCGTCGTTCGTCCTCTTCATTCGCAACGTCGTGGAGCTCGCGCGGACGCACCGGGCCCGGGGTGTGACGGGCCCAGCGCGCACGGGCGAGCCGATGACCGTTCGGGTCCCTCCCGACCTGAGCGCCGTCGACGTGGAAGATCCCGCGGGGAAGACCCTGTCGATTCCCGCCCGGGCGGGCCTCGCGGTGGTGCCGGAGGTCGCGCGAGCCGGCTTCTACTACGTGAGCTGGAAGGGTGAGCGGCCCGGGAGCGTGCTGGTCCCGGCCAACCTCACCAGTGAGAGCGAGAGCGACATCACGCCGAAGACGCTGCCGGGCGGAAGCGCCCCGGTTCGGGTATCCGACGCGGCGACGGTGGCCGACTCGCACACCGACTGGGCGTGGGTCCTGGCGGCTATCGCCCTGGCCTTCATCGCGTTCGACGCCTGGTGGCTCACCCGGCGACCCCGGCTGGTGACGCCGACCGTCAGCGCCACCCCCAAGCTCCCGCAGCGCCCGGCGGCGCGAGGTGCCCGCTGATGCCGCCCGCCCTCGCCGCCCAACTGCCGTGGGTCGCCCTCGCGCTGGGGATCCTGGCCTTCGGCGGCTACGTGGTCTGGGCCCACCGCAGGGGGCTCGGCAAGCGCCCGCTCCTGCTCGCGCTCGCCATCCTGGGGTCATTGCCTGCGCTGTACCTGGGGCTGACGTGGACCCGCTTGCTCCCCGAGCACTACCTGCGCTTCGAACGGCCGCTGCTGGCGCTGCCGGTGGCTGTCCTCGTCGTGGCCATCGCTCACCGCCTGTTGGCCCTGTCGCCCCGACAGGGGGCCGCTCGGCGGACCCTCACCGAGCTCTTGATCGGCGTCTCGGCCCTCGCGGCGGCGCTGGCGGTGGTGGGTGCCGAGCTGGGCAAGCCCCTCGACCGGCTCGCGGTGCTGGTGGCCATCGATCGGAGCCGCAGTATCGACTTGGTCCCCGATGCCGATGCCCGCGTCCGCGCCGAGCTGCAGGTCGCCGAGCTCGGGATGCGCGACGACGACCGCATCGGCACCATCGCCTTCGCGGCGGAGGCCTCGGTGGAAGATCCGCTGCGTCCGAGGACCCGCCTGCCCGCCCCTCAGAAGGTCGAGCTGGGTCGCGATGGAACCGACATCTCCGGAGCGATCCGCCGGGCCCTCGCCGAAGTCCCGGCGGACTCGGCGGCGCGCATCGTCGTCATCAGCGACGGCGTCTCGACCCGGGGCGATCCGCTGGAAGCGTCGGCCGCAGCCGTCGCTGCCGGGATCCCCGTCGACGTGGTCCCGCTCGATCAGGCCAAGGTACCCGATGTGCGGGTGGCGGCGCTGCGCATGCCCCCGCGCGCCAGCGAGGGCGAGACCCTGGAGATGCGTATCGTGACCTCGGCCAGCGCGGAGACGCCGGTCGAGCTGCGGATCTTCCGCGACGGGCAGCTGCTCCGGAAAGGGACCGCCAAGGTCGCTGCCGGTGAAGACGTGCTCCGCCTGCGCGAGCAGGCTCCCGGTCCGGGCCTGCATCGCTACGACGTCGAGATCACTTCCCTCGATCCCAAGCTCGACGTACGTCCTGAAGACAACACCGGGGCCACCTTCGTGCGGGTGCGCGGTCAGGCCGCTGCGCTGGTGATGGAGCGGGAGCCCAAGCTCGCCGCTGCCATGGTGCGGGCGCTCGAAGCCGCGGCATTCCGAGTCGACACCGTGGGTCCGAGCAGCGTGCCCGCGGACATCGCCGGCTTCGCCTCCTACGACGTGCTCGTGCTGTCGGACATCTCGGCGCCGGACCTGTCCTCGACGCAGATCGATGCCATGGCCAGCTACGTGCGCGATCTCGGCGGAGGGCTCTTGCTGATGGGCGGCGACAAGTCCATGGGGCCCGGCGGCTTCGGCAAGACTCCCATCGAGGAGGTCAGCCCGGTCTCTTTCGATCTCAAGCAAGAGCGCCGCCGCGCGAGCCTCGCGGAGGTGATCGCCATCGACTACTCGGGCTCAATGGCCATGCGGGCGGGCAAGCACACCAAGCTCGAGCTGGCCAACGAGGCCGCGGCCCGCTCGGCCGAGCTCCTGGGCACGGGCGATCGGCTCGGCGTCATGCACGTCGACACCGTCGTGAGCTGGACCGTGCCCCTCGGTCCCCTGACGAACAAGGCGGCGATCTCGAAGGCCATCCGCGCGGTGGGCCCGGGCGGGGGCGGCATCTACGTCGACTTGACCCTCAGAGACGCCTACGCCGCGCTGGATCGCGAAAAGGTGAACCTCAAGCACCTGCTGCTCTTTGCCGACGGCTCGGATGCCGAGGAGCGAGCCGGCGCCTTTGCGCTGGTCGCCGGCGCCAAGGCCCGCGGCATCACCACCAGCGTGATCTCGCTGGGGCGCGGCTCGGACAGCGCCGATCTGGAGAAGATGGCGCGCCTCGGCGACGGGCGTTTTTACCTCGTGGAGGACGCGGGCCGGCTGCCCAGCATCTTTGCCCAAGAGACGGTGCTCGCCGCCAAGAGCTCGATCAACGAGGTCACGTTCAAGCCCGCCCCAGGCGCGCCGGGACCGGCGATCCGCGGCATCGAGGTCGGTGCGCTGCCGGCGCTGACCGGCTACGTCGTGACCATCCCGAAAGGACGCGCGCAGGTCCACCTCAAGGGCCCCGAGGGCGATCCCATCCTCGCGACCTGGTCGGTGGGCATCGGGAGAGCAGGGGCCTTCACCAGCGACTTCAAGGACCGCTGGGGCAGCGCTTGGACGGCGGCGCCCGAGGCGGCTCGACTGTTCGGACAGCTCGCGCGCGATCTGACCCGACGCGCCGACGATCCACGGGTACGCCTGGAGGCCGACGCAGCTGGGGGCGAGCTTCACGTACGCGCGAACCTGGTGGGCGACGACGGACGTGCCGAGAGCTTCCGCCGCCTCAAGGTGCGAGTCGGCGGACCGGACGGTTTTCAGCGCGAGGTCGCCCTCGAAGCCGTCGGCGCGGGGGCTTACGCGGTGGCCATTCCACTCTCGCGACCCGGCGCCTACATCGCCACGGCCATCGACGAAATCGCAGGCGACCCCGTCGCGACCACCGGGGCGGTCCTCAGCGCGGGGGAAGAGCTGCGCCCCACCGGCACTGATCGCGGTCTGCTCACCCGCGTCGCGGAGATCACCGGCGGCCAGGTCCGCGACACGCTCGCCGGGATCTACAAGGAGCGCAGCGCGAAACGCTTTGCGTACACGAGCCTGGTGCCGCCGTTGCTCCTGCTCTCGGCCTTCGCTCTCTTGATCGGCGTCGCCGCGCGCAAGCTCGCGCTCCCGGAACGCATCAGCGCCCTGCCCAATCGCCTGCGCTCTCGGCTGCGCGACCGCGACGCGCGCCGAGAGGAGCGCAGCGCCGAAGAGAAGGCCCAAGCCACGTCGGCGACCACGACCCTCGGCGCGCTGCGGGGACGAAAGCTGGAACGCCAAGCCGAGTTGTCGCGAGCGCCGCCCGTCGTCACGGACTTGCCCCCCCCCAGCGTGCCCCACTTCGGGCACTCGGCCCCCGCCCCTCGGCCGGTCGGTGTGCCGCCGCCCGCAGCCCATCCGGGCCCCGGGCTCGGAGCCGACGTGGCCTCTCCACCCTCGGCGCGCGGATTGAGCGCCGCCGAGATCCTCCTGGCGCGACGCCGCGGACGACGTGGCTGACCGCGTCATGTAGACTCCGGCGCCTCGCATGAGCTCGATCCCGTCGTCGGCCGTGGCAACGCTCGCGTTGGCGCTGGCAGTTGGCTGCTCCCGCGGCCCGGAGCCCTGCGTCTCCGCAGGGACCTGCCCGGCAGGGCAGGAGTGCTTGGCCAACCGCTGCGTCGTCGCCGGCGGCGATCCCGTGTCAGCGGACAGCCAGCGACTGGTGCTCGAGCCCATCGAGATGGCCGTGGTCGAAGGCCGCGGGCGCGACCCCAGTGAGCTGCCCGCCGCCATCACCTTTGGCAGTAGCGCGACGACGACAGCGACCCTCTATCTGAAATTCCCCCGCGCGTGGCGCGACAAGCGACGCGTTGAAGCTGCGTTCGTGATCCTCGAGCCCATGGCGGCGACCTTCGGCTCCAACGACGACGTGAGCGTCGCTGTCTGGCGCGTCGGCGAACGTTGGCAGCCCGCGGCGCTCGCGCTGGCCAAACAACCGGCGCTGCTCCCCCCGCGGGGCCGTGGCATCGCCCGATCGGCGCCGCCAAGCCCGCTGCGCATCGACGTGACCGAGATCGTCCGCTACCTCGCGAAGAACCCAGCCAACGACCACGGGATAGCGCTGCGCGCCTCCCCAGGTGAATCGGCGGGCGCGAGCTTCGCGACTGGCAGCGCCGGGGGACGCAGCCCGCGGCTCGAGATCTACGTGCGCTGAGCGATCTCACGCTCGGGCCCTGCCCCTGTTCGCGCCCTCGGAAAAATGCTCTAACTCGTCGGCGATGAGTGACACGTTGCTCCGCGTGGAGCATCTGACGACCGCCTTCCACACCGACCGTGGAACGCTGCGCGCCGTCGACGACGTGTCCTTCAGCCTGAAGAAGGGCGAGACTCTGGCGGTGGTCGGCGAGAGCGGCTGCGGCAAGAGCGTGACGGCGCTGTCCATCATGCGCCTGATCCCGTCCCCGCCCGGACGCATCGAGTCCGGGAAGATCGATTTTCTCGGAAAAGAGCTGACCAGTCTGCCCGAGCCCGAGATGCGCAAGGTCCGGGGTGACAAGATCTCGATGATCTTCCAAGAGCCGATGACCTCACTGAACCCCGTCTACTCGGTGGGAGCTCAAATCGTCGAGGCGATCCGCATTCATCGCAAGGTCAGCCGCCGCGCAGCGCGAGAGCGCGCCCTGAAGATGCTGGATCTGGTGGGCATCCCCAGCCCGGCCGAGCGCATCGACGCCTACCCCCACCAGCTCTCCGGCGGCATGCGCCAACGGGTCATGATCGCCATGGCGCTGTCCTGCGAGCCTGAACTCTTGATCGCCGACGAACCCACCACCGCGCTGGACGTGACGATTCAGGCGCAGATCCTCGACCTGTTGCGGCGCCTCCAGGAGGAGCTCGGCATGAGCATCCTGTTCATCACCCACGATCTCGGAGTCGTCGCCGAGTTCGCAAACGACGTGGTCGTGATGTACGCCGGCCGCGTGGTCGAGACCGGCAGCGTGCGCAGCATCTTCGCCGACCCGCTCCACCCCTACACGCAGGGCCTCCTGGCCAGCGTGCCTCCCATGGACTCGTCCCGGTCCGACGGCAAGCCGCGGCGCCTGCCCACCATCGACGGCGTCGTGCCCGACCTGGCTCACCTGCCCAAGGGCTGCCGCTTCGCCGATCGCTGCGCGCTCCACGCCTCGGGCAGCATCGACGCCGATCGCTGTACCAGCGAAGAGCCGCGCTTCACCGCCCGCGAAGACGGCCGCGGAGCGCGCTGCCATTTTTCGAAGGGGACCCATTGAGCGAAGACTTGCCGCCCGACGCGGGTGAGGCCGACCTCGGCAGCTCGGGGCTCTGGGAGCCCCCCGTGCCGGATTCCGCCCGCCGCCGAGCCCGAGTCCGCGCCCAAGAAGCGCAAGACCCTGGTCCAGGTCGAGCGCCTCGCGAAGTTCTTCCCGGTGAAGAAGGGCCTACTCGGTCGCACCAAGCTGGTCCGCGCCGTCGATGGCGTGACCTTCTACGTGCGCCAGGGAGAGACCCTCGGGCTGGTCGGCGAGAGCGGCTGCGGCAAGAGCACGCTCGGGCGCGCGGTGCTCCGTCTGGTCGAACCGACCTTCGGGCGCATCGTCTTCGACGGCAAGGACATCACGCCGCTCTCACAAGCCCAACTGCGTCCGCTCCGGCGGCGCATGCAGATCATCTTCCAAGACCCCTACTCGTCGCTCAACCCGCGCATGACCGTCCGCGCCATCGTCGGAGAGGCGCTGCAGATCCACAAACTCGCCAGCTCGCGCTCGGAAGAAGAAGCCAAGGTCGAGGCACTGCTCAAACGCGTGGGACTGCGCCCCGAGGCCATGCAGCGCTACCCCCACGAGTTCAGCGGCGGCCAGCGCCAGCGTATCGGCATCGCTCGCGCGCTGGCAGTTCAGCCCGACTTCATCGTCTGCGACGAACCGATCAGCGCCCTCGACGTGTCGATTCAGGCGCAGATCGTCAACCTCTTGCTCGACCTGCAAGAGGAGTACAACCTGTCGTACCTGTTCATCTCCCACGACCTGAAGGTGGTCGAGTACGTCAGCCGTCGCGTCGCCGTGATGTACCTGGGCAAGATCGTCGAGGTGGCACCGGCGGCGATGCTCTACGAGAGACGCCACCACCCCTACACGCGGGCGCTGCTCTCGGCGATCCCCGTGCCCGATCCCGAGCGGCGCCGGCTGCGCATCTTGCTCGAGGGCGACGTGCCGAGCCCCATCGATCCGCCCTCGGGCTGCAGCTTCCATCCTCGCTGCTCCCGGGCCGAGAAGGGCAAGTGCGACGTGGAGAGCCCTCCACTGCAAGAGATCGAATCGGGCAGTCACCACCGCGTGGCGTGCTTCCACCCGTACGTGTGATCCCGGGCGGCAGCGGATCGAGTTCCCGAGGCGCGCTGGCCCCGGGCAACGATCGAAAGTACGATGGGCCCGATGGTGCTTCCCGTCCCGCGTGGCTTCAGCGAAGCCGAATACCTCGCCCTGGAGGCCGCGGGCGAAACCCGGCACGAGTTCGTGGGCGGGGCCATCGTCTCGATGGCCGGAGCCGAACCGCCGCACCATATTCTCTCGGCAAATGCCACGGCGCTGCTGGCGGCTTTGATCAATGGCAAGGCGTGTTGCTGGTCGAGGTGACCAGCGACACCGCCGAGGATTTCGATCGCGGCTCGAAGTTCGTGCACTACCAGTCGATTTCCTCGCTGCGCGAGTACGTCATCGTATCGCACCGGGAGCGGCGGGTGGACCACCACCGACGCCTGCCCTCGGGACAATGGCTCGCGACCATCTCGAGCCGGCCCGAGGACGCGTTGATTCCGCCGGGAGCGTGGGAAGCTCGAGAATCTGTCGAACAAAGGGTGATGGATGGATGGCAGCGACTGCGGCGGCGGCCATTCGTACGGGTCGCTGCGCGTCGCCGACGTGATCCATCGGCCGGCGGGGCACGGCCCGTGCGGCAGACCGGCTCAGGTCGTCGTAGTGGTTGGGAGCGTCGAGGCGGCTGGCGTGTGGAAGGTCGGCTGCCGTCGACGCTGCGTCAGCCGAGCAGCTTTGGGGCGTGCTGGACCGCCCAGCTCCGAACCGGCGACGGCGTACTGCACGTTGTACCCGGGGCGAAAACCGCCATCGCCCATCTTCATCACTCTCGCTTCGGCGTCGGTCGTCGACGCGCGCGCCGGTTTGTCGCTCGGCTTGCGCGTCTTTTGCAGCTCCGTCACCGTCACGATCGCGGCCGCCACGCGCTCCTGATAGTCCCGGGCCGCCGCCGCCCGAGCCGCATGTTGGGCACGCATGTATTCCGGGTCGTCCGCTGCTGCCAGCACCGCCTCGAGGTGCAGCTTGGCCTGCTCCCGGCACTCCAGGAGCGAGCCGTACGTCCGAAACGATGGCGCGGTGGCGGCCGCTCGAATCCGCGTGCCGTCCTGCGCCACCAGATCGAGCGACCGGAGCCCCTTGTGCATCAGCGACGCGAGGATGTCGGTCATCAACTGGTCGAGCGCCTCGCCGTGGTCGACGCGAAACGACGACAGCGTGTGATGGCTCACCTTCAGGTCCCCGATGATCCAGCGATACGCATCGTCGCTGCCGGTCAGGCGCTCGATCTCACGCGCGCTGCCGACGGCCTGCGAAATGGCGTACAGCCAGAGCACCAGCTTCATTCGCGGTGACAGCGTCTTGCGCCCGACCGTGCCCTCCACCGCCTTCACACCGTCGAGAAACGCGCCGAGGTCCAGCGTGCCCACCACGTTCCAAAGCACGCGCGCCGGGTGCGTCGGCGCAAGCGCCTCCTCCGGCAGCTCGAATCGGATCACGCACTGGCTCCGCTGCGGCTCTTTGACTCGTGGCTCGCCACCGCGCTCGTCGTTCATGCCTACGGAACAGGATCCAGCCGATTTCGATTTTCGGAGACTATCATTTTGGGGTCTCCTCACATCTTCGTGGATGCGGGGAGTAGCCACCGTCGCGGAGGCCGCGCCGGCGAGTCGGGTCTTCGCCTGCACCAGGGGCTCCGGGGACGCCGGCGCTCCCTCAGCATCGCGCAGGCGACACGGTGGGGGTGAGCTCGGCGAGCGCCGCCCTGAGGAGCGGCTCGAGCCCAGGCTCGACGCCTCGAGCGCGCGCTTGCTCGACCGCGCGGCGAGCCTTCGCCGTGCGAAAGCCGAGCCGTACCAGTGCGGCCTGGATCTTCTCTGAGCTCTCGTCCCACTCGGGCGGCGCGTCCGGACCTGGCTTCTTCTCGGTCGCTTCAGCGATCTTCTTCCGGATGTGATCTTCGCCGAAGACCTCTCGTGCGCGCAGGGCGTTGTGCGATGAACACAGGAGAGAGAGGTTCTCCACGGCGGCCGGACCGCCGAGCGCGTGCGGGTCGATGTGCTCGAGGGTGACCAAGCGCCGCTCCGAGCAGCGTCGGCCCTCGCCGTCGAGGTAGGTGCACTGCCCGCGGTCTCGCTCCCAGACGACGCGGGCGACCTCCACGGGGACATGCCGTGAGCCTGGCTCGATTGCGCGTCGCTTGCGCGGCTTGCCCGCGCCGAAGCGGCGCTTCGTCTCGGCCTCGAGCAACGCCTCGATGGCGCGCTCGAACAGCGCGGCGAGATCCCCGCTGGGGATGGCGTGGCCCAGGAGGTTCTGGGCCTTCACGAGCTTGTCGTGGAGCGCGGCGCTGGCGGTGAATTCGACCCAGTAGCTGGACGCGGAGAGCGGCTGCACTCGGGGCTTCGGAGCCGGCGCCGGCGCGGGCTCCGTGCACGCGCCGGGCGCCGCGGCGGAAGGACCATGCTCGAGCATGGTCGCTGGGCAGCCAGGCAAGGGTGTCACGCTCGGCAGCACGTCCGACCTTGGACGCGCTTCGTGACACCCGAAGGGCCGAAGGGGTGGAACCAGCGGGCCAGCAAACACTCGAGGTCACGCCGAGACTTGCCCCGAGCTTCGGCGAGCAGGGCATCGGCGTTCTCCGAGGTCAGCCGCCCCGACAAGAGGAACAGGCCGGTCAGGTGGATTCGCCCGCTCCGGAGCTCGTCCAGGGCCTGGGGCAGGCGCTGGCAGAGCCGGGCCACGCCGACCCGCACCTGGGCCTCGTTCTCGGAGTAGCCGAGCCGCTCGGTGCAATACGAGGAGAGCGATGAGCACGCCGCCGCTGTGTACAAGCGGCGGCGGTCGAGCTCGCAGAGGTACGCGATGAGCTCGGCGGTGGCTTCGCGTTCGAGAGCCCGAAGGCTGGGCAAACGCGCGAGGAGAGCCTGGTTGTCGAGAGAGTCGAGCGCGAACATGTCTCGGAATACCACGAGGATTTTCGGTCCCGCCGCGGCCACCGAGAGCGACGAACGGGCAGCTCGACGCGTCGAAAGTCATCCGGGAGCCAGAGCGCCGTCGTGGATCATCCTCGCGCTCGCACGCGGCAGGTTTCGGACGACGCGCTTCGTGATCCCCGGAGGGGGAACTCGTCGCTCGCGTGCGTCGTGCGTCGAGAAACGTGTCGAGCGAAATCGTACGAGAAGCGTTCTTTTTCGATTCGCAGCCAGCTGAAGCGTGCGCCAGAACCACGATGCTTGCACACCCTCCACACAAAGGGGGTGCACGGATTGCCGTCGGTGGGCTTGGCAGCGGCAGCGTCGTGGGTGTGGCGGCGCGCACGTGAAGCGAAGGTCTCCGGCTCCTGCCTGCGCTCGTCCACATCACGCGCATGCGCGGCTTCCTCGATGCTCAGCGCCGAGCCGCGGGCGCGCAGGGCCGGACCTCGCAGCAGAGCGCGCTCGTTCCACCCCTTCGAGTGTCCCCCGTCGGGGACTTGCCCCTCCGGGTACTTCCCGGGGACTTCCAAGGGTCGTCCCACTTCTGGGACTTCCAAGGGTCGTCCCACTTCTGGGACTTCCAAGGGTCGTCACGAAGCGCGTCCTCGGTGCGCGGGTGCCACCGAGCGCGCTCCATTTCCGCCTGCCGCACCGAACCGACCCCGGACGCTTGGAAAGGGCTCCGCTCGAGGCCCCTCAGGGCTGCGGCGCCGGCGGGGGGGGGCAGTCCGGAAGCAGGCCTGCGAAATTGTGCGTGCGGGACGATTGCCGTCGCCGCAGTCGTAAGTGATCGTGAACGCGTCGCTTCTTGCGCCCGTCCGGCCCGACTACCGAGCAAGACTGGCTTCAGACGCCCACGAACATGTCAGGAGAGCCTCATTTTTCGACAGATTCTTTAGCCGCAACCGAGCTTCATCGGGCGGAAAACGGAGACCCCGCCATGCACGCTTCCTGAGTGGCCACTTGGGTGCCGCAGCCGCCGAACCACTTCACCCAGCCGGCCGCCGTCGAGTCCTGGTGGACCACCCAGCAAGGCGCGTCCGGCCCAGAGGCAGTGCAGGTCATCATGGCGCCCGGAACGTTCTTCGCGAGCCAGCACCCGATGAACTGCTGCGCTCCGCCCGGATCCGCCGCGGGCCGTGCGGTGATCACCACGCAGGCGGGCGTGGCCTTGCACGACTGCTCGTTCAGGCCGTCACACTCGTTCGTCGTTCGGGGCTGACAGCTTTCGGTGGCGCTGGCGTCCCAAGTGCAGCCGGCCGTGTGCGCACACAGCTCCGCGGCGCGCCCGCGGCAGAACGAAGCCTGCTGCTGCGAGCCCGGGTCGTCGTTGTCGTTCGAGCAAGCGCCGAGGGCAAAGGCGCAACCAATCACAAATACGGTCCAGGGTTTCATCGTGCCTCCTCTCATCGCATCTGGGTGTCCACGCTCAGTCCGCCGCGGCGTCTCGCTCGGGCGCCGGGCCCGGCCTGCACTCGATCAAGCTGAGCTCCATCGCAAGGCCGCGCGGTCGCGCCACCAGGAGCTTGCCCTTGGAAATCGCCAACAGATCGGCGCTGCGCACCGCCGGCTCCACGCCTAGCGCATCGAGCAGGTTCGCGCTGGGGCCGAGGGCCCCGATCCGGGTCGCATCCGAGACGCTGTCGAGCGAGAGCCACGCGTGGGGCGCGCTCGGATCCTTCGGGGCGTCGTCCACCAAGATCGCCGGCACCCCGACCCCGGGTCCGCGGTCGTCGAGCAGCCGCCGTTCCGCCGTGCCGTCGGGCTTCACGCTACCGATGTAGATCTGCCGCTCGTCCGTGCCTGGGGCTGAGTCGTCGTCGCGCCACGAAAACAAGAGCGATCCGTCCGGACCTGGGGCGAGGTCGAAGACCAGCACGTGAGAGTTCTTCGGCGTGATGGCCTTCGGCTCGGAGACCGCGACCCCGTTGTGATCGAGGGGAACCGCGCTGAGGTAGCGTTCACCGAGATCGACCAGGGACGGTTCGGGCAGGTCGGCCGACGCGCTCGCTGCGGGCTTGGGCAGCGGGGCCCTCGGTTTCGGCGCCGCCGTCCGGGAGATCCACGCCGCCCAGAATCCGCCAGGACGCCGGACGACGCGCGGTGCCTCGGCGTCTTCGCCGCGCAGCGATACGATGCGCTTCTTGCTGACGTTCGAGATGTCCTTGCGGGCAAAGCTCGAAGTGACGATGACTCCGTGTTTGTCCGCGGCGCTCCACTCGTCCCAGATGGCGACGCCGCGCTCGGGACCGAGTTCGAGACTCGCCACCCGAGACTCGTCACGGCTGGACGCGATCTCGGCGCCGAGCACGACCTCGGCCTTCGCCGCACCGGGCCGGATCGCCACCAACCGGAGCAACTCGCCGCCGGCATCGCTGTCGTGCACCAGCGCGACGAGATCCGCGTCGAACACCGCCAGCTCGGGAGGATCCGGATCGCCGTGCAGCCTGCCGAGCTCGACGAGCTTGCCGCCGCCCACTTCCGCATCGAGGAGCGCGACGGTCGCGATGGTCTTGCCGGCCCGCGCCCACAGCGCCGACACCGCGAAGCTACCGGCAAAGGGCACGGCTCCCCCGAGCTCCGCGGCGAAGGGCAGCGCGGGCTGGTCCAGCCCGTCGTCCGCTTCGTCCTCCGCGCCGGCGTCGGGAACGGCCTTGGTACCCTCGCCCAGGGTGAAACGCTTGCCCGGAAAGGGCTCGCTGCAACGCGACGCAATGGCCACCGGCGCCAGCGCCGCGCTCGGAGGCCCCGCGGGTGTGGGCTCGGGTGAGCGCCGTTTGCACGCGGTCGCCGCGACCAGCACCGCCAAAATCGGCACGAGCAGACGGGACGTGCGGCGCGAATTGCAATGCATGGCTCGGCGACGCATGATGCCTCGCCCGGACGGGGCGTGCTAGCGAATGCCGAGACGCGAGCTGACCCAGCCGTACGAACCGAATCCAGCGCTGAGAGCGCTGTATCGGCCGTTCTTCGATCGCATCCAGGTGGACCAGAGCTGGGTCGACGAGGTCCGCCGGCTGGCCGAGGCAGGCAGCGTCGTCTACGTGCTGCGGAACCTGAACTTCATCGACTTCCTGGCGCTGGACCATTTGACCAAGCGCTTCGCGCTGCCCCAGGTCCGCTTCGCCAACGACCTGGGCCTGTGGATCCTGAACCCGATGGGCAAGGGGTGGCTCAACGCCATCTTCCCGCGCAGCGACGTCAAACCGTCGGACGAGCTCGCGGACGCCCTGAGCCGGGGCGGATCGGCCGCCCTCTTCCTCAAGCGGCCCCCCGGGGTGCTCGACGTGGCCGCGGGCGGCAGCCACGGTCGCGGGCTCACCGAAGGCGACGATCTGATTCGAACCCTGATCCGCCTGCAGCGCCAGCAGACCCGATCCATTCTGCTCGTGCCTCAGGTGTTCGTGTGGTCGAAAGACCCCGACACCCGCGGCAAGGGCTCCTTCGACTTCGTGCTCGGCCCCCGCGAGTGGCCCAGCGCCATCCGCACCGTCGGGCAGTTCCTCTACAACTACAAACACGTCGCGCTCAAGGCTGGTGACCCCCTCGACCTCCGAGACTTCCTCGCCAAGCGCGATGCGAGCGAAGACGTGGCCGTGCGCCGCATCACCTACGCCATGCTCGCCCGCGTCGAACGCGAACGGCGCAGCGTCACGGGCCCCGCCGAGAAGGCCCCCGATCGCGTGCGCATGGAGATCCTGCGCTCGCCCAAGCTGCGGAGCACCATCGAAGATCTCGCCGGCGAGAAGCTCGCCGATCGCTACGTGATCACCGCCCGCGCCCTGGCCATGCTGCGGGAGCTCCAGGCCCTGCCCGACATGGCCGCCATCAAGGGCCTCGAGGCGATCTTCGACCGGGTCTTCCATCGGATCTACGCCGGCATCGAGTACGACAAGAGCGAAATCGAGCGGGTCCGCGACGCCGCCAAGCAAGGCTCGCTCGTGCTCCTGCCCAGCCACAAGAGCCACATCGACTACCTGGTGTTGAGCTACGTGTTCAACGAGTCCAACCTCCAGCTCCCGCTGATCGCCGCCGGGGAAAACCTCAACTTCTTCCCCCTCGGCACCATCTTCCGCCGCAGCGGCGCCTTCTTCATCCGACGCTCGTTCAAGGGTGACAAGCTCTACACCGCGGTGGTCGACGCCTACATCCGGCGACTGATCCGCGACGGATTTCCGATTGAGCTTTTCCTGGAAGGCGGGCGCAGCCGCACCGGCAAGCTGATGGCCCCCAAGTTCGGTCTCCTGAACATGATCGTCGACGCCGCGCTGTCCGTGCCGCAGAAGACCACCTACTTCGTGCCGGTCAGCATCGGCTACGAGCGAATCATCGAGGCCGCGAGCTATGAGAGCGAGATGGCCGGCGGCGAAAAGAAGCGGGAGGACGCCACCGATCTGCTCCGCACTCCCGAGGTGCTGCGCCACCGCTACGGCCGCATCAGCCTGCAGTTCGGCGAAATCTTGTCGCTGGCAGAGGTCGGCGCGGAGCTCGGCATCGCGCTCGAGGACGTTCGTTCCCCCGGCAAGCGGCGCGCGCTGGTGACTCGCCTCGGCAACCGCGTCATGGACGAGATCAACCAGGCCACCGCCGTGACCCCGGGGGCGCTCACGGCCCTCGCGCTGCTCTCACACCCCCGGCGAGGCATGCCCTGGAGCGAGCTGGTCGACCGGGCCTCGAAGTTCTCCACCGTGCTTGCCTCCCTCGGCGCGCACATCTCGAAGAGCGCCGTGACCCCGACCGGCGCCCTGCGTTCCGAAGCCATCCGCGAGTCCGCGCAGATGTTCGCCGACGCCAATCTGGTCGAGGTCCACACGCCCTTGGGCGAGGGCGCGAAAGAGAAGCGCTCGCGCAGCATCGAGGACGAGTCGATCCTCACGCCGGTCGAGAAACGCCGGCTCGTGCTCGACACCACGAAGAACATCATCGTGCACTTCTTCGTCGAGCGCGCGCTGGTCGCCGTGGCGGCGTTGGTACCGCCCGGACCGCCCGTCGCCGGAGCCACGGTACGGGAGCGAGTTCAGACGCTGTCGCGCCTCTTCAAGTACGAGTTCCGCTTCCGGGCCGACGCGCCCTTCGACGCCATCTTCGACGAGACCGTGGCGGCGATGCAGGAGAGCGGGGCGATCGCTCGGGATCCGGGCGGAGACCTCGTTTGCGGTCCGGGAGCCAACGGCGCGAGCGGACGCGATTGGCTCGAGCTGTACGCGAGCGTGGTGACCAACTTTCTAGAGGGCTACCGCGTCGCTGCCCGAGGCCTCGGAGCCCTGCTCAAGGCGGACGCCACCCCGAAGGATCTCACCAAGAAATGCCTGGCCGTCGGCAATCGCATGTTCTTCGCCGGAGAGATCTCGCGCAAGGAGGCGGTCAGCAAGCCGCTGGTCGAAAACGCGCTGACCGCCTTCGTCGATCAGGGGTACCTGCTCAAGAATGAGGGTAAGCTCGAGCTGACCGACACCTTTCGGGCGCAGACGGCCGTGGCCACCATCGAGAGCAAAATCGCCTTGTTTCTGGGGCAAGGCAAAGAATGAGATCAGCCGTCCTGATTCCCTTCTTGCTCACTTCGGGCTGCTTCGGTGTGCCGACTCCCCTCGCCCCGCTGGTCGACGGATCCGTGGGCGTCCCGCACGCCGGCGTGCTGCGCGGCGGCGCGGAGCTGCCCGTGCGCGGCAAGGGCTTCGCGCGACTGCGCCCCAAGAGCTCGCACTACTGGGGCAACCCGCGCCTGGTCCGATCGATCGAGGGCGCCGCTCGCGCCGTCGCCGAGGGCGCCCCCGGCGGCGCACCGCTCTTCGTTGGCGATCTTTCGGCGCGCCAGGGCGGCAAGATCCCCGGCCACCGTTCGCACCGGACGGGCCGCGACGTCGACTTGCTCTTCTACGCCACGACGCCCTCGGGCGCTCCGGTGCCGAGTCCGGGCTTCGTCAAGTTCGGCACCGATGGGCTCGCGCAGGTGAAGGACGAACACTTCGTGCGATTCGACGTCGAACGCAACTGGCTCTTGGTGCGGGCTCTCGTCGCCTCACCCGAGGCGCAGGTGCAGTGGCTCTTCGCCAGCCGTGGCGTCGAAGCTCTCTTGATCGACTACGCGCGTGCCCGGGGCGAACCGCTCGACCTGATCTGGCGGGCCGAGACCATGCTGCTCGAACCCGGTGATTCGAGCCCCCACGACGATCACTTTCACGTCCGCCTCGGCTGCTCCGCGGACGAGGAGATCGCCGGCTGCGAAGGCGGGGGCCCGCGCTGGGACTGGCTCGAGAGCTACCCGCCGCTGCCGCCGCTCGATCGAAACGCGCTCAGCGAAATCGCCAGCGATGACCCCTTCGGCCTGGAAGCCGCCGCGCTCGAGGGTGCTGCCGCGGGCGACGATGTCTGAACGCAGCCCGGGGCCTCGGGGCGCCCTGCTCGAAGGCGACTGCCTCGAACAGCTCCCGACCCTGGGCCGTCAGCGCTTCGATCTGGTCTACGTCGACCCGCCCTTCAACACCGGATTCGCTCATCGCGCGCGCCGCACCCAAGGAGCGCGCGTCCACGGCGCACTCGCCTACGACGACGCCTGGGGCGGACTCGACGCGTTCTTGGCCATGCTCGAACCGCGCCTCGCGGCGATCCGCGGCGTCTTGGCCGACACTGGCAGCCTGTGGTTGCACCTCGATCACCGCGCCGTGCACGACGCCAAGGTCGTCGCCGATCGCGTCTTCGGTCGCGGAGGCTTCAAGGGCGAAGTCATCTGGGTGCCGGGCAACGGCGCCCGCGGCAAGAGCGGTCCCTGCGTCACGCACCAGACCATCCTGGTCTACGCCAAGGCGCGCGAAATGCTCTGGAACCACGACGACCCCTGGCTGCGCGAGCCCTTCGCCAAGACCAGCCTCGACATGCACTTCACGCACACCGACGCCCAAGGCCGCCGCTTTCGCGAGCGCGTCATCGGCGGCAAGGCCTATCGCTACTACGCTGACGTCGGACGCAAGCTCGGCAGCGTGTGGACCGACTGCCCGGCCATGCGAGCGAACACGCCCCTCGATCCCGAGTCCACCGGCTATCCCACTCAGAAACCCGAGCGCCTTCTGGAACGCATCGTGCGGGCGACGACGCCGGCCCGGGGCCGGGTCCTCGATCCGATGTGCGGCAGCGGCACCACGCTGGCCGTCGCCCAGCGCCTGGGCCGGCGTTGGGTCGGCATCGACCAGAGCCCCGTGGCCCTGGCCGTCACTCGCGCTCGACTCGGCCTCACGAGTTCAAAGCCGGGGGCGCGAGCTCGTAGCGTGTCGCGGTAGCTCCCGCGCGCAACGGAACGAGAGACCGGTGCCACGCGTGAGGGCGTAGAGCCCACCGCGGGAGGTCGATCGCGCCCAGCTCGCGTCGCCGCTCCAGAGCCCGGAGCGCACCATGCGAAAACCCGACTCGCCTCGGCCGGTCTCGGGATCCGGCTCGGGCTCCTGGTCGAGCTCCGCGGCGGTCTTCTCCTTGAAGATGTCGCCGACCCACTCGCGCATGCCGCCGGCCAGGTCGCGCACACCGTAGGGCGAGACGTCCTTCGGGAACGAGCCCACCGGCTCGGGTTGCTGGATGAAGGGTCGCGAGTCGCGCATCTTGCAGAAGGTCGCGTCGAAGCGATCTCCCCAAGGAAAGAACCTACCGTCGCTCCCTCGCGCGGCCTTCTCCCACTCAATCTCGCTCGGCAGACGAACCGGAGCCCCGAGGCGCGCCGCGAGCCAGCGACAGTAGGCGCGAGCGTCGAACCAATCGATCAAGTGAACGGGTATCCGCCAGAGGTGGCCCTCGGCCTCGGGGAAGAGCTTGCGGGCTTCGCCCTCGATGATCTCGGAAATGGGCTCCCACCTGCCGCCCTGTCCGCGCTTGACCGCCATGCCTTCGGAGCCGCGCATGTCGTGGGGTGCACGGCGGAGCGCGAGGTCGGGCTGCTGCTGCGAGATCTCGTCGAGGAACTCGCAGTACTCCCGGATCGTGACCGGATACTCCGCGATGGCGAAATCGCCGACGGTCACGTCTTGGCGCGGGATCGGATCGATGGCGTCCGGATCCCCGCCGACCGTGATCGTACCGCCAGGAACATAGACGAAACCCTCGCCGATCTCGTCGTCCCGGTAGAGCGTCACGCGGCCGTCGTGTCGACCTCCGCGGGAGAGCGAGACCGGATAGCGCACGTCACGCAAGCCCGGAGCGCGAAGCACCACGAGATAGCTGCCCGGATCGAGCCGCACGTCCGCGAGCGGCGTACGACCCAAGAAACGCTCCGAGCCCGGCACCAGCACGCGGTCTTGCTCTGCGTAGCGCTGGGCAAAAACCTGCGCTCCCGGCGGATTCGAGCGCAGACTGAAATGCGCTTCGGCGCGGATCAGCGCGCCGAACTCCCCGCTGTCGTGTTCGAGAACCAGCGCCTCGTAGTAGACCTGTGCCGCCGGGCGGCGATCGGTCTCGGCGGTCAAAGCCCGTGACCAGTAGAGTTCGGCCAACCCGCGGTGGGCCGGCTGGCACTCCGAGTCGTAGCCAAGCGCCTTGGTGTAGAGCTCGATGCACTGGGCCAGCGCCAGGCCTCCCTCGCGATCGGCTTCGGCGATGCGGTCTTCGATGCGCCAGGCCGTACGCTTCTTCTCGACGGACTCCCAAGCCGCGATCTCTTTCTTCACCTCGCGCGCCACCCCGGTGAGCTGGCGCCGCTCGGCCTCGAGCTCCTGGTGGCGCCTCCTCGGCTCGGCAGCCTGGTCACACAGGCGCAGCGCCTCGTCCCGTCGGCGGTCCTTCTCCTTGGCGCCCTCGAGAAACTCTTCCACACCCTGGGCGACCAGATCGGCGGACTTGGGCCGCTTCGCCGGATCGGACTCCATGAGCTTCAGACACAGGTCTTCGAGCAAGAGCGGGCAGGCAGGGCTGACTTCGCGGGGCGGGGTCGCGCCTTTCTCGTACGCGGCCACCAATGCCCGCGCGTCCGACGCGAAGCCGAAGGGATGCTTACCGGTCAGGATTTCGTACAGGATGACGCCGAGGGCGAACAGATCGCTGCGTTGATCGACGTCTGCCCAAACGCCCAGCGCGACCTCCGGCGCAAGGTAGCCAGGCGTGCCACCGGCGGGAGAGCCGAAGGCCGGCGGCGGCTGCGAGCCCCGCAGGTGCTGGCGCAGGGAGCTGTCCCGGTGCACCTTCGCCAGGCCCCAATCGGCCAGGTACACCTCGCCGAAATCGCCGAGCAAGATGTTGTCGGGTTTGATGTCGCCGTGCAGCACTCCGCGCGCGTGTGCATAGCCCAGCGCGCGACACACCTGCACAAAGGCTCCAAGCAGGCGCACCATCGACCACTGCGCGCGCAAGGCGGGACGGTCGAGCACGTCGCCCAGCGACTGCTTCTTGACCACACGCATCGTGAAGAAGGGCTCACCGTCGTCGAGGACGCCGAGGTCGTAGATCGGCACGATGTTCGGGTGCTCGAGCTGCGAGGTGATGCGCGCTTCGGTGAGGAAGCGCCGGATCATGGCGCGATCGGGCTCGGGGTTGTGCATGGTCTTGAGCGCGACGATGCGCCCAATCTCGCGGTCGAGGGCGGCGACGACCTTGCCCATGCCGCCGCGACCGAGGACCTCGACTGGCGAATAGCGCGGGCCCTCGAAGCGACCCGGCAGCAGGCTGACCTCGCGCCGCGATGGGCCCGTGCCGAGCTCGACGCTGGCGGGTGGCAACGCGAGGCTGCCCGGCATCGTCGCGCGTTCGGACGCCGCCGGCGCCAACTGCTCAGGGAACGCCTGCAGCGTCGCCACGGGCCGGCGCTCTCCCGACTGGGTCAAGGCGACGAATCGCTCTTGCGGCAGGACTGAGGCGAGCGCCGCTTCGGGTGAGACGGCCGGCTCGCCCGCCACCTGCGCGATCTCCCAGAACTCTTCCGGGCTCATGAGCCCGCGCGAGAGCGCCTCCAACGCCAGCTCGCGCGCGTCTCGGAGCTTCATCAGAGCATCAGGCTATCACGCAGGTCCGGCGGCCGCGGCGATCACGGGTCGCAGGCGACGGGTCGGAGCGAGAAGGTCGGGGCGGGGTCCTGGGTCTCGTCCACCGAGCCGTCCCAGACCGTGTCGACGCAGCACTGCTTGCGCGCCATGGCGCCCAGCACCGCGCGCGTCGCAATGCGACGTCCCGGACCTTCGGGCACCTTGGTGATGATCTTGTTGTAGATGGAGATGAGCGGGTTGCAGGGGTTCGGCGGATACATGGGCCCGCCGACGCCCGGCAGGTGCGCTGTGTTCTGGAGCCGCCTGAAGTAACCCAAAGCGGCTCCGGCTCCGGGGTACCCGGCGAGGGTCTCCGCCTTGCCATCGAAGTCCATCATCCTCACGCGGGCCGCCTTGTTGGGAGCGGAGTTGCCCACCCCAGCGATGGTCATCACACCAACTACAGAGAGCAGGGCAGAGATCTTCAGGTGTCGCATGGAGCTCCTCGATGTGTGCACGGGGCGAAATTTCCCGAGAGTCACCGATAACGATACCCGAGTCTCTTCCGCCGTCAACGATCTCGACGCAGGCGAGCGCTGCCTACACCTGACGCCAAGGTGAGACGCCGCGGCGCGGCGCGGCTCGTCACACGCTCATGGTTCGGAGCTCGGTCGACACGCGCAGCGGGGGCTCGGTCTTTTCAATGACCTCATCGGCGGTCACGCCCGGCGCGAGCTCAACCAAGGTGAGCCCGCTCGCGTCGACGTCGATCACGGCCAAATCGGTGATGATGCGGTGCACGACGGCCTTGCCGGTGAGAGGCAGCGCGCAGACGTTCAGGATCTTGGGCGCCCCGCTCTTGGCCGTGTGCTCCATGATCACGACCACGCGCTTTGCGCCGTGGACCAGATCCATGGCGCCACCCATGCCCTTGATCATCTTGCCGGGGATCATCCAGTTGGCGAGATCGCCCTCGCGGCTGACCTCCATGGCGCCCAGGATGGCCAGATCGACGTGCCCACCCCGGATCATCGAAAAGCTCGTGGAGCTATCGAAGATCGAGGAGCCGGGCACCATGGTGACGGTCTCTTTTCCGGCGTTGATCAGGTCGGCGTCTTCTTCACCCTCGATGGGATAGGGCCCGATGCCGAGCAAGCCGTTCTCGCTCTGCAGCATCACCTCGACGCCGTCGGGGATGTAGTTGGCCACCAGGGTCGGCATCCCGATGCCGAGGTTCACGGTGAAGCCGTCTCGAAGCTCTTGGGCGGCCCGCTGTGCAATCTGCTCTCGCGTCAGCATCGTCGTCTTGCTCCTCAGCTCTTGCGAGTGGTTCGGCGTTCGATGCGCTTCTGGTGGGCTCCACCGCCCACCACCACGCGCTGCACGAAGACGCCGGGCGTGTGGATGTCATCCGGATCGAGCTGCCCGACCTCGACCAGCTCCTCCACCTCGGCAATGGTGATCTTTCCTGCCATCGCCACCAGGGGATTGAAGTTCCGCGCCGTCAGCCGGTAGCAGAGGTTGCCGTAGCGATCGCCCTTCCAGGCCTTCACCAGGGCGAACTCGCCGGTGAGGCCGCGCTCCATGACGTACATGCGTCCGTCGAACTCGCGCACCTCTTTGCCCTCGGCCACCTTCGTGCCAAAGCCCGCCGGCGTGTAAAACGCGGGGATGCCCGCGCCGCCGGCCCGCATGCGCTCGGCCAGGGTGCCCTGCGGCACCAACTCGACCTCGAGCTCTCCCGAGAGAAACTGGCGCTCGAACTCTTTGTTCTCGCCGACGTAGCTCGAGACCATGCGCCTTATCTGCTTGTTCTGCAGCAAGATGCCGAGACCGAACTCGTCGACCCCGCAGTTGTTGCTGATGAACGTCAGGTTCTTCACGCCCTTGTCCCGCAGCGCCTGAATGGCGAGCTCCGGGATGCCGCACAAACCGAACCCGCCGGCGAGGATGCTGGCGCCGTCTCCGACGTCGGCCACCGCCTCGGCGGCGCTCTTCATGACCTTGTCCATGGCGACGTTTCGCTACCACCGCCCGAGAGCGGGAGGAAGCGCGGAGCGGGCCCCCGACGCCGGCCCAGTCTCCGGCGCCCACGAGGTGGCGCAGCGAGCCAGCTCACCGACACAAGCCGTCCACGTACGCCGTAGGCCTGGCGGGTTTGGTTTGCGCGAGCAAAAACCGCTGCAAGACAAGGAAACTCGCTACAGCTTCGGGCCGCGGCCGCGGCGGGCACCCCAAACCGAGTGCAGCATGATGACCTGGGCCTTTCGGTCGATTGAGAAGTACACGTGGTACTCGGTCTTCTCGAGCAGCCAGCGGCGGATGAGCCGGTTCTTTCGGTAACCGTAGACTTGGCCTGATGCCGGCGCCGCGGAGAGATGGAACTCGGCCGCCTCGAGCTCGTCCAAGAACAGCAGCAGCGCCCCAGGCCGGTTCTTGTTCCACCACAGGGCAGCGCGGACGATCTCGCGCTTCGCGCGGCCGGTCGCGCGGACTTTCACAGCTGCACACGAAGTTCGGCGATGATCTTCGACAAGTCCTCGACGTTGCCCGCTTGCTCGTCATCCATGCTCTCGTCGATCGAGCGATGCAGAGCCGCTCGTTCCTCGTCATCGAGATCGTCGCCGCCGGTCGCGATCACCTCGTCGAGCGGAATGAGTTCGATGACCTGCCCCTCGGGCAAGTCGGTGGGCTCGTCAAGCTTGAGCCGACCGTTTTCGACGCGGGCCTTCAGAGCTGACATGCCGTGAAGATACCGCGTTTCGCCCCTCTGCGCCGCGTCGAACAGGCGGTGCAGCTGGTTCGGGCCGATCGCCTTGGCTGCTGCCCTGCGCCCTTTGCGGCACGATGTTCCGCGCCGTAGCCGAGGCACGGGGACGCGCGCGCCTGCGGCAGAGCTGACGAGGGTCGTCAGAGAATCGTCTCGAAACCGTGCCCCTCGGCCCTCAACACCTCTTCGGCGGCGCGCACCCCGTGATCCTGCGCTTCTTCGAAGAGCCCGACGCCGGACAGATCGGAGTGCGCGAAGTGCACGCGGCCGAGGGGCTCCGCCGCCCGCTTGCGAGCCGCGCTCCAGATGAAGCCCGGGCCCGGCCGGACCATGGCGTGACCCCAACGCACGACGTCCACGCGTTCGATCACCTTGCCGATGTCCGAGTGCGCGGGCTCGAGCTCACGCAGGATCTCCGCCACGAAGTGCGTGTGATCCAGCTCGAGCAGCTTGGTACGGGCCAGCCGCGGTTCCGGATCGATCACGGGCTGGTAGTAGGTCAGCACCGTCGGACCGTAGTCCTCGAGGCGTTGGTGGGTCGCCACAACGTAGCCGAGGGAAGCGCCGCCGTAGATCACGTTGTCCCAGGCCATGCCGAAGCCGCGGCTCTTGGGCCGCCGGCGCAGGTGCAGGTTGGCGACCCACCACACGCCGTAGTCGAAGGATCGCAGGTGCTCGGGCGGCTGATCGCGGAAGGGCCGGAGCACCCGAGGCACGACGAACTTGGGCAGGGCCATGATGACGCGGTCCGCAACGACCTTCGCGAGGGAGCCTTGGGCCGTGTCGAACACCGACAGCTCCACATCGCGCTCGCTCGGCACCACGTCGGTCACGAGTCGGCCGGTCGAGAGGCGACCTCCAGCAATGGACGCGAGGTGACGCACGATGCGGCCGTTGCCCTCGGGCCACGACAGGAAGGGCGCGCTCAGGGCCCGCGGCGCCGGCACCCGCGAGCAGAAGTAGAAGAGCATCGCCCACGCGCTGGTCTCGGCGAGGGAGGCGCCGTAGTCGTCGCGGCAAGCGTACTCCACCCACCAGCGCAAGACGTCGCCGGAGAGCCCGCGCTGATCGAGCCAGGCGGCAGCGCTGATCCGATCGAGCGCGGTCACCTCCGCGTCGTCGCTCGACTGGCGGAGCGGCAGCGCAAAGGCGCGACGACCCTTGCCGTCACGCCACGTGACCCAGCGGTCGATCTCCTTCTGGAAACGCTCGAGCTCCGCACGGTCCTCGTCGGTGGCGATTGCCTGGGGCCACAAGCCCTCGTGCCAGCGGCCGTCGGCGAAGACGCGCTCCTCGGGCTCGCGCACCAAGAGCTCCTCTTTGCCCCGGGGCTCGCCGTCCGGACCCCGCGCCTCGAGCGCGCCCATTTCGTCGAGCAAGGCCGTGAGCGCGCGGTTGTCCCGCGTCGGGACCGGCACGTAGTGCGCGCCCCAGGGGTGAGGCACGACTCCATCGGTCCCGAAGCTGCTGGTGCCGCCGGGCTCCGGCTCGAGCTCGAGCACCACGAAGTCTTTGAAGCCAGCGCGCTCGAGCCGCCAGGCCGCCGACAGACCGCTGGGCCCGGCGCCGACGATGACGACCTTCACTCGCTTCGCTTCGCCGCTCGCGCGCTCGACGGTGGCGTCGCGCAAGCGGTGCCCAACGCTCGGATCGGGCCCGACCAGCTTGCCGGGGATGTCCCGAGGCGAGCGCTTGCATCCCGGAGCGGTCGCCATCAGCGGCGCCCCCGCGATCAGGCCGAGCAGCTCTCGGCGCGAGACGCTCATCGCATGGGCTCGGTCACAAGCAGCAGAAGGTGACGGGCCCGGCCGGATCCGCCGAACCGCTGACGGTCCCGCCCGTGGTCGGACAGGTCGCACCGGAGGCCGTGCCCCCCGCCAGCTTCAGCGAGCGACTGTCACCACCGAAGGTGTTGCAAGCCGGCGCCGCGATCGGCGTCGAGTCCGCCTTGAGGTTCGTGCACGATCCCAGGCCCGGGCCTGGGATCGTGTCCTTCTCCTGCGTGCAGCTCGTGTCGGTGAAAATCTCGAGCGTCGCACCGGTGCAGGTTCCCGTGGCTGAGCCGCAGCCGCAAGCGCCACAGCTTCGGTTGTCGGTGATGCTCCCGGTGTAGAAGACCGACTTCTTTGCCCACGCGCCGCCGGGGCACGCCACGTCGCCGGTCTGATAGATGCAGATGTTGGAAGCAAACCCCGAGGGTGGTGTGGGAACGCACTTGCTGGTCGCGCCGCACCCGCTGGGATCCCCGGTCGGATCGCCGCAGGCGCGGACCGACTTGGCGTACTTGGGCGTCGGCTTGTTGATCGTGCCTTGCGACGTGGACGTGCAGGTTCCGCCCGCCAACTTGAGCTCGGTGAAGGCCGCGGCGAGTGGCTTGTTGGACGATGCGTCCCAGCACAGATTCTGGGGCTTGCAGGTCGAGGTGACGGTGAGCGGGTTCGCACCGCCGCAGACGCCCGCCCAAGAGCCCCAACAGCCGCTTCCGGTGCACGACAACCCGTCCGTGAAGGTCACGTCCGCTTGGCAGCTCACGCCCGAGGGCGCGCCGCACTGACAGGTCGGACACGTGACCGTGCCGGCTTCGACCGTTGAACTCGCGGTCTGCTTGATCGTGGGATAGGTGGCCGGACACGACGGCGCCGCTGCCGCGCCCTCGTAGTAAATCGCCGGCCCCTGCCAGCCTACGGGTGGGTCGGGCACGCAAGTGCCGTTGGTGCAGGCTGCGCCACCGGTGCCGCCCGTGCCGCCGCCGCCCGTGCCGCCGCCGCCCGTGCCGCCACCGCCCGTGCCGCCGCCGCCCGTGCCGCCGCCGCCGGTACCACCGCCGCCGCCGGCACCACCGACTCCACCGACTCCACCGACTCCACCGACTCCACCGACGCCGCCGGTAGCCCCGACGCCACCGACGCCGCCGGTAGCTCCGACGCCACCGCCCGTCCCGTAGAACTGATCGTCTTCGATGAAGGTGAAGTCAGGAAAGCCGCAGCTGGTCAGCGCGAGCAGCGCGCCGAGTGTCGAGAGTCGCCTCGAGAGATCAGAACGCGCCGACAAGGTTCACTCCTTTGAGCTCAGGGCCCGGAAGCACGTTCAAGCGAACGCGGGCAGCCTTGGGTTTCTCTCCGCCGCCGCCCCCGCTCATCAGCATGACAGCGGCAACCCCGATGCCGACCACGCCGACACCCAACCCCACGTTGGCCATGAGCGCGTAGCTCTTGCCGTCGTCCGCAAGAGTCTGCTTCGACTTCGGGCAGGTGCCGTCGCCCCGACAGACGTCCTCGAGCTGGGACTTTGCGTCGTTCATCTGGAGATAGAAGTAGCCGCCCGCAGCCAGCCCCAGCACGCCCACCCCACCGATGATCCACGGCAGCGCCCCGGGGCCCGTCTTCTTGATTTCGATCGGGGGTTTTTCGTCGGGCGGGTCGTCGGGTTTCGGCCCACCGACGACGGGCGCCTTGGTCGCCCAGTCTTCTGGCGGCACGAGCTCCAGGCTCTTGGTCTCGCCTTCGGCGAGCGTGACCGTCTCTTCGAATTCGCGCCCCTTGCTCTTGGCAACGACCCGGTGTGGGCCGGGATCGACCGACACTTCCTTGCCGATCTGGGCCTCCCCGATCACCACGCCGTCGAGCTCGACTTTGACCGACTCGGCGCCCTTGCCCCGGCTGATCACCAGCTTTGGAACTCGCGCCTCGAGCTCGGTGCGGGCCTTGACGATCTCGTCCAGCTCTTTCGCGCTCTGCTGTTGGGCCTCGTACTCAGCGATGCGGTACTCGCCGAGCGCCTCGTTCAATCGGCCAAGGTGCTCTTTGCAGCGACCGACGTGGTAGCGCACCGCAGGCGTGGTCTTGACCCTGCCGACTTCGTTGAACTTGGCGAGCGCGCCCGCCCAGTCGCCGGCGGCCTCGAGACTGAGGCCCTCCTTGAACAGGGCGCGAGCCTTGGCCAGCTCGACGGCGGTCTGGGCCTCGGCGAGCGCCGGCGTGAGCATCACGCCGAAAAAGCCCGAGGTGGCCGAGAACGATGCCAGCGTGAGCGCAGCTGCCAAGCGTCTAAGTCGCATTCCCCGCGAGTCTAGCACCGGATTGTCCCTCGCCGCGAATCCAGGTGGGGGCGCCCCCTAGCCCGGGAGCGGAGGTCTCGCGGAGGCTCGATCGTGCCGGAGCGCTTGCCGCTCGGCCTCCGCCACCAGCCGGGAGTACGCATCGAAACGCTCCGGAACCTCTCTCCGCGCCGGCAGGGACGCTCCCGGCATCGGCGTCGCAGAGCGAGTCGAGCCGGACCCGCCCGTGAACGACGCGACGCTCGAGACCTTGCTCGCTCGATCCACCCGCACTCCGATCCGCTCCCCGAGGGCGTCCACCAGACGGTCCAGATCCTGGGCCCCGCCGCTTTGCTCCCCGAGGATCGAGAAATCGAAGCTCCGCGCGTCGATGCGCGCGGACCAGAGCACGGTCGCGAAGTGGAAGTCGGCTGCCGCGAAGCCGTCGATGGGCGGCGTGCTGACGACCTCGAGGCTCGCCTCCGGTGCGATCGCCCGGAAGGTCGCGCTGGAGCTGAATCGACGCCGGGAGCCGACCTGGACCTCTCCCCGCACCACCGCCAGCACCGCCCGAAAGGGAATGGGCATCTCCCGCTCCGTCAGGTGCAGCACGAGGCTGCTGTCGGTGACCTCCACCGCGCGCAGGGGCACGAAGAGGCGGGCCGGGTCGGACGCGACCGCCGAATCCACCACGGCCACCCGAAAGCCCTGCGAACGGAGCCGATGCGCGAGCTCTTCGGCCCGATCCACGTCCCCCAGGGCCCGGACCACGCCCCAAGCCGATGGTCGCAGCTTGGTCTTGAGCTCGTAGGGCAAGAGCCCGGTCAGCTCGGCGAGCCGTCCGTACTCGTCGTCGCTACCCGAAAAAGGAGGCCCGATCAGCACCAACATGGCGTTCTTGGAGGCCGAATCTTACGCGACCCGAGTCACCCGGCCGAAAAACCGGCAAGCCCCCCATCGCCTTGGTCGCAAAAACCCCTAGCTTCGTGATAAACGACCCGTGATAGGAACGAGGGAGAGGTTAGCGCGACATGGACATCAACTGGGCCCCATTCGTCAAAGCAATCGTCGCGTCGATCGTCTACTCGCTGATCGGCATCGTCATGTTTGCCATCAGCTTCTTGGTCATCAAGCTGGTGACGCCGTTCTCGCTTCGCAAAGAGATCGAAGAAGACCAGAACACCGCGCTGGCCATCATGATCGGCTCGGTGATCCTCGGTCTGAGCATCATCATCGCATCAGCCATCGGCGGCTGAGCGCGACCCGAACGCGAGCGTCGTCCCGATGACGGACGAGGGCGACTCCGCCGAATCGAATCCAACCGGTTGGCCTGATCCGACGCGCCCGGTCGCGCGCCGGCAGCAGGCCAGCGTGCTGCTCGGCATGGTGCTGGTCATCGCCACCGCCGGGCTCGTCTACGAGCTGGCGATGGCGGCCGTCGCGAGCTACGTGCTCGGCGACTCGGTCACGCAGTTCTCGACCATCATCGGTGTGTACCTGTCCGCGATGGGGCTCGGGGCGTGGCTCTCGCGTTTCGCCGAGCGCCGCCTCGCGCTCCTGTTCGTCGACATCGAGCTGGCGACGGCGCTGATCGGTGGCCTGTGCGCGCCGGGGTTGTTCCTGGCGTTTTCCTACACCAACGCCTTCCGCCTGATCCTGTACGCCACCGTCGTTGCCGTCGGCGTCTTGGTCGGCCTCGAGCTACCGCTCTTGATGCGCATCTTGCGCCGCGAGCTCGAGTTCAAGGAGCTGGTCGCACGGGCCCTCACCTTCGACTACGCGGGCGCATTGGTCGGCTCCCTGGCCTTCTCGCTGTTCTTGGTGCCCCGGCTCGGGCTCGTGCACACCTCCCTGGTTTCTGGCCTGCTCAACGCAGCCGTCGGCCTGCTCTCCACCTACGTGCTCGTGCCCGAGAGCGAGGACGAACGCCGCGGCATGGGCAGGGCGCGCCTGCGTGCGGTGTTCGTGGTCGTCGTGCTGGGGCTCGCGCTCTTCGAAGGGCGCCGCCTGACGTCAATGGCCGAAGCCCAGAGCTTCGGCGGTCCGGTGATCCATTCGACCACGTCGCCGTATCAACGCATCGTGCTCTCGGAGCGCGGCGCCGGCTTCGCGCTCCACCTCAACGGGAACCTCCAGTTCTCGAGCCTCGACGAGCACCGCTATCACGAGGCGCTGGTCCATCCCGCGATGGCCGCCGTGGCATCGCCCCGGCGGGTGCTGGTGGGCGGAGGCGGGGACGGCCTGGCGGTACGCGAAATCTTGCGCTGGCCCGAGGTCGAGCGGGTCGTGCTGGTGGATCTCGACCCGGCGGTGACCGACCTCGCTCGCACCAACGACCGGCTGGTGGCGCAGAACCGGGCGGCGCTCGCGGATCCGAAGGTCTCGGTGGTCAACGCCGACGCCATGAGCTTCATCGCCGACAGCAGCGAGCGCTTCGACGTCGTGGTGCTGGATTTCCCCGATCCGAGCAACTACTCGGTCGGCAAGCTGTACAGCACCACGCTCTACACGAAAGTGCGCCGGCTCCTGGCCCCTGGCGGCAAGCTCGTGGTGCAGTCCACGTCGCCGCTCTTGGCGCGGCGTTCGTTCTGGTGCGTGGTGAGCACGCTCCGGACCTCCGGTTTCACGGTCATGCCCTACCGCGTCTTCGTTCCCAGCTTCGCGGACTGGGGCTTCGTGCTGGCGGGTCTCGAGAGCTTCGACCGCCCGACCCGCCTGCCGCCAGCGGCTCTGGCCTACCTCGACCCGCGGACTCTGGAGCACCTGTTCGACCTGCCCGCTGACGTGAGCGAGGTGCCGGTCGACGCGAACCGGCTGAACAACCAGGCCCTGGTCTCGTACTATCTGCGCGAGTGGAGCCGATGGGAGTGAGACGCGAGGCGTGTTAGATGGTCGTCGCCGCGGAGGGAACCACCATGACGCTGAAGACGCAGCTGGACTACGTGCAGAAGTGGGAGCGCGAGCGCCCGAACGACATCTGGTTCACCCAACCGCTGGGCAAGGGTGAGATCCGGGACCTCAGCTTCAAAGAGGCCCTCGACGAGGCTCGGCGGATGGCGGCCCACCTCCGCTCCCTCGATTTCCCCGCGCAGTCGAAGATCGCACTGTTCTCCAAGAATACCGCCTGGTGGATCCTCGCCGACATCGCGATTTGGATGGCGGGCCACGTTTCGGTGCCGCTCTATCCCACGCTGACGGCGGAGACGATCCGTCAGATCCTCGAGCACAGCGAGGCAAAGCTGATCTTCATCGGCAAGCTCGATGGCTTCACGGCCATGGAGCCGGGCATCCCCGACGGCATGCCGCGCATCACCCTGCCCCTCAGCCCCAAGCTCGAGGCACCGGCCTGGGCCAGCATCGTCGAGAAGACCGAGCCCCTCGCCGGCGAGATCCGCCGCGCCGAGACCGATCTGGCCACCATCGTCTACACCTCCGGCAGCACCGGCGTGCCCAAGGGCGTGATGCACAGCTTCCAGACCATGATCGCGCCGGGGGAGCGCTTCACGGAGTTCTTCGAGGTGCGAGCCGACGACCGCATGCTCTCCTACCTGCCCCTCGCCCACGCCTTCGAGCGCTACGTCGTCGAGACCGGCACCATCGGCCGCGGCTTCCACGTGTTCTTCGCCGAGAGCCTCGACACCTTCGTCGACGACCTCAAGCGCGCGCGCCCCACGCTCTTCGTCAGCGTCCCGCGGCTGTGGCAGAAGTTCCAGCTCGGTGTCTTCTCGAAGATGCCGGAGCCCAAGCTGTCGTTCATGCTGAAGGTGCCGATTTTGAGCGGCATCATCAAGAAGAAGGTGCTCGGCGGCCTGGGCTTCGATCAGGTCCGCATCGCGGGCAGCGGCTCTGCGCCGATCCCGGCCGAACTCATCTCTTGGTACCGCTCGCTCGGGCTCGATTTGCTCGAAGGCTACGGCATGAGCGAGAACTTCAGCTACTCGCACATGACGCTTCCAGGCGACGTGCGCGTCGGCTACGTCGGCAAGGCCTGCGCCGGCGTCGAATGCAAGCTGAGCCCCGAGGGCGAGGTCTTGGTCAAGAGCCCGGGCACCATGCTCGGCTACTTCAAGGCGCCCGATCTGACCGCCGAGATGTTCACCGAAGACGGCTTCCTCAAGACCGGTGACCGCGGAGAGCTCGACGCCGACGGTCGCCTCAAGATCACCGGTCGCGTGAAGGAGCTGTTCAAGACCAGCAAGGGCAAGTACGTCGCGCCGTCCCCCATCGAGAACAAGCTCCTGCTGCACTCCGACGTCGAGCAGGCGCTGGTGACGGGCAATGGCTTTCCGCAGCCCTACGGCCTGGTCGTCCTGAGCGAGCAGGCTCGGAAGCGGGTCCAAGACGACGCCGCGAAGGAGCAGCTCTCGGTCACGCTGAAGGGCCATCTCGACGAGGTCAACGCGAGCCTGGACCAACACGAGCAGCTCGATCTGCTCGTCGTGGTGAGTGACGAGTGGACCATCGAGAATGGGCTGCTCACGCCGACCATGAAGCTCAAGCGCAGCGCCATCGAAACCAAGTACGGCGATCTCGCCCCGACCTGGTACGACCAGAAGCAGCCCGTGGTCTGGGCCTGATCAGAAGCCCGGATCGGTCACCGGAGGCGGAACGAAGCCGGTTCCCTTCTTGGGATCGGGCTTCTTCGGATCCTTTTCTTTCGGATCCTTGGCATCCTTCTCCTTCGGATCGGCGCCTTGGCATCCTTCTCCGGCGGCTTCGCCGGGCCCTGAGGGGCGACCCCTGGGTTCGCAGCGGCGCCCTTCTCCACGGCGAGCTGGTTCAGGTCGATGGCGCCGGACTCGTCGAGCTTCTCGCCCGAGCCCACGGGCGCCGGCACCTCGGCAATGGCCGATGCCGTGGGCGCAGGGACGGGTGGCGTCGCCGCGGCGCTATCGCCGGACCCCCGGCCCCGAGGAACTTCGTGGCGACGAGAGCGCCACCGACCAGCACCGCGGCGACCAGCAAGCCGCCAATCACCCACAGCGCACCACTGCTCTTCTTCTTCGCAGGAGGCTCCGACGGCAGCTGTGTACCAAAGGGAGTCTCGGGGGCGCTCATCGCGCTGCTGGTAAACTCGGGCGTCGACGGGCGAGAGAACGAGCCGCTGGGCGTGGGAGCGGTGAGGCCCGTCACCGAGACGCGCGCGTGCTCGGGGCTCGACGGCGCGCCGAAGGGAGCCGGCGCGACGCGAGTGCCGAGCTCCGGTACGCGGCCCAGGGAAGCACTGACCTCGAAGGCCGCCGAACGTTCGTCCGCCAAGCGGACCGCTTCTTTCAGGGCGGCGCGGCGTTCGTTGCCGCGGTCTCCGAGCATGGCCGACACGAACTTGCCGACGTCGTCTTGACGGATGCGAGGGACCGTTGGCGGAAACACTCGGTCGAGGGCGGCCTCGAGCTCGGCGGCGGTCTGATGGCGCTTGTCCGGGTCGCGATCGAGCGCCTTCAACACCACGGCCTCGAGCGGCTTCGGGTACTCCTTGTCGTACGCCCGCGGGGGAATGATCGGTCGATCCGACACGATGTTCTGCAGCGTGATCATGTCGTTCTCGCCGCGGAACGGATGTTTGCCGGTGGTGAGCTGGTAGAGGATGATGCCCAGCGCGAAGATGTCCGTGCGCCGATCGATCTCCTTGCCGAGCGCCTGCTCGGGCGACATGTACGGCGGCTTGCCTTTGATCTGACCCGAGTTGGTATGCTCCACCGTGCGACCGGCGGCCTTGGCGACGCCGAAGTCGACGATCTTCACCACCCCGTCGAAGGTGAGCAGCACGTTCTGCGGTGAGATGTCTCGGTGCACCAATCCCACGGACTCACCGTGCTCGTCCTTGAGCTCGTGCGCCGCGTGCAGACCGGCAGCGGCGTCTTGAACGATCTTGACCGCGATGGGACGCGGGACTCCGTCGCGCTTGGCCGCGACGCGCCGGATCGACGACAGGGGCTCGCCGTCGACGAACTCCATCACCAGGTAGAGCAAGTCGTCTTGTTCGCCGAGATCGAGGATCTCGACCACGTTGGGATGCCGGATGCGCGACGCGAGCTGAGCCTCGTCGAGGAACATCTGCTCGAAGTGCGGGTTGTCGCTGATGGTCGGCAGCATCGTCTTGACGGCGACCGTCTTGGTGAAGCCGCGCGTGCCCTTCAGGCGCGCAGCCCACACCGCTGCCATGCCCCCCTGTGCGATCGGCACCAGGAACTCGTACCGGCCCACCGTCTGACCGGGCTGGATTTCCCCGAGAGTCCTCATTGGTGCGGCTTAATCGACAAGAGCGTGGCAGACAGCAGGGCATCGCACAAGCCTCCAGACGCTGCCGAGCGCCCCGCGGTCCCAGA
Organism: uncultured delta proteobacterium; assembly: GCA_963716725.1. Classification (GTDB taxonomy): domain Bacteria; phylum Myxococcota_A; class Polyangia; order Polyangiales; family Polyangiaceae; genus JADJKB01. The sequence goes on from CAVQUB010000006.1 coordinate 167,880, forward strand.
CCGCCCCGCGGGGCCGGCGGAGGGGTCCCGAAGGCCGGAGCGTGGGGGCTAGTTGGGGAGCCCCTGTGAGGGACTCCTGTACAACCCGGTAGTATCTTGTGTTCAGGCTTCCGAAAGTTCAGTGCCTTCGACCGCTTAGGTAATCTCGCCCAATCTGTCGTGGTTTTTTCTTGCCCCACCACAAGTGATTGGGGTAACAAGACCCTCCACCTACCGCGAGAGCTGTTCGTCGGTGCAGTCGGTCGGACCTACTATCCCCGGCGCATCCCCGAACGCACGTTCAGCTGAACCAGTCCGAGCGCAGTGGGGTTCCTTTTTTCTTGGCTTGATTGGGTGACGGGGCGGACGCCCAGTTAGCAGCGGACGAACGACGAGGTTGGACAACAGGGGGTCCTAGCGTCCTCGCTTCCCAGAGAGGCGGACGGCGCGAGGCTTTTTTTTGCCCTGCGGGCGGACGGGTGCCGCGCGCGGGTCGAAGGCAATACATGCCGCAGATGAAGGAGCGAGGGATGGCGCAGTCGACGATCGTGGGACAGGACAGCAGCGTGAAGGCCACTGGCACCGAGGAGCCGAGCAAGAAGCGAGCCCCCTCGCGGCGCAAGAAGGGTGTGAGCTTCGAGCGGCGCTTCACCGCGGCCGCTGAGACCGGCTTCGAACACACCACCTTCGAGCTTCGCAAGAGCGTCATCACCAACCCCGACGGCTCGGTCGTCTTCGAGATGGAGGGCGCGGAGATCCCCGCCGCCTGGTCGCAGCTCGCGACCGACATCGTCGTCTCCAAGTACTTCCGCAAGGCCGGGCCTGCACGGCGACAAGACGCAGGGCGAGACGAGCGTGCGCCAGGTCGTGCACCGCCTCGCGCACACCATCCGCGACGCGGGCGAGCAGCTTCGGCGGCTACTTCGCCAGCGAAGAGGACGCCGACACCTTCGAGGCCGAGCTCGTCGTACCTGCTCGTCCACCAGATACGGCGCCTTCAACTCGCCGGTCTGGTTCAACTGCGGGCTCTGTGCCACGAGTACGGCATCGACGGCTCGCGGCGGCAACTGGGCGTGGGACTGCCAGGCGACCGACACGCATCGCCGAGACCGCCGAACGCCTACGAGCGCCCGCAGTGCTCGGCCTGCTTCATCCAGTCGGTGGACGACGACCTGATGAGCATCTACGAGCTCGTGAAGAACGAGGCGCGCCTCTTCAAGTACGGCTCGGGCACCGGCACGAACTTCAGCGCCATCCGCGGCCAGCAGGAGAAGCTCTCCGGCGGCGGCACCTCGGCGGCCTGATGAGCTTCCTCGAGGTCTTCGACCGCGCGGCGGGCGCCACCAAGTCGCGGCGGCACCACGCGGCGCGCCGCCAAGATGGTCTGCCTCGACATGGACCACCCCGAGATCGTCGACTTCATCCAGCTGGAAGGTGCGCGAGGAGAAGAAGGCCCACGCCCTCATCGCCGCCGGGCTTCGCGAGCGACTTCAACGGCGAGGCCTACCGCACGGTCAGCGGCCAGAACTCGCAACAACTCGGTGCGCGTCACCGACGACTTCATGAAGGCCGTCGCTGGCGGGCGGCACGTGGCAGACCATCAGCCGCACCACCGGCGAGGTCGCGCGACACGCTACGAGGCGCAGCGACCTCTGGACCAGGATCGCCGAGGCGCGCCTGGGGCTGCGCCGATCCGGGCGTGCAGTTCGACACGACCATCAACACGCTGGCACACCTGCCCGAACATCGGGACGCATCAACGCGTCGAACCCGTGCTCCGAGTACATGTTCCTCGACGACACGGCCTGCAACCTGGCGTCGCTCAACCTGATCAAGTTCCTGCGCGAGGACGGCAGCGTTCGACGTCGACGGCTACCGCCACGCGTGCGCGTGTTCTTCATGGCGCAGGAGATCCTGGTCGATTTCTCGAGCTACCCGACCGAGCGAGATCGCGCAGAACTCGCCACGACTACCGCCCGCTCGGCCTCGGCTACGCCAACCTCGGCACGCTGCTGATGCTGCTGGGCGTGCCCTACGACCGCGACGAGGGCCGCGCCATCGCCGCGGCGCTCACCGCGATCATGACCGGCCAGGCCTACGCGCGCGTCGGCCGAGATCGCGGCGCAGCAAGGGCGCCTTCGCCGGCTTCGCGAAGAACCGCGAGCCGATGCTGCGCGTGATGCGCATGCACCGCGACGCGGCCTACGCCATCAACCGCGACGACGTGCCCGCCGGCGCTGCTGGCGCGCGGCGCGCGAGCGACTGGGACGAGGCGGTCGACGCTCGGCGAGCAGCACGGCTACCGCAACGCGCAGGCGACGGTGCTCGCGCCCACCGGCACCATCGGCCTGCTCATGGACTGCGACACCACCGGCATCGAGCCCGACTTCGCGCTGGTGAAGTTCAAGAAGCTCGCCGGCGGCGGCTACTTCAAGATCGTCAACCAGTCGGTGCCCCGCGGCGCTGCGAGCGCCTCGGCTACGCCCGAGGCGCAGATCCAGCGAGATCGTCGCCTACGTCTCGGGCACCAACACGCTGCTCGGCGGCGCCGCACGTCAACCGCGCGACCGCTCAAGCAGCAGGGCCTCACCGACGACGACCTCGCCGAGATCGAGAAGGCGCTCCCCGGCGTCTTCGACCTCGCACCACGCCTTCGCGCCCGTGGGTGCTCGGCGAGGAGACGCTACGAGCGCCTCGGCGTCACGCGCCGAGCGCTGAGCGCGCCGGGCTTCAGCCTGCTCGCGCACCTCGGCTTCACCGACGCGCGAGATCGACGAGGCGCAACGACGTCATCTGCGGCCGCATGACCATCGAGGGCGCGCCGCACCTGAAGGACGAGCACTACGCGGTGTTCGACTGCGCCAACCGCTGCGGCCGCACGGGGCAGCGCTTCATCGCGCCGATGGCCCACATCCGCATGATGGCGGCGGTGCAGCCGTTCCTCTCGGGCGCCATCAGCAAGACGGTCAACCTGCCGAACGACGCCACCGTCGACGACGTCGCGGCAGATCTACGACGAGGGCTGGAAGCTCGGGCTCAAGGCCGTCGCCCTCTACCGCGACGGCTGCAAGGCGAGCCAGCCGCTCTCGACCTCCAACAAAGAGCGCCAAGGACGCCGGCGATGACCGCGCGACCGCGCCGCGGGCCATCACCGTGACGCGCCGCCCAAGGCATCCGCGTGCGCCTGCCCAAGAAGCGCCGCGGCTTCACGCAGGAGGCGCGCGTCGGCGGCCACAAGGTCTTCCTGCGCACCGGCGAGTACGAGGACGGCACGCTCGGCGAGATCTTCATCGACATGCACAAGGAGGGCGCCGCCTTCCGCTGCATGATGAACTGCTTCGCCATCGCGGTGTCGCTCGGCCTGCAGTACGGCGTGCCGCTCGAAGACGTACGTCGAGCAGTTCACCTTCACGCGCTTCGAGCCGCACGGCGTCGTGTCCGGGCACCCGAACATCAAGTTCTCGACCAGCATCGTCGACTACATCTTCCGCGTGCTCGGCGTGGAGTACCTGCGCCGCTACGACTTCGCGCAGGTGAAGCCGACCGAGGATCCTGCTGGCATCGAAGATCCGACCACACCCCTGGTCGAGGGTCCGCCGGAGAGCATGAGTCTGACCCTGCCGCCGCCGCCGCCGCCCGCCGAGACTCCCGAGCTACGTGTCGCCAGCGGCGCGCTCGACGCGCAGCTCGAAGAGATGATGGGCGACGCGCCGGTCTGCGATAGCTGCGGCCACATCACGGTCCGCAACGGCGCTTGTTACAAGTGCCTGAACTGCGGGAACTCGATGGGCTGCTCCTGACAGGAGCCCGGCCGAGGGGCCAAAACACCAGGCGGCCCTGAAAGCTCGGGGTCGCCTGATGCGTTTGCCCCAGAACAATCGTCCACCCGGTGGAATCCTGGTAGAAGTGAGCCCGATGCTGAAGCAAGGCAAGCCCACCGCGCGAACGGCCGTGGTCGCAGGAGCAGCAATCGTGCTTGCGCTCCTGGCGTGCAAAAAGGAAAACAGCGACACGACCGCTGCAACCGCGACTGCGCTTCCGGCAGTGTCGGCCCCAACACCCGACCCGCCCAAAGATCCGGAGCCCACCGCCAGCGCCGAGCCCGAGAAGAAGGACGAACCCGCCGCCAAGGCGCCGGTGGTGAACGTGGTCAAGACCACGACCGACGCAGGTGCGACGGCGAAAGTCGACGCCTCCGTGCCCGACGCCGCCGCACCCGCGGCGAACACCGCGGCCGACGCCAAGGCCATCGAGGCCTGTTGCGCCAGCCTCGCTGCCGAGTCCAAGAAGCCGACTCCCCACAGCAACAAGTACAAGAGCGCGTCCGCCGTCTGCGGCGGCATCGCCGCGCAGGTCAAGAAGGGAAACGCGAACGCGGCCTCGGCTCGGACCACGATCCGCGCGCAGCTGCAAGGCGTTCCCGTCCCCAGCGGTTGCTGACCCCGCCCCAGATCCAATAGTTTGCCCCTGACCCACGTCTGACTCGAATGCACCGTCTCTGGAGGACCCGATGAAGAAGGCTTCGCAATCTGCAGCGCAAGCGTTGCTCACCCCCATCATGCTCGGCCTGATGGTGCCGGCGGCCTTGGCTCTCTACGCTGGGTGCAAGAAGGACGAGCCACCACCGCCCCTGCCCGTAGCGGCGCCCGAGGCGACGGCGAGCGCGCCCTTGGTGATCGAGGTCGAAGACGCTGGCGACGACGGCGACGCGGGCGACGCCGACGCGGACGCGAAGGTCGGCAAGTACGTGCCGGCGGCCAGCCTCAAGGCTTGTTGCGCTGCGCTCGCGCAGAACGCCGCCAGCGCGCCCCCGCCCACCAGCATCTACATGCTGCAAGCCGCCGCTGCCTGCAACGCCGCCGTTGCGCAGGGCAAAGACAAGGCGAGCGTCACGGGCATCGTGTCCGGTGCGCTCAAGGGCGCCGGCATGCCGGCCGCCTGCCGCTGATCCGGCTTCCCCATCCCCTGCTCCCTCCTCCGCTCCGCCACCGCCTCGCCACGACAAAGGCGCAGCGAACGCAGCGAACGCAGGGCACGCGGCCAAGAGTCTCTTCTGCTCTGAGCCAGAAATTCTCTGCGAACTCCGCGTTCCCCGCGCACTCCGCGCCTCTCGCCCCGCTGCCTCCCAGAAGAGGCGCAGCGAACGCAGCGAACGCAGGGCACGCGGCCAAGAGTCTCTTCTGCTCTGAGCCAGAAATTCTCTGCGAACTCCGCGTTCCCCGCGCACTCCGCGCCTCTCGCCCCGCTGCCAGCGCTCAGCGAGCCAGGTGGTCGAAGCCGCCGCGCGTGATGCGCCGACGCGAACCGTCGGCGCGCTCGAGCCACACGCTACGTCCCGCCTCGATGCGTCCGATGCGATCGAGGTCGGGGTGCGGACGCGCGCTCGTGGCGAGCAGCGCGTAGTCTTCTCCTCCGAACAGCATCAGCTCGAGCGGGCTCGTGCCCAGGCGCTCCGCAGCGAGGCCAAAGCCCTTGGGCTCTCGGGCGAGCAGCGGTGTGGCTTCGATCACGACTCGAACGCCGCTCGCCCGGGCGAGATGCGCCGCATCGCCGGCGAGGCCATCCGAGACATCCACGGCGGAGTGAGCCCGGCGGACGAGCGCTTTCCCTTGGTCGATCAAGGCGCGCGGTCGTCGCCACGCGCTGATCGCCGATCGCTCGGCTGCCGTGCGCGGCGCTTGGCCCCGCTGCAGGAGCCGCAGGCCGAGCGCGGCCCGACCGAGGGCGCCTACGACGAAGAGCCCGTCTCCTGCGCGGGCGGCGCTCCGCAGCAGCGGTCGGCCCACCTGCCCGAGCACGGTGGTCACAACGCCAAGCTCCGAGGCCCGCGACAGGTTGCCGCCAACGACCGGGCAAGAGATGGCGCGCGCAGCCGCCGCCTGTCCGCGCGCCAGCAGCGCGAGCTCGGAACGCTTGACCGACGCAGGCAACCCGAGCTGCGACAGCGCGGCCACGGGCGTTGCTCCCATGGCCGCGAGATCGCTCGCGGCCGCCATCAGCGATTTCCAACCCAGATCCGCCAGCGAGAGCCAGCGCCGGTCGAAGTGCACGCCCTCCGTGCAAGCGTCCACGGTCCAGACCAGGCGCTCACGGCCCAGGCGGAGCACCGCGGCGTCGTCGCCAATCCCGATCTCGACCTGGGGCAGGCGCTGACCCGAAGACAGCGTGCGCTCGAGCAGCGCGATCGCGGCCTGCTCCGACAGCGGGCGCCGATCTCGCGTCACGCGATGGTGGTTCGACGACACGGAAGAGTCACCACGAACACTGCGCCCTTCGGCTCGTTGTCCTCCACCCGCACCGTACCGTCGTGCGCGTCGACCAGGCGCCGTACGATCGACAGGCCCAGACCCGTGCCTTCGTGCTCGCGAGTGGCGCTGCCGTCGACCTGATAAAAAGCGTCGAAGACCCGCTCTTTCTCGGCGTCGGGCACCCCGATGCCGGTGTCGACGACGCAGATCTCGACGGCCGGCCGCTTGGCGCTGAACAAGACCAGCCCGCGCCCATCCTCGTCGGCGCGCCGCTCGATGGTCGAGGCTCGCACCACGAGCTTCACGTGGCCCCGCTCGGGCGTGAACTTGAGGGCGTTCTCGGTGAGGTTGAGCACGACCTGGCGGAGGCGCTCGGCGTCCGCCCACACGGTCGGCAACCCCGGCTCGGACTCCACCTTGATCTCCACGGCCTTCTTCCGCGCCGCCGGCGCCAGAGTCTGCGCTGCGTCCAGCACCACCGGAACCACGTCGATCTCGGCCTTCTTCAGGCTCATGGTCCCGCTCTCGAGCTTCGAAAGATCGAGCAGGCCCTTGATCAGGTCGAGCAGCTGCTCGCCCTTTTCGTGGATGGTGTGCACGAAGTCGCGCTGCTCCTCGGTCAGCTCTCCGGCGATGCCCTCGCGCAACATCTCGCTGTAGCCAATGATGCTGGTCAGCGGAGTCCTGAGCTCGTGGGACACCGTCCCGAGGAAGTTGCTCTTCAGCCGGTCGAGTTCCTTGAGCCGATCGAAGGCGTGTTGCAGCTTGGCGTTCTTCTCCGAGAGCTCACGGTAGCTCTCTTGCACGCTCGCCAAGTGCATGTTGCTGGTGAGCAGCGCCTTGTGACCCGAAAATAGGATCAGATCCAGAGTGCGACACAAGTGTCGAACGACGCTTCGCGCGTGCTCTTCCGACAGTGAGGGCAGCTCGGCATAGGCGCTGCGCACGCGCTCCATGTCGATGCCCGGATCGAGCGCTTCGATGTCGCTCCCGGGGCTCGCCGCCGCGGGATCGCGGTAGGGGCCCAGGATCAGGCGGCCGAGTGAGCGCCCGTCGTAGCTGACGGGAGCAACGAGGTAGCGCGCGCCCGTGACACAGGTGAATTTGAGCTCCTGGTCCTCCTCGGGGACGAGGGATTTGACCGAGGCGACCACCGCGGAGAGCGCGGCCTGTCCGCCCTTGAACCCGTCGAGGTAGGCGTAGAGCGCCGGCTGCTCGCTCGCGTCCGCGAGCAGCTTGCCAGCCTCGCTGAAGATGCGCAGGGAGGCGCCGAAGAGCTCGCGGGCGCTCTCCGCCGTCTCACGCAGCGCAGCGCGGTCGACCAAGCTCTCGAGCTCGACCGCTCGCCCCATGGTGAGTTCTTCCAAGAGTTGAGTCGGACTCTCGCCCATCACTCCACCTCCGGGCGCAGCACTTCCAGGGCGCCACCGACGCAGGCCCCCAGCAGATCCGCGAGCGGTCGCCGGTGACCCAGCTTGGCAGCGACGCTCTCCAAGAACGCGCTCGAGTCGAAGCCGAACTTACGGTTCAGGTCGTGCTCCGCGTCGAGCGCGCCCCAGGTCAGGTACAAGAGACCGATGAAGCTCTCGACCACGCCGTCGCCCCGAGTCGCAACGGCCAGGTAGACCGGCTCCCGGCCTTGGGCGCCCAGCGATGCGATCTCTTCATCGCTGCGCACGGCGGGCAGGTCACGCTTGTTGAACTGGATGATGAGCGGGATCTGCTTGAGCGTGAGGCCGTAGGTCTTCAGGTTCTCCTTCAGATCCACGAACGCCGTCGCGTTGTTCTCGGTCTCCGCGACCTGCGAGTCCGCGATGAAGGCGATTCCATCGGCGCCCTGAAGTACGAGGCGCCGGGTCGAGGCGTGGATGACCTGTCCGGGAACGGTGAAGACCTTCAGGCGGACCGACAGCCCGCCCTTGTCCCGGAAGGTGAAGGGCAGCAGATCGAAGAAGAGCGTGCGATCGTCCCGCGTCTCCAGGGTCATGAGCCGGCCGGTAATTCCCGGATCCGCAGCCTCGTGCAGCGCGTGCAGGTTGGTTGTCTTCCCGCTCAGGGCCGGGCCGTAGTAGACGAGCTTGATCGTGAGCTCCCGAGCGGCGAAATCAAGCTGCATGGTGCGGAGGAAGAACTCTACATCAGCCTTCCGCCAACGGCGACAGCCAGTCGTCGGCCCGACGCGCTCGCCCGGAAATCACCCAAAAGTCTGGAGTCCCGCGTGAGCAAGACCCTGGTGCTGCTCTGGCTCGGTACGTCCGCTCCGCAGGCGACCCACGAGACTGCCCTCGACTCCTGGTCTCGGGCGCGCTGGGTCCAGCTGGCCCCTCCGGCGGAAGCCTCCCCCGAAGGCCTCATCTACGACGACGCCTTGGTGTCCAAGATCGATGAGTGGCTCGAGCAAGCCCGACTCGCCGCAAGCTCGCTCGACGACGCCGCGGCACGCGAGCGCCTCGCCGAGGTCGAAGGTGCTTTGCGTCAGCACCCGGCTCTGCCTCAGGCCGCCTGGCTCATGGCCGAGTCGCTTCATGTCGAGGCCACGATCGCCGCCCGCGCCGCTCCCGCTGACCGCCCGAAGCTGCTCGCTCGCGCCGCGGCCCTCGAAGGAAGACGCGCGCCGGCCTTTGGCGAACCCGGTGACCCAACGGCTGCAACCTCGACCCAGTCGAAGATCGCGGTGCGCGGGATGCGCAGCGCCGACCAGCTCTACTTCGACGGCGTGCCCGTGGCGCGCCGCCTCGAAGTAGCAACCGGCGAGCACCACGTGCGCGTGCTGCGTCGGCAGCGCGTGGTGTGGGCCGGCTGGGTGTCCGTGGCAGGCTCGGGGGACGTCACGCTGCCCGTGGGCAGCCCCGTCGCGTGCAGCCTCGACGACCTCGAAGGCGTGAGCCTGCGCATGCGCAAGGTCGTCGTGCCCACGGGCGTGGGCTGCGAGCGCTGGGCCGTGGCGCGACCGGCGGCGCGCGGCGGAATCGAAATCGCGTCCTGTCGCGGCTCCGAGTGCGGTCCGCTGATGGTGTGGAAGGCGCACTACGGCGCCATCTACCAGGGCCCGCCCCAACCCCCACCGGAGCCGGGCTTCCCGGCCTGGGCGACCTGGGCGCTGGCGGGCGCCGGCGCCGCGGTGCTCACCACGGGCGTGCTCTGGCAGGCCGGCGCCTTCGACGAGCCCGAACCCGGCGCGACGCGCTTCGTGTTCAACGGACCCGGGCAGCAGCAGAAGCTCGGAGCTAGCCCCAGCGCCTTCGGGCGTCGCTGATCGCCTCCAGCACCCGGGATTTCGCCGGACCGCCGACGACGCCGCGCCGCTCGACGGCCTGCGCGGGATCCAGGGCCAGCGTCACGCCCTGCCCCGTCAGCGCCGGATGCGCCTTCACGAGCTCCTCCGCCGACAGCTCGCCGATCTGGACGCCGCGCTCCTCTGCCGCGCGCACCACGGCGCCGACCACGTGATGGGCCTCGCGGAACGGCACGCCCTGGTCCACGAGATAGTCGGCGAGGTCCGTCGCGCAGACGTGCCCGCCGTCGAGGGCCGCACGCAGGCGCTCCCGGCGGAAGGTCGCGGTAGCAATCGCGCCGGTCAGCGCTCGAACACCGACAATGGCATTGTCGAAGGCATCGAAGATGGGTCGCTTGTCCTCTTGCAGATCGCGCCCGTAGCCGAAGCACAGGCTCTTCTCGAGTATCAGCAAGGAGGTGGCGCTGCCGATCAAGAGCGCCGCCTTGCCGCGCACCAGCTCCGCGACGTCGGGGTTCTTCTTCTGCGGCATCATGCTCGAGCTGGTCGAGAACTGATCGCTGAGGCTCAAGAACCCGAACTCCTGGCTCGACCAGAGCACCATCTCTTCGCCAATGCGCGAGAGATGCACGCCGAGGATAGCCAGGGCACCGCTGAGCTCCATGGCAAAATCGCGGCTGCTCGTGGCGTCGATGCTGTTGCGGGTCGCGCGGGAGAACCCCAGATCCTTCGCCGTGGCCTCGCGATCGAGGGCGAAGCCAGTGCCGGCCACGGCCCCGGCGCCGAGCGGGCACTCGTCGAGACGCGCCAATGCGTCGGCGATGCGCCCGCGATCACGCCAGAGCAGCTCTTGCCACGCCATCAGATGATGCGAGAGCCGGCTGGGCTGTGCGCGCTGCAGGTGCGTATAAGACGGCATCAGCGTGTCGATCTCGCGCTCGGCCTGCGCCACGACGGCCCGGCCGAGGTCGTCCAGGGCCGCGAGAGTCTCTTGGGCGCGGCGTCGGCAGTAGAGCCGGAGATCCGTCGCGACCTGATCGTTGCGCGAGCGCGCAGTGTGCAGCTTGCCGCCCACCGCACCGACGATGGCGGTCAGGCGCGCCTCGATGTTCATGTGCACGTCTTCTTTGGCGCGATCCCAGACCATCTCACCGCGCTCGATCTCGGCGGCGACTTGCCCGAGTCCCGCCACCAGAGCCTCGGCCTCATCGGCGCTGATCACGCCGGCGCGGGCCAGACCGCGGGCATGAGCCACGGATCCCGCGATGTCCTCACGCCACAGCGCCGAGTCCACGTCGACGCTGGTGTTGAGTGCCTCCATCGCACGATCGATGGCGGCGTCGAGCCTGCCGCCGCGAGCGACGCTCACGCGGGCGCTCCAGCGATTGTGCTCTTCAGCGCCTCGAGCCGCGCGCTCAGCTGCGCCAACCGCTCGCCATCGTGCTGCACGCGCGCGAGCTCCGCGTCTCGATCCGCGGCGCCACTTTCACGCTCGTCACGAACCGACGCCAAGACTTCGATCACCTCGCGGTGCAGCTCTTGGCCCGCGGTGACCACCCACTCGTCGAGCCGGCTCGCGAACTCGTCCACCATCTCGTCGATCTTTGGACCGACCTTGGCGGCCGCGTCCCGCAAGACCACTGGCCCCAGCTCGAGCGCGCGCTTCTTGATCTCGGCCTCGGTGCGCCCGCGGTTCCAGAGCGCCAGCGCCGGCGCGGCTGCCATCAGCAGGCCGCCAAGCAGCACGTTGGCAAAGAGCACGCCCATGCCGATGCTCAAGACCGCGAAGATGCCCACGTCGTAGGCAAAGCGGTCGACCTCGATGGGCGGCGCCTTCAGATCTGCTCCCATGGCCCCGCTCACGCGCTTGCCGACGTCGTGCGCGTCGTCTTTGACCAGCGCGACCATGCGCTCGCCGAGGGCCTCGAGGGCCGCGGCGATCTCTCGGGTCTCGAGCTCCGCCCACTGCCGGAAGGAGTGTTCGAAGAAGGGGCCCAGGTGCTGCTTCAGATCGTCTCCACTCGCTTGCTCGAGGATCGCCGGCAGCTGCCGCACCACGTCGTCGCAGAAGCGATCCAGGTCGCGCCGCGCCCAGGCCTTGATCGCCCCGGCCTCCTCGCGGATGGCCAGGCGCCGCTTCTCGACGGTGTCGGCTTGGCCTGCCAGATCGGCCTCGAGCATTTCGATGCGGCGAGCGATTTGCTCCGAGCTCATGGCGACCGCGCGCCGACGCGCGTCCACGCCGCGGCTCAGCACGGCGGCCGCAGAGACGCCTTCGCCCAGCGCGTTGGAGAGCAGGACGCGCCCGCGCTCCTCGGCCAGAAATCGCGTCAGGTGCTGCACCAGCTCCGGCAGACCGCTCTGCTCTGGGCGTTCGGCCAGCGCGGTCTGGGCACTGACGGCGAAGACCTGCGGCTCCTTCACCAGGGCCGCCAGCCGGTTGCGCACGTAGGCCAGCGCCTCGGTCCGCTCGGCGTCGCTCCAGATGTCGCTCTTGGCCACCACGAAGAAGATCTTGTCGCGGCTCTTTCCGATCAGCTGGTGCTCCAAGAACTGTCGTTCGCTCTCTTTCACCGGCTGCCCCGCGTCGAGCACGAAGAGCACCGCGTCCGACCGTGGGATGTAGCCGTAGGTGATCTCGGCGCGCGTCAGTGACAGATCGTTCACTCCGGGAGTGTCGACCAGCACGATGCGCTCGCGCAGGAGCTCGGCCGGGAACCCCACCTCGACGTAGCTGACGGGCTCCTCGGAGCGGGCGCCGCCCGTGGCGAAGCTCTTCACGTCCTCGAAGGGCAGCGGCTGCTCTTGCCCCGAGGCGAGCACCACCTTCGCGCAGGGCTCGTCACTCCAGACGATGTGGTGGATGACGGCCGTGGTCGGGGTGACGCCAATGGGCAGCGCCGCGTTGCCCAAGAGCGCGTTCACGAAGGTGCTCTTGCCGTGGTTGAACTCCCCAACGACGACCAGGTGGAAGCGATCGCTCTCGAGCTTCTTCACCAGATCGAGGTCGACACGTGCGGCGAGCGACGCGGCGCCGATGCTCCGGGCGACCTCGCCGAGATTGCCCAGGGCTTCGATGACTTCGAGCTTTCGCTCGCGGAAAGCGTCCAACATTTCGGGCATCCTAGGCTATTTCCGGGTCCGCCGCCCTACCCCACGACCTTGACGATCTCGTGAACACGCTCGTCCACTTGGTCCATGCTCAGGCCGTCGCTGCCGGCCCCGACGTGCTGGCGGAACAGCGCGCTTTCAGCGAAGAGGCGCAGCGCCAGCACACGCTTGGGCAGCCAGGGGTGAGTGGCAAAGACCTCGCCAAAACGTCCGATGTTGCCCTGGGCTTCCTCGTGCTGCTCGAGAAAGGCCTCGATGTTCAGATCTTCGTAGAGCTTCTGCGACCCCAGGGCGAGCTTGGTCAGCGCCTTCGATGCGACCTCGAGATCGCGCGCGCAGAGCGCCCCGGCTCGGTCGCAGGTGATCTCGGCTCGCCGCGACCAGGCTCGCAGGGCGAGCACCGCGGGCAGGCTGGCATAGCGCAGGAACAAGCCCGCCATCCGCGTCAGCATGTAGAGCGCGGTCAGGTAGACCACGTGGTTATTGTGAATGTGCCCACACTCGTGGCCGATCACGCTCATCAGCTCGTCGTCCGAGAGGTGATCGACGAGGCCCGAGTGGATCATGATGAAAGAGTCGTCGTTGGTGCCATAGGTCGCCGCGTTGAGGTGCGGGTTGTTGACGACGTACAGCGTCGGGGTGGCGATGCCGAGGGTCTCGCCGCAGCGCTCGGCCAGGGACTGCACCCGCGGGAACTGGCGCGGACCGATCTTCACGGCGTGACCCAAGAGCTCGGCCTTGCCGATGTGCTTGAACATGCGGACGCCGGCCGCCACCGCCAGCTCCACCGGCTTCATGGTCTCGAAGGCGGAGCGGGTCTTGCGATCCCAGGCGTAGGCGTAGGCGTGGGAACTCTCGCCGGAGCTCGCCCCCGGTTGGCCTTGCCTTCTGTGTTCGACGAACTTCTGAAAATCGAGGGCTTCGACGCGGGCCATTTTCCCCGCAACGTAACGTCGGCTCCGGGTCGCCGCAATCGCGGCCGCAAATTCAGTCGAGCCCGCGGCAGGCCGAGTCGAGGGCTCCGGCCTCGATCTCGGCGAGGCGCGCCAAAAATCGCCGGTAGTCCCGCAGCGGGGGCGCACCGGCGGCCGCTCGCAGGGAGTAGTCGGTGATGCGTGTGGTCGCGAAGCGCAGCGCCCCCAAGGCGCCTTCGAGCGGAAGCGCAGCGACCTCCCTCGGACCCAAACGACGCACCGCGTGATAGCCGGCCAGCAGGGCCCGCACCAGCTCGGGGTCGAAGCGATCTCCAAAGCACCAGGCGTGCACGCAGACCATCAAGTCGTAGACGTACACGCCGTGGCAGGCGCTCTCGAAATCGATGAGCGCGGCGACGCGCCCGTCGTGCCAAAGCACGTTGTCCCGAAACAGATCTCCGTGAACCAATCCGGCGGGCAGACTCGCATCGCGACGCGCGATGACCGCTGCGAGCCGCTCGGAGATCTCGCGAGTGACCGGCTCGAACGCGGGCGCTTCCTTCGCGGCTCGACTGAGCCGGGCTTCCAGATCGGCGCGCTCGAACCGCCCCTTCGGCGCGTTGTCGATCCGTGCGAGGTGAACGCGCGCGAGGGCCTCCCCCACGGCCCGAGTGTGTTCGACCCGCACCCGCGCCTGGCACAGGATCTCCCCGTCGATCCAGGGGAACAGCGCGACGGGTTTGCCTCGGTGTTCGTCCAAGACAGACCCGTCCCCGCGCGCCAACGGCATCGGAGTCGGCACGCCGGCCCGCGCGAGCGCCCCGAGCACTGCAAGCTCCTGAGTCGCCCCCTCCGTCGCTTGCTCTTCGTACACCCGCGCGAAGACCGAGCGCCCCGCTTGGGTCTCGAAGCGAAAGTTCGAGTTCACACTCCCTCCCTGCACGGGCACCACGCAGACGATGTCCAGCCCGAAGGCGCGCCCGATGCGGCGGGCGTCTTCGAGGGCGAGGGGGGTGATGAGTGCCATCTCGGCGGACATGCTAGCCTGGGAAGCGTCATGCGAGGCGGATGACGGAAGTCTACGGAAACACCAAGGGGCTGCCCCCGAGCGCGATCCGAGCGCTCGAGCGCATCTACCGCCGCCGCGTCCCGCTCGACTGCATCGCAACCCCCGAGCTGGTTCGGTCGCTGGCCGAAGCGTCGCGCGAGAGCCAAAGGCAGGTCGGCGCCCTCGTGCATCGCTCGGGACAGGTGGACACGGTCATCGTCGGCAGCCCCAGCGGTCTGATGTTGCCGGACATCGGGCGCCTGCGGGCGGCGCAGGGTCGGTTTCGCGCGCTGCGCTTGGTGCACACCCATCTCTTCAACGAAGCGCTGACCCGCGACGACTTGGTCGATCTCACGCGCCTTCGCCTCGATTTGATCGCCGCGGTCTTGCTCAGTCGCGAGGGCGAGCCGCGCACGCATGACCTGGGCGTACAACGTGCCAACACGCGGGGACGGCGTGCCCTACCAGATCGTGCCGCCCACGCCCTGGGGCACGCCCAACCCGACTTCGGCCGAGCTGATCTCGGCCCTCGAGAGCGAGTTCGCGCAGTCCGCGCGGCTGCGTGAGGTGCGCGCCAAAGACGGGCGCGCGATCCTGGTCCACGTCGGCGAAAAGAAGATCGCCGGCGCCGGGCATCGCGCCAACGCCCGCCTCGCGGAGCTCGAGAGCCTGGCCCGCACCGCCGGGGTCGAGGTGGTCGATCGCGTCGTGCAGCTGCGCGATCGCATCGATCCCAAGCTGGTGCTCGGCAAGGGCAAGCTCGAAGAGGTGGTGATGCGCGCCATTGAGCTCGACGTCGAGACCCTGATCTTCGACCTGAATCTCAGCCCTGCCCAGGTCCACGGCATCAGTCGAGGAGACCGACCTCAAGGTCATCGACCGGACGCCAGCTGATCCTCGACATCTTCGCCCAGCGCGCCGAGACCCGCGACGGCAAGCTCCAGGTCGAGCTCGCCCAGCTCAAGTACGCGCTGCCGCGACTGGGTCTGAAGGACGACGCTCTCAGCCGGCTCACCGGCGGCATCGGCGGCCGAGGCCCCGGCGAGACCAAGCTCGAGATCGGCCGGCGCCGCGCCCGGGATCGCGTGCACCATCTCGAGCGCTCCCTGGCAGAGCTGGCGAAGAAACGCGCCGAGCGCCGCCGGCGTCGCGATCAGAGCGGCGTGCCGGTGGTCGCCATCGTCGGCTACACCAACGCCGGCAAGAGCACGCTGCTCAACACGCTGACCGACGCGGGCGTGCTCGCCGAAGACAAGCTCTTTGCCACCCTCGACACGCGGGCGCGTCGGCTCCACCTGCCCGATGGCCGCGAGGTCGTGCTCATCGACACGGTGGGCTTCATCCGCGACATGCCCGAGGGCCTGTTCGCGGCCTTCCGCGCCACCTTCGAAGAGGCAGCCGAGGCCGATCTGGTCTTGCAGGTGGTGGACGCCTCCGATCCCGAGCACGCGGAGCACGAGCGCACCACCGCCGCCCTCCTCGAAGAGCTCGATCTGTCGGGCCTGCCCCGGCTCACGGTCTACAACAAGCTCGATCGCCTCGAGCCGCCCGAACGCAACGCGCTCGAGCGGCTGCCCGACTCGGCGACGATCTCGGCGCTCCGCAAGGACACGACGCTGAGTCTGCTCCGGCGCGTCGCGGTGTTGCTCGGGTCCCGGGACGCCGAACCCCTGGGCACAGAGCCAGCCGAGCCTCTGCCACAGGAGCTGGCCGAGGCCTAGGGCCGCGACCTGCTCAGATCTTCCCGACCGACGTCACACTGAGCTTGTTGCCGTCGAACTTGAACACGACCGTGTAGTCAGTGGGCGATGCGGTGCTCCCGTTGTTGATGACCACCGTGGTCTCGACTGCGTCGGGAAGACCGGTGACCACGTAATCTTTCGTCGGGTGGATGGTCCCCTGAGTCGTGCTCTTGAAATAGTGGTTCGGGGCTGCCTCGATCTGGCGGTTGACTTTCACGGTGTCAAAGGACCACCGAAGCCGGCGCTCAGATCCGATGCAGGAGTCGGGTCCTTCCACCGAGGCGTTGGTCGTCACGTGACAGACCGCTGTCGAGTAGCAGAGCACCGCGCCGATGGTGTTCTCCGCAATCGTATTCATCGTCAGGTATTGGGGAAGCGCGCTGCACTGCGCAGTGCAGATGTTGGCACCCATGTACGTCTTGCAGGTGACGCCGCTCGAGCCGCCGCTGCCGCCGGTCGCGCTGCCGCCGCTGCCGCCCGTCGCGGTGCCGCCGCTGCCGCCCGTCGCGGTGCCGCCGCTGCCGCCCGTCGCGCCTCCGCTGCCGCCCGTCGCGCCGCCGCTGCCGCCCGTCGCGGTGCCGCCGCTGCCGCCCGTCGCGCCGCCGCTGCCGCCCGTCGCGCTGCCGCCGCTGCCGCCCGTCGCGCTGCCGCCGCTGCCGCCCGTCGCGCCTCCGCTGCCGCCCCCGGATTTGTCGTCTTCCGCGCCGCAACCGGACGCCAGAGCGGTGCAACAGAGCATGGAAACCAAGGCGGCTGTCTTGAAGGTCATCGTTTTCTCCTCAACCTGCAGCGTGCACGAACCCTCCACCGGCCGCGCTCTCGGCGATGGGGGACTTTTGGGGGATGCCCGCTTGAGCTGCGCCCCAACCCGCAGCATTCTTCTCACCGATGGGCTCCCGAGAGCGGCTCGCATGGGTTCGCCACGCGGCGCCGATCGTGGTCTTGGTGCTCGCGGTCGTCGCGCTCGGGTTCGTGCCCCCGCGGCCGCACGGGACCATCACGCCGCTCGCGGATTGGCAATATCGACTCTCGGAGCCGGGCTCGCAGCTCGAACTCTCGGAGCCCTGGGCCAGCCCGCGCTTCGCGCCGCTGAAGCTGCCCGCGCATCCGGCTGGCTCCGGTGAAGTCCTGTGGCTGAGGACCCGCATCCCCCGGGAGCTGCCGCCGGACGCGGTCCTCGCCATCGACGCGGTGCTCGGCGCCTTCACCGCCTACGTCGGAAGCGATCGCGTGTTCGCGTTTCCGGAACCCGACGGCGTCGCGGCACGTGGATCGGTCGGACTGCCCTGGCAGCTCATTCCCCTCCCGGCGGGCTCCGAGGGCAAGACCCTGTCGCTCTGCATCTCCGCCCACTACCGCCCCCTGGGAGTGAAGGGCACGCCGCTGTTCGGCTCCCGCGCGGATCTCATGGCGTGGACCCTCGAGCGCGACCTGCCGCGGTTGGTGGTGGGGTTCGTGGCAATCTTGCTGGGCCTGCTCGGATTCGTGTCGTTCTCGACGCGCCAGGCGTGGCGTTTGCCGTTCAGCTTCGCGGTCTGGGCGGCGGCCCTCGGCGTCTACGTGATCCACTACACGCACTTGAAGGACTTGATCGCCGACGTGAGCGTCGTCTCGTTCTTCGCCTGGCTGCTCGCCTTGCCGGCCATGGTCGTCGGATCGCTGCTCTTTCTCGACGAGCTCTTCGTGGCCCGTTCGAGCAAAGTGTTGCGTTGGCTCCTGCGCGCGAGCCTGCTGTTCACGCCCCTCTATCTGCTCGCGCTGACGCTCGCCTGGGTCCTCACGCAATCCACGGAGCACGCGGCGCTCGGGGTCAGCGTATTTGCCCTGGCCACGAATGCCGTTCGAATCGTGATTCTGGTCTCGTCGCTCCTGGTGCTGGTCGAGGCCTCGCGTTTCGCGAGCGCTGGGGATTTGGACGCGCGGATCTTCTTGGTGGGATTCGGGTTCTTGCTCGCGTTCGCCGTCCGCGACGTGATGGCAGCCTTCGGCACGGCCATGTTTTCGTGGCGCTCCCAGGTGCACGTCGGCGCGCTCGCTTGCGTGGTGGCCATGGCCATCTCGGTTCAGCGGCGATACGTCGCACTTCACGAGCGCGCCCGGCTTTTGGCTGAAGAAGCCGTCGCTCGCGGCAGAGAGCGAGATGCGCTGGTCCGCGACCTCCACGACGGAGTCGGCGCCATGACCAGCAACATCCGCATGCTCGCGGAGCTCGGGCAACGGAAGGCCGAACGCGCGCAGCCGGCGCTGGAGACCATCGCAGAGCTCTCCGAGAAGAGCCTCGCGGAGCTCCGAGCCTACGTGCACACGCTCGACGACGCCGAGGCGACCTGGGAGCGCCACGTCGCCGAGCTCCGGCGCTTCGGGGCGAGCTTGGTGGAAGCGCACGGTCGCGCCTTCGAGATGCAGGTCGACGTGGGCACGCAGGAGGCCCCGCCCATGCTGCTGGGCCTGCATTTGTTGCGAACCTTCAGCGAAGGCCTGACCAACGCGCTGAAGCGTTCAAACGGAAGCTACGTGAAGGTCGAGCTGAGCGTGCATCCCGACGCGCTGTCGCTGTCGATGGAGAACGATGGGGACGGCGTCGCGGACGCGAGCCGCAGCATCGGGGGAGGTCGCGGCCTCGAGAACCTGCGCTCGCGCGCGGCGGAGCTCGGCGGTGAGTTCCGCATCGAGATCGGGAAGACCAATCGGCTGCTGCTCCGTGTGCCGTTGCCGCTCTCCAATCTTCCCGCGCTTGGCCGCGGGGCCGCGCTCAAGGGGACGGCGTGAGGGGCTGCCCCACCGCCGGCCACACGGAGCCATCGTAGTTGTAGGGGGGGTTGATCCCGTAGTCTCCAGTGTGCCGAAACGCCGTCAGTCGGTAGGGCGCCTTGGAGGCAACCTCGCTGGCCGGAAGCACCAGGGTGATGGAGTTGCCTGCAATGATGACGCGGGCAGCGCTGGTCGCAGGCTGGATGTTCCCGTTCAGGGCCGTCGACGTCTTCAGAGCCCACCCCGATGACGGGGCGTAGTTGGCCTCGTACCAGCGGTCCGTGTTCTTGAACAGGTCGTCGGCGTATTGCGCGTTCGCCTGGTAGTTGTTGCCGGGGGTGTTGTCCGCGTCGAACACGAAGCCGTACTGGTAGCGGTTCAGGGCGTCCGCGATGGGGATGGTCGCGTCGAGAGCCTTGCTGATCACGAGGATGTCGCCAGCCGGGACCGGCGGAGCGCCCGGTGCGCAGAGCGTTGTGCCGTTCGGACCGGCGCCGCAGGGGAACGCTCCCCCGCTACCGAATACGACGTCGAGCTGGGTGGCGGTGAACGTTTGGCGCAGGGAAGTCCGGCCGTAGAGCGTCGTGTGGTCGTGGGCGACGGGCTTCGCGGCAATGGTGGCCTTCGAATGTTTGAACAGCTTCTCCTGGAACAGGAACCACGCCGCACACTGGGTGGCCTTCGACCAGCCACCCAGCATGCTGCCAATCAGCAGCACCGCCGCGGTCTTCGGGTCGGATTCGCAGGCGACGCCTCCATCGGGGCCGCCCTCGCTCCCGGCGTCGAGGCCGCCGTCGCCGCAGTCGCCGACAGTGACTTGAGCCGTGCCGCCGTAGGCGAAGGGATGTGCAAAGACGCGGAACGAGTAGGTCGTCGTGCCGGGGCTGGCCCCGCGAAGTCGGAGGTTCGCCTTCTGATTGGCGTTGTCGAAGATGAGCGTGTTCCACCCGTCGGCATCCTCGGAGCCCGACGCGACGACGGCGATGGCCTTGTCGAGAGTGTTCGCCTTGCCGGTCATCAGCTTGGTGATCGGCGTCGCCCCCGGCCAACTGACCGGCACGACCACCTCGTCGCCGGGACAAGGGATGCTCACGGCATCCAGTGGGACCTGCTTTGGAACCGGGTCGAGACAGACGATTTGGGGCTTCGGATCGACCACGTCGCTGTCGTCTTGCACGATGGTCCACTCCCCGGCCTCTTTGAGGCTGACCGCTCCGCTCTTGTCGGTGTCCGCCGTCGTGTCGCGCCAACACTCACGCAGCGCTGCGCTGAAGTACGAGCTCATGTTGACCTCGCCCTCGTAGTTCAGGCCTGCGCCGGACTCGCTGGCGTCGTCGGCGGCCGTGATGGCAGTTCCCGTGAGTCCTTCACCTTGGAAAGCGGAAATCAGTGCGCCCGAGTAGCAGGCGTCGATGATGGGGTTGACCTCGATGTCGGTGCCCGCGAAGCGACTCGTGACCATCTCTCCAAGCGTCTCCAGGAGCAGCGTGGTCTTGCCGCCCGTGCCGTCAGAGATCTTGTCGAGACCGCTGATTCCACCGTGGGAGGTCAGGTAGAAATAGATGGTCTGACAGCCGTCGGCCTTCGCCGCGTCGAGCAGCGCGGCGATTTGGCTCGGCGTCGGTGGCGTCAGGAGACCCTGCGCCGTGCGCTGGGCGAAGACCTTGATGCTGCGCTGCTTGAAGAAGGCCTCCATCAGCTCGGCGTCCCGGCGCAAGAATCTGTCGGGCAGCCCGTAGACGATCACGGCGCAGGCCTTGCCGCCCGGGCTCGGCTTGGTGTTCTGCGCGTGAGAACCCGGGCTCAGGCTCTGGGAGGAGGCCGTGCTCGATGCGGCCTCGGCGCTCGCGCCGAAGTCGTGGGTGCGCCAGGCGGAGATGAGGGCGGTGGTGGGCGCACCAGCGGACAGAGCGAGCTCGGGCCAGTAGCGCGCGCTGACTTCCTCCGGGAGCGCGCCGGCTTGGGTGGCGTCCACCAAGATCATGCGCGTGGCATGCTCGTACTTGCTCTGCGGTGCTTCGTCGACCCAGGCGAACCAAGAGTCCTTCTGGACCGAGAGCGTCGAGGTCGGAGTGCCCGCAGAGTTGTCGGCCGTGACGCTGGCACCTGCCGGCAAGAGCACCGGCCCGTGCAAGAGCTTCCCGCTGCCGGAGGGCGCGTGCTTGGCCTCGAGCTGGCAACGAAGCGATTCGCCGCTCACCATCGGCTTCGTCGTCGTCAAGCTGATACCGAAGCTCGCCGCGGCGGCAGACTGCTCGAGCAGGGCATCTACCAGGAATACGCCCGCGCTTCCGGTCACGCCCAAGCGCGCGGTCGCGACGCCCTGCGCGTTGGTGCTCACCCGAGCCGTCGCCGCGCCGTACTTCGAGGGCACCTCGAAGCTGCCTCCCGGCGAGCTCTCCGGGGCGACGAACAACACCACCGCTCCCACGAGCGGCGCCCCGGCGGCGTCCCGGGCGGTCACCGTGAGCTCGGTGATCTCGCCGTCACCGAGCAGCCGCGTCGCCGCACACTCGGGGATCTCGAGGGTCGCGCCGGCGGGGGGCTTCGGAGCGGACTTCTTGGCCGTGCCCGAGTCGCCGGAGCAGGCCACGAGGATCGCGCCAGCAGCGGCCAGGCACAGCAGGCATACGAACAGCAAGTCGACCCGACGACGCCGAAGGAGGGCGGCCAATTGCTTCATGCCACGATTGTCGGCGAACGCCGCCAGCCTCGCCAGGGAGCTGGTTGGGGGTTTTTGGGGGAGGTTGCCCAGGGCCGTGGTGTCCGCCGCGAGCGACGGCTAGATTACTCGTCGTGCCCCTTGCCTCAGCCCACCGCGAGCGCGCGCTCCGCGTCTTCGTCGTCGACGACGACGATCTGACGCGGGAGTTCCTCGCGGAAGTGCTGGCGCAGGAGCCGGGTTTCGAGCTGGCGGGATCCGCAGCCAGCCTGGCAGAAGCGTTGTCCGCCATCGACGCGACGGTCGACGTGGCCATCGTGGACCTCGGCCTCGGCGCTGATTCCGGCGTCGACCTGATCGCCGCGCTCAAGCACCACTTCCCCGCCATGAACGTGATGGCTCACACGGTGTTCGACGACCGCGACAACGTATTTCAGGCCCTGAAGGCCGGTGCTTCGAGCTACGTGCTCAAAGGGGCCCGAGCGAGCGAGCTCGTCCGCGCGGTCAGCGAGCTGAGCCACGGAGGCTCACCGATGAGCCCAAAGATCGCGCGCCTGGTGATCCAGCACCTGCAGAGCGTCGCGGACCCGGATCCAGCGACACCACGAGAGCGGCAGATCCTGAGGCTCATCGATCGTGGCCTCACCTACAAGGAAATCGCCGCTGAGTTCAACATCAGCGCCCACACGGTGCACAGCCACATCAAGAACGTGTACGAGCGCCTGCAGGCCACCAGCAGGCGCGACGCCCTGGCGCGGGCCCGGGTGCGTGGGCTGCTCTGAGCCGAACGAGCCCACCCAAAAAAAGCCGCAACCAGACCCGGGCCGCGCCCGAATGGGGCCTCATGCGCACGCCGGCTTGGGTCTATTTCGCCCTCTGCCTGTCGCCGATCGCCTGCGGGGGCGGCGGCATGTCCCGGGCTCGACACGCCGCCGACGAGGGCCGGCACCCCGACGCGGTCTACGAGCTTCGAGGCATGGAAGCCGAGGTGACGGACCTGTCGACCGCCGAGCACGCGCGCTACTCGCTCCTGCGCGGGCTGTCGCATCTCGCCTGCGGCGATCTGATTTCAGCGGCGACCTGGCTGGCTCGGGCGCGTTCCGCCGTCGCTCACGAGCCCGAGCTGCTCAGCGTCACCGATCGCGGACGCCTCGACGCCGCCTGGCGCAGCATGGGGCTCATGCCCGGGGAGTCGGCGCGAATCACTTCAGGGCTTCCGGCAGCCGTGCCAGAGCACTCCGAACCGCCGCACGCATCGCGCTCCGCTCGACCGACTTCACCTGACTCGGACGATCCGTCGCCTGGGCCCGACCCTGAATGATTGCGTGAATGCTCCCGCCGCGAGCGCGGCGCAGGGTCGCGCTGACCACCGCGACGGTCTCGGCCTGACCCGAGCTCTCGCGGGTTGCCATCTGCACCAGGGCCGCCGAGAGCACGAAACGATCCTGGGCCTTCACTTTTGACAGGTCGACCTCGCCAAGCTCGTGCTCGACGAGCCCGCGGAACGCTCGCTCGAGGGTCGGATCGCTCCGCGCGACCTTCACCTCGCCCAGGGCGACGGGCGAAGATCCCGCGTCGGCCTGAGCGGCGAAGCCCGCAACCGCCGCCACCCCGACCAGTAGGGCAAAGAGTCGCCTCCTGCTTTCTAGAAGCACGCGCATGATCGTCTCCTCGGAGCCCGCAACGGGCGGCTCCCAGTGGAATTGGCTGCGAGCCTCGGAGGAAGTGACACCACGAGACGCCGCAGCTTGTACGATCGCTCTACCAGGGGCCGCGGCAACCGGCCAAATTCGAGGTCAGCCCAAACTAGCGCGCCGGCTCGATCCGATCCGCGTTGACCGTCTCGTCCCAGGCGGTCTCGTAACCCTCGTAGTGCACCAGGTAACGATCGGGTCCGGCGACGGCCACGATGGTCGCGATGTACTTCGACTCGCGCCACTTCACGCGCACGCGATCACCCGGCTTGTAGGGGGACGCGCCGGACGCAGGACCCGAGCCTTTGGGCGCGACCCCGCTGGCGCGCGCGACCTTCTCGGGCGGCGGCGGCGGGGCGACCGGACTGCTGATCCGCCCCTTGATGCGATCGAGGATCACGTCCTCGTCCCAGCGCGCGTCGAAGCCGTCGAAGTGAACACGAAACCGCGCCGCGCCCTTCTTCTCGACGATGTACGCGGGGTAGTCCCGGCCCTCCCACTCGACCCACACGTACTCCCCGACTCGGTAAGGCTCCGTGCAGGCAGTGAGCAGGAGCGCGAGTACGAGCCAACGCATTTCGAAGCTTCAGTATGAAGTGCTGGTCGAGAACGCCTTGGCGTGCGGCGCAGGGCCGTCGACGATCACGACCAGCTTGCGATTGTTCCAGTAGAACGACTCCGGATCGCTCCCGGTCACGCTGACGATGGTACCAATGACCCTGTTTTCGTTGTTGGTCAGATCGCCACTCGACACCTTCTGTCCGGGCTTCAGGCCAGAAACGGCGGCCCCCATCACGTTCCGAATACGCTCCGCGGCGACGACCTCACTCGGGTACACCAGGAGCACGTGCCGGATTTGGGTGCCGCCCGGCGACACGTAGATCGCGCCGATGCTGTCGACCACGCCCGGAGGCACCTTTTCGAGGGGCGTGGTACCGACCAACCGATACTGGCCGACGTTCGGTCGAACGATGGAACGTATCGACCCGCTGCTGGGCACACCGCTGCTGGGCCCGGACGAGCTGCCACCGCTCGACGAGCCTCCCATCACGACGAGCACGATGATGAGCCCGATGCCCATCAGCACCGCGAAGCCCGCACCCAGGCAGCCCGCGACTCCACATCCACCCAGGACCTTGAGACCACCGCCTTCGTCCGCGGCAGCCGCGGCCGGCAACGCACCGGGATCGGGCGACGCGCCGTAGGGCGGAGCACCTGGAGGCGGCCCGTATGCGGGCGCACCCGGAGGCGCGTAACCCTGAGGCGCACCTGGAGGCGCACCCGGTGGCGCGTAGCCCTGAGGCGCACCCGGTGGCGCGTAGCCCTGAGGCGCACCCGGTGGCGCGTAGCCCTGAGGCGCACCCGGTGGCGCGTAGCCCTGAGGCGCACCCGGTGGCGCGTAGCCCTGAGGCGCACCCGGTGGCGCGTAGCCCTGAGGCGCACCCGGTGGCGCGTAGCCCTGAGGCGCACCCGCGAAGGGGCGCGGCCCCTGCGCTCCGCCGGGCGGTGCCGGCGCGGCCACCGTGTGCCCACAGTTGGCGCAGAAGCGTGCCCCCGCGTCGAGCGGCGTCCGGCATTGCGGGCAGAAGTTCACGACGCGCTCCCCTCGAGGGCGCGGCGGCGCTCGACGAGCGCAGCGCGGATCTTGGCGACCTCGCCGTCGACGCGGACGCGGCGCTCCGGATCCGACTCTTTGGCGAGCCTCGCCTTCGCAAACGCGAGCTGCACCTGGAGGTTGTGCACGCTCCGGATCCCGAAGAAGTAGCCGAGCTTGAAGCTCGCAAACGCCTTGGCGTAGGCAACCTGCCGCGCCACGACGCTCTTCAAAAGCGGGAGATCCGCCGCGCCCACCGCACCGGTCTGCACTTCGTCATCGAGATGACCGTGGATGGCATGACGCTCCGCCGTGAGCGCGTAGACGGCGACCGCTCCGATCAACAAGCCCGGCGCACCGAGGGCCAGGTTGGAGCGCAGCGCGCCGCTGTCGCCGAGGGCATTTCCGTGCTTCAGGAGCTGGTGCGCCGCGTCCGCGAGCACGGCGCCCACGAGCGCCGCTACGGGCAAGAGCGCCCGCGCCACCGGCGCTTTAGCCTCCGATGCGAGGCCGAAGCCCGCACCAATGATCGCGCCCACGACACCGTCCGACAAACCCGAGAGCGCGAGCTTGCCAAAGCTGGCCACCTCGGACACCGCGAGGCCGGGGATGCTGATGGCCGAAAATGTGAGCTGGTTGATCAGTTGCTCGCCGACGCCGAAGCCGAGACCGCCGCAGGTCCCGTAGACGATGCCATCCATCGTGCCGTTGAACTCCTCCCAGCCGCGCCGCTGCCCGTACGCAACCAGGACCCCGACGCCGGCGCCGATGGCTAGAAACTTCACCAGCTCTCTGACCGAGGCGCTCGCCCACAGGTTCAGGCCCAGCGTGCTCTGGTTGATGCCCACCGAAGTCGCTGCGGCGCCAAGGGCGCCGAAGGCGAACACCATGAGCATGGCCCACAGCGGCTCCTTCTCGTTCATGTCGACGAAGCGCACGACGGCCAGGTAGAGCAACGCGAGCAGCAGCGTGGAGATCAGTGTCGAGGTCATTGAAAGCCCCCTCCGGAGCCGACCCTAGTCGATTTCCTTCTTCCGCGTGAAGCCCGCGCGCTCCAGCGCAGGGTGGCCCGCCGCGAGCCACTCGGCCACCTTCGCCCGGGTGGTGCGGTAGGCGTGCTCGAGGATCTTGCGCCGTGCGGCGAAGCTCGCCGGGTTGTGCATGAAGAGCAGCGCGTCGGTCGGATCAGGCTCGATCAGCAGGATCTTGGTGGCGCCGCCGCCCGCGATGCGCAGCAGCGACTCCTGCAACTGCCGGTGCATGCCGATGCGGATCGATTGATTCATGACCCACATCAACCCCTTGTCCCTGACGCTACCCTTCAGCCCGTGCCCGGTCGGAACGGTCTCCGCACGCACCGGCACCATGGGGTTCACGACCACGATGACGTCGGCGCCCTCGGATGCCGCAACGTCGAGATGAGAAACCTGAGCCGAGCCCGCGTCGATGTACCAGCGGTCGGCGATGCGCACCGGCGAGAAGAACGGCGCGACGGCCATGCTGGCGATGCACGCTCGGGTCACGGAGACGTGATCGAATCCTTCGCCACCGAAGGCGATCTGCTCCGCCGAGTCGAGGTCGTGCGCCATGACCCGGAGCGGCTTGGGCATGCCGTGAAAGGTGTTGGGGATCCCGCGACGCACGAAGAAGTCTTCGAGGAAGCGCTCGTAGGCGTCGAGGGAGAAGAGGCCCGACGGCAAGGTGTCGTAGAAACGATCGAGCTCTTCCCAGAGCACGGCGGGCGAGGGCGCCGGCGCCCTCGAGAGGAGGCTGCTGGTTCCATGACGCAGCGCCTGCCAGGCGCTGACCAGCGTTCGCCTCCAGGCGTCCAGATCCATCTTCAGGATGTGCTTGCGCTCGAGCGGAAAGTACTGGTCCGCGGGATCGAGGAACGCTCGATACATGCGGGCGGGCGGCTGCCCCGCCGCCAAGACCGCGGCCACGCTCGCGCCGCTGTTGGTGCCGACGTAGAGATCGAAGCCCCGCTCCGCGAGCCCGCTCAGGGCGTCTTCGAGGGCGGCGAGGGCACCGATCTGGAACATGGCGCCGGTCGCGCCTCCGCCCGGGAGACACAGCGCGATTCGGGCCGCAGCGCTCACTCTAGCGCCCTCGCAGGTGCGGCACGACTCCGCGCTTGCAGACCGTGTCTTCGGCGAACTCGCTCCGCGTCTCGGCGTAGTCGAGGGTCGAGTGCAGCCCCCGGCTCTCTCTGCGACTGGCAGCGCTCGAAATGATCAACTCGGCGACGGTGGCGATGTTGCGGAGCTCGAGCAGGTCGCGAGTGACCAAGTGCTTCCAGTAATACTCGCGGATTTCTTCTTCGAGCAGCGCCACGCGCCGAGCCGCACGGCGCAGGCGTCCGTCACTGCGCACGATGCCGACGTAGTTCCACATCAAGCGCCGGAGCTCGTCCCAGTTCTGGGTGACGACGACGGCTTCGTCGCTGGGCACGGCGCTACCGATCTCCCACTCCGGCACCTCGGGCAGCGGGCTGTGCCTGAGCTCGGGAAGCAGCGCGCCGGCCTTGTCCGCCGCGCGTCGGCCCAGGACCAGGCCCTCGAGCAGCGAGTTCGACGCGAGCCGATTTGCTCCGTGCAGGCCCGTGCACGCGCTCTCGCCGATGGCCATCAGGCCGGGCAGGCTCGTGCGTCCGTGCAGATCGCTGGTGATGCCGCCGCACATGTAGTGAGCCGCGGGCACCACCGGCAGCGGGCGCTCGGTCATGTCCATGCCGTAGCGCAGGCACTGGGCGTGGATGTTGGGGAAGCGCTCCTTGACGAAGCTCGCCGGCTTGTGCGTGATGTCGAGCAGCACGTAGTCGCTTCCGCTCTTCTTCATCTCGAAGTCGATGGCCCGCGCCACCACGTCGCGCGGCGCCAAGTCGGCCATTTCGTGGTGCCGCTGCATGAACGCCTCGCGCGTCTCGGGGTGGCGCAAGATGGCCCCTTCCCCCCGCAGCGCTTCGCTGATCAAGAAGGTCCGAGCCTGGGGATGGTGCAGGCAGGTCGGATGGAACTGGTAGAACTCCATGTTCGCGATTTCGGCGCCCGCGCGGTAGGCCATGGCCACGCCGTCGCCCGTCGCGACGTCGGGGTTGGAGGTGTAGAGGTAGACCTTGCCCGCGCCCCCGGTGGCGATCACGGTCTGGCGCGCGAGCACGCGCCGCACGGCCCCCGATTTCTCGTCGAGCACGTACGCACCAGCGCAGGTGTCCGGTCCTCCGAACCTGCTGAGCACGATCAGATCGACACCCATGTGCCACTCGAGCAGCTGGATGTTCGGGTTCTCGGCGGCGCGCTCGAGCAAGGTGCGCTCGATCTCGCGACCGGTGATGTCGCCGGCGTGCGCGACGCGTCGCGCGGTGTGCCCGCCTTCCCTCCCCAAGTCGAGTTCACCGCTGCCGTTCCGAGAGAGCGGCACGCCGTAGTCGAGCAGTTGCCGGATCGCCGCCGGCCCTTCCTTCACGCACAGCTCCACTGCGACGTCGTGACAGAGCCCGGCCCCCGCCGACAGCGTGTCCGCGATGTGGCGTTCGAAGCTGTCGTCCGCCGCGAGCACGGCCGCGACGCCACCCTGGGCCCACGCGGTCGACCCCTCTTCGAGCGTGCGCTTGGTGACGACGACGACGTTGCCGTGGCGCGCGGCGGAGAGCGCGAAGGTCAGCCCCGCGATGCCGCTGCCGAGGACCAGGCAGTCCGTGGTGATGGCCATGGGAGCGGCAGTATTCCACCCGCTCGCGCCGCAGGGACCGACAATCCGGCTACCCGCGCCAAACGGCCCCGGCCGCCTGCGGCAAACGCTGCGCGCCCAAGCTGATTGACGCGACGCCCCAAAGGATCTAACTCGCTCGGGCCCAGCGGGCCGTTTGCCGGGAAATCCGGCCGGACCGCGCGGCCGCCCCAGACCCACCGGCTCGATACACGGCCACCCCTCGCGGGTCCGTGGGCGGGCCACACCAAAGGAGCTCGTCGTGAAGATCCTGGTCCCGCTCAAGCGCGTCGCGGACCCCGCGAACCACAACAAGGTGAAGATCCCCGCCGCCGCCGACAAGATCGATACGGCGGGCCTCGAGTGGCAGATCAATCCCTTCGACCTGTACGCCCTCGAGACCGCGCTGCGGTTGACCGAGGACGGCAAGGCGCCGAAGACCCGCCTGGGAGAGGTCGTCGCCATCACGCTGGGCCCAGTCGAGACGGAGACCAACCTTCGCTCCGCCTTGGCGACGGGCGCCGATCGCGCGATTCGCGTCGACACCACCGACGACGCCCTGGACGGCCGCTTGGTCGCGGCTGCCCTGAAGGCCATCGTCGAAGAAGAGAAGCCCGACCTCGTGCTGATGGGCAAGCAGGTCGTGGATGGTGAGAACAACTACGTCGGCCAAGCCCTCGCCGAGCTGCTCGACTGGCCCATGGCGACCTTCGCCGCGACCCTCGAGGAAGAGGCCGAAGGACTGCTGGTCGGCCGCGAAGTCGACGGCGGAGTGTCGACCCTGCGCGTGAAGTTCCCCGCGGTCGTCACCGTCGATCTGCGCATCGTGGCACCGGACAGCGTCCGCTCGACGAAGACGGCCGAGGGCTTCAAGTACCCCTACGACGAGGTGCGCTTTGCGCCGCTGCCCGCGATCATGCAGGCCAAGAAGAAGCCGCTGGCGGTCAAGCAGCTCGCTGACCTCGTCGGCGGCACTACCCTCAGCAGCAAGTACGTGAAGTTCGAGGCGCCGCCGGCGCGCAAGGCCGGCGTGAAGGTCAAAGACGTGCAGGAGCTCGTCGCGAAGCTCGCCACCGAGGCGAAGGCCATCTGAGGCTCAGGCCACCTGAAGAAGGAAAAGAACCATGGCAGACATCCTCGTCGTTGCAGAGCTCACGGCCGAAGGCAAAGTCCGCAAGACCACGCATTCGGCCATCACCATGGCCAAGCTCGCGCTGCCGGCGCTGGGCGGAGGCTTCTCCATCCTGGTCCTCGGTGCGGGCGCCAAGGCCGCCGCGGCCGATCTCACCGGCTTCGGCGCGGCCAAGGTCATCGCCTGCGAAGATCCCAGCCTCGCCAACTACGTCGCCGAGCACTACGCGCCCACCGTGGCCGAGGTCGGCAAGGCCTACGGCCTCGTGGTCGCGTGCGCGTCGAGCTTCGGCAAAGATCTGATGCCGCGGGTGGCCGCGCGCCTCGACGCCGCCTACGCAGGCGACTGCTCCGGCGTCTCGGTCGACGGCGGCAAGGTCGTCTTCAAGCGACCGATGTTCGCCGGCAACGCCTTCGGACACGTCCAGCTCGGCACCGCGATTCAGGTCGCGACGGCCCGGCAGAGCGAGTTCGAGCCCGCCGCTCCGAGCGGAGGGGCCTCTGCCGTCGAGTCGGTCGCCAAGGCCGCCCCGGGCGCCGCCGCCAGCCGCGTGGAGTTCGTCTCCCTCGAGGCGGTCAAGAGCGCGCGCCCCGATCTGGGCGAAGCCAGCGTCGTCGTCGCGGGCGGTCGCGCACTGAAGGAGAAGTTCTTCGAAGTGCTGAACCCCCTCGCGGACACCCTCGGCGCAGCCATCGGCGCGAGCCGCGCGGCCTGCGACGCGGGCTACTGCCCCGGCGATCTTCAGGTCGGACAGACCGGCAAGATCGTCGCGCCTGACCTGTACTTCGCCATCGGCATCTCCGGCGCTATCCAGCACATTGCCGGCATGAAGGGCAGCAAGACCATCGTCGCCATCAACAAGGACGCCGAGGCGCCGATCTTCCAGCTCTCCGACTACGGCCTGGTCGCCGACTTGTTCCAAGCGGTGCCGGCGCTGGTCGAAGATCTGAAGAAGCACAAGGCCAGCAAGGGCTGACGACACCAAGCATCACGCCCGCCGCGGATCACCGGATCCGCGCGGGCATCGGGGCGTAGCGCAGTTTGGTAGCGCGCACGGTTCGGGTCCGTGAGGTCGGCAGTTCGAATCTGCCCGCCCCGACAAAACCTGGGTTAAACGTCGAAGGGGAGGGAACCATGGCGGAGCTGAAGAGCACCGAGCGCGGTCTCCTCATCGACATCAAGGAACTGGATCAGTTGCCTAGTTTGCGCAGCTCTCTGAGCGTCCCGCCGGCGAACATTCAGGCAGTGACGCATCCTCCCTCCGACGCGAAAGGCGGAGGCAACGTCAAGCGGCTCCTCGCCGCCATCCGGCGCTGAGTGCGTCAGCGCCGAGTCAACCCCGGACGGAACGAACGCTTGGAGCTGCGACGACGATATCGTCGCCACGCGAGCCACGCGCCGACTGCGGGTAGCAGCGCCGCGGCGAGGATCACGACCCGCGCGAGAGGCAGGCGCGCCTGAGGGAGCGAGGCGCACGCCAGCTCGAAGCTCAGAAACCAGACCAAGCCGGCGATGAGCGCAGGCGCGAGGAGGAGCAAGGCCAGCTGTATCACGGTCCCTGGAACCCTCAGGAAGGTCTCGATTCCGAAGCGAAGCAGCCCTTCCCTCGAGAACGCCGTGAGCACGTCCACCACGGCCCTCGGTCCCGATTGCCCGCGCGGAAATGCGAGATGAACTTCATCCCAGCGGTCCGGTGAGAGCTTCGCCTTGAAGGCCCTGAGCCCGTGAAAATCGTAGAGTTCACTCGATGCGTCCCGGATGGCTCGGAGCCACCCGCTCACGTCGCCCGACAGCGGCGCGAGACCGAGCGTGGCATAGGCAGCGTTCTCCTCGGCGACTGCCCGGAGCGCATGGTCGATGACCAACTCGACCGTTCCGTTGGGTGCGGTCGGATCCCGCAAGAAATCCTCCAAGAGCCAGCCGTTGCGCGCGTACACCGGGACCATGCCGAGAAACGCGACGATGCGCCCGTCTTGCTCGGCGACGAAGTAGCGGTGCTCCGCCACGAAGTGAAACGGGTGCACAGCCACGAGGAAGCCCATCGGCGCGAGAGTGAGCCTACTGCTCCAACGCTCGATGAGTCTCTCGATGTCACGCCGTCGACTCCCGGGCGCGTCGCTGGTCTCGATGGCGTCCAGCCGTCGGACTTCTACTCCCTTGGCCCGGGCTCTCCTCAGCTGTTCGCGCAGACTCTTGGAGACAGGCCGCGAATCGGCCACTCGCCGCGGGTCCCAGACCGGCTGCTCCCCGATCAGCATCGACGCGAAGTCCACGCTTCGTAGAAAGCGGGGCTCGACGCCGAAGAAACACGCGCGTCGCCCGGCGTCGCGTGCCGCGCGTACGAATCGGCTCGCGCACATGGCCAAGCACTCCTCGGCGGCGATGGGCGCGCCGGCTGCGACCCAGGCCCCACCCGTGTCCACGTAGGCCACCGCGCCGCTCTGGTCGAACCAGTAGCAAAACCCTGGCTCTAGCACCTGAAACGAGGTCGCGTTCCAGCCGTGCGCGCGCAGCCGGTCGAGCACCTTGGCACGCTCTGGCTCGCGTTCCAGCGCAATCTCGGACTGGACCACTGGGCAGAGCTATACCGCAAGCGGAGAGCTGTCCACCCCCCGCTCAGCGCCCGGGAATATCGCTGAACTCGAAGGTCACCCGAACCTCCCGCCCGCCCGCGGTGCGCGTCTTCTCCGCTGTCGAGCGCGGAGTGCGAGTCTCGGGCACCCGCTCGGACGTTCAACGTCATGCCTGCTTGACGCGCTCGCGCGCGCGAAGTTCGCTTCGCTCGCCCATGGCCAGCAGGAAGAAGGAGGAGCCGATCCCGCTCACCGAAGCCTTGGTGTCCGAGGTCGAAGCTCGGGTTCGCGCGGCGCGCTTCGTTGCGAACAGGCAACTCGTGGGCCGCATGCTGTCGCGGCACGACGAGCTGCTGCTGATCGAAAAGCTCGTGACGCGCGGGCTCGAGCGGACGCCGAAGGGTCTGCGCGCGCCCCTCGCGGACCAAGTCGCAGCCGCGGTCGCGGG
Source organism: uncultured delta proteobacterium (assembly GCA_963716725.1). Classification (GTDB taxonomy): domain Bacteria; phylum Myxococcota_A; class Polyangia; order Polyangiales; family Polyangiaceae; genus JADJKB01. The sequence continues at coordinate 200,719 of CAVQUB010000006.1, forward strand.
CACGAGCCCCATCCCGCTCTCCGCCCTCCCGAAGTGCGTGAGCGGCTCCACCGCAGCTGAGGTCAAACGCACGGCGCTTCAGCTCGTCGATGCGGGCAGCCTCGCGTTGGTCGCGGGCTCGCGCGTGGACGCAATCACGGTGAAGGGAGCGCACCTGCTCGATCCCGACGAGGTGGCCGCGATCCGGGATTTGAGCAAGCGCTTGACCAAACTCGTCGCGCGGCTGCGCTCGCGAAAGGGAACTCCATCGAAGACCCTGGCGCGATCCGAGGCGCAAACCCTGTTCGGGCCCGTGCTGGAGATGCTGGCCGCGCCCAACGCCGCCGCGGGGATTGCGACCGCGCGCGTCCTCGAAACCTTGGCCGAACTCGAACGGTCGCGCGGTCGCTCCGTGTTCGTCCCGGATCTGGTTCGTGCGCTGGGAACGACGCAGGCGCCTGCGCCCGCCCACCAGGCGCTGCTCGCGCTCGCCCGCGCGGGCCGGGTGGAGCTTCGCCCCGAGAGCGGCGTCGGAGCGCTGTCGCCGGCGGATCGCGCGCTGTGCCCGGCCGACGCCCAAGGCCTCGTGATTTCTTATGCCCGGGTGATTTCGGGAGAGACCGCATGAGGGGCCCCTTCGACTTTGAACACGCCGATCCCTGGGGCAGCGACGTCGTCGATGTCGCGTCGCTCAACGCCCACGTGAGCGACGCTATCCTCTCACGGATCGAGGCCGTGCGCCGCGCAGCTCCGCTCGGTCCGGCGGAGCTGCGGTCGAGCACACTCTTGGCGTTGGGTCCGGCGGGGTCCGGCAAGACCCACCTCTTCGTGCGGGTGCGCCGCCGGTTGGGACCGCGTGCGGCCTTCGTGCTCGTTCGCCCCGAGATCGGCATCGAAGCGACGCCCCGGCACGTCCTCACCCAGATCGTCGACTCGCTGCAACACGCTGCCTCGGGCACCACGGACCGACAGTTGGATGTGATCGCAGCGTCCATGCTCGCGGCGGTGTCGGGAGAGCGGATCGGACCACACGTGTTGCTGGAGCAGCTCCGCCAACGGGACGAACGGCTGCGCGAAGATCTGATTGAGCGGGTCACCGCTCACCTCGAGGGCTTGTACTCCGAGGTTTGGCCCGACTACCTGGAGCGCCTCCTCCGCGCACCGTTCTTGCCGGCACCCGACCGCAGGGCCGCCAACGCCTGGCTCGCCGGGCGCGAGTTGAACGACGTGCAGCTCAGCCGCCTCGGCGGTGGAGCGAGCCTCACCGACTCGGACGTCCTGCCGGCGCTACGAACACTGGCCATCGTCGCCGCGCACGGCGCTCCCATCGTGCTCGTGTTCGACCAACTCGAGAACCTGGTCACCGCGGATCGGCAGTCTTCCCGGATCTCGGCGCATGGCAACCTGGTGAGTGAGCTGCACGACACCGTCCGCGGCCTGGTCGTGGTCCAGCTCGCCCTCGACGCCGAGTGGGATCGCAACATCCGCCCAAAGCTGGCGGCTTCCCATCGCTCGCGCGTCGAAGCCAAGCTCCTCGAGCTCTCGCTCCCGACGCCGGATCAGCGCGAAGAGCTGGTGCGCGTGTGGCTCGCTCGCCTCCCGTCGGTGGATCCGCAAGAACCGTTCCCCTGGCCGTTCACCAGGGCGCAGCTCGAGGCCTGGCGCGCTGCCACCGTGATGACACCACGCATGCTGATGATCGCGTGCCGCGAGGGCTTCGAGCCGGCGCTTCGTCCGATCAACACGGCGATCTCGGCAGCAGCGGCCCCGGCCTCCGCCGGCGTCAATGTCGGTGATCGCCTGGCTGATCTCTGGGCGCTGCACCTCGAGCGCGCACGCAACGAGCTCCAGTCCGTCGCCGCCGAGGGCCGCGGCACCGATGCGGAGCGCCTGGCGAGCGCGCTGGTCGTCGCGGCGGATCTCGCCGAACTCGACCCGTCGACCACCACCGACCGGATCACGCGCACGGTCCGGCTGGGCAAGTCGGACCGCGAAATTCGCCTGGTACAGCACGCCCATCCTCGCTCTGTCGCCGCGGCGCTCCAGCACACTCTGGCGCTCCAGCACCCCACTCGCGCGGTCGTCCTTCGTGAACACGACCTGGCGTTCCCACCGACGTGGATCAAGGTCCTCGAGCATTCGCACGAGCTGACCACGCACGGTGTCCCGCTGATCTGGCTCGCCTTCGATGATGCGGCGCGACTCGTCGCGCTCCACGACTTTCTCGCGGCGGGACGCTCCCAAGATCTCGCTGGTCCTGACGGGCGCCCGCTCGACTTCGCGACGGTAGAAGGTTGGGTGAAAGGCAGCGTCGATTGGCAGAGCTGGCCCGTGGTGCGATCGGTCGTGCTCGGGATTGCCGACGACGACGTGGATCTGGATCGCGCGCGTGCGCCCGAAGCTGCCGCAGCTCCGCTGCGGGTGCCGGACGCAGACTCCGGGTCCGGTGCGCGTCCGGGCCCCTCCCTGGCCGTGCTTCGTCGCCTGCGCGTCGCGAGTGTCGCGCGGATACTGCGCGAAGTGCGCCGCGTCGACGCGCGTGCCACCGCCACGAGCGTGGCCCATGAGCTGAGGCAGGCAGGTCCGGCAGTGCGCTGGTACGGTCGACGCTTGTGCGCCCTCACGGAGCGTGAGCCGTGACCGCGCTGACGGTCACCGAGGTCCGCAACGCGCTGCGGTGCCCGCGGGTCTTCGCCCTGGGGCGGCGCTTCTCGAAGCGGGTGGTCTTTCCGGTCGGCTCCTCCGCGCTCGGCTCGGCCTTCCACCGCATCGCCGATCGCTTCGCCACCAGCACGTCACACCTGCCGAAGCGCTTCGGAGCCCTGCTCACCTCCGCGCCGGTGGATGAGATCAGCGACGCGCTCTGCGGGGTGTTGCTCCGTCATCTCGTCGACGAGCTCGACCGGACTCCCGCCTACGCGTCGATGCCCGCCGAGGTGGACGATCTCGCGGAGGCCCTTCGCTCGTACGCGGGCTACCTCGCGCAACGGATCGCGCGCCGGCCGGGCGACCTGGCCGAGGTGCTTCGGCGGTTCTTGCACGACGCGGAGGTCTCGGTGCGCTGCGAGCTGTCGACGTCGGCGGGGCCGGTGGAGCTCTCGGGTCGGATCGACGCGATCCATGCGCCCGACGAGCACTCGTACGAGGTCGTGGAATACAAGCTCACCGACGAGTCGACGGAGGAGCTCGACCGGGCTCAGGTCGCGCTCTACCGGCACATGCTCCAGCAGGACAAAGCGGCAGTGCCGATCATCCTGCGCTTCGGACCGGGGCTCGTGACCACGCGACTCGAGCCCCAGGCGGCGGACGCCTGGGTCGAACGCGAGCTACTGCCCCTGCTCGGAGCCATGGTGACCTGGGTGGCGAGCCCGGAGCGCGCGCCGGCGACGAAGCGCACCGACCTGTGTCCTGCCTGCCCGCTCCGCGCCGAGTGCGTCGCCCTCTATCGCGACGCCGTTCCACCTCGCGACGATCCGCCCGCGAACGCCTGTCGTCCCCGACCCAGCCCGCAAGGCGAGGTCGCGTTGCCGGATCGGGACCAGCGAGGCTCTCCACCCAGCAGGCGCCCGGCGGCAGATCCGTCAGCGCTCGCGGAGGCCACTCGCCTCGTCGATCTGGTCGTCCGCCTCTACGCTGATCAAGGTGTCGCGGCCGCCGTGCGCAAGACCCCGCGCGTGGGCTCGCGCCTCATCCGCATCGAGCTGACCGCTAGCCGCGGGAGCATCAGGGATCTCGACCGTGGAAGCGCCGACGTGCTCCACCATCTGGAAGCCGATCACGCCGTCCGGGCGAGCTACGGTCCCGAAGGAGCGCGACGGGTGATCGACGCGCAGCGCTCGGCGCCGAGCACGGTGCGCCTGGCGCCGCTACTCGAGCGGTGCCGGGAGTGGCTGCGGGCTCGTCCGGGCCGCTTCATTTTGGGTGAAGACGTCGATGGCGAGCCGCTGCGCGCCGATTTGGGCGAGCCCACCGCGTGTCACCTGCTGATCGGCGGCACGACGGGGAGCGGGAAGTCCGTCTTGCTCAAGTCGATAGCCGCTGGCCTCGCCGAATACCAACCCCCAGCGGCGATCCAACTCACCCTGATCGATCCGAAGCGCGTGACGTTCACCGGCGTCGAGGCCGCGCTCGGCGGCCACCTGGCCCGTCCCGTGTGCTTCGACGCGAACGAGACGGTCGCGATACTCCACGACCTCGTCACCGAGATGGAGGACCGTTACGAACGCTTCGCTGCGCTGCGCGTCGAGACCATCGATGACCACAATGCGGCATCCGCCCCGTGCGACGTCCTTCCCCGACACGTGCTGATCATCGACGAGTTCCAGGATCTGCTCGCTACCAAGGAGACCAAGGAGGACTTCCTGGGCTCCGTGCAGCGTCTCGGCGCGAAGGCGCGCGCGGCCGGCATCCACCTAGTACTCGCGACCCAGCACCCCGATCGAAAGACCGTGCCCGCCGCCATCAAGGTCAACCTGACAGGCAAGGTCGCGCTCAAGGTGCACCAGGCCACGGATTCGCTCGTGGTGTTGGGCGCGCGCGGGGCAGAGACGCTGCTGGGCAACGGCGATCTGCTCGCGGATCTGGGCCGAGGGATCGTGCGTGCGCAGGGCCCACTGCCCTGAGCAAGTCGCGCGGGGCTCGGAGGCGGCGTGCGTCGGGCACCGGACGCGGCGTGCTATCTTCTCCCGGAGCCATGGTCCTCGGCGCGCCCCACCACCGGCACACGTTTCGCGACTACCTCCATGTCGAGGAGATGAGTGCGGTCAAGCACGAGTATTTGGCGGGAGAGATCTTCGCCATGGCCGGGGGCACACCGGAGCATGCCGCTCTCAGCGCCGCGTTCCTGACGCTCCTCGGTCCGCAACTGCTCGGCAGCAAGTGCCGTTCCTACTCGGCCGACCTTCGCCTCCGCGTTCCCGCCACCGGGCTCGCGACCTACCCCGATGCCGCCATCGTCTGCGGCGATCTCGAGCTCGATCCCGAATCTTCAACCCACGTCACCAACCCCAAGGTTGTCGTCGAAGTGCTCAGCCCGAGCACGGAGGAGTACGACCGCGGCGAGAAGCGTGAGCACTACCAGCGCCTCGCTTCGCTCGCACAGTACGTGCTGGTCGCACAAACGCGGGTGAGAGTCGAGGTTTTCTCCCTCGCCGACGACGGATCATGGACGCATACCGTCCATTTTGCGGGGGAGCTCGTGGAGCTTCGGTCAGTGGGGTGTCGCTTCGCTGTCGACGATCTCTACGCCGCTGCCGGTGTGCGCCTCGACTGAACTCCGGTCACGTGACGGGCTACGACCACTTTCGTCGCATCGCGCGGCTACGCTCGGCCTCGAGTCCCCCGTGCCCGACGCTTTCCTCCGACTGCTGCTGCTGCTCAGCGAAATACCGGTGGCACCCCAGCGCATCGATACCTGCACGCTCGCGCAGCGACTCGAAGCCCAGGGGGTCCGCGTGACGCGCCGCACCCTACAGCGCGATCTGGAGCGACTCTCGCGCCAGCTCCCGTTGACCCGCCACGACGACGCCAAGCCCTACGCTTGGGCCTGGCTCGAGTCCGACCTGCGGCCGGGCCGCGGCAAGCAGACGGAGACCCTGCGGGAGGTGGCGGCCCGCGCGGCCTCACACATCAGGCGGTCGAGCGGCTGTTCGCCCGACTGATGCCCGTCCTGTCCCAACCACGCGGACATCGCCTAAGGTCGGTGGCGTGCCTCGTTCCGGATCCGACGTCGAGACGCTCCACCGCCTCTGGTCGTTGCTCCGCCACGTGCCGCGGTCACCGCGGCGGGCCGACACGGTGACGCTGCAGCGCCGGCTCGAAGAAGAAGGCATCACCGTCACGGCGCGCAGTGTGCAGCGCGATCTCGAGCGGCTCTCGGCGCGATTCATCACCCTGCAGTGCGATCGACGGTCGAAGCCCTACCAGTGGTCGTGGGACGGCGACGCGCCGCTGGTCGAGATCCCCGGCATGGGCGTGCCGGCGGCGGTGACCTTCGAGCTGGTGCGCGCCCACCTGCACGACGCCCTGCCCCGATCGACGCTGGCGAGCCTGGAGCCGCACTTCGCCCGTGCGCGAGAGGTGCTCGCTCGGCACACGAGCACGCCCCTTGCGCGTTGGCTCGCGAAGGTGCGAGTCGTCCCCCGCGGCTACCCGCTCGCCCCGCCCAACGTGCCGCCTCACGTGCTCGACGTGGTCTACGGCGCGTTGCTCGAAGAGCGCCGCTTCCGAGCCTTGTACAAGAAACACGGGGCGAAGGAGGAAAAGGAGTACGTCGTCAGCCCGCTGGGCCTGGCCGCCCGCAACGGCATCCTGAGCCTGGTGTGCACGTTCTGGGACTACGACAACGTGAACCACATGCTGCTCCATCGCATGCAGCGGGCCGAGCTCCTCGACGAGCCGCTGCACCGACCCCGCGGCTTCGATCTCGACGCGCACCTCGCGAAAGGCGGCGTCGGCTTCGCGCGCGGCGAGCCCATCCGCCTGCGCGCTCGCGCCCACTACGACGTCGCCGTCGTGCTGCGCGAGACGCCCATGGGCAAGGACCAATCCCTGTCGCCCGACGACGAGCAGCACGAGCTGCTCGAAGTGACGGTGCCCGACACCATGGAACTTCGCGGCTGGCTGCTCAGCTACGGCCCGATGATCGAGGTCCTCGAGCCTGCCGCGCTGCGCGAGGACTTGGTCCGGACCATCACGATGACGGCAGAGACCTATGCCAATCCCAGGGCCAAGCCGGCACGGACCGCCCGCAAGCCGCGCCCCTAGCCGGAAGCCGTTTGTCCCCGGGATTTCGCGCAATTGTCACCGCGCTGCTTGACATAGTGCTCGCCATTGTCCATGTTCGCGCGCCCTTCCGGTTCTGGCCGGAGGTTTCGGGGCGTAGCGCAGTTTGGTAGCGCGCACGGTTCGGGTCCGTGAGGTCGGCAGTTCGAATCTGCCCGCCCCGACAAAACCCCGAGTTGAGCGTCGCGGGACACGGCAGCGAGTTCCGACGACGGTTAGCTCGTTACCACTCTGTTGCCAGTTGCTGCGCCGAGCCTGCCGACGGCGTCGTGCCACAATATTGCCACCCACGCCGCCTCGGAACTCGGGAGCTGTTTCCCGCGGTTCCGGCCCCCCCGCCCGGGCCCGCTCATGCTACGCTTCCCGATCGGCCTCCGGAGCCCCACATGCAGAACTACTACGTCGTCCTCGGCGTGCCTCGCGACGCCTCCAAGCGCGAGCTCGCACGCGCCTACCGCCGTCGCGCCGTCGTCCACCACCGGACGAAGGTGATCCAACTCGAAGATCACCTGAACTACATGGCCGAGGCCTACGCCACGCTCGCCGATCCCGAGAGGCGCGCCGCCTACGACGCCGAGCGCTGGGGCTACCCGGCCGAGCTCCAGGACCGCGACGCGCGCGACCGGCGTGAGGGGCGAGTGCGCGTGCAGATCGCGCGGGAAATGGCCGTCGTCTCCTCGCGCACCAGCGCGCTCGCCCTGGCCGCAAACGCCGAGCGTGTGCAGGCCCTCGCCACCGAGCACGACCTGCGCGAGGCCCGAGACCGACGCGCGCGACGACGCCGCGATCTGGCGGGTCGCGCCCCGGGTGTCCTCATTCTCCTGGGCCTGGCGCTGGCGGCCTGGCTGGCCCTCTCGCGCTTGCTGTAGCCAGAGCCGAGCCACCGCCCTCGATCCCACTTCGCGGGTCGGGGCCGAGTCGGGGCCTCGGTCACACTGCCCGCGTCCGATCCGATGCCCGACGTGCGCCGGATCTTCGCCCTCCTGTTCGTGCTCGCCCTCGCCCTGACCTGCAAGCCGGCGCGGGCCGCCGAGGAGACACCGGACTGGGACCGCGCCCGGGTGGCGGCCGACCTCCGGGCGGGCAAGCCCCTGGTCGTGCACGTGACGGTGGCGCTCTGCTCGAACCGCCAAATCGACTGCGGCAGCGGCATCGCCGGTCGCGCCGGGAACCTGAGCCACAACGTATACTGGGGCGCGATCTTCGGGGCACGACGCTTTCTCGAGATGAAGTCCAGCGGCTGGGAGCGCGTGAGTCTGGGTAAGATCGATGACACCGTGCTCGAGCGCGCCGTGTACCGGCGGCGAGTGCCTGCCAAGCGCTGGGACATCGATCGGAAGGACCCCATCGAGCAGCTGGTAGTGCTCGATGCCGTGCACGGCGATCGCATCGACCAGGCCGTCACCGGCTTCTGGAAAGGCGCGACCGGCGGCGAGAAGCTGACGATCCGAGATGGTGAACGCCAGCGCGACGTGCGCGTGCACGTCGCGGGATACGTCGGGCACAACCGGCTGATGGACGGCGTCGATCTGCCCGAGCAAGGCGCGTCCAGCGGCGACGCCGCCATCCCCTCCTTCGTACTCGCGTGTTACTCGGAGCAGTACTTCGGCAAGAAGCTGCGCCGCGCGGGCTCACGACCCTTGGTCATGACCAAGCAGCTGATGGCGCCCGAGGGCTACTTGCTGCACGCCGTGCTCACTGGCATCGGGGACGGCAAGAGTTCGAAGCAGATCCGACTCGGCGCCGTGCAGTCCTACGCAAAGTGGCAGAAGCTGTCCCACGGCACTGCTTCGTGGATCTTTGCCGGCAAGTGAGCCCGCGCCCCCTCACGCTTCGAGCGCTGGCCCCTACCCGGCTGCGATCTCGGCGCGCAGGCGCTCGGCCAGCCGCTCGAGTTCGGCGTCGTCGCAGGGCAGCTCGACGTAGTCGAGGGGATCCGGCAGCGCGAGGGCGATGGCCGACAGGCAGGTATCCCGGATGCACGCGACGACGTGCGGCGAGTCAGCGCGATCGATGAGGCCCCGCAAGAGCGGCCAGTGCCCCCGCTCGGCCGCTTCGAGCTTTCCGACACCGCCGATGACGACCACGTCGGCCGGCTGATCCGACAGCGCTCGCGCGAGTTCGAAGCCCGCCTGCTCGAATTTGTAGCCGCAGAGATCGGGGTCCTGAGAGATCCGAGCGAGCACCCCGACGCGCTCGGGATCGGTCACGCTCGCGATGTCCCAACCGAGAGTCTCGCCCGCGTCGTCCGAGACGTCGTTCTGAACGAAGCCCGCCACCCTGAGCCCGCGCGCCTCGAGCAAGGCCGCCAGCTTGCGCGCTGCGCGGCCCTTTTCGGTTCCCGCCCCGCCCACGATGGCAGACCACTGAGTCATCTCTGGTTTCGCACTTTCCGCGCGCGGATCACGGCGCTGGCATTGACGCCGATGAATAGCACGATTGTCGCGGCGTTGCCGATGCCGCCCATGGTCCGCAACGGCGCGATGCCCCCGAAGTCACCGGCCCAGCGCAGGGCGAGCGAGAGCTGAAGCAGCGCGAGGTGCAGGTAGAAGATCGGGCTGTAGGCCAGCGACGTGCCGAGCACCGCGGGGAAAATCACCGGGGCGTGGGCGAAGACCATCGAGAAGACGAAGCCGAGCATCAACGCATGCACGAAGGCGTCGTAGCGAGCTCCCGCCGGATCACCCTGGGCCAGGAGCATGGCGAGCGCGCCCGCCGCGAGCCAGAAGTAGCCCGCGATCAGGGCCACCGCCATGAAGCGAGTGAGCCCGCGCTTCTTCACCGTGTAGCGCGCCACGTCGAACACCGCGAGCCACGCCGACATCGCCAGGAGTCCCGCGGCCAACACGCGCCGCGAGTCGTCGAGCCCAGCGCTGAGCAGCGCGGCGCCCCCGATCACCGCCGTCACCACGGCGACGAACCCGCGCCCCGCATTCGGGCCGGGCACCATCACGCGACCGAGTTCGCGACGTTCGGCGAAGATCGTCAGCGTCAGAAACGCGATCAGCCAGGGCAAAACCTTCTGACTGGGTGCGCCCAGCGCCCAGCTCAGGTTCGCGACTGTCCACGCGACGCCGGCAGCAACCAGCGTCACCGTGAAGTCGGCGACGTGGCGCCGCGCTAGGGAGAGATTGACTGCCGAGAAGCACAGCGCGCTCGCGGTGGCCGTCCAGGCCGCGACGCCGCCCTGCCCCGCGAGGGCGATGACCCCGCCAGCGCCGGCGAAGAGCGGCGCGGCGTAAGACCATTTTGCTCCGTGCGCGACAGCGCGCTCGAGCCCTATCAGCGTCCCGAAGAAGCCCGACACCATCAACACGCCATGCAGAGGCGCGGCAGCTGCCGCGGGCTCCGCAATGACCACGCCCATCCGTGCGAGACCGGCGGCGATCCCCGACAGCAGGCTAATCGCTGCAAGGAACAAGAAGGGCAGCCGAGCGAACTTCATCGACCAGCGCCGAAGGCACCCGCGACATGCTCCGCCATCAAGCCCGGGTGCCAGGGCGGTTCCCAAACCAGCTCGATCTCGACCTCAGCGAGTTCCGGAACCTGTACTTCGATGGCGGAGCGAGCCTGGTCCATGATGAAAGGCCCGAGCGGACACGCGGGGCTCGTCATCGTCATCTGGATCGAGGCGCGCGCGGCCTCGACGTCCACCGAATAGACCAAGCCAAGGTCGACGATGCTGATTCCGAGCTCCGGATCGTCCACGCCACGAAGCGCTCCCCAGATCCGCTCGGTGATTCCCGGCGCGACTGACATGGGCGAATCCTGCGAAACGAGCGGGCGAAAGGGAAGCCCCGGCCAGGACGATTTATCCGAAGGGGCGCATTAGGGCGGGTGCGTCCGCCCATTCGAGCGGGTAGACTCCACAGGTCATGGGCGTCCGAGAGTTCATCGAGCGAGCGCAGGCCTTGTCCGGCGCCGATCCGCAGCTCTTGGATCGCATGTCCGCCGCGGCGAGCACGCGCAACCTGACGCGTGGGGAGATGCTCTGGCGCGCTGGGGATCAGGCCAAGTCCCTCAGCGTGATCAAGACCGGCCTGGTCAAGGTGGTGCGACCTGCCGCCCGCGGGCGCGCGTCGATCTGCGGCATCTTCGGCCCGCCGGACACGGTGGGGGATCTGGCCGTGCTGCGCGGCATCGCCTACCCCGCGGACGCCATCGTCGCGACTGATTCCGCCACCGTCATTTGCATCCCGGGGATCCTGTTGACGGATCCCAGCACGCAGTCGACGCCCCTGGCCATGAGCATGGCTTGCGCGATGCACACCAAGCTCGCCGCGTTGCACGACAAGGTCGAAGTGTTGTCCGCGGGCTCGGTCGAGGCGCGGCTCGCCACCCTGCTGATCAAGCTCTACGACCGCTTCGGCGACGACTTCGACGACGGGTCGCATAGCATCCCCGTGGCGCTCTCGCGTCGCGAGCTGGCCGAGCTGGTCGCCACCTCCTTCGAGACCGCCATAAGGGTGATGACTCGCTGGGAGCGCGAGGGCGTACTCGTCACCACGGCCCACGGCTTCACGGTCAACCGACTCGAGACCTTGAGGGCGGCCGCGGGTGGTGACGGGGCCGACGCGTTGATCTCCGCTCACCCGTTGACGACGGCGAGGGGGAGCCGACCCATCCGAGCCTCGCGCTCGAGCCGGTCGCGCTCGAACTGCTGCTCGTAGCCCCGCGGCACGTAGGCGCAGGTGCCATCCCAGTCGAGCATGTCACCGGTCATCGCGTAGGCGCGGGCGCGCGACCCCCCGCAGAGCTGCCTGTATTCGCAGGCGCCGCATTTACCCAGCAGCAGGTCCGGATCGCGCAGCTGGCGCAGGGTCGGACTGGTTTGGTAGATCTCGATCACGTCGCGGTCGCGCACATTGCCGCAGGGGATGGGCAAGAAGCCGCTCGGGAAGACCTCGCCGCGGTGGGATACGAACAAGAAGCCGCGACCGTCGTTGACGCGCAGGCCCTGCTTGCCACGGGTGCCGTGCTCGGCGGCGACGCCGCTCGCGCGCTTGCGCTCGGCGAGGACTCGCCGATAGTGCGGGGCCGCCGTGGTCTTGAGCGCGAAGGGCTCGCGTTCCGCGATGGCAGCGAGCTCCTCGAGCGCGCTCTCGACCTGAGCGTCGGTGGGCAGCATTGCGAGCTCCGCGCGCCCGGTGGGCACCACGAAGAACACGCTCCACAAGAGGCAACCCGCGTCGCGCACGACTTGGGCCATCTCGTTCAAGATGTGGATGTTCTTCGCGTGGATGCTGGTGTTGATCTGCGTGCCGATCCCGGCAGCCTTCGCGTCGCGCAAGATGCGCAGGGACGTGTCGAAGCTCCCGGGGACGCCGCGGAAGGCGTCGTGGGCCGGCGCCCTCGGTGCGTCCACGCTGACCGCGAGCCGAGACAGCCCCGCCTCCGCCAGTTGTCGAATCAGCTCGGTCGTCACCAGCGGCGTCGCGCTGGGAGTGAGCCCCATGAGCAAGCCGCGGGAGCGCCCGTGGGCCACGAGTTCGAGCAGATCGGGGCGCTTTGCGGGATCGCCGCCGGTCAGGATCACGAGGGGGACTCGGGCGTCGGCGAAGCGATCCAGGAGGCGCTTGCCTTCTTCCGTGTCGAGCTCGCGCGGATCACGGGATGGCTTGGCGCAGGCGCGGCAGTGCTCGCACACCAGATCACAAGCCTGAGTGGTCTCCCAGATGGCGATGAAGGGGTGGTCGTCGAATTTGGCCACGGAGGTCTGCCTTCCGCGGAGCAAGGTACGTGCCCAACGCAAAAGACGCCAGCTGCTCGCGCCATCGTGACCTTGCCGCCGCGCCGGGCGCCAGGCTTGCGGAGACCCGAGCACCGAGCGCAGCCGATGCGCATCTCGGCGGGTTGGGCAGGGCTTTTCCTGGACAAGCGCGGACAACTCCGCGGACTCACAAAAATGCACTAGGGTGCGCCGCGCAGCCCGCGAGCTGCACCACCTGGAGTGGAACCCCGTCCCCACGGGGATACCTGGAGGACTAAGAAGATGGATCTCAGAATTGTTCTGGTCGCGAGTGCCGCGCTGCTCCTGAGCGTCGGTTGCAACAAGGAGGAGAAGGCCTCGGGCGGCGCCGTCGGCGCGAGCACCGGGGCAGCCACCGCGGCTGCGGGCGGCGACGACCCCGCCGCCTACTACAAGATGAAGTGCGCCGTTTGCCACGGCGACACGGGTGGTGGCGACGGCCCCGGCGGAACGGCCCTCGATCCGAAGCCGCGCAACTTCACCGACGCGACCTGGCAGGGTGCGACCAAAGACGAGGACATCAAGAAGGCCATCGTCGAGGGCGGCGCCTCCATCGGAAAGAGCGCGACCATGCCGGGAAATCCGGACCTCAGGAGCAAGCCGGCCCTCTCCGACGCCCTCGTGAAGTACGTCCGTGGCTTGAAGAAGTGAACCTGTACCGGGGGGCGGCGAGCGCCGCGGCCATCAGCCGCGGCGTTTTCGCTTTTTTGCGGCCGATGCGACCACATCAGCCAGTGTGCTCTCCCTCGCCCAGCTCTGGAGCGCCTCGCTGAGCACCGACCAGGCAGGGTGCAGGGGACAGGGTTTCTTCTCGTCGCACTTACCCCAACCAAAGACGCAGCGCCCACCGACCGGCGCTTCACCCATGGCAGCGAGCACGTCTGCGAAGCGGATCTCACTCGCCGGACGCGCCAGCACGAACCCGCCGCCGTGCCCCTTCTGGGAATCCAGAAGCCCCGCTGCCACGAGTCGCCGCAGCACCTTCGACAGATAGTGCGCCGGCACGCTGGCTTCGACGGCGAGGTCCGCGGCCTTTCGCGCAACCCGATCGCCCTGCGCCAGGCAGGTCATGGCTCGGAGCGCATACTCTGCGCTCTGCGACACCGGCGAGATGCCATCGCGCAAGGCGACCGACAGGCTCCGCTTCTTCGACGGCGTTCTCTTGGTCGACATGATCGTTGTCACTCCCGGCTTCGAGGCCGTTGAAACTTACCCCATCAATGGACCACGATGTCCATAAACGAGCTTCCCGTCCAGACACCCATGAGTTCCGCGCGCATTTCCGACCAATCTCCCGAAGCCACCAGCGCTCGGCGCTGGGTGCTGCTCGCGGTGGGTTCGCTGCTGATGTCCGGCGTTTTGGCGCTGCTCTTGGTCGTCGCTCGCGTCCCCATCTTCTCGAGTTGGGTCACCGACCCGGCGTTCTTCCGGCGCTGCTTGGTGGTGCACGTCGATCTCTCGCTCCTGGTCTGGGTCTACGCGTTTGCAGCGGCACTCTCGTTCTTGTTGCCCAAGTCCGGCGCGAGCTCGGCGCCGAGTCGCGCCGGGGTGTTCGTCGCCTCCGCCGGCGTCGCGCTGCTGCTGTTTGCAGCCGGAGCGCCGGGCGCGCAGCCGATCCTCGCCAACTACGTGCCGGTGATCGACCACTGGTCGTTCTCCGCCGGCCTGGTCGTGTTTGCGGCCGGCGTGCTGCTCAGCGTGCTCGATCGGCGCCTGCTGCCCAGCGAGCCGGCGCCCGGAAGCGTACTCCCGGTGCCGGCAGCCGCCGTGCCCGGGATTCGCACGACCTGCATCGCGCTCTGTATCGCGGCCCTCACTTTCGCCTCCACCTGGATCTCGCGACCAAGGGGGCTGGACCCGGCGACGCTCTACGAGCTCGGCAACTGGGGCGGCGGGCACGTGCTCCAGCTCGCGAGCAGCGCCGCAATGCTGAGCGTCTGGTTGATCCTGCTGGCCGGCGTGCTCGGTCGCGCGCCACTGTCGCGTGGAGCGGCCGCCGCGCTCTTCGGCGTCCTGCTCTTGCCCTGGACCGCCGCACCGCTGCTCGCCGCCAGCGGCATGCAGAACGTCGTCGCGCGCGAGGGCTTCACGCTGCTCATGCGCTGGGGGATCTTCCCGGCCGCCGCCGTCGTGCTCATCGCGTGCCTGCGCGCGGTCGTCCAAGGCTTCCGCGACGGCGCGCTGACCCGGTCGGATCTGCGCGACCCGCGGCTCGTCGGCTTCTTTGCCAGCGCGGGTCTCACGCTGCTCGGTTGGATACTGGGCGCGCTGATCGACGGATCGACGACGATGATTCCAGCGCACTATCACGCCTCCATCGGCGGCGTGACGGTGGCGTTCATGGCGCTCACCTACCCGCTGCTCGAGGCCGTGGGCGTGCCGGTGCGGGCGTCGCGCTTCGCTCGACGCACCACCCACTGGCAGCCGGCGCTCTTCGGTGTGGGTCAGGGCGTCTTCGCCATCGGATTCGCGCTGGCGGGTGCCCATGGCATGGGGCGAAAACTCTACGGCGCCGAGCAGAATGCCCGCAGCGTCTGGCAACAGCTGGGCCTGGCCGTCATGGGCTTCGGAGGTCTGGTAGCGATCATCGCGGGGCTGCTGTTCCTCGCCATCGTCGTCAGCGCCTGGCTCCGCCGCGAACGCGCCCGCGTCTCGGCCTGGGAAAGCACAACCCGCATCCGCGGGGGAACACGCCTCGAATTGAAGGAAAGGACCGGAGGGTCACATGGCTGAGACAAAGCCGATTCACCCCGTTCAGAAGCTGCTCGACAACCCATGGCTCTTGCTCGCACTCGGAGTGCTGCTGCCGATCATCTCCTACACGGTTTGGGGATTGGTGGAGCTGCCAGAACCTGAAGCCAGCCCCGCTGCCCTGAGGAAACGAAGATGGGAATCACAGCCCCGCCTGCAGACTGGTTCAAGGCGCCCTCGGGCACCGAACGCGCCTGGATCGGCCTCGCGCTGCTCTGGTGCATCGTGCTCACCCTGGCGATGCCGTACTGGCACTTCAAGGGCAAGCAAAACAGCACCGGCGAGGCGTACTCGGTGGAACCCGCCAAGTTCGCTGCGCGTGTGCAGAGCTTCGTCGCATCGAACAAGGTCGACGAGAAGAACGGCATCCCGGTGGTCGAAGCCGCCCCGGGCGGTGACGCCTATCTGCAAGCGCAGATGTGGACCTTCTATCCGATCCTCAAGTTCCGCAAAGGGCAGACCTACCGGCTGCACATGTCCTCGACGGACATCCAGCACGGTTTCTCGCTGCTCCCCATCAACATGAACTTCCAAGTGCTGCCGGGCTACGACCACGTGCTCACCATCACCCCAACGATGACCGGCGAGTTCCCGATCATCTGCAACGAATTCTGCGGCATCGGGCACCACCAGATGACCGGCAAGATCATCGTGACGGAGTAGCCGAATGACGACGATGGATCCCACTGTCGATGGCGGGCTGGTGGACGGCCCGGCCGACGAGGCCGAACCCAAGGGCAATCACGCGCCCGGCATGTCGCGCATCTGCGGCACCACGGGCTTCACGGTCGACCTGACCGCCCAGAAGTTCATCCAACTCAACGCGGTGGCTGCCGTGGTTTGCCTGCTCTTGGGCGGCATCGCGGCGCTGCTCATCGCCCTCACCCGCTGGCCTGCGGTCCATCTGCTCAACGCAGAGTGGTACTACCGCATGGTCACCTTCCACGGTCTCGCGATGTTGATCTTGTGGATGATCTTCTTCGAGATGGCGGTGCTGTATTTCGCGGGCACCGTGCTGCTCAAGAGCAGGCTCGCGTCGTCGAGGGTCGCCTGGGTCAGCTTCATCATGATGGTGATCGGCGCCGGCATGGTCGCGACCATGGTGCTCACCGGCAAAGCAGACGTGATGTTCACGTCTTACGCGCCGCTGAAGGCCCACCATCTCTACTACCTGGGCATCATCCTGTTTGCGGTCGGCACGCTCATCGGCGTGATCAACTTCTTCGCGACCATCTACATCGCGAAGCGCGACAAGACCTACAAGGGCTCGGTGCCCCTGGTCGTATTCGGCGCCATCACCGCCGCCATCATCGCCGTCGGCACCTTGCTGCACGGCGCCGCCATCATGGTCCCGACTTGGCTCTGGGCCCTCGGCGTGATCCCCCACATGGACTCCGCCGCGTACCGGCTCGTCTTCTGGGGCCTCGGTCACCCGTCGCAGCAGATCAACGTCGCGGCGATGGTCAGCGTCTGGTACCTGCTGAGCGCCATCACGGTGGGCGGCAAGGTCCTGAACCAGGGCGTGTCGCGCGTTGCCTTCCTGTTCTACATCCTCTTCATCAACCTGGCCTCGGCCCACCACCTCTTGGTCGATCCCGGCCTCAGCGCCGGCTGGAAGATCTGGAATACGTCCTACGCGATGTACCTGGCGGTGCTCGCGTCGATGATCCACGGCTACACCGTGCCGGCGTCGGTCGAGGTCGCCCTGCGCAAGCAAGGGCACGACAAGGGATTGTTCGGCTGGCTCGGGGCCGCGCCCTGGAGCAACCCCGGATTTTCGGGCTTCTTCCTGTCCTTGCTGATCTTCGGCTTCATCGGCGGCATCACCGGCGTGACGCTGGGGACCGAGCAGATCAACATCATCGCGCACAATACCCTGCGCATCCCCGGCCACTTCCACTCCACGGTCGTGGGCGGCACGACGCTGGCCTTCATGGCGGTGACCTACTACGTGGTGCCGCTGATCTTCCGCCGCGAATACCCGATGCGCGCCATTTGCAAGCTGCAACCCTTCGTGTTCGCGCTGGGCATCGTCATGATCTCGTTCGGCATGTCCTTCGCGGGATCGTATGGCGTCTCGCGTCGGCACTGGGATATCGAGTTCACGGGCGCAACCCACGCCGCCGGCTACGATCCGAGCGTGCACGTGTGGCTGGCGCTGGTCGGCATCGGCGGCATCGTCGCCTTCACCGGCCTCTTGATGTACGTGCTGACGACGGTCGCCGCGGTCTTCTTCGGCAAGAAGATCGACGGCAAGATGACGGCTTGGTGACAAGGAGGATCCGATGGCCAAACAAGACAAAGCCGCCGAGGTGATCGAGAAAGAGTCGGAGCACCACGGCGACGAGGCCCACAAGGCCCCGGGCACCTTCGTGCTCACCCTGATCCTGCTCGTTTCGTTCGCCGTCTACTACTTCGCCAACTGGAAAGCGCTGGCGGACGTCTGGCACGTCCGCTGAGCGCTCCCTATACAGTGACCGCCATGGCTGACTCCGCCGACAGCGCAGGCCCGGACTCGGGACGCCCCGAAAGCCCGGACACCGGCGCTGCCGCGGAGCCGGCGGCCGGCGGGTCTGCCGGCCTGGCGCGCGACGACGCCTCCGGCCTGCCGCGTCCGCTGGCGTGGATGCACGTGTTTTTCTCGTCGTGGCGCTTCCCGGTGCTGATGTTGGCGGTGCTGCTCTCCTTCGACGTCTTCCAGCTCGCGATGCTGGTGATCCCCAAGAGCGACGTGGGCATCGGTGCCTTCGCCGAAGAGTTCAGGATCTGGTGTTACGGCCTCGACCAAGAGACCGGTGCCTACAAGATCAGCTACATCGCGATGTTCCTGGCGCAGCCCGCCGTCATGTGCGGTGTGCTGCTCGTCGTCTGGGGCAAGCAGGTTCGAGAGGCCCTGCGCAGCCGACCCCGCGCGTTGCTGCCTTACCTCGGGGTGGCGCTGCTCATGGTGAGCGCGGCGCTGGTGAGCTTGGTGGGCTTGGGCGGAGACGCCGCTGCCGCCCCGGTGCCCTTCCCGGCGGCGGCGCTCCGTACCGCGAAGCCCGCGCCGGCCGTGGCGCTGACCGACCAAGACGGCCAGAAGACCGAGCTCGCGGCGCTCCAGGGCAAGGTGGTG
Organism: uncultured delta proteobacterium; assembly: GCA_963716725.1. Classification (GTDB taxonomy): domain Bacteria; phylum Myxococcota_A; class Polyangia; order Polyangiales; family Polyangiaceae; genus JADJKB01. Next base: position 219,096 of record CAVQUB010000006.1, read on the forward strand.
GTGGTCACGGGGATCTATGCCACGTGCTTTCACACCTGCCCCCTGATCATGGGTCAGCTTCGGCGCAGCCTGGATGCCCTCTCCAAAGCCGACCGCGAGCACGTCCGCGTGCTGGCGGTGACGCTCAACCCGGAGCACGACAAGCAGCCGGTGATGCTCAAGACCGCCGCTCGCTACCAGGTGAAGTCTCCCGAGTATCGACTGCTGTGGGGCGAACCCGAAGCAGTGAACGCGACGCTCGACCGACTCGAGATCGCGCGATCGAAGAACCCGATGAACGGGGAAATCGACCACGCCAACCTCTTCATCGTCGTCGACCGCAAAGGCCAAGTCGCGTACCGCCTCACGCTGGGCGACAACCAAGAACGCTGGCTCAGCGACGCCATCAAGCTGCTCGTCAAGGAGCCGGGCGCCTGAGATGATCCCGTCCTCCCCGACCGAACCGGCGGGGGGTGCGACGAACGAAGCGTCGCCCCCGCTCGTCACCGAAGGTGACGTTACGTCACGCCAGGCGGCCCCCAAGCGCGGGCTCACGGTGATCCGCGACGACGGCGAGCGGGTCGAGCCCGCCGTCCGCGGTGAACGATTGCTGCGCCTGGGCAACCGCGCGTTCCAAGGCGTCGACTCCCTGCTCCGGCGCGGCCTGCCCGTCGAGCTGAATCCGATGGCGCAGACCGGCGCCATCGCCAACACGGCGCTGATCACCGCCATCGTCTCGGGCATCGTGCTGCTGCTCTGGTACTCGACCAGCGTGCACGACGCCTACGACTCCGTAGTCAGCATGGGACGCTCGCGCTTCGGCGCAGGCTTCGTGCGAAGCCTGCACCGATACAGCTCTGACGCGGCGCTCCTGTTCGTGCTCATGCACGCCGTGAAGCTGTTCTTCGAGCGCCGCTTCGGCGGTGCGCGCTGGCTGGCCTGGGTCACGGGACTGGCGCTGATCGGGCTCTTGTGGCTCGACGGCTGGCTCGGATACTGGCTGGTGTGGGACCAGCGGGGGCAGTTGGTCGCCCTCGGCTCAGGACGCTTGCTCGACGCGCTGCCGATCTTCGCCGACCCGCTGTCGCGCTCGTTCTTGGTCGACGACCGACTCAACTCGCTGCTGTTCTTCGTGGTCTTCTTCCTGCACATGCTCTTGCCGCTCGCGATGGGCGTCGCGCTGTGGCTCCACATCACGCGCCTGTCACGCCCATGGTTTTTGACCAAGCGCGTGATGACCGTTTGGGTCGTGGCGTCGCTCACGCTGGTGAGCCTCGCCTTGCCCGCCGACGTCGCGGCGCCGGCGAAGATGGCCGAGCACCCCGAGACCTTCAGCATCGACTGGTGGTATCTGGCGCCGATTTGGCTCACCGACCGCCTCGGTGGCGGTGCGCTCTGGGCCATCGTGCTGGGCTCCGGCGCCGTCTTGTTCTCGATCCCTTGGCTCTTGGCCCGGGGCCGAGCTCGAGTCGCGACGGTCATCGAGGCGCGCTGCAACGCGTGCGAGAAGTGCTACCAGGACTGCCCCTACGACGCGATCCAGATGGTGCCCCGCACGGACGACCAGCCGCATCGGGCCACGGCCAGCGTCGATCCGAGCAAATGCGTCGGCTGCGGCATCTGCGCGGGCTCCTGCGACTCCGCTGGGATCGGCCTCACCTGGTTCGACAGCATCCGACAACGTCACCGCATCGACGAGCTCGTGGATCAGACGCTCGGCGCCGACCAAGGCCTGTGCCTGGCGTTGGTCTGCAACGAGTCGGCCGGCGGGCACCTGCATGTGGACGACGCGACGGCGCGGTCAGCCGAGCTCCCCGGCTACGCCGTCGTGCGCGTTCCCTGCGCGGGTTGGGTCCACCCGCTGACCGTCGAGCGGGCGCTCCGGCGCGGCGCGCGCGGCGTGCTCATCGTCGCCTCCGGCCCCGGAAGCTGCATGTACCGGGAGGGCAACCGCTGGACAGCCGAGCGCATGGCCGGCAAGCGCGAGCCAAGCTTCCGCGTCGACAAGGCCGATCGGAACCGGGTGCGCGTGCTCGAGCTGTACCGCAGCGAGGGCCAGCAGCTGATCGACGAGGCGCGGCGCTTTGCCCAGAGCGCCCCCACGAGCGACGTCGCAGCGCCGAGCTTTGGCCGTCGTCTGATCGTGGGTCTGGGCCTGGCGGCCCTCTTCGGCCTGGTCACCTACGCGGGCACCGCCGCGGCGTACCGGACTCCCGGCGATCCGTCGCCGACGCTCGTCGTCTCCTTCAAACATCCGGGCAAGGCCGGTGAGAACTGCCGCGAGGCCTCCAAGGAGGAGCTCGAGAAGCTGCCGCCGCACATGCGCCAAAAGCAGATCTGCGAGCGGCGCCGCGTCAGCGTGCGCTTGAGGGTCGAGGTCGACGGCAAGCAGCTCGTCCGGGGCGCCTACGAGCCGCGGGGGATTTGGGGCGATGGCAACAGCATCGCCATCGAGCGATTCTCGGTCCCGCCCGGCACCCACGACGTGACGATCGAGCTCGGCGACACCATGAACCCCAGCGAGTTCAACCACTCGACCACCCGCCGCATTGACTTGAAGGAAAGGCGTAACACCGTCGTTCTCTTCGACAAGATGGCGGGCTTCGCGTGGTACGAGTGACGGCCCCCATGAGCGACGAGACGCCCTTTCGCACCATCATCGAGCCTTTTCGTATCAAGGCGGTGGAGCCCATCCCACACACGACGCGTTCCCAGCGGGACGCCTTGCTCGAGCGGGCCGGCTACAATCTGTTCAAGCTTCGCGCCGAGCACGTGACCATCGACCTGCTCACGGACTCTGGGACCGGCGCCATGAGCGATCGGCAATGGGCGGCCCTGCTGGCCGGCGACGAGTCCTACGCGGGCAGCCGCAGCTACGATCGCTTCGAGACGACGGTGAAGCGGCTCACGGGATTCGAGCACGTCTTCCCCACGCACCAGGGGCGGGCCGCCGAACGCATCTTGTTCGAGGCCGTGGTGAAGCCCGGCGACGTGGTCCCGAACAACACCCACTTCGACACCACGCGCGCCAATCTCGAGCACGTCGGCGGCGTAGCGCTGGACATGCCCAAGAGCAGCGATGCCCGCTTCGGCGGCAACATCGATCTCGATCGCCTGGCGCAGGTGCTCGAAGGACCGGAGCACGTGCCGCTGGTGATGATGACGCTGACCAACAACGCCGTCGGCGGACAGCCCGTCTCACTCGAGAACATGCGCGCGGTCCGGGCGCTCTGCGATCGGCACCAGGTTCCGCTGATTGTCGACGCCGCCCGCTTCGCGGAGAACGCCTGGCTGATCAAGCGCCGCGAGCCGGGGTACCAAGACCACACCCCGGAGCAGATCGCCCAAGAGCTCTTCGCGCTGGCTGACGGCTGCACGCTCAGCGCCAAGAAGGACGGCATCGTCAACATCGGCGGTGTGCTCGCCACACGAAGCGCAGATTGGGCACGCAAGTTCGAGGTGCTCCTGATCCTGAGCGAAGGCTTCCCCACCTACGGCGGACTCGCGGGACGCGATCTGGAAGCGATGGCCGTGGGCCTGATCGAGGCGCTCGATCCCGAGTACCTGCGCTACCGTGAGGCGACGGTGGCTTATCTGGCGCGCGGGCTCGAAAGAGCCGGGCTGCCCATCGTCGATCCTCCCGGCGGCCACGCGGTCTTCATCGACGCTGGCCGCGCGCTGCCGAATTTGGACCGCTCGGCGCTCCCCGCCCAAGCCATCGCCATCGAGCTCTATCGCGAGGGCGGCGTGCGTACGGTCGAGGTCGGCACCCTGATGTTCGGCGCCGCGGCCCAGCACGAGCTGGTGCGGGTCGCGCTTCCGCGACGCGTGTACACCGCATCCCATGTGGACTGGGTGATCGAGACCGCCGAACGCGTCGCCGCACGCCTGGGCGAGCTCCGCGGCTATCGAATCGTCGAGGAGCCGCCGCTCCTCCGGCACTTCAGCGCGAAACTGCACCCGCTTTGAGCGCCTCGCGGGGCCCCAGCAGATCTTCCAAGAAGTACGCCGACAGCCCGGCGCGGCCGGGCAGTCCGGCCTTCTTGTAGAGCGATTGCGCTTGCTGTCGCGCGGTGCGTTCGCTCACGCCTCGAAGATCGGCGATCTCGTGATGGCTCAGGCCCTTGAGCAACAAGAGGCCGATCTCGCGCTCCGCGGGCGACAGACCCCAGCGATCGAACTCACCGTCGATCGAGGCTGCGAGTCCGTCGAGCAAGTCCTTGGCCTCGGTTTTCCAGCGCTCCGCCTCGACGCGATGAGCCTCGGACTCGCCGCGCAGCGCCTTCGCCTCGGCCCGCGCCTCGTCGGCCTCGCTCCGAAGCGCCAACCAGCGGCGTGCAAACAGCCCCCCCCCGGCGACGGCCATGCCCACGACCGCAACCTCGAGCACGAGGTGCGACAGGCTCGCACCATGCAGGTAATCCGCGAGCAGGTCCGAGCCGATGCTGATCCCGATCACTACGAACAAGACAGCACCCCAGAGCGTGCGGCGGGCTTCTCTTCGATCGTCGGCCATCGGTCCGTGCAGAGTAGTCGAGGCTTTTGCCGGGTGCTTCGAGCGAGATCGCCCGTTCCGAGGGTGCGAAGCAGACCTACATGCAGCATGCAGCACCGCCTGACATCGCTCAAGTCGACATGTCAGGCGTCATGGCAAACAGCACCCGCGTCGCGGACAATCTCCCCATGTCCGTAGTCCGACCGGTGTTCGTGGTTGGGGTCGTGGTGGCGAGCGTGCTGGCGGCGGCGGCGCCGGGCTGTTCGCAGCGCGACGTCGAGTCCGAGAGCACGTATTTCGACCGCAAGATCGCCCCGGTCTTGGCAGGGTCCTGCGCCCGGAGCCCGACGGGATCCCTGTGTCACGTCACCGCCGACGAGCGCGGCAACGCGCTGGGCAACCTGGACGTCACCAGCTACGACGTCCTGGCGAAGCGTCGCGACCTGTTCGCCAAGTACGGCCCCTACGGCATGCCTGCCCTGCTGCTGAAGGCCGTTCCGCCCCTGACCCTGCAGCTCACCGCCTACGACGGGAGCACCGAGACCATTCACACGGCGATTCCCCACACGGGCAACTCGATCCTCGACCCGAGCGCCGCGAGCTTTCAAACGCTGACTCGCTGGCTCGACCGGGGCGCCAACGAGAACAACTCGAAGACCGAGCAGAAGAAGATCGAGAAGGAGGAGTGCGTCGAACGCATCGGCTCCGATCCCATGTTCGACTCGACCAAAGATCCGAGCACCCCGGACTACCAGCTCTTCGCTGACAACGTGAATGGCTGGCTGGTCGCCAACTGCGCCGGCGCCAACTGCCATGGCGCGCCGGAGGGCTCCTTCCCGCTGTCGTGCGGGAAGACCCCTGAGCAGCGGCGCTGGAACTACTTCTCCGCGAGCGACTACGTGGCGAAGAACCCGCAGTTCAGCGAGATCCTTCAGCGGCCGATGAGCCCCGCTTACGGCGGCACCTACCACGAAGGCGGCGCGTTCTTCAAATCGCCGGAAGACGGGCAATACAAGAAGGTGTTCGAGTGGGCGGTGGCCCACGGAGGAGCCACCAACGTCCCGACGGATGCCGGCTTCGACATGTTCGCCAAGCGCGTGCAGCCGATGTTGGTCAAGCGAGGCTGCATCATCGTGGGTTGCCACTCGGCTCCCGTGTTCAATGGTTACAAGCCACGCGCGTCGAGCGGGACCCACTTTGGGATTTCCGCGACCCGCGACAACTACCGCCAGACCTTGAAGCAGGTCTCCCTGGAATCCCCCGATCCGAACGCGGGCCGGCTGATCCGTAAGAATCTCGAGCCCTCGCGGGGCATTCGACACCGCGGCGGCCCGCTCTTCGCCCTCAACGGGGATCCTACCAAGTGCGACCTGACCGCGGCTGAAACTGGCCCCCTCGACGATCAAGATCCCTATTGCGTCGTCGTGGCCTGGATCGCCAAGGAGCGCGCGGAACGCATGAAGAACGTCGTGCCGCTGTCCGGCATCGTCTACGTGAAACGCCCCCCGGCGAACCACCCCGAAACACTACAAGGTTTCGAGAGCTACTCGCCCGGCGCAGATCTGCGCTTCATCGGGGCTTCCCTCGACGCGCAAGGCAAGATCTCGACATCCGGCGGCGACGTGAGCTTGCTCGGGGGCTGCGGACTGAGCCCTGCCACGGCCGACGTGCGTCGACCTCAGATGTCCTGGGATGGCAAGACCGTGGCCTTCGCCGCGCGCACCTCGGCGACGACGCCGCTGCGGGTCTACACCTCGGCACCCGACGGCTCGGGATGCGCCGTGGAACCCACCGTCGACGCGGCTCCGACGGATGAATCCGGCGGCGCGGTCCCGACCAACGGCGAGCTGGTCCACAACTTCGATCCGGCTTTCGCGCCCGACGGCACCCTGGTCTTCGCCTCGACCCGCGGCAACACCCGCAAAGGAGCGGACTTCAAAGGCCCGCTGCGCTCGGCGGCGGATCCTTCGCGGCTCAACAGCAACATCTACGTGCTCGATAAAGGCAAGATCCGCCAGCTCACCTTCTTGCTCAACTACGAGGGGCAGCCGAGCTTCGAGCTCAACGGTCAGATGCTGCTCACCGCCGAGAAGCGCGCGCCGGGCTTCTACCAGCTCGCGTCCCGACGCATCAACTTGGACGGCGGCGACTACCACCCGAACTTCGGCCAGCGCTCCAGCATGGGCTACACGCAGTTCAGTGATTGCATCCAGTTGACCGACGGCAACTTCGTCGGGATCGCCAGCGATCGCGGAGCGGCGCACCAGGGCGGCACGCTGGTCACGGTCAATCGCTCCATCGGGCCAGACAACGTGAGCGACAACCCGGCGGACTACCTCGAGGATCCAGACGCGGCCGACTTCGCGAAGACCGCGTTCTTCCAGCGTTCGCTCAAGATCCTCGACCCGGCCGCGACCGGGCGCGTCGGTCAAGCGACCCAGGGCGCGTATCGCAACCCCTCCGTGCTGCCCAACAGCGACATCTTGGTCAGCTACGCCGCCAATGTGGTCGACACCGGGAACTTCAGCGGCAACTTCGACGTGGTCGCCGTGGACTCCATCACCGGACAGCGAACTTCATTGGCGGGTCTCGGCGATCCGGCCGCGGACGAACTCTGGGCCGTGGCCGTGTTCGGACGAGTGAGCAAGCAGGTGTTCCGCTCCTCGCCCGCCGATCCCACGGGCAGCGCGGTGATCTACGCCGACGATCCGGAACGCAACGACCGCGCGCAGCTCACCTATCTCGACTTCCCGATGATCACCAGCCTCGCGTTCCAGAACACCCGCTCTCGGCGCTTCTTGCACTCGATGACGAGCTTCGAGCTGTGGGAGAGCCTGCCGCCTCAGGGTGAGAAGAGCCTCGACGACGCGAGCCCGTACATCATCGATGACGGGGTGTACGGCAAGCTCTACGCGCGCCGCCGCCTCCGGGGCAAAGTCCCGCTGAAGGACGACGGCTCCACGCGCCTCCAGATCCCGGGCGGCATCCCCGTGGTCCTGGGCGTCGAGTCGCAGCTCCAAGGCGAGTCGGACTCGAGCATGCACCACCAAAAAGAAGAGGTGCAGTACTACCCCGGCGAGTGGGTCACGCTCTCGTTCCGACGCGAGCTGTTCAACAACTTCTGCGGCGGTTGCCACGGAGCGACCACGGGCAAGGAGCACGACGTGGCGGTCAAGCCCGACCTCTTGAGCCAGGCGTCGAAAGCCCAAGCCAAGAACGCCACCCCGTTGGATCTGGTCAGCAAGTCCCCCGGCGACGCCAAAGCTCCTCCCTTCCCCTGATCCCGAACCGGCGCTCCCGGCGAGTCACGAGGCGTGGTACGGGTGCGGAACATGCACCCGGCCTGCCGCCACCTCGAGGAAGACCACGCCCGCATCGACCAGCTGTCGGTGGAGCTCGACGGCGCGCTCAGCGCCGACCGCGCGACAATCCAGGAGATCTGGACGCGGCTCGAACGCGCGCTGCTCGCGCACTTCGACGCGGAAGAGCGCTGGCTGTTCCCGCTCTTCAGCGCCGATCACCCCGAGGAGATCCTCGCGCTCCAACAGCAGCACGCCCGCCTGCGTCGCCTGGTGAGCGAAGCGGGCGTGGCCGCGGATCTTCGGACCCTCCGGAGCGACCAGACACTGGAGCTCCTGTCGGAGCTGCGGGCTCACGCGAAGCGCGAGGACGACAGCATCTACGGCTGGCTCGAGCAGCTCCCGGAGCCGAGCAAGCTCGAGGAGCTGATCGAGGCTCTCGTCCGCCGCGCCGGCGGCGTCGTATTGGGGTGAGAAAGGAGGAGGCATGAGCGAGCTCAGACTGACACGCTTGGTCCAAGGCGGCGGTTGAGCCCGGAAGCTTCCGGCTGAGGATCTGGTCCAGGTCCTGAAACACCTCCCGACCTTGTCTCATCGTTGGGTGAGCACCGACACCGGTCCCCTCGACGACGCGGCGATCGTGTCTCCCGAGCAGGGTGCGGGTTCGCTCGTGCTGACGCTGGACGTGATCACGGCCGTGGTCGACGACCCGCGAGCCTTCGGTCAGATCGCGGCGGCGAACGCCCTGTCGGACGTGTATGCGATGGGCGGCGAACCCCAGGTTGCGCTGAGCTTCGTGGGCATCCCCGACGCGGTTGCCCTCGACGTACTCGAGCTTGTCCTGCTCGGCGTGACCGAGAAGTGCCACGAAGCCGGCTGCGCCATCGTGGGCGGTCACACCATTCGCGACGCTGAGCCGAAAGCGGGGCTCGCGGTCGTAGGTTCGGTGGATCCCGCGCGGGCGTGGACCCACAAGCGGGCCCTCGCCGGTCAGAGCCTGCTCCTGACCAAAGCGCTCGGCACCGGGGTCATCGCCCAGGCCGCACGCTCGGATCAAGCCAGCGCCGAGAGCATCGCGCTGGCGACGAGCAGCATGGCGCGGCTCAATCGATCCGGAAAACGCGCCGGGGTCGCCCACGGCGCCACGGCGGCCACCGACGTCACGGGCTTCGGCTTGCTCGCGCACCTGCATCACATCGTGGCGGCCAGCGGGCTCGAGGCGCGGCTCGACGTCGCCAGCATCCCGCTGCTCGAGGGCGCCCTGGCCGCCGCACGCGCCGGGCACGTGCCAGGCGGCAGCAAGAAGAACCTCCGCTACGTCGACAGCCACCTGGTCGGCGCTGATCGATTGTCGGCTGAGCTTCTGACCGTGCTCGCTGACGCCCAGACCAGCGGCGGGCTGCTCCTGTGTCTGCCCGCCGATCGCGCCGCGTCGGCCGCCGCGGAGATCGGTGACGGCGCGTGTGTGATCGGCGAGCTGGTCTCGGGGCCGGCGGGCCGCGTGACCTTGATCTGAGAACGGGCTACCCAACGTGCATGTCGTCGACGGTCCGGCGAAGATCTTCCAGCAGGGCGTGCTCCCAGTTCGTGCCTAGACTCGCGACCACACCGCGGTAGTACCAGAGGCACTCTTCTCGGGTCGGCGTGAACCGCTCCCAAATCCGATCTCCAATGACTCGGCGGTCCCGCACGATGGCGGAGGCGTTGTGCAGCTTGTCGGCGGCGCAGATCAACTTCAGCTCCGCCGGCTCCGCGGCGAGGCGCGTGACATAGGCGAGCTTGCGCTCCTTCCAGGGCGGACGAGGCTGCCCCGTCGAGTCACTCAGCCCTTCGACCAGCCGCGCGACGCGGTCGCCGAAACGTCGGGCGAGCTCGTCGCGCTGAGCGCCCCGGATGTCCTCGAGGTAGTCGTGGCAGAGGGCTGCGACGATCTGCTCTTCGTCCCCCCCGTGCTCCGCCACCGTCGCGGCAACCTGAAGCAGGTGCGACAGGTAGGGCGCGCCGGAGCCTTTACGGATGTGGTGTCGGAACGCCGCCGCGACGAAGGCCAGGGCCTCGTCCATGCGTTCGGAGTACTGGGCTTCGACCCGTCGGCTCACCCCGAAACTGTACGCCCCGGGACGCCGTTTTCCAGCCACACCGAAGCGGTTCTGAGGTATTCTCGTGACACTGCAACTCAGCCGGCAGGCCCGCCGGCCTGCCGCCAGCCAGGAGGCCGCCGTGCCGATCGAGCTCCCCGCCGTGCGAATCCTGATCGTCGACGATGACCGCGCCATCTGCGACTACATGCAGACGTTGCTCGAGAAGGACGGCTTCGCCGTCAAGGCCCTGAGCGATCCGACCCTCGTCGAAGACGAGGTCCGGCAGGGCAGCTATCACGTCGTGATCCTCGATCTGATGATGCCCAAGCTGGACGGCATCGAGGTGCTCAAGCGGATCCGCGAGCACGACACCGACGTCGCCGTGGTGGTGTTCACCGCGCACCCCAACCTCGACTCGGCCGTCGCAGCGATGAAGCTCGACGCCGTCGACTACATCAAGAAGCCGTTCAACGTCGACGAGTTCCGCGAGGTCCTGGCGCGGGTCATGCGCAAGAAGGGGCTCGCGCGCACACCCGAAGAGCAACTGCACAAGATCATCGGTGACACCATTCGCAACCAGCGGAAGAGCAAAGAACTGACGCTGAAGCAAATGAGCCGTCGAACCGGGCTCAGCATTTCTCTCTTGTCTCAGATCGAGCGTGCCGAGAGCAGCCCGTCGATCTCGAGCCTGTACAAGATTGCCATCGCGCTAGACACCAAGATCCAGGACTTGTTCGGCGACAACTGAAATGAAGAACAAATTGGCCTCCCGACATTGGCGCCGGACTCCTGCCGTCGCCCTGACCGCCCTCGCTTCCCTTTCACTCTGGCTCGCACCGAGCCCCGGCCGAGCGGATTGGCCCCCACCGCTCACCGCAACGGCGAGCGACATGAAGAACCCGGCGAACTGGCCCAACGACCCGAGCTACGGCTACGTCGCGAGCGCGAAGGCCGGAGAGCGCGAGAGCGGACAGTGGCAGTTCTACTCGTTCATCCCAGATCGCTCCCCGGGCGCCTTCGTGCCGCAGCTCAACCCGGGCGAGACCGCCGCGGGCATGAGCGTCGACTTGGCCTGGCGCCACACCATCGGTGACGACCGAGTGCTGATCGCGGTGCTCGACTCGGGCATCAAATGGGACGAGGCCGATCTGGCGGAGAAGGCCTACCTGAACCTGGGGGAGCTCGCCGCCCACCCGCCGCTGAAGGCCGACAGCTCCTCCTGCGCCCCCCTGGATCCCGCCAAGCCAACGGAGCAGCTCTTCGACTGCAACGGGGACGGCATCCTGACGGTCGGCGACTACAAGGACCACCCGGGCCTCCTGCCCGACGCGGAGACAGGTCATCCGAAGGGCGACTGGAACAAGAACGGCATCTTGGACGCCGGCGACTTGATCGACAACCCGATGTTCTCGGACGGCGTGGACGACGACGGCAACGGCTACGTCGACGACATCTCCGGCTGGGACTTCTTCAAGGACGACAACGACCCCTACGACGACACGCGCTACGGGCACGGCACCGGTGAGGCGAAAGACTCCGCGGCAGCCACCAACAACGACATGGGCGAGGCCGGGATCTGCCCGAAGTGCCGCTTCATGCCGCTCCGAGTCGGCGACAGCTTCATCGCGGACGGCCAGGACTTCGCCAAGGCCGTGGTCTACGCCACTGACAATGGCGCCAAGGTCGTGCAAGAGGCCCTCGGCACCCTCAGCATGAGCGGCTTCGCGCAGACCGCGATGGACTACGCCTACAGCCGCGGCACGGTGATCGTCGCCAGCATGGCCGACGAGAACAGTCGACACCACAACGTGCCCGCCACCGCCAACCACACCATGCCGGTGCACGCGATCACCATGATGGCGACCGACGAGAGCACCACCGCGCGGAGCTTCCTCGCCTTCAACAACTGCACCAATTTCGGCGCCCAGAACTTCCTCTCGGCCTCCGGCACGGGCTGCTCGAGCGAGGCGGTGGGGCGACTGTCGGGGCTTTCCGGACTGGTCTACTCGATGGGGCTCCAGGCCAAACTCGATCCGCCGCTGTCCGCCGGCGAGGTGATGCAGATCTTCTTCAAGACCGCCGACGACATCAACATCGAGGCGTCCCAGAAGCCGGACTCCGGCTTCTACTGGTCGCAGAAAGGTTTCGACCAGCGCTTCGGTTACGGTCGAGTGAATGCAAATACCGCCGTCGAGTGGGTGAAGGCCGGCCGCATCCCGCCCGAGGTGGACATCGTTCGGCCCTATTGGTTCGAGGTGCTCTACAAGGACCAACTCACCCAGGCCGTACCGATCATGGGCACGGTGCGAGCACGCCGCGCGCCGCTCTACAGCGTGATCGTGGAGTGGGCCCCGGGCGTGCAACCCCTCGACAGCGCCTTCAAGGTCATCAAGAAGCTCGAGAACATCAAGAGCAGCGAGATGCCGGTGCTGGGCGGCGACGGCACGCCGCTGGCCTCGCTCGACGTTCGGGAGATCGACGTGACGCACGAGCGGGACGTGGACAGTCCGCTGGGCGAAAACGATCGAACCATCACGGTCCGCGTGCGCGCCATCGCGCACTACGGCGGCACCATGGGTGACGTCGAAGGCGAACTTCGACGGGCCTACGCCGTTCACGAAGATCCGGACCTCCTGCCAGGTTTTCCCATGTATTTGGGCGCTTCCGGCGAGTCGAGCCCGAAGCTCGCGGACATCGACGGCGACGGCACTCGCGACATCGTGGTGGGCACCGCCGACGGAAAGCTCCACGTGCTCAGCATGGCGGGCGGCAAGCCCGCCTATGTGAAGGGCTTCCCCTTCTCCACCGACCCCATCGACGGCCTGAACCCGAAGATCAGTCCGAGCTACCTGGCCGCGCCGGGCTACGCAAAGCCCGACAGCCTGGTGGCGAAGAGCGCCGCCGGCGAGCCCATCACGCCGACTCCAGCCATCGCGGACTTGGACGGCGACGGGAAGCTCGACATCGTGGTGACCACCTACTCGGGCACGGTCTACGTCGTGAAGAACGACGGCAGCCTGCTGGCGGGCTGGCCTCGCCGCCTACCCTTGGTTCCGTCTTGCCCCTACGGCGCTCCCAAACCCACGGACACGCCCTGCATGGACACCGACACCCGGATCGCGCGCGGCGCCTTTGGCAGCCCGTCGCTAGCCGACATGAACGGTGACGGAAAGTACGAGATCATCCAGGCCTCCTTCGACGGCAAGGTCTACGTCTTTCTCTCCGATGGCACGGACCTCCCCGGCTGGCCGGTGGCCGTTCACTACGAAGGCGGCGACGGCAGCGGCGAGTACAACCGCATCTTCACCTCGACCGCGGTGGCCGACTTCAACGGCGACGGCACGCCCGACGTGCTGGTCGGCTCCAACGAAAAGCTGGGTAAGGCCGGCGGCGTGGGCGCGGTCTACCTGATCGACGGCCGAGGCACCAAGGCGGGCGCGAAGCCGTGGCTGCCGAACTGGCCCGTGACCATGGTCTCCTTCAACCTGTTTCCCGTGATCTCCGAGGGCGTGGGCAACTCACCCGTCGCCGGCGACTTCGACGGCGATGGCAAGCCGGAAGCGGTGATGCACGGCAACGCGAGCTCACCGCTGATCGTGCCCGCCGATCCGGGTACCCAGAAGGGTCTCTCGAGCACGCCGACCAACGCCCTCCCCGTCCGCATCGATCCGGACACCCAGGTCGAGGAGCGCGGGCTGGCGCCGACCAGCATCTTCGGCGCTGACTCGAAGGCCAACCAACCCGACACCATGTTCCCGCTCTTCGCCCAACCCTCGATGGGCGACCTCGATCAGGACGGCGTCCCGGACGTGGTCTCGAGCGGTGGGTCGCTGAGCCTCGCGCAGAACTTGCTCTCGAGCCAGCCGTCCCAGAGCGTTCCGCAGAACCTGCTCGCGATGTGGAGCGGCAAGACGGGGAACATGCTGGCTGGAAGCCCGGTGGTGCTCGAGGACTTCACCTTCTTCAACAGCCAGGCCATCGCCGATCTCAACGGCGACGGGTACCCCGAGGTGCTGACCGGCACTGGCGGCTACTTCGTGCACGCCGCCGACGCCTGCGGGCGGGAGCCCGAGGGCTGGCCCAAGTTCACCGGACAGTGGGTCGTCGCGACGACGGCGGTGGGCGACGTGACCGGCGACGACGGACTCGAGGTGGTGGTCAACGCACGCTCCGGCTGGCTCTACGCCTGGAAGACCGCCGGCAAGACCGACGGCGTCATCGCGTGGGAGAGCTACCGGCACGACAACCGCAACACCGGCTACTACGGGACGCCGCTCGACCAAGGCAAGCTGATGAGCGGCGTGCCGCCCTTGCCCCTCGACGACGAGGGCAAGTGCGTCGGGACCGGCGGCCCCGCCAAGAAGCCGACCTCGGTCAGCCCCGCCGGTGGCTGCGGCTGCCGCACCCCGGCCGGCGACCTGCACGGCGCGTGGAGCCTCGGCCCGCTCGCCGCGCTCGCGCTCCTCGCAGCGCGTCGTCGGCGGCCTTTTCGAGGCGCGAGGCGATGACAGGAGAGGGCGCGGTCGTCATCTGCGCCGCTTCCTTCCGCGCCCTGCGCTTGGTTGATCGACCGAGAGCTGCGCGTACAGCTCGTGCAGCTTGCGGCGCAGGAGCGCCTTGGACGGGAGCATGGTCTGGTACTCGGCGACCAACGTCGGAGAGGTGGTGCGGGCGAGGGCGTACTCGACGACCTCGTCGTCCTTCGTCGCGCACAAGAGAACGCCAATGGAAGGCCGCTCGTGCGCCTTCTTCACGTCGCGGTCGAGGACCTCGACGTAGAAGCTGAGCTGGCCGAGGTCGGCGGGCTTGAACTTGTCGACCTTCAGCTCGAAGGCGACGAGGCACTGCAGCGACCGGTGGAAGAAGACGAGGTCAATCGCGAAGTCCTGTTTGCCCACCTGCACCGGGTACTCGGACCCGACGAAGCAAAAGTCGCGACCGAGCTCGGTGATGAACCGGCCGAGGTTGCGCAGGAGGGCGCCATGCAGGTCGGCCTCCGAGTGACCGTCGTGCAGCGAGAGGAACTCGAGGCTGTAGGCGTTCTTCAGCTCGTCGAGGGCGGTCGGATGGACTTGTGCCACCGCTGGCGGTGCTTTCTTTGCAGCGGCGTCGCTTCGCACGATTGCCGCCGACTGGATCTGACGTTCGAGTTCGCGCTTGGTCCACCTCCCGCTGATGGCCGCGAGTATGTAGAACTCACGCTCCTCGGGGCGCCGCGTCTGGCTGAGGATGATGAGGTGCTGGGTCCAGGGCAATTGTGTCACCAGCGGTGACACTTTCTTTTGGCTTCGGTACGCCTCGAAGAACTGCCGCATCCGGAAGAGGTTCCGGCGCGTGTAGCCGCGTATGCCAGGGTAGCGGCGCGCGAGCGTGTCCGCCAGCTCATCGACGACACCGTCGCCCCACTCAGCTTTCTCAATCTTATGGCTGATGTGCTCGCCGAGCTGCCAGTAGAGGGTCACGAGCTCCGTGTTGACGGCCTGGTAGGCACGGTTGCGTGCAGCCTCGATGAGCGCCACCACCTCGGAGAACCTGGAGTCGTCGGACGCGAGAGCGCTCGACGGTCTCTGCAGCCCGGAGACAATCGCGTTCCTTTTCGCGGGCGATCGTCTCACCGTTGGTGAGACTTTCTTCGGCCCCGCCTTCGCGGGCTGCCTGCGCGAAGGATTGGTCACGACGCCCCCTTCTTCGCCGAGGCGGGGCGCGTGCTCTCGGGGCGGCGGGCGGCGGGTCGAGGCGCGGCGGGTACGGCGTGCCGGCGCGCGCGGCCTCGGCCAGCGCGTCGTAGATCGGGTTGATCTGGATGAGCGGGTCCGGCCAGAAGCGCCCGTCGGCGCAGCTGGCCTCGACCTGGTCTCGGATGTCCTCGGCCTGGATGGTCGTAAAGGATGTCGCGAACTTGCGGTACTCACCGACGACGGTGTCGCGGAGCGAGAAGACGTCCGTGTGCTTCGTGGTCACTCGCGGTCGCTCCCCTTGCCCGAACAGGCGAAGAGTTTCGTCGAGCCGGGCGCGGGGCTCAACCCCAGGTTTCCCGGGACCTGGAACCTGCGGCGGCGCTGCCCTGCGATCACCGCTGTCGCAAGGCTGACCCGACCTCAGACACCCTTCCGCGCTCGGAGCGCCGCGCCTCGCCATCGCCGGAGGTACGGGGTCACTAGCAGCTCAGGGAGCTGCTGCGTGTCCTCCAGGAACCAGCCGGTGAGCCCGTCTGCGAGCATTCGGCGTCGAGAAGCCCGAACTCGTTCAGCGATGGCGCTATCCGGTGCGACCGACGTGAAGGCCCACCAGCGCTACCTGCTGAACACGGCCAAGATGCGCAGAGTTCCGTCCGCCGCGCTGCCGAGTTTGAGCATCGTTCATGCAGAAACTCCCGAGGGCGAAGATCGAAACCCGAATGATTCCGGGTGCCGAAGGTCGGACTTGAACCGACGACCCCACGCTTATGAAGCGCGTGCTCTAACCAGCTGAGCTACTTCGGCTAAATGGGGCCGGGACTATGTGCGGTCGCCCGCAATCGGTCAAGACCCTTCCACAGGTGCTCATTCTCGATCGGAAGTCGGAGAGCGGAGCGCGGCCTTCGCCGGCCGTTGCGGGCGCCTGGTGCAGGAGCCGGTCGATGACCGGGGCTAGCGCCGGGGAGCGGTCGGATGCGAGGTCGCGGCGCCCGGAGCGCGGCGGCGGTGTCGTGGTAGGACTCGGTAGCTGAACCACCCTCAGCGCGGCGCGCATGCGAGAGCCCCTGCTCGAAACTCACCGCCTCCCGGCGCCGCCCGTGGAGACCGCGACCAACGCGCTCCGCGCAGCGCTCGCTCAGACTGGCGTCGAGTTCACGTCCGTCGAGACCCACGTCGAATATCACCGCTTCGTCATCCAGCGCGGTTCGCTCACCGCCATGGCAAACGGATCTGAGCTCGCCGAGCCACCACCGCAGCTATTCGCACCCATCGGTCTGCGCCCGATCAGCTTCGGGCGCAGGTTGGTCCCGCAGGCCGTCGACTACCCCTGGGACCACGTTGGGCGCTTCGCCATCCCCGCCGACGATACTTCGCCGCCGCTCTGGCTTCTGCTCGACGCGCCATACCAGCATGAAGTCGCGACCTACGAACCCTCGTGGAGCCCGGGCCGCGCGGAGCTCGATCAGCGCCTAAAGCGCGTCGTCGAATCAACGATGCGGCTCGACGCGACCTCGCGCGGCATTTCGCTGTTGCGCTTTTCCTTCGCGTTCGACGTGCAGTCGGAACCGCTCCAGCTGCTAGTTCCCTTCGTGTGGCTGCGCTACCGGTTGCGCGAGCCGGGGATCGGGCACTATGTCGCGAACGAGAGGGAGGATGGCTGGTACGTCGCGGCGCTCGCGGTCGATGGTCGACTGCTGGGAGAGCCGTGGCCCGTACGCGGGATGCGCACCGGCGTGGGAGTGGCGCTGGCGCTGGCCGGAATCGCGCTCTTGACCATCGCGACGCTCGTCTGGTTGCTCTTGCAACTGTTCTTGCCATGAGTGGGGACGGTCTTGTGATCGCGCAGCGATCAACTCGAGCGAGCGCTCGCAGCCCTGGTCGGAGTCAGGATCCGCCCCGCCGTCCCTTGCCGGGCCCGTCCCGCCCGACTGCCGGGTTGGTCGCGTCGAAGGTCATGCGCAGCGGCTGGGGTCCCGGCAGGAGCCGAGCCGGCAGCGGACCGAAGGGCGCCGCACGTCTGACCGCCGCGACAACGTTGCGATCGAACTCGTCGATGCCGCTCGAGCGAGCGACCGCGACGGAGGCGAGCCTGCCGTCCCTTTGGATCACGATGGTCACCGTGACGAGTCCCGACCGGCCATCGGCGATGGCCCACTCTGGAAAGGCCTTGCGCCAGAAGGGCTCGACCTTGCGCTCGACTCCGCGAAAGTAGCCGATCACGCCGGCGTCGGCCCCGACGTCGAGCAACGCTCCGGGGCCGGTCCCGGACGCCAAAGAGCGCGAACCCGAGCCGACCGCGCCGCCACTCGCAGGCCGACCCGGGCCAGTGTCGCCTCCAACTCCTGCGCCCGCGCGGCCGCCGGCCGTGCTCGCGTGGATCAGCGATGAGACAGCGTTTGCGACGTCTTGCGAGCTGTCGGTGTCGTCGTTGGGCCGCGCTTTGTTCAGCGATGGGACCGCCGCGCGCGCAGCCGGCACCATCGGTCGGGCCAGCACCACACGTGCGCTGCGGCGAAAGTCTCGTCCCAGAGCGCCAGCGTGAGTCCCGAGCGGCGCGACGTCGCGCTCGGCGCCGGACTCCCGGGCGCCCGCCGCGGGTTCGGGGCCGCTGCCCTCCTCCGTCGCTGGGCCGCCGATCACGCCGCCGAGATCCGATGCCGCGGCGCCGATGTTACTGCCGCGCGACGGGTCGCGCTCGGCGGGCTGCCGACGGATCGCGAGCTTGCCCTTGCCCGACGCGACGAACGACAGCTCCATCGGGTTGGGCGTTGCGCGGCGGTCGTCGTGGGACGCCCGGTGTTTGGCCGTCGCGAGGCGCTGCACTTGGCTTCGATCGAGTCGGTTCAGCGGATCGCGATCGAGGCTCAGCCCGTCGATGCTATCGGCGAGGTTCAGCGCCCGCTCGCTCGCCTCGACGGTGCCGCCCCGACCCGCAGAGTCCAGGTCCGGGCGCGGCGGACGTTCGCCGCCGAATGGCCCTGAGGCCGGGCGTTCTCTGAGCATCGCTTCGGGATCCGCTGATCCGGCGAGCCCCTGCCTGGAGACCTCGGGAAGCTCGACCTCGCCGGGCTCCAGGGTCACCTCGACGGTGGGCGCGGCATGTTCGCCGAGCCGCGAGTCATCGAGCGATCGATGCAGCAGCCAGGCCCCAAGCCCGATCACCCCGACGTGCAGCGCCACCGAGGTCGCGAGCGCTCCCGGTGGGGCAAGAATTCGGGGCCGCCTCATTCCCCATCATTGTGTCCGATACCCGCCGCCGCCGCCAGGGCGGGGCCGAAACGCCGGCAGGCATTCTCGGTGCTGAGCCGGGCGAGGTCTTCGAAGGAAATGTGGCGGAGCGCCGCCACGGCGCGCGCGGTGTGGGCGACGTGGGCAGGCTCGCAGCGCTTTCCGCGCAGGGGATGTGGGGCCAGGTAGGGAGCGTCCGTCTCGACCAGGATTCGATCGGCCGGAGCCCACGCGGCGACGTCGTGCACGCTCTTCGCGTTCTTGAAGGTCACGACGCCGGAAAACGACAGGTCGAAGCCCAGATCGAGGGCCTTCTGGGCAAAGGCGCGATCTTCACTGAAGCAGTGGATCACCCCGCCGACGTCGTTCGCCCCTTCGCGTTCCAATATCTCGAGGGTGTCTGCCGCCGCCTCCCGTGTGTGCACGACGATGGGCAGGCGTCGCTCACGGGCGAAGCCGATCATCTGTCGGAACACCTCACGCTGCACGTCACGCGGCGAGTGGTCGTAGTGGTAGTCGAGGCCAATCTCTCCGACGGCGACGACCCGAGGATCGGCGCTGAGCTCAGCGAAAACGCTCAGCAGCTCCGGCGAGAAGCTCGACGCCTCGTGAGGGTGGATGCCCACGGTCGCGACGACATCGGGGCGACGCTGTGCGAGGGCTATGGCGAAGCGCGCCGCGTCCACGCCACCGACGCCGACGGCCACGAAGGCGGAGACCCCGGCGTCGTGCGCGCGGGCGATGACCGCGTCGGCACCCTCGGCGAAGTAGCCGGTGTCGAGGTGACAATGAGTATCGATGAGGTTCACTGGATCACACGCTCCCGGTGCAATGACGAAAAAGGCAGGGCTCCGAAGCACCCTGCCCTCTCGCTTTGGCTACCCGCGCGAGCCCCATGCCACGAGCGGCGACAATCTACACCTGGCCGGACGTCGGGACAGCCCCAAGCGGCGCACCGTCCGGATTTCTCGTTGGGGGATCCACGGACGCCCCGGTCTAGCCGCGACGCCTTCGCACCCAAAGCAGGAGGCCGCCCGCGAGCAACACGCCCGCGCCCACCACGAGTTCACCGAACCTCGCCGCTCGAGCGATGAGCCAGACCGCACCGAGCGCGAGGGGCGCCGGCCAGGCGTGCCAGGGTCGAAGCCCACTCTTTCGGCCAAAGGACAGCTTCACCAGCGAGGCCATGCTCATCCCGTATTGGGCCAGGACCGCCACGCTCGACAGGGCGAACAGCTGCATGAGCCGCCCGGAAAGCACGCAGGCGAGCACCAGCGCCGCGCTGATCCACAGGGCGCGCTGGGGGACGTGCCGCGCGTCTTCGTGCCCGATCCACGGCCCAAGTCCGTCCGTTCGCCCCAGGGTGGACAGATACCGCGGCGTCATCGCGAACATCCCGAACGCGATGCCGAGCGCCGACAAGTTGGTGCCCACGGCAACCAGGGAGCCGACGCCTTGTCCCCCGAGAGCGACGCCGAGCGCCACCAGCGGAGCCCGGCTGGACGCCAGCCCAGGGACGGCGGCGACGCACGCCGCGTGCAAGACCAAATAGAGCGACGCGGCAAACACCAGCGACAGGACTGTTGCGGCCGGAACCGCCCGATGCGAGCCGCGCGCATTGCCCGCGGGCACAGGGACGATCTCGAAGCCCTGGGTGGCAAACACCACGACCAGCGCCGCCCGCGCAAAGTCCACGCCGGCTGGAGGGCCCGCGATGGGCAAGCTGTGCGAGCCGAGAGAAAACAGCGCCCCCAGGAGCAGCAGCGGGAGCAGTTTCAAGAGGGTGATCGTGTTCCACACGAATGCGCTCGGCGACAGTCCCGACGCCGCCGTCGCGGCCAAGCCGACGATGGTCAACGCGGCGAAGCCTCGCTGCGCGAGGACGCCCTCGAAACCAAGCAGGGGGCCCGCGTGCTGGCTCAGCCCCGCGATCACCGCCGAAGTGCTGAACAACGCTGACACGTAGGCCACCCACCCCACCGCGAATCCCGCCGTGGGCCCGAAGGCGGCACGGGCCCAGACGTAGGGCCCGCCGTCTTCGGCGAATCGGCTCCCGAGTGAGGCATAGGCCAGCGCCACCGGCAGCAGACACGCCGCCGTCGCCGCGTACACCAGGATCCCCGCGAAGCCCGGCACCAGGGCCGCGACCTCGCTCGGCGCGAAGAAGATCCCCACGCCGACGATGCCGTTGACGCCCAGGGCGAGCAGGCTCCAAAAACCGAGCGTCCGGCGCCCCAGGGCGGTGCTCTCCGCCACGTGCCCTCAGCTGAGCAGGTCGGCCAAACGTTCGCGAACCAGCGCCGTCATCGCATCGCCCGCCGAGACGTCCTCGTAGCCGAAGCGGGACTTGAGACGCTCCAGCGCGGATCGCGCCTCGGCCGCGCTGGCGTCGTCGAGCCCGTCGCCGTCTTGTCGCAGGAGCACGACCAAGTCGCGAGCGAGCCGGGCCACCGCGACGCGACGCTCGACGAACACCGAATCTTGCATGCGCTTGAGCAGCGTCGCGAAGACCCGACTGTTGTCGATGGGGTCGTCGGGGTGATCGATGGCCCAGGCCGCAACCCGGCTGATCAGCGATTGGCGGAGATCTTCCGGCTTGTCCGGCGTGCCGAGCAGCGTCTCGACCTCGCCCATCAGCTGCGGATCGGCGTCTTCGTACTGCCCGGTCAACGGATTGAGCAGCTTCTCGCCCTTGAGCCAGTAGTTCACGTGGGTGATGTAGCGATCGAAGAGCTCGCGGTAGCGCGTCTCGTCCACGAAGCCACTCGCAACACGCAGCTCGTCCTCCAGGGTCTCGAGCAGGCGGTCGCGCAGTTCGACGCGAAACAACTCGTGGTCGTGATAGCCGCCCGCCACCTTGTCCTCTTGCAGCCAGGCGTACTCGCTGGTGCGCTCGCAGAGCCGGTCGAGCTCTTCGAGCACCGCGAATGGCGACAGGCAGTCGAAGCGCGGACTCTGCGCCGCGTCGAAGAGCAGCGTGCGCATCTCCCGGGGACTGGCGCCGGTGGAGCCCTCGTAGATCGGGTAGGACTCGCTCTCGTGGTACACCTCCGCGATGGCCGAGCGCAGCAGCTTGGCGCTCTCGTCGTCGAGGCGCGAAGGCGTGGTTCCAGTGGCGTAGAGATCCAACTTCTCCATCGCCGTCAGATCCCCGATCAGGTCTCGGATCGGCTTCTCGTAGCGGTCGGCCATGGGCCGGCGCATCCGGGTGAGCACGGCAAACATGGCCGCGACGGCCGTCGCGTGGGGCGCGACGTGTCTCTTCACTTGAGGGGCGATCTGCGTGTCGTAGATGCGCTGCTCGTCGACGTAGCTCCGGAGGTAGGGGACCTTGATCAGCTCGAGCCGGCCGCGAAAGCTCTCGAACTCCGGGTGCTCGCGGAACGCGGAGAGGTGAATTTCGTTGCCGCTCGCGACCATCACGCAGTTGACCTGCACGTTCTGGGAGCGCAGCGCGACTTCGCCGGTCTCGGCGGTGATCTGCAGGTACTTGAACGCGTCGAGGGGTCGCTTGAGGATGTCCGAGAACTCGAGCAGTCCGCCGGCCGCCTCGATCAGCTCACCGAAGGCCTCGAACAACGTCACCGCCTGCAACGCGGACGGCAGCGCGGAAAGCGAACGGTCTGCCGTGACTTGGCGCTCGCCTGCGTCCACCGAGAGCTGGGGTCCAAGAGTGACAGCGCCAACCCGGTAGCGCTGGCTGATGAAGTAACGCTCCACCTGCACGTGGCGCAGCACCTCTTCCAGCGAGCCCTCGTAGCTCGAGAGCAGCGCTTCGTAGACCTGCTTGCTCTTGTGCGACAGGTTCCCGCTCGAGATCCAGGTCGGAGGCGGGTCTTGGGTCCCGGACTCGCGATAGAGCCGGTCGAGCAGCGCGGTCCGCGCATCTTCGGGCAGCAGAAACAACGGGTGGTCGCGCACCTCGACGAACAGGCGCGCGTCGATCTGGTCCTCGGGCAGGTGCGCGTAGCTGCCGTCCGCCCCGGAAACCGCCGAGCGTTTGCCGCCGAAACCGATGGCGCCCTTCAGCTCGCGCTGGCTGGGAAATACCCAGTGAAAGCGGTAAAGCGCGCCGACGTCCAGCGTCGAATAGTGCTCGAGCGCGCGCATGATGCACGCCGCCGCGGTGCTCTTGGCAGAGCCGTTCGGTCCGTGCATGAGCACGATGCGATTGGGCCGCCCCTCGCGCACGAAATTGTTGAGCGCGCGGAACAGCTCCCCTTGCAGCGCCTCCTGCCCGACCAGCGTGTCGCGCACGGGAGCTCCCTGGTCGGCAAAGGGCTGGTCGAAGAGCGCGAAGCGCGTCTCTTCCCCCCACGGACGCTCGACCGATCGCCGTCCATAGTGCTCGAACATGTCCCGCAGGTAGTAAGCCGCGTCCCGGGAGTGACGGAGCGGATCCGCAGCAAATAGCTCAAGGTACTCTTGGAACGACAGAACGCGTCGTTCTTGCTCGAAGCCCCGCTGCACCTGCCCGGCGATTTGCCGAAGCTCGTCGAGGATGCGCTTTCCGCCCATTGGGCGAGCCTACCAGATGCGCGCTTACTTCACGTCGACGTCGACCGCGAGCGCGCGTTTCTCGATCAGGCACTTGTCGTCCGTGCACACCGAGAAGTGAAACACGCCCGAAACTCGCTGCTTGCCCGCATCGGCCACCGTGAAGGCAACCGGCATGGTCACTTTCATGTTCTCGACCTTGGCCTGATCCTTCTTCACGACCGCAACCGGGTAGGTCACGCCCGGCGACTCCTGGGTCTTGAATTTGTAAGGGTACTTGTCGTTGGCGTGAAACGGCGCCTTGGCCTCGAGCACGATCTCGACCTTGCCCTCTTGTCCGGCCTTGTAGGCGCCGCTCGCGGCCATGCTGAGCGAGAAGTTCGCCTCGGAGTACGCCGCCTTCGCCGATTTCAGATCCACCGGCTCGCCTTCGCCGGCGGCCTCGTCGGCGCCTTCGGCCTTGACCGGGGCCGCTCCCGACTTGTCGCCCACCGCCACCGCCGCCGGGGTCAGCTCCGTCGCCTGATTCTGGGAGGGCGGCTTCGGCTGCTCAGCGCTCGGCGTTGCTTCCTTGCTGCAACCGAAGGCGATCAACGTCGCCGCAGCCAAGAGCAGGCTGACGCGTCCAGTGTAGGTGGAGATGGGAGAGCGCAGGTGGGTCATGAACCCGGTGGATACCACAGCACCCAAACCGGGGCCATACGCGGTCACGACATGCATCAGAGCTTGCTACGGTCCGAGCGCGCCAGGAGTTCCCTCGCAACTCAGCGCGTCAACACGACGACGAGCAGCACGCCGACGAGCAGCGCAATCCCGCCCACCGCGAAGGCCACGATCAGCGCAAAGTTACCGATCTTGGGCACACCCATGGGGACCAGATCGTCGGCGTAGGGCGGGGAATAGCCCCCCTGCCCCACGGGCATCGCGGGCGCCGCGCCGGGCGCCGCGCCGGGTGCAGCGCCGGGTGCAGCGCCGAGAGACTCGCTCTCGCCGAAGAAATTGTCCGCCTCGTCCCGGGCCGGGGCGACCACGACCTGCATCAGTTGAGGGAGCCGCTGGGCAATGGCTGCCGCCAGGTGCTCCTGCGGCAGGGTCGCCCAGTCTCGGTGCGTACCTTCGAGGCCGTAGGCCTGCCCCAACGCGTCCGCGAAGGCGCCAACCGAGGGGATACGCAGGCTCGGGTTCTTCTTGAACGCGTGCAGCATCACTCGATCGACGGTCGGCGGAACGGGATGAGGCTTGCCCTGCGCCGCGATGCTTGGCGCCGGCGGCTCCTTGGTCAGGATCTCGAGCAGGATGCTCGGGCCGTTGTTGCCCTTGAAGGGCACTGTCCCCACCAAGCACTCGTAGCTGATGGCCGCGAGCGCCCACACGTCCGCTCGATGATCGAGGGTCTCCAGTCCCTGCGCTTGCTCCGGCGCCATGTAGTACGGCGATCCGATGGTCGTGCCCATGACCGTGAGCTTCTTGGCGGGATCGCTCTTGTCCTTGACCGAACCAAAATCGAGGATCTTCGCGATGTCGCCCTCTCGGGTCTGGCACAAGAAGACGTTGTCCGGCTTCAAGTCGCGGTGGACCAGCTTCCGCACGTGGGCTCCGTCGAGGCCAATCGCGACCTGACTCACCATACGGATCACACGCTCGGGCGGCAGCACGTTCTCGCGCTTGAGGGTCGCGCGGAGCTCCTCTCCGTACAGGAACTCCATCACGAGCGCGTAACTGCCGTCGTGCGTGGCCTGGAAGTCCCACACGTCCACGATGTGGTCGTGGGGCAGAAGCGAGCTGATCTCGAACTCGCGACGAAACCGCTCGAGCGACACGGCGTCGGTGGCCACGTCGGGGTGCAGGATCTTCATCGCCGCGTTGCGCTTCTCGGTCATGTCGAGCGCTTCGTAGACGCGCCCCATGCCGCCATCCGCGACGATGCGCCGGATCTGGTAGCGCCCGCACATGATCTGACCCACCCGCGGATCGCCATCGGCCGCGGCAATCGGCGCCTGGGTCGCGCTGACCAACTCGTTGCCGTCGATGGGGCAGAACCCGGCGTCGTCCGGGAACAGCCGGGCGCAGCCCGGACAAGCCTTCATGACGAGTCCGCCCCCTCTCCGTCGCGCCGCGCCACGAGGCTCACGGTCCCGTGGACGGGCCGTCCTCCGACTCTGACGCTTCGTCGGGTTGGGCTTCGAACTTGAAGTAGAGGATTCGATTGCAGCTCGGGCACTGGGAGAAATCCTCGTTGTGCCGGATCTGTTGGTAGAGCATCGGTGGCAGACGCATATGACATTCGCTGCACGTCCCGTCGGTCGTGCAGGCGACCGCCGAGCCGCGGCGCTTGCGCACCAGCTCGTAGCGCCGATACAGGGTGGGCTGCACTTGGCCCACGAGATCCTTCCGCACGGCCTCTTTGGCGGAAGCCTCGGCCTCGAGCTCCCCGAGGCGCGTCGTCATCTCGCCTTCGGTCTCGCCGAGCTCTGCTGCGATCTTGTCGCGGTCGGTCGTGGTCGTCTCGATGCCCAGGCGCGCCTGCTCCGCCAAGCCGTTGAGCCTTTCGACTTCGATCTCGCGGTCTCGGAAGAGCTTTCGCAGCTCCTCCATCTCTCGCTGCGCGGCGTTCGCTTCCCGTTCGGTGCGACAGCGCGGCAGTTTCTCCCGCGACTTCTCGATCTGGTTGCTCATCTGCCTGAGCTCGAGCAGCAGCTCGTTGCGCATGCGATCCATCTCTTCGACGCTCTGGCGATCGCGTACGAGCTTTCCGTCGAGCTCTTCCCGCGACTGTCGCTTGCTGGACAGGATCTCGCGTTCGCGGCCCAGGTGGTCGTGGAGCGTCTTGAGCTCCGCATCGAGTGAGGACAGACGCTCGAGCGCGTCAATTTGCGGTTGCAGTTTCACGGCGGGGCAGGGCTCCTTGTCACGCGAGAATCCCCCAAGGCTGGTTGTGGGCCCACCTGGGTTCGAACCAGGAACTGCCCGGTTATGAGCCGGGGGCTCTGACCGATTGAGCTATGGGCCCGGCGGCTCGGCGGGACCAACGCGCACCTTCGGCCCGCAGTCTTCGGCAGGGAAGGTACGTCGGCCCATGCAAGCTCCACGCCCGGAAAGCTAGTCGAACGCGGCGGGTGGGGCAACAGCGGACGCGTGCCGGCACAACCGCTGAAATCCCTGAGAAATGTCACCCCTGCGCCTTCGAGCAACAGCGGAACCCGACTTGGTAGAAGCGAAACCAGCGGTTGTGGGAGCTCGTCACCGGCCGACACCGTGCCCGGATCGGACCCCAGTAACCGCCCTTCAAGCTCGACACGTCCTCGCCGGCGTCGGCCTTGGGCGCCTCATTGGTGACCCACTCGTCCACGTTGCCCGTCATGTCGTGGACGCCAAAGGGGCTGACGCACTTCGACATCGAACCGCTCGCAACGCGTTGATCGAGGCGCGCCACCTCGTCCGACACCTGGCGGTCGTGGGAGAACGCCGAGAAGTCCGGGTCGCGGTAGCGGCGATCGATGTTGCAAGCGTCGGAGTTGCGCTCGAAGCCGTAGGGATAGGGTAGCCGCGCTTCGCCTTCGCAGGCGAAGGTCCACTCGTCTTCGGTGCAGAGCCGCTTGCCCTCCGCGAGACAGGCTCGCTCCGCTTCCACCCAGCTGGCCATGACCACCGGATAGGCGCCAACCTGGTTGGGGTATTCGTAGCGATCGATGCAGAACCGCTTGGGCACCTTGGTTCCCTCGCAGAGGATCTTCTCGTCGTAGCGACGACAGCGATCACGACTCTCCTCGATCCACTCCACGCAGCGGTGTCCGACGTAGGGACAGTAGACGCCGTCGACCAATTGCATGTCGGGTGAACACGCCGCGCTGGGCAGAGGTGTGGCTGCCGACGGAGCCGGGGCCGCCGCGCGGCCCGCCGCGGGCTCGAACCAGCTTCGCGGCGCGAGCCCCAGGCGCGCGGGTTGACGGCGTCCGGATAGCGGACCGAGCAGGAGCAGCAGGGCACCTGCCGCCAGCAGGGCGACGGAGCCCACCGCGAGCGCGAGCAGCGGACCGCGACGCGCTCCCCGACCGACTCCATCGCGCAGGACCACGGCCAACATCGGGACGCGAAGCCTAACCGCTCGGCTCGACGCCGCGGGGTCCACAATCCTCACTCACGGGGACCGGCCAACCTTCCGGCCCTTTTCTCTGGTCGAGCTCGTGTTTCGGAAGGGGTGGCGCCGGCAGGCTCGGGGAGATTCCGTCCTCTGCCTCAGCGCAGCAGCGGAACCCAATTTGATAGAACTGAAACTCCGGACCGTGGGTCTTCGTCGTCAGCCGGCAGGTGTTTCGGACCGGTCCCCAATAGCCGCCGTTGAGCGTCGAGATCTGCGCCCCGCCTTCGTCTGAATTGTCGGTCCACTCGTCGACGTTGCCGACCATGTCGAAGGCGCCGAAAGCGCTCACGCACTCCGGATGGCTGCCGATGGGGTCCGCCTGCCACAACCTCGCGAGCTCCGCCGCTCGGGTCGCCGGCGACACCAGCTTCTTCGCATCGGCCTCCGCGACGGGCCGTCCCACGTTGCAGGGGCTCGGGGAGCGCTCCCAACCGTAGGGGTACGGCGCCCGCTTCGGCCCTTCGCAGGCGAGCGTCCACTCGCTGCGCTTGCAGAGGCGCTTGCCCGCGCTCTCGCAGGACTTCTTGGCGTCG